>JAMWCD010000006.1 GCA_023818965.1 Candidatus Omnitrophota bacterium | reverse complement strand
GCCAGCGAGAAAATTTCGCCTGTTTCCTTGCCCTTGATAATGCCGGCAGTAACATCGCTGCAAGTATCGCAATAATCGCAATTACCACAAGTAATTCAATCAGAGTAAATCCTTTCTTTTTCATTTTCCTCACCCCCTTTTACCACCATATGTCGCCATAGTAATAGTGAAAATAGTATTTCAACTGGTCTCTTGCTTTCCATTCCAAATGTCCATCCATATAAACAACATTTTCTCCATCAAACTCTAAATGATTGTTCCTGACTCCTGCTGTTAGTCCATAACCATACCACCATCCTGGTTTGCCATAGCAATCACTGATACATATTTGCTCTGATGCCGGAAGAACATACTGGGTTGTTCCCTTTGGATCCTGAACAGATTTTCCACAGAATTTAATATTTGGACATGGTGCCTTGTTTATACTGGTAGGAGTGGAATTATTATACATATGCCAGCCATAGAAATCTTGCGTGCAGGTCGCAGAATGGAATGAATAACCAAAAAGAATCCAGTATGAGCAATATTGCGCTGTTGAAATTCTATAACCTGGTCTATAACTCCACGCTGAACCTTTGTATGCCTTCCAGTCAGTATCAGGACATCTGAATAAATTCGGGTTAGGAAAATATGATTTTACCCATGGAGCATTGGCAGTATAAGTAAACGTATTTGGACTACCCCATGCCACAGTACCAATACCATAGCCATCATAATCTTCAGCATACATTATCAATGAAAGATAAAGTTGCTTCAGATTACTTGCACATGCTGCGCGTCGTGCCATACCCCTTGCTCGAAGTAGTGGCTCAAACAAAATTGACGCAAGTATCGCAATGATTGCTATTACCACAAGTAATTCAATCAGAGTAAATCCTTTGTTTTTCATTTTTCTCACCTCCTTGAACAATTTGATTTTTGTGTTCTGAAAGGTTTTTTTGAATGGTGGTCGATATAGTTCTGATGTGATTCTGATTGCATTCTAAGTATTTTCTCAGTATAATCCAGGTATAATCCAGTAATGTCATTTTTATCCTGTGATATAATGTTCAAAATAATAATACCTCAACATAAAAATTTGTCAATATCAATTCAGGATTACCAGTTTTTATGTTATAATCTAACCAATTTTAAAAAATCTTCACTCCTAACAAGGAGAAAAAATGATTATTGATGCGCATAACCATCCTGAATGGCATGGTTATACAATAGAAAAATTTATTGAGAACATGGACAAAAACAACATAGATATTACATGGCTTTTAACATGGGAATCTCCGCTGGATGAGTTTTCACCCGAACATTTTGCATCAATACCTCATTTTGAAAAATATGGACCAATACCATTCAGTAAAGTAGTTGAGTATATTAAAGCAAAACCCGATAGATTTGTTCCAGGATATGCTCCTGACCCAAGAAGACCAGAGGCAATCGACCTTCTCCAGGGTGCTATCAATATGTATGGAGTAAGGGTTTATGGAGAATTGAAATTAAGGATGATGTATGACAATCTGGATGCCATAAGAATGTTTAGATTCTGTGGAAAGAAACAATTGTCTGTTGTTGTTCACATTGACTATGAATTTGAAACAGGTTCAAGGTATCCAAGACCTTCGTGGTGGTATGGTGGAGGAATAGAAGCATTTGAAAGAGCAATAGCAAAATGCCCTGAAACAAATTTCATTGGACACGGACCAGGATTCTGGGCACATATTTCAGGCGATGATAAATTTGATAAGGAAGTATATCCGCAGGGTGATATAAAAGAAGGTGGAAAAATTATTGAAATGTTGAGAAAGTATCCAAATCTGTATTGTGACATTTCAGCAAGTTCAGGTCTGAATGCATTGAAAAGAAATATTGATTTTGGGAAGAAGTTTCTGATAGAATTTCAGGACAGAATTTTATTTGCAAGGGATTATTTTGATTCAAAACATAGAGAATTACTTGACTCACTTGGTTTACCAGAGGAAGTCCTCAACAAGATTTATTTCAAAAATGCATTAAAACTTGTTCCATTGAAGTAATATCAATTTGAATCTGTTATAATCGGCAATTCAATGATAAAGGTGCTGCCTTTTCCCACTTTCGATTCAACCATAATTTTGCCAGCATGGCTCTCAACTATCTTTTTGGTTAAGGCAAGCCCGATACCAGTACCTCTCTTTTTATCAGTGGTAAAAAATGGCTCAAAAATTCTACTGATATTTTCTTCTGGAATACCAGTACCTGTATCAGAAATTTTTATCCTTACACTGTCAACTTCAGTTTCACATATTATTTTTAATTCTCCACCGTCGGGCATTACCTTTATTGCGTTATCAACAATATTCATGATTGCGTTATACAAAGCTTCCCTGTTTGCCCATAGGATAATTTTTTCTTCAGGGCAAACAAAAGAAAGTTTGATGTTTGAAATATTGCATCTTGGTTTGATAAAATTACAAATTTGTTGCAAAATTTCCTGAAGTATAACATTTTCTTTTGTTATTGATGATGTCCTGCTGTATGACAGAACTTCATTAACAACAGTCGAAAGATTTTTGATATTATCAGCAAGCAAATTCCAGTGTTCCTTTACTGAATCCCACTCATTTTGCTGAATCAAAACATTAAGTAGTTCAGTTGCACCGAATATTCCAACAAGAAGATTTTTCAATGAATGTACAAGTTCAGCAGTTGCAAGCCCGATAGCAGCAAGTTGTTCGCTGTGAATCTTCTTCTCCTGCATCACGAGAAGTTGAAGGGATAATACTACAAGGTCACCAAGGAATCTGAATAAAACCATATCATCTTCATCAAACTCTGATTTTTCATCGCCTGTACGAGAAACACTGAATACCCCGATGACAGAATTTTCAAAAATTAGAGGTATAACAATTGCAGAAGAAATTGCTGTCTTGCTCAATGATTGAAATCTCGCGTCCTTTTTTACAGGACCATTAAGAATAATGGGCTTTTTATGTTCGGCAACCCAGTAACTGATGTTTTTATGTTCTGCAACAGGATGGTTTTCAATAATCTCCTTTGGTATTCCTGTTCCTGCAATAAGACGAAGTTGGCCTGTTTTTTCGTCCCTGAGAAAAATTGAAGATCTATCAGCATCAAATTCATCAACAGCAGTTTTTGAAATTAATGTAAGAAGATGTTCGGCATTTCTTGCCTTTGTAATACTTTCATTGATTTTTGAAAAAAATTCTTTTATATTTTCTGATACAAGAATTGATTGTCTCTTCACTCTATGTCTCCTGATTGACTGGCTTTGGTTTTACCTTTTTGTTTTTTAAATATGCAGTCAGGGCTTCGTCAACAACCTGTTTGATATCCTTTCTATCCCAGTATGAAATTGCTTTAATTTTCTCAAGGTATTCTTCCCTGACAATAAAAGTCGCCCTGATCCAGCCCTCTTTCAAACCTTCCTTTGTTTTTGGAATATCCTTTTTTTTATCGTGAATGGTTTTCTTTTTTTCAACAGTGGTTACATCCTGCTGCCTGCTGTCTCTGATCCAGCTTAATGGGTCGGTTCCAAGTCGTGTGTTTTTCTTCTCCATTTTTCCTCCAGATTTTATGCAGTATTGTTTTTCGTCTTATCCCTTTCAAAAATTTCAACACTCAATTTGAAATAATCTTCAGAACCGTAACTATCTGGCTTGTATTCATATATTGTTTTTCCAAAACTCGGTGCCTCTGCCAGTGAAATATTCTCCCTGATGAGGGTATTGAAAAATTGTTTACCAAAATAATCCCTGATTTTTTCAACAACTTCTCTATTTAATCTTTTCCTTCCATCAAACCTTGTTCCTATAATTCCAGTAATCTTGATATTCCTGTTCAATCGCTTGCGAACGATTTCAATTGTCTCAAGTAATTTACTGATACCCTGTAATGCAAGAAACTCTGTTTGTAGTGGTATATAAACTTCATCAGCAGTGGTAAGGGCATTCAGTGTTAAAAGCCCAAGTGATGGAGGACAATCAATAAAAACATAATCAAAATCATTGATCTGGCTTAAACTTTCTTTTAATAAAAATTCTCTTCCAGCAATGCCGCCAAATTCAAGGTCAGCGCCAGAAAGATCAAGTGATGCAGGGAGAACAAAAAAAGTGTTTGATTTTTTCCCGTTTTTCAAAAATGGTAGATTTACTTCTATCGGCCGCGGAATAATTGTCTCAGAAACAGAAGCATCTCCCCGGAAAACATGGTAAAGAGTCCTCGAAAGTTCATGTGCCTTTATGCCTGTACTGTATGTGAGATGCGCCTGAGGGTCAAGATCAATCAGCAGAATTTTTTTCTTTAATAAAGACAGTCCTGCACCAAGATTCACTGCTGATGTTGTTTTTCCAACCCCACCTTTCTGGTTTATTATTGCGACAGATATCATCAGACCAACCCTTTTTATTTGTGAAGTGTGTTTACATATTAAACTGAAAAATCTTATGCGTCAAGTATTTCAAAGGTTTCTCCAGCATGTAATAACGGAGAGCATAAAGTGAAAGGTAGGAAAATGAAACAAACTGAAATTTGTGATAAAATGAAATATAAAGGAGGCATTATGATAGAAAACAAAATATCTCAGAGGGCAAAAAATATAAAACCATCAAGCACACTCGCTGTGAATAAGAAAGCCGCTGAACTTGTAGCAGCAGGTGAAAAAATTATCAATCTTTCAGTTGGAGAACCTGACTTTGACACACCTGATTTTATAAAACAAGCAGCAATTAGAGCCCTCAATGAAGGATTTACAAAATATACAGATTCATCTGGCATTAAACAATTAAGGCAGGCAATATGTGATAAGTTTAAAAAAGATAACAATCTTGACTATCAGGTTGAACAGATTATTGTTTCCTGTGGAGCAAAACATAGTTTATTTAATGTTTTGCTTGCAATTTGTGACCAGGATGACGAAATAATAGTTCCAGCCCCATACTGGGTCAGTTATCCTGAAATGATAAAACTTGCTGGTGGAAAGTGTGTTGTTTGCAAATATAAAGAAGATTTCAAAATGGATATCGAGCATTTGAAATCTATTATTACACGAAAGACAAAAGCAATTATTTTAAACAGCCCATCAAATCCCACAGGAATTGTCTATTCAGAAAAGGAACTTATTGAAATTGCAGAAATTGCGTGCAAATATGGCATTATTGTAATATCAGACGAGGTCTATGAAAAACTTGTTTATGGTGGACTCAAGCATATCAGCATTGCCTCGCTTGGCGAAGAAATAAAAAAACTAACAATTGTTGTTAATGGGGTATCAAAGACATATGCAATGACTGGCTGGAGAATAGGTTATCTGGCTGCAGAAATGCCTGTTGCAAAAGCAATAGCAAACATCCAGAGTCAGACAACATCAAATCCCACATCCTTTGCACAAAAGGCAGCACTTACAGCAATTACCGCCGACCAGTCATTTATCAAACCAATGATTGAAGAATTTGAGAAAAGAAGAAATTTCATCATCAATAATCTTTCTCCAAAAATTCATTATTGTAAACCTGACGGAGCATTCTATGTTCTTCTGAAAATTGGAAATATGACATCTGGTCAACTTGCACAAAAACTCCTTGAGGAAGAAAAACTTGCAACTGTTCCTGGAGATGATTTTGGAGCAGAAGGATTTGTAAGAATATCATTTGCTACAAGCATGACAAATCTGGAAGAAACAGTCAAACGATTGAACAATTTTGCAGAAAGGAACGTATGAAAATTTTTAAAATTATACTGCTGGTTGTGTGCTGTTTCTCATATAACATGTTTGCTCAAACAACTGGACTGATTTACAAATTCCCATCCCTTGAAACCCTTTTGTACAGGGTCAATATCAATGGAACAGGTTCATGGTCTTCCTTTGATGAAAAACCATCAACCTTCAAGGTAAAAACAGATTTTCTGCTGGAATTTTTGAATCTTGGAGAATCAGAAGGACTTTATCAGATAAAAGTTACTGCAAAAAAATCAAAGATCGTCGTAAATGAAGATATTTTTGAAGATACAACGACATCTGAAACAGAAATCTCCTCTTTTATTCCGCAACTATTACTGCAGGTTGATAAAAATGGCAGGATACATAAATCCGTCACCCTTAAAAGGGGATTGATGGACTTTGCACCATTTCTTGGACTTTTTCCTGTTTTTCCTGATTCAGTCACGCCTGGAACAAAATGGACGCAGAAAATCGAATCATTTCATCTTCCCTCAGGAAAAATCCCACAACTTGAGTTCACTTATGTTTATGAAGGAAAATCAGGAAATAATGAAAAGATAAGATTTCTTTCAAATCAGGTGATCAGGGAGACATCAAAAGAAAAGGATACAGAAGTAAAGATTACTGGAAGAAATACTTCTGATGGACAGATTTTTTTTGATGCATCAAAAGGTATTCTGATAAAATCAGAAGGCAAATTGAACCTTGATGTCAATTATATGTTTCAGGTGCCAGACCCTGATAAAAAGGGAAAATTTTTACCAGTACCAGTGAGAATTATGCTAAATCTTAATTTTTTATTCAATCAGGTAAAGTGACTACATTACATCAGAAACAAGTTCTGTTTGTTCAAACTCAATCTCAGCATTATTGATAATACTGAAAAGTACTCCAAGCATTGCCATTGAAACAACAAGTGATGAACCACCATAACTGAAAAATGGCAGTGTTGTTCCTTTAGGAGGAAGAATTTTTGCAGTTACCCCTGCATGAAGGAAAACCTGAATCCCAAAATACATACCAATACCAAATGCGAGATACCTGCCAAATATATCCTTGATACGTCTACTGAGCCAGAAACAGGTGAAAATTATTATCCCAAACAAAGTGAGAACAAGAATACAACCAGCAAATCCTAATTCTTCCCCTATGACAGCAAAAACATAATCCTTATGAGCCTCAGGTAAAAATTCAAGTTTTTGCCTGCCCCTTCCAAGACCAACACCAAATAGCCCCCCAGAACCAATTGTGATCAATGCCTGAATCACATGATATCCAACGCCCATTGGATCTTTTTCTGGAAAAAGAAATGCTGTAATTCTTTTCCACATATACGGCTTGAAATGAATCAGATACCAGACAGCAGGAACAGAGGAAAGAATCATTCCTGATACAATAAACCAGTTAATCCCGGCAACAATAAGAAAACCAACAGTATAGGCAAAAATTGTTGCAGTACTACCGAAATCTGGTTCCTTCAATAAAAGTAACATTATCACACCAGAAATGGAAAGAGGAATAAGAAATGCCTTTTTACTTTTTTTATTTTCCTCGTATCGAGAAAAAAAGTGTGCAAGATATATTATAAGAGAAAACTTCGCAAGTTCTGATGGTTGAAATCTAAAACCCTTGAAATTTATTGATCTTTTTGCACCCTTTACTTCTGTTCCAATTACAAGGGTAAGTACCAGCAAAACAATTGAAACCAGTATCAAAACCTTTGCAAGTTTTCGAAGTTTCTCATAGGGTAAATTTTTAAAGTAGAAAAACAATACTAAACCAGGGATGAAAAACAAACAGTGACGTTTGAAATAATAAAAGGGATCACCTGTACTCTGCAGGGCATAAGGAGAACTTGAACTCAAAACCATTGCAGCACCAAGCATCAACAGAATAGCAGCTGCGATAAGACACTTATAGTAAATTTTTAACCGCACTCTTGAAGACATCTCCACGCTCCGCATAATTGGTAAACATATCAAAAGAAGAACATCCTGGTGAAAGCAATACAATATCACCAGGTTTTCCTGTTGAAAGCGAAATACGTACCGCATCTTCAAAATTTTTGATCCTCTCCATACTTATACTAACATCCTTAAGTTCGTTTTCGATACGGGATGCTGCCTCTCCAATAACAAGAATCTTTTTCACCCTGCCTGGGAGAAAATTCTTAACAGGAGTAAATGGGATACCCTTATCTTTACCACCGAGAATCAAAATGATGTTGTTTTTCATTTGAAAACTTTCAAGTGCTCTGCAAACAGCATCAACATTTGTTGCCTTTGAATCGTCAATAAAAGTAATACCATTAATTTCTGCCACCTTCTCCAATCTATGTGGAGCCGGAGTAAATTCTGAAAGTGCCTGAGAAATAAATGTTCCTGAAATTCCAAGAATCTGACTTATTCCAACTACAACCATCACATTTTCAAGATTGTGACTTCCTTTTAGATGACTTTTTTCAAATTCATCAATTGAAAAAATTTTGTTTCCCTTAAAGGAAACAAAACCATTTGCTACGTATATTCCATCAATTTTTCTTTTACTTGAGAAAAACATTTTTTTGCACCTGATTGATTCACCAATCTTCCTGCACCAGACATTTTCATAATTCAAAATTGCCCAGTGTTCAGGTTGACTATTGTTGAAAATTTTTTTCTTTGCCTCAACATACTGAGAAAAATTGCTGTAATAATCAAGATGGTCATCGGCAATATTCAGAATTGCCCCAATAAATGGACAGAATTCTTCTATGTATTCAAGTTGAAAACTGCTGACCTCAAGAATGATCCAGGTATCCTGCTGGATTTTATCAAGTTCTCCAATAAAACTATTTCCAATGTTGCCGCATGTAATATGAGGAATTTTTGCCTTTGTAAAAACAAAATCAGTGAAGGAAACAGTTGTGGTTTTTCCATTTGTTCCTGTGATGGCAATAATTTTTTTTGATGGAGACATTTGATATGCAATTTCTATTTCACTCAGGATTTTAATATTTTTCTCTTTTGCCCACAAAATTGGCTGAGCATCAAGAGCAACACCAGGACTGGGCATTACAACATCAGCCCATTTTACAAAATCAATTGAATGTTTTCCTGTTTCTACAATAATCCCTTTACTGAAAAGTTTTTCTTTTTTTTCTTTGATGGATGGAGTGTCTTTAATCTCAGTAACCCGAACATTTGCCCCACTCTGAGAAAGTGTCAGGGCTGCGTCATAACCGGTCTCCCCTAAGCCAACAACAAGAAAATTTTTACCCTTGATATCAATCATCTGATTTTCAACGTAATGAGTGTAAACAGTGCAAAGATAATCGCAAGTATCCAGAATCTAACAACAACCTGTGATTCCTTCCATCCAAGAAGTTCAAAATGGTGATGCAAAGGAGTCATAAGAAAAATCCTTTTTCTCCGTGTTCTAAAAGAAATAACCTGTATGACAACAGAGAGTGCCTCAAGGACAAATATTCCCCCAACAATGATTAAAGAAATTTCCTGTTTGCTGATGACAGCAAGTAATCCAATAACTCCACCCAGAGGTAATGAACCAGTATCACCCATAAAAATTTCAGCAGGATAGCAGTTATACCACAAAAACCCAAGCACTGCACCAACAAGCGAACCACAAAAAACAGTTGCTTCACCAAGTCCTGCAACGTAAGGAAGGAGAAGATATCGTGCAAAAATTGCATTTCCAGTGGCATAGACAATAAAACCAAATGCTACAGCCGCCATAAGAATTGTTCCAGCAGCAAGCCCATCAAGACCATCAGTAAGATTGACTGCATTTGATGTAGCCACAATGATAAATGTTACCAATAATATACAATAAGGACCGAGATCAAACCATATATTTTTAAAAAAGGGAACATAAAGACGGCTTGAAAAATTCAATACAGGGTGATAATAAAGAATCAAACCAAGAATAAAACCTATTCCAATTTGACCGATGATTTTTACCCGGGGTCTTACTCCCTTTGGATTTTTCTTTGTCAATTTCAGATAATCGTCGAAAAAACCTAATAGTCCCAGCCAGCAGGTTGTTAAAATCAACATCAAAACATAAAGATTTTTCAAATCAGCCCAGAGAAAATTTGATATCAGTATGCTCCATATAATTAAAAGCCCTCCCATTGTTGGGGTCTTTTCCTTGTTCTGATGAAACTCAAGCATTTTCGGATATGAAAGATGTTTTACACTCCTGATGAATGCTGGAAATAGAAACAAACAAATAAAAAGTGAAGTCAGTGATGCGCACACTGTCCTGACAGTAATATATCTGAAAACATTAAAAGGCGAAAAAAACTCTGTAACATAAGGAGTAAGAAAATAAAACATTTTATCTCTCCAGTTTTTCAATCAACGATTGCACCAGAATTTCAAGATTATTAATCCTTGAGCCCTTAACAAAAACTGCATCACCTGATGTTATAAAATTCTGCATATATTCAATCATATCACCAACATTGTCAAAATGCTTTGCGGTCTTTGAGAAAAATTCTGAAATAATTTTTGCATCACTGCCGACAGTAAAAACAGCATCAAATTTAAGTTTTTCCACAAGATTTGCAATTTTTCTATGATAAAATTTACTCCATCTACCTAATTCAGCCATTTGTCCGATGACAGCAATTTTCCTTCTGGCTTTCTGTCTTGCAAAATATTGCAAAGCCATTGACATGGATGCAGGATTTGCATTATAACTTTCATCAAAAATTTTTACATTGCCACACTCCTTTATCTGCCCCCTTCCATTGATAAGGTTAAAATCATAAAGATATTTTGCTATGGTTGAACGAGGCACACCAAAATAATCAGCGATGAAAATTGAAAAAAGCGACGGATAAATCATTGAACCATTCCAGGATTTTATTTTAAATAAAAGATGCTTCCATTTTTCAATTTTTAGTGTAATTTCATTTCCAGTGTAATCTGTAACAATTGCCCTGAAATCACTTGATGGATGCATACCAATGGTTACTGGTGGATATATTGTATTACCTTTTAACACATCAAGAAAGTTTGTATCCCTGTTTATAACAATAAGCCCATCAGAACGAACACTTTCAAGAATTTCCGCCTTTGTCATAGCAAGGTCCCTTCGATTTTTGAAAAATCCAAGGTGGGCATATCCAATGGATGTGATTATTACAATATCCGGCTGTAAAATTCCACCCAGATATCTCAATTCTCCATAATTGTTCATACCGAGCTCAAAAATTCCAATTTCTGTTGTCTTATCCAGATTCATAATACTCAAAGGAAGTCCTATTTGATTGTTGAAATTACCATGATTTTTACAGACACAAAATTTCGCAGAAAGCAAATGTGCACACATTTCTTTCGTGGTTGTTTTGCCATCACTTCCTGTAATACCAATGATCGGGCAACAAAACTTTCTCCTGTAATTCTTTGCTATGTTGCCGAGGGCAATCAATGTATCAGAAACAACAATCTGTGGAATATCAAAAGGTAACTGTTTTTCAACAACTACTGCTTTTGCTCCAGATTTTATTGCATCACCAACAAAATCATGTCCATCGAAGTTTTTTCCTTTTAAAGCGATAAAAAGCGCATCATCAGATATATTTCTTGAGTCAGTGGTGATGGATTTCACAATGATGTCCTTTTTATTAAAACATGTTCCATCAGTCCATTTAATCACTTCACACAGTGTTATTTTTTCCATCTGAATTCCCGTATTTATTCCTCAATATTTCCTCTGCCACCTTTCTATCATCAAATGGATGAAAAACAGTTTTTATTATCTGATACTGCTCATGTCCTTTTCCTGCAATAATAACCCAGTCCCCCCTTTTAGCATCATTCAGAGCTGCCTCAATAGCCTTGTGCCTGTCTGGAATAATCATGCATTTTGATTTTCTCCAGAATGGAATAGCCCGGTATATGTCAGAAATGATCATCAGTGGATCCTCATTTCGAGGATTATCACTTGTTATATAAACCCTGTCCGCCATTTTCGCAGCAATCTTTCCCATCAATGGTCTTTTACTTCTGTCCCTGTCTCCTCCACAACCAAAGATCAGCAAAATCCTATCTGGTTTTAGTGAACGAACAGTCCTCAATAATTCTTCCAGTGCAATATGGGTATGTGCATAGTCCACAACGACAGTAAATGGCTGCCCTGCATTTACAAATTCCATTCTGCCTGGAATGCTTCCCATATTTTCAAAAGATACTTTAATGATTTCGATTTCAACACCAAGTTTTTCTGCAGCAGCAATCGCTGCAAGACAATTGTAAAGATTCCCCTTTCCAAGAAATCTCGTTACAAATTTTTCCCCTTTCAAAATAAAAGTTGTCCCTTCACGGTCAAAGGAAAAACTTTCGGGATGATATTCTGCCTTTTTTGATAAACCATAGGTAACAAGATTGATGTCACGATTGATATTTTTGATGAAAAATTTTGCATATGGGTCGTCAATATTAATAATTGCAAATTTATTCTTTTTTTCGCTTACTGGAAGATAATAATTAAAAAATTTCAGTTTTGCAGCAAGATAGTTATTGAAATTTTTATGGTAATCAAGATGTTCATGGCCTGAAATATTGGTAAAAATCCCAGCATCAAAATGGATGTGTTCTATCCTGCCCTGGTCAAGTGCATGAGAAGATACTTCAACAACTGCATGACTGATACCGTTTTCCACCATCATTGAAAAAAATAGTTGCAAATCCACTGACTCAGGTGTCGTATTGGTTGATGGAACAATCCTTTGACCTACCTCATATTGAATTGTACCGATGAGACCACATTTTATTGAGGCAGATTCAAAAATTCTTTTTAGAATTATAGATGTACTTGTTTTTCCTTTTGTCCCTGTGATGCCGACAACCTTTAATTTTTTCGATGGGTGCTGGTAATATATTGCAGAAATTTCAGCAAGTGTTTTTCTACAATTCTCAACAACAACCAGACCAACATTCGAAGGAACAATCAAATCCTTTTTCTCTGTGATAACAATTGATGCACCCCTTTCAATGGCATCCTGAACAAATGCATTACCATCAATATTTGTTCCCTGTATTGCAACGAAAATTCCATTGGGAATAACTTTGCGGGAATCATAAAATATACCACTAACTTCCTGATTCAGGCATTCCTGATTTTTTATAAATTTTGCATTTTTAATCAGTTCTTTTGTTTTCATTGTTTTCAATTTTCCCCATTGCAACACTTGATGTTTTGGGAGGTATTTGAAAATACTGCATTGTACGCCATGCTATTTCCTTGAACACAGGTGCTGCTACAACTCCACCGTAATAGGCACCCTTTGGTTCATCAACATTCACCAGTATCGCAAGTTTTGGGTCTTCAAGCGGTAGAAAACCTATAAAGGAAGCAACAAATTTCGTATGTGAATAACTTCCATTTTCAAATTTCTGTGCTGTTCCAGTTTTCCCACAAATGGTATAACCAGAAATTCTTGCCTGATTTGCAGTCCCTTCTTCACTGACAACCCGTGCCAAAATAGAATTCAATGTCGTCACTGTATCGGTTGAAATAACCTGTTCTGATGAAGTAAATGAATAGACGTTTGATGGGTCAGGTGGGTCAATTTTTTTTATGATGTGCGGTTGAATCAAATATCCACCATTGGCAAATACCGAGATTGCCCGTATTGCCTGCAAACATGTCACACCGACCTCCTGGCCTATTGGGACAGCAGTAATTGAATAATCAGACCATTTCTCAACCGGTCTGAGGATACCACGTATTTCTCCCGGAAGGTCAATACCGGTTAATTCTCCAAAATGAAACCTTTTAATATAATTGTAGAGTGTCTGTTCCCCTATTCTTAAAGCAAGTTTCACTGTTCCGATATTGCTTGATTTAATTATGATGTGTCTGAAATCAAGCGGTCCATAAGGATGAGCATCATGAAGGATGTGACCCCTTATAAACCATTTTCCACCCTCGCAATTAAAAATTTCATCAGGATGAACCTTTTTCTCTTCAAGGACTGCTGCTGCAGTGACAATTTTAAAAATCGAACCTGGTTCAAACAAATCAGTAACAGCATGATTTCTTCTCCACTCAGCAGGAAATTTCCCTGGCTGATTTGGATCATAATCAGGTTTGTTCGCCATTGCAAGAATTTCACCTGTCTTCGGATCAATCACAATAACACTCATCTTTCTCGGATTATACATTTCCCAGCATTTTTCCATTTCCTCTTCAACAATTTGCTGAATTTTTTCATCTATGGTTAGATAAATGTCTTTACCACGAACAGGATTGTGAATAATCCTGCCGAAAGAACTTAATTGATTCCCTTTGCCATCACGAAGAACTTCAACAATCCCTGTCTCACCTGATAGAACATCATTATATTGAAGTTCCACTCCCTCAAGTCCTGTTCCATCGATACCGGTAAAGCCAAGCAAATGACAGGCAAGTTTTCCTTTTGGATATACTCTCTTAAAATCATCCTCAAAAACAATTCCTTTTAATTTCTCCTGTTCAATAGCTGAAAATTCCTCAACTGTAAGTTTTCTTTTAATCAAAGGATATCTTTCCTCAAATTTTTTTTCAATTTCAGAAACTGGTATTTTCAAAATTGACGAAAGGACTTTTATTGTTTTTTCCCTGTCTTCAACATGTTTTGTGTCAACATATAATGTTTTTGCCGGGATATCTATTGCAAGGATACTCCCATTTCTGTCATATATGGTTCCCCTTTGTGCAGGAAGTGACTTTTGAACAAATTGTATTTTTCCTGCCATCGCAGCATACTTATCATGCAAAACAATTTGAAGGACAACAAGTTTTACAATCACTCCTGCAAAACCCAGAATTAGAAGTATCTCAATAACCTTCTGCCGTCTTCTAAATCTATCATCACTATTTCTTTTCTCCTGCATATGCTTTTTTATCACCTGATTTCTCCTGAGTTTCACTGTCAACCAGATCAATAATTCTCCAGTCATCAGGAATTTCAAGAGACAAGTTGAGTTTTCCTGCGCGCTGTTTTACCTTATCCAGAGAAAGTTCTTTAAGAATCTGACTGCGATAGTAAGAATTCCAGTTTTTCAATTGCTGATATTTCTTTTCAAGATCAGAAACACGATACCCGAGTGCGATCGCCTTACAATAAATCACAAGATAGCAGAATATAAACACCGATATCAAAGTAATATTTGAAATCCAGTGTGGACGCATTCTTCTATTGCTCAATTTATAACCTCCGCAACCCTCATTTTTGCACTACGAGCACATGGATTAATCACTTTCTCCATTTGATCAGGAACAATAACTTTTTTAAAAAGCATCCTTAGTTTATTTGATGATTTCATAAATTTTTTTACAATTCTGTCCTCAAGGGAATGATACGAAATTACCACAATTCTTCCCCCTGGCATCAAAACTTTCAGTGCTCCATTTAATCCTGATTTTAGATTTTCTAACTCATTGTTAACATAAATTCTTATTGCCTGAAACACCTGCGTTGCAGGATGAATATTTCCTCTCTTCTTTCTACAGGAGGCAATAAGGTCAGCAAGCTGGCGTGTTGTTCTGATAGGTCTCTTTTTCCTTTCCTCACAAATCAAATGAGCAATTTTTTCAGCATCCTTCATTTCACCATATTCAAATAAAATTCTTTTTATTTCATATTCAGGGTAACTATTCACAACATCATAAGCACTGACAGGCGATTCAGGGTTAAATCTCATATCAAGCATCCCATCCTGACGAAATCCAAAGCCTGCTTCTGAATCTGAAATTTGTTCAGAAGAAAAACCGAGGTCAAACAATATTCCTGAAATTCGTTCAGCATTAATTCTCTTCACTATTTGTTCTATGTTTTCAAAGCCATCATTGACAAAAATCACACTGTCTGAAAATTGTTCAAGATATTTCTTCGCACGCAAAATTGCACGAGGGTCTTTGTCTATGCAAATGATTTTTGCTTTTCCATCAGTATATTCAAGTATTGCCCTTGCGTGATGCCCTGAGCCACATGTCGCATCTATGTACATACCACCTTCCTGTGGGTTCAGGTATTCAAGAACCTGTTTCACCATCACAGGCTGATGCTCTCTCAACCGCCCAGCAACGTTTCTGCAATTTTCCCGTATGATTCCATCGCCCTTTTTGAGTAAGAATTCCAGTTATCTTCTGACCAGATTTCAAGCCGATCCCCTACTCCAATAATCACAATATTTTCATTCAATTCTGCATAGCTACCAAGATGCTGTGGAAGAGCCACCCTTCCCTGCCCATCTATTTTTGATTGAAAGGCACCAGAAAAAAACAATCTCGTAAAAGCACGTGGGTCAACCTTTGTGAAGGGAAGAGATTTTAATTTTTCTGTCTGTGCATACCACATATTTTCAGGAAAAACAAAGAGACAACGTTCAAGTCCCCTTGTAATGAATACGTTTTTCACTCCCTGAGTGAAAAGATCCCTTCTGAGCTTTGAAGGTATTACTACCCTGCCCTTGCTATCAATTTTGCACCGATATTCTCCAATAAACACCACTTTCTCCCATTTTCTACCACTAATTATAAAACCATATGATTGTACCTGTCAAGTCCCCTGAAAAAATCATCAATGTGTCCACCTTTATTTTTGTTCTCTTTATTTCCAGGCAGGTAATGAAAGATATAAAATTATTGCTGTTTTATTGAAATCAAAGTAAAATATACAAACAAGTTTCATGACAACAAAAACCATGGCAAAAAAATTCTTGCAAAATTCAGACAGAAAAAAGGAAGAAAATCGTCATGTTGTAGCATTTGGACTGTTTGTTGCTCTCGTATCACTTGTTTTTTCTTCTGCGATTGCGGACTGCTTTAATCTTCCAAAGTTTATTGTAGCACTCGGTGGAATTATTGGTTTTTCATGCTGGTTGATGACTAAATTTTTTAATATGAAGGTAGTGACAGTGTACAAAAATCCACTGTATTTACCATTACTTGCTTTTATTGTGTGGGAAATTGTATGTCTTTTTTTTGCAGCCAATAAAATTTATAGAATTGCTGAAATAGGATTAAATGTTGTATGTGCTGTTTTGATTTTCATTGTTCCTTTTATTTTAAGAAAAAGCAGTGATGTAATATTGTTTTTCAGAATCGTTGTAATTTCATCTATGTTTGTTGCAATCTATGGAATTCTACAACACTATGGTTTAGACCCTATAAACTGGCAAATTAAAAAAAGTGCACTTTCAACACTTGGAAGAAGAAATTTTGCAGGTGAATATCTTGTGCTTGTTTTACCATGGGCACTATTTTGTTTTCTTACCAGTGAAAAAAAATTAAGGTTGCTGTTCGGTTCAATTTTCATCTTGCTTTTGTTTCATCTTTTTCTCACATTTACAAGGGCAAGCTGGATTGGTTTTGTTATTTCAATGATGACTTTAATTTTTCTTAAACTAAAATTTAAAATTCCAAAAGCCGTGAAACTGGTTTCAGTGTTGATTTTTTTTATCATGGTTCTAAATGCATACGCTGATGTATTTCAGTTTGAACAGGGTACAGTCAAAAGCCGTATTGATATCTGGAAAATCTGTATTTCGTTGATTAAATCAAGACCGCTGGCAGGATGGGGTACTGGAAATTTTGAAATCGCCTATTATGAATTTGCAGAAAATAATCCTGGCAATGTCCTTGTGCCGGTGAATCAAAGAGTATCAAAGGCACACAATGAATTTATTGAAATTGCTGTAGAAAATGGAATTATTGGACTTTTACTTTTTCTATTTTTCATTTTTACCATTTACAAAATGGCATGGGATACTGTTGCAAATAAAAAAGAACAACCTGTTGAAAAATTTATTTCCATTTCTGCTATCTCAAGTATTACAGGAATTCTTGTCAATTCGATTGCTTCTTTCCCCCTTCAGACAACAATGGGAAGTTTTTTCTTCTTTTTAAATTGCGGAATTTTGAGCAGGATGTATTTTGTTGTTAATAATCCTGAAAAACATGAAATAAAATTTTCTTTTTCGGGAATTCCTTTTGTCTGCATGATTGTTGCATGTGCATACATTGTTTTTACATTCACTGCCATCAGTTCAAGTTATTCCCTAAAAAAATCAAAGGATATTATGAGAATTGTTGCAGAGATACATGACCCGATTTTATGGATACAGGCAGAAATATACGGCAGAAATGTTGTAAGTTATAATCCTTTCAATATTGAAGGATATTATCATCTCGGAAAAGTGTATCTTGCAGCAAACGAAATTGAAAAAGCAAGAGAAAATTTCCTGAGGGCTTTGAAATTTCAACCTCATTCTGAAGTAATTCTTTTAAATCTCGGGATCGTAGAACAGAGAAGTAAGAATTTTCAACTTGCAGAAAAATATTTCATCAGGGCATTGAAAATAAGTGAAAAAAATCCTGAAATACTCAAAGCATTGTGGAACTTCTACTCTGAAACAGGAAATACTGAAAAAGCAAATCAATACCTTGAAAAAATTTTGAAAATTAATCCTGACTTTGTTCCTGACAAAACAGGTCTTTCAAATTAATGTTGAAAAAAATGACAACTGAAACCTTAAAAGAATTCTTTGCAGCCAATGACATAAAAATTTATGGGTGGTGCAGTGTTGATGATGAACATAAAAATAAAATTCTTATTCATGGTGAAACATTAAAAAAAATTAACAGTGCAATTGTCTTTGGAATTCCACTGAACAAACTAATTTTTGAAAATTTGTCAGACGGACCTGACCTTCTCTATCTTCATCATTATCGCCAGGCGAACTATATTCTTGATAAAGTCGCCTTCCATATTTCTATGTTACTTGAAGAAAATGGATTTCTTTCAATTCCTGTACCAGCATCACAGATTGTTGACTGGAAAAATCAGAAAGCACATTTGTCTCATAAATACTTTGCATATCTCTGTGGACTGGGATGGCACGGAAGAAATAATCTTATTGTGAACAGTGTCTATGGAAGTAGATTAAGATTTGCCACTATTCTCACATCCTTTCAAGTAAAAAGAAAGCCACAACCAGTGAAATTTAATTGTGGAAATTGCAGGGCTTGTATTGAAATGTGCCCGGCAGGTGCAATCAAAGAAAAGGTAGAAGATTTTGACCATATTGCATGTTTCAACAAAATCAAAGAAATCACAAAGAAAAATAATATTTCTCAATACATCTGTGGTCTCTGTATCAAAGCATGCGACCATGGGCAAACCAAAAACACCTGATGCTGTTAAAATTTTTTGTGGAATTCTTTTTGAGAATCAGAAATATCTTGATGACGTTTTGCCATTTCTTGAAAAAATTTTTGGACAATGCGATATCAGAAGTAATATTTTTCCTTTTGATTTTACTCAGTACTATGAAAATGAGATGGGAAAAAATTTACAGAAGATTTTTGTATCTTTTGAAAAACTCCTGATACCAGAAAATTGTTTTGAATGGAAATTACTCACCAATGACATTGAAAAACAATTTAGCAGACACATTGAAAAACCATCAAGAACTGTTAATATTGACCCTGGTTATCTGGAATTATCAAAAATTGTTCTTCTTACAACAAAAGATTATAGCCACAGGATTTATCTTGGTAAAGGAATTTATGCTGAAGTAAGTTTAATATGGAAGCAGAAAAAATTTCAACCTCTGCCATGGACATATCCAGATTATCGTACTGAACTTGCATTAAAATTTTTTGAAGATATGAGAAAAATTTTGAAGGCAAAATAGTATTAGAAGTCCACCTCCCTTCTTTCCCATACTGAAAGGAGGGGAAATCCCCCTTAATCCCCCTTTGCAAAAGGAGGAAAATAGAAGGGGGGTTCGAATCCCTTTCAAAGAAGAAAAAAAGTGGAGGATAAGGGATTCGAACCCTTGACACCCAGACTGCCAGCCTGGTGCTCTCCCAACTGAGCTAATCCCCCACTACGATTATTTTACCTTTTTTCTCAAAAAATTACAAGATTTTTTTACCATTTCAATTTTGTTCAATTATCCTGTAAAATAATATCTGAACAAAAAAATATCACAAGGAGATGACTATGGAAAAACTTGCATGTCTTGGAATACTCGTTGGAGATTTTGTTACAAGACCTGTTGTACAAATTCCAGAAAGAGGAAAACTTACGCTTGTTGAAACATGTGAACTGCATATTGGTGGATGCGCTTCAAATACAGCAGTAGTCGCAAAAAAACTTGGTTCAACAGTAAGTGTTATTGGTAAAATCGGACAGGATGCTCTTGGCGATTTTGTGCTGAATGCATTAAAAAAAGAAGGCATTGAGGTGTCAAAGGTAAGAATTGAAAAAAATATAACCACATCAGGAACAGCGGTACTGGTGTTTCCTGATGGAGAAAGGTCTTTTCTTCATTCAATCGGTGCAAATAGTAAATTCACTGTTTCTGATATTGATTTTGAATACCTGAAAAATTTCTCTATCGTCCATGTCGCAGGAATCTTTCTTCTTCCAGGACTTGAGTATGAGAATCTTAAAGAACTCTCAATGAAAGTGAAGGGAATTGGAAAAACTCTATCATTTGATACTGCATGGGATTCAACAGGCAGGTGGCTTGCGGTTATTAAAGATAGTATCCCGTATGTTGATTATTTTTTCACCAGTTTAGAGGAAGCAAAAATGCTTTCGAAAAAAGACGATTATAAGGATATTGCAAAGTTTTTCATTGACCTTGGAGCAAAAAATGTCTGTTTGAAAATGGGACCTGCTGGTTCCTTTATTACTGATGGTAAACAAAGCCAATTCTTCCCTGCATTGAAAGTCAATACAGTTGATTCCACAGGTGCCGGAGATGCGTATGTTGCAGGTTTTCTTACAGGAATTTTAAAAGGTTATCCATTTTTAAAATGTGGTCTCATTGCCAATGCTGTTGGTGCAATGAGCGTCACTGCAGTAGGAGCAACCAATGGCATCACAAACTGGGAAGATTTTGTTTCCTTTGCAAAACAACACAATGTTGAAATTTAAATATCTATTTCTTTTTCTTTTTTTCATATCGCTTTCACATGGATTATACTGCCAGGTTATTGAGTGTACTGCAGATAATGTTTATTCAGAGTTTTCTGATACCGGGGATATTCTGAAAACAACTTTTGAAGGTAATGTGACAATTACATACAGGGATATTGTGATTACCTGTGAAAAAGCCGTTATTGACCATACGAAAAATTTAATTACCATTGAATCACAACTAAAATTTTCACAAAAGGGATTTTCTCTTTCAGCAAACCAACTGCTATATGATATTGATAAAGAAACTGGGAAATTTATTGATTCCCGATTTTCATATAAACCTTTTTTTGGTAGTTCAAAGGTTGTAGAAAAGGATAAAGACAAAATCTTTGCTGATACATGTATTCTAACAACATGTGACAGGGAAAATCCTCATTATCATCTTTTATGTGGAAGGATTCAATTAACTGAAGAAAAAATCTCCATAAAAAATCTCAAACTCTATTTTGGAAACATCCCTGTTTTTTACATTCCTGCTTTCTCTTACAATCTCACCACAAAAAAACCTATTTTTATGGTTTCAGCTGGTTATAAAACAGAAATTGGCAATGGTATATCCTTAATTTTCAACAACACATCAAAAAGCAAAAAAATTGATATGCAGGAAAGAATTGACATCGGAACAGAAGGTCTTGGCGCTGGGCTAGTCTTGCAGGACTCTACTCTTCCGGACACAACAAGTGCAATAAAAAAATTTCAAGCATATGGATTTAAAAAATACGGAAATTACAAGGCAGCATATGGATTTACAAGCGAGTTTCAACAGGAATTTGATTATGGGCAGAATGTTATTCTTGACTGGAGATGGATGAAAAATGAAGAATTTTTCAGAAAGCACCTTTATGATCAGTATCTTGAAAAAAGCAAAAATCCTAATTATTTTTCTTACTCAAAAATTCTTGGACAGGGGCTCGTGAATGTTCGTGTGGATGAATGGGCACAGGAAAATTTCCTTTCTCCATCAAGAATTCCCGAAATTGAATTTTCAATGCCATATATAAACATTGGAAACTTGTTTGGCAGTTTCAATATTGTGCCGACAAGATTTGTTGATAATAAAGGAGACGAGTACTCACGCATTGTTGCAGACATTGGAATTGAAAAACCTTTCAGTAAATTCAGTACAAAGATTACACCATTTATAAGGATAAGGAATGTTTTTTACACAGGACAGATTGAAGAAATAAACAATTTCATTTTCACTCCTGGAATAAATTTTCAATGGCTTGCAATGTCAGATAAAAAAGACGGCAATGTTATTTATTTTTCTCCATCATTTGCTATCTTTACAAATTTTCCGACAAAAAAGGTAGTCCCATTTTCGCAGGACTATTATGATTCAAATCCTGATAGCACCTTTGCAAGTTTAAATCTATCATGGGATTTCTGGCACAGGCAAACTAAAACAGGTAATATCACAATGATGAACCTTTATGATACTGGCAAGAATCTTTTTAGTGATAGTGTGATTTTGTGGAATTTTTCTTCAGGAAAAAAATGGTTTTTCCAGGGACAGGAAAGATTTAATTTTTCAAAAGGTGGAATCAGGGAACAGTTGAATACAATTACTTTTAAACGTAATACTTTACAGGTCGGCTTTGGAAACAGGTATCTCTCAGGATATTTTGATGGAGTCACGGCATTTTTCAACAAAAGAAAAGGTGACTGGGAATTTGGCGGCGCTATTGATTATGACATGCAAAGTGATAAATTTACAAGCCAGCGATATTACATACAAAAAAATTTTCACTGTTTAACAATCGGCATTGTATATTCAAAAACATCAACAACATCCATTGGTCTTTTTATTGTACCTTCTGCATTCGCAGGCAGTCGATTTTAGTTTTCCGTCAAAAAAACTTCTCTGTGATATAATAAAATGGTTTGAAATAAATGTTTTTCATTCACAAAAAAGGCGACAATGGATTTAAGAAAAGATGGCCGGCAGTGGAATCAATTAAGGAATATTGTCATTACACGAAACATCTGCAAATATGCTATTGGTTCTACAATAATTGAAATGGGCGACACAAAAGTACTCTGCTGTGTTACAATAGAAGACAAAGTCCCACCCTTTCTTAAGGGATCTGGAACAGGATGGCTCACAGCAGAATATGGAATGCTACCAGCATCAACACCCGAACGCAATCAAAGAACAAACAGTCAATCAGGTCGGAGTCAGGAGATCAGACGGATGATTGGAAGGGTACTGAGATCAACAATAAATTTGAAAAACTTAGGTGAAAGAACCATAATTATTGATTGCGATGTGCTCCAGGCAGATGGAGGAACGCGAACAGCATCAATTAATGGCGCTTTTTGCGCCCTTGTGGATGCTCTTGTCCAGATGAAAAAAAGAAACATTCTGACGTTGCCCATTCTCAAGGACTGTATTGGAGCAATAAGTGTAGGAATAGTTAATGGAAACAAATATCTTGACCTGAATTATTATGAAGATTCAATGGCTCAGGTGGATTTCAATGTTGTGATGAACAGTAAAGATGAATTTGTAGAAATTCAGGGTGCTGCAGAAGGAATGTTTTTTACAAAATCAGAACTTGACAATCTTCTTGAAATTGCAAAAACCGGGATAAAAGAAATTATTGAGATTGAAAAAAATATTCTGAAAAATGAGCTTCAAACTTTATCTGGCTACTAAAAATCCTTCCAAGGTGATTGAAATCAGGCAGATATTAAGACATTTTGACTGTGAAATCATTTTACCTGATGTTAAACAATTCCCTGACGAAACAGGGAAGACATTTCAGGAAAACGCACTTACAAAAGCACTGCATGTTGCAAAATATTATCCAGGTCAATTTATTGCAGGTGAAGATTCAGGACTTATTATCCCTGCTGCAGGTGGTTTGCCAGGAATTTATTCGTCAAGGTTTTCAGGGAAAAATGCTAATGATGGAAAAAATATCAAAAAACTGTTAAAATATTTAGAGAATCTAAATTGTAAAAAACCAGTTGCATATTTCATTTGTGTGGTTGCCCTGATTGAACCCTCTGGTAAACACAGGTTCTTTGAAGGTAGATTGTATGGTAGAATTACAGAGACACCAAGGGGTTCAAGTGGGTTTGGATATGACCCAATTTTTGAATTACCTGAATATGGAAAAACTGTGGCTGAATTGCCTGAGGAAGAAAAAAATAAAATCAGCCACAGGGCAAAGGCATTCAAAGATCTGGCAAAATACCTTGAAATGGCGGTGTAGCTCAGTGGCAGAGCAGTCGGCTCATACCCGATATGTCTGGGGTTCGAATCCCTACACCGCCACTTTGACTTCTTTGACAGGGATTCGAATGGGAGCGAAGATGTATAGGTCTGAGCAAGCGAAGACCTATGCTGGTGGTTGCTGATGCGATGAATAAAGAGCATCGTATAGCAAGCCCGCCGAGATGTGAGGCGGGCCGGAACGAGCTGAGCCGTAGTGGGAGGCGAAGCCGCCGAATCCCTACACCGCCACTTTATCTTCCACATCCCTTCTTTCCCCTCCTTTCAGGAGGGGACAAAAAGGTTAAAAAAGTGGGAGAAAGTGGAATTCATACTAATTTGCCGTCAAAATTGTAGGAATACCGAATTGAGTTCGCCAGAGAGCAAGGCGGCAAGGAGAAGGCAACGAGGCATACTGATGTATGTTGAAAAATCCGACGACGCAGCCAACGATGCTATATGGATGAAATCAATTCGGTATCGGGAGGAAATAAAAAGGTCTTGAAAAAAAGAAGAAGAAAAGTTAAAAAAGCAGAATGAAATTCATTGCTGATGGTATGCTGGGAAGTTTAGCAAGATGGCTGAGATTACTTGGTTTTGATACAGAATATTTTTCAGGCAGGGATAAATTTTTTCTTGCCTATAATGCAAAAAAAGAAGGAAGAATTGTTCTTACAAGAGACAGAAACTTTTTTCTCCAGCATCAGAATATTACCCTATTGATTGAAAATGAAAAGATTGCTGAACAATTAAGGGAAATTAAGAACAAATTACCGATTACCTTTGATAGCAAAAAATTTTTTTCAAGATGCAATATCTGTAATAATCCACTTGAACCAAAAACAATTTCTGAAGTAATCAATTACGTGCCTGATTATGTTGCAAAAACACAAAAAAACTTTTCATACTGCAATATTTGCGGTAGAATTTACTGGCAGGGAACTCACTGGCAGAGAATGCTTGAATTTATAAAAAAGGTCAGTAAAGATGAAGAGTAAACTTCTTGTTTTTATCCTGTCACTTTTCATCACTGTTGTTTGTCAGACGCAGGAAAAACTTCATGAGGCACTGTTTTATGAAAAAGCAGATGAATCAGCGGTACAGTGTCATTTATGTCCTAAAAATTGTCTGATTCCTGAGGGTAAATATGGTTTCTGTCGTGCAAGGAAAAATATTAATGGAACCCTTTATGCCATAGGTTATGGTAAACCATGTTCAGTAGCAATTGATCCGATTGAAAAAAAACCATTTTTTCATTTCCTTCCTGGTTCATCTGCTTTTTCAATTGCTTCTGCAGGTTGCAGTTTGAGATGTCTTTTTTGCCAGAACTGGCAAATTTCACAGTTTTCTCCTGAAGAAACAAGAAATATCAATCTACCACCAGAAGCAGTTGTCAAACTCGCAAAAGAAAAAAATTGTCCTGTGATTGCGTACACATATTCAGAGCCAGTCAATTTCTATGAATATATGTTTGACACAGCAAAACTTGCTCGTTCAGCAGGAATAAAAAATGTTATGCATACTGCAGGTTTTATCAATCAGGAGCCCCTTGAAAAACTTCTTCCTTATATTGATGCTGCAAATGTTGATCTGAAAGGATTTTCTCCAGAGTATTATAAAAATGTTTGCGGAGCAAATCTTGATGATGTATTGAAGGCATTAAAAACAATGAAAAAGTACAAAATCTGGATTGAGATTACTACATTGATTGTACCTGGTTATAATGACTCGCCTGAAGAATTGAGTAAACTCTGTGAATGGATAAAAAATAATCTTGGACCTGAAACCCCTGTGCACTTCAGCAGATTTCAACCAATGTATAAACTTGCTCATCTTACTGCTACTCCGTATCAGACACTTGAAAATGCTTATAAAATTGCAAAACAAACAGGATTGAAATATGTGTATATTGGCAATGTGTACGGAAATCCTTATGAAAACACTGTATGCCCGAAATGTGGTAAAATTATTGTAAAAAGAAAGGGATTTGAAGTTATTGAAAACCATATCAAAAAAGGAAAATGCGAATATTGTGGAACAAAAATTGCTGGAATCTGGGAATAAAAATAATAGCCTGTTTCATCCTTACTGGTTCACTGGTAATGAGTGAAGCAGCAGTCAGGAATCCAAAATTTGCAGGTTCTTTTTATCCTGAGGATCCAAAACAATTAACCTGGCAGATTGATTCATTTTTAGGTAAACCCAAAAATACAAAGGAGATTCCTGCAGGTTTAATCGTACCTCATGCTGGCTACATTTATTCTGGGAAAACAGCCGGCCTTGCATATTCTTTGATAAGGGATAAAAAAATAGATACTGTTTTTTTGATAGGAAGGAGCCATCGCGCAAATTTTCTCGGTGTGATTACAGATGACAGGGATAAATGGATCAGTCCTCTCGGAGATGTCAGCATTGATACAAACATTGTTTCAGACATTGTTGTAAAGCCAGGATTCCGTGTTGACTATAGAATAATGGATGTTGAACACGCTCTTGAAGTGCAGATACCATTTCTTCAGAGAACAATCAAAGGAAATTTTAAAATTGTGCCACTGCTTGTTGGATGCGAAAATGAAAATGAACTTGACCTGTACGCAAATTACCTTGTTCCTTTTGTAAAAAAACAGAAAAATGCAATTGTTGTATTAAGTACTGACCTTTCACATTATTATCCTCTGGACATCGCAAAACAAAAGGACAATCAGGCAATATCAGTTATAACATCAAAAAAAATTGATTTCATCATTGAAGGTATGAAAAAAGGCGACTTTGAATTATGCGGGGCAAGTGCTGTGTATATGGGGATGAAAATCCTTTCAAAAATTTATCCTTTGAAGGTTGAACTTGTTGATTATTCAACATCCTATGATGCCACAAAAGATGATACAAAAGTCGTTGGATATGCCGCAATTGCAATTTATTATGATAGAACAAAAAAGGTTGAAAACGAAACAGGAGGAAAAATGTTAAATAAAACCCAGAGACAGATACTGCTGAAAATTGCAAGAGAAACCCTTGAGTATTATCTTGCAGGGAAAAAACTTCCTGAGTTGAAAATTACAGACCCTGTTCTGACTGAAAAAAGGGCAGTATTTGTAACCTTAAGAAAAAATGGCGAGTTACGTGGTTGCATTGGTCAAATATTACCTCAGGAACCACTCGCCAGTGCAGTCAGACATATGGCAATAGAATCAGCAACAGGAGATCCCCGATTTCCACCAGTTTCTCTTGAAGAACTGAAAGAAATTGAAATAGAAATTTCTGTTCTCACTGTTCCGAAAAGGGTATCAGACACTAATGAAATTGTTCTTGGTAGAGACGGAGTGATTGTCAAAAAAGGGTTCAGACAGGGCGTATTTTTACCACAGGTTGCAGAAGAAACAGGATGGACAAAAGAACAATTTTTATCTGCACTTTGCTCTCACAAGGCAGGGCTTGAACCAGATGCATGGAAAAAGCCCGATACAGAACTTTATACATTTCAGGCAGAAGTTTTCTCAGAGAGTGAAAAGTGAACTGGCACATTCTTACCAATTTATTTTTCAGTGGTATGATTCTTGGAAGTTCTGTGTGTGCACTTTCATGCGGATGGATTTTTATTCCATTGGTCTTTGAAAAAAACTTGAATATAAAAAGGAGTTTTATAAAATTTTGCCTGTTTCACGCAGGAAAAATTCTTTCATACACAGTTGTTGGAGGACTGGTTGGATATTCAGCATCATACATTACAGCAATCAAAAACAGTAAAATTTTTTTGCTGGTAGGTGGTCTATTTTTCTTTATCCTCGGTATATTAAATCTTTTTCTTCCTGATAAAATTATGATTCATTTGAAACATAATTTTACAGGATGTGCAGGAATCATAATGGGATTTGTTCCATGTGGTGCACTTGCAGGAGTACTTGTTTATCTTGCATATGTCGCAAATACATTTGCTTCTGGTGCTATGGCTGGTTTTGCATTTGGACTCGGCAATGCCATTAACCCATTAATTTTGCTTATTTTTCTTGCCCCAAAATTTCCGCAGTGGTTTAATGGTATAGTAAAAAGTCAGAAAATTTGCAGGATTGCAGGTAGTTTAGTATTTTTCTTCTGGGCAGGAACTTTCTTCTGGAAAATTTCATGAAAGAGAAAATTGTTATACATGTTTGCTGTGGGATTTGTTCAATCATTGTTTTTGATTTCCTCAAAAACGATTTTGAACCAATAGGTTTCTGGTATAATCCAAACATACATCCATACAGTGAATACATACGACGGCTTCAAACATGCGGTTATGTTTTTAATAGAATCAATAAATCCATTGAATGGAATTTAGAATACGATATCATTGAATGGTTTAACAGTGTTTTACCATTTGCAAAGGATAAAAAAATCAGGTGCGGAAAATGCTATCAACTGCGGCTTGAAAAGACAGCGCAATTTGCAAAAAATGCTGGCATAAAAATTTTTTCAACAACAATGCTTTACAGCATCCATCAGGACTGTGAATTGATAAAAAATAAGGGATTTGAAATTGCAGAAAAATATGAGTTAACATTTTTGCCACTTGATTTACGGCAATACTATCAGAAAGGTCAGCAAATCGCAAGGGAATGGAAACTCTACAGGCAAAAATACTGTGGATGCCTGTTCAGTGAACTTGAAAGAGAAAAAATTCTATGAAAGCATTAGAAAAAGGTGATATTGTTTGTCTTTTGTCTGAAGACGGCAAAAAATGGCTTGTGAAAATTGAATCAAGAAATTTCAGCACACACAATGGAATAATTAATCTGGATAGTATCACTGGTAAATCTCCTGGTGGCTTTGTAATGACAAGTACAAACCACAAACTCTATTTTTTTATCCCTTCTATTGAAGAATTGATTCTTCATTATGTTAAACGAAGTACCCAGATTATTTATCCGAAAGACGCAGGATATTTGATTTTGAAACTTGGGATAAAAGAAGGAATGAAAATTCTTGAAATTGGAACTGGCTCTGGTGCAATGACACTTGCTCTTGCGTATTTTGTCGGAAAAACTGGAAAAATCTATACCTATGAAGAAAGAGAAAATTTTTCAAAAAAGGCAAAACATCTTATTGAACAATTAAATCTCTCAGACAGGGTTGTATTTCACACAAAAAATATCGCAGATGGCATTGAAGAAAACAATTTTGATTCTGCGATTATTGACATCAAAAATCCACAGGACTACCTTGATAAAGTTATAAGTTGCCTGTCCTGTGGTGCAAGTTTTGGAATCGTTGTCCCAACAACAAATCAGGTCTCAACAGTGTTAGAAATTTCAGAAACACTTCCTGTAATTGATGTTGGGGTTTGTGAAATACTGCTGAGAAAATATAAAACCAATCCTGAACGGCTGAGGCCAAATGATGTAATGGTTGGGCATACTGCCTATCTAATCACTGGGAGAAAAATTAGTGTCTAATTTTTCTCCTCTTTCAAAGTTCGGTTATACCCCTGTATCCCCTTTACCACCCTTTCACTCCCTCCTTTTAAATCCCCCTTAGTCCCCCTTTTCAACCCTTCCACTCCCTCCTTTTATAAAGGAGGGTTGGGGTGGATTAAAATCCCCCTGTGTCCCCCTTTACGAAAGGGGGAAGGTGGAGGGGGATTTTTGAAAAGGGGTCACCTCCCCTTTAATTCCCTTCCTGAAAGGAGGGGACTAAGGGGAGGTTAATTCCTGAAGATGAAATTTTTTCAAAAAAATAGTAAAATTTATGTTAGAAGAAAAACAAATAAAAATGGAGGATAAAATGGGAAAAAGCATGAAATGGATTGAAAACGGTATTGAAATGTTAAGCGAAGAATTTGGAGAAAAAGCAGTAAGAAATGCTATTGATGCTGTAAAAAAATTCCAGGTCGAAATTCCTGGATGGGCTCTTGGAACTTTTGGCGGAGGAAGATTTGGTGGATATATTTATCCTGGTGCTGCAAGAAACATTGAAGAGAAACTTGATGATGCGGCTTTTATCTTTAAACTTACTGGTGTTACAAAAAGATTTGCCACACATATGCTATGGGATTTTTCAGTTGATGGAATGGTTGCCAATTATAATATTGCACAACGTGTGGCAAGAGAAGCAAAAGACAGGGGAATTGAACTTGGTGCAGTGAATCCAACATATTTTCTTGCTGGTTCTCATATGGGAAGTTTCACCTCACCTGATAAAAACACTCAACAAAGATATATTGAACAAACAATACTGGCAGGAAAAATTGCAAAGGAACTCTGTAATGGCATTGTGACACTCTGGTTTCCTGATGGCTCAATGTATCCAGGTCAGGTTGACCTGAAAAAAACTTACCAGCGACTTAAGAACTGCCTTGTAAAATCATACGAAAATATGCCGAAGGATATTTTGATTCTTATTGAATACAAGGTTTTTGAACCAGGGACATACAGCACAACAATTCCTGATTGGGGAACATCTTTTGCTTTAGCAAAACAACTCGGACCAAATGCTGGAGTACTTGTCGATTTAGGACATCACCATCATGGAACAAACATTGAGCAGATTGTGATGACACTGATTTCTGAAAATATGGCTGGTGGATTCCATTTTAACACAAGATATGCTGCTGATGATGACCATGCAGTTGAACCAAACCAGCAAATGGCAAGAATTTTCTATGAACTTGTCAAGGGAAATGTTGTCGTAAATAAAGATGAAAAGAAAAACTGGGCATATATGATTGACCAGTGCGGTGGAAGAGAAAACAGGATTCAGGCACTCCTGCATTCTGTTGATTCACTTCAATTATCCCTCGCAAAGGCGATGCTTGTGAACTCAAAAAAACTTGAGCAATACCAGGATGCGGATGAAATTATTCTCGCGAATAGATTATTCAATGATGCAATCATCAATGCTGATGCAAGACCAATAGTAGCAAAGGCAAGAATTGAAATGAATGTACCTGTTGACCCAATTGAAGCATATATTGAAAGTGGTTATCAGAAGAAAATAGAAAAAGAAAGAAAATAAAAAATCCCTCTTGCATCTCAAATCCCCCTTAGTCCCCCTTTATGAGGGGGAAAGATGGAGAGAATTTGGAAAGGGGGAATTTTCTCCCTCCTTTTATAAAGGAGGGTGGGGGTGGATTTTTCGTGCCCAAGTTCCCCCTCTTTCCCAAAGAGGGGGCTGGGGGAGATTTTAATCCCCCTTAGTCCCCCCTTACGAAAGGGGAAATTGGAGGGGGAGGTTTTATGAAAGGGGGAATGGAGGGAGGATTTGAAAAAGGGGAAACAATAAAAAAGGAAAAGCCCCTCTTTTCAGAGGGGCTTTCCTTTGACGTGGTAATTTTTACGGGTTAATAATCTTCGCTATTACACCAGTACCAGAGTTGTTCCTGTTCGGAATAAGATCAGCAATCTTTCCGCTCGGGACCCATCTTACGTGGCCATCAACCATGCAGGCATTAATTCCATCTGTCTTGTGGTTAACGTTGTTGTCTCTTCCACCTGAAGTACCGAGAACCACAAGCGTGGATGACCACTGTGAACCCCATGCACCAAGCGTACCAACGGATTTATCCACGATTACCACTGTGTCAACATCAACTGACTCATTGCAGTACTGTGCATAAGCATAGGAACAACCTGCATTATCTGTTCCACCAACTGTATCAACCAGAGGTGCGCTGTTATAAACAGGAGCACCTGCAGTGTGGTGACCTAAGTCAGATGGACAGATAAATGTTTTTCCTGTTGACACATACTGTGGATAAAGCAGTGAAAGTGGAGTAACAGATGATGGCTCATCCAGTGCTGATCCTCCAAGTGCAAAATACGTTGATGCAGGGTAGTATTCCTTGTAGTCCTGAGCGTACATCTTCAGAGCAAGACCTAACTGCTTTAAGTTTGCAATACAAACACTCCTTCTTGCCTGTTCTCTTGCTCTTGCGAGTGCAGGAAGCAACATCGCTGCGAGAATCGCTATGATCGCGATTACCACCAGAAGTTCTATGAGCGTGAACCCTTTTCTCTTCATCTTTTTTCACCTCCTTTCATTTTATTTTTTTTTCATTTTTTCTCCATAAATCCATTATGGATTCCTGATGCTTGTAGCATTAATAACCTGACCACCACCAAGTTTGTCCACTGGCAGATTTCCATTCCTGTCAGCAGCGACCCAGTTTACACTACCACTGACATAAAGAACATTAATTCCATCCGCACCATGGCTGTCATTACCAATGCGGACAACCACTGTTCCATCTGTGGTTCCCCACAAAGTGTTTGAACCTTCTCCTGTTACCTTGTCTGCTGCAAGAACTGATTCAATATTTGTCTGTTCATCAAGCCCGCAACCATAAGCATAGGAACAATGGGTTCTGTCTGTTGGTGCAACAAAGTTAAATGTCGGCTGGAATACTACTGATGTATCTTCAGGATCAACCATATACTTGATGTCTTTTGAACTCGGACAAACAAGCATTCCTGTGTTCTTTAAGTAGTTTGGACAAACCTTATTACCATCCCTTGTTCCCACAGCCCCACCATAAACCCTTCCAAACAATAGACAATAGGCGTATGCTGTCTCATTACTACCTGTAGCACCACCTCTGTAAGGAAATGATTCATCAAAATCCTGTGAATACATCCTGAGGGCAAGTCCAATTTGTTTCAGGTTTGACATACACACACCACGACGGGCTTTTTCCCTTGCCTTTGCAAGAACAGGAAGCAACATCGCTGCGAGAATCGCTATAATCGCGATTACCACAAGTAGTTCTATTAGGGTAAATCCTTTTCTTTTCATTCTTTTTCACCTCCTTTTACAAAATTTTTTTGTATTCATAGTCAACCAAATTCTCATGGATTCATAATCCTCATGTAGTTCGGAAAATCATCAGCAGACAGATAACCGCTGGTATTTGCTGCTGCCCACTTAACGTTGCCTCCAACATAAAGAACATTAACTCCATCTTTACCATGGTTGTCATTTGCATCTGTCACCTGAACCGTCCATGACCAGAGAGCATGGTCTCCTTCTCCATACACCTTGTCACAAACAACAGCTGATTCAGGCAAGGTCTTTTCATCAAGACCCCAGGCATAAGCATAAGAACAGTTTCCTGCTCCACGTGTGAACAATGGACTGAAAGGTTGAGACAGGTCTTCAGGGTCAACAGTGTAAACAGTGTCATTTGAACTCGGACAAACAAGAACTCCAGTATTTTTCAGGTAATTCACAGTAAGTTTTGTTGTAGTATCGCGTAATCTACCATAAAGCAGACAGAATGCATGACCTGTTTCACCAGAAGTTCCACCACTCACATAAGGATAAAACTCATCCCAGTCCTGGGCATACATCTTTAATGCAAGACCAATCTGCTTTAAGTTTGACATACAAACACCACGTCTTGCATTTTCCCTTGCCCTCGAAAGAACAGGAAGCAACATTGCTGCAAGAATCGCTATGATCGCGATTACCACAAGAAGTTCTATGAGCGTGAACCCTTTTCTCTTCATCTTTATCACCTCCTTCCATTATTAATGTTAATGGTTTTTTTCTCCATTGTCAAGAGTATTATAATAGACGTATTTTTTTTTGTCAAGACCCCCTGAAATTCATCCTTGTATATCCCTTACCCGAGGTTTAAATTTCAAGCATATCAAGGTAATTTTGTCCTTTTTGAACATTCACCTTTAATGGCACAATAAGATGGTACACATTTTCCATGATTCTCTTGATTTCCTTAACAATATCTACTTCGCAGTCAGGGATTTCGAAAACAAGTTCATCGTGAATCTGAAGAATCATTTTTGTTTTCATCTTATTTTTTTTAATGAAATTATGAATCTGAATCATTGCAAGTTTTATCAATTCTGCTGCAGTGCCTTGAATGGGCATATTGATTGCAACCCTTGATGCAAATGCCACCTGATTTCTGTTTTCAGAATGAATTTCCGGTAAATATCTTTTTCTTCCAAAAAGTGTTTTTGCATAACCAAGTTTTTCTGCTTCTGAAATTGCCTGTTGAATATAACTTCTAACTCCCTGAAACTTTGCGAAATATGACTCAATAAATGCCTGCGCCTGGTCAACAGTGCATGTAAGTCGTTGAGCAAGACCATAACTATTCATCCCGTAGATAATACCAAAGTTTATTGTTTTTGCTATGCGACGGTAAATATCAATTTCCTGGTTTCCAAAAAGTGATTGCGAATCAAATGAAAAAAGTTGTCTTGCTGTTTCAAGGTGTATGTCCCTGTGATTTTTAAATGCTTCTACAAGATTTTTGTCTTTTGAAAAATGAGCAAGAATTCTTAATTCAATTTGATTGTAATCAAATGAATATAACATTGAATTTTCAGGTGCAACAAAAATTTTTCTTATTCTTCCACCCTTTTCTGTTTTTACAGGAATTGCCTGTAAGTTTGGATTGTGGCATACAATACGACCACTCGAGGCAATTGTCTGTTGAAATTCAGGATGAATTCTATTATCAACTGGATTGATGTAAGAAGAAAATCCATCAATATAAGTGCTGCACAGTTTTGCAAGTTCTCTGTGTTGAAGAATCAGGTCAACAATCTGATGCTGATTACGTAATTGTTCAAGAACATTGGTATCTGTTGAATAACCAGTTTTTGTTTTTTTCTTTGGAGGAAGCCCTAATCGTTCAAACAAAATCCTTGCAACCTGCGATGGAGAATTAATATTAAAAACTTCTCCTGCAAAACAATAAATTTTTTCTTGTAATTGATTCATTTCATTTTCATATTCATTTTTCAGTTTTTCAAGGTAATGCTTGTCAACAAGAATGCCATTGATTTCCATAAAGGCAAGCACTTCAATAAGTGGCATCTCAATATTTTCAGAAAGAAAAGACATCTCCTGCGATTTGAGATTTTCCCGATATTTCTGATAAAGATTTAAAATGTCAGAATCATAAATGACATTATTTAAAAGAAATGATGCGACATCAAAATCAAAATATGGTGGACACATATCAATATTTTTTGATGCCAGACGCTTGATCTTTTCTTTTAAGTTCCATGAAATTTTTATTTTCTTCTCATCAACCAATTTTTCTTTAAACAAATGCGGGTCTTTCATAATTTCATTGAAATTAAAGATCTCATCTCCAATAGCAAACAAATCCTTTGAAATTTCATGTAAATTGTGCTTGCCAAAAATTTCTGATATTTGCGACTCAAATTTTCTAAATTCAAGTTTTTGAAAAATCTGTCTGATTTTTTCAATGTCAATTTTTCTTACTTTCAGTTCATCAATACCAATCTCGCACGACACCTGTTTTGAAAGTTCAACAAGGCGTTTACTTAAAAATGCTGATTGTTTACCATCAAGAAGTATTTGTTTCCTTTTGCCTTTTATTTTATCAATGTTTTCATAAATTGATTCAATTGTTCCAAATTGTTGTACCAGTTGCAAGGCGGTCTTTTCTCCTATCCCTGGTACCCCTGGAATACAATCAGATGCGTCCCCACACAGAGCAAGAAAATCAACAATCTTTTCTGGACTGAAACAATATTTTTCAAAAAATTTTTTTGAATCAATCATCTCCCATGTTGCAGGATTGATGACCGAAATTTTGTCTGATAAAAGTTGAAGAATATCTTTGTCTCCTGAGACAATAACAACATCATAATTTTGTTCAGAAAATTTTAATGCAAGGCAGGCAAGCAAATCATCTGCTTCAAATTTTTCTTTTTCAATTGATGTAATTCCAAATGCATTAATAATTTCTTTTATGACAGGAATCTGTGATGATAATTCGTCAGGCATTGGTTTCCTTGAAATTTTGTATTGTTCAAGAATTTGATGCCTGAATGTTGGAACAGGTGTATCAAAAGCAATTGCCATGTATTGCGGGTTATATTGTTTGAAAATTTTCAAAAGTGTGGAAACAAATCCAAATATTGCGTTTGTCGGTTGACCTGTTGAAGTGGTAAATGGTTTTATCGCAAAGAAAGACCTGTAGATAATGTTATTGGCATCAATCAGAAAAATCTTGTTCATTGGACTGGCTTATAAGAAATAATTTCCATCTCTGCTTTAACAACAAAGGGTTTCTGGGCATTGCGAGAAATCTGAAGATAACCATATCTCAAAAAGTCCCTTTTCTCAATTTCATCAAGCAACATTAAAAGTTTCTCAAGTTCAATTTCTTCAATTCCAATTGTAATGTGTTGTTCAATGGCATTTAAGAGAATACTTTCTGTCACGGGTGTTATTCTTGAAATACGTGCCTTTGAATCAATCATATCAATGGATTTAGAAACAAAAAGATAAAGGTTGAAATTGGAAGGAGCAAACAAGGTGGTTGATTGAGTTGTCCTTGCCTTATACTGGGATATTAAATTGTTCAATGTTTCAAGTTCTTTTTGCTTCTGAATATATGTTTTGTTGAGGCCTTTGATCTTTCTTATGCCTGGCGCACAAACAAATTGATAAAGCAACAGTAGAATAAGAAAGCCCCCAAGCAACAAATTTTTGTAATTAATTTTTTTCATATTTAACTTTCATCAACAGGTTGAATGTAATCTGTCCTGATTCAGGAACAATGCTACCCACTTTTACATTCTGGAAAATACTGGACCTGGTAAATTTCTGCGTAAGTAACTCAACATTTTCAAGTGTATCAGTGGAACAGGTTAAAAAAAGGTCACTGCCACGCAAACTCATCTGGGATACTTTAAAAGGAAAATTGGCAGGAACAATATCTGAAATTTCTTTCATTATAGAAATTACTGAAATTTTTGGAACCACTTTCTGAACATCACCAATATTTCTCAACCTTTCCCTCGCCTGTATAACAGGATTAACAATTTTTTTTACATCAGGAAATGCCTCCCTGAAAATTTGTTCCATTTTTTTATCTGTATCATTCACCTTTTCCTGAATTTGCCTTGCTATCAACAATGGTCTGAACATCAATCCTGCAATGATGAGATAACAAATCACAGCCAGCAGGACAAAAGGATTGACCGCAAGTTCTGAACGTGAAACTGAAAATACTCTGTGGGATGGCTTGCATAAATTCTTCTTTGATTCAAAAATTGAAAAAAGAACCGATGAGACCGATTCTGAAGCAGGCGGAATCAAAAGTGTATACTGGTCGGTTCTTGCAGAAAATTTTGAATCTGTTATACAAAAAACTGGATGTCTTTCATCATTATTATTGACAACATCTGCCAGCACATTTTCAATCGTATCAGGTTCAATATATGAAGAATTACTTTCAACGACCATTTTATTTTTCACAATGTATCGGGCAAAGTAATTATGGTCAACGAAAACAAGAATAAAATTTCGTTCTGTTGTGATTTTTGATACATAATTGGAAAGAATAAATGGTTCAAAACAAATATTGAGTTTGAATTTGTGGGTTGCACTCAATTTTTGCCATTTCTCGATCTTGCTTTTTTCTATTCCAAGAATTGATACAATGGTTTTTGTCTTTTCTTTTAACACAGGATACCAGAATAGTTCAAGTTCTTCGGTTGAAACAGGGAACAGTGGAGATGTTTCTTCTAAAATTACCTGCGAAATCATTTTCAGAGAAGAAAATGGAAATTCAATTTTTCTGATAAAAATCGCAGGCCGACCGAAGATAACAGTAACATGTGTCACATGATTTTCTTCGAAAAATGAAGAGATATCCGGATGATTTTCAAATACAGATGAAATCTTCTTTTCACCTGTAGATAAATAAAATCTTTCCTTATCCCTGATATAGACAATTAAGTTCAATTTCTTTCCCATCTCAATCTTGTGATTTTGTTATTTGCCCTCTGAACAACAAGTGATTGCGTAGATGAAATTCCAGCACATGTTGCATGGGCAGTGATCTTAAAAAAACTGCTTGAAAATTTTATTACCCTTGTAAGAGATCCTGTCGTCCGTCTGTCAATCCTCATAAGAATATTCATTGTTAATGGTCTGAGTTCTCTTTCATTCAAAATCTTCTCAACAGAAGCAGATGAATACCCGAGTGCCTGTAATATTATCGGGTCAGCCATATTAACATTTATTTTATTATCAGAAAAGATTGTAAGCAAATCAATAAGCCCTGGTCTTTCTCCGCTACGGATTAAAATTTCAGGTGTAAACCCTTTGATATACGCAAGTTCAAATGTATCATTCAAAGGTCCATTGGCAGGTTTATACGGTGGTACAAGGGTTGCATAATATTCTGATTCTGCTCCGAAAACTCCTGGAAAATCATCGCTATCAAGCCAGTCAAGCAGTGTATCAAGAAGGGATGAAGGAAAACCCATAACAGACAAAAGATTACTGAAAATGTTTTTTGCCTGAGTGTTTATTGATTTATCACGACCAATAATACTGTTAACATTGAATTTTGTATCAAGTGGCTCAATGGTAATATCAACACTTCCTTCAGGAAACTCAAGATGTTTTGGCTTCACCCATATATCAGTAAACCAGTCATATGAGTTTTTATCCAGAAGTAAAATTGTTTCACCTGCACTGATTCCTGCCCTTGCAATTTTGTCAACAAGAAACTGTGCATTCTGATTGTGTTGAAGTTCAGCACGAAATCTAATAAAATCCGATAGTAGCACAGCATTTGCAGCAAGAATTGCAAGAAATGCCAGCGTGGTAATGAGTATGAAACCATTTTTCATCTGTTTAACTCCATATTCTTTTTGGTTCTGCCAAACTTAACCATATTTTTTACCCTCTTGTAAATTCCCCTTCCATTCAATTTTTCCCTCTATTGCCCCCTTTTCTAAAATCCCCCTTCTCTTCCCCCTTTTTCAAAGGGGGACAGAGGGGGATTTTTGGGAGATTTCAACCTCCCCTTGCATTCCCTCCTTCCTGAAGGGAAGGTGGAAAAGAGGAAAATGAGAATTTCATCATTATGTTTCCTGCACACTTTGAATGTCAAGTTTCACAGGAAAAAATATTTTAGAACCATTTCTCACAAATGTAATGGCTATTCCCTGTGGTAATGTATCTTTATCCCAATCAGTCAACCACGAATCACCATCAAAAAATGAAAATTCTATGCTATCAAGACCACTCAATCCAGGATATGAACACTCTGTATTTAATAGAATATCCTTTTCACCAACAGTAAGGCCAAATTTTCCTGTTTCATCTGGTTCAATTTCATAGGTAATAATTTTTCTTGAATTATATTCGTCCAGTTCAATGGAAACTTTACTGCTGGTAAAACTATTGTTCTTGCTGTCAGGAACAATACATAATAAACGGGATGAAAATGATGTGAGAAAAAAATTCACTCTTTGCATATCAGTAATTTTTTCCTGTATTACCGCAGAAACACGAATTGTTGATTGCATCGTCTGATAAACAAGAAGTACAATAATAAAACCAATCACAATAACTACAAGCATCTCCATCAATGTAAAACCTGCATTCTTTTTTTCCATTGTGTAATTCATCATTTCAAAAAATCCTTGCTGTTTTTATTCTGTCGCTGGTTTTATTAAAAAAGGATAAGAAACCATTGAACTTCTTTTTTTCACAATCATCCTCACAACAGTAAAGTTGAGAGTAATTTCACTGTCAACAGTCACAGTTTCACTTACTGATATATCACTTGTCTCTATTTGATATTTCGCTTCTGGGTCAATATCTCCAAAATCACCTGTTTCACTTATATTTTCAGGATTCTGTAAGTACTCAAATTCCTTTTGCCTGGCAAGAATCAAACATGTCTGGTCATCAATAATCTTCTGGGCAATACCTGCATTAAGAAGATAATTTTCAAGACAAACAATACCAAGTATTGCAAATATTCCAACTGCCACCATTGCTTCAAGAAGCGTAAAACCAGTTTTTCTTTTCATTACGATGATTGAGTAATTTCGGCAACTGATGAGTAAGGATTCAAAACAACAGTCCACCTTGTTCCTTCAATACTTTCTAATTCAATCTCTGCATATTCCCGACTTCCATCAGCAAAAAATGTAATTCCAGGACAACCTGATTCATAGTTATAGCCATTTACTGTGATACGAATGATTTTAAAATCTCCTGATAGTTTGTTATAAGAAACCCCATCAGGAACATTTTTTAAAATTGTCTGGTCTCTTTCAACCAGGACATACGATTGTTCATCAATGTTGAAAAATAAAATATATGGCTTTCCAGAACTTAAAGATGTGCTGGTTGCTTGATTGATGATTTCCTCAATCTCAGGAATTTTGGTTTTTTCTTCAAAAGAAAATGTTGAGTAGCGAGCCATGTTGACAAAAAAAAACTAATAATGAGGATTACTACCATCAGTTCAAAAAGCGTAAACCCTTTATTGAGATGGTTTTTCTGTGGGTTCAATTTCACTGCTTGAGATGTCTGCATCATATCCTGTTCCACCTTCCTGACCGTCTTTCCCGTATGAAATAATTTCATAGTCCTCACCATTTCTTCCCGGGGATAAATATACATAAGGATGTCCCCATGGGTCCAGAGGAATTGACTTTTTTTCAAGATATCCACCTTCTCGCCATTTTTCAGGAATCCTTCCTGTTGTTGGTTTTTCTACAAGAGCCTCAAGACCCTGTTCTGTAGAAGGATAGAAATTATTATCCAGATAAAAAAGTTTTAGTGCCTGTTCAAAGCTTTTTATCTGAATCTTTGCTGCAGTTACCTTTGCTTCGTCAACCCTTCCAAATATCTTTGGCATTACATACATTGCCAGAATTCCAAGAATTATTACAACAGCCATCAATTCTATGAAGGTAAATCCTTTTCTGTTTCTCATATGTTCTCCCTGTTAAAATCCTCCTTTATCCACCTTTGTAAAATGGGAAATTAAAAAATGGTTTAAATAAACTTTTCATCTTATACTCTGACTGATTTGAAAAATCGGCAGCATGATTCCAATAACTACAAAACCCACAATTACAGCCATAAAAAGAATCATAAATGGTTCAAGAATTGTTACGAATCTTGTTGCCTTCTGAGAAACTTCCTCTTTGAAATTTACAGAGATTTTCATCAACATCTGTGGCATTGTTCCACTTTTTTCCCCTGCTGAAATCAGTTGAATGACAGTGTAAGGAAACATTGTTGTTTTACGAAGTGCAGATGAAACACTTTGTCCACGTGAAATCAGGTCTCTTGCCCTGTCAATCTGCTGTCTTAAATCAGGATTCGATACAACCTCCTGTGCAATGTTGAAACTGGTAAGAATTTCAACACCTCCTTGAAGAAGTGTTCCTAAAGTACCAGTAAAGTTTGCAATCTCACTTTTGAAAAAAATCTCACCAAGGTATGGAATTTTCCTTCTAAATCTTGCGAAACTTGCTTTTCCTTTTTCTGAATGAATGTATCTTGCAATAAGATATACTGCAATCAGTATAAATGCAATTACTGCAAGGATGTAGTGCCTTAAAAAAGATGAAAACTTTATCAGAATAAGTGTCGGTAAAGGCAGTTTAAGGGAAATTTCTGAAAAAATTCTTGTGATTGTTGGTGTAACAAAAGTAAAGACAAAAATCAAGACAAATGTGCCAACAATAGCCATCATAATTGGATAGGTCATAATACCAAGAACCTTATTTTTGAAATAAATTGATTCTTCCAAAAATTTTGCAATGTGCTCAAGGACCAGTCCAAGTGTTCCACTTGCCTCTCCTGACTTTATCATTGAAAGAGAGATATCTGAAAAAAGTTCAGGATACTGTGATGCTGCCTTTGAAAAACTTTTACCTTCCCTGATTTGCTTCTGGATATCTGTATAAACATCTTTAAGTTTCCCTTCCTTCATCTGGGCAATAATTCCTGATACACTTTCATCAAGGGTTAATCCTGAATTAAGCAATGTAGCAAGTTCTCTTATTGAAAGCGCAAAATCATCCATTTTAACCTTTTCAGTGCGAAAACGTTTGGGCTGATTGAAAGGAACAATTTTTTTTATAAAGATACCATTTTCCTTAACCATGGCTCTGGCAATGGAAATATTATCGGCTTCAATTCTGCCAGAAACATGTTTCCCCTGCCTATCAAAGCCATCGTAGGAAAATACCGGCATTTCAGGTTTCCTGGGTTACTCTGAGGACTTCACTGATTGTTGTAAGCCCTTCAGCAACCTTTCTTGCTCCATCCATCCGTAAGGTTCTCAATCCTTTGCTGAGGGCATATCTTCTGATTTCTCCTGCTGAAACCTGCTTCATAATAAGATTACGAATTTCGTCATCAATTTCAAGAAATTCAAAAATACCTGTTCTTTTGTGATAGCCCGTATTTAAACAAACTTCGCAACCTTTTCCCTTTTTAAAATTATATCCATCAGCAGAAGGGTCAAGTCCAATTTCCCTTAAAAGTTCGTCAGGATACAAAACAGGTTCAGAACACTTAACACAATTAAGGCGAACCAGTCGCTGGGCAATAATTCCAATGACAGAGGAAGCAATAAGATATGGCTCTATGCCCATATCAAGAAGACGAGTAATGGAACTTGTCGAATCATTCGTATGAAGGGTACTGAAAACAAGATGTCCTGTAAGAGATGCCTGAATTGCCATTTCTGCTGTTTCCCTGTCTCGTATTTCTCCAACCATAATAACATTAGGGTCGTGCCTCAAAATTGAACGCAATCCACTGGCAAATGTAAGTCCTACCTTTGGATTAACCTGTATCTGGTTAATTCCATCAAGTTGATACTCAACAGGGTCTTCAAGCGTAATAATATGAATCTGGGGATTATTAATCCTTGAAAGAGCCGCATACAGTGTTGTTGTTTTTCCACTACCAGTTGGACCTGTAAGAAGTATTATTCCATGGTCGTAATGGATTAACCTGTCAAATCTCACCAGATCATTTTCAGAAAAACCGAGTTCATTAAGTCCAAAATTATATGTTGATTGGTCAAGTAAACGCAAAACTGCAGATTCTCCGAAAAAGGTTGGAATAATTGATACCCTCACATCAATCTGTCTATCATCAATTCTGATTGTTGTTCTTCCATCCTGCGGAATTCTTTTTTCTGCAATATCAAGGTCAGAAATGATTTTTACCCTTGAAATCACAGCAGGTTGATATTTTGCAGGGAGTGTGAGAACATCATGAAGCATTCCATCAATCCTGTATCTTACCTTGAGATAGTTTTCCAAACTTTGAAGATGAATATCACTTGCCCTCATCAAAATCGCCCTGTAAAAAATCTGATTGACAAGTCGTATAATAGGGGCTTGATTTGCAAGATCGAGAAGGTCTCCATTTTGTGAAGGAAGTTCTTCTGGAATTGATTCTTCAAACATTGCTTCATCACGTGTTAATTCCTGAATGATTTTCTGGGATGATGCAGGATTGTAATAATGTTTTTTCAGAAGTTCACTAATAATCTGTTTATCAACAATCACAAATGAAACCTTTTTTCCTGTAAATTGTTCAATTTCTCCTGCATCAATTTTTGAAATGTCGCTTGTTGCAAATAACACCCTGCCAGGAGCATCCCTTAATGGTAAAAGTGAAAAGTTTTCAAGAAAAGAATATGGAAATTTTGGAAGCAATTCAGAGTCAATAAGTTTTTCAATTTCTTCACTGGTTAGTGAAAGATTAATTTTTCTGTTCATTTTTAAAAATTTTTTCCTTCTCTTGCTTTATTCTTTCTGCTTCTTCAAAATTCGTAATAATACGAGGCGTGATAAAAATCAAAAGATTCGTTTTTACACTACCTTTTGTTTCCCTTCTGAACAATTTTCCAATTCCAGGGATATCTCCAAGAAAAGGGACTTTGTTAATGGTATTTTCATTATCATCACGAATTAGACCTCCAAGTACAACTGTTTGATGGTTCGGGACAATCAGTGTGGTATCTGCCTCACGTTTGGCTGTTGTTAATGCTCCTTCAGTGTTTTCAGTAATAACCTTTGTGACTTCCTGATGCAATTTCAAACGAACATATCTATCCTGACTGATTTGTGGTGTTATTTTCAGAATAATTCCGACATCCTTGTAATCATAACTTCTTATTGTATCAGTACCAGTACCACCGGTTCCTGTTGTAAACCTTGTTTCTTTCAAATAAGGTGTATTTTCACTTACATTGATTGTTGCCTCTGTATTATCTGCTGTCATAATCTGGGGAGTACTTAAAATCTTAAACTGTGTATCTTTTCCTGATAGTGCTATTTTTACATAATCAATTAAACTCTGGGCATTTGTAAAACCGATAAGTAAGCCATTTGTAACGTTTTCAACCCCGAACTTTGTTTGTGCAGAACCAGAATACTTATCATGGTGAAAATCCTGAACTGTTGCCCACTGTATCCCTATGTCCTGTTCTCTCTTGTAAGAAACTTCAGCAATCAATGCTTCTATGAGTACCTGATTTGTCATTACATCAAGTTCTTTAATAAGCCCTTCGATATTGGTGAAATCATCTGCTTCAGCATAAACAATCAAAGAATTTGTCGATTTCACAGAAACGACTGCAGGTTGAACAATAACCTGACCTGGTCTTGCTGGTTGAACCCTTTTTTTGGCAAGAATATCACTAAGTGTTTTTGCAACATCCTCAGCATTAGCATTTTGAAGTTTAAAGACCCTTAATGATTCTTTTCCTGGAGGACTTGGCTGGTCAATTGCCCTGACTATTTCAAGAATTTTTTTTATATTTGAGCCAAAGTCAGAAATAAAGATTGTGTTACTTCTACTATCAAAAGAAATCTGTCCTGCCTTTGAAATGTATGGTGTTAAAATCTGAGTCACAGTGTCAGCCGTATAATATTTCATTGGAATAATCTGGGTGATATGTATATCAAGTTTGTCATCGCCAATATCTCCATAGTTAACAACTGGAGACCTTGCTCTGCCATCTGTCGAAGGAATGATAAATGAAACACTATCCCTTTTCACAACTGTGAATCCATAAAGATTCAATACTGCCTGAAAAACCTGGTATAATTTTTCACTTTCAACAGGTTTTTGAGAAATGATTGTTACACTTCCTCTCACAGCAGGGTCAATGACATAGTTTTCACCTGTGAACTCACTGACAAGTTTAATAAATGTCAGTATATCAACATTATTAAAATTCAATGTAAATTGCTTCTGTGCAAAAGAACAAACTGAAAACATCAATACAAGACACAGTACAAATTTTTTTGATAGCATTGTTCTCCCAAAATTATTAAATTATCTCAGTGGTTGCTGAACACCTGGTTGACCTGTTCCCATAGTACTTTCGTATCTTTTTTCAAGGTCAGAAATGAATTTTTCAAGAGCATCAGTTGCAACCTTTTTCACATCAGGGTCAGGGTCTTTCATCATATTCAAAAGAATTCTCATAATCAAAATATCATTGGCACTTCTTGTATATGTTGTTCCTGAAGATGATGATGTTGTTGTTCGATACTGGCTATCTTCCCTGGTTCTGATTACAAATAATCTCATTGCATATTTTCTCACAACAGGATCCGGGTCATGAAGAAACCTGATTAAACTTGCATCTGTACCAAAGATCTGGTCAAGGGCAATTGAAACAAGGTCCCTGATTTCAGGGTCTGGGTCAGAGAGCATTGTAAAAAATTCAGGAATAAGTACAGTAGTTCCAAGTCCCTGGACAGAAGTCGAACTGGAAGAGGAAGTTGTGGTTCCTCCTCCCCTCATTCCAAAAATATCTCCAATCCCTGTACTGGTTGTTGAAGACGAGGATGTTGTTGTAGTTCCAAGTGTCATACCACCAACAAGTGCCTGCAATGCCTGTATTCTCACTTCTTTGTCACGATGTCTTAACATGCCTGCAATAGCTGAAATAACAAAGTCCGCACTACCAGTAGTATCGTAACCCGAAGTACTACCTGTCCCTGTCCTTGATGTCCGGGAACTCGTTCTTGATGAACCGGTTGAAGTTGAAGTCCTTGTTGATGTTGTTTGAGCAAACAAATCAATACAGAAAAACACAAGTACCAGAATCAGAACCAATGCAGCAATTTTTTTCATATCACACCTCCTGCCGTATTTTTGCTTCCACGGCTTTCTATTTTTAGACGTTTTTTGTCAGTGATCAGTTTATCAGTACTTTTCAAGAATACCGGCATCAATCTTTTTGTCCAGTTTTTGTACATCTGGCTTACTGACAGCATTAGCATCCTCATATGTACTTACTACCCTTGGTGTCAAAAACAGTAACATCTCACTTTTTGCACTGCTGTAACTTGGTTTCTTAAAAAGATATCCCAATAGTGGTATATGCTGGAGAAAAGGAACACCTGTAGTTTTAAGTTCTTTCCTATCCTGAATCATACCACCGATAATCAAGGTTTGACCATCATAAACAACAATACTCTGGTTTGTTTCCCTGTTTGAAATCACGGGCTGGTCTGTTGAATATTGCTGTCCTCCTGCGATTGCTGTCAATCGTTTAATTTCTATCAAACGTGCATCATAGATGTTAAGGTTCAAAAAGATACTCCTGTTTCTCTGAATAATAGGAGTAACAGTAAACTCTGTTCCAACCTGGTCTTCAAAAACATTGAATGTTGCGGTTGTCGTAATGGTTTGCTGCTGCTGTGATACAGTTGATTGGGGTATCAAATATGGTACGTTTGTCTGTACACTGATCACTGCTGTTGTACCATTGAGACACATAATCTTTGGTGCCTGCAATAGTTTCACCTGTCCCTTTGCACTTAATGCCTGAATCAAGGCATTTACATCATAATTTGTTATTCCAAAAGAAAATGTTCCCTGAGGTAAGGAAGAGGATACTCCAGGAGTAAAATTCGGATTATCCCCGAATCTTGGTCCTGTTAGAGTTCCGCCTGAACCAAGAGCAGAAACAAGTCGTGAACTTACAAGCCAGTCAATACCAAATGTATTCTCATCAGAAAGTACAATTTCAACAAGTTTTGCCTCAAGCAGTACCTGAGAAATCGGTGTATCAAGTGAAGAAACAATCTCTCCAATTCTTGCGGCAGTTTCTTCATCAGATGCCTCAACAATGATTGAATTTGTTCTTGGATCATGAACAATCGTCTGAGTTGGATATGTTTCTTTTAGTGCCTTCATTATACTGAAGGCATCTCCATAGTAAACCTGGAAAACCCTGCGCAACCGCGCTTTCACTGCTGCAGCGGACTTATTAAATTCTTCTGCTGTCATTATTTTTATTACACCATTGTCCTCAACATACTTCAGATTGTTCGCCTCACATATAAGATCAAGAACCCTCTGAAGGGGAAGGTCCTTGACATTGATTGAAACCCTTCCGGTAATACCCTGCATCAATACAATATTGGCACCTGTTAAATCATAAATCAATTTTAATGTCTGGCTTAAATCTGCATCTGTAAGATTCAGTGTTACAGGATAGTCAGCATATTTTCCAAGAACGATACCTGGTTTTTTCTGAGTAATAAACTGGTCAATCTGGAATCTTGCTTTATTGGCAAGTCGTATCGCCTCTGTGTATTGACTGTTTTCATATGCTTCTTTTGCCATTTTCAAGGATGATTTCGGACCAACAAGTTGAAACTCAGTTAGTTTGCCTTCTTTTTCTACTGAATCCAGATAACTGGCTGTATTTAGCAGCACTTTCTGTGCTTCTTCAGCCATTGCTTCAAGTTCACCTTCTTTATTAATTTCTATTTCTTTTGTCGGCTGTCCAGGAACCTTGAAAACAGTAACAGGAGTTGTCTTGCCAAGACGACTTTCAGCAGTTCTGACATAATGGTTGATCTGCGATTTTTTATATTCAGGAGAAAGACCCTGGATCTGTTTAAAAAGCGCTATTGCTCTTGCATAGTCCTTTTGATAATAACTTTTGATGGCATCGCTATAAAGAAGGTCAAGTTCTGTTGTGGAAGTGGCAAATGTTTTTGTTGTCTGAGCCATTGAAGGTAAGACATATCCCCAGAGTGCCAGCGAAAAACATAATAATGCGATTTTTGTCTTTTTAATTCCTCTCATTTTCCCTCCATGTATTATACCGTGATAATTGAACATAAGTCAAGTTATTCAGCAGGAATTTCAATTATAACTCCTTCCTTTGATAATGTGAGCACTCCCTTTTCTTTTTTCAGAATCCTGAAACCTTCTACAACATCACCAACTGTTACCCTGTATGTTCTCTGTTTGCCTTCAAGGAAAATATATTCAATCCCTTCCATAATCAAACTACCCCTGTAGATAAGATTACACTCAATCTGTGGAACAATCAATGGCGAAACTTCAGGTTTTGAAACAGGAGCAGGTGGAAGTATCTTTGTTGTTGTTGCCTCAGACAATGTTGCAGTGGCTGGTTCGGGTTTCTCTGGTTTCAGAATCGGTGTAATCTTTTCTGCCTTTTCTCTTATAGGTTTTTGAACACTGGAGGAAACAATTGATGGTGCTCTTGAAATTGTAATAATCTCGGGTTGATATGCCTTTACAATTTCTGTTGGTTTCGGTTTTTTCATCAATTCCATTGTCAACAATCCACTTGAAAATGGGTCTCTTTTCCCTTCAATGTTAATGGAAGGAATTTTATATTCTGCTATTTTTGTTTCTGCCTCTGTTATTTCAGTAGAACCTGTTTTACTGGATTTTGCTTCTTCAGAACCAAACATTTCCTCAAACTTTTCCCTTGGCGGTCGCCATCTCAGTGAATAAAACAAAATTTCGCCAAGCCACATCAAAAGTAAAAGCAAGAAAAGAATTCTGAATGCATTCTTTCTCAACAGTGGTCCAATCTTTACTGGTTCTCTGTACTTTTTTGCCTTTTCTGCTTTTGCAGGTATTGCTTTTGCAGGAACTTCTGCAGGAACAATCTCAGGTTTTGCAAATTTTTCAGCAGCAGGGACCTTAATACTTTGGGCTTTCTTAACAAATGGAGTTACAGAAGAAATTGCTGATGTAAGAGCAGCCCCAGTCAACTTGCTTACATTTGAAACAGCACCAGTAATTTTTGATGAAAAATCCTTAATCTGTTTTTCATATTCTTTGCGTGATTTCTCAACTGCCTTTGCTTCTGCTTTTCTTTTTGCAGCAAGAAGTAATTCTGCCTTGAGAAGTTCTTTTTTCTGGAGTTCAATTTGTTTTTTCCGTGCCCTGAATTCGGCTGCCTGAATTGCTTTTGCCTGCCTTTCCTGTTTTAATGCAAGAACCGCAATTTCTTTTTGCTTCCTCAAGGCATCTTTTGCAATCTTCTGTCTTATGACTTCCTGCTGATATTTTGCTTTCAGATCATTGATAAAGGAAAGTAATTTTTTTCTTTTTTCTGGTCTGATATCTGGTGGCTTTACTTTCGGAGAAATTTTCTTCGCCTCTATCTTTGCCTGCCTCTCTGCCTTCGCCTTTATCTCTCTCTCTATCTTTGCCTTCAATAACTCCTGCCGACGCAATTGCTTCGCCTGCCGCCTCGCCTCTGCATCTATCGCCAGTTTCTCCTGCGCCTGCCTCCTGGCTTCCTCTGCTAACTTCTTCCTCGCCTCTTTCTCTGCAAGTCGTTGCTTCTGCTCTATCTCCCTCTTGCTTCTTATTCCATTAAGGTATGCTACAAGCAATTCCTTCTTCTGCTTCCTTAATTTCAATGCCTCTTCAACTAATCTCTTCCTCTCCTCTAGCTCAACCTGACGGCTCTTCTCTATCGCCTCCTTCTCCTTCTGCTTCGCCTCTATCTTTGCCTGCCTCTCTGCTTTCGCCTTTATCTCTCTCTCTATCTTTGCCTTCAATAACTCCTGCCGACGCAATTGCTTCGCCTGCCGCCTCGCCTCTGCATCTATCGCCAGTTTCTCCTGCGCCTGCCTCCTGGCTTCCTCTGCTAACTTCTTCCTCGCCTCTTTCTCTGCAAGTCGTTGCTTCTGCTCTATCTCCCTCTTGCTTCTTATTCCATTAAGGTATGCTACAAGCAATTCCTTCTTCTGCTTCCTTAATTTCAATGCCTCTTCAACTAATCTCTTCCTCTCCTCTAGCTCAACCTGACGGCTCTTCTCTATCGCCTCCTTCTCCTTCTGCTTCGCCTCTATCTTTGCCTGCCTCTCTGCTTTCGCCTTTATCTCTCTCTCTATCTTTGCCTTCAATAACTCCTGCCGACGCAATTGCTTCGCCTGCCGCCTCGCCTCTGCATCTATCGCCAGTTTCTCCTGCGCCTGCCTCCTGGCTTCCTCTGCTAACTTCTTCCTCGCCTCTTTCTCTGCATGTCGCTGCTTCTGTGCAATTTCTTTTTCCCTTTTCTTTTCTTCAATAAATCTAATCAGTAATTGCTTTTTATCCTGGCGGGCTTTGTCTTTTTTAATTTCAGGACCTTTATCGACATTCATATTTGATTTTCTTGAAGGTTCTTCAGGCGACTTTGGTGGCTGGTCTTCACCGCCTGAATCCTGAATGTTATCATCTCTTGCTCCAGTCGGTGAATCTGAGGATGAGGAAAAGCAAAATGCAAGGGCATGTCTTTTAATTTCAGGAATCTTCGGTAGACAGGACAAAACAGGTTTTCTCGCAGATTTATTCTGTAATGAGATTTTTTTTCTTGTATCTGAAACATTTGTTTTTTGTCTTCTTTTTGCTGCAATAAAATCACACAGAATTTTCTTTCTACCTTTTCTATCCGCATTCTTCCACTTTGAAATAAAATCTTTTTGCATAAGTATCCCTATTTAACAGGATTAGGTGGTGCTTGTGGCTGCCCGGGAACACCAGCAGGGTGTCCTGGTACTTTCTGTGGCTGCTGGGGAACTCCAGGAGGACTTCCTGGTACTCCCTGTGGCTGCCCGGAAGGACTTCCTGGTGCTCCCTGTGCAGAAGGCTGTGTCCCTTTTGGTATTTCAGAAGTAACAACTGCGGCTGCTTTTTCAATCATCACAGCATTGATTTTAAAATTCCCCTGAAATAAACCTGTGTCCTTCTTTGTCACAGCAAAACTTTCAAGTGTGAAGAATGATGAAGGATTGTTAAGGTATCTTAAAAACCTGATAATTTCAATGCTTGTTCCTGTAATTGATACATCAAGAGGAAGGATTTTATAAAAAGCAACCGTTGATGGAATACCAGGGACAACCGAATTAACAACACTGATACCTGAATCAATAAGCAGGTCAAGAATATGCTTGATTACAGTAATCTGTAACGAAAATAATGGTATCTGGTCAGGTGATGGAAAACCTGTCTCCTGAAATCCAAAGGATGAGGGTATAATTACATTATTCTTTTTGGCTTTCTTTTTTAACTGGTCTCCTGTCTCAAAAAGAAATTCCTTAAATTCAACATTCGGGAAAACCTTAAACTCAGGTACTGCTGGATAGGTTGTGGAAAAACGGTTTAACAGAGAGTTAAACTGTTCTGCAACCGCAGTATATTGTTTTTGCAATTTATTGACAAGTTCTGGTGATGGTGCCAGTTCTTTCTGAGTTTCATACTTTCTTATTTCATCATGTTTCGCCTTTATCTCTTCTTCCATCTTCTTAAGTTCCTGCTGCGTCTTTCTTATAAGATTAAACCCAAAACCCAGTAGCCCAAGAACAATCACAAGGAAAACAAAAACAAGATTCTTTTTTAAAAAACTCAGTATTTTTTTCATTTTATCTTTGCAGTTAGAAGAAACTTCAGTTTACCTGTTTCCCTGTCAAGTTCACATGAGTTTATAACAACCTCAGAAAAAAATGGCAAACTTGAAAGTCTTTGAACAAAAAATTTCAAATCAGAAAAAGCACTTCTAATATCGGTTGCAATTGCTTCACCTTCAAGGGTCAGTACATCTATCTTTTCAGGTAATGTTGAAGGTGCCCCTGTTTGCGCTGATGGTTGTGGAGCCGGCTGTGGAGCTGCTACCGGAGCAGGTGGTGGCTCTGCAGTACCAGGTGCTCCTGGTGGAGGTGGTGTACCTGCTCCAGGACCAGGAGGTCCGGGTGGCTGTCCCGGTTGAGGAGCCGGTGCAGGAGCAGCCTGAGCAACCTGAGTTCCTGAAGGATAAATATTGTTCAGGTAAATTCTACTGCTTGGTAGATTACTGCCAATTTCAATGATTCTTGCAAGCCATAATGCTTTTTTTTCAAATAAGTCCTGAACAACTCCAATCTTGCCTTTCACATCATTAATACTTTTCTGAAGGGCTTCGACCTGTGGTTTAAACTTTTCATATTCCTGCAGGGATGTCTCAAGTTCTTTTTTATAGTTCTCATAACCGGTTTTTTCTATTCTCAAGAAAAACAGTGGTGTCAATGTGAGCAACACTGCCATTATTGTGGATAAAAATATATAAGGCCTGTTTTCAGCAAATTCTCTCATTCTGATAATCTCAACAGGCAACATATCAATTTCAATTGGGTTAAGTTTAATTGTCCTTAATGCAATACCACAGGCAGTAGCAATTTCAGGACCTTTATCGGCAAGATATTCCTGATATTCAGGGTCAACATCACAGAACATAAGTGGATCAAGATAAACCACAGGAACCCTGAGTTTCTGTTCAAGATATTCTTTTAAACCAATCATTTTTGAAGTACCACCACAAATAAAAAATCTGTTTAATTCAGGACCTTTTAATGTAAAGCGCCAGTAGTCAATTGAATTCTGCAGTTCTGTATTAAGGGAGTCCACAAGTGAGGATATTTCAGATGATTTCATACCCTGTTCAATTTTTATTTTTTCTGCTTCAGTAAATTCAATTTTCTTTGATTCTGCCAGTGTGGACGAAATACTGTCACCTGTTGTAGTTAATGACCTCATTAAGATTCTGTCCTGGTGATTTATAATGAGGTTTGCACTTTGAGCACCAATATCAAGAATTGCCTGACACTCATCTGACTTATAAAAAGGTGATATCCGGAAAAGATTGTAAATGGCGAAGAAATCCGTATCAAGGGTTTCAATTGTTAGTGCAAATGGTGAGAGATGAGCAATGAAATCATTAACAAGGTCTTTTTTTGCAGCACACAACAAAACCTGAAAACTTTTATCTGATTCAGAAATAATTTGATATGACCAGGCAACAACCTCAATCGGAAATGGAATCTGCTGCTGGATTTCAAATTTAAGAATGTCCCTCAATTTTCCGAGAGGAACCTTTGGTACAGTAATGGCTCTGATAAGAATGCCCCTGCCAGGAAGAGAAACTGCTGCCCTTTTGACACCAAGTGATTTTATAAATTCATTCCCTTCTGTCCTGAGAACAGGAATTCTCGCATCATATGCAAATGGTGGGGTATCATATTGCTGGTAGTAGTTAATTGTGAACTTTTTGGCATTTCTACCTGGCGCGATTTCAATAGCACGAATATGGTATGTCCCAAAATCAAAAACAAGTCGCCTTTGCTTGCCTATTTTCATAAACCAGTATCCCTGTCAGGAATATTTTCCGGCGCCTCGTTAAAACATAAGAACAAAATACCTGCTTTCTGTCTGTATCCAGATTGATACATCACCTGTCTCTTTTTGGTTGCGGGGGACCGATTTGAACGGCCGACCTCCGGGTTATGGGCCCGGCGAGCTACCACTGCTCCACCCCGCAGTAAATTATATTCTATTATGACTATCCGAATTTGTCAACTGCTTGATAATTTCCTGCTGAACAGAAGAAAGTATTTTTTTTGCCTGTTCAGAGGACTTTTTCATCTTTTCTATAGTATTTTGAAGAATATCTATTTTTTCAGAAAGCAAAAACAAGTATACAATGCATAAATCAAGATAATCCGCGTGCGGCATTGAAGACCTGAGCAGTTGAAGTTTTTCATTAATTTCTGATTCAATTTTCCTCATAAACACCTCATCCCTGTCAGTGGCAATTGTACAGTTTCTTCCGAGTATATTGATTCTATATTTTTTCATTGCCTCAGGAGAATTGAAAAAGATTCTTTTAGAATAGAAACAATTTTTTGAACTGTTGCATCAATGTCTTCCTTTTTAAGGACACCGTCTTTGTTAGCAAGCACAACACTGATCGCAATGCCTGTGCAACCTTCAGGAATTCCTTTTCCTCTGTAAATATCAAAAATTTCAATATTTTCAAGACCCTGGATGTTTTCAAACAATGTCCTCTCAACATCCTTCCAGTTTATTGAATCTGGTACAATAAGAGCAAGGTCTCTTTTCACAGGAAGGTATTTTGAAACCGGCTTGTAAACAGTCAAAGGAAAACCATTCATTAAAAATTTCTCAAGATTGATTTCAGATAGAAAAACGTTCTGTTGCTCAAGATCATACGCCTTCAGAATACGAATGCCAGGCAGATAAATTTTTGCTACAGGTTTTCCTTCTTGTAAAAATTCAACAAAGTCACCTGTATCTGAACGTGATACCTTCTGGACAGAATTATGATAACCAATTTTTACCAGTAGTGATTCTATCATTCCTTTAAAAGAGTAAAAATCCCATTTATTTACTACACCTGCACAGGCAACAGGTTTCTCAAAAAATCCATGATCTTTCTGGCAATAGATGTTTCCTACCTCAAAAAGACTGAGGCAATCTATTTTTCTGTTAAAATTGTCTCTGAAATTCTGTAGCAGTCCTGGTATCAACGAATTCCTCAGGTATGCATAATTGCGGGAAAGCGGATTAATAATTTCAACAACTTGTCCGCCGAATAAATTTCTTTCGATTTCTCCATAAAAACCAAGATTAACTGCTTCAGTAAATCCAAGTTTTACAAAAATATCACGCAATTTATCCAGCATCAGGTATTCCTGCGAGGAAGGTGTAAAGGCGATTGTAGCAAGTGGCATCTGTTCAGGAATTCTATCATATCCCCAGTATTTCGCAATTTCTTCAATAATATCAACATCCCTTTCAAGGTCACTTCTTCCTTCAGGAACAATCACCCTGTAATACTCAGACATCTGTTCAACACGACAGCCAAGTTTGGTCAATACTTTGATGATGAAATCATCAGGAATTTCACAGCCAAGATATTGAACAATTTTTTTCTTTTCAATATCAATAGATTTATTCCAGTCAGGATTTTTCCCGCATGTAATAATTTTCGAAATTTTTCCACCGCATATTTCATTGATTAATCTACAACACCTATCAAGTGCCGGAATAATCAAGGATGGATCTACCCTTTTTTCAAACCTCGCAGAAGCATCTGTCACAAGACCGAGAAATTTGGAAGATCTTCTTACCCTGACCGGATTAAAAAAAGCACTTTCAATAAAAAGATTTGTGGTTTTTTCAGTAACCTCTGAATTAAGTCCTCCCATCACTCCTGCTACTGCCACGGGCTTTTCAGAATCTGAGATAACAAGAACCTGTGGTGAAAGTTCTCTTTTAACACCATCAAGTGTTACAATGAATTCACCATCAAGAGCGCGTCTTACAATAATCTTTTCCTTAAGCAAATCAAGGTCAAAGGCATGAAGTGGCTGTCCGAATTCCCAGAAAACAATGTTTGTGATGTCAACAACATTGTTAACACTGCGAAAACCAGCAGAAATAAGTTTTTCTTTCAGCCACGATGGGGAATCTTCAACCTTTACTGACTCTATAATTCTCCCTGCATAGAAAAAACAATCATCAAAACATTCTATTTCAACCGGTAAAAATCTATCTGATGTCTCAATAATATCTTTCTCGGGATACTTGATTTCTATATCACTGAATGGCGCAAGTGTTCTAAGAATCCCGATTGCACTGAAAAGGTCGCCCCTGTTTGCAGGTGTTTCTATCTCAATAAAAGTTTCTTCGTTTTCCCTTGTAAAAACAGGATTCAATCCTAACATACCAAGCCATTGCTTCAGATCCTGCTCTGTCCAGTTACCGCCAACATATTCTCCGAGAATTTTTATGCTGTATCTCATTTTATTCAAATTGTGTTAGAAATCTGATATCATTCAAATAGAATTGTCTTATGTCATCAATCCTGTATTTAATCATAGCAATCCTTTCGATCCCGGCACCAAAAGCAAAACCAGTAATGTTTTTCTCTTTGATCCCTGCTTTTAAAAATACTTCAGGATGAACCATTCCTGCACCAAGAATTTCAATCCATCCAGAAAAACCACATGTCTGACATCCCCTGCCATTACATATAACACAGGAAATGGAAATCTCTGCACTTGGCTCAGTAAATGGAAAATACGAAGGAAGAAATCTCACCCTGACATTACTGCCAAACAATTCCCTGAGAAAAAATATCAAAACAGCCTTGAGATTACTGAAAGTAATATCATAGCCCACCATCAAACCTTCAACCTGATGAAAAACAGGTGAGTGTGAAGCATCAAAAGCATCTCTTCTGAATGTTTTTCCAATAGCGATAATTCTAAAAGGTATTTTCAATTTTTCCATTACTCTAATCTGAACAGGACTGGTATGAGTTCTTAAAAGAAATTTCCTTTCAGCATCAAGATAGAAAGTATCCCACATATCCCTTGCAGGATGGTCCTCTGGCATATTCAATGCCTCAAAATTATAAAAATCTGTCTCAATTTCAGGTCCAGTATGAACACCAAATCCAAGATTCTGAAAAATTCTTACAATATCCCTTGATACAAGTGTAATGGGATTGAAATATCCATAGTCAGGTTTAAGTCCAGTAAGTGTATAATTAAGACCAGTGTCATTATAAGTTTGTGCAGATTCAACAATAATCTTTTTCTGCTGTAATAGTTCATTTAATAAATTCTTTGCCTCATTAATTTTTCTGCCTGCTTCTGGCCTGAGATGCTGGCTCAATTCCGGAATCTTTGATGTCAGTATCGCAAAAACACCTTTTCTTCCAAAATATTTTATTCGCCAGTATTCAAGTTCATCCTTGCGAGTGATTTTTTCAAGTTCATTTCTCGCATCTTCAATAATTTTTTCAATGTCGAAAGGAAGACCATTGTTATTCATATAACTTTTCCTGGTAAATGTATTTTAAAACACTGTCAGGTACAAGATACCTAATTGATTGACCTGCTTTGATTTTCCTTCTTATTAATGTTGAAGAAATTTCAATTCTCGGAATATCAAGCATCTCATATTTTACCTGAAAAGGAAACTGAAATGCCTGTTGCTTTTCTACAATCCTCGGAGCTACAATAAATGGAAATTGTTCAGCCAGTTTTTCAGCATTATACCATGACGGTAAAATAACAAATGCGTCCCAGCCAACAATAATATAGAATTCGGCATTTAATTGCTTCTGGATAATCTGAAGGGTTTCATAAGTATAGGAAATGCCTTCCTTTTTTATTTCTATATCGGACACTTCAAAATTGGGATTATCAGCAATCGCAAGTTTTGTCATTTCAAGCCGGTGCCGACCTGTTGCAATGAGTGCATCCCTGTGCGGTGGTATACCTGCTGGAATAAAAATAATTTTTTCAAGACAGAATTGATTTCTTGCAGATTCTGCAATAATAAGATGTCCAATATGTACAGGGTCAAATGAACCACCAAAAATTCCAATTTTCAATTTATTTTCTGATCTGTCCATTTCCGTAAATAAGATATTTGTATGTTGTTAATTCTTCCAGTGCCATGGGACCCCTGGCATGAATCTTATCAGTACTTATTCCAATTTCTGCCCCAAGACCAAATTCTCCACCATCTGTAAATCTTGTTGAAGCATTATGATAAACACAGGCAGAATCAACCTGATTAAGAAATTTTTCAGCCGTCTGAGTATTGCGGGTAATAATAGCATCTGAATGTTTGGTTCCATACCTGTTGATATGCGTAATTGCCTCATCAACATTATCAACAACCTTTATAGAAATAATTAAGTCAAGATATTCTTCATACCAATCCTGTTCAGTTGCGAATTTAATATCTGGAACAATTTTCTTTGTTTCCTGACACCCACGAATTTCAACCTTATGCTGCCTGAATAATTCAATCATACGTGGAAGAAACAAACCTGCGATTTCCCTGTGAACAAGAAGTGTTTCCATCGCATTACATGTTGCAGGTCTTTGAACCTTGGCATTCAAACAAACATTAAGTGCCATTTCCATATCAGCATCTTTATCAACATAAATATGACACACACCTTTATAGTGCTTAATCACAGGTATTCTGCTGAATGAAACAACTGTCCTGATAAGTGATTCTCCACCCCTTGGAATTACAAGGTCAATATAATTATCAAGGGACAAAAGATATTTTACACCCCTTCTGCCACCAGATGTAACAAGATTCACTGAATTTTCATCTATTCCTGCTTTATCAAGGGCTTGCTTTATACAATGAACAAGGGCTGAATTTGAATTCATTGCTTCACTTCCGCCACGAAGGATAACACAATTTCCTGATTTTACACACAGTGATGTTGCTTCAATGGTAACATCAGGCCTTGATTCATAAATGATAGCAATCACACCTATGGGTACTCTTACCCTTTTTATTACAAGCCCGTTGGGTCTCACTGTTTCCCAGATGATTTTTCCGACAGGATCATCAAGAGACACAATATTTTTAAGGGAATTTGCCATCTTTTTTATTCTCTCAGGAGTTAAAAGTAATCTGTCGATGAATGCCTGAGAGAAATTTTTTCGCTGACATTTACGTACATCCTTTTCATTATATTTGAGTATTTCATCAGTGTTAGAAATCAGAATTTCAGAAAGAAGATTGAGAAAATTGTTCTTTTTTTCAGTATCCTGACTTGCCATATTGATTGAACAAATACGAGCATTTTTTGCAATATTATCAACGTGATTTTTCCAGTTCATAATTTTTCTCCAGGAAGAAAAATTGTTCCAATTTTTTTGCCTGAAAAAATATCCCTGATGACCCAGGGTCTTCTTCCATTTGCAATGAATCCGACACAACCCATGGATAAAACTTTTTTCATTGCAGTAAGTTTTGAAACCATTCCACCGCTTCCAAGTCGTGAAGGACTTCCACTTTTTGCAATTGACAGCAATTTTTCACTGATACCAGTGACTTCAGAAATAAGTTTCACCTTCCCATTATTTTTCGGGTCTGCATCATATAAACCGTCAACATCAGTGAGAAGAATCAGTGCATCTGCATCTATCAGTTCAACAACCATGGCTGAAAGAATGTCATTATCACCGAACCTGATTTCTTCGAATGCAACTGCATCATTTTCATTAATCACAGGAATAATTTTGTGTGTTAAAAGAGTTTCAAGGGTTGACAATGCATTCTTCCTTCTCTGTTTTGACTCAAAAATGTCCCTGGTAAGTAATACCTGCCCAACATTATAACCTTCTTCACGAAATATCCTTTCATAGAATCTCATTAATCTACTCTGTCCAACGCTGGCAGCCGCCTGTAGTTTTTCCATTTTTTTCGGTCTTTTCTTCCAGCCAAGAATCTGCATTCCTGCACCAATGGCTCCGGATGTCACAATAACCACCTTTTTCCCCTCATCCATAAGCTGGCAAATTTGCTGTCCGAGATGTTCCATTAAGGAAGTGTCAAGATAATGTCCAGGTGATGTGAGAACATTTGTACCAATTTTTATGACAACCTTTTTAATCTTCTTCACAACCTTCTGTCTTTTTTTTAATTCCATATCCTGTTTTATGCCCATTGTAAGTTCAGATTCTTTGCCTGATTTCCTTAATCTCTCCTATCCATTTCTTTAGTGCATCTGTATCTTTTGCTTTAATCATCTTTTCCACATTTTCAAGGGAAGTCCTGAAATTTTTTATGGACTTGAGTATATTATGTTTGTTGCTGATAAAAATATCAGTCCATATTTCCTGGTCACTTGCCGCAATTCTTGTAGTATCCCGAAATCCAGAACCAATGCAGGCAAAAACCTCTGACGAATGTATTTCCTTTGAAATCATTTCTACAAGCAAAAAAGCCACAAGATGCGGAAGATGACTTGTTAATGAACATATCTCATCATGCTGATCTGCATCCATTGTTACAGTGCTGGCACCAGTATTTCTCCAGAATTCATCAATCTTTTCAACAGTGTTTTTTTCCGCATTCCTCACAGGTGTGATAATCACTGTTTTCTCTTTGAAAAGGTCTCCATCTGCCTGTTCAATCCCTCTTTTTTCAGAACCAGCCATTGGATGAGAACCTGCAAATCTGTGCTTTCTTTTAAAGTGTTTCTCAACTGCATCAGCAATTGACTTTTTCGTGCTACCAACATCAGTAAAAAGAATGTTCGGCTTTATTTTTGCAATACTTTTTGCCAGTTCAATGTTAATTGAAATTGGGGCAGCGAGCACAAGAAAGTCAGCAACTTTCACCATCTCTGAAAAACACAAAAAACCTCTGTCCACAATCCCTGAATTCTTTGCCTTTTCCAGTGTTTCAGGTGTCCTTGTATAACCAAATATTTCAGAGACAAGATTATTTTTTCGTGCGGCAAGTGCCACAGAGCCACCAAGCAAACCAAGTCCTGCAATCGCGATGTTATCAAACATTTTCATAGATACTCAGGTCTGGTCTGTTTTCTTTTCAGCCATTTGTTTGAATACAGAAAACATCTCAAGAGGAATTGGAAACACCAGGGTTGAATTTTTTTCTGTGGCTATCTCTGACGCTGTTTGCAAATATCTCAGTTGAATGGCTATTGGAACTTCTGAAAGTTTTCTGGCAGCAGCAACAAGTTTCTCACTTGCCTGATATTCTCCCTCAGCATTGATAACCTTTGCACGACGTTCCCTCTCTACTTCTGCCTGCCTTGCCATTGCTCTTTTCATTGTATCAGGCAACTCAACCTCTTTAATTTCAACAATACTCACCTTAATACCCCATGGATCTGTTTGTTCGTCAATAATCTGCTGGAGTTTATGATTAATTTTGTCTCTCTCTGAAAGGATTTCATCAAGTTCCATCTGTCCGAGAACTCCGCGAAGTGTTGTCTGTGCAATTTGCATTGTAGAAAGGTGGTAATTTTCAACCTCGACGATCGCCTTTGAAGGATCCATCACTCTGAACCAGACAACAGCATTCACCTTGATTGGGACATTGTCCCTTGTCATTACTTCCTGTGGAGTAACATCAAATGTTACTGTTCTTAAACTTACCTTTACCATTCTTTCAACTCCTGGAATAAGGAAGAAAAGCCCTGGTCCCCTTGGTCCCATCAATCTACCAAGACGAAAAACAACGCCTCGTTCGTATTCAGGAACAATTTTAATGGTGTTGGTCAAGATTGTAATGAATACAAAAAGCCCGATTAATACCCATACCATCATTTTCCCTCCTCGTTAAAGAACCGTTTTAATATTAACTCTTTTCCAGGAATGTGTCAAAAGGATTTTCAAAATAAGTACGACGAATCATCCTGTCTTTTTATACCGAATTGATTTCATCCATATAGCATCGTTGGCTGCGTCGTCGGCTTCCTCAACATACTTCAGTATGCCTCGTTGCCTTCTCCTTGCCGCCTTGCTCTCTGGCGAACTCAATTTGGTATTCCTACAATTTTGATGGCAAATTAGTATTAGATATAACAGGAAAAACAGAACAATTTAAGATTATCAACGGATTCCAAAATCAGACCGTGGCATTCTAAGTTTTTCTAATTTTGTAAACACAAAATTTGACAGGCAAAATTATCAGATGTAAATTAAATTCAGATGCAGTGCACCTAACACTTACAGGAGCAATAGATATGGTCAAAATGAATCAATTTATGGAATACAGTATTTTTTTGTTATGGTGCTTTTTATTTATAAATCCATCTGCATCAGCGCAGATTGGCATAATGGGGGCATTAAATGAAGAAATAAAGTTATTGAAAGACGAAATGAAGTTAATGAAAGAAACAAAAATCGCTGGAAGAGTTTTCTATTCAGGTAAATTAGAAGGGAAAGAAATTGTTTTAGTAGAAGCAGGAATGGGAAAAGTGAACGCTGCTATAACCAGTCAGTTGTTGATAACAAAATTTAAGGTAGAAAAAATAATTTTCACAGGAATTGCCGGAGGAGTATCACCTGATCTTGGTATCGGGGATCTGGTTATTGCCACAAAAGTAGCTCAGCATGATTATGGAAGCATAGGTCCTCAGGGATTCTCTCCTTTTAGGCCAGGAACACTTCCAGAAGGTAAAGTCAATATTGAAAGTGTATATTTTAAAACAGATGAGAAGTTGTTAAATATTGCTATGACTGTTTCTCGTGGAATAACATTTGATAAATTACCTGAAGGAACTATTGTATCTGAAGAAGTAAGGATTCCGAAAATTGTCAGCGGAATCATAGTTACCGGAGATCAGTTTATTGTATCAAAAACAAAACGAAAGTGGTTATTGGAAACATTTAATGCCATGGCGACAGAAATGGAAGGTGGGGCTGTTGCTCAGGTTTGTGAAATAAATAACGTTCCATTTTTACTTATCAGGTCTATCAGTGACCTTGCAGACGAAGATGCGGAAATTAATTTTGAGAAATTTGTGAATTATGCTGCAAAAAATTCTGTTTTGCTGGTCAAAAAAATTTTATCGAAAATTTAAAAAATAATTTTCTTGCTGGCAGTGGCTGTGAGAAACTGGAGTGCCTTATGTATTTTCTCAAAATTAAGTCTAACCGAATGCAGATACAAAAATACTTCCAGATATTGCAGAAAAGGTTGATTGAAACTGAAAAAAGTGTCAAATGAGACCGGTTTTAGATTTACGAAGAAAGAACTGGAAGCGGCGCTTTCTGAAATATCGGAAGAAGAAATGAAAAAGGTGACAGGGGGTTTCCTGGAGGGCATAGGTAAAAGTTTGTGAGGTAAAATCCTGTCATCTGACGGTAACAGGAGTTGAACAATGTTTATCAAAGACCTGAAAGATTGTGAAGAATTTATTGCCGGTGACAATACAATTCTTAGGGAACTTTTGCATCCAGATAAGGCGGACTTGAAACTCCGTTATAGTCTGGCATATGCAGTTGTTAAACCGGGTCTAACCTCCCAACCCCACATGTTAAAAAGTTCAGAGGTATATTACATCTTAGAAGGAGAGGGTATGATGTATATTGATAATGAAAAGGCAAAAGTTCGGCCTGGTCAGGCTGTCTATATTCCTCCACATTCAAAACAGTACATAAAAAACATCGGGAATGTTGACTTAAAATTTCTCTGTATTGTTGACCCGGCGTGGCGTGTGGAAGATGAAGTGGTATTATGAAGGGAAATAACTTAAAGTGAAAACAGTGAGATTTTGCCTGAATAAAGATACAAATTAAAGGAGGAAAAACCATGCAAAAATTAAATGGGAATAAGTGGGTAGTCCCAATTCTGGCTTTTGTATTATTTTCTGGCATGTTGGAATGCGGTGAAAAACCACAGGTCAAGCAGGAACTGAATCTATTATGCTGGGTTGGCTATGAAGAGAGTACAATGGTTGAGCCATTTGAGAAAAAATTCAATGTTAGAGTTAACTGTAAAACCTTTGTAGGCGGTGACCGGATGTTTGCCCTTTTTACTCAATCAAAAGGTATACTCCTATTTTGACTTCAACTGTGGTTGTTGTAATCTAACCTTATAGTGGTCGCATTTGGTTAGATACAATGACAGATTCGTTTCAAAGGATTAGACCTTTTATTGTTGTTTTTATATCACATCCTCTCTTAGTTGGCAGTAGTTTGATCAGAATTAATCAATACGACTGATATTCAGGATTACTTCCTTAATTTGAGGATAACATTCTGAAGGGAGTTCTTTCACCTGCAACCTCTCTCCGGTTTTATCGTAATAAGGATTGGGCACAATAGCATTGTCAAACAATTGATTGGGAACCAAAATTTTAACGCCACTATTTTTCCCGTACACATCAGTCAACTGGTCTCCAATACTCATAATCCAGACAACACCATCTTTTTCACTTAAAACCTTTCTTAAAACATCTTTATAGGCAATACTTACATTTTTTCCCAGGCCAGGGCAAATATTATGGTACCTGCCATACGCAAGATCACCAACAAGATAAACATATTTTCGTAGTTGAAAGTCAGAAAAGCCAAAAGTTTGTTTCATCCATATTTTTGTAGAAGACAATTCTCTACTATCACTTCGAGCCCGCGCTGTTATGAAATAGCACTCAATACCATTTTTTAAGCAATATTTTACCAATTCCACCACTGGTTTCACAGGAGGTCCCTGCCCCTTTAAATCTGTATCAATTCGGGAAGAAAATTCCAGCGTGTTATCAATATCAAACATAATGGCTGGTTTCTTCCCCTGACTGCGTATGGCTTCAAGTAGTTTGCTTTGCATAAAAACATTTATGAGATTGCGAGCATCATCAATTGTCTGTTGACAATCGTTTGCAAACTGCGAGTCATCAGAATAAATATCATAGCCGTCTTTATATCCACTTGTTTTTAGACCATAATAATCATTGGCATCTGACTGACTGGCAATCTTAACAGAATATTTTTTAACATTTTCAGGAAATTGAAAAATTTTTCCTTTACGGTTCTCATAGTATATTTTGTTTTCAGTTAGACCCTGAAAAAGAGATATCATTGCCCTTGAGTTTTTAATTTTCAGGTTGTGAAACGATATAATGAAAAGCAGGATCGTAACAAAATACACTGCAATTAAAATTGAAAGCAAATTGATTTTTTTCTTCTGTTTCATATCATCCCTCAGTCAATTAGAGAAAAATCCAATTATCTGCTTTCATTACTCCATACTCTTGCCCCATAAGAATATAATTATATGCAGAGATTTCTTTTAAAGTTGTAATTTCAAGTTTTGCCTTTCCCTGAAAACTATAATAACAAAATTAAAAAAGTAATCTCTCCTGTGTTTTTCAGTTCGCAATCGCAATCTCTTCTCCCATCTTGTAAAACCGTCCTTTTACTGCAGTGAATTTCTTAATTGCTCCTTTCCTGAATATTAAGCACTGTGTTGACCCGCCAAACTGGAAATAACCCAGATCCTCTCCCTTTTTCACATGATAACCAGGTTTTATTTTGGGGTCAATGATACACGAAGAAACTTCAACCATACCAACAGGCATAAAGCACATCAAACCAATTTCAGGGTCATCGGCTTTTATAAAAATAAGTGCCCGAGTTTGCACATGGGCTAAATAACCCTGTGATTTGTCCTGTGCAGATGGGTCTACTCCCTGTGATTCTGCCTGACTAAAATAAAGCCCATCTTTTACATATGCCATGACAATGGTTCCAGAGACAGGACTGTTCCAGCGGTGATAATTAAACGGAGAAAGAAACCCCTGGATAACACTTCCTCCTACAAACTCATCAGTATATGGACTGTTGTCAAGCATATCCTGAAGGGAATAAGGTTGAGATTTAATCCAGAATTTATCAACCTTTTTTACATTGTAACTTATGTTAAATATGGTTGTATCGCAAGGGCTAATAATAATTTTGTTATTGTCGGGTTGTGCAATCGGTCGTGCAGATGGTTTTACCTTTCTGGTGAAAAAGTCATTCCAGGATTTATATCCCCAGTACCTATCGTTTGGGTCATAGAGATAGTCGTCCATCTTCAAAAACTTTTGGGCTTCTTTTGATTTCCAACCACCAGGAGAATCATTGAGAACATATAATGATTTTTCGCTATTAAGAAATTCAGCCCAGGTTTTTAATATTTTCCTGAGCATATTATTAATTTTCTCATTCCTGAGGGCATGGAACCCAGCAGGGGTATTCATCATTCCGACAAGAAGATTGGAAAGGGGTGTTACTTCCACTTCTCCTTTACTAAACTTTGGCGCAGTGGTCAAAATTTGATTCAATTGAGACAAAAAGTCATTTACATCTTTTACATTTTTTTGTCCCTCAGGAAGCTGGTCTATCATTTCTGTTACATACATTCTTACAATAGGGTCCTGTTGCAGTAGAATATTAAATTCCTTAATTACTGGATGGAACTCAACCGTTGAACTTTGCTGCGGGTTTGCAGATGTGATAATGCCTGAACACAAAACAAAAATTGCAGCCGCCAGGATCATTAGTTTTTTCATTTTTTCTCCTTCTTTGCATTTTCTGTTCCTTTCATTCTGCCATATTCTTCGCCCATAAGGATATGTTTGTAAACCGCCTGCCTGTATTCATCTCCTTTCTGTGCGCCATAAAGTGATTTTGTTTCTGTATCCTTTGCCACAGGAGCAGTGATTTCAAATCCTGCCTTTTTCTGGAAAAGCATAATAAAATCTGAACCACCGTATTTAAAATATCCTAATGGGTCCCCTTTCTTAAAAGTTCTCCCAACTTTCACATTATCTTCAAAATTAATAGAGGAGCATATATCCATACCCATAGGAATAAGCGCTACAAGACCATATTTTCCGGTATCAACAATTACATAACCGCGGGTTTGAGTAAACTGCCAGCCAGTGGAATCAACTGTTGCATATCCTTTCAGTTCTGGCACCCACAACACTTCATAGGCAACATTCTGTGGTATGATTTTTTTTGCCACAACCTTGCCCCCAACTGCAAAGTGGTAGCGATGATAATCACCTGCACTTAAATAAGTGTGGGTAAGCACACCATTAGCAAATGCGTTTTTATAAGGAGAATCTTTTCCAAGAAGGTCAGCAATGTTGTAATAATACTCATTCTTAATCTTCAATCCTCTCACTACCCGAATGTTTGATTTTTCATCAATCATCCATACACCTTGAGGAACAGAATCTGCTGGTGAAACCACAACTGATGGATCATCAGGAGAAGCAATTGGACGCATATCAGGTGATTTAAGACGTCTTGCGAAAAATTGATTAAAAGTTTTCCAGTTGGATGGAGATTCATACCATCCTTTTTGAAGGTTAAAAAGAGGATCATTGTAAATCCTCTGATAAATCTTTTCATTCCATGATTCCTCTGTGTCTAAAAACTTACCCCTTATCTGGACAAAATGGTATAACCACTTAGAAAAAGGAGGATAGTATTGAAGTGAATTTTTATAGAGTTTCTTGCCCTCTAACTCAGGAACAGGCTGACCTATCAGGAAGTAGAAATAACGAATATTCTGGTATATCTGGTTGCAGGCAGAGAGTTGAGAATTTTCAAGTTTCTGAAGCGGAAAAACATCAGCCATCTCATCCACAAAGTCAAAATATGCAGATAAACTTTGAACTGGATTAGTACTTAGGTCAGGATTGATTTTTCTGGCTTGTGCAATAGATTTCTCCAGCATTACCTGAATCTCCGGGTTCTTTTTCAACAAATTTATGAGTTCCTCAGTTATTGGCTTATGTTTTACTTCTGCACCAATTACATTTACTGTCAAAAGCATACCTGCCAGAAGTATTCCTGAAAAACAAGCCATCACCTTCTTAAATATCTTTCTCATTTTCTGCCTCCTTTCTTTTGAACAATTTTAAAATCCTTTTTTTATTTAAGGTTCACTTCCAAACTTATTATAAAATTTTTTTATCATCATACGCAAATTTTCATACAATATCTTAATAACCACACAATAAACTTCTCAAACATCATCTTATCTTTGACAAAAGCATCAATTGTTTCCTGATGATTCTGATTTCTCTTTTTAAATCTTCTACTGTGATAAAAAATTCGTGGGCTTCTGGGTGATAGCCAAACTTATACCTTTGAATAATCTCTGTTTCTTTTTCTGCTATTTCAAGTTGTCTTTCAAGGATTTTTTTGACTTCTTTCTTATTTTGTTCAATTTGTCCTATCAACTGGCAGAATTCAATGATGTGTTTTGTACTTTCAATCAAAAAACCAATATGAATAGCAAGATTGAGTTCTTTCGTAATCGAAAAAGAAGGTTGTTTTTTTGCTACTGTCTCAAGTTGATTAATTCCTTTTTTCCATGTTTCAAGCATTTTATTTAACAGATAAATCACATCACGAACTGTAAAAGGAGGTGAACCTGCCCATGATAAATCTGTACTCTGCCTGAGATGAAAATTTTTATCCCTTGGCAATGGTTGCCATGAAGGAATTATAAAATTTTTTGATTTTTTCAAATAAAATGGGTATATTGTGGCATAATTGATTGGTCCATAATACAAAAATGGAATACTGAAAGGATAATATTTCCATGCGTATGAAAAATATTTCCATGCCCTTGTAACTGCAGAACTGTTTTTGCCGTAATAATGCTGTGCAACCTGTCGTATTGCAGCACTTTTTGAAATTTTTTTGTCTTTCGACATCATTCCTGCTATTTTACTCATGGGCGATATTTCTCCTCCAAAAATCCAACAACCAAGATATCCCTCAAGATTCATTTTTCTCATTTTTTCAATCTTTTCAGCCAATAGATGTGGAACAGGAATATATGGAACACTTACAAGTTCATGAGTTGTGCTGACCTGAATTTTTGCCATTACCCTGATATTTTTCTCTCTTGCCACAGCATATTGTTTTTTAAATTTTGGAGATGGTCCTGTATAAGAAAAACTGTATTCATCAACAATAAATTTTTTGTTTTTCAGTTTTTTATATCCACCCCTTTCCCAGTCACACATTAAAATGATTTCTTCTGGAAGGGATTGAATCAATCTTTTTTGAGGATCAGGTTCAATAATGTTCCAGCTCCAGCTCCACGCAATAACATCTGCATTCTTATTTACTGATTTGATTCCCTGATTAATGATGGTGATTATTTCAGCAACAACATCAGATGGATTTCTTTCCCTGCATCTTTCGCAAATAAATTCATTTCTCAACCAGCCCATTGTATAAGAATGTTTATCTAATTTCCACTTTGGATAATGTGAGTAGCAGTGCGTATGAAATTCACTTGCTGTAATCATAAATATTCCTGCAAGTCCCTGTACCTTTTTAAAAAGGTTCCTGCTTGATTCATATAAGTAATCCTTGACTCTATTTGTACTTGTACACAAAGCATAATAGGTTCCGTCGAGAAAACCAGCGTTTTTAAAACTGAATGGCTGTCCTCTTACATCAGAATTGTTTTTCCAGAAGGTTTCATTATCTTTAAATCCCCTTGGTTCACAGAAATAAAGAAACACCCTGATATTGTATTTTGCTGCCTTTTCAATAATTTTATTAAGTGCATCAATCTGCTCTTTTTCTTTTTTCCCGAACTCAGAAAATTGCCTGCATCGCACAATATTTCGTAAAATACAGTGCAACCATATTCCATTAAATCCATGCTCTTTTAATGATTCAAGATACCAGTCAGGATGAGTATTAACTGAATCCTCAATGTCTCTGTGGTAAAAATTTGAGTATGGCGAACGAAGAATTCTTATTTTCATTTCATTCAGAAAAAATTTTTTTAAGATTTTCAATAATATGTTTTTTTACTTCATTTCCATAATCTTTTGTTGCCTGTTTTGCTGTCCGGGTATACCAGTTTTTATCTGAAAATTTTTTCATATTCACTGCCTCGGGACAAAGAACCATCATCAGGGAAGTTTCAAGTTTCCCTGCATGGTCTATTGGAAATTTTTTCTGAATTTCCTCACTCATAAATGGATAAATCTTTATCCAGCTAAACGGATCTTTTCCCTTTTTCTGTTGTTGATAGTAATTGTTTGCAGAACTGCCCCACCATCCCTCGCCAAGATGTTTTTCGAGAAAATCAAATATTGCCTGTTTTGCCGCAAGTTTAAATGCAAGGTCAGTTGGCATTCCTGAAGTAAAATTTTCACTCTGATGATGAACAATCACATAAATATTTCTGAAACCAATCCTTAACAGTCCATGAAATAATTCAATTGCAAATTTGAAAACTGTTTCTGAAGAAATATGAATTGTTCCCTTCTGTTCAGGTGGCTCTACCGCATAACTGGCTGAACCATAAAAAAATGCTGGTAAAACAACAATATCTATTTGTTTTTCAATTTCTTCAATCACCCTTGTGATCACCAGTGTATCCACTCCTACTCCCAGATGTTCTCCATGGTACTCAATAACTCCAGCAGGCAATACCACAGGTAATGATCTTTTTATGGCACTTCGTATTAAATCTGGTGTCATCAATTCATATTTCATTTTAACCCCCAATTTCAATAATTTCTGTCAATTCACTTGAAAGCATTTCTGCACCATGTTTTCCTATCACAACACCATTTTCCCATCGCAAACCAAATTCATCAGAGTATAAAAATGTATCAACCTGAAATGTCATTCTTTCCTCAAGTTTATAGTTTGAATGTAATTCCATCCATGGTTTTTCAACCTCCATCATTCCGAGACCATGACACGGGCCATATAAGACATTTTCTTTTACCCCAATTTTTTCCGCATATTCAAAAAACTTTTTTGCAACATCGCTTGCTAAAACTCCTGGTTTCAACCACTCTATCGTTTTATAATGAAGATCAAGACCTGCCTGTACAAGTTTTTTCACTTTTGATAGCATTTTTCCGATGCAAACAGGTCTTCCAACACTTGAAGAATAACCCATTACCCTTGCTCCAATATTCAATTGAATCAATTGTCCCCTTTTCAATTTTGAATATGTCGGTCTACCAATGGCATGAGTTGAATTTTTCCCTGCAAGAACATACTGAGGATGTCCTTCATATTCAGCCCCTTCCATATAAAGTTCTTTTTGAATAATTCCAACAACCTGTAATTCTGTCATACCTGGTTTTATCTGTTCAATTGTTTTCTTTAATGCAACCTCTGATACTCTGAATGCATCCTTCAGAATTTTCAGTTCAATATCACTTTTGATAATCCTCATATCTGTTATGATGTCATCTGCCTTCACAAATTCTGCATACGGTGCTGCCTTTTCCAAACTTTTAAATATGCAGACAGGAAATATCTGATTACTTGCAATGCCAATTCTGTTTATTTCCTTTAATTTCATGCTGCGAAAAATTGATTCAAAAGTATCAAGTTTCATTCCAGGATAATCTGGTTCGGCACTTTCTCTGAATTCAATCATTTTAAAAATATTTTTTATCCTGCTTGTATCCCTTGCAAATGTTTCACTCTCTGGACCAATTAAAAGGGCAGGTTCGCCTTCAGCAGGAATCAAAATCCCTGCTGATTCAAAAATTGGCCAGTAATCAGAAAAATATCTTACATTTGCAAAATCTGCTTCATTTGAATAGGCAATGAGAATATCAAGGTTTTTCTGTCGAATTGCATTTCTTGCAATCTCCCATCTTTTCTCAAACTCACTATCTGGAATTTCATATTTTTTCATCTTCCCTCCATTTTAATATTTAATGTTCCAAACATTGAAATATTGTGAAATGAACCAAAAACAGCCTGCCATGAAGATGCTTCATATGCCCAGTTATTTTTATTGTCAACAAAATAGTAATAATTCCTGCAAAAATTAACAAGCCACTGCGATCCAGGAGTGAAATTTATTGAAGTAAAAGGTATTTTGATTTCTGCTGTCCAGAATTCGTTTTCAATAGATGTAGAGTATTCTATTCCACTAGCATTCCACTTGATTGCTTCCATTGTAAATTTTTTAATATCAGGAATATAAAGGTCTGTAAATACATTTCCAGGACCAATTAAAAACTGATAGCACTGAATTCCATCAGGTGAGAAAAACAATTCACAACTTTCTGAATCCCATATTGTACCATCCCGTATTCCTTCCTTTTGATATTTTTTGATTTTTCTTTCTGGAAGGAAAGCCCTAATTCCAATGTAAAAATTTTTCCCATCGTGCAAAAGTAAAAATTTCGTCTGTGCAAGGCAGTTGTTATTATAAAGGTCAACAAAATTATCAGCAATTGATGCATTCTGCCAGCATGGTTCGTTTAATTTTCCATCAATCACAGGAGTACTTTTTATTTCAACAACAGTGATGCTTTTGTTTTTTTCTGTTTTCTTCACGCCAGAAGAATATTTTTTACTTGCAAGTTCAAAAGGAAGAAATCCTTTCAAAACTTTTTCAACCCTTGTATGATATGGTTCATTGCCCCTTGTTAATTTTTCTGCTTCTTTGAGATAACCCATCACCTGATTTACAAACTCTCCTGTATATGTTTTGTTCCAGCATGTTTCCCAGTCCCATGTATTTTTTTCTTTTGTCGCTGGATTTAAAAAAGCATACTCCATTGATTCATAAAATTTTCTGATTAATTGTTCAGCAGGACCAAAAAATTTGTAATAGTCATCCAGAATTTCATCAACATTCTGATTAGAATTCCAGAGAAGTTTGAATCCAGCATAGACATTAATCTGGTCCATCATCCAGTTCTGCCAGTATTTTGTTAAAATTCCTGTATCATCCTTGTTACAGAGTTCAATCACATGTCCTTTTACCCTGCCCTGTTCAAGCAAATAAATTTCTGAAAGAAGATGTGGATAAATTGCTGGTGCTCCATAAACTCCTTGTGACCATCGATATAACCAGTAATCCCAGACATAAAGGTTTTGAACCTTTTTGTTCCATGCGACAATTTCATCAACGTATTTTTTCTTAACATCATCAGCCCATGGATTTCTTAAATGTTCAGGAACACAAAATGTTATTGCAACATTTGGCTGAAAATAAACATCTTCAGGTGGAATTCGATATCCATTATAAGCGCAGCAAGAAATAAATCTGTCGGGATGTGTCTTCCTTATTTCTTCAGCAATCTTGTTCACAAATGACCAGATGGCATAACTATATTTTTTCCCTTCCACCTCATTCTGTCTCACCATACTCTGACAGTTTTTGCACTGGCAGTAATATCTTTCATTACTATCTCCTGGCATCACGGTGAAATACTTGAGGTCAGGTTGACTGTTAAATTTTTCTCTTCCTTCTTCTATTACCTTGTCGATAACTTCAGAATTTGTATAGCAGAGATGACCTTTTTTGTGCTCGTCGTCCTGTGGCTCATTTAACCTTTCTCCATTTAATTGCAAAGCAAACCACTCAGGATGTTGCTTGCCATATTTCTCGTTCCAATCTGTAAACGAATGCATTCCAAATGGATTTCCTGATACTCCACCCAGTCGCATTCTTCTCCACCATTTCCATGCATCTTCAACTGTTATACCCTCTGGTATTCCATAAAAAACATAACGGGTTTCGTACGAAGGTGAACCCTGCAGGTTTACTGAATTTACTATGATATTTTTGTGTTCAGGAACAAACCGTCCATCATTGCCTGGCCAGTACCATCTTACACCAACAAATCTCTCAAGGAATTCATAAGTGGCATAAAGTGTTCCGAATGGAACCAAATTTTTTCCCAGAGGATGAATATTAAGATTATTATCTCCACCTGAAATAATCAAGCAATTTCCTGCTCTTTTTATTACCCAGGTATCAGGTGGTAAAATGTCAGGAGATAAACCAAGTTTTTTTGAAAGTTTTGTTTCTCCGATGTGTATTGCTGGGACCTCTGTTTCTTTCTCATCTGTAACTATTTTTAACGTTGTTTTTGTGCTTAATTTAATGTGTTCATTCAATTCCTCAACTGCATATTTCACTGTTGGTGTTGGATCCGGTGAAATCACAATTACAGCAATTGCTTTACCATCCTTCACAATTTCCAGTGGACTATCATCTACGGCAGAGGGTAAAAAAAAAGAAACACTTTTTTCTGTCTTGTTTTCCGACTCCTTTTTGATACCTGTTTCAGTAATCACGCACTCATCAATTAAAAACACAGACGGCTGCTGAGAATTATTCACATAAATTTGAAAATTTGCAGCATTCACATTTTCTTGTGCGGGTATTTCGGTTGCAAATGATACATCTGCCCATTCAGAACCTGAAATTTTGATTTCCTCTGTTTTTCCAAAAAGATATGTGTATTTTTTTTCTTTTTCATCCAGGTTGTAAAACCTCACCTGAATAAATGGATTTTTATTACCTGAAAGCCGTTTGATTTTTGCCCTGAAACAAACATTTTTACCCTTGAACAATTGAAAATTTTCCCTTATCAAATAAAAAGTCAGGGAAACAACCTTTGTCTTTGTTTTACCGCAATCAATTTTCATTGATGGTGGATTTTTGTAAAAAATCCCTGTTTCCACACTTACTGAGTCATCATTGAATCCAGGACTTACAAGAGGCCATGATTTTGTTAAAAAAAATGGTTTGAAATCAATCTGTCTCTGTTGCGAGTGTAAAAGAAACGGAAAAACAATCAATACTGCACCTGCTATGAAAATTTTTCTCATTATCAATCTCCGCAGTTAATTTAATGTTTAATATCCCCAGCCCCAGAGATAACTTGTAATGATTGATGGATATGCTGGGGTCTGATATGGTGCACAAAGGGTACTGTAGTTCATTGCTTCAACATGTCCATCAGCAAAAGCCACATTCGCCATATTATTATGCCTCAAATCAACCTTTGATGAGGTCGTTTGCAGTTTGGATGGATCAACATCAAAGTTCCTCAGGTTTACCCTGTCAAAACTATCGACAAACACAAGTGTGGCATCAGGTCTTTTGATCTGCGATTCCTTTTTCATTCCAGGTCTGTATTTGGTAGAAGACGAATCGTACCCAAGTCCGACTGTATCGCGACCACCAACACCATACATATTCATTCCGTAGGAAACATTCATAACATTGCTAACCCCAGGGGTATAGTACTTAGCAACTGATGGACAGATAAAAATGCTTCCCTTATTATCAATGTACATATAAAGGTTATTAGGTGGATTGAACCATGTGTGATACTTTGTGTTTGAATAGGGAATAATTAGGTGTACCCATGTTGTTCTCTGATAATATCCCCACACAAGATTAGGGTCACACACAGGCAGGTAACCTGAATAATCATCAACATACAGTCGCCAGCACAGCATCAATTGTTTCATGTTCGCAGCACATACTGCCTGTCTTGCTTTTTCCCTTGCTTTGCTCAATGCAGGAAGCAACATCGCTGCAAGTATTGCTATGATGGCAATCACCACAAGAAGTTCAATCAACGTAAATCCTGCTCTTTTTGTTTTCATATTTACCTCCTACTTTGTGATTCTTCAATAGCATTTGCAACAGATTCCTTCTTCCTGATACCGCAGGAATCCCGAACAATAAGTTTTGTTGGTACCATCACCTCCCTTGCTTCAGAAGTGTTTTTATTTCTAATTCTTTCAAGCAATATTCTTGCTGCAACTTTGCCCATTTCATTTGCACCCTGATCCACAGTTGTCAGTGGCACTTCAAAAAATTTTCCAATATCAAGGTTTCCATAACCAGCGAGTGCTACTTCGTCCGGTACAGTGATTTTTAAATCTTTCAGTGCCTTATATGCTCCTGCTGCAACCTCATCATTGCATGCAAATACAGCAGTCGCACGAGCCCCATTAAGAAAAAACTTTTTTGTTTCAAAATAACCTTCCTCAAAATGCCAGTCAGTATATCTAATTAGTTCCTTCTTTATTTTTATTCCATATGATTTCAATGCCTCCATATAACCATTACATCTGAATTCTGCACTTGAATCACCTTCAGGTCCTGCAAGATGCAAAATGTTTTTGTGCCCAAGTTCAATCAGATGCTCTGTAACCATAAAACCACCTTTTCTATCATCTGAAGCAACAAAATCTGTTTTTGCACCGATTACACGAACATCAATGCAAACAACAGAAATCCTCTGTCTTATTTTTTCTATTAAATCAAGATTTGATGATGAGTATTTTCCTGCAATCAAAACGAGCCCTGATACACTGTATTTTAATACATTGTTCAAACAAGTCTTTTCTTCATGAAAATCCTCATTTACTGAACGAAGAAGCACATTGAAACTATTTTTTGCAAGGGTACTTTCAAGACCTGAAATAATCTGATAATAAAAGGAATGTCTGAGATTTGGAACAACCAGCATAACAAATTTCTGACTCGCCTCATTCAGTGTTTCTTTAAAATATGAACCAGAAACAAAAGTACCCCTTCCTGGTATCCTGTATAATTTCTTCTCACCGATCATTTCAACGATTGCCTGACGAACTGTCATACGACTGACTCCGAATTCCCGGGCGAGATTTTCCTCAGAAGGAATTCTTTCGTCAGGTTTGTAAATAGATGATTCTATCCTTGCCAGAATTTTCTCTTTTACCTGTGCGGGTAAAGACAGGGGACTATTGAAATCAATTTTCATATTTTGTCCTGTTATACAGTGTCTAATAATGTATACCGCAAAATTTGAAAAATGTCAAGAGTTGAATAAAACTTGTGTTTCAAGGTAGGTTACAAATATCTTTTGAGAAGAATTACAGATCGCAGCATTCATATCAAGCCAATCAATATCACTATAAAAAGAGTGATTCTATGGAATTTTTCTTCTGTTAAGACATTTTTGATTTTTATTCCAGCAACTGTTCCTGCTACTGCTGGTATCAAACCAATAAATGCAATTTTTAAATTTTCATGATTGAAAAGACCATTTAAGAAATACAGGATATTTGCATAGATGCCATTAAAAAAAACAACTCAACAGTGTCGCTCTGAAAACATCCCTGGTCAATCCAAATGACATCATTAAAAAATCAATGGTGGTCCAACCATTGCTGCTGAACCTGAAAGAATTCCACTGAAAATGCCTGCAATGAGCAATGTAAGTTTGGTATCCCTGATTTCTAACTTAAAACCAGAAAGAAAAAATATTCCAAGGACAAAGGTCGCAAATGAAACAAAAAATCGTATCACATCCTGATTTATATTCTTTAATAAAAATACGCCACAGGGTAGTCCCAGAAAAGAACCTGAAATTATATAAATAACCTTTTTCCATTCTACATTATTTCTGACACCTGAAAGAATAAAAAAATTCAAAAGTAGTACAACCAATGCAAAAGGTGGAACAATGAATTTTGGTTCAAAGGACATTGAAAGAAGAGGAACAGCGAAAAGTCCTGCACCGAAACCGCCGAGCCCCTGAACAAGACAGGCAAGAAAGAAAATCAAATAAATCATTGTGGCTAAACTACTTTAGACCCAGCAGTTTCAATGCATTTTCTCTTGCAATCTTGTTGAACACTGCCTCTGAAATTTTTCCTTCATTTTTGAACCTTATCAGAAAATCAACAAGGGGTGCAGGTGTTGCTGGAGCACATATATCTGTTCCAAAAAGCAATCTATCCTGGAATTCATTTAAAAAATCAACTGCATATTCAGGGTCTCTTGCAAGGGCATTATAACCACTGCCTGCTGAAAGGTCACCATACAAATTTTTATACTTTCTCATTAGTTTTGGAACAACTCCCTCTTTTCTAACTGGATAATCCGGATATCCACATCTGTCATATGGTTTTTCAAGTTGAGCAATTTCAGCCCAGAATGGTTGAGAATGCCCTAAAAATATAAGATTCGGAAAACTGTTTAAACAATATTCAAGTCCAGGAAACCCCACTTCATCATAAATTCCATAATAATTTCCGATCTGCGGGGCAATATGAAAGGTTAAAGGGAAACCAACCTTTTCTACACACCTGAAAAAATTCAAATATAATGGATGGGTAATTGGTAAATTTGCACATACCTCTCCGATTCCTTTACATCCCTTTTCTTTGTAAATAAAAAGCAGTTCATCAATTGGAGCAAAAGGAGAATTGGTTATTGCTCTTGGGTCAACATTACAAAATGGTATAAATCTTTCAGGATACATCTGACATATTTCAAGCATTTCTTCAGTAGAACCAATCTGATGGGAACATTCAGGATTAATCCCTGGAAGTAATACTGCCTTTTCCACACCTATGCTGTCGTATCTTTCAATCAACTGTTCAGGAGAAGTATAACAAAATTTTCCTCTCCACATTATCGGCTTTTTCCTCGAATGTACATGAATATCAATAAACATAAAATCCTCTCTGAAAATTATTTGCTGCCAGTTATAATATCAAGAGCACTCTTCACTTCAAATTCTTTTTCGACAAAATATGGATTATCAGGTGTTGCACCCTGTGGTCCAAGATGTCTGACAACAAGTTTTAAAGGTAATTTTACCTTATACGGCTTCAATTGTGGCAGCATCTTGATTGCTTCCCTTGCTCCTTCTTTTAACATTTCCCTTGTTTCATCAGGAGAAATCAAAATTGCTGCTTCCCTGCTAATTCCCTTTTTTACAGCAACAACCGGTAAATTTTCACCTAATGTTGCCTTTGCTTCCCTGCAGGCTGCATCATCTCCAGTAACAAGAATCACTGGAACATTAAAATGTCCTGCAATCACAGCACACTGATAAATTTCACCCCTTTCAACTCCATCATAAAAATATTTTGCCTCAATAACCGAACTTTGAGTATGATGAAGAACAGCATCAGAAGTTCCATTCATTGCATGATAACCAAGTAATATAATGCCATCAAATGATTCATCAAGTCCATACATTATTTTTCCCTGCCTCGGGTATCCAGTAATATAACGGACCCCGGGAACCATACATTCAGGGATAAAATTATTTCCTCCATTATGCCCATCAAGAACATAAATGTCTTTCACGCCTTCTTCTTTCAATCCTTCGGCAACCGCAGCAATATCACCCATAAGAAACTTCATTGCCTGTATGAATTCTGGGCCATGCTGCCTTGTTTGAGAAAATTTAAAAACACCTGTTGCACCTTCAAGGTCTGTACAGATATATATTTTCATTTTTCATCTCCTGTAAAATTTTCGCACTTTTATAATTGATGCAAAGCCCATAACATTCCTCGTCTTGTAATTTCCCTTACTTCAGGAATATCAAAATCTGATCTAACATGCCCAAGTGATGAATAAAACACCCTGCCCTTTCCATACATTCTTTTCCAGACCACAGGCATCACACAACCAGCAATCCATGGAATATGATCTCCTGTAAATGTTGTCGTTGCAAGAACATCATTGGAGGGGTCAACATGCATATAGTATTGTTCTGATTTTATTTTAAAATCCTTGATACCCTTCACAACAGGATCCTGTGGTTTGAGAATATTTACCGCATATTCAACAATTCCACCAGGATGAGCGACCCATTGACCACCAACCATAAATTGATATGAAGGATTATTTCTGAAAGCATCTCCCATTCCACCATGCCATCCTGCAATACCTGTTCCTGATTTAATAACATCAAGCAAATTTTTTTCCTGTTCAGATGTAATACTGCCCATTGTCCAGACAGGAACAATCAGATTGATCTTTGACAAAAATTGTATATCAAGCAAAATATCAAGGGATGCCGAAATATGCACATCAAAACCTTCATTTTTCATTATTTCTGAAAATAATTCTACACATTCTTTTGGTTGATGTCCTTCCCATCCACCGCAAAGAAATAGAATAGATTTCATGATTGCCTCCTGTTCAATTTTATACAGTAGATTTTAGCAAATAAAAGAGAATGTTCAAAATTTCGCAGTATCCTTTTTGGTGCTATAATATGGTAAATGGAGGTGATTATGATTTCAAACGAAATTGAAATTAAATGGACAAGAGTAAGAAATTTTTTATCAGAGAAAAAATTTGATGGCATTATCATTAACAGGATTTCAAACTTTGCATGGTTTACTGGTGGTGGAAGAAATTATGTTGCTTTGAATACTGAGTTTGGTGCTTCATCATTACTTGTCACTGATAAGAAAATATATCTTCTTTCAAATAATATTGAGTCAGAAAGAATGTTGCGAGAAGAACTCGCAAATACTGGTGTTGAACCTATTGTTCTGCCATGGCACAAAGATGATAGATTATTTGAACAGGTAAACAACGTTATCAATGGAAAAATTGCCATTGATAAACCTGGAGAAAAATTTGATTACCTTGATATCAGTGAATTACACTTTCCGCTGCTTGACATTGAAGTTGATAGATTCAAAAATCTTGGAAAAAAAGTAACAAAAATTGTTTCTCAAATATGTTATGAAATAAAACCAGGTATGACTGAAAATGAGGTTGCAGGACAATTAAGTAAGGAATTCTGGGCAAATGATACGATTCCAGTTGTTTTGCTTATTGCTGCTGATGAAAGAATTGCAAATTTCAGACATCCTGTTGCAACTGATAAGAAGATTGAAAAATGTGTGATGGTTGTTGTTTGTGTCTATGAAAAAGGGCTAATTGTTTCAATGACAAGAATTGTCAGTTTCACAAAACTCTCAGAGGAAATTAAAAAGAAGCATCATGCAGTTTGTACAGTTGATGCGACATTTATTGTTTCCACAAAACCAGGAAAAACAGTTGGAGAAGTTTTCAAGGCAGGCATTGATGCATATCATAAAACAGGTTTTCAGGATGAATGGGAAAAACATCATCAGGGTGGTCCATGCGGTTACAAAACAAGATATTACAGGGCAACATCAAATTCATCCGATGTTATTACAAAAAATCAGGCATTTGCCTGGAATCCATCAATCACAGGCACAAAATCAGAAGACACAATTATCACAGGAGAAAATCTTGCTTTGATTATCACTGAGGATGAACAATGGCCGAAAAAAAATATAGAAATCAATGGTATCACTGTGTCAAGACCGGATATACTGGTGCGATAATTTTTCTTGGTATCTTTTTTGCTTTGTTTTTCTCTAATTTTCCGGTGGAGGCAAAAAGTATTCAGAATGTTTTCATTCTAACAATTGATGGACCAATAACCCCTGTTACTTATTACAAAATCAAACATGCCTTTTCAACTATAAAAAAACAGCATGGACAGTGTCTTGTTCTTATGATGGATACACCGGGAGGACTGCTTATTTCAACAAGAAAGATTGTTCAGGAAATTTTAAATTCTGAAATTCCTGTTGTGTGTTTCGTTGCTCCAAGAGGCGCACAGTGTGCATCTGCTGGAACTTTCATTGCACTTGCCTGTCATATTGTTGCCATGGCGCCTGCAACAAATATTGGTGCAGCACATCCAGTAGCCATGGGACAGGAAATGGATAAAATAATGCAGGAAAAGGTTATCAATGATACTGTAAGTTTCATCAAAAGTATATGTCGCCAGACAGGAAGAAATGAGAAGTGGGCAGAAAGGGCAGTCAGAGAAAGTATTTCAATAACTGCAGAGGAAGCAGTAAAAAACAATGTGGCTGATTTTATTGCAAATGATATAGAAGACCTTTTGAACAAAATTGATGGTAGAGAGGTAAAACTGGCATCAGGAAGAGCAGTTGTACTTGATACAAAAAAAATCCCTGCAGAAAAAATTACTGAAAGTTTTGGTGAAAAATTATTGAATGTTATTGGGGATCCTACTGTTGCATATCTTCTTATGACCATTGGTATCCTTGGAATTATTATTGAGTTTTCACATCCTGGTTTTGCTGTTCCAGGTGTTGTTGGAACAATCTGTTTGATTCTGTCTCTTTTTGCATTTCAAACATTTACACAGAGCATTGCAGGAGTACTATTAATTATTACTGGAATCATTTTGCTTCTGATGGAGGTAGTTGCTCCTGGAGTCGGGATATTTGCCATAGGAGGATTTATTGCTATGGGACTTGGAACATGGTTATTCTTTCGTTCGCCTCAAACTGAATTTCACCTGGCAACAACTACAATTTTACTGATTTACATCCTGTTGATAGTTCTTGTGACAGCCATATTAATGCTGGTTAAACGAACTCGTTCGAAAAAGGTCACAACAGGAAAAGAAGGAATTGTTGGAGAAATCGGAAGAACAATCACTGAATTAAAACCTGAGGGAACTGTTTTTGTTCATGGCGAATACTGGAAGGCAATAAGCAGTGGCAACCACATTCCAGCAGGAACAAAGGTAAGGGTGAAAAAAATTGAGGGAATGATGTTGACTGTGGAAGAAATTGGAGAAACAAAAGATGAAAAATAAAGATGCATATCATGAAGAATCATGGAGAATATTCAGGATTATGTCTGAATTCGTTGATGGAGTTGAAGTTCTTGATGGCATTGGAAAAGCAGTCACTGTGTGGGGTTCAGCAAGAATAAAACCTGATAGTAAATGGTATAAACTTGCTGTTGAGACAGGAAAGTTACTGGCAAAAAATGGTTATGCTGTGATTACTGGTGGTGGACCTGGAATTATGGAAGCAGCAAATAAGGGTGCTTTTCTTCAAAAAGGTATTTCTGTTGGACTGAATATAGAACTTCCAGAAGAACAAAAACCAAATCCATATATCACAGACCTTATCTCCTTCAGGTATTTTTTCGTAAGAAAAGTAATGTTTGTAAGATATGCGAAGGCATTTATAATATTCCCTGGTGGATTTGGAACTCTCGATGAATTTGCAGAGGCAATCAATTTAATTCAAACAAAAAGAACAGCAAAATTTCCAGTAATTCTAATGGGAAGTGAATACTGGAAAGGACTTGTGGACTGGATGGAAAAAACCCTTGTCAAAAACCATTATATTTCTCCAGATGACTTAAAAATTTTCACTATTGTGGAAACACCTCAACAGGCAATCAAAATCATCAAAAACTTTTACGGGAAGAAATAGCGCAAAGGAGTCGATTAATAAGCGTGGTTGCTTCTTTCTCTGTTTTTGCCTCAGCAAAAATCCTTACAATTGATTCTGTACCTGACCGCCTGATACTAACCCACCTATTCTCAAAATCAATCTTTATTCCATCAGTATAAGAAATTTTCCCATCAGAAAAAATTTTTTCTGCTTTTCTGAAAAGAACATCAATCTTTTCAGATGGATATCTTATTGCATGTTTCACAATGTAATAATTACAAAAATCCTTTTCAATTTCTGAAAATGATTTTTCCTTTTTTGCAATCAATTCAAGAATTATTGCCATTCCAGCAAAACTGTCCCTGCCATAATGGAAGTCAGGATAAATAATACCTCCATTGCCTTCACCACCTGCTGCAGCATTTACCCTCTTCATTTCCTCAACAACATATACTTCTCCAACTTTTGTTCGAAAAACATCAACATTATTCTGTTTACCTATATCATCAACAAGACGTGTCGTAACAAGGTTAACAACGACAGGTCCTTTTTTCTTCTGAAGCATCCAGTCAATGGCAATGGCAGTAGATTTTTCTTCACTAATAATTTTTCCACCATCTGCAACCACAGCAAGACGATCACAATCGGGATCCTGAGCAAAACCAATATCACACGATTCTTTTCTCACACATTCAGCAAGTGAAATAAGATTTTCAGGTCGTGGTTCAGGATTTCTTGAAAATACTCCGACTGGTGCATCATTAATCATTTTCACACTGCAACCAAGTTTTTCAAGAAAATGCTTTGTAAAAACAGAGCCCACACCCTGCACAGGGTCAACAGCAACTTTGAATTTCTTTCTCTTTATGGCATCAACATCAATAAGATTCAAAAGAGAGGAAAAATACTCTTCCATTATTGAAAAATTTTCATAATAGATTCCATGTTTTCTCTCACGCCTTTTTCTGAGACCTTTATAAATCTTCATCAATTGTGAAAATTCTTCTGGATTAAGAAAAGTTCCAGAATGACTGATTAATTTGATTCCATTATACTCAACAGGATTATGACTTGCTGTAATAATAGCACCACAAAAGTTATTATGTTTTTCAACAAACCATGTCAATGCAGGCGTAGGAACAATACCTGCATCATAAACATTTTTACCAGCCACCAGTAACCCTGAGACCAAAGCAGATTTCAGGTCAGACCCACTCAATCTTGTGTCCTGACCAACAATGATGTTTTTATTTTTTGCCCAGAATCCAAATGACTTTCCAAAATCAAAAGCATGCTTTTGGGTTAACGATGTTCCGTATATTCCTCTAATTCCTGAAACACTGATGATCAATTTTTCCATTTCAAACAACCGAGACCGGTATTATGTATTTTGAAAGGGTATCTTTATTTAATTGGTTCAGTTCAACAGAATCCTCAATCCTGAAATTTCCCACTCTCAATCTCACCAGCGATTCCTGAACAGCACCATATCCAAGTTTTTTTCCAATGTCCCTGCACAGTGCACGAATGTAGGTACCACTGGAACACACAACCCTGAACACGATTCTTGGAATTTCTATTTTTTTTATTTCGATTTCATAAATGTGAACCTTCCTCGGTTCAGGTACAATAGTCCTGCCCTGTCTGTGAAGTTTATATAATCTTGTACCATGTTTTCTTAATGCAGAAACACTCGGTGGTATCTGCTCAATTTCACCAGTGAAAGAGTTCACAGTATTATGAATTATATCTTCTTTAAGAGCATCCTGCAGGACTTCAACTTTTGAAATAATTTTTCCCTGGATATCGTCTGTGTCAGTGGAAAGTCCAAGAAGCATTGTCGCCAGATATTCTTTTTCCATTTTCAAAAATTTTTCTGCTTTCTTTGTTGCACTGCCAATACATACAACAAGAACCCCTGAAGCAATAGGATCCAGTGTACCTGTATGACCTATTTTTGAAGAAAACCCAGGGATTTTTTTAATAAACCTGATGACATCATATGAAGTAATCCCTGACGGTTTGTTTACATTCAAAAAACCATCAATCACATTTATTTTTTCCATCACATGTCCTTGCTTTTAATTTTTTCAAAAATTGTTCCAATGCTTCTGTCACAGTAATATCCTTCAATGAAAAACCTGCAGCATTATCATGTCCTCCACCACCAAACATTTCAGCAATTTTGCGAACATTAACACCCTTTCTACTTCTTAAACTGAATTTAACTTCATTTTTTCTCTCCTTAACAAGAAAAACAAAATCAACATGTTCAATTGTACGCAAAGTATCAATTACAATTTCTGTATCCTGCTCAACTGCTCCTGTTTTTTTGAAAGTATCCTGGTAAAGAATCGTCCATGCAGCATTAATTGAAGAATCATACTCAATTGAAATGAGTGCATGCCCGAGGAGTTTCAAACAGGCAAGAGAATTGTTGTTATAGACATTGTCCGCAATTTGCTCAGGATTAATCCCTGCACGAATCAATTCTGATACAACCTTTATTGTTTTAAGATCAAAATGATGTCTGAAAGAACCTGTGTCTGTTAATATTGCCACATAAAGACATTCTGCAATCGCATTATCCAGTGATTCAAGGTCATGTGCAATAAAAAAACACATTTCGCCCACTGATGAACAGGATGGACAAACCCAGTTAATATCACCAAAAAAAGTATTGCCATCGTGATGATCAATATTTAATATTTTTGATTCAACAGGAAAAAAGGATACCAGTTTCCCAATTCTATCCTTAAGACTGCAATCGAAGACAATGATCACATCAGGAGAAAATTTCATTTGAGCATATTCATCAACGTCAATAATATCATTATAACCAGGGAGAAATTCATATACAGATGATGATAAATTTTCATTTACTACAATTGCATTTTTCCCGAGTTTTTTCAGTAATCTTAAAAAAGCAAGTTCGCAACCAATACCATCTCCGTCAGGAGTTTGATGTGTTGTCAGAAGAAAATTTTTATATGTCTTTATTTCCTGTGAAATTTCCCGGATCATTTTTTTCTCATGTGCTGTAATACGCATACTCCCCCACAATCTGCCTGATTCTTCCCTTTAATTGTTCAAATCCTTCACCTGTCTTTGCTGAAATAAAAATTGCATCCGGAAAACTTTTTTTAAGAAAATTCAACTCTCCTTCATCAATCAAATCAATCTTATTAAACACAGTGATTCTTGGTTTATCCTGAACTTCCATAATTCCAAGAACGTTTTCAATCGTACTCATCTGTTTCTCTATGCTGAAACCTATTACATCAATAAGACATATCAAAAGATGCGAATATTTCAATTCTTCGAGTGTTGCCCTGAATGCAGCAATAAGGTGGTGCGGTAAGGATGAAAGAAGACCAACAGTATCAGACATCAAACAGAAGCTTTTTTCTCCAAGATAGACAAGTCGGGTCAGTGGGTCAAGAGTGGAAAACAACTTATTATCCACAACAGCATCCTGTTTGTGTGTAAGGGCATTAAGTAAAGTACTTTTTCCGACATTGGTATAACCAACAAGTGCACATACAGGAAAATTTTTCCTCTGTCTTGTTTCTCTGATAATATTTCTGTGTTTTTCAATCTCTTTGATTCTGAGATTCAATAACCTTATTCTTTCTCTCACCCGTCTTCTATAGACCTCAAGTTTTTGCTCTCCTGGTCCCCTTGTTCCAATAGTACCACCCAATCTTGATAAATTCCCATAAGAACCTGCAAGACGTGGCAAAAGATATGTCATCTGTGCCAGTTCAACCTGCAATTTCCCTTCAAGGGTATGGGCATGATTTCCAAAAATCAAAAGTATCAATACTGTCCTGTCAAGTACTACTGTACCAAGAAGATGTTCAAGATTTCTTTGCTGTACCGGCGAAAGATCCTTTTCAAATATCATCAAATCACACTTTTCTGATTGAATAAGATTTTTCAATTCCTGTATTTTACCCTTGCCAATATAGGTGGCAGGGTATACTGGTTCTGGATGCCTTATAAGAATTGAACTTATAACATTCACACCCAGTGTCTTTGCAAGTGAGTTCAGTTCAAGAAGGTTTTCTTCGCTTATCTTTCGGGATTTTTCATTAAAGGCTACAACAACCGCCCTTTTCCCTGAAATATTGCCACCTGTCAAAACATTAGGATGTTGCATTGGATGACTGTATCTTAATAATTTTCACCACTGATAGGGAGTCCCTGTGTCCACGTTTACGACTATAACCGGTTTTCTTCTTTTTCTTGAAAACGTAAATCTTCTTGCCTTTTTTTTCTTCAATAACCTCAGCAATCACAGAAAAATTTTTCAGTGCTTCCTTATCATAAATTAAATGTCCTTCGTTATCAATCGCCAGAATATCTCTAATTTCGAACTGCTTGCCTTTTTCATATGGAAGTTTGAACACTTCAAGAACATCACCTTCCTGAACCTGAAACTGTTTTCCTGATAATCCAATTATCGCTTTCACATTCACTCCCCTGTTAAAAGTTGTAAGTTTTTCTCTATCTTTTTAAGTTCATATTCCAGTTCATCTCTCAGCTTTTTTGTTTTTTCAATAACCTGCTCTGGAGCACGTTTAACAAAATCCATACTTGAAAGTTTTTTCTCTGTCTGCTCAAAAATTTTAAGAATTTTATTTTTTTCATTGAGCAATTTTTCCCTTTCAACTGATATATCAAGAATACCTTCAACCCTGAGTGAAAAATAACCATCCTTCCATGTTCTTACCAGTCGATTTTTATCAGAAATTGACGCAGATTTTTCTTCAGGAGAAAAAGTAGTATTTGAAAGGAATTCAATCATCTGTCTTTGTTCGTCTGAAATAAGTTCAGGAATTCCGTAATACGATGCTTCAAGTTTTCTCGTCACAGGAATTTTAAATGTTGTTTTAACATCCCTGATTTCAACCACAATCTTTTTGATCTGCTCCATTTTTTCGATTGCATCATCAAAATTGAAAATATTACTGTAATCAGGCCACACACTTTCCACTATAAATCGTTCAGAAATATCAGTGAATTTTTTCATCCTGTTCCACAGTTCTTCAGTAATAAAGGGTATGAATGGATGAAGAAGTTGAAGTGATTTCGCCATAACATAGACAAGTACTGGAATAACATTTGAAACAAGATACGGGTCATTTTCTGGAAATCTTTTTGTCATCTCAATATACCAGTCACAATACTGGTGCCAGAAAAATTCATATAAAGATTCAGCTGCTTCATTAAATCTGAAGGATTCAAGACATTCAGTGATATGCTTAACTTTCTGGTTCAAAACTGCAAGAATCCATTTTTCTGCAAGTTGAAGATTTCTTGAAAAAGTTTCAACATTCTTTATCTCAACCTTCCTGCAATTGTTCTTTTCAAGAACCATCTCAAGATATCTGAATGAATTCCAGATTTTGTTAAGAAAGTTTCTGCCCTTCACATAAAATTTATCAGGAAGAAAGACATCCTGTCCAAATGCCGTAAGAGAAATCAGTCCGAAACGCAGGGCATCAGCACCTGCCTTGTCAATAATCTCAAGCGGGTCAATTGCATTTCCAAGGGATTTGCTCATCTTTCTGCCTGTTTCATCACGAACAGTACCATGGATATAAACAGCACTGAATGGTTTTTCTCCCATGAATTCAAAGCCAGCCATTACCATTCTTGCGACCCAGAAGAAAAGAATCTCCTGTGCAGTAACCAAAGTGCTGGTTGGATAGAAATACTCAAGATCTTTTGTTTTTTTAGGCCATTTAAAAACAGCAAATGGCCATAACCATGATGAAAACCATGTATCAAGAACATCCTCATCCTGGGTAAGATTTTTTGAACCACATTGTGGACATGACAGTGGAATTTGAATACTTGCAATGGGCGGGCAATTTTCATTTTCACAGTACCACACAGGAATTCTGTGTCCCCACCATATTTGACGGCTGATACACCAATCCTCAATATTGTTAAGCCAGTTGAGGTAGTTTTTTGTCCATCTCTCAGGATAAAATTTCAATTCTCCTTTCATTACAACATCAATCGCTGGTTGAGCCAGTTCTTTCATTTTCACAAACCATTGTTTTGAAATGTACGGCTCTATGACTGTATGACAGCGATAACAATGACCAACCCTGTGTGTATATGGTTCAATCTTTTCTATAAGATTGTGATTTTTTAATGCCTCTACAATTTTTTTACGACATTCAAATCTATCAAGCCCTGCAAACTCACCTGCATTTTCGTTCATTCTACCCTTTTCATCCATTACTGTGACAGATGGAAGATTATGTCGTTTCCCAATATTGTAGTCAGCAGGGTCATGAGATGGAGTAACCTTCACTGCACCTGTACCGAACTCTATTTCAACCTGCTGATCTTCAATCACAGGGATTAACCTGTTCACAAAAGGTAAACGAATCTTCTTTCCAATAACATGTTTATACCTTTTATCTGAAGGATTTACTGCAACAGCGGTATCACCGAGCATTGTTTCAGGTCGTGTTGTGGCAACAATAATGAAACCACCATCTTCTAAAGGATACCTTAAATAAAACAATTCTCCATTTTCTTCTTTGTATTCAACCTCCTCATCTGATAAAGCAGTAGTACATCTCGGACACCAGTTGATAATTCTCGTTCCTCTGTAAATGAGTCCTTTTTCAAATAATCTAACAAATACAGTTGAAACAGCAAGTGAGAAATTTTCGTCCATTGTGAAACAAAGCCGTTGCCAGTCACATGCCGCACCAAGTCGTTTCAACTGTTCAATAATTCTGTTTCCATATTTCTCACGCCATAACCAGACCTGTTCAAGAAACTTTTCTCTACCAAGTTTTTCTCTTGTTAAACCCTGTTTCATCAGTTCTCTTTCAACAACATTCTGGGTTGCAATCCCTGCATGATCTGTTCCAGGAACCCATAATGTGTTAAAACCTGACATTTTTTTCCATCGTATCAGGATATCCTGTATGGTGTTATTCAAAGCGTGTCCTATATGTAAATATCCTGTGATATTCGGAGGTGGGATAACGATTACATACGGTATGCCTGAGTACTCTTCTGGATGGAAACAACCTGATTGTTCCCACTGTTTATACCAGTATGTTTCAATCTCTGCAGGATTATATCTGTTACTTTCTACCATTATTTTTAATCCTCCAGCGGATAATAACTGATGTTTTCCTTAACAACAATGACAGAACCTGTCTCTTCAAAAATTTTCCTGATAGATGAAAAAACATTTTCTGCTTTTCTGTATTCTGAATCCACACAGGCAATCCCCATAACACATCTCTGCCACTTATCCTTGTAATCAAGTTCAGCAACAGAAACATTAAAGCGATTTCTTGTTTTCGTAACAACTGATTGCAGAATATTTCTTTTATCCTTAAGGTTCTGAGCGTAAGGAATATGCAGTTCAACCTTCCACACGCCAACAACCATTTTGGCTCCCTGTGATTTTTTAAATCAATTTGAAATTTCTTTATGTACTCTGATTCTACGGTTCGATATTTCTGTTTTCAAACTTATATTATAACCGATTTTCATCCATTTCTTCAATGGCTCGCCTGAGTGCTTCATTAATAATTTTTTTAACAGGAACATTTTTTTCTGCTGCAATCTTTTTGCAATCCTCATATTCGGGCATGATGTTCACTGGTTTTCCTGAGAGATATCCAATCTTGATACTTATTTCTCCATATTTTGTTTTAACCTTTTCAATTTTTCTTTCAAGAATCAATCTCTCCTCTTCCCTGTACCTGATACCGAGCGTTGTGGTTTGTTGAAAAATTATTTTTGAAAGTATTTCTTTTTGTTCGGGTTTGCACAAGACCCTGATACAGAACAGCGGTCTTGATTTTTTCGTTATCGCATTAAAAAAACATACCTCAAGCGCACCTGCCTGATAAAGAGTTTCAATCAAATATTCAAAAATCACTGGATTGGTATCGTCCACTGATGTTTCAATAATTCCTACTTTCTCATATTTTTGATAAGACGGTTCTCCGTATGCAAACAACACAGTATTTGGAAATTCGGTTTGAATTGTTCCAGTACCATAACCATAACCAGTTGTAATCACTGGCGGACTGTCACCATATGATTTAACAAGAGACACAATTATGGCAATTCCTGTTGGTGTTGTGATTTCAAATGGAATATCACGGAAAACCGCAGGTATGCCTGAAATCATTTCCATTGTTGCTGGTGCTATGTTTGAAACACCTACAGGAGAAGCAAAAACCTCATTGATTCCAAGTTGCTCAAGGGCAAGAATAGAAAAAGCAACCTCTACAAGTGCGTCTGTTTGACCAACAGCGTGAAAATGCAACTTATCCAGACATTCATTGTGTACTTTTGATTCTGCCTTTGCAAGTGTCTCAAACACTTTTAAAATTTTTTCTTTTGCAGGTTCATTAAGTCTGCTGTTTTTAAAAATAGAAACAATCTCTCTATATTTTCTATCGTTTTCTTTTTCTTCAAGTTTTACAATAAATTGATTGGCTTTGATACCATGAAATTTCCCTGTGTGTCTGATGACCTGTTTTATTTCAATATCATACTTTGTAGGGAAATCTATCAATTTAAGTTGCTTTTTGATTTCTCCAATATCCACACAACTGGCGAGAGAACCTGCTATCATATCCCCTGCACAACCATTTCGAACATCAAAATAGCCAATCATCAGTTACTTTTTCTCTTCCTGGAAAATCTGTGCTATTGAATTTTTCACAAAATCAATCTTAACATTTTCTGCAACTTTCAACGTTACTATTTTCCCTTTGATTTCATCAACAGTTGCAATCATTCCACCGATGGTGATGACGCGATCTCCTTTTTTCAAATTGTCAAGCATTTCTCTTCGCTGTCTTTCCTTTTTTTGCTGGGGTAGTATCAAAAGGAAGTAAAAAATAAAAAATATTATCAACAGTGGCAAAAGCGCCTGAAATATTGATGCTCCCTGTGCACTATTAGGCATATTGCTCCTTTCGTTGATACTGGTTAAAAAAACTTTTTTTAAAATCCTGAAAGTTACCAGATTCTATCGATTTTCGAATTTTTTCCATCAGTTTAGAAATAAAATAGAGATTATGATATGAATTCAATCTCATTCCCAGCAGTTCCCTGGCATTAAAAAGATGACGCAGATATGCCCTGCTATATGTTCTGCATACAAAACAATCACAATCAGGATCCAGTGGAACATTCTCATCCTTGCATGAAGCAGATTTTATGTTGAACTTGCCCCTCCATGAAAGAGTTGTTCCATTTCTTCCAATTCTTGTTGGCATTGCACAATCAAAAAAGTCCACGCCAAGTTCAACTGCTTCAACAATTTGTTCTGGCATACCCAGCCCCATCAAATATATTACTTTGCTTTTGTTTATTTTTTTACAAACAAAGTCAATCACTTCCAAACTTTTCTCCCATGGCTCTCCAATACTCAATCCGCCAATACCATAACCTGAAAAGGACAACGTTTCAAGATTCTCAATACATTTTTCTCTTAGACGGGTATCTATCCCTCCCTGAATGATACCCCATAATTGTTGTTTTTCTTTTGAATGATAAACGTAGCACCTTTTTGCCCATTGAATTGTTATATCAACACTCAATTTTAATTCTTCTAAATTATCCCAGATTTTAGGACAATAATCAAGACACATAATAATATCTGCACCTATCACCTGCTGAATCTCAATCACTTTTTCTGGTGTAAAATAAAAACGTGTTCCACTTTCAGGGTCCTTAAAAGATACACCATTTTCATCAACTGTGGTATCAGGTAAACTGAAGATTTGAAAGCCACCACTATCAGTAAAGGCTGTTTTATCCCATTTCATAAAATTATGAATGCCTCCGCAACTGCGGATAACATCTAATCCAGGTTTCAGAAATAGATGATATGCATTCAGAATAATGGCATCAAACCCCATAGCAATAACTTCCTGTGAGGTCAAAAGACGAATGCTACCAGCAGTTGCAACAGGCATAAAGCATGGTGTTTTTACTGTTCCTGAAGGAGTAAGAAAAATCCCTGACCTTGCATTACCATCTATTTTATTAATTTTGAATGAAAACATGGCAGGGTTAATTTTAACACAAATTGCTTGATTTTCTAAATGATAAGCATTGCATCACCATAGGAATAAAATCTGTAACCTTTCTCAATGGCTGTTCGATAAGCCCTTTCAATGAGTTTGTTTCCGCCAAAAGCACATACCATGTATAAATGTGTTGAACCTGGTAAATGAAAATTGGTTACCATTTTATCCACACAATGAAACACATACCCTGGTCTGATAAAAAGTTCAGTAAAACCTCTGGTAGGTAAAATCCTGTTATCCTTAAATGCACTTTCAAGAGCACGAACTGTGCTTGTTCCAACAGCACAGATTTTTCTTTTCTCTATCAGTGCCCTGTTAATAACATCAGAAGTTTTTACTGATATTTCAAAATACTCAGGTGGTACATAATTTTTACTGGATTTGTCTAAAATCCGGAATGAAGCCCATCCGATATGAAGGGTTAGAAACTCAACAATAATACCTTTATTTTTTAACTGATTCAAAATATTTTCAGTAAAATGAAGTCCAGCAGTCGGTGCAGCCACAGAACCGATTTTTTCAGCATAGACGGTCTGATAATATTGATAGTCCTTTTGTTCAGGGTCTCTTTTAATATATGGAGGAAGTGGAAGTTTCCCAATACTGAAGATCTTTTCATCATCATCAGTATTAAATTTAACCGTATATGAGCCGTATTCATTTTTCCCAAGAACAACTGCCTGAATCTGTTCAAAAACAATTTTCGTTTCAGGTTTAATTTTTCCACGAATAAGAACTTCCCAGATTCCATCATTCTGCTTTCTTAACAAAAGTACTTCAATTTTTCCTCCTGTCTCCTTTTTACCAATCAACCGTGCAAGAATAACTTTTGTATTGTTCAGAACTATTACTTCACCTGGAGAAAAAAAACTTATAATATCACTGAATTTCAAATGGAAAATATCTGCATCTTTACGATTTACCACCATCAAACGGGCATCTTCCCGGTTCTCGAGTGGATATTGTGCAATCCTATCTCTGGAAATTTCAAAATCAAAAATATCACTGTTCATGGTTTATAAAATAGCAAAATCGCTGGATGGGTATATAGCATATCATGGATTGTCCAGTACTGATCAAAAGAAAATGGTCCTGCACAAGGATAACGGATGAAAATTTCTTTAAGTTTAAATCCTTTTTGTTCAATCATCCTTATTTTTCTTTGCATCAGGTATTTTCTATTTCCTGAAGTAAGAAAATATTGCAATTCTCCAATGATAAGAAAACTTTTAGAAGGAGCATTTGCCAGTGCATGTTCAGGTATTACCAGCAAATTATATTTCAAAGGACTAACTGGCGGAACTTCAAAAACCCATGGGTCTTTTGTATAAATAATTGTTGTTCCATACGGAATATCCTTTTCTATAAATTCAGCAGCAATGATTCTAACATCCCTGTTTTCTGTCATCAATCGTGTATAGGCAGTTGATTTTACCAGTCCTGATAATACGGCTGTGATACATCCGAATATCAGCAATAACCTGAGTGCTCCTGACTTCAATCTAAAAATCTCTTCAAACAATTTTCCTGTTATTGCAGCAAGAAAAGGTAACATAATCAAATAATACCTGGTGTATTTAAATCCTCCGCAGGCAAAAATCGGAATAATTGAAAGTAAAAATCCTGAAAGTAAAAATTTTTCTGAAATCTGTCTTTTTTTTATCGCAACAATTAACCCCGCAATATAAAGCAATACAATCCACAAACAACCAGTTCGCAATGCACTCAGTGTATCAGGCAAAAACCTGATGTAACTGAAAAGATTTAGAGAACCAAGCCCCCTGGCTGCTGCCTGATAGAAAAGGTCTCTTTTAAATTCTCCAAACGACAAAATTGAATATGGCGTTGTGAGAAAAAAGGCAGAAAAAAAGATGATACAGCATACCAGGGTCAAATTAAAAAACCTTCGAACACTACCAGTATTAGTATAAAAAAGAATAAGTGGAAACAAAAAAACAAAAATACCTGCAGGATATTTTGTACCAGCGGCTATCCCTGTACACAGGGCAGAAAGAAAAAGAAAAAACAGTTTACGTTGTTGAATATACAAAAACGCAAAGTACATTGAAACAATAATCCAGAATACCATTGGAACATCAACAGTCATATAATGTGCATTGATTGAATAAACAGGAGTAAAGGCAAGACACATTGTTGCAAGTAATGCTGAAAAAATGTTTGAATAAATCATCAAAATTAATCTATAAAAAATTATCAATCCTGCCAGAGCCATTGATGCGGTAAGTAATCTGCCAGCGATATATATTTTTGCCATTTCATCTGGATGATCAAAATAATATTCAATATCAGGCTGAAGATGAACAATGTTTAACTCAGAAGATACTTTCAAAAATAATGCAATAAGGTAAATCTGCCCTGTCGGGTATTCAAAAAAATGAGGATTGAAATCAAATTTCTCAGGATTCATTGAACTGATGCTTTTCAAGATATTGTGTTCATCAGGATGAAAGGATCTGATTGGATTAAAAACTGACCTTGGTAATTTTTCTGAAGAAAAACTTTTTGAGATCTCCCAGCTTTTTTTTATATATTCTTTTGAAACAGCAACATCAAAGCCATAAAATTTTTTTGTTTGATTCGATGGTAGCCCCCACCAGATACCTAAAAAATACATACATGCTGAAATGAGAAATAAACAATAGACACATGCATTTAAAAAAATTTTTCTCGTCATTTTTGAAACCTGATTTTGACCAGTTCGATAAAACAACGAACAGAATCTTTAAAAAATCTTACGGTACTTGTTGGGTCATTTGCCCATATAACACCAATCTCCTTAATTTTATAACCCTGCCTGTAACCCCTGTAAGCAATCTCAACATCAAAAACAAATCCATTATGAATCAGTTGAGAAAACAACTGTTTTGCCACCTTTCCCTTGAATAGTTTAAATCCACATTGAGTGTCTGAAAAAGGCAAAAATAGGACAGCCCTTATCATTAATTGAAAAATTCTTCCTGAAATTCTTCTATGAAATGGCTGCTTTCTGATGATGTGCGAGTCCTTCACCCTTCTTGAACCCATTACAATGTCATAATCTTCAATCCATGGTAAAAGTTTCTCAAGTTCAGTTATGGGCGTTGATAAATCAGCATCTGAGAAAAGAATATTTCTTCCGTTTGCAGCAAGCACTCCCTGACGAACCGCTCCTCCTTTACCCACGTTCTTTTTATATGAAATCAATCTGATACCCTGGATTTTATTGCATATTTGTTGAACTTTTTCAGATGTCATATCTGTGCTTCCATCATCAACAACAATAATCTCCCAGTTAATATTTTTATTTTTCAAATAATTGTAAATGACATGAAGAGTTTTTTCTATAACATCTTCTTCATTGTATGCTGGAATAATCACAGACAAATCTACTTTGTCATTGCCTTTACCAGTGCCCATAGATATAACCTCACATAAGGAAAAGTTTTTGAAAGTTTAAATTTTGACTTTCCTTTTTTTCTTCCAGACCAGAATGTTGGTACATCGCAAATTTTATAACCTTTAAAAAAAAATTTCAGTGTGATTTCCATTGAAATTGCGAAACCTTTTTCTTTCAAATGCAACTTTTGTAAAATATCACGTTTGTAAAGTTTGAACGCATTTGATACATCTTTTGTTGGAATTTTTGTCAGATAATAAAGTGAAAGACAGACAAATTTAGAAAAAAACCCCTGTAATCTGGGACCTCCTTCTTTCCCACCATTTTTCATATATCTACAGCCACATACAATCTCGTATCCATCTCTTGCTTTATCAAGCATCAGAGAAATTGTTTCGGCATGATCACATCCATCAGCCATCACAGGTAGAACAAATTCTCCCTTTGCATGTCTAAAACCTGTTTTCAATGCATTCGCAAAACCAGGTTCATCAACATTACTAACAAGTTTAACAATAGGTTCTTTTTTCAAAATTGTTTTCACAATTTCCTCTGTTCTATCAGAAGAATGGTCATTAACAACAATTATTTCTGTTGAATTCCTGTCGATAAAAGGAATAATACTGTCAATGGTATATTCAATGTTTTCCTCTTCATTTCTCGCTGGTATTACAATGGTTAAAAAAATTTTGTTGTCTGTCATACAAGTTTCTTTTCTTTTAATTCTTTCAAAACCTTCTCAAAATCATCCTTTGCATCAACTGTCTGGCACCAGTTAATCAATCTTGCTAATCCATCTTTCAATGGAACAGTTGTTTTAAAATTCAATAGTTTTTTTATTTTTCTTACGTCTGCAAAGCAATGCCTGACATCACCCTTTCTAAATTTATAGGTGATAACAGGTTGAATGGACTTACCCATAAGGACACACAACATTTTTGCAATTTTCAGTATACTGACTGGCTTTCCAGAGCCAACATTAAAAATCTCATAGTTTGCTTTTTCACTTTCAAGAGCAAGGATATTCGCTCTTATAACATCACCAACCCATATGAAATCCCTTGTTTGCAGTCCATCTTCAAATATCACTGGTGGATTGTTATTTTTTATTCTGCTGATGAAAATTGCAGTAACTCCTGTATAAGGATTTGAAAGGGATTGCCTTGGTCCATACACATTAAAAAATCTCAATGATACAACAGGGATACCATATGTTTTCCCTATCAGTATACACATTTCTTCCTGTTCTTTTTTTGTTACTGCATATATGGAATTGGCATCAAGTAATGTTTTCTCATCTGTTGGAATAGAAATTGCCATCTTACCGCATACAGGACATTTTATTTCCCAGTAATGCCTTTCTCTCACAATAATTCCTTCTGAAAGATTTCTCAGTAATGGCTTGAAAATCCCACATTTTTCGCACTTTGCCATTCCTTCACCATAACTGCTCATTGAGGCAGCAACAATAATTTTTTTTACCTTATGTTTACTGTTTACCAGTATATCAAGAAGATTTGCAGTACCATTGATATTCACATCAACATATTTTGAAATTTGATACTGTGATTGTCCTACACCAACCGCAGCAGCAAAATGAAAAACAAAATCATGTCCGACTATTGCATCCCTGAATTTTTGATAATCCCTTACATCTCCTTTTATAAAATTGACCTTTTTGTTGAGATAATCAGGGATTAATTGACCTGGATGAACCTGTGGTTCAAGATTATCAAATACAGTGACTTTATATCCATTTTCTATTAGAGCATCACAAAGATGACTACCTATAAAACCTGCTCCACCTGTAACAATAACCTTTTTCATCTCTCCTCCCAATACCTCCCCCGCGATGGAAAAGCGGCGCCGGACTCACTTTTTTCATCTAACAGTAAAAATTTTGAAAACTTAGCATTCCTTTGATTTTTATACATCTTCTATACTGATATATTCATCCTTGCAGGTGAAAATTTCATATCCTGCAATACTGCGATTGAAAAACATGATACAATCCATCTATGTTTAATTCTCTTTTTTCATTATTTTACCCCCTTATCCGCCCCTGGGGACGGGATTGGGATGGACTGGAAATATTTGAGTGTTTTTCTCAATCCTTCTTCAAGTTGAACAACAGGTTGCCAGTTGAGCAATTGTTTTGCCCTTGAAATGTCGGGTCTTCTTTGTTTTGGGTCATCTTCAAGGGCTGGAAGAAATTGAATTATTGCCTTTTTACCTGTAATTTTCTGTAACAGTTCTGCCAGTTGAAGAATTGTAAATTCTTCAGGATTTCCTAAGTTCACTGGAAAATGAAAATCAATCTCCATCATTTTCACAATTCCATTGATCAAATCAGAAATATAACAAAAACTTCTTGTCTGTCTTCCATCTCCATAAATTGTCAGTGGATTTCCCTGTAATAATTGACTTATAAAATTCGGTATTACCCTTCCATCATCCAGTCGCATTCTCTCGCCATAAGTATTAAATATTCTTATGATTCTTGTATCTACCCTGTATTTTCTGTGGTATGCCATAACAATTGCCTCACCATATCTTTTTCCTTCATCATATACTGACCTTGGACCCACTGGATTGACATTTCCCCAGTAATCCTCTTTCTGTGGACTGACCAGTGGATCTCCATAAACTTCTGAAGTGGAACTAAAAAGAAATTTCGCATTACATTTGCGTGCAATCTCAAGCATTTTTTCTGTACCAAGAGAATTAACCTTCAATGTTTCTAAAGGTAAACGGAAATAATCAGGTGGAGAAGCAGGACTTGCAAGATGAAAAACCATATCAAAATGTTCTTTAATGCTGTTAATATCAAGCGATATAATATCTGCCTCAATAAACTTAAACTTTTGTTCTTTCAAAAGATGTTCAATGTTTGATATTCTACCAGTGCATAAATTGTCAATGCACCAAACATTATTTCCTTCTGAAACATAATAATCACACAGGTGACTGCCTATGAAACCTGCTCCACCTGAAATTAGAATTAATTTGTTTCTCATTTAATTCCTCCCGATACCCCTGTAATTGAAACCAATTGATTTCAGTTTTTCCTTATCAAGATAGTTTCTGCCGTCAATAATATTTGGACTTTCCATCAAACGTTTAATTTTTTCAAAATCAAGTTTTCTGAATTCTTCCCATTCAGTTAATAAAATTAACAGGGAAGTATCTTTCACACATTCATAAGCATCATTGCAATATTCAATGTCAGGGAAAATTCTTCTCATATTATCCATTGCTTTTGGGTCATAAGATTTTATTAATGAACCTTCCTTTAATAACATTTCTATAATTTCTATGGCAGGAGATTCTCTGATATCATCTGTATTGGGCTTAAAAGAAAGCCCCAGAATTGAAATTTTCTTTCCTTTCAAATTCCACAATAGTTCCTTTGCCTTTTTTATAACAAGAAGACGCTGCTGTTTATTGATTTGCTGAGCTTCTTTCAAAAGATTGAAAGGATAACCAATTTCTTCTGCAAGTTTAATAAAAGCAGCAACATCTTTTGGAAAACAACTTCCACCCCATCCAATTCCTGCCTTCAAAAAATCTTTTCCAATCCTTCTGTCATAACCCATACCCTCAGCCACCTTTTCAATATCTGCTCCAACCCTTTCACATATTTGAGAGATTGCATTGATATACGAAATTTTTAATGCAAGAAAACAATTAGAAGCATGTTTTATTAATTCAGCACTTTTCACATCTGTAAAAACAATCGGTGCTTTTATTTTTGAATAAATATGTTCGAAAATTTTTCTTGCTCTCTCATTTTCCACGCCAACTACGACTCTATCAGGTTCAAGAAAATCTTTAATGGCACTACCCTCTCGTAAAAATTCAGGGTTTGCAGCAATATCAAACTCAATTCCTGTTGGTCCTATCAATTGAAACGTTTTCTTTACCCATTGTCCGGTAAGGACAGGAACAGTACTTTTTTCCACAATCAACCTGTAAATATTTTCTTTTTTTCTCTCCTTAAAAGCACAAAGTGCCCGGGCAATTTCAACAGTAACATTTTCAACATATGAAAGGTCAGCAGAACCATCAGGGGTTGAAGGAGTTCCAACTGCAATAAAAATAACATCGCATTTTTCAGAAACTTCTTTCACTGAATCAGTAAACAGAAGATTTCCTTTCTTATATTGGTGTTCCACTATTTCTTCAAGTCCTGGTTCATAAAAGGGCATCACCAGTTTCTTAAGCTTTTTTATTTTATCTTCATCATTGTCAGCACATAGAACATAATGACCCAGTTTTGCCAGACATGCTGCAGTCACCAACCCAACATGACCTGCTCCAATTACTCCTATTGTAAACATTTTATTTCCCTTTTTCATCAATTCTAAATTTCCTTAACCAGCAGATTAGTCCCTTTATTCCTTTTTCTGTTGATATCTCTGGCTCCCATCCAAGAAGTTTTTTAATTCTTCTGTTATCACTGATGAATACCTTTTGATCACCAGGTCTCCACGGATAAAAATTATAGTCAATCTTCCTGTTTAATTCTTTTGACAAAAATTCAATCAATTCAAGAAGTGAAAATGAATTATTTTTCCCACCACCAATATTAAAAATTTCACCCTTTACCAACTCTATCTTTTTGATAGCAGTTTTGTATGCCCTTATTAAATCCCTCACTTCAAGCAAATCCCTGACCTGTTTTCCATCACCATAAATATTAATACTTTTGCCCATCAAACTTCTTATTATAAAATGAGCCACCCATCCCTGGTCTTCATTACCGTGCTGGTGTGCACCATAAATGCAGGACTGACGAAAGACAACAGTTTTTAAACCATAAATTCTGTAATAGTCCCTGACATACTGGTCAGCACATCCTTTTGAAACGCCATAAGGCGAATGAAAATCAAGATTCTCCTTTTCTGATATCCCATTTTTCATTTCAGCAAAGACATACCTTGTTTTTGTTTCCTTCAGTTTCAAATGCTTAAGTTCTCCGTACACCTTGTTGGTTGACGCAAAAACAATTATTGCATCAGGAGATACTTTTCTTATGGCTTCAAGAATATAAAGCGTACCCATTGCATTTATTTCAAAATCCTTTAATGGTTCTTCGACAGAAGAGGTCACTGCTACCTGAGCGGCGAGATGAAAAACAATTTTTGCATCCTTCACAATTTCTTTAAGAGATTTGAAATCCCTGACATCTCCCTTAAAAAATTGCAAATTCTTATAATTTTTACTTAAAAGGAATTCAAGGTTTTTCTCGGCACCAGCACGTGAGAGATTATCAAAAATTATTATGTGGTTTGCATTGTCTTTTACCAGATTCAATGCCAGATTTGTTCCTATGAAACCAGCTCCACCTGTGATAACAATTTTATTCATCAGTATCCCCTTTCTTATATTATAATGTCTCTGCTTTAAATATATAAAATTATGCTGGTTGAACCTTCTTCCCTATAATGACAACAGAATCTGCTCCGTAGATAATTTTCAAAATCAATTGAACAAAAAAGGATGCCATTGTTTTTGGTGAAAAAGAAAGAAAAAAAGATGGCATTTCATTAACTTTTAAAATGCACATAGTATCAAAACCAGCAAAAGAAAGCAAATTTTTCAATGATAAAGGAGTAAAATGAAAAATTTGAGCAGGAATATGCAAAAGTCCCTTTGACATTCCAGTAAAACCAAGTAATTGCGCAATTTTAAAAAGTAGTAAAGGATGATATGGTGTCTTGATAATAATAATGCCTTCGTTTTTCAGTAGTTTCCTTATGTGATTGAGATATCCCAGAGGATTTTCAAGATGAGCAATCACATCAAACATAGTTACAACATCAAAATAGTTATCAGGAAAATCTGATTTTTTTATATCGCAACAAATAACATCAAAACCTCTTTCCTTACAATATTGAACTGCAAACAACGATGTTTCAATACCACAAACATCAAATGAATGTTTTTTCGCAATTTCAAGAAATATACCGGTTCCGCAACCTGCATCAAGAAGTTTACCACAGGGTATCTCAACACAATTTTCAATTTTTTTCAAAAGTTTTTCAAAATATCTCTTCCTTTTGAAATATGGCTTAATGTACCAGGTAGAAAAATATTTTTCATCGTATTTCACAAAAGTGTTCGTGGAAGAAAATATCACATGGCATCTTTTACATTTTCTCGCAAAATAATTTTTATCACTCCATATCAAATCTGTATCCCATCTGCAAACAGGACATAAGACATTATTCAAAACCTGTTTTTCAGTAGTACCCATATCGCAATCAGTCCGTCCTTCCATTTGATTTTTTTGCCTTCTCGTTTACTTCGCGGATTATATTTAATCGGGATTTCATGTATCTTAATTCCTCTTTTTGCTAATTTTGCTGTAACTTCAGGACAAAATTCAAAACCCTTACAACGAAGGTTTATTGATTTGATTACATCTGTTTTGAACATCTTGTAACAGGTTGGTTCATCTGTTATTGATGTTCTGTAAAGAATGTTTGAAATCCAGGATAACAACCTGCCACCAAGATAAAAAGAAAAAGATGATTTTGGATTTTTACCAAGTATTCTTGAACCATAAACAACATCTGCTTTGCCCTCTTCAATTGGCTTGATTAATTTAATAAAATCCATCGGGTCATATTCAAGGTCTGCGTCCTGAATAACAACAACATCTCCACTGACATATTTCAAACCTTCCCTTATGGCAGAACCTTTGCCTTCATTTTTACTTTTGAATATTATTTTTAAATTTTGTTCACCAGTGGTCATCTGAATTTCTTTTAAAATTTCTGTTGTCCCGTCTTTACTTCCATCGTCAACAATAATGATTTCTTTTTCAACAGGAACACGAATAAGTTTCTGAAAAATTTCTTTTATCGTGGTGCGTTCATTGTATACTGGAACTATGATAGAAAGTTTCATGTCTTCCTCTGACAATGCAATTGATTGAAAATCCACAAAAATCCACTTGAAGCAAACATAATAACGAATGGTTCAATTGCCACCCTGTAACGGATGGATGCAAGAAATATCATATGAAAAACAGTAAAAAAAACAATCATACCAGTCAAAAACAGTGTATTCAAATTTCTGGGAGAAACAAAAATACCCAGAACAAAAAATGGTAACATCAATCCAAAACTAAAAACACTAATAATTCTGTATATCGTTTTTGTGTATTCAGATGCATTTGGAACAACATTCCAGAATCTGATAAACTTGTTCCAGAGTAGCCAGGCAAATCTTTTCGGGTTTTGTTTGATGCAATCTATGGTAAGTTTATAAAAGACCTGGTCTCTTTTTGATTCCTCAATCTGCCATACACCTTCAGGAAAATACCTGCAGGGTCCACCATCTGAATAAGGATTATTCCCTTCCCAGAATACTGCACCGCCCATTGTAGTTCCAGGAACAAAACTACCAAGCACAATAAAATTTCTGATAATCCAGGGTGTTAAAATAATAATAAATCCTGCCATAGCAAAGACAATTTTTTTGAATTTCACTACACATGATGCTTTTGAAAGAATAATAAATAGTAAACAAAAGGGAAAAAATAACTCCATTGTTGGCCTACACAAACCCGCAAGACCGGCAAAAATACCAGGAATAAATCCATAAACCGGTGATACCCTGCTTTCTGCAAGTTTAATAAAAGCATAAATACAACAAATAACAAGGAATATGAACAATGTCTCTGTCAGCAGGAAACCTGAGTAAAAAATGAAAAAAGGATAAACAGATGAAATGGCAAGAGAAAAGATTGCAATTTTTTCATTGAAAACTTTTCTCGCAAGAAAATAGATAAAAATACAACTAACGGATGACAGCAATGCCTGGACAATCCTTATGCCTGTAATTCCAGTATTAAGTTTTGCAAATAAAACAAGAAACAATGGATACAAAGGAGGTCTATATGCCTTCAATGTTTCAGATACCATTAAACCTTTTCCAGTAATGAAATTATTGACAATTTTCCAGTATTCATACTCATCATCAAAATAAAATTTTGTTTTAAGAGAAAAAACAAAAATTATCCTGATGATAAAAGCCAGTAGAAAAAAAATAAAAACTATCTTCCCCGAATTTTTTCCAACCATATTTTTATCCTGAAGGCGAAAAAGGAATTGTGTCCATAAATACCTATTCTTGGCAGGCAATATGAATCATATTTTCCTTTCCAGTTTGTAACGACTGCACCAAGATAACCTGCATTTTTCACTGTTTGTCTGATTTTTTCGTTCTGTCTGCCATAGGGATAACAGAAAAAATTGATTTTGCGACCAATATTTTTTTGCAAAAATCTTTTTGAATCAAAAATCTCATCCCACAATTGCTTTTTGTCAAGCGTCGTAAGGTCAGGGTGTGTAAGAGAGTGAGAACCAAAATCAATCCCTGACTTAATCATTTCATGAATTTCCTTCCACTGCAAATATCTATCTTTTTCTCTGTCTGTGTATTTTTGATGAATTTTTTCTGTTCCAATAAAGTGGGCAATAAGAAAAATTGTTGCTTTGATATTGTATTTTGTCAGAATTGGAAAAGCAAAAAAATAATTATCAGCAAAACCATCATCAAAAGTAATGCAAAATTTTTTATCTGAGACCTTTTCATCAAGATAATCGTAAAGAGAAACAGGTTTAAAACCCTTTTCCAGTAAAAATTTTATATGTGATTCAAATATTTCAGGATTTACACTTAATGCATCATCACGATACCATGGATTTATTCTGTGATAAGCAAGTATCATAATTTCACCTTAATTTTTTGAATCTGTATCTTATAATTAACCATATCATCTTCATACCCAGAATTAAAGATTTTCTGAAACTTCCTGTGACAGATGACTTGCCAACCCTTGGCTTGTAATTTACAGGAATTTCTATAAATTTTATTCCTGATTTTGCCACAAGAATGGTTAATTCTGGACCAAAATGCTGTGTTCCAATAGTAAAGTATTTTTTTACTTTTTCATAAACATTTCGTTTTATCAATCTCATCGTGCAACCAACATCAGTCAGTGTTGTTGTGTTGTATAAAAACTCAAGGAGTTTTGCAACTGACCAGTTACCCCATTTCAAAAATGCTCCCATATTAGCACCCTGCCAGATAAGTTCCCTTGTTGTTCTTGTTCCAATAACATAATCAAAATCATCACTGTAAGCAAGCAGTTTAATAACATCCTTTCCAGAAAATGTCCCATCTGGTTCAGAAATAATAAGAAGATCTCCTGTTGCTTCCTCAAGACCCTTCCAGATTGCATAACCATATCCCTGCCTTTTTTCATATACAAGCCGGGCAGATGTCTTTTTTACCTCTTCGTCGGTTCCTTCTACAGCATTATTATTCACCACAACAATTTCATCAACAAATCCTGAGGCAAAAAAGTCATCAATTGCATGTCTGATTGAATCCTTTTCATTATAAGTCGGAAAAATCACACTAACTTTTTTATTTTTCCACATTTTTTCGCTTATAAATAACAATATCTGGATTTGGAACCCAGAAGTCCTTTGCTGAAAATGATGTTCTATTGAAACTGATTCCGCATATCTGTGCCTGCTTTCTAAAAGATTTTAACACATCATAATCAGAAAAAAACTGGTCTAACTTTTCTTTTGTTTGCCAGAGCACATCATATTCACTAACAATAAAATACTCAGGTCTTTCTTTTTTCAATAAATCCTTATCCCAGTTAACGGGCAACAAACTGTATCTGTAAAACTGAAAAGGTGGCGTTCTATAAGGGGCTGGCAACTGTGACAAACCAATTTTCGCTTTTTCAGGAATGTTTTCATTAATCCATTCACCTGCAATATCCCGGATATTTTTTTCCACGAAAATCTTTGTATAAGAAACAGAATAAAGCAATGTGAAAACAACCGTGAAAATTAAAATAATATTTCCAATGACTCTATTTTTATTTTTTAACCAGATTAAAAACACTCCTGCTGACATTGCCATAAATGGAATAAGGAATATACTCCTTCGTGCATACCATGGAGAAAAACATGAGAAAACAATAAATGGTAACACCAAAGAAATTACAAAAAATTTAGCATTTTTTTCTCTAAATCTTGTGATTAATAAAACATAACCTGCTATTGCACTGATCAAAAATGGCCAGCCGCACGCACTTTTCAATGAAGCAAAAGTAAAATAAAAAAATTGAGGAGAAAATTTAAAATCTCCGTGTTCAAAGTTCATTAATTTCACAAGTGTTTCTTTGTCAATCAACAAAAAAAAGTGGATGAAGACAAATGTTCCAGCAAAAACAATAGAAGCAACAAGAAAATTTTTTATCATAGTATTTAGTGTTTTTCTGGTTCTTTCTGAATATATCAGAATCACTAAAATAGCCGAGATTAAAAACCAAATTGAAATTCCATAAAGCATAACAACAGACATTGAAATGGCTGACAACACTGCTGAAACGATATAAAATCTCAAACGATTATCTCTGAGTATTTTGTAACCATAATAAAAAGCAAAAATTACAAAAGGAAGAGCAAATCCATAATAATAACCAAAATGATTCCACAGGTTTAATACTGGCGATATCCCGACAAGAAGTGAAGAAATAATACCTGCTTCGACACCCCAGATTGCACTGACAGAATGAAAAGTAAAATAAACAGTTAAACATAATATTATAATAAGTAAAATTCTTAGCGAAACATAAATGGATGCCATTTTTGAAGGATTATTAAGATAAAAATCCACATTTTTCGATATTTTTACAACATTAAAAAAATTGCAAATTTTTAACCACAGTCCAGAAATGTAAACGTAGAGTGGTCCAGGTATTAATACCTTTGGACTGAATTTTTTTTCTTTCACATTAATATTTGCCAGCGCTGCTATCGTAATATGCTCATCGGGATAATAAGTTCTCAGCAGGTACGTCCGCATAGCATTAACCTGCCCTACGGTTAATGAAATCACTTCATTTTTATATGGAATTTTTATCATTCTGTTTTCGTCGTATGACGAATAATACTTATCCCCAGGAACATTAATCATTTGTCTTATTTCATCTCTTGTTTCTACCATTTGAGAAAGAACTGTCTTATGAAATTCGATATCACCAAAGACAAGATTTATAATATTACTCCCAGGAAGTCCCCATTTAATTCCTGGTAGATTAACAAAGAGTGAAAGTGCCAGGATTATAATAAAAAAAATCCGGGTTCTCTTTTTACTGAACATTTTTCCCTTTTCTTAAATTTTTCAAACCATTAATCGCAAGAATAATCATAAATGGCATTAATGGTTCACGATATCTTATTACAGTTTTAAAAAACAAAATGATTGGTAATGACCACATTAAAACAATAAGATAATACAACACAAAATTTCTCCATATTTTCAATGAAAATAAAAATCCTGTTAATGCCAAAATAAAAATTGGAAGATTTGTTAAAAAGGCAATAATCACATGATAGTTTTTGTAATTTTCACCAGGTCCAGAAAAAGTATGTGGTGTAATCTTCCAGAAACGAAAAAACCTGTCTATAACAAGTTTTGTATAAATCAATGGGTTTTCCTTTATAAACTCAAAGGCAAGTTTATAAAAGTATTTTTGTACCTCAAGTTCATTCATTCGCGAGATCTCTGCCATCAAATTCAAATCTTTACCAGTTGGATCCCAACATCCTGAATTTTCTTTTATTGAATTTGGATTATTAGCAATGTAACAAACTATGCCTCCTTCCGTTGAACTCAAAACAAATCTTCCATAAATATAATAGTTCCTGATAATCCATGGTGATACAGTTAAAAAACAAAAAAGGGCAAACAGTGCTGTTGTAAAAAATGAGAATTTAATCCCATGCAAGCAAATTAACCACAAGAAAACAACAGGAATGAAAATTATGAAAAGAGACCTTGTAAGAACTCCAAGTCCAACAACTAATCCTGAAAGTGCAAATAAAAGAAGTTCTCTTTTTCTTTCAGCAATCAGAAGTAGTAATACAACCAGCAAAACAAGAAATATTTCACAGGTTACTGGCGCAAGATAACCTGTCCAGAAAATTGCAGGGGGATAAAAGGTATAAACAAAAGCAGATATAATCGCATACTTGCTGGATGAAAAAGTAATTCTACTTACAAAAAAAAGCAGTAAGCAAGATATTGAACTTAAAATTGCCAGAAAAATTTTTGCCGATAGATAACTATGTCCGAAAGTAGAATAAATACCCGCCAGCAAAAGAGGAAATAGTGGTGGCCTCCACGCATAAAAAATCTGTCCTTCTGGATTAAATGGATTATTCACCCAGTAGCCCTGACCTGTGGCAAGTTTCCATCCCAATTCATCCCACCAATCACCCCATACATCAATTGAATTGTCAAGTGTAAGAATAAAGCCAATCCTCAAAATTAAGGCAACAAAAAAAATCAAAAGAACAATTTTTATGTCTTTTTTTTCCATATCAAAATCACAGGATTTGGATGACACCAGTCATAAGGAATTTTTTCAGGATTTGGAAAAACCCATTTAAAAGACTTCGCATCCTTTCTGAATTCCTTAATAAGGTTATAACCCTTTAACATTTCTTTTATTTCCAGCAAAGACCCTCCTCTGACCCACTGGTATTCACTGACAATGAAATATTCTGATTTTTTTATTGTTTGTCTTGATGCACCTATCAATATATTATATTTCAAAAATTGAAATGGTGGTGTTCTCCATGGTGAGGGTGCTTCAAGAATACCAATTTCTGATTTTTCAGGAATATTTTCATTAATCCATCTTCCTGCAGAAGTACGAATGTTTTCTCCAGAAAAAAGATTAAGATAAGCAAAAGTAAATATCATAGTCCATACTAAGACAGGCAAAATCAGAAAAACAGAAAACTGATGTTTTATCTTTGTTAAACCGAATAGTAAAAACAGAAATAAATACGGATAAACAATAAAGGCATAATGTACCCATTTACCAGTCGTAAGTCCCAAGTACAGAAATCCTGGAATTAAACTGAAGAAAAGTATGAAAAAAATTTTTTCTCGTTTTATAAAACATAAAATCAAGCAAAATATCAAAAGAAGCAGGATTCCTTTACCAAGCCCGTATCCTAATGAAACAGTCAAAAAATATTTAAGATTTTCAAAACTTGCAGAACCTTTCCAGTATGATTGAATGTAAAACATCTCGTTTGTGAACTCTTTCCAGGATATAATTGCATAAGGATTTGTAATAAAATAGGCAAACAAAAAAAAGAAAACTGATAGAACAAGATTTTTCAGAAGTTCTGTAAAGTTTTTTGAAGTTAAAAAGATTACACAGATGCATGTAAAAAATATGTAACCATAAGAAAGTAAAGTTCCCATTGAAAGACCTGCAAAAACTGAAGAAAATATAAGCCATCCAGTTTTCCTATTTTCAAAAAAGTTAATGATTCCATAAAAGGTCACTATAACCCAGAACAATCCGAAGGTATATGGCTTTAAATAGTGAGACCAGAGAACAAAAACAGGTGTAACAACAAACAGTAAACTCGATAAAAACGCTAAGTGTATGTTTTTTGAAATCTTTCTTGAAAGGAAAAAGAAAACAATGGCAGAAAGAATAAAAACAATAGCACCAAACAATCGTGACAGAATATATAATTTTCCAATTTCTTCAGGATTTTTCAAATAAAAAGCCCTATCAGATTTAAGATTAACAATTTTGAAAATAGAACATCCCTTCAAAAAAGCACCAAGGGGATAAAGATATACACCACCGTATTCAAAAAAATGAGGATTAAAATTATGTTTTGATGGATCCATTTTACTTAAACTGGCAATCGCAGCCTGTTCATCCGCACCATATGAACGAAAAAGATAACTTCTTAAAGTATTCACCATTTCTTTTGAAATAACAATCTTTTTCTTTTTTACATCAACAACAATTTTTTCTTCAGGGTTATAATCGAGTTTGTAAGGAGCACCATAATAAACCTGCATCTCTCTAATTTCCTCATGTGTACTTAGCATAGGATTTAGAAAGGCATCAAGAACTTCTTCATCTCCAAAAACAAGATCAATTCTTTCCCTGTCAGGAATTCCCCAGTTTATTCCTTTAGTATGAAACAATAGTCCCACAAGTATCAATATTGCAAGATAAAATTTTTTAATCATAAATCCTGTATTTTATGATGGTAAAAATTGCCTTAAAACCATCAATCCAACCAATCTTTTTACCTTTTTTTCTCGGATTATAAGAAATAGAAACTTCTTTGATTTTGTTTCCCTTTTTTAGAATTTTGCATGTGATTTCAGGTTCAATCTCAAAACCATCTGATTTCAATTTAAGACCCTTCAGGATTTCGCTTGAACATAATTTGTAACATGTTTCCATATCAGTAAGATGCGAACCAAAAAAAATGTTTGTCAATAGTGTCAAAAATTTGTTTGCAAGTAAACTGATCAGTGGTATTTTTTTCCTTGTGAGAAACCTTGAACCATATATAACCTTGTGATCTTTATCAATAGCATCAATCAATTTTAAAATATCAAACGGATCAAGTTCAAGGTCTGCATCCTGAATCACAATGTAATCTCCTGTCGCAACTTTAATCCCTGTTCTGATGGCTGCCCCTTTACCTTTATTCTGTTTATGCCTGACTATACAAAGATTTTCAAACCTGGAAGATTCTGCTTTTAAGATTTGGTAAGTTGAATCTGTTGAACCATCATCAACAACAATAATTTCTTTTTCAAATGGTAGGGATGAAATTTTTTTCAAAACCTCAGCAATCGTTTCCTGTTCATTGTATGCGGGTATCAACACTGAAATTTTCATAATAATATCATAATATACAAACAGAACAACTCAAAATTTCCAGGTCAGTGGTATGACGATTTCTGTGGTAAAATATATAAACAATGATTGATGCGATATTAATTGGAATACTGCAGGGAATTACAGAATTTCTTCCTGTCAGCAGTTCGGGTCATATTTTATATGCAGGAAAGATGTCATTGATTCCTGGATATCAGCTGCCTTTATGGATTTCTGTTCACATGGGCACAGTGATTTCCATTGTTCTTTATTTCAGGAAAAGAATCAAAAAAATGCTTGTGTCTCTGGTAAATCTGAATAGTCCTGAATATCGCAAGGAACATCTTCTATGGAAAAATTTAATCATTGCATCAATCCCTGCTGCTATTCTGGGAATACTGTTTGATTCATATATCGAAAAAATAGCAACCTTGACTGTTCTTGGGTATTGCTGGATTATTAATGGAATCATTCTGATTGCTGGCGAACTTCTCAATAAAAACAAAAGAAATACTGATTCAAACGATTTATTATCAGCCATTGTCATTGGCATATTTCAGGCAATAGCAATACTCCCAGGAATATCCCGTTCAGGAGCAACAATCACAGCAGCAAGGAACATGGGCTTTTCTCCTGAAAGGGCATTTGAATTTTCTTTTTTTCTCGGAATATTAACGATTACAGGTGGTTTTATTCTTGAACTTGCGAAAGGGTCGGGAAGTTTTACAATTGACTGTTTAATTGCAGGTGTATCAGGTTTTATATCAGGATATATTGCGCTGATGATACTTTCAAAAGCAGTTCAAAAAGCAAAAATGAAGTGGTTTGGAGTTTATACAATCATTGCAGGTTTCATCACACTGGCACAACAATGAAAAAACACAAAATCATGCAGGTATTATCAAAAAAAATTTATAAAGAAAAATTCGTTGAATTATTTCTTGAAAACGATCTTACTCCATTTCCACGACCAGGACAATTCCTTCATATTCTGACAGGTGGAGCATTTATACGCAGACCATTATCCATCGCAGGATGTACAGAAAATTCAGTACGAATACTTTTTGAAATAAAAGGAAAAGGCACAAAAAAGCTTTCAGAGATATCAAAAGGGCAATACCTTGATATTGTTGGACCGGTTGGGAATAATTTCCCTTTGCCTGACAGAAAAAAAGAAATTTCTCTTGTTGCTGGTGGAATGGGTCTTGCACCATTACTTTTTCTGGCTTCGCAACTAATTTCAGAAAAAATGAATTTTAAATTTTTCTATGGAGCAAGGGATAAAGGACATTTGCTTGATTTCCTTTTACCGAAAGGAGATTATAAAAAATTCATTTCTACTGATGACGGAAGTGATGGAGAAAAATTAACTGTTGTGGAAATGTTTGAAAGAAAACTTAACAATGAAAAAACAGATATTGTTTTTGCCGCAGGACCATATCAAATGCTAAAGGCACTCAGTGAAATATGCAGGAACAATAATATTGAGGCATATGTTTCTCTTGAAAATATCATGTTCTGTGGACTTGGTGTATGTCAGGGCTGTGTCACTGAGACCATAAACGGATATAAAAGAGTGTGCAGGGATGGACCTGTTTTCGACCATAGAGAAATCAAATGGACTTAAAGCAATTGAAAATTAAACTCGGGAAACTTGTGCTTGATACACCGGTACTACCTGCCAGCGGAACATTTGGTTATGGAGATGAACTTCAGGATGTGACTGATTATAAATTTCTTGGTGCAATCATTACAAAAACACTTACATGGGAACAAACACAGGGAAATCCACCACCAAGAATATGGGAGTTTGAAAATGGTTTAATGAACAGTATTGGACTTCAAAATATTGGTGTCAGATGTTTTGCCAGTGAAAAACTGAGCTGTTTGAAAAAATTAAAAAAACCTATCATTGTAAGTGTTGGTGGGAAAAGTCCTGAGGATATATTGAAATGTATTGAGTTCCTTGACAGGAAAAATGGAATCAGTGCATTTGAATTGAATTTATCCTGTCCGAATATAAAAACATCAAAAATCATTTCAGAAGACCCTCGCTCTACTTTCAACATCATAAAAAAAGCAAAAAAGATTACCGATAAAATTATCATTGCAAAATTAAGTCCTAATGTTAGAGATATTTGCGAAACAGGCATTGCAGCAGAAGAGGCAGGTGCAGACATTTTATGTGCTGTAAATACATACAAGGGTTTATATTATGATTGGAACAATAAAAAAATGTATACTGGTGGAGTGTCTGGCAGTATGATTTTTCCCATGGCATTAAGGGCTGTATATGAACTTTATCAAAAGGTCTCTATTCCTATCATAGGTGTTGGTGGGATAAGTTCAGAAAAAAGAGCACTTGAAATGATTTTTGCAGGTGCTTCAGCAATAGGACTGGGTACATTTTTGATAATTAATCCAGAACTGCCGATGAAAATTTGCAAATTCCTTATTGATTATTTAAAAACAAACCACACAAATTTACAATCAATCATTGGCCTGTATAATGAAAAAAGACAAAAAGAAACAGATTGTTGAAAAAAAAGACATAAAAGTTTTAAACAGCAGCAATGTCCTTTCTCCACTTACTTTCATTAAGGGCATCCTTATTGTTTTCCTTTTTCTCAGACCATTTTTTGATGGATTTGCGTATCCTGGTTTTAATCATATGTTCAGTATATCAATTTTTGTGCTTCTAACAATTTCAATCTTTATAAACAGAAAAACATTAATCTTCTCACCTGGTCAGTTTTTTTTCTTCATTTTTATCATTTACTGTTTTGCAGGACTTCTATTTTTCTGGAATCTGTGGTATGTGGTAATAAAAGAATGTTCATATTTGCTCACCCTTTTTGCAATCTGGGTTCTTTTCAAAACAAATTTCTCTGAAAAAGATTTTAAGATTGTAAGTTTCATAAGTATTTTAACACTTGGCTTAATTGCTGCCTATGGTATTTATCAATATTTCTGGGGACTTGAAATTACAAGACAAACAATAATGCAACATCCTGAGATGATAAAAAATATGCCCGAAACATATATTGACCGAATGGCAAGCAACAGAATTTTTTCAACATTTGTTTATCCAAATACCTTTGCTGGCTATCTTTTAATGCTTTATCCTGTTGTGTTTTTTTCAATTCTTTCAAGTTCATCCTTGCCTCTAAAAATTTTCAATGGCATTGTTCTTGCTGCAATATTACCTGTTTTTGCAGCCACAGAATCAATGGGTGGATGGTTTTGCTTTCTTCTGATTTCATTTTTAATGCTACTGTTTTTCATTGTACCAAAGAAACTTTATCTTCAAACATGTGCAATAGTTTTCATCGTTAGTACTTTTATGGTTATTGCAGGTATTAAGTATGGTTTTTTACCAAAAATCAGTTCATTGACAGACAGAATGAATTACTGGTCATCAGCAATATCCGTATTCAAAAACCATTATCTTACAGGCATTGGTCCTGGAAATTTTTCTCAATTCTATTTAAAATTCAAAATTCCAGGGGCAATGGAAGCAAAATACGCACATAATCTTTTTTTCGAAATAATTTCCTGCACAGGTATCATTGGATGCATTATTTTCCTGTTGACATGTTTTTACTTCGTTAAAAGAAACATTAACAATTTTCTCTACTCAAAAGAACCATTATTTGCTGGTTTTACTTTTGCAACAATTGCAACATTTCTCCATTTCATGGTTGATTTTCATTATCAAAATGCAGCAATCACTGTCATATTATTTGCATTTGTGGGACTGATAGAATCGCATCCAGTTATTACAGACCAACCATTACGTAAATTGACAAAATTGCTTGCAGGAAGTATGATATTTTTGTCCTTTATATCAGGTGTAGTTGAATTTAAATCATGGCGAGTGGAAAAAATCATAGGAGACATAGAAGAAGGTAAATATCGAGATAACCCAATTCAGGCTCTGGAATATGCAGGTAACATATTTCCTGAACCTGAAGCATTTTTTATGCAGGGTCAAATATTTAAATTTGCCTATTTTCAAACAAAAAACATTGAATTTGCTGAAAAAGCCATTGATGGTTATAAAAAAGCTGTAACATTGAATCCTTTTTCAGCCCGATATCACAGGGCTCTTGCTGAAATGCTTGAAGCCATCGGAAGATTTGAAGAGGCAGAAAAAGAATTTGTGCAAATGATTGAATGTTATCCATCAAAATCACTTTATAATCTTGAAATTGGATTGTTTTATAAAAAAATCGGTAAGGATGAACTTGCAAAAATTTATATTGAACGGAGTGAAAAACTTCCACCCAGCAGTAAGGACGAAGTTAGAATAATTGAGGAATACAAAAATGGAAAAAATCTTTGAAATACAGGTAAGAAAAGTTGAAAAACCCTGTTTTGTAAAAGGGGAAGAATCTTCTGGAATCAAACCAGGTGATTTATGCATCGTGGAATTTACAAAGGGAACCCAGGACTATGCTCGAGTATGGTCAGTACTCGATTCGTCACATCAGGATGCAAATCTAACAATTTCAGGTAGAATCATTAGAAAACTTACAGAACAGGATATGCTAATTATCAAGGAAAATGATCAACTGAAAAAGGATGCATTCAGAATATGTAATGAAAAAATCAAGGAAATAAATCTGCCGATGAAACTCATTGACGTTACATATTCCTTTGACAGAACAATCATAACATTTTATTACTGGGCTGCAGGACGCATTGATTTCAGGAAACTGGTAAAGGAACTTGCAAGTATATTCAACTGCAGAATTGAAATGAGACAGATTGGATTAAGGGATGAAGCAAAAATCAAAGGTGGTTATGGTATATGTGGACAGGAAATTTGCTGTCATAGATTTTTAAAGGATTTCGAGCCCATTACAATGAAACTTGTGAAAACACAGAATTTACCCCTTGATATGAGTAAAATTTCAGGTCTGTGTGGAAGATTAATGTGTTGTTTAATATTTGAAAGCAAAATGTATGAAGATGAGGAGAGCGAACAATGAAATTCTATGTCACCACACCGATTTATTATATCAATGATCAACCTCATATTGGACACTGTTACACAACAATTGCTGCTGATTGTCTTTCAAGATATCACAGAATTACAGGAAAGGATGTTTTCTTTCTTACAGGAACTGATGAACACGGCGAAAAGATTGCCCAGGCAGCTGAAAAAAAGGGAATGACAGTTCAGCAATTTTCTGACCAGATGTCAGAGATATTTAAAAAAATGTGGGAAAAACTCGGCATTTCATATTCAAGATTTATTCGAACCACAGAAGTTCAACATCAAAATACTGTAAGACAGGTATTTAAGAAACTGATGGAAAATGGAGACATTTATCAGGGAGAATATGCAGGTTATTACTGTATACCATGTGAATTTTTTATACCAAAGACAAAGATTGACCCATCAAAACCTGTCTGTCCTGACTGTGGCAGGGAAGTAAAAATACTCAAGGAAAAATCATACTTCTTCAGATTATCAAAATATGAAAAATCCCTTCTTTCTTACCTTGAAAAAAAGCCTGAAATGATTCAGCCACCATTTCGTCTTGAAGAAGTTACGAACTTCATATCTCAGGGGTTGACAGACCTTTCTATTACAAGACAGCATACTGTTTGGGGAATTGAATCGCCTACAGAAGAAAAATATTCCATTTATGTATGGTTTGACGCACTTTTGAATTATCTCACAGGTGTTGACTATGCTGATGGAAAACCCAATAAATACTGGCCTCCTGATGTTCAGTTGATAGGAAAAGATATTTTAAGATTTCATTCTATTATCTGGCCAGCAATACTGATGGCTCTTGGATTGGAACTTCCTGAGAAAATTTTTGCACATGGGTGGTGGACCGTTGGCAGTGAAAAAATGTCAAAATCAAAAGGAAATGTTATTAATCCGGTTGAATTGATTGACCGTTTTGGTGTAGATGGATTCAGATATTTCCTCTTGAGAGAAGTCCCATTTGGGCTTGATGGTGAATATTCTGAAGAAAAATTTATCAAAAGATATAACAGTGATCTTGCAAACGACCTTGGAAATCTGGTCAACAGAACCATAAACCTTGTTGAAAAGTTATTCAATGGAATTTTACCCTCTGGATTTATCAGTTCTGATATAGAAACAGCCATTGATAGCACAATAAAAAATGTTGACCATTATATGACAAATGTTTCATTTTCTGAGGCACTTACTGAAATCTGGAAACTGGTGGGCGAATTTAACAAGCTCCTTGATAAGGAAAAACCATGGACTGCACCCATTGATTCAGCGAAGAATACACTATCTCAGTGTATTGCCGGAATTTCCATTATCTCTTTCCTTGTTTATCCATTTATACCCGAAACATCAAAAAAAATATGGAAGATCCTTAACATTGAAGAAAGTGTGGCAAATAAAATTATTTTAAATAAGGATGTTATGAAAATACCTGAGGGTACAAAAGCAGGAAAAAGGGAAATTCTTTTTACAAGGATAAAAATATGAAACCTGTTTTTAACAGAATCTTGCTGAAACTTTCTGGACAGGCACTTGCTGAAAATGGTCAATTTGGAATCAATTCTGAATCTTTGATTTCAATTTCAAAAGAAATTAAAGAAGTAACTGAACTCGGTTGTCAGACAGCCATTGTAATAGGTGGAGGAAATATTTTCAGGGGTATCACACGTGATGACAGGGTTATTGATGAAATCACAGGAGATTATATGGGAATGCTTGCAACAGTGATTAATGGACTGGCACTTCAAAGTTGCCTTGAAAAAATGAATGCAATTACAAGGGTTCAAAGTTCATTTGAGATGCGACAGTTCTGTGAGCCATACATTAGAAGACGTGCAATCAGACACCTTGAAAAAGGAAGAATAGTAATATTTGTGGGAGGAACAGGAAATCCCTATTTTACAACAGATACTTCTGCTGCATTAAAAGCAATCGAAATCGGAGCAGAAGTAATCTTAAAAGCCACAAAGGTTGATGGAGTTTACACAGACGACCCATTAAAAAATAAAAAGGCAAAACGATATGAATTCCTCACTTACAAAGAAGTACTGAACAATGACCTGAAGGTAATGGATAACACCGCGATAACCCTTTGTATGAATAACCATTTGCCAGTCATTGTCTTTAATCTTTTCAGAAAAGGCAATTTGAAACAGATCGTATGTGGAAAAGGATTAAAAACAGTAATCGCTGATAAAAATTCAACAATCTTTAAAAGGGAGGTGTCATGATAAAACAGATATGTCAGGAAGCAGAAACGGAAATGAAAAAGGTTGAAGATAATTTTGTTAAAGAAATGAATAATCTTCGACTCGGTCGTGCATCTGTAGCCCTTCTTGAAGGAATACTTGTTGAATACTATGGATCAAAACTTCCCATCAATCAGGTTGCCACTGTATCAATTCCAAATCCACAAACACTTGTGATACAACCGTGGGATAAATCCATCACTGATAAGATCGTAAAAGCAATTCAGATGAGCAACCTTGGATTCAATCCAGTTGCTGACGCTACAAATATAAAAATTTCTGTTCCACCATTAAGTGAAGAAAGAAGAAAAGAACTTGTCAAAGTTTTAAGAAAACTTGAAGAACAGGCAAAGGTTGAGATCCGTGAGATACGAAGAAAAATAAAGGAAGAACTTAAAAAACTTGAGAAAGAAAAGAAAATTTCTGAAGATGACTCATTCAAGGCAACAGAAGAACTTCAAAAAATCACAGACAAATACATTGAAGAAGTTGAAAAAAAAGCAAACATTAAAGAAAAGGAAATACTTGAATCCTGAAGATAAACATTTTGTCATTGCTATCGATGGACCTGCAGGTGCTGGGAAAAGCACTGTCGCAAAGATTGTAGCAAAAAGATTGAATTTTCTCTATGTTGACACTGGAGCCATGTATCGTGCATTAACATTGAAGGCATTGAAACAAAACATTGATTTTCACAATCCCCAGGCATTAATAGAAATGGCAAAGGACACCACAATAGAACTCATTCAAAATGGCGATTCTTACAGAGTACTGCTGGATGGTCAGGATGTAAGCAACGAGATACGAACAGAACAGGTAAGTACAAACAGCCATTTTGTTGCTTCAATCCATGAAATAAGACAATTGTTATGGGATATCCAGCGCTCTTATAGAAAAAACCATGACATTGTAATGGAAGGTAGAGACATAGGTAGCAAGGTATTCCCTGATGCTCAATTGAAAATTTATCTTGATGCATCAGTACAGGAAAGGGCAAAAAGAAGATATCTCCAGTTGAAACAGCAAGGAATTGAAGAAGATATTGAAAAACTTCAGAGAGAAATCGAAATCAGAGACCAAAGGGACAAAAACAGGGAAATTGCACCTTTGAAAAAACTTGATGATGCAGTTGTGATTGATACAACATTTATGACAATTGAACAGGTTGTCTCGGCTATTATTGACCTTTATAAAGAAAAGACAGGAAAAGTTTAGAATCTCTTTCTATTATCCCTGCGGGGTTCTCTTCTCAGTAATCCACTATGAAGGCTATGTTTTTCCTTTTCAATTTCTTCAGTGGTCAGAGCCTGTTTACGACTGAGATTTGCCCTGCCCTGTTCATCAAAACCAATGAATTTTACCTTAATTTTCTCACCAACATTTACCACATCTTCAACCCTGTTGACTCTTGTTGGTGCAAGTTCTGAAATATGAACAAGCCCTTCCAGTTCATTGAAAAATTTCACCATGGCTCCAAAAGGAAACACCCTTGTCACAGTCCCTTCATAAATTTTTCCATGCTCAGGTTCTTCAATAATTGCCTTTATTTTTTCAACTGCTTTTTGACATTTTTCAATATCACTGCTGTAAATAGAAACTGTGCCATCATCTTCTATGTCAATTTCTACCCCTGTCTCATCAATAATTTTTCTAATTGTCTTTCCGCCACCACCGATGACAAGTCCAATTTTATCAGACGGCACCTTAAGTGAAACAATTCTTGGTGCATACTTTGAAATCTCTGGTCGGGATTTGTCCAGCACTCTGTTCATAATCTCGATAATTCTTTCCCTTGCCTGTCTGCTTTGAATTACTGCCTCTTTCAGGATATCATGGGAAAATTCCATTGTCTTAACATCCATCTGAAATCCTGTAATTCCAACAGATGTCCCTGCAATTTTTAAATCAAGATCACCAACATGATCTTCTTCACCCGCAATGTCTGTAAGCAAAACATATTGGTCGCCTTCTTTAATCATCCCAAGGGCTATCCCTGCGACATGCCTTGGAAGCGGCACTCCACCATCCATCAGTGCAAGAGAAGAAGCACAAACTGTTGCCATTGAAGAAGAACCATTTGATTCAAGAATATTCGCAACAATCCTTATTGTATAAGGGAAAACTGTCTCTTCAGGAATCAGCGATTGAAGAGACCTTTCCGCAAGAGCACCATGTCCGATTTCTCTACGGGACGGACCTCGAAGAGGACTGGTTTCACCAACACAAAATGGTGGAAAATTATAATGGAGCATAAATCTCTTGGATGTTTCTTCAAAAAGCCCATCAATAATCTGCTGGTCATGTTTTGTACCCAGTGTAACAGATGCAATACATTGCGTTTGACCACGGGTAAAAAGTGCAGAACCATGTGTTCTCGGAAGCAAGCCAACACTACATTCAACAGGTCTGATTTCATCCTTTTTTCTACCATCAAACCTCTTTTCTGAAGACAGTATCATATGCCTGATCGTTTTTTCGAGAACCTTTTCAAATATGATTTGAAGTTCTGCATGTTTTTCTGCCTCAAACTGATTTTTCAATTCTTCAAACATTTGTATGTAATATTCGTTTCTCTGTTTCTTCTCAGGGTAATTCCATATGGATTGCATTTTTTCATTGACAAACTTTTCAACAATTTCCACTGTAGCAGGTTCAGGATTGAACAATTTAGAATATGAAACAGGTTGTCTCCATTCAGAAATTTTTTTTATAAGGGGTCCAATGGCATTAAAGGCAAATTCAGTCGCCTCGATAAATGCATCCTCACTGATTTCCTTTGCCCATCCTTCCATCATGATAATTGATTTTTCTGTACCTGATAACACAAGATTCAAAGAGCTCTTTTCAAGTTCTGAAATTGTCGGATTGATAACAAATTTATCATCAATTCTGCCAATCCTTACACAACCTGCCACATCACTGACAGGAAGTCCTGCAAGTAAGACACTGCAACAACCCCCAATAACAGAAAGAATGTCAGGATCATTTTCCTGGTCAACAGAAAGAACAAATGAAATTATTTGAACCTCATCAGTAAAATCATCAGGGAACAGTGGTCTGATAGATCTGTCCATCAGGCGACTGACAAGAATCTCTCTTTCTGAAGGGCGTCCTTCTCTTTTAAAAAAACCACCTGGAATTTTACCAGCAGCAGAAGTTTGTTCCCGATAATCACAGGTGAGAGGGAAAAAATCTCTGATTTCTTCTGACGGTTTGGTGGTGGCAGCCACAAGAACGACTGTTTCGCCGCACGAAACAGTCACAGCACCTGCTGCCTGTTTCGCCAGAAGTCCTGTTTCAATAATGATAGGTTTTCCACCAAGCTCTATTTCCAATCTTTTTATCATTTTCTATTTTCTCAATCCCAGTTTTTCAATGAGAGCCTGGTATGCTGCAAAATCTTTTGTCTGAAGATACTTTAAAAGACGTCTTCTTCTTCCAATCAGTTTCAAAAGCCCTCGCCTTGAATTGAAATCCTTGGGAAATTTCTTAAAATGTTCACCAAGTGCCTCAATTCTTTTTGTAAGTATGGCAATTTGAACCTCAGGAGAACCAGTATCTCCGGGATGTCTTCCAAAATCCTGTTTTATTTTTTCCTTAATCGCTTTTTCAAGCATTTCTTCTTCTCCCGAAAAATTTTTTTCACATTTTTATCGTGTGCAATCAGTATATCATTTTATGAAAATTCTGTCAACGAAGATTTATTCCTTCAGGTACCCGATGTCCTTCCTGTAATACATATTTTTGAAGGAAATCTTCTGAACTTTCTCATATGCTTTTTCCCTTGCATCCTCAATTGTGTCTCCAAGCCCGACAACATTCAAAACTCTTCCACCAGCAGTCACAAATCTATCATTTTCTTTTTTTGTTCCTGCATGAAAAATAATGCCGTCCCCGGATACTGACTCAACGCCAGCAATTACAAAGCCTGTTTCATATTTCCCTGGATATCCTCCAGATGCAATGACAACATCAACAGCCGCTTTTTTCTTCCATTTAATGTCATATTCTCTTAATCTTTCTTCAGTAGTTGCCTCAAGCAATTCCAGCAGTCCGCTTTCCATCCTCGGCAAAATCACTTCTGTTTCGGGGTCTCCAAATCTCACATTATATTCAAGAATTTCAGGACCATCTTTTGTAATAATCAATCCGAAATAAATAACACCCTTATATTCAATCCCATCTCTTTGAAGTCCTTTTATTGTGGGAATGACAATTTTTTTCTCTATAATTTTTTCAAGTTCACTGTCACATATAGGTACAGGACTGTAGCAGCCCATGCCACCTGTATTCGGACCCTTATCACCATCGTAAATCTTTTTATAATCCCTGGCTGGAGCAAGAGGTATGAAAACTTCTCCATCTGTGATAACAAGATACGAAAGTTCCTCGCCTGTAAGGAATTCCTCTATAACGACCCTGACATTGGTGGATGAAAAAATGTTTTTTTCAAAAACTGCTTCAAGAAAAGATATTGCGTCCTCCTTTCCCTCTGCAATACTAACACCTTTTCCTGCTGCAAGTCCATCGTACTTGATAACAACGGGAAATTCAGTTTTTTCAATTATTCTTTTTGCCTGCTGAAAGTTATCGGCGACAGAAAATTTTCCTGTCGGAATATTATGTTGTGCCATGAATTCCTTTGCCCAGACCTTTGACGCCTCAAGCATTGCTGCTTTCCTGGTAGGACCAAAAATTTTCAATCCCTTTTTCCTGAAAATATCAACCAGCCCATCTGCAAGTGGATTTTCCGGACCAACAACTGTCAGATCAATTTTTTCCTTTTTTGCAAATGTTGCGATTTCCTGATAATGGCTAACTGGAATGTCAACAAGATTTGCAATTTCTCCTATGCCACCATTGCCTGGTAGAGCATAAAGTGTACCAGAATCCATTTCAGACGCAATCTTCCAGCATATTGCATGCTCACGTCCACCACTTCCTATTACAAGTATTTTCATCTCGAGACAGGCTTACTCTCCAATAATCCTGGTCTCCTCATCAAGGTATATTCCTCTCAGATTCATCTCCAGGGTATGGGGTGCAGGTGAAGCCTCAAAACCTGTTTCTTTTGTAATCTTTCCCTCATTAATTAATTTTACAAGGTGCTGATTAAATGTCTGCATACCTGCCTCTTTATCAGCAGCAATAGCACTTGGAATCTTGCCAATTTTGTCTTCAATAATTAATCTTGAAACAATTGGAGTAACAATCATTATTTCACAGGCAGGAACCATTCCTGTTCCATCCTTTTTGGGGAGCAATTTCTGACAGCAGGTCGCACGAAGATTATAGGCAAGAATTTTTCGTATCATCTCGTGCTGGTTCTGCGGGAAAAAGTCAAGAATTCTATTAATTGTTGTCACAGTGTCAACTGTATGCAGGGTACTGAACACAAGGTGGCCTGTTTCACATGCCCTGATCGCTGCTTCAAATGTCTCGGTATCTCTCAATTCTCCAATGAGGATAATATCAGGGTCTTCACGAAGAACCCTTTTCAAAGCATCATGAAAAGAAAGTGTATCAATCCCAACCTCACGTTGATTAATGAGACAATTCTTATCAGTGTAAACATATTCAATCGGGTCTTCGATTGTAATAATGTGAAGCGCCTGCTTACTTGTATTGATGTATTCTATCATTGCTGCAAGTGTAGTGGATTTTCCGCAACCAGTTGGACCTGCAACAAGAACAAGACCTGTCGGAAAATCACAAATTTTTTCTAAAACAGCAGGTAATCCCAGTTGTTCAAAAGAGGGGATGCTGGACTTGATCCTTCTCATTACAATACCGATATTTCCACGTTGCCTGAATATATTAACACGGAATCTTCCTGTTTCAGGTGATTCTGTTGCAAGATCCATCTCCATATTCTCGATAAACTGAGTCCTCTGTTTCTCATTCATAATGCTGAAGGCATATTGTTCAATTTCCTGGGCAGTTAGTACAGGATAATCAGAAACTTCCTGAAGAATGGTTTTTATTCTGAAAAAAGGCTTTCTTCCTGCCTTAAGATGCAGGTCTGAGGCATCAATTTCAGCCATCCTTTTCAGGAGATTCTCTATGTTCATTCATCTTCTCCTCCTCCACATCCTTCAGTATTGCATCAAGTATATTCAATGAATCATCAGAAATGGAGGCAACGCCAGAAGAAAGGATTTTATGCCCCTTTTCAGCAAATTGCAATATCAATTTGTAGATATTTTCTTTTTTATCATACTTATCAAGTATTTTCAAGGGTTCTTTCATTTTATTCCACCATTTGAATTAATGCCATTTTGCTTGCATCGCCACGTCTTCGGTCTACTTTAATAATTCTTGTATAACCACCTTTCCTATCCTTAAATTTCTGTCCAAGTTCCAGTACAATTTTCGTGGTCGGCTGGTGATTCAAATATGAGTTAATCCTTCGAATACTGGCAAGGTTTTGATTTTTCCCAATCGTAATCAATCTTTCAACAACTCTTTTCAATTGCTTTGCCTTTGCTTCAGTGGTCATTACCTTTTTATTCTGAAAAAAACTGATTGCCATATTTCTCAAAAGACTTTTCCGATGAGATTTGTTCCTGCTGAGTTTGCGAATATCTTTTTTATGTCTCATGACTGCTCCGTGTCAGACGAATTTCCTTTCAACCTGTAACCCATTTTCTCAACAATTGCTTCTATTTCTTCAATTGATTTTTCTCCCAAGTTTTTCATCTCTTCAAATTTTGCTCGTGGCATTTTAAGAATGTCATTTAAGGTGTTAATATTATGTTTTTGAAGAATGTTCACAATCCTTGTTGGAAGATTCAATTCAGTGACTGGAATATCTGCCTTTTCGACCTCAGACCCTGCTTTTGCAGAAACCGGTTGTTCTCCTATGGTTTGATTTTCCCCAATTTTCCCGAAATGATTATTTAAAATATCAGTCGCAATGCTCACTGCATCTGCAGGAGAAATTGCCCCATTTGTCCAGACATCAAGAATTAATTTTTCATAGTCAACAAGCGGACCAACACGTGTATTTTCGACATGAAATGCCACCTTTTTTACAGGTGTATAAATTCCATCAATCAAAATCATGTCCACTGGAATATCTTTTCTCACAAGTTTCATTTTTTCGACAGGAAGATAACCTCTGCCGGAAGTAATCTCAAGTTCAATTGTTAATTCTGTTGACGGATCCAGTGTTGCAATGTGAAGTTCGGGATTCAGAATTTCAACACTTCCATCTGTAATCAAATCCTTTGCACTCAATTCTGAAATTCCTGAAATCTTTATAGAAGACCTGTGCGGAAACTCCGAAATTACTGGTTTACATATCACCTGCTTTAGATTCAAAACAATCTGTGTTGCATCTTCCTTAACCCCAGGAATTGTTGTGAATTCATGCTGAACACCTGAAATCTTTAGCCCTGTGATAGCAACGCCAGGAATACATGACAGCAAAACCCTTCTCAATGCATTTCCTACAGTCACACCAAAACCCCTTTCAAGTGGTTCAACAATCAATTTTCCATAATTGTTTCTATATGTTTCTTTTTCCCACATTATTCTTGACGGAAATAGAAAAGCCAATGTCTTTTGTTCCATAATTTCCACCTCACTTTGAATAAAAGTTAATAATCAGATGTTCATCAACAGGAATACTGACTTCTTCTCTTGTTGGATACCTTACAATTGCAGCTTTCAATTCGCTTTCTGAACACTCAATCCATGCAGGTATAACACCTGACCGACCTGCTTGTCTTGCCTGACTTGCGATTTCCTGATATTTTGAGTTTTCAGCGATTGTAATTTCATCACCAATTTTTACCTGATATGAAGGTCTATTGACCTTTTTACCATTAACAAGGATGTGTCCATGGATAATAGCCTGCCTTGCCATCCTTCGTGAAAATACCCAGTTTAATTTGTAAACAACATTGTCAAGACGACACTCGAGCAATCTCAAAAGCACATCCCCGGTAACTCCTTTTGCCTTCTTTGCAATAGAGAAATACCGTCTGAACTGTCTCTCTCCCACTCCATAGTATACCTTAACCTTATTTTTCTCCCTCAATTGCATCCCGTATTCTGATGTTTTGGCAGGTGCCTGAACTTTACGTTGTTTCCTGGGATCAAGTGGACATTTATCGCTTTCACACCTTCTACCTTTTAGATACAATTTCTCTGCGTTACGTCTGCAGATTTTACACAGTGGTTTGGTAATTTTTGCCATAACAACTCCTTTTATATTTTATACTCTTCTTCTCTTCGGTGGTCTGCATCCATTATGGGGAATCGGTGTAACATCCTTGATAGAAGTAATATTCAATCCAGCAGTTTGAAGAGCCCTGATAGCAGTTTCTCGACCAGGTCCAGGACCTTTAACCCTAACTTCCACATCTTTCATATTCACCATACTCTGGACCTTCCTTGCAACATTTTCAGCAATCAATTGTGCTGCAAAGGGAGTACCCTTTCTTGTCCCTTTAAATCCAACAGTACCAGCACTCGCCCACGCAATTACCTTTCCTTCAGGATCAGTAATTGTAATAATTGTGTTATTAAATGTTGCCTTGATATGGGCGATTCCTGATGGAATTGTAACATGCCTTTTCTTCTTCTTTGTATATTTTTTCTTTTTCTCTTTCTCAGCCATATGTTCTCCTTAAAAATTAGGTTTTAACTTTCCCCTTCCCTTGTCTTGGCTTTCAATGCTTTTCGTGCTGCCTTATCCCTGACAACGCCAACGGTCTTACGAGGTCCTTTTCTTGTTCTCGCATTTGTTCTTGTTCTCTGACCTCGAACCGGTAATGATCTTTTATGTCTCAGCCCACGGTAGGAATTTATCTCAATAAGTCGGGTGATACAATTACTGACTTCCCGTCTCAAGTCACCCTCAATCTTAAAATTCTGCTGAATAAAACTTGAGATTCTACCTATTTCTTCTTCTGTAAGTTCCTTAATCCTTTTATCTGGATTAACTCCTGTTGCCTTCACTATTCGCTCGGCAGTAGGCCTCCCAATGCCATAGATATAACTTAATCCAATCGTTACCTTTTTCTCATTTGGAATCTCAACCCCAAGAATACGAGCCATAGTAAAACCTCCTTATCCCTGTTTCTGTTTATGTTTTGGTCCATCCTGTGGATTCTTACAGATTACCATCACAGTTCCTCTTCGTTTAATGATTTTGCACTGAGGACAAATTTTCTTTACTGAAGATCTCACTTTCATACTTTCTCCTTTTACAATCGTTTAATAATTCTTCCCCTTGTTATATCATAGGGTGAAATTTCAACAGCAACCTTATCTCCAGGAATAATTCTTATGTAGTTCAATTTCATTTTTCCACACAAGTGTGCAGTAACCTTCATCCCGTTTTCAAGTTCAACAATGAAACTTGTACCGGGCAATGCCTTGCTAATCGTTCCTGTAAGAACAATCTTTTCTGTTTTTTTCTCCATCAGTTGTTAGTTGTAAGAATTTCGTAACCGTCCCTGGTTACCAGCACTGTATCTTCAAAATGGGCAGAAGGTAATCCATCAGCAGTAACAACAGTCCAGCCATCAGATAAAATTTTCAATTCTGAACTTCCCATATTGACCATTGGTTCTATTGCAATGACCATGTTTTCTTTCAATTCAAATCCCTTACCGGGTTTACCAAAATTTGGAACATCCGGTTCTTCGTGTAAATATTTTCCCACACCATGTCCAGCAAAATCACGAACAACACTGAATCCATTTTTTTCAACCAGTGACTGAATTTCCCATCCAATATCACCTGTTCTACAACCTTCCCTCACTTTTGATATACCTGCAATCAATGCATTTTTTGTTACATCAATCAATCTCACCTTTTCTTCTCCAATCTCGCCCACATGACATGTCATTGCACAATCTCCAATATATCCATCCTTCACAACTCCCACATCAACTGATACAATATCCTGTACCTGAATATATCTTGTCTTCGATGGTATCCCGTGAACAACCTCCTCATTTATTGATATGCATATTACTCCAGGATATCCTCTATATCCAAGAAACGCTGACTTCACTTTTTCTTTCTCCATCAAATTTTCAGCAAATCTTGCAACATCAAATGTTGTAATGCCCTCCCTGACAAAATTAACTGTTTCAATCAAAATTTTTTTACAGATCCTGCATGCCTTCCTGATTTTCTCTATCTGTTCGGGTGTTTTCACGCCCACAGTTGAAGTCCCTCAATTCTTTTTAGTATGCTGTCAGGATTATCATCAGCACAAACAGTTAAAACCTTATGCCTTGTACTGTAATAATCAAGTAATGGTTTTGTTTCATTGCGAAAAACTTCAAGCCGTCTTAAAATAACATCCGGTTTATCATCTTCTCGCTGAATTAACTGTCCGCCACAAATATCACAAATACCTTCACGTTTTGGAGGTAAATTTTTTAAGTGATAAATTGCCCCACAATTTTTGCAAATTCTCCGCAATGACAATCGGTCAATCAACACATTATCTGAAGCAACCAGATTTAATAAAAATACAGTGTCACCCTGACTCAAAATGTTTTCAAACATCTGTGCCTGCGAAATGTTCCTTGGAAATCCATCCATCAAAATTCCCTTCAAGGCATCATTCTGATTAATTCTTTCAACCAGTGCTTCAAACACAATACTATCAGGAACAAGTTCACCTTTTTTCATATACTGGTCTGCCTTCATTCCTATCACTGTTTTATTTTTCACATTTTCTCTTAACAGATCCCCTGTGGATACAAGTGGCATTGACCATTTTTCACTGAGAATTTTTCCAATTGTTCCCTTGCCGATTCCGGGCGGACCAAATAAAATAACAATCTTTCTCATTTTGCTCTTGCCTTTTTCAAAAACCCTTCATAATGGCGCATAATAAGATGTGCCTCAATCTGTCTGAGCGTCTCAAGAATGACACTGACCACAATAAGAAGTCCAATACCACCAAACATACTGGCAATCAAGTACGGAATTCTGAATATATGCATGATAATGTAAGGAAATATTGCGATAGCAGTTAGCATTAATGAACCTGGAAGTGTTAATCTACCAAGTATTTTTTCAAGATATTCACCTGTTGCCTTACCAGGTCTTATTCCTGCCACAAAGCCGCCATATTTTTTCAAATCCTCAGAAATATGTTCAGGGTTAAAAATCACGCTGGCATAAAAATAACAAAACCCAATAATCAATAAAGCATATAGTACCATCCCTGGTCCAGATACCGGACTAATCACATGGGCAAGTTTCTGTAAAAATGGATTATTGGCAAATCTCAGTATTGTCGATGGAAAGGTTAAAAATGACACAGCAAAAATCAAAGGTAGTACTCCACCAGGATTCAATTTCACCGGTAAATAGGTTGTCTGTCCACCATATACCCTTCTTCCAATAACCCTTTTTGCATACTGAACCGGTATTCTTCTTTCTCCTTCATTAAGCATGATGGCTGCACCAACAACAACAAAAATCAAACCAACCATCAGCACAATTAAACCCGGGTTGATTTCTCCTGCAGCCACCAGCTGTGCTGTTTGATGAACAGCCACTGGCATTCTTGAAAGAATGCTGGCTGTAATAATCAAAGAAATACCATTGCCTATTCCTTTTTCTGTAATCTGCTCACCAAGCCACATAAGAAATACAGTACCTGTTGTCAGAGTAAGAACCGTTGTAATTCTGAAAAGCCATCCTGGAGAATTAACCATAACCACACCGTCAAAATGCGCAGGGTTTTCAAGCCAGATACTCACTGCAAACCCCTGAAAAAGACAAAGAATTACAGTACCATATCTTGTCCACTGTGTTAATTTTCTCCTTCCTTCTATACCACTTCTCAACATCTGCTCAAAAAATGGAAAAATTGAAGCCAGCAATTCAAGTATAATAGATACACTGATATAAGGCATTATACCAAGCGCAAAAATTGTTGCATTGCTTAATGCCCCACCTGCAAACAGGTCAGCAATTCCAAAAAGAGTACCTGACATCCTGTCAAAGAAAGAAGCAAGTGCCTTTCCATTGATTCCAGGTACAGGAATATAACAACCAAATCTATAAACCGTTAACAATGCAATAACAACAAGAATTTTCTTTTTTAAATCCGGTACTTTTAAAGTGTCTTTGAATGCAGTAATCATTTTTTTAGAATTATAACTTTTCCTTTTGCCTTTTCAATAAGTTGCCTTGCCTTTCTGGAAAAGGTATGGGCATGAATTTCCAGTGGTTTTTCAAGTTTTCCTTCACCAAGAATTTTGACAATACAATTTTGTTTTTTAATAATCCCCTTTTCAATAAGGGTTGCAGGTGAAACAATTTCTCCTTCATTAAATTTTTTATTAATCAAGCCAATATTGATTTCCTTAACTGTGATTTTTTCAGGGTTGTTAAAACCCCGCTTTGGTATTCTACGAATCAGAGGCATCTGCCCACCTTCAAAGCCTCCAACACGATGAAATCCTGACCTGGCTTTATGTCCCTTGTGGCCTCTGGTAGCCTGCTGGCCATGACCTGAGCCATGACCCCTTCCAACAATCTTCTTTTTGTGTTTACTTCCCTTCGCAGGTTTAAGGTCATGTATTTTCAACACTTTTCTTCTCCTTTAATTCAAGAAATTTCAGTGCTCTATACGTTGCATTAAGAACATTTATTGCATTGGTAGAACCAAGAACCTTACAAACAGCATCCCTGACACCAATCACCTCAAGAAATGCCCTCATTGTTTTACCTGCAACAAGCCCATGTCCTTTTGGTGCTGGTTTGAGTATAACATGTGATGCATCATATTTTGCATCAACAGCGCCGCCAATCGTAGAACCATTCAAAGAAATTGAAATTTTATTCCTTTTTGCTTTTTCCTTCGCTTTACGAATGGCTTCTGGCACCTCAGATGCTTTTCCAACCCCAAAACCACCTTCGCCCTTTTGATTACCCCAGACCAGTACCGCACGAAACTTTAATCTTTTTCCACCCTTGGTGACCTTTGTCACCCTGCGGATTTCAATAACAATTTCTTTTTCCTCTCCGCTTTCCTGTTCAATTTGTTCAAGGATATTATCTCTTGCTAAAATTTTAGACCTCCTTGTCGAGCTCCTTCAGCAAACGCCTTGACACAACCACCATATTTATATCCTCCACGGTCAAAAACGACCTTTTCAATATTCATTGCCTTCGCACGTTCAGCCACCAGTTTCCCAACAAGAAACGCCCCTTTTACATTTCCACCCTTTTCTTCTGGACCTGCCTGACCGGTAAATTCTTTGCTGAGAGAAGAAACAGTAAACAACACTTTATTGGGAGTAACATCATCAATCACGATTGAACCATAGATATGTTTTAAACTTCTGAACACAACTAACCTTGGTCTATCCTTTGTACCAAAAACTTTTTTTCTTACACGAAGATGCCTTATTTTTCTTCTTTCTTTTTTTGTCAACCTCATATAATTACTCCTTTATTTCTGAGCACCAACTGCTGCTTTTCCAACCTTGTGTCTGACATACTCTCCTGCATACCTGATGCCCTTTCCCTTATACGGCTCAGGTGGATAAATGTCCCTGACCTTTGCAACAAAATTTCCAAGAAATTCCTTGTCATACGAACGAAATGTTATCACAGTGTTTTTCTCAACCTGGGCAGTAATTGAATCAGGCAAATCCAACTCCACAGGATGCGTAAAACCAAGATTCAAAATCAACTTTTTTCCTTTCACCTCTGCCCTGAATCCTGTTCCATGAATTTCAAGGACTTTTTCATAACCTTTTGTCACCCCAATGATATCATTCTTAAGTAAGGTTCGTAGCAGTCCCTGGAGTGCATCTGTTTTTCTGAAAAGTCGCCTGAATTTCGGAGTTTCGGGAACTGTATTGTTCACAAAAATCTTCTTATCCTCAACGACAACTTTAAGATTTTCAAAAATCTTCCTCTCCATCTTCCCCTTTGGTCCTTCAATAGTTACAATACCATCACTGACAGTTACTTTCACTCCATCCGGTACTTCAATAGGTTTTTTTCCTAATCTTCCCATAGTATCCACCTACCAAATGTAAAATAAAAATTCGCCACCAGTATTTAACTCAATTGCCTTGCGACTGCTTAAAACCCCCTTCGAGGTACTTAACACTCCAATTCCTGAATCACGTTTTCTTTTGGAAAGTTCCTCGGCTGAAATATATATTCTCTGGCCTGGCTTGCTTACTCTTCGAACCCTGAGTATTGCTGGTCTTTGTCCAATATAAAGCAAATGTATCCTCAAAACTTTTTTCCCATTATTTTCTACAATCTCCCAGTCCTTGATATAATGTTCCTGTTTTAACACTTCAACAATCCTCTCTTTCAGCTTTGACCACGGAACATCAGTATACGGCTTGAAAACCGCATTAGCATTCTTCAACCTGATAATCATATCTGCAACAGGATCTGTCATAATAGCACTCCTTCCTACCAGCTTGCCTTTGTTACACCGGGAATTTCACCCTGTGAAGCAAGCTGTCTGAAACAGACGCGGCAGATACCAAACTTTTTTATATATCCTCTTGGTCTACCGCATCTCCAGCAACGATTTCTTTTCCTTACCTTAAACTTTGGTTCCTTTTTCATCTTTTCAAAAAAACATTTCCGCGCCAATGTTACTCCTCCCTTATAGGCAATCCAATCAGTTTTAATAATGCCCTTGCATGTTCAACTTTTTTTGCATCAGTAGAAATTGTAACATTCATTCCCCGAACCTTGTATATGGTGTTATAATCCACCTCAGGAAAAATCACCTGTTCCTTAATTCCAATGGTATATGAACCAAACTGATCAAATGAATTCGGACTCAATCCATTGAAATCCTTAACCCTGGGAAGGGCAGCTGTGATCATGCGGTCAAGAAATTCATACATTCTATTACCCCGTAATGTGACCATAACACCACAAATATCCCCCTTTCTCAAACTGAATGCTGAAATCGATTTCTTTGCTCTGGTAATAACTGGCTTCTGTCCACTTATCATGGCAAGCTCTTTTTGAGCAGATTCTATTGCTTTTGCATCCTTATTATCCCTGCCAATGCCCATATTTATTACAATTTTTTTGATTCTTGGAACCTGCAATTTGTTTTTGAAACCAAATTTTTCCATCATTTCAGGCACAACTTTTTCTTCATAAAGTTTTTTTAATCTTGCTTCCATTTATTTTTCCTCCACAAGCTCCCCACATTTCTTGCAATATCGCACCTTCGCACCATCTTCCATTATTCTTACACCAAGTCTCGTTCTTTTGCTGCACTTTAAACAGAAATATTGAACATTGCTTATTGCGATCGGTTTTTCCATTGTTACAATTCCACCCTGTCTATCAAGTTTCTTTGGTCTTGTTGCCTTTTTTACAAAATTTACACCCTCAACAAGGACACGTTGCTCTTTTGGAAAAACTTTGATAACCCTTCCTTTTTTCCCTGCGTCCTTACCCTTCAGCACAACAACAAAGTCATTTTTCTTTATTAAGCAACCCATTTTACAGTACCTCCGGAGCAAGGGAAACAATCTTCATAAACTTGGCATCTCTTAATTCTCTTGGCACAGGTCCAAAAACTCTTGTACCCCTTGGATTAAGGTCATCATCAATGATTACTGCACAATTATGGTCAAACCTGATGTATGAACCATCAGGTCTTCGAATTGGCGCTTTTGTACGAACCACAACTGCTTTCACAACCTGTTTCTTTTTCACTATCCCATCAGGAATTGCATCCTTGACATTTGCTCTTATAATGTCTCCCACTCTTGCATAACGTCTTTTTGAATGCCCGAGCACTCCAATAATACTGATCTTTTTTGCACCAGTATTGTCTGCAACCTCAAGTATTGTTCTCAGTTGCACCATTTATTACTCCTTCTTTTCTGGATGTCGCCTGTTTCACAACTTCCACAAGTTTCCAACGTTTTAATTTACTCAGTGGTCTGCATTGCCTGATAATAACAATATCACCCTCTTTACTGATGTTTCCTTCATCATGGACATAAAATTTTTTTCTTTTTTTGATAATCTTAAGGTATTTTGGATGCCTCGCCATGGTCTCAACAAGAACCACCCTTGTTTTATCCATTTTATCACTCACAACAATACCCTTTTTTTCAATACTAACTTTTTGCTTAATTTCCATTTGCACCTCTTTGCTGACTCATCCTTTTTTCCTGAATCAAGGTATTAATTCTGGCTATATCCTTTCTCAAATTTCTCAATGATCGAGTATTTTTTTCCTGTCCGAGTCGAACCTGAATTCTCTGCTCAAAAAGACGTTTTGCAAGTTCATTCCTTTTTTGTTCCAGTTCCTGAATGGTCAAACTTTTCAATTCTTCAAATTCATTTCTCTTCATTTAAATTTCCCGTTTAATGATTTTTGTCTCAACAGGTAACTTATAAGAAGCCAGTCTTAATGCTTCTGTTGCAACATCTTCAGGTACACCCGCAATTTCAAATATCACCCTGCCAGGAAGAACAATTGCTTCCCAGCCCGCAACATCACCCTTTCCTTTTCCCATTCTTGTTTCAGCAGGTTTTTTGGTAAAGGGTCTATCAGGAAATATTCTGATCCACAATTTCCCCTTTGATTTCAAAAAATGCGTAATGGCAATACGTGCTGCCTCTATTTGATAGTTTTTCAATCTTCCTGGAGATAAAACCTGTAGACCAAAATCTCCAAAGTAAATGCTGGCTCCTCTTGTTGCTTTACCTTTGGTTCTTCCTTTCTGTACCTTTCTATACTTTACTCTTTTTGGCATTAACGGCATTTTTACGACTCCTTACAGGTTGTTCAACTGTATCTGTATCACTAACTTTGACTTCCTCAGTTGGTGCCTTTTGAACTGGTTGCTCTTTCTCATCAAACACTTCTCCAAGAAAAATCCAGACCTTTACGCCAATACAACCAAATTTTGTAATTGCAGTTGATGTGGCATAGCTGATTTTCGCACGCAGGGTATGAAGAGGAACTTTTCCTTTAATGTATAATTCTGACCTTGAAATTTCTGCTCCTCCAAGTCGTCCTCCAACCCTGATTTTTATACCAAGTGCACCTGACTGTAAACTCAAAGCCATTGCCTTTTTTACTGCAATCCTGTGAGGCACTCTTCTTTCAAGTTGCATTGCAATGCTATCAGCCATAAACTGTGCATCCTGACCAGGATTTTTTACTTCATTCACATCAATTGAAACCTGTTTGTTTATGTTTTTATAAACCTCTTCCCTCACAGCATTAATTTCTGAACCCTTTCTTCCGAGAACTACTCCAGGTCTCGGACTGTAAAGAATAATCCTGAGTTTTTCCGCAATTTTTTCAATATCTACCCTTGTTACAGAACCTCTTGGAAACCTTTGAAAAAGGTATTTCCTTACTTCGACATCTTCCTTCAAAAAATCCTTAAAATTCCTATCATTTGCATACCAGAAAGATCTCCACCTCTCATTAATCCCTAATCTAAGCCCTATTGGATTTACCTTTTGTCCCATGTTTACTTCCTTTAATGTTTTTTTCTGAAAGTTCTTCAAGAATAACTGTAATATGAGAAAATTTCTTCATAATGATTACGGCTCTACCCATTGGTGCAGACCGTAATCGTTTCATTCTTGGACCTTCATCTATGATAAGATTTTTTACATACCACCTGTCCTGCTCAGGATTTTTCTGTTTTCCATTTGCGAGTGCTGACTGAATAAGCTTTTTAATAATCAATGCTGATTTCTGGGGTAAATGCTCAAGAATTTCCAGCGCATTATTTGCTTCCTTGTTAATTACAAGGGGTCTCAGATACCTTGCTTTTCTCGCACTGACTCTGGCAAAATTTGTTTTTGCAATTACTTCCATCAGGTCTTCTCCGTTGTTCTTTCGGTATGGGCACCATGGCCACGGAAAACTCTTGTTGGCGCAAATTCACCAAGTTTGTGCCCAACCATATTTTCGGTAATGTAAACATTAACAAATGATTTACCATTATGAACTGCAAATGTGTAACCCACAAAATCTGGAATTATTGTCGAACGTCTCGACCATGTCTTTATGGGTTCTTTTTTCCCTGCCTTTTTTAGTTTTTCAATTTTTTCCAGCAGTACCCTATCAACAAACGGTCCTTTTCTTAGTGATCTCATATCATCAACTCCTATTTCTTCCTTCTCTGGACAATAAACTTATTTGAGTATTTATCAGGATTGCGAGTTTTATAGCCCTTTGTTGGCTTTCCCCACGGTGTTTGAGAAATATTACCTTTGCCCCTGCCTTCACCACCGCCATGAGGATGGTCAACAGGATTCATCGCAACCCCTCTAACTGTTGGCCTTATTCCAAGCCAGCGGGTTCTTCCTGCTTTACCAAGGGAAACATATTTATGTTCAGGATTACTCACCCTACCAATGGTCGCCATACAGTTTAATGGTATCAACCGTACTTCTCCTGAGGGCAGTTTAACAGAAGCAAATTTATCCCCTTTTGTTACAAGAATCGCAGAACAACCTGCTGCTCTTACAATCTGCCCACCTTTACCTGGTTGAAGTTCAATGTTACAAATTTCTGTTCCTTCAGGTATCTTTGCAAGTGGCATTCTATTACCAGGAGAAATACTGACATCCTCACCACAATAAATACGCATACCAACCTTTAAATCCGCTGGAGCAACGATATATGCTTTTCTTCCATCCACATATTGAATGAGTGCAATGTGTGCTGTTCTGTTCGGATCATATTCAATACTGAGTACTTTTGCCTCCAGTGATCTTCCCTTGAAATCAATTATTCTGTAAAGCTTTTTATGTCCACCGCCCCTGTGACGAACAGTAATTCTTCCTGTATTATTTCTACCACCGGTCTTGCGTTTTCCAACAACAAGACTCTTCTCAGGTTCCTTTTTTGTTATTTCCTTATAATCTGGAAGTATTGCATGCCTCTGACTGCTTGTTACTGGTTTCAACTTACGTAATGGCAATTTTTTCTCCTTCTTTCAAAGTTATAATTGCCTTCTTATATCCCGGTCTATATCCTTCCTGAAATAAACGATACTTTCTTTTTTTCGCAGGCATATTGATCACAGCCACAGAAACTACATTAACATTGTATAATTGCTCAATGGCAAGCTTAATCTGTGTTTTCCTTGCCTTTTTATCAACAACAAACATATATTTATTTTCTTTCTCAAGATTTGTCGCCTTCTCTGTAATCAATGGATATTTTATTATGCTGTAAGGATTAAACATTTTCATCTCCTGCAACAATCGTCTTCAAAACAGAAAAGACATCTGACTGTGCAATGATCCTATCGTTTAACAGTATCAAATATGGATTAATCTGCTCCACATAACAATAGGACACATTTTCAATATTTCGAATACTCATAACCAGTTCATTTCTTTTATCAAAATCCCTGTTAAGGATAAACAAAACCTTTGTTTCAGAACAGCCAATCTTTTTCAGAAAATCTGCAAACATTTTAGTTTTTGGACTCTTTACTTCATCAAGCAATTTTATAAGGGAAAGGGCATCTTCATTTATTCTGGTCATCAACGAATCCCTCAGGGCAATCTTTTTCATCTTTTCAGGAATATTCTGTCTGTAATCCCTTGGTTTCGGACCAAATACCACTCCTCCATGTCGCCACAAGGGATTTCGAATTGAACCAACCCTTGCTCTTCCTGTACCTTTTTGTCGCCAGGGTTTTCTCCCTGAACCAGAAACTTCACCTCTTGTTTTAGTACAGGCATTTCCCTGACGTTGATTCGCACAAAATGCAGTGATATATCTGTGCAGCACATCAATGTTTGGTTTTTCAACAGATACATCAATAATCTCACTGCTAATTTTTTCGCCCGCAATATTAAAAACCGGTATTTCTTTGATCATTTAGAACCTCTTTTTTTCAATGCATGTCTAACAAAGACAATACTGTTTTTACCACCTGGTACTGCACCCTTTATCAACACCATATTTTTTTCAGGGATCACTTTATATACCATCAGGTTCTGTACCGTAACTCTCTCATTTCCCATATGACCTGCCATTTTCCTTCCCTTGATGACCCTTTGAGGATTGCCTCCACCAATGGAACCTGGTTTTCTGTGCTGCATTGAACCCCTTGTTGCTGGACCACCTTTGAATCCATGTCTTCTCACAACGCCCTGAAAACCTTTTCCTTTTGACGTTCCAATAACATCAACATACTCATTTTCTTTGAAAATTGAGACATTTAATTCCTGCCCTGGTGAAAACTTCTCCAGTTCACTTTCATCCATCCTGATTTCTCTCATATATTTCAATGGTGGAAGATTTGCCTTTTTACAATGACTGATGATTGGTCGGGTCGCTTTTTTCTCAGACACAACCTGATAACCAATCTGAATACTTGAATATCCATCTTTTTCTGAAGTTTTCTTTTGTGTCACAAAACAGGGACCGAGTTCAACAACAGTGACAGGAACAACATTCCCGTTATCATCAAAAACCTGCGTCATACCCAATTTTTTTCCAATTAATCCAAGTAATGACATTTCTCACTCCAATTTCATTTCAACCTCTACACCTGCTGGAAGATTCAAACGACTTAAAGCATCAACAGTCCGTGTAGTTGGGTCAAGTATATCAATCAATCTCTTATGTGTACACAGTTGGAATTGTTCCCTGCTCTTTTTGTTCACATGTGGCGAACGTAAAACAGTATAAATTTCCTTTTTTGTTGGAAGCGGTATAGGACCAATAATCCTGACACCAGTACTTTTTGCAATATCAGTAATCTGCTTTACTGATTCATCAAGTATCCTGTGGTCAAAACTTCTTAATTTAATTCTTATTCGCTTTTTTTCCATAGTCCTGATATCCTTTATGAAATGATTTCAGTGATAGCACCTGAACCAACTGTTCTACCACCTTCCCTGATCGCAAACCTCAACCCTTTCTCCATCGCAACAGGCGCTATCAACTCTGCCTCCATCTCTATGTTATCTCCAGGCATCACCATCTCTACACCTTCAGGCAACTTTATCGTCCCTGTCACATCTGTCGTCCTGAAGAAAAATTGTGGACGATAACCTGTGAAAAATGGAGTGTGCCTGCCTCCTTCCTCCTTCTTCAATACATATACCTGCGCCTTGAACTTCTTATGCGGAGTTATACTCCCAGGCGCCGCTATCACCATCCCTCTCTCTACCCCTTCCTTCTCTATCCCTCTCAACAATAACCCTACATTATCTCCTGCTACCGCTTCATCAAGTATCTTCCTGAACATCTCTATACTGGTCACTACTGTCTTTGTCACTCCTTCCCTTAATCCTACTATCTCTACCTCTTCTCCTGCCTTTATCTTTCCCCTCTCTACCCTTCCTGTCGCTACTGTCCCTCTTCCTGTAATAGAAAATACATCCTCTACCGCAAGCAAAAATGGCTGATCTACCAACCTCACAGGCTCAGGTATGTAACTGTCTATCGCATCCATTAACTCCCATATCGGTCCACACTTGCTACATTCCCTCTTCCCGCATCCACAACTCAATGCCTCAAGCGCTGAACCCTTTATCACCGGTACCTTGTCCCCAGGAAATTCATACTTGCTCAATAACTCCCTCACTTCCATCTCTACCAGCTCTATCAACTCTTTATCACTCAACATGTCCATCTTGTTCATAAATACTACTATCGCTGGTACCCCTACCTGCCTGGCTAATAGTATATGCTCCCTCGTCTGCGGCATCGGACCATCCGGAGCACTCACCACCAGAATCGCTCCATCCATCTGTGCCGCACCTGTTATCATGTTCTTTATATAATCAGCATGACCAGGACAATCTATGTGTGCATAATGTCGCTTCTCCGTCTCATACTCTATGTGCGCTATCTGTATCGTTAATCCCCTCTCCTTCTCCTCAGGCGCCTTGTCTATGTCTTCATACTTCAAATGCTGAGCCTTCCCTGCCTTCGACAATACCAACGTTATCGCACTGCTCAATGTCGTCTTCCCATGATCTACATGCCCTATCGTCCCTACATTCACATGTGGCTTGCTTCGTACAAATTTCTCCTTCGCCATGTTCTGCCTCCATTTAATTACATAAGTTCTTCTATTTTTTTCAATTGTTCATCAGGAATTTTTTCGTAAAAACAAGGTTCTATTATATAACTTGCGCGACCTTGTGTCAAGGACCTGATTACAGTCGGGTAGTCAAACATTGTCCGAAGCGGCACAAACCCGCGAATTATCTTATATTTTCCTTCATCAATCATCTCTTCAATCCGACCATTTCTGATGCCAATATCTGCGATAATTTCTCCAACATATTCTGATGGTGTTGTAACTTCAAGCTTCATAATCGGTTCAAGAAGTACTGGACTGGCTTTCATATAAGCATCTTTGAAAGCCATTGATGCCGCAATCTTAAATGCAATATCGTTTGAATCAACAGGATGGAACGAACCATCAACCACTGCTACTTCTACATTTATCACAGGATAACCTTTTAAAGAACCCACTTCCATTGCTTCAACAATTCCTTCTTCAATAGCAGGCAAAAATTGTGATGGAATAACTTCTCCTTTCAGTCGACTGGTAAAATTAAATTTAACTCCCTCAGCAGCAGGTTTGATTTCAACGACAACATGTCCATAATGACCCTTACCACCAGTTTGCTTAATGAATTTGCCTTCACCAATCGCAGTCTTTGTGATTGTCTCTTTGTATGCAACCTCTGGTTTTCCCAATCGTACATCAACATTGTATTGTCTTCTCATTCTCTCAACAAGAACCTCTATATGCAATTGTCCCATTCCAGAAATAATCGTTTCTCCTGTCTCAGGGTCAATCTTTATTTTAAATGTCGGATCTTCCTCACTCATTTTTGTGAGAGTTTGAAAAACCTTTTCTGCTTCTGCTTTTGTTTTTGGTTCAACCTTCATGTTCAGAACAGGTTCAGGAAATTGCATTTTTTCAAGAATAATCGGATGATCTGGAGAACCAAGAGTATCACCTGTGAAGGTCTCCTTTAATCCAACAAGGGCAACAATATCACCTGCCACAGCCCTTTCAATTTCCTGAAATTTATTTGCATGAACCTCAAGAATTTTTAATATCCTTTCTTTGCGGGTACGTGACCAGTTCATAAGTCGCATCCCTGGAATGATTTCTCCTGAATAAACACGCGCATAAATCAGTCTTCCGAAGAACATATCATTGACAACTTTGAAAGCAAGAATACAAACAGGCTCTTCAATAACAGGTTTTCTCGCTACAATTTCTTTTGTCTCAGGATTTTCGCCTGTAATCTCCCCCCTATCAACAGGAGATGGTAAATAATCAACGATTGCATCAAGTAAAAGTTTTGTCCCTTTGTTTCTTAATGATGCACCACAAAATACAGGGTACAGATATCTTTTTAAAGTTGCCCTTCTGATAGCCCTTCGAATAACATCCTTCTCTATTTCTTTATCATGGACATACATTTCCATAATTTCTTCATCATGCTCAGCAAGTCGCTCAAGCATTTGATTTCTTGCGTGAATCACTTCCTGTTTCATCTCTGCTGGAATTTCAGCAATATACGCATCATTTTCTGAATCTGTGGGATAAAAAATCGCATGGTTTTCTATCAGGTCTATAATACCTGAAAAATTTAGTTCTCTGCCAATGGGCAGTTGAAGAATAAGGCATTTTGCGCCCAATCTTTTTTCAATTTGATTGATAACCCTGTAAAAATCAGCACCAATTCTGTCAAGCTTGTTGATGTAAACAATCTTCGGTATACCATATCTTTCACTCTGTCTCCAGACAGTTTCCGATTGAGATTGAACTGCTCCCACAGCACAGAAAATTCCAATAGCACCATCAAGTACCCTTAAAGATCTTTCAACCTCAGCAGTAAAATCAACATGTCCAGGAGTATCAATAATGTTAATTTTGTGCCCCCGCCAGAAACAGGTCGTGGCTGCAGATGTTATTGTAATTCCACGCTCTCTTTCCTGTTCCATCCAGTCCATTGTTGCGGTTCCTTCATCAACATCTCCAACACGAGAAATCTTCCCGCTATAATAAAGAATGCGTTCTGTTGTCGTTGTCTTTCCAGCATCAATATGGGCAATAATCCCAATATTTCTTACGCGTTCAATATCTTCCATTCGCAAAAATTCCGTATTTTTTTTCGTTAAAACTTTTGTCACCATTTTCTATGTATTCCCTGATAATCCCAGAATTGTTTTTATCTACCTTCAAAACAAAACTCCAGTGCAACATCACAATAATGGATGGTGCCTTGAGAAATGAAACTTTACCAGCGATAATGTGCAAAAGCGCGGTTCGATTCTGCCATTTTGTGCATTTCTTCTCTTTTCTTTACACTGGCACCTTCATTTTTACTTGCATCAATAATTTCCTCAACCAGACGCTCGTACATGGGTTTACCTTTACGAGCTCTTGCTGATTGAATAATCCATCTGATTGCAAGTGCAAGACTTCTTTTTGGTGCAACCTCCACAGGAACCTGATATGTTGCACCTCCAACCCTTCTTGGACGGACTTCAAGTCTCGGTTTGACATTATTCAATGCTCTCTTGAATACTGTTAAAGGATCTTCCTTTGTTCGTTCACTTAACAGATCAAAACATCTGTACATTATTTTTTGAGACAGGCTCTTTTTTCCATCAACCATCAAAGAATTGATGAATTTAGCCACTTCAAGATCATTGTATTTCGGGTCAGGTAATAATATATTTCGTGATTTATACTTTCTTCTTGGCATAACTACTCCTGTTTTTGTTGTTGCGGTGCCTGTTGTTCCTTTGATTTTTTGGTACCATATCGAGACCGGGATTTCTTCCTTCCCTCAACCTGTGCTGCATCATATGCGCCTCTTACAATATGATATTTTACTCCTGGCAGATCCTTAACCCTGCCTCCCCGTACCAGTACGATAGAGTGTTCCTGCAGATTGTGGCCAATACCTGGAATATATGCAATCACTTCCTTACCATTGCTCAATCTTACCTTTGCTATTTTTCTCAAGGCTGAATTGGGTTTCTTGGGTGTCATTGTTTTGACATAAAGACATACACCCCTTTTTAACGGATTTGCTTCAAGTGCAGTTGACTTGGACTTTTTTATTTTCTTCTTCCTTCCCAGTCGAATAAGTTGATTAATCGTTGGCATATCTTCTCCTTTTTAAATTGTTATTCACTGCTCACAAATGCTTCTGCGGTTTGTTCCTGCTTTTTCATCTGACTGGCAAAAAATCCAGTACCAGCAGGGATTAATTTCCCAAGAATAACATTTTCTTTCAATCCCTCAAGGTAATCCTCAGCACCTGTAATAGCAGCATTTGTTATAACTTTCATTGTTTCCTGGAATGAAGCAGCAGAAATAAAACTTTCACTGCTGAGAGCAACCCTGGAAATCCCAAGAATCAATGGTTCATATTTTGCTCGTTTTTTACCTTTTGGTAATGCTTCATTGATCTGCTGAATTTTTACCCTGTCAATCTCTTCGCCCTCAAGCAGGTAGGTGTCACCAGGATCAGTCACTCTCACCTTCGAAAGCATCTGTCGAATAATAATTTCCATGTGCTTGTCATTAATATTAACACCCTCCACCCTGTAAACTTTTTGTATTTCGTTCAGAAGGTATTCCTGAACCTTTTTTTCACCCTGTGTTCTTAAAACATCTGTCAAAACAGCAGGACCATCAGTAAGTTTCGAACCACTGACAACATGATCTCCGTTTGCAACAAGAAGATGTTTTCCAAAAGGAATCCTGTATTCTCTTGTCTGCTTGGTTGATTCATCTGTTACTCGTATAATTCTTGTTCCCTTTTCACCCTGATGGATGGAAACTGTACCTTCAATTTCACTTAAAATTGCTGGATTCTTTGGTGTTCTTGCCTCAAAAAGTTCTGAAACTCTTGGTAATCCTCCTGTGATATCCTGAACACGTCCAACAACCCTTGGTGTTTTTGCGAGGATTTCACCAGGGGTAACGACCTGTCCATCGTCAACAAGAATACTGGTATTAACTGAAAGATAATGGGAAGCAATAACCCTGCGAGCAATTAAGTCGCCTGCTTTTACAGAATCTCCATCATTCACCATAATTTCAGTATGTATAGAAACAGGATGTTTTTCTAATTCAGTTTTTCCATCTTTCTCAACCAGAACAATTTCAGGTCTTTTTTCAGAAGTGTGTGTTGTGATAATTATTTCATTGTCCTCTTTTCTTGCATTCTCTCCCACTTCAATATCCTTAAATTTGATAACGGCTGACTTCCCGGCATGCACATCTTCAAGAATTTCAATCCTCGGTTCCAGGTCTTCCTGATGTTCAATCACTGTTCTCTTGGTAACATTTGCACGCTGGTCTTTTTCTTCCTTAATCGTCTTACCGCTTACAATATCCCTGAATCTTACGACACCCTTCTTTTCTGCGATAATGGGTAAAGCGTAAGGATCCCATGTCGCAAGAACCTGTTCCTTTTTCACTTTTTTACCTGCTTCGATGTGGAGAATTGCACCAACAAATACTGGATTACTTTCAAGTTGACGACCCTTATCATCGTATATATCTATGGTTCCTTCACGGCTGATAACAACCATCCTGTTATCTTTGTTTCTAACAAACCTGAGATTTTCTGAAAACTTTACATATCCTTCGCTATGACTGATAATCCTTGAAGGTCCTATGGCTCTTGTTACAGTACCTCCAACATGGAATGTTCTCAGTGTCAATTGTGTACCTGGTTCTCCAATTGATTGAGCAGCAACAACGCCCACTGCCTCACCAAGATTGACAAGTTTATTTCTGGAAAGGTCTGCCCCATAACATTTTGCGCAAACACCTTTTTCTGCTTTACAGGTAAGAACTGAACGAATCTTGATTCTTTCGATACCAAGGGCAACAATTTTTTCTGCCTTTTCCTCATCAATAATTTCACCTGCTTTTACAACAACTTCATCTGAAATAATATCAACAATTGGGTCAAAGGCAACACGACCAATAATCCTGTCCCTAAGCGGTATGATAACTTTTTCTCCCTCAGTAAGTGCACTGATATAAATACCATCGGCTGTACCACAATCCTCCATTGTAACAATCACACTGTGCGCAACATCAACAAGTCGTCTGCTTAAGTATCCAGCATCTGAGGTTTTCAGAGCAGTATCAACAACTCCCTTTCTTCCACCATGGATTGAGATAAAGTATTCAAGCAGTGGCAGCCCTTCCCTGAAATTTGCCAGTACCGGTGTTGTAATAATTTCTCCAATACCACCTGTTGCTCTCTTTGTTGGCCTGATCATCAATCCACGCATACCTGCCAGCTGATTCACCTGTGAACGATTTCCTCTTGCCCCTGACTCAACCATCATAATAAGAGAATTAATCCTGAATGGCTCAACAGAAGCATCTCTTCTCAATGTTGCAAAAACCTCATTAGACACTTCATTTGTAATTGATGTCCAGAGGTCAATAATCCTGTTATATCTTTCACCCTCAGAAATCAAACCCTCTCTGTATTCTTTCTCTATTCTTTCAACCTCTTTTCGTGCCTCAGCAATCATCTTTTGTTTCGCTTCTGGAACTTTTAGATCATCTATACCAATACTCAAACCTCCGGTTGTTGCGTACTCAAAACCAAGTTCCTTCACCGCATCAAGAAATTCTACTGTTTTTGCATAGCCACAGGTGACAAACATCCTCTTGATGAGATTCTCAAGTGCCTCAATATTGATGAGACGATTTTGATACGGCATTCCTTCTGGAAGAATCTCATTGAACAAAATCCTTCCTACTGTTGTCAGTATAATCTCACCATTTTTATTTCTTATTCTTACAGGTCGATGAAGTTCAAGTTTCCCGACCATGTATAATATCTTCGCCTCATCAATGTCAAATACTGCTTCAATCGTTTTCTTATGCGCCCTGTATTCAACAATTTTATCACCATAAACTGATTGATCACTCTGGAATGTCATATAGTAACATCCAAGTACAATATCTCTTGTCGGTGTAACGATAGGCCTTCCATTAGCTGGAGACAGGACATGAAGAGATGATTTCATCAATAGTTCTGCCTCAAGTTGTGCCTCAACAGTTATGGGAACATGTACACTCATTGTGTCCCCATCAAAGTCTGCATTAAAGGCAGTACAAACAAGGGGATGTATCCTGATAACATTGCCTTCCATTAATCTTGGATCAAAAGCCTGAATGCTCAAACGATGAAGCGTAGGTTGTCTGTTTAACAATACAGGATGATTCCTTGTGACTTTTTCAAGGATTTCCCATACCTCTGGTCTGTTTTCCTCAAGGGCTCTTTTTGCACTGCCAAGGGTATGGAAATATTCTTTCTTTCTCAATTCTCTTAAAACAAACGGACTGAAAAGTTCAAGAGCCATTTGTTTTGGTATTCCACACTCATTCAACTTTAATTTTGGGTCAACAACAATTACTGCCCTTCCAGAATAATCAACTCGCTTACCTAAAAGATTCTGTCTGAATCTACCCTGTTTACCTCTCAATGCATCACTAAGCGATTTCAAAGGCCTTTTCCCTTTACCAAGTACAGGTGTTCCATAACGTCCATTATCCAAAAGTGCATCAACTGCTTCCTGCAACATCCTTTTTTCATTCCTGATAATGATATCAGGTGCCTGGAGTTTGATAAGTTTTCTAAGACGGTTATTTCTGTTAATAACCCTCTGATAAAGGTCATTAAGGTCAGACGCAACAAATTTTCCACCGTCAAGAGGAAGAAGTGGTCTTAAATCAGGAGGTATCACAGGAATAATGGACGTTACAAGATACTCTGGTTTAACCTCTGTTTTTATCAAACCTTCTATCATTCGTAATTTCTTTACAAGATTTCTTCTGTTTGTCTGGTCCTTTTTCTTCTTTTTGTCTTTCAACTGTTGCTTCACTTTTTCCATCTCTTTTTCAAGATCAATCTTTTTCAGTAGTTCCTGTATTGCCGCTGCACCAATTTCTGCACGAAATCTATTCCCATATTTACTGAGATTTTCTCTATATTCTTCTTCAGTAAGAAGTTCTTTTTCCTGTAACGGAGTATCTCCTGCGTCAACAACAATGTATCTGTCGTAGTAAAGAACCTTTTCAAGTGTCACCTGTGAAAGATCCAGTAGAACCCCGAGCCAGTTTGCTGAACTTTTGAACAGCCACACATATGAAACAGGTGTTGCCAGTTCAATATGACCCATTCTTTCCCTTCTTACATCAGAAGTGGTAACTTCTACACCACAGCGGTCACAGATAATTCCGCGAAATCTCTGTTTTTTGTATTTTCCACACGCGCATTCCCAGTCCTTTACAGGACCAAAAATTTTCTCACAGAATAAACCATCACGTTCGGGTTTATTTGTTCTGTAATTCAATGTCTCTGCTTTTTTTACTTCCCCGTAAGACCACGAACGAATCACCATTGGTGGTGCAATTCTTATGGTCACAACATCCTTATCCTGACCATCCTTTTTTCTTTTTTCTATCCTCAAATCAAATCCAAGACCATTCAATTCACGTGTAAGAACATGGAATGATTCTGGAAGATTTTCTTCATGATAATCAATCCCCTTTACAATACTTTCATAGGCTTTTTTGCGTCCCTTTATATCGTCACTTTTAATCGTAAGCATTTCACGCAGGGTATGACTGGCTCCATATCCTTCAAGAGCCCATACTTCCATCTCTCCAAACCTCTGACCTCCAAACTGTGCCCTTCCTCCCAGTGGTTGCTGTGTTATTAACGAATATGAACCAACAGAACGAGCATGAAACTTTTCATCAGCAAGATGAATCAATTTCATCATATAAATTGAACCAACTGTTACAGGCTGAAGGAATGGTTCACCGGTTTGTCCATCATAGACAATTGTCTTTCCATCCTCAGGAAGACCTGCCTCTCTGAGTTTTTGTTTAATCTCAATTTCTTTAATACTTTCAAAAACAGGTGTCTCAGCAGAACATCCGAGTGTCCTCAGAGCCCATCCTAAATGTGTTTCAAGAATCTGACCAATGTTCATACGTGAAGGAACCCCAAGTGGATTTAACACTATATCAACAGGAGTTCCATCCTCAAGAAATGGCATATCCTCTTCCGGCAATATCACAGAGATTACTCCTTTATTCCCATGTCTTCCACTCATCTTATCACCAACTGCAACTTTTTTCTTTATTGCTATTTCAACAGATACCTTGCATATAACATTGGGCTCAAGTTCTGAACCCCTTCGAATTTTTATTTTTTCATTGTTCGCATCCTGTTCAAGTTTTTCAAGTTCTGATTTGCCGATGTCAACAATTTTTTTCACCTGATTTTTTATATCTTCATTATCAATTGAATTAACAATGCGATCCCAGCTATCAGGATTTGTTGTTAATCTGGTGGCAGAAATCTTGTTTCTGATTAGTATTTCTTTTATCTGTTCTTTGATAATTTTGCACACGATTGCCTTTTTATTTTTCAGTTCTTTCTCGATCTCACTAACCTGCTTCTTCACCTGGTCCTCTGATATTCTTTCGGTTGGATAATATGTTTTTACATTTACCACAACACCATAAACACCAGGAGGAACAGTCAATGACGTATTCGCAACATCTCTTGCCTTTTCACCAAAAATCACCCTTAATAATTTCTCTTCAGGAGTCAGTTCAGATTCTCCCTTTGGTGTAATTTTACCAACAAGAATATCACCTGGTTTAACTTCTGCACCTATCCTGATAATGCCATTTTCATCAAGATTTCTTAGTTCTTCCTCAGAAACATTCGGAAGGTCTGCTGTTATTTCTTCAGGTCCACGCTCTGTCTCCTGAGCAATAACCTCAAACCTCTCAATGTGAATTGAGGTAAATGTATCTTCCTTCACGAGTCGTTCACTCAGAACAATCGCATCCTCAAAGTTATATCCCCTCCACGGCATAAAGGCAACAAGTAAATTTTTTCCGAGTGCAAGATATCCTTCTGGAGAGACAGCAGGTCCATCTGAAATAATCTGTCCCTTTTTTACTTTCTGACCAACTGAAACAACTGGTTTCTGATGAAAACAGGTATCCTGATTTGTTCTGCGAAATGTCTGAAGATAATACTCATCCTGGTGCTGCCAGGGAAATAATCCTTTATCATCCCTTTCAATAATAATTTTGCTTGCATCCACATACTTCACAACTCCTGAATTTCTTGCCTTTACCACAACACCTGAATCCATTACAACCTTTTTCTCCATTCCTGTACGTACCAGTGGGGCTTCTGCTTTTAAAAGTGGAACTGCCTGACGTTGCATATTTGAACCCATCAATGCACGGTTGGAATCATTGTGCTCAAGAAATGGTATTAGCGAAGCACTTAAACCAACAACCTGTTTGGGAGAAACCCCTATCAACTGAATCTCATCCCTGCTGGCTTCTGTAAATTCTCCACCCTTTGACCTTACTCGAATTGTTTCTGGAATAATTAAACCTGTTTTTGAATCAAAAGGAACATCAGGTGGAGCCACAACGTAATTGTCTTCTTCATCAGCAGAAATATAGACGACCTCATCAAACAAAATCCTTCCGTTCTTAACCCTGTAATAGGGGGTCCTGATGAAACCAATCCTGTCAACTTCAGCGTACACAGTAAGGGAATTAATTAAACCAACATTTGCACCTTCAGGTGTTTCTATGGGACACACTCTACCAAAGTGTGTATAATGAACATCCCTGACTTCAAATCCGGCTCGCTTTCTTTCTTTTACCCCTCCTTCTCCAACTGCTGTCAACCTTCTTTTATGAGTAAGTTCTGCGAGAGGATTAATCTGATCAAGAAATTGAGATAACTGATTTCGAGCAAAAAATTCTTCAACAACTGTTGAAAACACCCTGCTATTCAAAAGGTCCTGTGGAGAAATTTCCTGTGTCTTATCAATGATTGCCATTCTTTCTTTTACAAAATGAGCCAGTCGTATCAGCCCTTCATACATGTGTTCTTTGATAATTTCTGCTGATGTCCTCACTCTTTTATTTCCAAGGTGATCAATGTCATCTACTTCACCTTGATTGTTTTCCATAAGATTCAGCAGGTACCTGATTGTCTTAATGATATCTTCTGATGTCAGATGCAACTCATTTATGTTCAATCCAAGTTTCTTGTTAATCTGCATTCTTCCTGCAGGAGAAAGATCATATTGTTCTGAAGAGAAAAACAATCTTTTGAAAAATATTCGGGCTTCCCTGTCATCCATTGGAAAACCAGGTCTCAATTCCACATAGATTTTTCTGAGAGCATCCTGAGCAGTTTTTATATCAGCATCTTTTTCAAGGGTTGTTTTTATGATACTATCAGTCGGGATTTTGTCGGGTGAGTCATACAATAATGATAAAATTTCTGCCTCAGAATATCCAAGTGCTTTCAGTAAAGTTGTGGCATAAATCTTTTTCTTTCCAAAATACGCATACAGACACATCACATTATGATGAAGTTCAGGATGAAATTCCATCCATAGCCCACGTGCAGGAAAAATACGCGCTGAATATGTAATTCTCTGTCCTATCTCTTCCTCTTCTTTGAAATATACTCCAGGAGATCTCTGTATCTGATTAACGACTGCTCTTTCAATACCATTGATAATGAATGTTCCACGTTCTGTCATCAGGGGGATTATGCCAAGATAAACATCCTGTGGCTCCCTGATGCTATCAAAACGATTGGTTGACTTGTTCTTTTTATAAAGCCTGAATTTTATCTTAAATCTGCCACCGTAGGTAATACCTTTCTCAACACACTCTGATTCTGTTTCCACAGGGTCTTCTATTGCATAACTGATGTACTCAAGAAACAGGACCCCATCATCACTTGCTATTACACGGTGCTTTTCTCCAGGTAGTATCTCTATCTCAGGGAAGACCCTCCTGAGAATCTCCTCAAGTCCTGTATTTTCCCTCTTTTCTGGGGGAACATCCTTTTGAAGAAATCTTTTATAGGGGTCAATCTGGACCTTTAATAAATCAGGCATTTCCAGATTTTTCATTGCTATGTCTCCATTCCCTGGTTAGGGGTTAATTAAAAAACTTATTTTACTTCAACAGTTGCACCAGCAGCTTCCAGTTTCTTCTTTATTTCTTCTGCCTCTTCCTTGCTCACCTTTTCCTTTATGGGTTTTGGCAATGACTCCACAAGGTCTTTCGCCTCTTTCAAACCAAGGTTTGTGATGGCTCTTACCTCTTTAATGACCTGAATTTTGTTTGCGCCAAAACCTGTCAAAATAACATCAAATGAGGTCTTTTCTTCAGCCTGTGGCGCTGCCTGTTCAGCAGTGGCAACAGGTGCAACACCTGCGGTTGCTACAACCGGCTGAACTCCAAACTTGTCTTCAAGTTTCTTCGCAAGGTCTGCTAGTTCCATTGCAGTAAGATTACCAATTGCATCAACAAGAACATCCACAGAAAATTTTTTTTCTTCAGCCATTTTTCTTCTCCTTTTGTTCAGAAAACGTTTTCAATACCAAAATTAATCGTGTCAACGGATATTTAACATTGTAAACAAGATTACTCAATGGAGATTTAATGCTTCCAATTACCATTGCCTGTAATATTTTCTTTGATGGAAGTTTGCCAAGTTTCTCTAATGTTTCGGGTTCAACAAGCAAATTGTTCAACAAACCAAAATTCACTCTCAATTTCCCTGCTGAGGCTTTTACAAATTTCAAGGTCTCTTTTATAACCTCTGATTCATCCCCTGTTTGACTCCAGATCAATAAATTTGGACCTTCCATAAATTTCATTGCCTCATCCATTGAGCACAAACGCAGTGCCATCTTTGTCAGGGTATTTTTTACTACCATGACATTACCTGAACATTTTCTTAAATCCTTGCGCAGTTGTTCCATCTCCTTAACAGTAATTCCTGAAAACTGCGCAAAAATTGAAACCTTGCTTGAACTCAACCGTTCCGTCAAAAATTTCAACAAAGATTCTTTTTCACTTTTATTCATATTTTCGTCCTTCTATCAAGAAACTGTGGCTTTGATTTCCTGAGAAATCTTATTAATATCCAGTGCAAAAGAAGGTCCCATTGTTGATGAAATATGGGCACTTTTCAGATAAACACCTTTTGCCCCTTGAGGTCGTGCTGCGATAATTGCTCTCAAGGCGGCGTATAAGTTATCAACAAGTTTTTCCAGAGGAAATGAAATCTTTCCAATAGGAATGTGAATATTCCCATCCTTATCCATTTTGAACTCAATTCTACCTTTTTTCAGTTCCTCAACAATTTTCTCAATTTCAAATGTTACTGTCCCTGATTTTGGATTTGGCATCAATCCCCTCGGACCAAGAATTTTACCAAGAGGGGCAATGTTCCTCATCATATCTGGAGTTGCAACAACTGCCTGAAAATCAAGCCAGCCACCTTTGATTTTTTCAATTAACTCATTCCCCCCATAGTAATCTGCACCTGCATTTTTTGCCCTCTCCAGATTTTCGCCCTGTGCAAAAACAAGAACCTTAATCTGTTTTCCACTTCCATGCGGCAGATTTATTGAGCCCCTCACAGGTTGCTGTAATTTTTTTACATCCAGTCCTAAATGAACAGAAAGTTCAATCGTCTCATCAAATCTTGCAGATGGATTGGCTTTCAAAAATGCTATTGCTTCCTCTGGTGAATATACTTCCTTTTTTTCAATCTTTTCATAAATTGCCCGATATTTTTTGGACCTCTTTTTCATTTTCGCCTCTCAATCAATAATATCTATTCCCATACTTCTTGCACAACCTTCAACGATTTTTACTGCCTTTGTCAGATCATCAGTATTCAGATCAGGTAATTTTATCTTTGCTATTTCCTGAATCTGTTTCCGTGTAACTTTTCCGACCTTTTCCTTGTTCGGAACACCCGAACCCTTCACAATATTGGCTGCCTTTTTCAATAATGAGGCAGTCGGTGGTGTTTTCAACTGGTATGTAAAAGATCTGTCCTCAAATATTGTAAGAACAACAGGAATAATATCTCCCTCCTTACCTTTCGTTGCAGCATTGAATGATTTACAGAATTCCATTATGTTTACACCATGCTGACCGAGAGCAGGACCAACAGGAGGTGCTGGTGTTGCCTGTCCTGCTGGAATCTGTAACTTCACTACTGCTTTTACCTTTTTTGTCGATTTTTCAGCCATTTTTCACACCTTTTCGACCTGCCAGAAGTTAAGTTCTAAAATTGTTGACCTTCCAAAAATTGAAACACTAACCTTCAATCTTTCTTTATCATTGTTTACATCTTCAACAACGCCGGTAAAATCAACAAATGGACCCTCTGTTATTACCACCTTATCTCCTTTATTGAATTCAATTTTCGGAACAGGCTTTGCCTTTCTTTCTTCAATTTCACGCAAAAGATTTTTAACCTCATTTCCCTGTAATGGTGCTGGTCTGGTACCTGCACCAAGAACATTAAAAACACCACTGGTTGTTTTAATCAGATGCCAGGTTAAATCATCAATATTATCCTCTGTTTCAATCAGTAAATAACCAGGAAAAAACTTCCGCGGCTTGATAGTTTTTTCACCTTTTGAACTCTCTACCTCAACAACATCTTCTGTTGGTATAATGATTTGTTTTACCATGGTATTACCAGCATTAGCAAGTCTTGCTTCGATCAATTTCTTCGTCTTATCCTCATGCCCAGTTCTGACATGAACAATAAACCATTTACTCATCACTACCTCGCAAATAAATGCAGCATTTTTGAAAAAACCACATCAACAATGCCGAAATAAACTGCCATCAAAATCATCAAAAAAATTACTGCCACTGTTGACCTTTTTAAAACCTGAAAATTCGGCCATGTCACCTTTTTAAACTCATTCTGACTTTCCTTCAAAAATGTCTTTATCTTCTGTATCATTTTTCACTTTTTGCAGGCCTGGGAGGATTTGAACCTCCAACCTACGGTTTTGGAGACCGCCGCTCTGCCGTTAGAGCTACAGGCCTATCTGGTTTCTTTATGGACCGTGTGCCTACGGCAGTATGGGCAATATTTTTTTAATTCCAGTCGGTCCTTGCTTTTCTTCTTATTCTTTTCAGTCGCATAATTGCGCCTTTTACATTCCGAACACGCAAGAAGAATATTTTCAGCCATAGTTTGAATATCCTTTATGAAATGATTTCCGTGATAGCACCTGAACCAACTGTTCTACCACCTTCCCTGATCGCAAACCTCAACCCTTTCTCCATCGCAACAGGCGCTATCAACTCTGCCTCCATCTCTATGTTATCTCCAGGCATCACCATCTCTACACCTTCAGGCAACTTTATCGTCCCTGTCACATCTGTCGTCCTGAAGAAAAATTGTGGACGATAACCTGTGAAAAATGGAGTGTGCCTGCCTCCTTCCTCCTTCTTCAATACATATACCTGCGCCTTGAACTTCTTATGCGGAGTTATACTCCCAGGCGCCGCTATCACCATCCCTCTCTCTACCCCTTCCTTCTCTATCCCTCTCAACAATAACCCTACATTATCTCCTGCTACCGCTTCATCAAGTATCTTCCTGAACATCTCTATACTGGTCACTACTGTCTTTGTCACTCCTTCCCTTAATCCTACTATCTCTACCTCTTCTCCTGCCTTTATCTTTCCCCTCTCTACCCTTCCTGTCGCTACTGTCCCTCTTCCTGTAATAGAAAATACATCCTCTACCGCAAGCAAAAATGGCTGATCTACCAACCTCACAGGCTCAGGTATGTAACTGTCTATCGCATCCATTAACTCCCATATCGGTCCACACTTGCTACATTCCCTCTTCCCGCATCCACAACTCAATGCCTCAAGCGCTGAACCCTTTATCACCGGTACCTTGTCCCCAGGAAATTCATACTTGCTCAATAACTCCCTCACTTCCATCTCTACCAGCTCTATCAACTCTTTATCACTCAACATGTCCATCTTGTTCATAAATACTACTATCGCTGGTACCCCTACCTGCCTGGCTAATAGTATATGCTCCCTCGTCTGCGGCATCGGACCATCCGGAGCACTCACCACCAGAATCGCTCCATCCATCTGTGCCGCACCTGTTATCATGTTCTTTATATAATCAGCATGACCAGGACAATCTATGTGTGCATAATGTCGCTTCTCCGTCTCATACTCTATGTGCGCTATCTGTATCGTTAATCCCCTCTCCTTCTCCTCAGGCGCCTTGTCTATGTCTTCATACTTCAAATGCTGAGCCTTCCCTGCCTTCGACAATACCAACGTTATCGCACTGCTCAATGTCGTCTTCCCATGATCTACATGCCCTATCGTCCCTACATTCACATGTGGCTTGCTTCGTACAAATTTCTCCTTCGCCATGTTTCACCCCCGATTCATATGAAAATATTTTTCTCGCATCAGAGCCGTTCCCATCAAGCTGCTGATGGGAATCGAACCCATGACCCCGTCCTTACCAAGGACGTGCTCTACCCCTGAGCCACAGCAGCCCTGATGCAGTCAAGAATTATAATTATACCTTGAGAAAAAATACAAGTCAAATTCTGGTTCAAACACAAAATTTCAAAGCAAAATAAGGGATAGACCAATATCGCCATCTCATACTTCGCTCGAATTCGAATCCCATTTCTTGTAAAAGATCCAAAAGCGGGATACGGGATTTGGCGCCCTTGTCTCCCACTACAACTCGGGTCGCCGGCCGCTGGGATTGCTGCGCTTGCTCGCAATCCCTTACTTCGCTCCAATTCAAATCCCGTTCCTTGTAAAAGATCCAAAAGCGGGATACGGGATTTGAACCCGTGACTTCGACCTTGGCAAGGTCGCACTCTACCGCTGAGTTAATCCCGCAATATTTTTGAGCCGAACTGAGATGGATATAATTGTTACAACAGATATTACCCTATTTTTTTGAAATTGTCAAATTCCTTTTCTTTAGCAATAAGAATCTACAACCAAAAACAATGAGGCAGGAAATTACGCCAATTATTGCACCGACTGCAACATCTCTGATAAAATGCACACCAGAAAAAACCCTTGAAAATGAAACAGTTATTGCAGCGACAATAAAAATCAGTGAAAACTTTTTAAATAAAAAACTTAGAAAAACTGCTGCCGCAAAAGAAGTTTGAGAATGCCCTGACGGAAAAGAGCCCGACTTCAATACGGGTCCCACAACGAAAATTTCTGTTTGTTTAAAAAAAACTGCAGGTCTTGGAGAATGAAAAATTTCCTTGAAGAAATGAACCATCAGGGCGCCAATAACCAGAATAACAAAAAACATCCCGAAATATTTTAAAAATTCCTGTCTTCTGAAAAAATAAAGAATCAATGCCACTACTAAAGTTGTAATTTCTGCTGAACCAAGATATCCAAAACCGAACAATATTTTTGCAAGATTACTGTGTCGAGATGCAAATCTATTTAATGATAAAAATGCATTGTTATCCAGTTCAATAACTTTTTTTAAAAAACTCCTTGGTGAAAAATTAAGGGAATTGAAAAATTCATTGTCTGTGTGATCTGTCTCAAAACTATGGCACACATAGAAATAGAACGTCTTTACGTTTTTTCCTCTGTAGAAAATTTTCAGTGTCACTGGTTTATCAATTTTTTTAAATTTATAAAATTTTTCAGGAGAATCCTTAAAATGATCATCTGTGAAAAATATTCCTGTCTTACCATTAAGGACATTTTTCAAATCTAAATGTTGCTGCCAGAAATCGTACTGGTCAACTCTTTTACTCAAACAATAAAGATGTTTTCTGGCTGTGTTTTCCGGAAGATAAAACGCCATTTGACTTGCAAGATAAAATTTGTGAGTGAATAAAAAAGCATCAGATCCTGAATTATTACGCAGGTGTTCCGCAAAAACTGCTGCTGTATCCCATCCGTAAAGGTCTCCTGTTGGATCTATCTCACGGGGCACATTAATACAGTGAAAAACAACCTGAACCGGGATAATAAGCGTAAATAATCCTGCTGAAAATAAAACAAATCTTATAATGTTTTTTTTCAATCGGTAACTTTTTTCAAATACATTTTTAATGAAAAATGCACATGGTACAATCATTGTAAGATAACCCTGCGCTGGCCAGTGAGGTAGAATTTCATTTGATAATCCGGCATAGCCAAAGACAATAAAAACAGGAAAACAAAAACTGAAAAATAATTGACTGATTTTGTCTGATTGTAAAACTTTTTTAACGATGACAAAAAAATTCATCATCAAAACAATCCATAAAAACGGAGAGATCACAGACATTTGAGCAACGATATTCTGTAAAAAAACCTGTGGTCTGAAAAAAATTTTTTCTCCAAGACCATGTTTGAACTGAAAAACAAAAGAAGCCCAGTAATTGTCATAATTCCATATCAAGACAGGAAGGAAAAAAATCACACTGATGATAAATCCAAAATATATGTGTCTGTGGCGAAATTGTTTCCACATCTGGCGATTCAAAATCATAAAAAGAAGGATACACAAATATAAAAGAATTCCTGAATATTTTGTGAGGAGTGAAAGTCCAACGATAAGACCTGCTACATACCATAATTCTGACCTGCCTGTAACGTAAATTTTCCATACAACAATGATTAAAAGTAACCAGAAAACAGAAAGAATTGTGTCAGGTACAGTCATTATTCCACCAAGAACTGAAAATAGAGGAACAAGACAGAAAACCACTACTGCCCAGAAACCAGTTGCAGAACAATATAAATTTTTTCCAATAATGTAAATTAACCACATACATAGCGTGGAAGAAATCAATGCAGGCATTCTCACTGCAAGATTTGTTTGTCCGCAAAGTTTTAGAAATGGCACAATCGCATAGCCAACCATTGGCGGATGGTCAAAGTATGAAATTGATGGGTGCACTGCATATTGAAAATAATGTGCCTCATCTCCACTTAAACCGTAAAATGCAGCAATAAAAAGTCGTATGAGAAATGAGACGCCAATGATCAGCAGCGTGTTTTTTCTGTATTTTTCATCCATAAAAAAGCCCCATCCGCAAAAGCAAAACCCTGTAAAGGTATTTAATAAGTGTAAAAAATTTCAACTTTGATTTTCCGTGTTTTCTTTCGTAAAAAACAATGGGATACTCTTTGATACTGAAACCTTTTTTTCTGACATAATAAAAAACTTCAGTGACAATAAATGGGTCTGTTGATCTTAATTCTGGTAGAATTGAACGCAGTACATACGAGTTGAAAAATCTGAAACCTGACGTGGGATCAGTAAGATTAATTCTCAGTAGCAGATTTACATAAAATCGTGCACATAAGGTTATCATTTCCCTTACTATATTTTGACGCAAACTTTTTGAACCCGAAAGAAAACGAGAGCCAGATGCAACATCAGCACCTTCAAGTGAGTTTACAAGTCCTGAAATAAAAGTTGGGGAATGAGAAAAATCTGCATCCATTTCACCAATTATATCAAATTGTTCTTTCAGAGCAATTTCATATCCAAATCTTCCTGCATATCCCCTGCCCCTTTTTTCTTTCCTGATGAAAATTTTCACCCTTTCATTTCCTTTAAAATAATTTTGAGCATAGTAACCTGTAAAATCAGGTGAATCATCATCCACAATAATTACAGTAATATCGAGAGGCAGATTGAGTATTTCTCTCACAAGTGGAACAATGTTTTCTTTTTCGTTATAGGTTGGAAGGATTACAGAAATTTTTTTACTTTTCAATGCATAATCTCCTGATTGTTTCTGCAACTTTTTCAGGACTGATCATTTCCATACAATTTGGATTTATTGAACAATTTTTTCTATAACAACAAACACAATCAACTGGACTGACAATTTTTTCTCCTGTTCCATACATTTCAATTTCATTTGAAGATGTTGGACCAAAAAGGGCAACAACTTTCTTACCCAATCCTATTGCCGCATGCAAACCAAAAGTATCACAGCATACAACAACATCACAAATATTGAGAAGCCCGAAAAAAATATCAACGGGGTTAGAATGGCCTGCACTGATAACAGAAGTTGTGCTATTTTTGACAATTCTATCAATAATCTCTTTTTCTTCAGGACCAGCAAAAACAACAAAATCAAAATCAGGTAAAATCTTGAATAATTTTACAAAATGATCTTCTGACCACCTTTTGGTCATCCACCTTTTTCCTGTGCCAACCACTGCACCGATGATTTTTTTATTTCCCAGTCGATGTTTTTGTTTGAATTGTTCAGCTTTGACCCTTGCAGTTTCAGAAACAGGAACAATGATCCTGCCAAAGGATGGTAAATCGGCTATTTTTGAAATAAAATGCTGGTAGGTTTTTTTATTTTTCTTCTTTAATTTATCGTCATGGCTTAAAAGAAAATATTCCTGTGCATATTTATTTGAACATTCGATAAATCCGTCATGATTATACCAGAATCCCATTTTTTTTCTGGTTCTGGCAATTCCGGCAAGAATCAAAGCATCTTCATCAAGATCAAGATTAATCACAATATCAAAGTTCAAATGCAAGACATATGGCAGTGCATCATTTTTCTCGATAATTCTGTCAACAAAATTGTTCCCGACCAGTACCTGAATATGTTGCGACTCAGTAATCCAGAATATTTTGCTGTCAGGATATTTTGTTTTCAGTGGTTCACATATGGAAGTTGTTCTCAAGACATCTCCCAGTGCTCCAAGTTTGATTATCAGAATTTTGAATTTAACATCCTGGTAATAATTACATGACTGACACACACTCCCATAGTTTTTATGATAAAAACATGGAACATCTGCAAAGAAAAACCTGCACGATTGCTTCAATAAATTTTCAGCCATAAAAATATTCCTTTTCAATTCCAATCTGTTTCAGTAAATTCAAAAAATCCTCTGGCAGCGGTGCTTTAAAACTCATCATTTTTTTTGTCTCAGGATGCAGTAATGATAATGAATAAGCATGAAGCGCCTGCCTTGCTATCAAAATGCTTGACCTGCCATACTTTGTATCACCAACAACAGGATGGCCAAGAAAAGCAAGAGACACCCTGATCTGATGTGTTCTACCAGTTACAGGTATTGCTTCAATGTATGTAGCATTCTTTGCTCTTTTAATTACACGAATTCTTGTTATAGATTCTTTCCCCCTTAAAAATCTTACAGAAACCCTCGGAGTATCCTGTTTCTGAATAAAAAGTGGGATTGAAACATCCTGTATATCAGATGAAATATTGCCTTCAACAACTGCCCTGTAATTTTTTTTGACCATCCTGTTTTTGAACTGATTGACAAGGTCAAGATGAGCAGAATCTGTCTTGGCAAAGACAATGCAACCTGAAGTATCCCTGTCAAGTCGATGTACAACTCCTGGTCTGAATGGTAAACCAATTGACGATAGTTTTGTATGTCCAAGTATTAAATTCACAAGTGTTCCATTTGTTTTGCCGGGCAGAGGATGCGTAAGGATCCCTGCCCTTTTATTGATAACAATAATACTTTCATCCTCATAAAGAATGTCAAGTTCGCCTGTTTCAGGCAAAATTTTGCACACAGGTTTTTCAATCTCATCAGGCAGTTCAATAATATCGCCGCTATGAAGTTTAAAGGATGGTTCAACAATTTTCTGATTCACTGTTACCAGTTTTTTGTCTATGAGTTTTTTACAAAATTGCCTTGAACACCCGGGAAGAATTTTACTGATAAATTTGTCAATGCGTTCAGGAATATCTTGCTGGAATACAAATTTCACATCACATTTTCCTTCGTGAAAGTTCTTTTATTAACTCAAGTGCGATGACATTCCTCTGGATTTGATTTGTACCTTCATAAATTTGTGTAATCTTTGCATCCCTCATCATCTTCTCAACAGGGTAATCTCTCATATAACCGTAGCCACCAAAAATTTGAACAGCATCAACAGTCACTTTCATAGCCACGTCAGATGCAAAAAGTTTCGCCATTGCTGATTCTTTTGAACCTGTTGATTTACCAGCATCTATCATTCTTGCGGTCGCATATATGAGAGCACGTGCCGCTTCAATCTGCGTCGCCATATCAGCAAGCATATGCTGGACTGCCTGAAACGATGATATTGGATGACCAAACTGGTGTCTTTTGTGTGCATACTCAAGGGCTGCTTCAAATGCACCCTGGGCAATACCAAGCGCCTGTGCAGCAACTCCTGGTCTTGTAGCATCAAATGTTTTCATGGCAACAATAAATCCCATACCTTCTCTTCCAAGAAGATTTTCCGCAGGTACTTTGCAGTCAGTAAAAATCAGTTCTCTTGTTGCTGAAGCACGAATTCCAAGCTTTTTTTCCTTTTTCCCGAAGGTAAAACCTTCGGTCCCCTTCTCAACAATAAATGCAGATGCTCCCCTTGCTCCTTTGCTGGGGTCAGTGATAGCAATAATAGTGTAAATTTCTGCCTCTCCGCCATTAGTAATCCATTGCTTTGTACCATTGAGAATATAATAATTACCTTGTTTTTTTGCCGTTGTTCTAATAGAACCAGCGTCACTACCTGCCTCTGGTTCTGTTAAACCGAACGCCGCAAGTTTTTCACCCTTTGCCAGTGGTGGTAAATATTTTTTCTTTTGCTCCTCATTTCCAAATAGTATAATTGGAAAAGTACCAAGAGCAGAAGCAGCAAGAGCAAGTGATATTCCACCGCAAACTCTGCTCAGTTCTTCAATAACAAGGCACAGTTCAAAAATTCCATACCCCATACCACCATATTTTTCTTCGATATAAACACCAAAAAGGTCTGATTGAGCCAATATTTTTACAATATCCCATGGAAATTCTTCTGTCTCGTCATAATATGCCCTTTTGGGTTTTATCTTTTCCTCTGCAATTTCCCTGGCAAGGGATCTAATCATTTCCTGTTCTTCTGTTAATAAATAGTCCATTATTCCCCTCTGTATTTTTGAACGCAAAGACAGATGTTATGACCGCCAAAACCAAATGAGTTGGAAATTGAAATTTCAATATCTGCCTTTCTTGCAACATTTGGCACATAATCAAGGTCACATTCAGGATCTGCCACTTCATAGTTTATCGTCGGTGGAATAATTCCATAGTGCATACTGAGTATTGTGTTAATAAACTCAACAGCGCCCGCGGCTCCAAGAAGATGTCCAATCATTGATTTATTGGAACTCACTGGAATTTTATAGGCATAATCACCAAAAACCTTCTTTATTGCGGCTGTTTCACTTTTATCATTCAATGGGGTTGAGGTTCCATGTGCATTGATGTAAGAAACCTGCTCGGGCTTTATGCCTGCATCTTCAATCGCATATTTCATACAAAGATGAGGGCCAAAACCAGTAGGGTCAGGAGCCGTAATGTGATAAGCATCACAACTCATTCCATAGCCAAGCATTTTTGCATAAATCCTTGCATTCCTTGCCTTCGCATGTTCCATGGTTTCCATAACAATAATCCCGCTTCCCTCTCCCATGACAAAGCCATCCCTGGTGGCATCAAAAGGACGACTTGCTTTTTCGGGCTGGTCATTTCGCTCTGAAAGTGCCTTCATTGAGCAGAAGCCCGCAAGTCCGAGCGGGGTAATACATGATTCGGTCCCACCTGCTATTACAACGTCCATTTTTCCTGTCCGTAAAAGTTCACAGGCAACGGCTATTGCATGTGCACCAGATGCACAGGCACTCACTGTGGCAAAATTTGGACCTTTCAATCCAAAAATGATTGCGACCTGGCCTGCAGCCATGTCAGGTATGAGCATTGGTATCAACAACGGAGAAACACGAGACGGACCTGATTTTACAAGTTGAAAGTGTTGCTGTTCAATAATCCGTAACCCTCCGATACCAGCACCAATAATTACACCTATTCTATCTCTATCTTCGTTATCCAGTGAAATGTTGCTATCCTTTATTGCCTCGTAAGCAGCACTGATGGCAAATTGAACAAAACGATCCATTCTTTTTAATGTTTTTTTATCAACAATATCAATATCAAGATTGAAGTTTTTAACCTCAGCAGCAATACGGGTAGGAAAGGATGAAGCATCAAAATCAGTTATTGGACCGCAACCACTTTTGCCCTCAATAAGATTTTTCCACGAAGTTGGAAGGTCGTTACCAATGGGCGTAACAAGACCCATTCCAGTAATAACAACCTCTTGTTTTTCTTTCATTTGTTTTTTGTCTTTTGTTCGAGATAATTGATTGCGTCTCCAACTGTCCTGATTTTTTCTGCTTCTTCATCAGGAATCTCTACATCAAATTTTTCTTCAAATTCCATTACAAGTTCCACTGTATCAAGAGAATCTGCACCAAGGTCATCCACAAAAGAAGCATTCTCAACAACAGCACTTTCTTCAACCTGAAGTTTTTCCATAACTATCTCTTTTACCTTTTTTTCAATCTCACTTCTTTCCATTCAATCCTCCTGTATTTGGGTAAATTCTTTACATAACAAGCCCGCCATCTACACGGAAAACCTGACCTGTAATATAGGATGCCCTTTCTGATGCGAGGAAGAAAACAAGTTCTGCAACATCCTGTGGTGTACCAAATTTTCCCAGTGGTATCCTTTCAATCATCATGTTTTTTATCTTCTCAGGAATTTTTTCTGTCATCGGTGTCTGAATAAAACCTGGAGCAACAGCATTAACTGTAATTCCGTACCGGGCAAATTCTTTCGCAAATGTTTTTGTCATCGCAATCATCCCTGCCTTTGAAGCAGCATAATTGACCTGTCCAATATTTCCAATTTCTCCTATGATTGACGCTATATTTACAATTTTCCCGAATTTTTGAGAACACATCGTATGAACAATAATTTTACTACAAAGAAATGCTCCTTTCAAATTCACCTCAATCACCCTGTCCCAGTCCTCTTCCTTCATACGAAGAATTAAAGCATCCCTTGTAATGCCAGCATTATTAACGAGAACATCAACCCTGCCTGTTTCATTTTTTACCCTTTCAAGTGCCTGTTCAATCTCAGCACTTTTTGTTATATCCACCCGGTCACTGACAATTTTTCCTTCAACATGCAAATTCATAGCAACTGAATCAGGTTTTATCACATCCCACAACACAAGGTTTGCCCCTGCATCACCAAATTTCTGTGCAAGGGCACTACCAATTCCTCCGGATGCCCCTGTAATGATAACTGTTTTTCCGCTGAATTCTTTCATTTTTCCTCCTCAATATTAAGTTAATAACTTCATGACTTCTATTGTTTTGTTCAGGGAGTCAATATCTTCAACATTGCTTACAACCATCTCCGGTAAAATCTTTTTGACCAGCCCCGAAAGAACCTTTTTCGGACCAAACTCAATAATCATATCAACAGAATTATTTATTGACTCAACTATCTTTAACCATTGAACAGAACACACAATTTGTTTCTTAAGGGCATTTTTGATTTGTTCTGCATGGCATGTAGTCTTACCATCCCAGTTGGTATAGACAGGAATTTTACAATCAGAAATATCAATCTTATCAATTTCATTTTCCAATAGACACCTTGCATCTTCCATCAATGGCGTATGAAAAGCTCCTGAAACATTAAGAGGAATAATTTTTACTCCATTTTCTCTGCACCAGATTACAAATTGATTCATACCTTGAATTGAACCGCCGACAACAATCTGTGCCTGACCGTTAATATTTGAAATATAAACATCATCAAATTCCTCAAGCATCTTTTCGACTTCGTCAACGGACTTTCCAAGCACAGCCACCATTGTTCCAGGATTTTTCATGGCTGCCTGTTTCATAAATTTTGCTCGTTGATAAATAATAAAAAAAGCATCTTTTAGAGAAAAGGCCTCAGCAACCGTAAATGCAGTGTATTCACCAAGGCTGTGACCTGCAACAAAGCAAGGAACAAAGCAATAGTGTTGCTGAAAAACTTTCCATGCAGAAAAACTAACAGCAAATACACAAATCTGACAGATTTCAGTGTCTGTAAGTTTTTCCATCGGTCCTTCAAAACAAATTTTTGCAATATCAAAACCACATATTTTACTTCCAGTATCAAAAATTTCCCTGACATATTCATAATTTTGATAAAAATCTTTCCCCATTCCAACATATTGTGAACCCTGTCCGGGAAATACAGCACCAATTCTTTTTTCAGCCATTTTTATCCCACCTGATAAGGTTTGCAGCCCAGGTAAGACCTGCACCAAAAGATACCATACATATAAGGTCACCATTATGAATTCTCTCTGATTTTACTGCCTCATCAAGAGCCACACCAACAGATGCAGCCGACATGTTTCCATATTTTTCAATATTTACAAAGACCTTTTCCATGGGAAAATCCGTTAGTTTTGCAACTGATTGAATAATACGAATATTTGCCTGATGAGGAATAATAAGTTTGATTTGTTCAGAAGAAACCTGATTCCTTTCAAGAATCTTTTTCACTGATTCACTCATTGCAGTCACTGCGATTCTGAACAGTGAAGAACCTTCCATTTTCATATAGTGAAGCCTTTTTTCAACTGTCTCAAAAGATGCCGGCATCCTTGACCCTCCTGCTGGCACATACAGAAGGTTTCCATATTTTCCTGATGCACCGAGATATGTATCAAGGATACCTGAATTTTTATCGGTCTTTGAAACAATGGTGGCTACTGCACCATCTCCAAGTAAAACACATGTTGTTCTATCAGTATAATCAGTAACCCTGCTCATGCATTCTGCAGCGACAACCAGAATTCTTTTATACCTCCCAGTATCAATAAAATTCCTTGCAATCTCCAGACCATAAATAAAACCAGAACACGCAGCAGAAATATCAAAACACGCAATATTATCAAGTCCAAGCTTATGCTGAATAATACATGCTGTTGACGGAAAAATCATATCTGCTGTTATTGTTGCACAGACAATCATATCAATATCAGATTGATCAATGCCTGCATCTACGATTGCACGTCGCGCTGCTTCAGCGCCGAGATCAGAAGATGCCTGGTCCTCAGGACATATCCTTCTTTCTTTAATCCCGGTTCTTGTAACAATCCACTCATCGGATGTGTCAACCATTTTTTCAAGGTCAGCATTTGTTAATACCTTTTCTGGAAGATAAGAACCAATACCTGTTATTGTTGCACCCATTTTTCTTTATCCTTCTTCAGTTTTTCAAAAAAACCGCTTAATACAATCTTTTCTCCGAGGAATAAAGCGTTTGAAATTGCTCTCGGAGACGACCTTCCATGACCAATGATCACCACTCCATTAACACCAATTAGCACTCCACCCCCATATTCAGCATAATCAGTTTTCCTTGCATATTTTTTCAATGAATTTCTTGCAATGAAAAATCCTATTTTCCCTGATATTGAACGATTGATTTCTCTTAACATGATGCTTTTAAATGATCTGCCAAGCCCCTCACTTACTTTCAAAACAATATTACCTGAAAAACCATCAGTAACAATAACATCTGCTTTTCCAGTGAATATTTCATGTCCTTCAATGTTACCAGTAAAATTTACTGGCTTGTTTTCGGTAAGTTCTTTATAAACAATCTGCCTGAGTTCATCACCTTTTCCTGGTTCTTCTCCAATGTTCAACAATCCAACCTTAGGGTTCTCAATACCCAGAACATTTTCACTGTAAAGACTACCCATAATTGCATACTGATAAAGGTTTATGGCTTTGGGAGACACATTTGCTCCAACATCAAGAAATAATGTGGTTTTGTCTTTGAGATTTGGCAAATGAACACAAATTGCAGGTCTATCTATTCCTTCAATCAATCCCAGTTCTCCAATTGAAATAGAAACGAACAATGCAGTATTTCCTGCACTGAAAGCAACATCAACTTCCCTGTTTTTAAGCATCTGGATAATTTTATGCATTGTAGTGTCTTTATTTTTCAGAATCGACAATGATAATTTTGAATCCATGGGTATGTACTTATCACAATGAACCAGCTCAACCCTGTTGCCCAAACTGTGCCCGCCTGCACCATTAAATTTTTCTTCAGGACAAACACAAACAATTTTTGTGTCTGATTTATTTTCTTCAAGAAACAGTTGAATACCCTTTATAACAGCATCAGGTGCATGATCACCACCCATTCCATCAATAGCAATCTTAATCATTTTGCAGATTGTTTTTCCTTAATCTTCTTTGCAATAACAAGCTTACCTGCATAATAACCGCATTCTCCACATACCCTGTGAGGTAACTTCAATGTCCCACAATTTGAACACGGAACAAGATGTGGAACCCCAAGTTTCTTATTATTCTTCCTTCGACTGTCTCTTCTGCTGTTGCTATGACGACGCGAAGTTGTCATAATTCCTCCCTGTTAGTAATCCTGCGGGTCAGAAAATTTTTCCTTCAATTTTTTCGCAACAATTTCCGGAACAAATTTTTCAACAGGACCATTCAATTTTGCAATCTCTTTCACTGCTGAAGAACTTAAATATAAGTATTCCTCTTTTGGGGTTAGAAAAACTGTCTCAATACCTGGGAGTAATTTCCTGTTTGTTAAAACCATCTGAAACTCATAATCAAAATCACTCACAGCTCTCAAACCGCGAATCACAAGATATACTCCCTTTTTTTTAAGATAATCAACCAGCAGCCCATCAAAAAAATCAACAACAATCTCCTGCCTTCCAGAAAAAACACTCTGTAACATTTCTACTCGTTCCTTGAAAGCAAATAATGGCTTTTTTGCTGGATGCCGTGCCACACTAACAATCAGTTTGTCAATGAATTTTAAACTTCTTTCAATGATATCAATATGTCCATTTGTCACAGGGTCAAAACTACCTGGATATACAGCAAGCCGTTCCTTTCTTTTGATATATCTGTACTCTTGTTGCACCATAGATTTTATCCCTGATTTTTTCCATCCCTGCAATTTTCGAAAAACTTTCGTCCTTTGCCATTTCAACGACAAAAATTCCATTATCTTTTAGTGCTGCAAAAATATCAAAAACGATCTTTTCAATTTTCTTCATACCACTCACATAAGGGGGGTCAGCAAAAATAATGTCAAATTTGATATTCTGACTGCACAGTTTCTTAAGTGCCAGTTCCACATCCATCTTCATGATTTCAACCAGATCTTTCAGTTTTAAAATCTCCGTATTTTTTTTAATAATTTCTATTGATTCAGCGAACTTATCAACAAATATAACTTTTGATGCACCACGGCTTAATGCTTCAAAACCAAGAGATCCTGTTCCTGCAAAAAGATCAAGCATCTGTGCACCAATGGTTTTGTTTCCCAGCATATCAAAAATTGCTTCTCTAACAATACTGCGAGTTGGTCTCAGTTCGGGTTTTTTCTTGAAAAACAGATTTCTGCCCTTTAAAAATCCTCCTGTGATTCTCATAATTTGAATCTGAAACCTGATCTTTTTTGCCAGTCAATCAAAATTGCAGAAGCAATGAAAATAGAAGAGTATGCTCCAAAGAAAAATCCAAACAGAAGAGTATATGCAAAGTTTTTCAGTGGTTCTCCTCCAAAAATCAAAAGAAGTACATCAACAAATATGACTGTCAGAACAGTCAAAATTGTTCTGCTTAATGTCTCATTTATCGATTGATTAAATAATTCCGCATAATTTTTACTGCGAGTTTTTCTCAAATTTTCCCTGATTCTGTCAAAAATGACAATCGTATCATTCACTGAATATCCAGCAATTGTAAGAAGTGCTGCAATAATTGTTCCATCTATGATTCTATTTGAGATGGCAAGTATTGCTATAACAATCAAAAGGTCATGGAAAATCGCAATGGTTGCACAAACAGCAAAATGGAACTCAAACCTCATGGTAAGATACAGAAGAATTCCAATAAGTCCTGCAAAAAATGCTGTCAGTGCCCGTTTTCTTAATGTTACACTCATTGAAGGAGAGATTACAGATTTTGCCATAACTGTAAAATGTTCTTTACCAAAACTGGTTTCAAGAACACCAAGAATCTCATCTGATGTTTTCGGCGGTGATTTAATAATAAACTCATTGTGCTCTGTTCCAATTTCCTGAACAGTAATTTCAGGAATATTAAGTTTTTTCAGTTCATTCCTTACTGCCACAATAGAACTGGCAGTAGAAAACTTTATCTGGACAATATCTCCTCCAACAAAATCAATACCAAAATTTGCCTTGCCCCTCATTCCAAAAATAACCATACCAATGACAATAATTGCGAGTGAAAAAAGGTACGCAAATTTTCTTTTCCCAATAAAGTCAAAACGGGTGTTTTTAATCAGTTCCATTTATATCCTCAGTTTTTCAATGCTGCGATTAGCCACAGCGAAATCAACGATTGCCTTTGTGGCAAACACAGCAGTAAAAAGATTTGCAATGATACCAACTGAAAGGGTCAATCCAAATCCTTTCACAGAACCCTCTCCAAGAAAGAAAAGAATAGCACCTGTAATAATTGTCGTGATATTTGAATCAAGAATTACTGACCATGCACGATGATAACCTGCTTCTATTGCTGCTTTTGCAGATTTCCCGGATCGCAGTTCTTCTCTGATTCTTTCAAAAATTAAAATATTAGCATCAACCGCCATACCACAGGTCAGGGCAATCCCTGCGATACCAGGCAATGTCAGAACTCCCTTAAACAATGACATGAAGGCAAGCAAAATCAAAAGGTTCATTGCCATTGCGAAATCAGCAAGAAGCCCGAATGCATAGTAATAAATCACCATAAAAATTACAACAACAATTACTCCGTACAGTGATGCTCTAAGAGATTTTTCTATGTATTCTTTACCAAGTGTTGGTCCAACAATCTGCTGATAAATAATATCAACCTTTGCAGGCAATGCACCTGCTCGCAGTACAACAGCAAGTTCCTTGGCCTCATCCATTGTAAAATCCCCTGAAATCTGACCTCTTCCATCAGGAATTCTATCCCTGATGACAGGAGCTGATTTGACCACACCATCGAGCACAATGGCAAGCCGTTTACCAATATTTTTTTCAGTCACTTCAGCAAACTTTGCTGCTCCTTCTTTATTCAAAACAAAATTAACCTCAGGAAAACCTGATGGGCCATAACCAACAAATGCATCTGTAAGTCCAGCACCTGTCAACTCAGGTTGTCTTTTTACAAGAATCGGAGTTGCTTCCCTTCTAATACCCCTTTCATCTTTCTGTTGAGTATAAAGGACTTCATAATCTTTTAATACTTCACTATCTCCTTTTAATGCATCAGTTAATTTTTTCGTATCCTCTTCAACAAGACGAAATTCCAGCAATGCTGTTTTTCCAATAACGTCAATGGCACGTTGCGTATCTTTTATTCCAGGAAGATCCACGATAATCCTGTTTGTTCCTTCTTTCTGAATCACTGGTTCACTAACACCAAGACCATCGACTCTGTTCCTGATAATTTCCAGAGCCCTTTGAGTAACATCAGACATTGACTTGTCCTGCTCAGGAGGTTGCTGAACCTCAAGAACAATATGAACCCCTCCCTGCAGGTCAAGTCCTTTTTTGATTTTCTTATCAGGAGGATAAATCTGCCAGATACAATAAGCAATGACAGCAATGATAAAACCAAGTTTAATATAATGGTTGCGCATCATTTGTATATCCTGTCAGGGTCAAAAATTTTTCTGTCAATAACTTTCCATTCATTTCCATCAAGTTTTCTCCAGAAACATGAGTAATAACCCTCATGACAGCATGCACAGTTCTGTTCAACAATAAAAAGAAGTGTGTCCATATCACAATCAACCTTTATCTCAAGAATTTTCTGGAGATGTCCTGATGTTTCTCCTTTTTTCCACAACTTTTTTCTGCTTCTGCTCCAGAAATGTACAAAACCTGTTTCCAGTGATTTTTCGATACTTTCCCTGTTCATATAGCCAAGCATTAACACCCTGCCTTCTGCATCCTGTATGATTGCAGGTATCAGTCCATCACTGTTGAATTTTAATGTGTCAACAATATTCATATGATACAATATCTTTAAAAAATTGTGTTTAATGATAACACAAATGAAAAAATGTAGCAAGTCCATTATTATGAGAGATAAAGAAATCATCAAAAAAATTGTTTTCAAACATGTGTGTAACATTGGTTTTGGCGATGTTTCAACATACAAAGAAATTGCAATCAAATCAGGCAGAATTAATCCAAGAACAGTTGGAAAAATTCTCGGAGAAAACACAAATCTTATCGCAATACCATGTCACAGGATTATCTATTCAAACAAAAAATATGGTGGTTATAAAATAGGAGAAGATTTTAAAAAATTTATTCTTGAATGGGAGAAAAGAATTGTCAGATGATACGGATGTTGGTCATGAAAACGTTACTGTTGATTTCCTTTTTTACAGAATTTTCAGGGCAATTGTTTTTCTTCACACTTCCTCTTCTTGCAATAAAATATGGTGCAAGTGCACAACAACTTGGAATTCTTGGAAGTATTACCTCATTTTTTTATATTCCATTTTCAGTGATTTTCGGTTCTCTTTCTGAGAAACGTTTGAAAATCAATATTCCCTTTATTTCAACCCTTGTCATTTTCATCTTTATCACAGTGGCAGTATTTTTTAAATCAATACAATTGTTTTACTTTATCACAGCACTGGCAGGAATTGCTTTTGCTGGATTCTGGATACCGATGATGATAAGAATAAACGAAGAAGCAAAGCAACAGAAATCACAGATAGTCGGAAAATTCAGTGTAGCGTGGAGCACTGGCACAATACTTGGTCCACTGGTTGCAGGTTTTCTTTATCAAAAATATTATCTCCTGCCCCTGATTTTATCATCAATGTTGTTTCTATGTATCTGTATAATTTTATTTTTTCTTACCCGACCATCTGTATCAAATCGAAAAATTTCAGAAAAAATTGTAACAACCAGAACAGATTCAACAAATATCAAAACACTCATTGCAGTGTTTGCAGGAACTTTTGGTGTGTATTTTTCCTTTGGTGCTATTCGAAATCTTTTCCCGCGACTTGCAACAGATATTGGTATTCAGCCATATAAAATTGGTATAATGTTTTGTTTGATGGATGTTTTCAAAACGATAACGTTTTTCACTTTCAGCAAAAAAACTTCTCTTTATCTGAAATATTATTATTTCATTCTGCTTGGAATTATTTCCTATTTTTCTCTCACTGCTGTCATATTCACAAATTCAATTTTACTTTTTTCATTAAACTTTGTTCTGCTTGGTGGAATTATGAGCGGAATTTATTATGCCTATGGACTTTATACTGCATTCACTATGGAAAAAGGCAGGGCAATTGCAGTTGGTATGTTTGAAGCCATCATTGGTATCGGTGTGGGCTGCGGCTCAATTGCAGGTGGGTTTCTTATTTCAATACTCGGAGAAAGAGCACCATATATTGTATCAATGCTGGTGGGAATAATTCTATCTATCTTCCAGATCATTGAAACAACAGATAAAAAGCATCTATAATATTGAAATCTTCAAGCCAGTATAACAATGATATAAATGCTGATACTTATGGTGCAATCTTCTGTTAACACTGAATAATTTTGCTGGAATATTTTCTTCAGATACTTCACCTGAGGTTGTAAGTTTCATTGCTCCAAAACCTGCTGCCTCACTGATTTCAGGAACAATAACATTTCTTCCAGTAATACTGGCAAGTAATTTTGCAACAAGTGGATTTCTTGTCGCTCCGCCAATCATCACAATTTTTTTCATCTTTTCACCTGATGGTAAAATCTCTTCTACCCTTTCAAGGCATTTACGAACCTGAAAACAAAGACATTCCACAATTGCCTGCAAAATCTGGTGCGAGTTCGTTGAAAGATTAAGATTCAGTATTGCACCATTTCCTGTGTTAAACTCTGGTGCAATAATAATTCCTGAAGGTCCCTTAAAAGAATCAAATTCACATGAAAAAATCTTTCTTCCCCAATCATAAATAATACCGCCATTGCTGATGGCATACATAAGACCATAAAGATTCTTTTTAACATGCGGTCCTGGACAGAATTGTCTTTGCGGATCAAAAACCATTTTACTGGTAGTAGCAAGTAAAACCCATGCAGTTCCACAGGAAACAAGAATTCTATTTGTTTTTGCTGCACCTGCACCAAAACTTGCACAATACTGGTCATGTCCGCCCGCAAAAACTGGAATTCCTGCTTCAAGACCGATGGTTTTTGCAGTGTCTTTTTTTAATCTTCCTATTACATCTGATGCCTGAACAATCTCACCAAGCATCTGCTTTTTTATTCCTGCAATCTCCAGTAATTCCTCATCCCACTGCTTTTTTTCTAAATTGTACAGGGTTGTTATTGCGGCACTTGTATGGTCAAGAGCAAAATTACCTGTGAAAAAATAATTCACATAATCAGCAACAAATGAAATGCGAGCAATTTTTCTAAAAACTTCAGGTTTGAATTTTTTTATCCAGAGAAGATTAAACAGGCATGACCACCCACGTGGCACATAACCAGTTTTCCTATAAAAAAAATCTTCACCATATTTTTTAACAAAATCTGAAGCAATGTCCCTGCTTCTGTTATCAAGCCAGGTAATTGCTGGCACCAGTGGTTTTAAATGTTTATCGAGTAAAACAAAGGTACCACCCTGGAAACTTCCTGAAATCCCCCTTACACTGCTATCTCCAACGTTTCTTATTCCTCTGATAATTGTGCCAATCCAGTCATTACAATTTTGCTCGGCAAAAAGTGGTTGAGGAAATGAAATACCTGTGGGTGTTGAAAAATTTTTCAGCAGTTTCCCGTTTATTGAAAACAGAAAAACCTTTGTATTTGTTGTTCCACTATCAAAAGAAATAATCTTTTCCATTTTTAAATTTTTGCAAATTCAATACCAGCAATACTGGCAAATAATCTCAATTGTTCCGTAATATCACCATAAGCCATGGCAAGATGATGAGTCCCGCCAAGCATACTGTAACAGGTCAAAAAATCCCTCACGTCCCCATCAATCTTTAATAGAAAATGTGGTGCATTGATTGAAGAAAAAATTTGCTGGTCTTCAATTGTTGCTACAGTTGTAATCAAACGAATATTACCATTACATGGTGCAAGATTTAATAATGTTACCTGTCCTGGCTTCATCTGAAAGAGAAACATGCATGTCGCAGTATTTTTTGCTGAAATACTCATATCTTTTTTTACAAGTTTTATTTTTTCCGAATGTTTCACCATTAAAATATTACTCTCACCCATATGTGACATAAAAATCCTATTGTTTTTATAGTCAGTGGTAAACATTTCTGTGAATGTAGCAATTCCAGCAAGCTTTTGAAACATCCATACACTTATTGCACAGAGACAGTCACCTTCCCCTGCATATCCCATACCTTCAGAAATAAACTTTGAAATCGCAGAAAAAGGAATTGCCTCACAAAATTTTTGACCTTTAAATGTAATAAAATTTATTGCAATTGCTTCAAGAGAAAATTTCTTTATCAAATTTCTCAAACCAAGTTCAAAACGAATTGTTTTTTTTCTTGTATCATCATCAAGATCTTCACTGAGGATAAACCTGTTTTCTTCGTCCTTCATTACAGATTCAATCTCCCTATCTGAAATTGCACGATTTTCGGCGCACAGGGTTTTCATATCAATATCAATAATACTCGGTCCAAGAATTTTTTTTATTTTCTCATCAGGTATAGAAAAATCTCCCATATCCTTAAAGATTCCTCCAATTCTACCAACTCTCAATTTTTTCAGGTCATGGTTTATTGCTGCACATTTACCCCAGCTTTCGATATTTGACATTGTATCTTTTTGAGTTTTGTGCCCTGTAACTATTGAAAATTTCACATTTTCCCTTAAAAGAACACTTGCAAGATCCTGAACGCCGTGCATTCCATGATTATCCATCGTGTCAAATGTAGAAAAATTCTCTGTAATTTCAAAAATCTGCTGGGTATTCCATATAAGAATTGGCACCTTACTATTTTTTATCACGGGCTCTATGATCATACTCGGGCTGTATGAGAGAAAAATGATAATAATGCCATCCACGTCTGATTCAATCATTCTGTCATAGGCATTTTTCACAAGATTTCGGTTATACAATACAGGAGATGGAACCACTTCAAAAAATTGAGAAAGATGCTGTAAAAAATCTAACAAATGTTTATCAAGTCTTTCAACAAAATCAGGAAACTTCTTTTTATAAAGTTCTGCTGTAAGCCCCATGACACCAATTAATGGTTTTCTCATTATGTATCCTTTTTTAAATACTTTCGGTTAATTGTTTAAGATATCTTGCCTGAGCAAAAAATTCGTCAGGATTCATATCCTTCAAAAATACCAGACCACGCGTTGCCCTCAAACGTGGAATACTGTTTGTATAGAAAAAATCCCTGCCAAGACATACCTTTAACAATGAATATTGCTCAACCATAATTTTCTGAGCAAGATCACAGAATGGTCCATCATATTCATAACTTGGAAATGATGCACTTGTCTGAGAGCCAAAACAAATATTAAAAGCATTCTTCATTATTGCAAATGAGTTCATTGACACCGGTACAATAATATCTGCCTCTGCAGGATGAAATCTATACCATACATTTCTATATCCCCATATTCGAAGATTTTTTGGATTTTTCTTTAAATAGAGTTCTACTGCTCGGGCAATTGCCTGAAAAACTTTGTAATGAGTATCAGGACCACTTGCTTCAGGATCCATTGCAACCGTAATAATGTCAGGATTTATTTTTTCAATGAGATTAAGAATCGGGATTATATCTTCTTTCAACTGTGGTTGCTTTGTAAAAATATCTCCTGTGTAAAATGGAAGCCGCATATGAAAAATATGGTCACAGTTAAAACCAAGATGCGCCCATAATAATTCTTCTTCCCATTCGCGAATCATACCCTTAAGAAGTTGAACATCCTGAATGTCTTTTTTCCCTGGATAAGCATTTTCAAAGTAACCAAAATACCACGATATTTTTTTTCTGACCACGGTGATATTCTCTGAATCTGTAATAGCAATGATATTTCTCATCATCCTTCGTGCCTGGGCTTCGTTTTTAATATCCACACTATTTGCCGCAACGCCATCGAGATAATGGTAAACATCCCTCATTCTTGCAATGTTACTGGAAGGGTCAAAATAATCCTGCTGCAACAATTTTTCGAAATCTTTTTTGTTGAGGAAATTCTCAAGATTTTTCAATTGAAATATCACATAGGAATTTGTCACAGAAGTAAATCCACTTGTCAATGTAGCAAAGTAATGATTGTTCAAGGGGGTCCTTACAAGATGAATAATATATGGCATATATCCAAGCATAATGTCATCGTGATGAGGACCAGTGTGTAGAAAAACAGTATTTTCAATGGTCTTTGTGCCTTTTTCAATTTTTTTCTTTAAAACGGACGAAATATCCTTTGCTGCTTTTGTCACATCAATACCTTGTTCTATGAGAAATTTACCTGAAATATCTTTAAAATCATTCTCGCTCAATGATTCCAGTGTCTTTCCTTTTTTAACTGCTGTATCAATAATAATGCGATTGATTTCAAATTGATTAACAGTATTCAGTTTCTTAAGTTTCTCAATTGACCTTTGCTTCAACAATTTAACTGCACCTGATGTAAGATAAAAACAGGCACCTTTCAATTTCTGAAGCACAGTGGCAGGATACAGAATATCCGGTTCATTCACTATTGCATCTCTGACAACTGATGCTTTACTTTCTCCTGCTGCTATAATAATTGCAGTTGTCGTGGGATTAAAACTAATTGTTGCCAACCCGATGGTAAAAACAATCTTTCCCCTTGAAATTTCAATACCTCCAAGATCACCAGCAGCCGCTGCTGCAGTTTCATAATTGATCGGGGTGAGTCGTGTTGTGCTGAAGTGGTCTGAACCTCTTATATTGAAACCAATATGTCCATCAGGTCCAATACCACCAAGGAAAAAACCAATACCACCATATTCCCTGATTTTTTGTTCATATTCCATTGCATACCGGTCTGCAGCAAGTATTGCTTTTTGCTGCAACTGTTCAAGTTTATTAACCGGTTGCCTGTATCTTAAAGACAAATCCATTTTACCATCAGGAAATAATTCTCCCAGATTTTCTCCTGGCTGACAGGATAGTGTCCATGCATTGATTAGTAATGCTTTTTTCTCATCAAAACCAAATTTCTTCACATAGAAATTTTTAATATACCATACAAAACTATTGGAATGCTGAGGATTCATCGGGAAAAATTCATCGATCTGAACAAAAATAAATGACCTCATATCCGGCTTTGATGATGAATTTATTCCATATGACTCAAGCATCCTTTTTACTTCTTTTTTGTTCCAGTTTTCCAGAATATATGATGACCAGTAAATAAAGTGCTCGGGTGTTTTCCCTGTAGGAAGGGAAACTACCCCTTCAGGATTTTTCTGGCACCATTCAATAAACCTCAATGCAGCAGTTTTACCAAGACAGGGGAAATCGGGTACTTCAATGACCCTGATTTTTTCTTCAGGCATATACTGCGGTTGTAAGTTTGATTGTTTCAGAACAACATTTTCAACAGTTGAAGAGTAATCATATATTCTCATATTCTTTCCTGTTATTGAAATTTCAGAAAACACCACTCCTGGTACCTGTGTAAATCAAATTTTGTTATCCTGCCTGCTGTTACAAGTTCCATACCATCTTCAACATATATTGAGTAATCATACCGTGCCAGGTTAAATAACCAGATATCTCCCTTTTCAGGTATTTTTTTGATCGATGGCAAAGATTGAAAAGGAATTGCAATTTCAATTGTCCAGTAATCATCAATGTCTGACCAATCGTTTAATGTTCCCTTAATTTTTACAGATGATTTTAAACCAATACAATTCCATTGTGCAAACCTGAAAAACATATTTCCTGCAAGTGCCCTTTTACCAACAAAGGCATCCAGAATAATATTTTTCGGAGAAAACTCAAATTCATAATATGAGTCCTTTGAAAAATCAGGCTTGAAAAATATTTCTACAACATCCTCCTGATAAAGTGGTTGGTCCCTTTTTTGATATGTCGCCCATATATCCCTGTCATAACATTTGAAAGCAACATAAAGATACTTCCGATCATAAAGACAATAAGCAATTGTACGGGATACTGGTTTTTCCAGAGAGATAATTTTCACAAATTCAACACTTTCAGCATTTTTCCAATCACTCTCATCAAGATTTCCATCAATTTTGATTTCACCTGTTGTTGATCTGCATAAAATCTCAGGCATAGTTTTTTCATCCTGAATACCCTGACAGAATGCCCATACAGGGAAAAAAATTAAAAACAGCCATATATTTAGCACATAACTTTTTCCTTCCATTTTTCAATCTCCTTGATGAGCAATGTTGAAATTTTTTCCTTGCTGTATCCTGACAAATTAATCATTTTTCCATCAGAATAAAGCATGAAAATCTTACCAGTATTCTGAGAAGTACCAAAATTTTTCACAGTATTTGCTATGATGATATCAAGTTTCTTTTTCCTCAATTTTTCTCTTGCGTTTTTTAAAATACTGGTACTTTCAAGTGCAAAACCAATAACCAGTTGGTTTTTCCTCTTTTTTCCTGAAACGAACTTCAGAATGTCAGGATTTGGAACCAGTTTCAGTGTCCAACGTTTTTTTATTTTAATCTTTTTACTGGATTTTTTTGCTGGCCTCCAATCAGAAACAGCGGCGGTCATCACAAGTACATCCATTGAAGGAAAAAGTTTTTCAACCTCTCTTTTCATTTCAACAGCTGAAACAACTTCAATTGTTTTAACCCCTTTCAAAGGAGGTAAATGACACGGTCCAACAACAAAAAAAACATTGTGCCCTTTTTTCTTTGCTTTTCTGGCGATCAAATAACCCAGTCGTCCTGTTGCAGGATTACTAATAAAACGGACAGGGTCAATAAATTCTCTCGTTGGACCCGCAGTAATTAAAATGTTCATTGATTGTTTTTCCCTGTTGTCAGAAATTCTATTTCTGCCTGAATAAACAAGTCAATTTCACCATCCATTACAGCATCAACATTTGATGTCTCAACCTGTGTTCTGTGGTCCTTCACCATTGTATAGGGACAAAAAACATATGACCTGATTTGACTTCCCCACGCAATTTCCTTCTGTGAATCCCATTTTTCAAATTCCTTTTTCTTCTCCTGTTCCAGTTGTAATTGATACAGCCGGCTTCGTAAAATTTTCATTGCCATCTCTCTATTTTTAAATTGACTCCTTTCGTTCTGACACTGAACAACAATGCCTGTGGGAATGTGTTTTATTCTCACGGCTGTTTCAACCTTGTTCACATTCTGTCCACCCTTGCCACCAGAACGAAATGTTTCAATTTCAATATCTTCTTCCCTGATTTCCACCTTGATATCCTTCTCAATTTCAGGGATCACATTCACGGCAGCAAAACTGGTATGTCTGCGTTTATTAGCATCAAAAGGTGATATCCTCACGAGTCGATGAACCCCTGTTTCCCCTTTCAAATATCCGTATGCATAGTCCCCAGAAAACACTGCTGTAATTCTTTTCAATCCTGCTTCTTCTCCAGGTAAAAAATCAACAACATCAACTTTGAAATTCTTTTTTGCTGCCCATTTTGAGTACATTCTGAAAAGCATGCTTACCCAGTCACATGCTTCTGTACCACCAGCCCCTGCGTGAAGTGTAACAATAGCATTATTACGGTCGGCTGGGTCAGAAAAATAAAGTTCAAATTTAAATTTTTCAATGTCATTTGAAATTCGTTCAATAATGGACGCGGATTCTTTTTCAAGATCAGGATCAGGATGTTCTTCAATGAGTTCAATGATTGCAAAAAAATTTTCAAATGCTTTTTCTATTGAACTGATTTTCTCACGTCTCTCAATGAGACAATTCCACTGTTCAATTTTTTCAGCATCAGTTTTTGGATCCCAGTAACCTTTCTGATTCTTTTGCTTTTCCAGTTCAGCAAGTTTCTTTTCCTGTTGATCCCAGGAAATTCTTTTTTTTATGTCCTCAAAAATTGTCTTCAATTGTTCACTTTTTTCTTTTAATGCCTGTTCCATAATAACAGTCCCCTATTTTAATGCCGAGAGAATCTTCCAGATTTCCTCAAGCAATGGTTTAATCCCTTCACCGGTAACACATGAAATAAGAAAATACTTCTCAGTGATTTTTGTCAGTTCTCTGATATGCTTTTTGCTTTCAGGTAAATCAAGTTTTGTGCCAACGACAATCTCTGGCTTTTCAAGAAGTTTTTCATCATAACGACCGAGTTCATCACGAATATTATAATATCTTTTAGCAACATCAGGTAAAGAAAGGTCAAGCAAGTGTAAAAGCACCTTTGTTCTTTCAATATGCTTCAAAAATTTAATTCCAAGTCCTGCCCCGGAAGAAGCACCTTCAATAAGACCAGGTATATCAGCAGCGACAAACTGTCTATTGTCTCCGAGGTCAACAACACCAAGATTTGGATTTAATGTGGTGAACGGATAATCCGCTATTTTCGGCCTTGCCTGTGATATTTTTGATAACAGTGTTGATTTTCCTGCATTAGGACAACCAATAATACCAACTTCTGCAATTAATTTTAATTCAAGTTTAATAAATTTTTCCTCACCCTTCTGTCCTGGAGTTGCTATCCTTGGTGCCTGATTGGTAGAAGTTTTGAAACTTGCATTACCTCGTCCGCCACTACCGCCTTTTGCTACAAGAACCTCCATTCCTTCAGTATCAAGATCTGCCAGTATAACTTCCTTTTCTCCTTCCCTGATCTCTTTTATTACAGTACCAGGTGGCACAAGAAGAACAAGATCATTGCCATTAGCCCCAGTACGATTATTCCCTTCACCAGGTTTTCCACTTTCTGCCTTGAAATGCCTGTGATAATAGTATTCACGCAAACTTTTTACATTCCTGGATGCCTTAAAATAGATTGAACCACCTGTTCCGCCATCTCCTCCTGAAGGTCCACCCTTTGGAACAAATTTCTCCCTTCTGAATGCTACACAACCTGGTCCACCATCTCCTGCCTTCACCCATATTTTTACTTCATCAACAAAATCAGGCATTGTCTCTCCCTGTCAGCAACCTGAACAAAACGGCCACAAAAACAAACAATCCTGCAAGCAAAACGAGGAAAAGCCACAGAGAAAGATTTCGTAAACCGAATAATATTAAAACACTAACAGCAGGCAGTATGATAATGGAAAAACTGATTTTTGTCCCTGCATTCTCCAGACTTCTGGTGTATCTGTCAAGCCGTCTGACAATTTCTTGCTCTGTTTCAATCCTTTCTTTGTTAATTCTTACAAATTCATCTATATTTTCAGGAAGTTGAAATACAAGGTTCCTGTATGAAAGAAAAACATTTTTAAATTCTTCGATCCACAGATGTTGAAAAAGTCCCCTGCTCAAAAGTGATTCCCAGTAACTCTTACTGAGTTGTAAAAGACTTTCAGAAGGATTTATTGAAGCACATATTCCTTCAAGACTCATTAAATTTTTTGCAAGAAGCCCAATGTCAGGATCAAGTGTTATGCTCATTTTTCTTGCAATTTTCATCACATCATAAATGATATCTGCCAGATGAATTTTTCCAAGGGGAAGAGAACCGTATCTGTCGACAATAAATCCAACATCTTTTTCAAAATTTTCTGGCACATTGTGTGAAAGCCCGAAAAATTTCTTAAGGTGCGGAATTGTATCAGATATTTTTCCACCGAGAATACCGGAAATAATCCCTGCGAGTAATTTTCTTTTTTCAAAAGAAAGATATCCAACAAGCCCAAAGTCAACAAGAGCAATTCTTCCGTCTTCCATCAGCATTATATTTCCAGGATGCAAATCTCCGTGGAAATATCCTGTTTCAAAAAGTGTATGAAAAAGTCCCTTGACAAGTTTTTCCGGAATGTCAGGGATACTATTGGAAACATCAAGTATTTTTTTCCCATTCAATTTTTGCATGGTAAGAACCCTTTTTGATGTATACTGCCACACTACAGCAGGCACTACAATATCTGACTTCCCATAAAATTTACCCAGTTTCTCCATCATCCCTGCTTCATATACAAAATCCATCTGTCTTTTTAAATACTCTCCAATTTCCTCCAGGAGTGCCGGAATATTCCATTGTTTTAATTCAGGAATATGCTTGGAAGCAATCCTGAATATTTCAGTGAGAACCTCTATGTCACTTTGCACTATATCTTCAATCAATGGTCTGCGAACCTTGACCACACAACTTTCGCCCGAAACAAGTTTTGCAACATGTACCTGTCCGATTGAAGCAGCAAACAATGGTTTTTCGGAAAATTCAAGAAAAATTTCATCAAGGTTTTTTCCAAAATCTTCATAAATCGTCTTTTTCACCTCATCAAAAGAAAATGGCGAAACACTGTCTTGAAGTTTTTCAAGTTCTTTCAAAAAATTTTCAGGTAAAATGTCAGCCCTGGTACTGAAAAATTGACCGATTTTTATGTAGGTTGGTCCAAGTTCTTCTATCATTAAGCGAAGTCGTTGAGCTGGAGGTATTTGTTTACGATCACGAGATGAAAGGTGATGTAGACGAAGTATTTTTAGATATGGCTCCCTGAAAATCCTGTCTATAAAGTACCCGAGCCCGTGCTTGATGATAATGCGAACAACAGCCCTTACCCGATTGACCAGACGGTATTTTTTCCTGACACTTAATATACTCATTGTTTATCATGCTTGAAATTCTCAATTTCTTTTTTTAGTTTCTCTATCTCTTCTTTTGTGGCAACTCCAAAAAACTCTGCAATTTTTTCCTTTTTCACATTTTTTATCTCTGCCATTTTTTCAATGACGTCTGTAAATCTTTTTTCTATCTTTTCTTCCAGATTCTTTTCTTTTATTTCCTTCTCAAGGCTATCCAGAATTTCCTTTCCTTTTTTTCCTGCAAGAGACAGAGAGGCAATACCAAGAGCAAGTACTTTGTAAATAGGATTTTTTTTCTCGGTCATCTTTCCTCCTCTTTGATAAGATCGGTTAGTTTGACTTTTTTAATAAGACCCTGCCCTTACCATTCTTTAGTGCGCCAACTAAAAAAGGTCTAAAACCTTCTTTTTGAACAATGGTTTTTACGATTTCTACATTTTTTTCAGAAACAACAAGCATCATTCCTAATCCCATATTAAACACATTGAACATTTCTTTTGTTTCGATATTGCCACATTTCTGTATCATCTCAAATATTACAGGAACCTGCCATGAATTAAGATAAATTTCTGCATCCATATTTTCAGGCAGAACCCTGCCAAGATTCCCAGGAATTCCACCACCTGTAATATGTGCGGCTGCATGAATCAACTTTTTTTCTGCAAGTTTTGAAACCACAGGAGAATAAATGTATGTAGGTCTTAGCAATTCTTCTCCAAGAGAACGACCAAGCGAAACATGATAACTGCTTAAAATTCTCTTAACGCCTCTTCCTGAAAGCAAAGTTTTCCTCACAAGTGAAAAACCATTTGAATGCAACCCATTTGAAGCAATTCCAATAATAACATCATCTTTCCTAATTTTTGATGGACCGAGGATGTTATCCTTTTCCACAATTCCGGCACAAAAACCTGCAAGATCAAAATCATCTTCACGATATACATCAGGCATCTGGGCTGTCTCACCGCCAACAAGAGGACATCCTGCAATTTCACAACCTTTAATAATACCCTCAACAAGTTTTCTTTCTCTTTCAAGATTTAATTTCCCGACCGCAAGATAATCAAGAAAAAACAATGGCTTTGCACCACATACCGCAACATCATTACAGTTCATTGCCACCAGGTCAATGCCAATCGTATCATATTTTTCAAGTGCTTTTGCAATAAGAATTTTTGTACCAACACCATCACAGGATGCAACAATATAACTTTTTTTACGCAACTTTTGCAAAGGTACAAAAGCTCCAAAAAATCCAACATCAACAGAAAACTTTTTATAAAAATGTGTATTTTTTATTTGCTGTCTGATGATACTGACAAATTCATTTGCCTTCTGATCATTTACGCCTGCTTTTTTATAAGTAACCATATTCTCCTTCTGGTCATGTTTTGATTTTATTATAGCATCAAAACCATAAAAAAATAATACCGACTTGATTTCACCCATATAGCATCGTTGGCTGCGTCGTCGGATTTTTCAACATACATCAGTATGCCTCGTTGCCTTCTCCTTGCCGCCTTGCTCTCTGACAAACTCAATTCGGTATTCCTACAATTTTGACGGCAAATTAGTATAAAAAGCAGGTGCAACAAAACAACTGCACCTGCTTTTCAAAAACCTCCAAAAATCACTTATTTTCGTCTACTTCCCGATAATCAGCATCAACAACCTTCTTTTCTTTTTGCTCTGTCTGTGGCTCTGACTGAGAAGAAGTTGATTGCGTATTTGTCTGTGATTGTGCTGATTGTTTATAAAGAATTTCTGCGATCTTATGAGAAAGTTGTTCAACTTCCTGCATTAGTGAACGGATCTCTGTTTCATTCCTTGACTCAATTGCTTTTCTCAATGCAGAAATTTTTTCATTCGCAGCATTCTTTTCGCTTTCAGAAATCTTGTCTCCATGTTCTTTCAAGGTTTTCTCCACACTATAAGCAAGAGCATCTGCCTGATTACATAGTTCTACAAGTTCTTTCTGTTTTCTGTCCTGTTCTGCAAACTGTTCTGCCTCCTTAATCATTCTGTCAATCTCTTCTTTGGTCAATTTCTTTGAAGCAGTGATACGAATTGACTGTTCTTTTTTCGTTGCAAGGTCTTTTGCTGTAACAGAAAGAATTCCATTTGAATCAATATCAAATGTCACCTCAATTTGAGGGACACCTCTTGGTGCTGGTGGAATACCATCAAGATGAAATCTTCCCAAACTTGTGTTATGCGCAGCCAAAGGTCGTTCGCCCTGTAACACATGGATTTCAACAGATGTTTGATTATCTGCTGCTGTTGTAAATATTTGACTTTTTTTTGTGGGAATTGTCGTATTTCTTTCAATAATTTTTGTAAATACTCCACCAAGTGTTTCAACACCGAGAGAAAGTGGTGTTACATCAAGCAAAAGGATATCCTTATCCTTTAGTTCTCCTGCAAGGATTGCACCCTGTATCGCAGCACCCATGGCAACACATTCCATCGGGTCAATCCCTCTTTCAGGTTTTTTACCCATGAAGTCCTCAATGAATTTTTGAACAATCGGCATCCTTGTCGGACCACCGACGAGAATGATTTTATCAATCTGTGATGGTGAAAGTTTTGCATCTGCGAGTGCCTGTTCCATCGGACCACGGCATTTTTCAACCCTTGCCCTGACAAGTTCTTCCAGTTGAGCCCTTCTGATTTTCATTGAAAGATGCTGTGGCCCTTTATCAGTGGCAGTAATAAAGGGTAAATTGATTTCTGTTTCAAGGGTTGAAGAAAGTTCTATTTTTGCTTTTTCTGCTGCTTCTCTAATTCTCTGCATTGCCATTTTGTCATTTGTAAGGTCAATGCCTGTTTGCATCTTAAATTCTTTGACAATGTAATCAATCAGATCCTGATCCATATCAGTTCCACCAAGCTGGGTATCACCACTGGTTGCAATAACCTTAAAAACACCTCCACCCATCATTTCCATAATTGTGACATCAAGAGTTCCAGCACCAAGGTCAAAAACCATAATCTTCAGTTCCTGGTTAAGTTTATCAAGACCATATGCAAAGGCAGCAGCGGTTGGTTCATTAATCAATCTCACAACCTCAAGACCAGCAATTGTCCCTGCATCTTTGGTTGCCTGCCTCTGGTTATCATTGAAATATGCAGGCACAGTGATCACAGCCTTGGTGATGGGATAGCCGAGAAAACTTTCAGCATCCTTTTTTATTTTTTGAAGGATGAAGGCAGAAATCTGCTGTGGTGTGTATGCCTTACCATCAATGTAATACTTAAAATCTGTTCCCATTTTCCTTTTTGCTGCAAAAATTGTTCGTTCAGGATTTACTGCTGCCTGTCGCCTTGCTGGTTCTCCAACAAGAACCTGGCCATCTTTGGTAAATGCAACATATGATGGAAATGCTTTACCACCAACAATGGTAGTGCCCTCTGCACTCGGTATTACAACAATTTTCCCGCCTTCCATGATGGCTGCTGCAGAGTTACTTGTTCCAAGGTCAATGCCAATAATTTTTTCCATTTTTTTCTCCTTTTATAAAAACTTTTTTGTTTTTCTTGTCTTTTAGATGCCTGTTTTTTGTCTCTGGTTTCAGTCATCATGAAACAAGAAACCACTTATTGAATAAGCCATAAGAATGTGAATGGGTAGGCGGTGAGGGAATCGAACCCACGACCTCTTCCTTGTAAGGGAAGCGCTCTTGCCGACTGAGCTAACCGCCTTTTGCTGGTATGTAATATTTTACACATTATAGAAAACTTGACAAACTTTTCAATCTGCTGTATAAAATTCAGTAATAAAAATTTTTTACCTAACCAAGGAGGAGTGAATGCTGGAAGAAATTAAGCAGGCAATTATAAGAGGAGATGCAAAAAAAGCTACTGAGCTGGTTACAAAAGCTCTGGCTGAAAACATTGCTGTTGATAAAATATTGAATGAAGGGTTGATTGCAGGAATGAATGTTGTAGGAGTGAAATTTAAAAATAATGAGTTTTATGTACCTGAGGTTTTGATTGCAGCAAGGGCAATGAATCAGGCAATGGCAATTCTTCAGCCAGAAATTATAAAAGCAGGTATAAAATCTCTGGCAAAGGTTGCTATCGGTACCGTGAAGGGCGACCTTCATGATATCGGAAAAAACCTTGTTTCTATGATGTGGAAGGGCGCAGGCTTTGAAGTTATGGATCTTGGTATTGATGTTCCTGAAGAGAAATTTGTTGAGGCTGCAAAGAACGGTGCTCAGTTAATCGGACTTTCTGCTCTTCTAACAACCACTATGCCTGCAATGAAGGATGTCATTGAGAAACTAAAGGCTGAAGGCATCAGGGATAAAGTAAAGGTGATTATCGGTGGAGCACCTGTAACTCAAGCATATGCCGATGAAATTGGTGCTGATGGATATGCTCCTGATGCTGGTAGTGCGGTTGACAAGGCAAAGGAATTGCTCGGTCTTCAATAACCATTTGCAGGCATATGAGCCGTGCCATTTTTTCTGATTTTATGCTGGGGTATAGCCGGTTATCTCTCAGGTAGCCTGGTATGGGGCTACTGGATCAGTAAATATTTTTATGGCATAGATATCAGAACAAAGGGAAGTGGTAATATTGGAGCAACAAATGTATTCCGGGTGCTGGGTCCAGTACCCGGAATTTTTACTTTCATACTTGATGTATTTAAGGGTGCATTGCCCATCATTTTACTGAAAATGGCATATGGTACAAATACTGAAGAATATCTGTTAATTTCTACTGGTATTGCCACCATACTCGGGAGTAAATTCTCTATTTTCCTCAGGGGCAAAGGAGGAAAAGCAGTAAACTGCAGTTTTGGAGTGATTCTTGGTATCTTACCAAAGGAGGCAATCATTTCATTTTTTATCTGGCTTTTTATTTTTCTTTCCACAGGTTATGTATCACTGGCATCAATGACAGCAGCAACTGCATTACCATTTCTCACTTATTTTCTGCAAAAAAATTTAATTTTCACTGTTGCAACAACTGTGATTTCAACTGTCATAATTGTTGCCCATAAAGAAAATATCAAACGACTTGTTTCTGGAAAGGAAAACAGGTTTATGTTATGGAAAAAATAGGTATTATTGGAGCAGGTGGATGGGGTACAGCCCTGTCAATTTTGTTTTCAGAAAAATTTCAGGTAACACTGTGGGAAAATTTTCCTGATTATGCGAAAATACTCAGAGAAAAAAGGGAAAACCCTGAATTTCTTCCTGACTTCAAAATACCAGAAAGTGTAATGATAACAGATGAAATTTCATATGTTTGTACAAATGATATTCTGATCATCACAGTACCTTCACAATATTTCAGAAGTATTTTAAAAAGAATGAAACCGTTTTACAATAAAGACAAACATCTGTTTTTGATAGGAACAAAAGGACTGGAAACAGAGACAGGAATGAGAATGTCAGAAATTCTCATCAATGAATTCGGGCAATGCCGGTTTGCTGTCATTTCGGGTCCAACGATTGCTTCAGAGGTTGCAGCAGGAAAGCCAACAGCAGCCGTTGTAGCATCAAATGATAAAATACTTGCACAGAAATTTCAACATATGTTCTCATCGAAAACCATGCGACTTTATACAAGCACTGACGTGTGCGGTGTTGAAATTTGTGGCGGATATAAAAATATTCTTGCAATAGGTGCAGGAATTATTGATGTTCTTGAACTCGGAAACAATGCAAAAGCATCATATCTTACAAGAAGTATCAAGGAAATGAAAAATTTTGGTACACTATTCGGAGCAAAAGAAGAAACATTCTGGGGACTGGCTGGCATCGGGGACCTCATCACAACATCGTTCAGTCCTGCAAGTAGAAATCATCGGTTTGGACAGGCAGTGGCAATGGGGAAAAAACAGGAGTTTCTTGCCAGTACAAAAATGGTTGTTGAGGGAATTTATGCATCAAAGGCAATTATGAATATTTCAAGAAAATATAATATTGAACTTCCTATTGCTTCTGCGGTATACAGGATCATTCATCAAAATTCTCGTGTTTGTGATGAAATTATAAATTTAATGACAAGGCGATTAAAAGATGAATGAACATGGTCGTTTTTACAGTATCAGTGAAGTATCTCAAATGACAGGCATTGCAGAGCATATTCTTCGTTACTGGGAAACCCAGTTTCCTTTTCTCAAAATTCAGCGAGATATGCACGGTAGACGCATTTATTGTGAAAAGGACATTGAAAAAATCAAACACATTCAGAAACTTCTTTATAGTGATGGTTACAAAATCAAGGGAGTGAAAATAAAATTTCGCGATGTCTATAAAAAAGAAAAAGTTCAGCAGCAGTATTACTCAGATTTTTTGAAAAAGATTTTGAAAAGATTAAAGGAGATTGAAAAATGTTTATCATAGGAGTACTTGCGTCGGGCAAAGGCAGTAATCTTCAAGCAATTATTAATCACATTAATTCAGGTTTTCTCAATGTAAAGATTGGCGTTGTAATAAGTGACAATCCTGATGCTTATGCACTGAAAATTGCTCGTGATTGGCATATTCCATCAGAGTATATTGAACCAGGCAAGTATAAAACATTTCTGGAGAAAAATCAGGAAAAAAAGTATGTTGAATGTTTAAAAAAACATGGAGTTGAACTTGTTTGTCTTGCAGGGTTTATGAGGGTCATCAAAAAAGAATTTTTTAATGCTTACAGGGGTAAAATTATTAACATCCATCCATCCCTTCTTCCATCTTTTCGGGGACTACAAGCTTGGAAACAAGCACTTGATTATGGAGTAAGGTTCACTGGCTGCACGGTTCATTTTGTTGAAGAAGAGATTGATACAGGTCCCATCATCCTTCAGGCAGTTGTACCTGTGCTTGATGATGATACTCCTAAATCCTTACACCAGAGAATACAGGAAAAAGAACATATCATCTATCCACTGGCAATAAAATTAATTAGTGAAAACAAAATTTTTATAAAAGGAAGGAGGGTCATCATAAATGAAAATTAATATCAGACCAGCAGTAATGGATGACGCATATCAAATAAAAAATCTGATTAACGAACACGCACGCAAAGGTAAAATGCTGCCTGTTTCCATAAACCAGGTATTTGAAAACCTGAGAAATTTTTTTGTTCTCACCGATGATAAGGGAAAAATTCTTGGTTGTGGAGCTTTAAAAATAATCTGGAAAGACCTCGGAGAAATCAGGTCTGTGGCGATAAAAAATTCAAAACAAAAAAAGGGACTCGGTACACAACTGGTTGAAAAATTACTTGAAGAAGCAAAAAAAATAGGCATTAAAAGGGTTTTTGTATTAACATATGTCCCTGAATTTTTTGAAAAATTTGGTTTCATCAGAACAGAAAAAACAAAGCTTCCCCATAAAATATGGTTTGACTGTATCAATTGTCCAAAATTCCCGAGATGTGATGAAATTCCTTTGATAAAAAAACTATGAAAAAAATTATTTTCCTTATTGTTTTCATTTGTTTTACCTTTTGTGGCAACATCAGAGCCCAGGTTGATTTTGGCTCAGAAGATTTTCTGTCAGGTAAAAACATAAAAATGCAAAGAAATTTTTTGAATAATCTTATTGTGATCGGTAGCAAACTGGATTTCTCAGGTTCTTCGTATGAAGATATTGCGATGTTCGGTATTAATATTAATTTCAATGGTTCTTCAAACAAGGATGTCTATATTGCCGGAGATACAGTGAAAATTTCTGGTAATATAAAAGGTAATCTCAGGGTTCTGGCAAGAAACCTTACTATTGACAAATTGCGGGTAAACGGCAGTGTTAATATCGTATCCCCTGAAATTGTGATGTCTGATAGTGTTCAATGTGATAATGTATCAAAAATCTGGTCAAGAAATGCTCAAATAGGAGGTCATTATCGAATTTTGCATATAAAAACAAAAAACATTATCTTTTCAAAAAACATTGACATTCAGGATTCCTTGTTTGTGCAGAGTAAAGAAAAACCAGCAATTCCCTTGAACGTACTGAAACACTGTCATTTTGTTTATCAACCACAGTTACCTCAAAAATCACAGTTTTTTCTTTCTTCAAAATTCAGAAAACTTTATTCATTTTTGAGCCTTTGTTTTCCATTTCTGTTAATGATTTTATTAACACCACGAGTTCTCAATGAAACAATAGAAATTATTGAAAAAAACCCTGCATGGATATTTTTCTCCGGGCTATTACTTCTAATTCTTACTCCAGTAATACTGATTCTGGTGATGATTACTGTGGTGGGAGCTCCACTGGGATTAATATTTTTCATTATGTATTTATCACTGTTGTATCTCTGTCGCGGATTCACCTGTATTGTTTTGGGAAAAATGTTTTTCAAAAAATTAAAGGAAGGAAAAATAAAAATCATTCTTTCAATATTTCTGGGAACTGGAATTTTTGTGCTTTTGACAACAATACCAAAAATCAGTTATTTTATTCAGGTAATTTTTATCATTTTCGGCTTTGGTGGACTGGTGATTGGAAGGATAAGAATGTTTTTAAAACTGAGAAAAGAAAATCTTATTTAACAATGGGGGTAAAAAATGAAAAAGATTGTCGTTGCTTACTCAGGTGGACTTGACACATCTGTGATCATTAAATGGTTACAGACAAAATATGATGCAGAAATTATCGCTTTTACTGCTGATATTGGACAGAAAGAAAATCCCTCTGCTCTTGAAAAAAAAGCAATTCAGACAGGGGCAAAGAAATTTTATTTCATGGATTTAAAAGAGGAATTTATCAATGAGTACATCTTCCCGGCACTAAAAGGTTCTGCCCTTTATGAGGGTAAATATCCCCTTGCTACATCTCTCTCAAGACCATTGATCGCAAAAAATATGGTTGAGGTAGCAAAAAAAGAAAATGCTGATGCTGTGGCGCATGGATGCACAGGTAAAGGTAATGACCAGGTGAGGTTTGAACTTGCCTTTAAAAATCTTGCGCCTGAATTGAAAATCATTGCTCCTGTGAGAGAATGGGAGTTCAAATCAAGAGAACAGGAAATCGAATATGCAAAAAAACATGGTATTCCGGTTGATGTAACAAAAAAGAAACCTTACAGTATTGACTGGAATTTATGGGGTATTTCAATTGAATGTGGTCCACTTGAAGACCCGTGGCAACAGCCGCCTGAAGATGCTTACCAGATTACGCAAAGTGCAGAAAAAGCGCCAGCAACACCAGAATATCTTGAGATTGAATTTTATCAGGGTATCCCTGTGAAAATTAATGGAAAAACAATGAAGGGTTTAGAACTTATTTCATTACTTAATAAAATCGGTGGCAAACATGGAGTCGGTAGAATCGACATGGTAGAGAATCGCCTTGTTGGTATTAAATCAAGAGAAATTTATGAGGCACCAGCAGCAGTCATTTTACATTCAGCCCACAGTGAACTTGAAAAACTTGTCCTTGAAAGGGAACTGATGCATTTTAAAACCATCATCAGTCAGAAATTTTCTGAACTCATTTATTATGGATACTGGTTCAGTGATTTTAGAAAATGCCTTGAAGCATTTATCAATGAAACACAAAAATATGTGACAGGGACTGTCAGGGTAAAACTTTTCAAAGGACAATGTGTCGTGGTTGGGAGAAAATCACCTTACTCTCTTTATGAAGAAAAACTTTCAACCTACACAGAAAAAGATATCTTTGACCACAGGGCATCAAAGGGATTTATTGATCTTTATGGATTACCTCTGATCCTTGAAGGACAGAGAAATAGAAAATTCAGAAAACAATGATATGGACGAGCAACAAATTATTAAATGGCTGAAAAAACATTGTAAACCTATCAGGGATGAAGTTATTCTTGGCATTGGAGACGATACCGCTGTGATTGATTATTCTAACGATACCTACCTTCTTCTCACCACAGACGTTGTCGTCGACCGTGTACACTTTATTTCAGGCAGGGTTTCACCCTATGGTATTGGATGGAAGGCACTCGGAGTAAATATCAGTGATATTGCTGCAATGGGAGGTATTCCATTGTGGGCACTGGTTTCTGTGGGAATGGAAAAAAACAAATCAGACATATGCAAAAAAATTTATAAAGGAATTCTTGACCTGGCAAAACAGTTTAATATTGATATTGTTGGCGGCAACCTATCAAGGTCAGAAGTTCTTTTTATCAATATATTTCTTGCTGGAATTGTAAAAAAAGAAGATCTTGTACTTCGCAGTACAGGCAAACCCAACGATATTCTTTTTGTCACAGGTACCCTTGGAGGTGCACAGAAAAGGAAACAATTCAGTTTTATTCCACGAATACATGAAGCAAAAAAAATCATTGAGATTGTTAAACCCTCAGCAATGATAGACCTTTCTGACGGACTTGCTTCTGATGCAAAAAAACTTGCTGAAGCATCAAACTGTGGATTTGAAATAGAAGCAGAAAGAATCCCTGTATCTGCTGATGCATCCAGAAAAAATAAAATCTTTTCTGCTCTCTACGATGGCGAAGATTATGAACTTTTGTTTGCAGTTTCACCTGAATATGAGTCATTAATCCCTGACAGCATCAATAATGTTTCAATTACAAAAATTGGAAGATTAACAGAAAAAAAACAGTTTTTGCTAAGGTATCAAAATGGTCACAAAAGCAAAATATCCGAAGAGGAATTCAAACATTTCACATAAAAAATCTTTTTGTTTTCAATCATCTTCTGAACGTGAAACAGAAAGCATTGGTACCAGGATTGCAGGATGGATAAAAAAATACTGCATTCAATGCGTAATTTTCATTGGACCTTTTGGTTCAGGGAAAACAACATTGATCAGGGGAATTGTTAAATCACTTACCGGGAAAAACGATGTTTCCAGCCCCTCGTTTACTATTGTTCATGAATATAAATACGGGAAAAGTTATATTTACCACTTCGACTTTTACAGAATCAAACATTTTTTTGAACTTGAAAGTTTTGGGTTCAGGGAATACACAGAAAAAGGACTGGTTCTGGTTGAATGGCCAGAGGTTGCGATTGAAAAAATTCCTGACAGATCCATGAAGGTTCTGATAGATTTCATTGGTCTGAAAAAAAGGAAGATCAAAATAATTTTGCCTGAAAAATGAAAAAACTTATACTGAAACGTTTATTACATCTGATTCCAATGTTAATTGGAATGAGTTTTGTTTCATTTATCATTATTCAATCATCTCCCGGGGATTATTTTGCACAGATGAAAATGAACCCTGAAATATCCCCAGAAACAATTCAACAGATGAGAACAAGTTTTGGTCTCGATAAACCAGTGATTGTACAGTATTTTTACTGGTTAAAAAATCTCGTCAGGTTTGATTTCGGGGTCTCTTTTGCCTATCATATTCCAGTTCGCACGTTAATCAAGTTCAGGCTGAAAAATACATTGTGCCTTGCCATTTTTTCACTTTTCCTCAGCTGGCTGATAGCAATTCCACTGGCAGTACTTGCCGGATACAAGGAAAATTCTTTTACTGATAGATTCCTTTCCATGCTTGCATATATTTCCATATCATTACCTTCCTTTTTTGTTGCATTACTTTTTGTCTACTTCATCAGTAAAACGGCTGTTTTGCCGCTCGGTGGCACAAGAAGTATTTTTGATATCAATGCAGGCACTTTTGTGATTTTTGCGGATTATATGAAACATCTTCTTGTCCCCGGGATTGTTTTGTGTTTTGTTAATACAGGATGGATTTTCAGATTGATGAGAAATAATTTTGTTGAAACATTTAACAATCCATATATTCTTGCTGCATGGGCACGCGGATTACCAGCACGTTCTGTTATTTTCAAACACACATTAAGAAATGCAATGAATCCCATGTTTACAATCCTTGGTATGGAAATAGGTACAATCTTAAATGGTGCAGCACTTACAGAAATCATTTGTGGCTGGCCTGGCATGGGTAGTTTAATACTTGAGGCAGTTCTTTCTCATGACCTGTACCTCGTAATGGGTTCTCTTGTGATCAGCAGTTTTCTTTTGATTATTGGAAATCTTATCGGTGATATTCTGATTGCATTTTTTGATCCGAGGATACGAATAACATGAAAAATTTTTTCCAGAGATTGAAAAACCACAGTAAACTTGCATTTTTCAGTTTCTGGTTCCTTGTCATTTTTTACATTGTTTCTTTTCTTGCTGATATTCTTGCACCCTACCATTTTGATTATCAATTCAGAGACAAACCATATCATCCACCAACAAAGATTCATTTCTTTGACACACAGGGGAACTTTCATATCAGACCCTTTGTTTATAATACAGTGGTCGATGACCCTGTGTTCAGGTCTTACCGAGAAGATACATCAAAAATTTACCCGATCAAATTTTTTGTTGATGGACCCGAAAGAAAGATTCTTTTCTTTTTTAAAACAAAAAAATATCTTTTTGGTGTTGACAAACCTGCAGGAATTTTTCTTTTTGGTACTGATACATACGGAAGGGATATCTTTTCAAGATTATTATACGGTGGAAGAATTTCCCTCTCGATCAGTATCGCAGGCGTAATAATTTCATTTACCCTGGGAATGATTACTGGTGGAATTGCTGGCTATTTTGGTGGGATAATTGACCAGATTCTGATGCGACTTGTAGAAATTCTCATGGTGTTTCCATCATTTTACCTGATGCTTTCCCTCAGGGCAATGTTTCCTCTTAACTTATCAAGCATTCAGGTCTATCTACTCATTGTCCTGATTCTCAGTTTGATCGGATGGGCAGGACTGGCGAGAATTATCAGGGGTATGGTACTTTCCATCAAAGAAGAAGATTATGTTCTAGCAGCAAAATCACTGGGGCTTTCTCACTGGAGAATTTTAATTTTTCATATACTACCCAACACATTTTCTTACACAATTACTGCCCTTACGATCAGTGTTCCTGGTTACATTATTGGAGAAGCTGCACTCAGTTTACTCGGACTTGGTATCCAGGAACCTTATCCAAGCTGGGGAAATATTCTTTCATCAACAATCGGAAACCTCAGGGTACTGGGTGATGCCCCATGGTTATTACTTGCGGGCTTTTTTATATTCGTGGTGCTGATAAACTTTAATCTCCTTGGTGATGCCCTGAGAAATGTTCTTGACCCGAAAAACTGGTAAAAATGGAATATGTGCTTAAAATTGTAAATCTGGCGGTTTCAAGAAGAGAAAGAACACAACTGATTCCTGTTCTTAATGATATCAATTTTTTTGTTGAGAAAGGTGAACTGTTCTGCCTTGTTGGTGAGTCAGGTTCAGGAAAAACAACACTTGCGCTTTCAATAATGCGACTGTTGCCGAAAAGTTTTGTGGTTACATCAGGAGAAATTCTACTCAACGGTCAAAATATATTGAATGTGAACGAACAATCAATAAGAAGTATCAGGGGCAAAGACATCAGTATTATTTTTCAGGACCCCGGTGCTTACCTTGACCCGCTTTTCACTGTGGGGGTTCATCTTCAGGAAGCACTTCATGGAACAACAGAAGACAAAAATCAGTTGATAACAAAAACATTAAAAGATGTTGGTCTTGAACCAGAGATACAACTTGTCTATCCGCATCAAATAAGTGGTGGACAACAACAGAGAGTTATGATAGCCATGGCATTGATTAATAATCCATCTATCATTATCGCAGATGAACCAACCACTGCCCTTGATGTTCTCACAACCCGGCAGATTATTAATCTTTTATCCAAAATCAGAGAAAAATATCATCCTGCCATATTTTTCATCACACATGACCTTGAACTTGCAATGAGTATTGGTATTCGTATCGGAATTATGTATAAGGGACACATTGTAGAAATTTTCAGGCCTGACAGAGAAAAACCACTGCATCCATACTCAGGTATTTTACTTGGAAACATTGATAAAAAATATTTCAATGAAAAAATTCCAGTATCATCTCAAACTGATATCAATGATTGGTGTCCATTTTTTGAAAAATGCCCTGAAAGAGAACAAAAGTGTCAGAAAAAAATTCCCTTTATATGGCGTGATTCATTAACAGGAATCAGGTGCATCAAACATGGAAGAAATCATCAGATGTGAAAAAGTTAAAAAAACTTTCACTGTAAGGGATTTTCTGGGAATTAACAAAAGAGTGGTATTAGCCATTGACAATGTTTCAATGACCATCAATAAAGGTGTCAATACTGGTATTGTCGGTGAATCAGGTTCAGGAAAAACCACTCTCGCAAAAATATTACTATTGCTGGTAAGACCAGATGATGGTTCAGTGTATTATAAAGGAACAAATATAACAAAATTTTCTGAAACAGAACTCAGATTTTTCAGAAAAAATGTCAGAATAATTTTTCAAAATCCATTCAAATCATTAAATCCAAGAGCAAATGTTGAAAGAATAATAAAAGAAGCTATGCCAGAAGACGAAAGAAAAACCAAAAAAATCGCAGATGTCCTCGATGCTGTTGGACTTCCACAGAACTACAAAGATAGATATCCTCACCAGATGAGTGGCGGAGAGAGACAGAGGGTAGCAATCGCAAGGGCTATTGCAGGAAATCCTGAATGTATCATTGCAGATGAACCAACAGGAAATCTTGATGCAACAACAGAAGTTTATATTCTGAACCTCCTTGACAGGTTGAAAAAAATTTTTGGACTGACCTATGTATTCATTTCACATAACCTGAAAATCGTGGAAAAAATGTGCGAGAAGATTATCGTAATTTACAGGGGCAATATTGTGGAACAGGGTTTAATAAGTCAGGTGCTAAAATCACCACTTCACCCATATACCTGTTTACTCTATAATCCGGTATCAATTAAGACAATAGAAACTGTTGATAAAACATCACAGGGATGCCCGTTTGCTTATAGATGTTCGTTTGCAAAAAAAATATGTTTTGAAGTAAAACCTCAACTAAAGGAAAAGGAAAAAGAACATCTTGTAGCATGCTTTCTTTACGAATAAAATAAAATGGTTTAAAATTTATCTGTCAAACAAGGAGTAAAAATGGCAACCAGGGTACCAGAAAAAAAGAAAATTGGAAAGCAGTTGACACTACCGTTGAGTCATGCCTTCAACATGAGTATGCGAAGCATAAAAATAAGGTTTGGAAGGTCAATCATTGTAACAATGTCCATTGTTCTGGGCATTGCATTTTTAATGTCCATATTAAGCAGTAACGCATTTACAGCAGGTATACTTGAAAAAGGTCCTGAAAACATTAAAATCACAATTCAGCAAAATCTTGAGGAAATAAGAATTCGTCAGTTATGGCTTGTTTCACTGTCTTTGATTGTGTGTGTCGTAGGAATTGTTAATGCGATGCTTATGGCTGTTACAGAACGTTCTCGCGAAATCGGAACGATGAAATGTCTTGGTGCCCTTGATAAGTTCATTGTTGAACTTTTTATTATTGAATCATCAATGCAGGGTTTTGTTGGTTCCATCATCGGTGTTATTTTCGGGACACTGGCAACATTTTTTGTTTATGTTTTAAGATATAAAGGGCTCATATGGCACATTTTCCCTGCAGGACTGCTTTTAAAATATTCACTTTTCAGTATTTTACTTGGAGTACTGATATCAGTTATCGGTGCAATTTACCCTGCATATGTTTCAGCAAAACTTGAACCGGCTGAAGCAATTCGCAGGGAGGTCTAAACAAGGAGATGATTATGCCGAGAGAAGCAATTGTAAGGACAATTGGTTTAAAGAAAACATTTCTTCTTGGTAAAATTCCACTTAATGTGTTGAAGGGCATTGACCTTGAAATTTATAGGGGTGAGTACATATCAATTATGGGTCCTTCAGGAAGTGGAAAAACAACACTGTTCAATATGATAGGAGGACTTGATAAACCGACAGAGGGGAAAGTGTATATTGACGAAGTGGATATTGCACAACTTGATGCATATGAACTTGCATGGTTGAGATGTAGAAAAATTGGTTATATTTTCCAGACATTTAATCTTATTCCTGTTATGACAGCACTTGAAAATGTTATGCTTCCAATGATTTTTGGTGGAATGGAAATGGATGAAGCAATGAATAAAGCAAAAGAATTACTTGAAACAGTTGGTCTGGGTGCAAGATTACATCATAAACCTTTTGAACTTTCAGGCGGACAGCAACAACGTGTTGCAATTGCGAGGGCGCTTGCGAATGACCCTGCGATTATTCTTGCAGATGAACCAACAGGAAATCTTGATTTAAAAACAGGAAAAGAAATCATTCACCTGCTTAAGGAGATGAATAGAAATAAAGAAGTCAGCATTATCACAGCAACACACGATTTAAAAATGCTTGATGTATCTGACAGGGTCATATGGATCAGAGACGGAATGATTGAGAGGATAGAAGACAGGGAAAACCTTCAGATCAAGGTTGGTGAAGTGGAAGGAGAGGAAGCAGGTTGACAGAAGAAAAATTTACATTTGGCATTATCGGTTGTGGCAATATCGCTCAGGCAATAGTCAATGGTCTTATTCAATTTAGCAAAGTTTCACCTGCACAAATTTGTGCCAGTGACATTGATAAGAAAAAAACAGAAAATTTCAGAAAGCGGTTCAATGTAAAAATTTGTAATCACAGACACCTTGTTGAATCATCACGTTTTATTTTGCTGGCAGTAAAACCAAAAGACATTCCTTCTCTATGTGGTGATATTGCACCGTACATAAAAAATTCGTCCACAATAATAAGTGTTGCAGCAGGAATCACAATTGATTCTCTGCATTCCTTTCTGAGAAGGAACATACCCATCATCAGGATGATGCCAAATCTTACAATTGAATATGGAAAAGGATTAATTGGTTATTGTTCAAAAAAGGTAAAAACGCCTGTTTTGAAACATGTTATTTCAATATTCTCAAAAACAGCGTTCTGTTTTAAGGTCAAAGAAAAAGATATGTTTCTTGTAACAGCAGTTGCTGGAAGTGGTCCGGGCTTTATTTTTTATCTTGCGGAAATCATTGAGGAATTTTTGAGAAACAGGGGTTTTTCTAAAAATATTTCAACACGTATTGTGTCAGGATTATTTGAAGGTTCAGGGACGATGCTTCAAAAATCCGGAAAATCACCAGCCGATTTAAAAGAAAGGGTATGCTCTCCTGGTGGAACAACCATTGCAGGCATTTCAAAACTCATTGAAGGCAACATTTCAAAAATTCTCCAATCCGCCTTTGAATCAGCAGAAAAAAGAGCAATAGAATTGTCCGGTCAAAACATAAATAATACACGGAGGGAACATGAATGAACTTGAAAAAATTAATCAGTCAGCAAAATTTTTGAAAAATGAGGTTGATATGATTCCTGAAATCGGCATCATCCTCGGCACAGGTCTTGGAAAATTTGCAGAAAGTATTGATATTGAAAAAAGTATTCCATACAGTGCAATTCCAAATTTTCCTGTTTCAACTGTGGAGGGCCACCAGGGAAATCTTATTTTTGGAAGAATCAAAAATAAAAAGGTGGTTGCTTTTCAGGGGAGGTTTCATTTATATGAGGGGTATTCTGCAAAAGAAATTGCTCTCCCTATCAGAGTATTAAAATTTCTTGGTGCGAAAATTCTCCTCGAATCAAATGCAGCAGGCGGATTAAATCCTATGTTTAAACCAGGTGATATTGTAATCATCTGTGACCACATTAATCTTACAGGACATAATCCACTGATTGGACAGAATTATGAAGAAATTGGTGTAAGATTTCCTGACATGTCTCAACCATATGATCTGGAAATTATTGAACTGGCAGAGAAAATTGCTTTAAAAAAGGGAATTCCTGTTAAAAAAGGGATTCTGGTAGGTTTAACAGGACCAAATCTTGAAACAAAGGCAGAATATAGATTTCTCAGGGGTATTGGTGCTGATATGGTGTGTATGTCAACAGTTATTGAGGTAATTGCAGCAGTTCACGCTGGTTTGAAAGTTTTTGGGATGTCTGTCATTACTGATATGTGTCTACCTGATGCCCTCAAGGTTACAACATTTGAAGAAATCCTTGCCAATGCTTCAAAAGCAGAGCCCTTATTGACAGAACTTGTGAAAAATGTTATCATTGAACTTTAAAAGTGGAAGGGGTAGATTATGAAGGAAAAGAAATTACAGGCAAAGGACTCGCAACCTGAAACAACAAAGGTGCAAGCACAGGTTGTTGAAAAAATCAATATTCGCTGCAGAACATGTTTCATTGTTGATGGCTATAAGAGCAACGATAAAACATGCAGACATTGCGGTTCAAAATTATTTGCCATAGACAGATATTAGGAGGGGGGTGACTATTCCTCAGTGGAAAAACAACATCACGAGAATTTTGAGAAAATCTTCCGACAATTTAAACGAGAGGTTGAAAAAGAAGGAATTATCAGAGAAATAAAAAAACGTGAATTTTATGAAAAACCAAGCCAGTTGAGAAGAAGAAAAAAAATAAAGAAATACAGACCTCAAGCAACATAAAATGAAAACATTAGAATTTTATACAGTATGCTTGAATCCCTGCCTTGATGTCAATTGTTTTGTGGATTCAGTAAAATTTGATGACATTATTAGAATCAGGCAAAAACTGGTTAATGCTGGCGGTAAGGGCTTTAATGTAGCAAGGTTTCTTCATAAATATAAACAAAAGGTAATTCCTCTGGGTCTTATTGCTGGCTATAATGGCATCAGATTAAAAAATTTACTGTTGTCCTGTGGAATAAAAAATATAGACCTGCTGGAACTGTCAGGAGAAACAAGAGAAAGTTATAATTTTTTTTTCAGGATGGTAGTGTCTTAAGATTTAATGAACAGGGTTTTCCCATTCCAGAATCCCGGATAAAAAAAATCTTTGATTTCATTACAAAAAGAAAGTTTGACAACAGTAGTATCATCATTTTCTCAGGAAGTCTGCCTCCTGGTGTACCAGCAGATTTTTATAAAAAGTGCATTGATAATCTTAAAAAAAATTTCCCGTCCATCAGGGTATGTCTTGATGCAGACAATCAGCCATTAAAATATGGAATTCAAGCACATCCATATATTGTAAAACCAAACATATGGGAATTTTCCCGTCTGATTTCAAAAAAAATAACATCCTTTGAAATTTTAAAAAATGCTGCTGAAAAATTTGTCAGTAGTGGCATCTCTTTTCTCATTATAACACTCGGGGAAAAAGGAGCCATTGGATTTTCAAAAAACGAATCATATTATACAAAATCCGTCGCCATTAAAAAGGGAAATACTGTTGGTTGTGGAGATATTTTTCTTGGTGCCTTTGCAATGGAAATTTCCCGTTCAGGTGATTTCCGAAAATCCCTTTTATTTGCGACTGCTGCGGGAACTGCAAAATCCATCAAACCAGGAACAGAAATTCCAGAACCTGAGGAAATTGAAAAAATATTGAATAAGGTCTCCATAAAATCTATTGGCGAGATGGACGAAAAAACAAAAATATCAATCCTCCCAGAAATGCCTGAGAAAAAATTAAAAGCAAATTGATAATTGATAATGCTACTGCGGCATCTTTCCCAAGATAGGAATGAAAAAAGAATAGATAACCATATTCTCTTATTCCAAGTCCACCAAGTGATGGAATCATAGAAGAAAGCCATATCATCGGGATAAAGACAAAAAACAAATGAAATGGCACAGGAGAAAAACTTGATTGAGAAACAAGAATTGAACAAAGATACTGAACATATATTGAAAGAAGTTGAACAAAAATGCTGGTGAAAATTGAACCTGTAAGAATTTTACCATTGATGCCATAGTTTCTTAAATGAGTATAGAAAATTTTTAGTTTTTGCCTGATTTTTCCTGGAAAAATCTTCCCTGTAAAAACAGCAAGTTTGTCTGATAGAATTAGCAGCCATATAAAAAGCACAAGAATAAGAAGAAACACAAGGGTAATTTTTAATTTTTCCGGTAGATTCCGCTGGTATGTAAGCAAACTAATTATAGCCATAAGAACAATGGTTGATGAACCAATAAAACGGTCAAAAATCACAGATGTGCCAAGTTTTAATTTTTCATTTTCACCCTTTGTAATATAAAGAATTTTTACTGCATCCCCACCTGCTCCTGTTGGTAGCAATACATTAAAAAAAAGCCCGACCAGCGATAGTTTCCAGACATTTAAAAATGATAATTTTTCCCTGAATTCATAAAGAATATAGTACCACCTCAATGCCATAAAAAAAGTGATGGTGTAGTTAAGAAAAAGAACCCATAATAATGAATAAATATTGACATGTTTTAAAATTGTTGCCATTGCAGAAATATCAACCTTTCTTATCACAAGAAAAATAAAAATGACACTGATAACCGTCTTGAGGAAAATACTTAAAAATCGTTTCATCCCGTTGCTCTCGAATAAGATTTATTTTTGTTGAGAAACAATTTCCTTTCTTATACTATCAAGCAGTCCATTGATAAACTTGCCTGATTCAGATGAACTATAAATTTTTGAAATCTCGATTGCCTCGTTGATTGCGACTATATCAGGGACATCAGGCATAAACAACATTTCATAGACCGCAATCCTTAAAATATTTCGGTCTATATAGACCATTCTTGATATATCCCAGTTTTTACTGTGTTTTTTAATCAATTCATCAATCAATGAGAGGTTTGTAATTACCCCAGTAACAATTTTTTTTGCACGAGATAGTACACTGCTGTCATTTACCTGCATATCCTCAAACACCTGATCTGCATTTTTTAAGCACATCAGGTTCTGTATGTCAAGTTGATAACACACTTCAAGGGCTAAAATTCTTGCCCTGCGAAAAATTTTTTTCATTTCAACTGTTCACTGACATTTGCCATTTCAATTGCAGATAGCGCCGCATTCCATCCCTTGTTTCCCATTTTCGTCCCAACCCTTTCAGTTGCCTGCTCAAGGCTATCAGCAATAATAATTCCATAGGTCACAGGAACAACACCCTCCCCATTAATCTGCCCGAGTATTCTTGTCACCTGCCCTGCCACATATTCAAAGTGGGCAGTTGCCCCCCTCACAATAACACCAAGACATATGATGGCATTGTATCTTTTCAAAGATGCCATTTTTCTTGCAGCAAAACCAATCTCAAAAGAACCTGGAACCCAGACAACATCAATATTTTCTTCTACTGCACCATGCCTTTTGAGACAATCAAGTGCACCCTCAAGAAGATTCTTTGTTAAAAATTCATTAAATCTGCTCACAACAATCCCAAAACGTTTTCCTTCAGCAGATAAATTTCCTTCAAAGATTTTCATTTTTCCCCCTTTGTTTTTTGAACTGTTCTGCCAATTTTGGCTAATTATTCCTTTCACCCTCTCCCTTGAGGGGAGAGGGTTGGGGTGAGGGTGAAAGATTTTGCATTATCACCTCTAAAACACCCTCTATATTATTTAAAACTTCATTGTCCCAGAACCTTAAGACCCTGTATCCCTCTTTTTTAAGATATTTATCCCTTATGATGTCCCTCTTTTTATAAATTGAATGCTGCCCTCCGTCTACTTCTATAACTAGTTTCTTCTCAAAATTTATAAAGTCAACTATGTATCTGCCTACTGGCTGTTGACGCCGAAATTTAAATCCTCCTATTTGTTTGTCCCTTAAATACTTCCATAAGTATTTCTCCGTCTCTGTTAGTTCCTTCCTTAATCTTCGCGCTTTATGCTTTAGTCCTGCTTTATATTTTTTCACCCCCACCCTTTCCCTCCCCCCTCAATGGGGAGGAAACTTCTTATTTTTCTTATTCTTCCCTGTGAAATCTTTCATCACTTATTTGACACTACCTTTTGAACTGAAACATTACTGATTAGATGTTTCATTTTCAACTTTTTTGTTCTCAGGTACTTCTCAGAATAAGGTGTTGGTGGAACTTCTATCGGAAGTCTTTCAACAATATTAATTCCATATCCCTCCAGCCCAACAATCTTCCTTGGATTATTGGTAAGCAAACGAATATCTGTAAAGCCAAGGTCAAGAAGAATCTGTGCACCAATACCATAATCTCTCATGTCATCAGGATAGCCAAGATATAGATTTGCTTCCACTGTATCAAGATTTTTTTCTGATTGTAATTTATATGCCCTCAATTTGTCTTCAAGCCCTATCCCTCTTCCTTCCTGTGGTAAATATACCAGTGCTCCACCTTCCTGCGCAATCATTGAAAGCGCTCTGTGCAACTGTTCTCCACAATCACACCTGAAAGAATGAAAAATGTCTCCCGTAATGCACTGAGAATGGACCCTTACAAGAGGTACTTTGTCTGTATCAAGTTTTTTCACAAGAGCAAGATGATTATTTCCTTCAATTTTATCCCTGTAAAGGAATAGTTCAAATGTCCCAAATTTTGTTGGTAATTCCACGGATAGAATTCGTTCAACCAGTTTTTCTCTCATCCTTCTGTACTTTATCAAATCTGCAATCGTAATGATCTTCAATTTGTGTTTTTTCGCAAGTTTGATTAATTCAGGCATCCTTGCCATTGAACCATCTTCTGCCATGATTTCGCATATCACACCAGCAGGGTAATGTCCGGCAAGTTTTGCAAGGTCAACCGCTGCTTCAGTATGCCCTGCACGAACCAGAACACCTCCATCCTTTGCCTTTATTGGAAAAACATGACCTGGCTTTGCAAGATCATCTGGCTTTGTATCAGGACTGATAAGAACTTTTATTGTTTTTGCCCTATCAAATGCAGAAATCCCTGTTGTAACGCCTTTTTTCGCATCAACCGAAACAGTAAAATTTGTATGGTGTAAAGCAGTATTGTCTTCCACCATTGGTGATAATTTTAATTGATTGATTCTTTCTCCTGTGAGAGCAACACATATTAAACCCCTTGCGAACTTTGCCATAAAATTGATGTGTCGTGGTGTTACCTTCTGAGCAGAAACAACAAGGTCTCCTTCGTTTTCTCTTTTTGCGTCATCAACAATAATCACAAATTTACCTTTTTTTATATCCTCAATTGCACTTTCAATAGTATCAACTTTAAAAAATTGCTTCTTTGTTGATTTTGTCATGTCTTTCCCCTGAAACAACATTTCGTTCAATAATCGATTTAACAACAATATCTATTTCAACATTTACATAGTCACCTGTTTTTTTATTGCTCATTGTGGTATTTTCAATCGTATAAGGTATCAACCATATAAGAATTTCATCGCCTTTAATATCAGCAACAGTAAGAGAAATACCATCAATACCAACTGAGCACTTTGGAACAAAAAATTTCCTGTAATCAGGTGGAATTTTTATTTTTAAAACAGTGCTTTTGCCAGCATCTGTTTTTCCTGAGATCTTAGTTTTAAAGTCAATGTGCCCTGAAAGAAGATGCCCACCTACTCTGTCTCCATATTTTAATGCTCGTTCAAGATTTACCTGGGTACCGGGTAAAATTGAACCAAGTGTGGTCAATCTCATTGTTTCACTGGAAACAGTAACAGAAAAAACTGGAAAATGAATTTTTTCAACTGTCAAACATACACCATCAACACTGATGCTATCTCCAGGAGATAGATCCTCAAAAATTTTTTCTCCCCTGATGGAAATAGTAGCCACCTGTCCACTGATTTTCTTTCCCACAATCATTCCTTTTTCTTCAATTATTCCTGAGAACATTTTTTTATGATCAGCAAAACATCATTTGAAAATCTGATCACATCCTTTAAGATTATATCAGATTGAGTATCAGGCGAAATGATGTTACCCTTCAACGGTGGATAATCAGCAGAACCGCCAATAATTTTACATCCTATAAAAACATAAATCAGGTCAAAAATTTTATGATGATAAAAGGATGTTAAAATTTTTGTCCCTCCTTCAACAAATAATTTTGCGATACCCTTTTCATAAAGACAATTTAATATCTGGGAAAGATCAAGCAAACCTTCCTGATCCTTATCAACGATGATTATTTCAACATTCTCATGGAATTTTGTATTAATTGATGTATCACGACCTGTAAAAATAATCACATTTGATGCTTTGTTCAAAAATACATTTGACTCAGGCACAACTTTGAGATTTGTATCAAGAATAATTTTGTAAAATTTTTTTCTTTCAACAAGAGATTTCCTTATTCCGCAAGGAGCACAAAAATCAAGATAAGGATTGTCATAAACAATTGTATTTGAACCGACAATTATTGCATCGTATTCAAATCTCAACTGTCTTGCAAATTGTCTTGCATCGTCAGAAGTAATCCACCTGGACCTCCCGCAGGCATCTGCAATTTTCCCATCAATACTCATTGCCCATTTCAAAGAAATAAATGGCCTTTTCTTTTTTACAAATGTGAAATATGATTCATTCAACTGGTGTGATTCTTTTTCACAAAGTCCATACCTTACCTCAATACCATTTTGTTTTAAAATTTCTATACTCTTTCCGTTTACTGCAGGATTCGGGTCTATGGTGGAAAATACAACCTTTTTTATTCCTGCTTGTATTATTGCATCTGTGCATGGTGGCGTTTTTCCATAATGACAGCATGGTTCAAGATTGACGTATAATGTTGCATTTTTTGCTTTTGTCCCTGCCATTTTCAATGCCTCAACCTCTGCATGTGCAAGACCGAATGCACGATGCCATCCATAACCAACAACACGATTACCCTTCACAACAACAGATCCTACCATGGGATTTGGACTGACAAGTCCCTTACCCTTTACTGCAAGTTCAAAACATTTTTTTAAATAGAATTCATCCCTTGATTGATTCATCTCATTTCCTGACCACCAGTAACATTGATTGCCTGACCAGTCATATAGCTGGCATAATCACTTGCAAGAAATACCGCAACATTGATGACATCCCTGTAAGTACAGGGTCTACCAAGCGGAACCTGTTCAATGTATTTTCTTCTAACCTCATCAACTGAAATTCCCCATTTTTTTGCATATTGCTGAAATAAACTTGTTTGCCACAGTGGACTTTCAAGAATATTTCCAGGACATATTGCATTAACCCTGATACCAAAAGGAGCAAGGTCAAGAGCAATACTCTGTGTTAGTCCAATCCCTCCGAATTTACTTGCTGCGTAAGCTGAATTCCAGTAACTGCCCTTTTTTCCTGATTTAGAATTTATCTGTAATATCACACCCTTTTTGTGTTTCTTCATAACTTTTGCAACATACTTGGCACAAATAAAGTATCCAACAAGATTGACCTCAATCACTTTTCTCCATAATTGTTCTGGAAAATCAGTAATTTCATAGGAATGAAGTATCCCTGCATTCGCTATAAGTATATCAATCCTTCCAAATTCCTGCTCTATTTCATTGACTTCGTTTTCAACCTGTTTCTCATCAGTAATATCAAGTTTTGCTTTTCTTCCAAGGGAATTTCTTTTCTTAAGAGATTCAGCAACATTATTAAGATTCTGTTCATCAATGTCCCACGGGCATATTATGGCACCTTCATCAGCAAAACCATGGCATAATGCTTCGCCAAGGCCCCTGCCCGCGCCAGTAATGATTGTAATTTTATCTTTCAAAACATTCTGTTCCATTGTCTACTCCTGTATTTTCACAACAACCTTCAAAACACTTCCTTCCTTTACCATTCGAATTCCTTTCTCAATGTCATCCAGTGGAATTACCTCAGTAATAAATTTCGACGGATCAATCTTTCTACTCGAAATTAAATCCGATGCTTTTTGATAATCAGGCTTATTTGAAGCAAATGCACCAAAAACAGAAATTTCATTATAATGAATGAGATTGGTATCAATTGTTACAAGAGAATCATCTTTTGGCAATCCTCCAAAAAAACTGATCCTGCTATGTGCAGAAGCAATAGAAAATGCCTCAACCTGTGCCTGTTTTGCAGGGCACGCAGTAATAATTACATCCGCACCATAACCATCAGTTATCTCTTTTACCTTTTGTACGGTATTTTCTGAATTCGGGTCTATCAATATCAAAGATGAAAATTTGCTGGCGAACTTTTTCAATCGATCAAATGCAGGATCAATCATAATAACATTTCTGGCTCCAGAAGCACCAGCAAGAACTGCATGCATAAATCCAATTGGTCCCCCACCATATATTACAACTGTATCACCCTGTTGAATGTTGAGGTAATTTTGTGCATTAATCACGCACGAAAGTGGTTCAATGAGAGATCCTTCAAGCAAAGAAACATTGTCAGGCAATATCACCCACGCATTCTGCTTTACTGCGGATTCTGGAATCACCATATATTCAGCAAAACCACCTTGAAAATAATATCCGAGTGCCTTTGTATCAGGACATAAATTATAAAGTCCCTTATGGCATAACTTGCATCTACCACATCCAATGGATGTTACAGGTGTGATTTTATCTCCCTTTTTCAATTCAGTTTTCACATTTTTCCCAATTTCAACCACTTCCCCTGTAATTTCATGCCCTATGATTGCAGGTGGAATTACTTTCTTGTGTCCGTGAAAAAACGTTCTTACATCAGTGCCACAGATTGCACAATAATAAACCTTTATCAGAATCTCATCATCCCTGCAAACTGGTTTATCCCACTGCTGGATACTGATTTTTTCAGGTCCATAGAAGATGGCTGCTTTCAAGGTCTCCTCCTTTTAAGAAAATGTTTTTCTATTATTTTACTTCAGTTTATACATTTTTGGAAATGTTTTTAACTCTAAATCCCGCTGCAGTCAGTAAATTTTGAAAAAAATTCATCTGACACTAAAATTAGTATATGGAAAAAATGAAAAAAATTGTGATTTTTCTCCTGTTTATCATAACAGTAGTTGTTTATGGCTCTGAAATAACACCGTATTTCTCTCCGCAGGATAAACTTGATCAGCGGATCCTGGAAAAACTCAAGGAGGCAAAAAAATCCATTTATATCGTAAGTTATACATTCAACTGGGAACAGGCAAATAAGATATTAAATTTGCTTGCTGACAGAGGTGTGAAAATAAAAATTCTTCTACAGTTTCCACCTGAGTATTTTTTCAATAAATCAAAAAATATTGATGTTAAAAAATGGACAAAATCTTCCTGTGCGATGCATGCCAAATTTATTGTCATTGATACAGAAAATGTTATTGTTGGTTCAGCAAATTTCAGCCAATCGTCACTTATCTGGGATTCAAACAATATCCTATTTATCAGGGATAAAAAAATAGCAGAATTCTTTGAAAACAATTTTTTTTCTCTCTGGTCAGGCAGAACAAACCTCACAAGTTACAGTGCGTCCGATATCAGTATATATTTCTCTCCTTCAACTGACTGCATTTCATTGATTGCTAATGAAATTAAAAACGCAAAAAAAACTATCAAATTTACAATTTTTTCTTTTACATCCGATATCATATCTGAAGAAATATGCAGGGCAGGAATGAAAGGAATTAACATTTATGGAATTTTTGAAGGTTCACAAAATCCTTTTTCAAATGAATACAGTTTCCTGAAAAGATTTAAGTTCTTCAATATCAAAAAGGATTGTTTTGTTGAAAACATCCATGATAAAACAATGATTATTGATGATGCTACAGTGCTTACTGGTTCATTCAATTACTCAGAATCAGCAAGAAAAAATGTTGAAACATTCATTGTATTAAAACAACCTGAATCGGTCAATTTGTATGTAAGAAGATTCAGATACCTCTGGATTTGGTACTAAAAACTATTTTTTGCTCCACACACTGATAAAATATTTTATTGATCTGTCATAGGTTTTCTCTGCTTCCTTCGGGAAAAAGCAACCTGGAATTTCGCCATTTGCTCTGTGATACATCACACATTCACAGCACATACCCCTTTTGTTGCAGGATATGTACGTGCAGGAACAATCTTTAATGTTTCTTTCTCTATTTTTGCACTCCATTAGTCCTCCCTTTCAAAAAATGTCATGATTTTTTATATTTTACATCATTGATATATTATTTTTCAATCCTTTATTTCCCAAACATTTCCTTAAGCAATTTGATCGAAGTATCCACAATCATATCAAGTGCTTCAGGAACAAGTTTTGACCATAATGTCGTATCAACCTCATGCCCTCCCCTTTGAAAGGCATCCATTGTTGGAATATAACCAACGTAATGGTTAACCATGTGCACAATGTAAGTTTTGAAAGCAGGAGACAAAAGTTTTATCTTCAACCCTCCTTCAACAAACATTTCTCCTGGTAAACCAACAAGTGCTACATTGCCAATTCTGAAAACCTGGATTTCATAATCAAACTCAGGTTCTCTCTGTTGAAGTAAATAAACATTCATAATTGATAGTGCCCTGAACCATTTGAAATCAACCCTTGTCTTTTCTTCATTTATCCAGACCGGATCAGGATTCTGTTTCAAAATTTCTCTCGCCTCATCAAGCAGCTTGGGTTCAACTTTTCTTACTGGAATTTTTATATGTTTCACCTTCCAGTCAATAACTGTTTCTTCTTTAAAATCCATTGTTTCTATAACTTTCTCTACCATTTCCGCAAGTGTTCTGCCTATGAATCGATGGTCTATTTTCATGTAATCCGGGTCGAATGGATTCCACGGATTGATATTCCCACAGGCACCATTAAGAACAAGGACATTACCACCATAACGTTTTCTAAGTTCATCTGCCAGTGCGCCTGGCCAATCAGCAGAAACAATGCAACCACAGGGGTTTTTAGCAAAAACACACACAGGATGGCAGGTATAACTAACAAGCATTACTGGTATATTCAGGGAATCTTTTCTAAAGCACAATACACCCACTTCAGGATCCATGGGTCCCTCAATGTAGCAAATCCTTGTATTGCCCAGGGGCAAATTCTGTGGAATCCATACTCCTGGCATACTCACTTTACCATCACGCATAACAGCACGCCTGTTGAACGCGAGCCTCCCCTCAATACCAGTTCCAACGCCAATTTTAACATCCTGCAATGATTCACTGGCAATCTTTACTGATTCAATAATTCTATCTACAGCAAAACTGTTATAACGTTCGTCACCCCCGCGCAACCAGTCAAATTCTGATGGAATGTTCTTGATGTCTTCTGTGAGCATAAAATTCCCGAGTGAAGGTGCTGAATGGATTTGAAGCGGATGAATCATTATGGCATCATATTCAAAACCCCACTTTTCGGCAACCATCCTTCTTATTCTGTCACAATAAATACGTTCAATTGCTACAAGGTCAAGTGTGATAAGACAGAGTTTCTTTCCATTACTTTCCACCACAAGTGTCCGGGCATACAATGGGTCACTTACTATTTTTGCCGGTCTGTAACAACCTACGTTTCCTCCAAGTTGAATCCCTTCTTCAGGCGTAATCTCAACCATTCCTGTACCTATACGCATTTTTTCCTCCTTTCATATGTCATACAAAAATGATTTTATCACTTTATTAGTTCAGGTCCGATAAATTTTTTAGGACCATATTAACGTGTATCCTGAATAAAAATAAGTTATCCAGAAGTTTCTCCATTTACACCACTTCCGATTCTTTATTGAAATGCTTAAAAATTATTGTACAATATAATCAAATCTATGGAAATTTGAAGTGAACATTTTTGACTCATATGAGATGATAACAGGGAGAAACATATGAATAAAATGGAAAAATTGCTTGATGAAATTAAATCGCCGTCCAGTATTTACAGAGGGGCACCATTCTGGGCATGGAATGGAAAACTGGATCCTGAGGAATTGAGATGGCAAATCAGAATCATGAAGGAAATGGGTCTTGGTGGATTTTTCATGCATTCAAGGGTAGGACTTGATACAGAATATCTGTCAGAAGAATGGTTTGAATGCATTAATGCCTGCGCTGATGAAGCGAAAAAACTAAAAATGCTTGCATACCTTTATGATGAAGACAGATGGCCATCAGGAGCAGCAGGTGGTCTTGTCACAAAAAATCCCAAATATAGAATGAAACATCTTTGTATGCAGGAAACAAAAAATATCGCAGATATAAAGAAAACAAAAAATTTTCTTGCGGCATTTTTGGCTGAATTTGATGGAAACGTGATAATAAATTACAGGAAAATCAAACCACAGGAAAAAATAATGGACTTAAAAGAAAGTGAGAAAATCCTGATTTTCTCTATTGAAACTTCCAAATTCAGTGACTGGTATAATGGCTACACATATCTTGACACAATGAACTCAGAAGCAGTCAAACAATTTATTAAAATCACACATGAGCAATACAGAAAATATTGCGGAAAATATTTTGGTTCTGTTATTCCCGGGATATTTACTGATGAACCAAATTATGGCTCTCAGTTTTTTGACTATGACTGGCAACCACCAAATCGAATTGCTGTCTCCTGGACTGAAAAACTGCCTGCCATTTTCAAAAAAAGATATGGTTATGACCTGGTCGAGTATCTTCCTGAAATTTATTATGATATTGCTGGAAAAACAATTTCACAGGCACGATATCACTACCACGATTGCATTACCCATCTTTTTGTTGATGCCTTTGCAAAACAAATTGGCCAGTGGTGCGAAAAAAATAAATTATTATTCACTGGTCACGTCCTTTCTGAAGATACACTCTCGTCTCAAACAAATGTTGTTGGAAATTGCATGAGATTTTACCAGTACATGCAGGCGCCAGGAATGGATTTATTAACAGAGCACTGGCGACTGTTTAATACTGCGAAACAGGTGAGTTCAGTGGCACGGCAGTTTGGAAGAAAATGGCGTCTAACTGAAACATATGGTTGCACGGGCTGGGATTTCCCATTCTCAGGACATAAGGCACTCGGTGACTGGCAGACAGCACTTGGAATTAACTTAAGATGTCAGCATCTTTCATGGTATACAATGCTCGGAGAAGCAAAACGAGATTATCCTGCAAGTATTTTCTATCAATCACCATGGTGGAATATTTATAACAAGGTTGAAGATTATTACGCAAGAATCTATGCTGTAATGACAGAGGGACAGGAAGTAAGGGATTTACTTGTGATCCATCCCATTGAAAGTATGTGGTGTATCTATAGAATGCCTGAATGGGATGAAAAAGAGAAAAAATTTGTAAGACAAAAAGATATCATTGAATACGATCGTATGTTTGAAAAATTCTGTGATACTCTTTGTGCATCTCATATTGATTTTGATTATGGAGATGAAGAAATACTTTCAGAATGGGCAAAGGTAAAAAAACAAGGGAATCAGGCAATATTCAAAGTCAATAAGGCACAATATAAAGCAATTCTTGTTCCACCACTTTACACAATAAGAAGTTCAACACTCACATTGCTAAAAAAATTCAAGGAAGCAGGAGGAAAGGTAATATTTGTTGAAAAATTCCCTCAATTCATTGATGGAAAACCAGCAGAATTAAATTTCTCCGAAATTTTTGAACTTTCGCAAAATATTGAATCTGCCATTGAAAAAATTGAAAAAGACACAAGGAGAATATCAATCGTAGACCAATCAGGAAAAGAAATAAACCAGATTCTTTATCTTCTGAGAGAAGACCAACAGGCATATTACCTGTTTTTATGCAATACATCTATGGAATGGAAACCAATCCTTGAAAGACATACCTATGCAAGAGAAAGAAATATTTCTTTTGAAAATGTTATGATTTCAGGAGTACCTGACTGGAAATATCCAGCAATTGAAATCGACCCTGAAACAGGAAAAATTTATTCAGCAGAAACAATTCAAAAAGAAAATGGCTATGCTATAAAGACAAATTTTCCTGCACTTGGTAGCAAATTGTATATCATACCCAAAAATGAAATATCCATCAAAACCGAGAAAAGAATGAAATTGCAGGAAATTGAAAGAACAAAAATAGAAAAGGACTTATGGGATATTCTACTTTCTGAACATAATGTGTTTGTTCTTGATAAACCTTTCTACAAAATCACAGGTGGTACATGGCAACAGCAGAAAGAAATACTAAAAATTGATAGAGAAGTAAGAAAAACACTCGGAATTAAACCCAGAGGTGGTGCAATGCTTCAACCATGGGCAATGAAAAAGAATGAAAAAGGACCATCTACACTTGTTACGTTAAAATATGTATTCAATGTTGAAAAAATCCCATCAGGAGATGTTGCTATTGGTATTGAAAAACCTGAACTTTACAGTATTTACATCAATGGTAATCAACTTTCATCAGACATGGTTTCAGGATGGTGGGTTGATAAATCATTGAAAACCATTAAATTCAGTCCATCAATTCTGAAAACAGGGGAAAATGAATTAATTCTGGAAACCACATACAACCAGCAGCATCCTGGCTTTGAAATTGTTTATATCCTGGGAGATTTTGGAGTGAATGAAAAACTTCATATCATTGAAAAGGTTGAAAAACTGAAGATTGGTGACTGGACAGCACAGGGACTTTTATTTTATTCAGGCAACGTAAGTTATGTTCACCAAATCCAGGCTAATGTTGATGAAAAACAAAAACTTTTTATTAGAATTCCTGACTACAGGGCAGTTGCAGTGAGAATTCTTGTTGATGGAAAACAGGCAGGAATTATTGCCTGGCAACCAAATGAACTGGATATTACTGAATTTGTAAAAGATGGTCAGCCACATTTACTGAGCATTGAATTACTTGGACACAGAAGAAATTCACATGGACCACTTCATTTTTATCAAAAATGGCCTGCCTGGACAGGTCCATACCAGTTCATTGCAGAAGGACAGGAATTTTGTGATGACTATCAGATAGTTCCCTGTGGATTGATGAAAGAACCTGAAATTGTCAGGTATCAAATTATTTGATCACTTTTTTATTGAACGCAGTTTCAGATGATATGACCTTGCAAAACGATGTGCTTCGTTTCTTATGTCCTGGAGAAGATGAAGTTCCCTTGAGTCCTTTGGTAAAATGATGGGTTTCTGACTCAAACTTGAGTACACAATCTCTTCCTTCTTTGCCAGACCTATCACAGGGATTTCTATCTTTAATTCTTTCAGTCCAGCAACAACCTCATTCAATTGTCCTTTCCCACCATCAATGAGAATCAAATCAGGTTTTTCGCCAAGTTTTGCATCAGAAAATCTTCTGACTATTACTTCCCTTAACATTTTATAATCGTCAATTTTAGAAACTTCCTTAATTTTAAATCTTCTATAACTGTCTCTATCAGGAATTCCACCCTTAAAAACAACCCTGCTTCCAGTGGCGTTACTGCCACCAAAATGTGATATATCATAACCTTCTATAATTGCAGGAATTTTATTCAGACCAAGTTTTTCTGCAAGGGATGGTAACACATTTTCTTTTCTGTATAAAAGAAGTTCATCTTCACTTCGCCAAGGAAGTCGTTCGCTCATTTTTTCAAGCAGTTTAATCCTTTCGGCAATCAACTTTGCCTGCTCAAAATCCCAGTTTTTAATTGCCTGTTCCATCTGTTTTTTCAGTATCCTGCAGTAGTTTTTATATTTTCCTGAAAAAAATGCAATAACTCCGTCAACAATTTTCCTGTACTCATCCTGAGTAATATTTCCTGCACAAACACCACAGCATCGTTTTGCATAAAAAAACCCGCATGGCTTTGTAATTTTTCCTTCTACTATTTTTTTCCTGCATGTTCTAAAAGGGTAATATGTCCTGATAAATCTTAAAACCTGTTTTAAACCACGAACATCTGTAAATGGACCAAAATACATCTCTTCCAGATTTTTCTGTTCACGAACAATCTGAACTGAGGGAAATGTTTCGCTGGTGATTTTTAACCATGGATATGTTTTACCATCCTTAAGATCAACATTATATTTTGGCTGGTGTTTTTTTATCAGAGAACATTCTAAAACAAGTGCCTCGCCTTCAGAAGCCACAGGAATCACTTCTATGTCTGAAATTTCCTCAACAAGTGAAAATTTTCCAAACGCAGGGGGAGTTACAAAATAAGAATTGATTCTGCTTCGAAGATGTGAGGACTTTCCCACATAGATTACTTTACCATTTTTATCCCTGAAGATATAGACACCTGGAGAATCAGGAACCTTCTTTATTTTCTCCTTGAGTTTTTTGTCCATCGCCAGTATCTGCCGTCTGAGATTTTCCTTCTGTTTCTCTTTTTTCCTGTTTGTTTAACTCATCAACATAGTTCAATCTTAAGTCAGCAAGAATATCCTCAAGCATCCTTTTTTCATCCTCTTCAAGATTTCCCCTTGTTTTGACCTGTAATGTTTCAAGAATATCAATCAATCTCTTTGCAAACTGAAGATTTCTTTCTGGTCTACCACTGACAGGATTTGCAACTTTGCCCAGTGCCTGCCAGCACAAAATATGAAGAAAGTGAAGCAATTCAATAAAATCTGTCTTCTCCATTTTTTCCTCCTTTACATTGTTAAGGAGATAAAAATTCGCTGTCTCTATTTTTCTAAAGTAATTCTGAAAGTTTCTAAAATTTAAGATGCACAAAAGAAGAAATATGGTTCACAAGGGATGAACAAAATGGAACAAGAAATCTGAAACCGCCAGCAAACACAATTGCATAGACAATAAATATTCCGTATCTCTCAATTCTATCAAAAAAAGTACCAACCCTTGATGGAAGTAAAACTGCCACAACCCTTGAACCATCAAGCGGAGGAATGGGAATAAGATTGAAAAAACAAAGAACAAAGTTAATAAAACCTGCCAGTTGAAAGATTTCAGAAGTAAATCCCTTTGTCAAACCGCTGATTAAAGAAAAAACAGTTCCAGCAACAAAATTCGCAGCACATCCAGCAATACCAACAGTAATCATACCTTTTTCAAAATCCCTGAACCTCAATGGATTGATAGGAACGGGTTTTGCATATCCAAATGGCACTCCAACAGTTACAGCAAGCAGAAAAGGCAAAAGAATACTACCAATCGGGTCAAGATGGGCAATGGGATTTAAGGTTAATCTTCCCATCAAATATGCTGTATCATCCCCATTATAATAAGCCGCCAAACCGTGTGAGTATTCGTGAATGACAACAGAAAAAATTAAAAAGAAAAAAAGAATTATGTTTTCCATTTGAAAATCCTTATACCATAAATTTCAGGAAATCTGAAAATCACTGCAAATACAATATAAAACACAGTACTCAAAATAATTCCAAAAACAACTGTTGAAACGATTCCATAAGGTATCAAAATCCTTCTTATTGCTTCAATCATTATACCCCACGAAATGCCTACCAGTAAAATCTCAGCAAACCTCTTTACGAGACGCTTTGTTTCAAGCAAACGAAATTTTTTTCTAAACATCAGATAAAGCAGAACAAAGTTCTGTAGTCCCACCAGTGATGTTGAAAGAGCAATCCCACCATGACCCATAAATTTCATCAGAATAAAGTCAAATAGAGCATTTGTGGCAATACTGATAATGCCAATTTTAACAGGGGTAGCAGTATCATGATGAGCATAAAATCCCCGCGTGACAATTATTGCAAGCCCGTAAAAAACAAGACCAATACAATAAAGCATCAAAGGATAGGCAGTAATCTCAACAGAATGAGATGTAAATAAGCCCCTTTTAAACAGTAATTCTATAATTTCTCGTCTGAATACAATCATTCCGATGGATGATGGAATAAGGAGAAACATTGTTTGTTCAAATCCTTTATGAATATTCTCCTTCACTTCCTGAAATTTTTTTGTTGCAACATCACCGGATAGATGTGGTAGAAGCACCGTCGCAAGCGAAATACTGAAAACGCCAAGTGGTAGTTGATATATTCTTGTTGCATACCATAGCGCAGAAACAGTCCCAGCTGCAAGCGAACGAGCAAAAGAATAATCAACAAGAAGATTAATTGGACCAACTGATACTCCAATAATTACAGGAACAAAAAGCTTCAACATTTTTATAATCGCAGGATGTTTCCAGTCAGTATTGAAAACAATCGGTCCATGAACAGCAAATACCAGCGGTAATTGAAAAACAAACTGGCTCAAGCCACCGATAAGAATCCCTATCAGAAGTCCAAAGATTTTTTGTTCAAGGGAACTACCGAAAAAACTTGTAAAGAAAAATAAACTGAAAATCCACCAGAAATCAAGAATCATTGGGTTCAATCCTGGAATCACAAACCTGTGCCTTGCATTGAGAACTCCCATTGCCCATGCTGCGAGAGAAACAAAAATCAGATATGGAAATGTAAACCTTAATAAAAAAACAATTTCTGCAATTTTCGGTGGAATAGGAAAAAATTTCAGCAAAACGAAACTAACAATCAGTATAAAAATGTATAAGGATGTTGTTGCCAGCAAAAGAAATGTAAACACTGCGCCTGTGATTTTTAAAATCTCTTCCCTTTTTTCATTTTTTGCAATAAGTTCAGAAAGAACAGGAATGAAAGCCGTACTCAAAGCCCCTTCAGCAAGCAGTCCCCGAAAAAAATTTGGAATCATAAAGGCAATCAAGAATGCATCATAAATACCTGTGGTCCCAAAAAATTTCGCACTCACAATTTCCCTTACAAGTCCAGCAATACGACACACAATTGTTGCAAAAGAAAGCCCGATAAAAGAATTCCTGATTTTTTGGAAACTCATTGTTTGGGACGAAGAAGCGGGAACAAAATAACATCCCGAATTGAACTGCTGTTGGTCAAAATCATCACAAGTCTATCAATACCAATACCAAGTCCACCTGCTGGCGGCATTCCATATTCAAGCGCCTCAATATAGTCCTCATCAATTACCTTGGGCCTTTCAGTCGGTCTCTGGATTTCTTCAATAAAACGTTTTTTTTGTTCAACAGGGTCGTTCAATTCAGAGTAGGCATTTGCAATTTCAAGCCCTGCAATATAAAGTTCAAATCTTTCTACCATCGTGGGATCATCAGGGCATGTTTTTGCAAGTGGAGATGTTTCAACCGGAAATTTTATGATAAATGTGGGATCAATCAATTCTGGTTCTATTGTTCTTTTGAACAATAAATCAAGCAGAGCAAAAAGGTCTTCTTTCCCTTCTGTATCAAGACGCAAGTCAGCAAATTTTTGTTTTACCTGTGTTATATCTCTCCAGTTCTCAATGCCAAGATTTTTCCAGCAATCTTCCCAGTAAATTTTCTTCCATGGTGGCTGAAAATTAATTTTTGTTTCGCCATAATCAATTTCCAGTGTATCAAAAAGATTCTTCACAATATGCAGAATCAATTTCTCAGTTAATTCCATCATCTCCTGATAATCGCCGTATGCTGAATACAATTCAAGCATTGTGAACTCAGGATTATGAAGTGTCGATATTCCTTCGTTTCTAAAGGATCTGTTAATTTCATAAACCTTCTCCATTCCACCAACAAGAAGTTTCTTCAGGTATAATTCTGGAGCAATCCTCAGGTAAAGATCCATATCAAGAGCATTGTGATGTGTAATGAATGGTTTGGCTTCTGCTCCGCCTGGAATCGGATGCATCATTGGTGTTTCAACTTCAACAAATCCAAGCTGTCCTAAAAAATTCCTCATAAGATTGATAATCTTTGTTCGCGTTGCAAAAACATTTTGTGTTTGTGGGTTTACAATCAGATCAAGATACCTTTTTCTGTATTTTATCTCCACATCTTTCAATCCATGCCATTTTTCAGGAAGAGTTCCAATAATCTTTGAAAGAATTGTAAAGTCCTTTACCAGAACTGTTAATTGTCCTGTGTGGGTGACAAATAGTTCTCCCTTCAACCCAATAATATCACCAACATCAAGATTTTTAAACCTTTCAAATAAGACATCTCCGATAATGTCCTTTTTGAAATAAACCTGAATTTTCCCTGACTGGTCCATAATATCGCAGAATGCTGCTTTTCCATGCCTGCGAATTGTCATGATTCTACCAGCAATTGATACAGGATCTTTTCTTTCAGGAGTCAGTGAGGCAATCAATTCCCTTTTAAATTTTCTTCCATAGGGTTCAATTCCCTGAGATTTCCACCACTCTAATTTTGCAAGTTTTTCATTCTTTAATATATCTTCGCTCATGATTTTTTCTCCTCAGCAATTTTTCGAATTCTTACCCACTTTATTGTTTTCTCATGCGAGTCATGAATAATAAAAACGTTTCCTTTATAAATAAATTTTTCACCCTTTCTCGGCAATTTCCCTAAATATTCCATAATAAAACCTGCTATGGTTTCAAATTCTCCCTTTGGTATATCAAGTTCAAGATATTCATTTGCTTTTTCAATTTCCATTGAACCCTTCACAAGATAACTACCATCACTGAGTTGTTGATAATCCCCTGTATCCTGTTTATACTCGTCTGAAATCTCTCCAACAATCTCTTCAACAAGGTCTTCCATGGTAACAATACCAGCAGTACCGCCGTATTCATCAACAACAATTGCCATTTGAATCTGCTGGGTTTGAAGTTCCTTCATTAACTCATTGATTTTCTTTGTTTCTGGAACAAAATATGCCTTGCGCATAATATCTTTTGCAACAAGGTCATTTCTATCAAGCCCTCTTGCAATGATATCTTTCAAATATACAATTCCTTCTATGGTATCAAAATTACCTCTGTACACAGGATATCGTGAATATCCTTCCTTTGCCACAAGATTCAAAATTTCCTTTATTGTTGCATTGACATCAACGGCAACAATATTAACCCTTGGAATCATCACTTCTGAAACCATCCTGTCTCCAAGTTCAAAAATACTGTGAATCATCTGCCTTTCTTCTTCTTCAATCAAACCCTCCTCCTGTCCTGCTGAAAGCATTGCCTTGATATCATCCTCTGTTAACACAGGAAGAATAGAATCAATACTGATTTTGAAAAGATTCAAAAAAACCTCAGCAAAACCGAGAAGAAATCTGTTAATGGGTTCAAGAACAAGTGTAAAAATCTTCATCGGCACAATAGCAAAAAAAACAAATTTTTCTGCATATTTTTTTCCCAAACTTTTTGGAATAATTTCTCCAAAAACAAGAACCAGAAACATCACAAAAAATGCCATAATTCCAAGACCAATTCTTCCTGAACTGCGGTAGGCAATGGAAGCAGCGAGAATTGAAGCAAGTGATTCAACAATGGTATTACCAACAAGAGTACTGGCAAGAACCCTGTGAGGATACTTAAACCAGAACTGCAATCTTTTCCTTCTCGGATCATCTTCTTCAAGTTTTCTTAAATGATATGTTCCGAGAGAAACAAATGCTGTTTCTGAGGCAGAAAAAAATGCCGCAAGTCCAACAAGAATAAAAAGTAAAATCAATTGAAAAAAAAGAAGAACAGAATTCATTTGATCAGAAGTCCTTTAATTTCATTGAAAAATTCATCATTATCAGAAACAAAACAAGACCTTGATTTATCAAGATTTTCAATGGTGAGATTCAAAACCGAGTCAAGGTTTAGAGTACGTCCGATAATGTTTCTACAGCTTGTTGCATCACCCATTTCTTCATCAAGGTCATTGTTGACATTTATTCCTATACCTATTATAACACATGCACGAAGATTTTCAATTAAAATTCCAGATATCTTGCGATTTTCAGCATAAATATCATTGGGAAGTTTAATCCTTGAAGAAATACCAAAATTTTTCAGTGTCTCAACAATTGATTTTGCCACAACAAGGAACATATATTTCAAAAGATTTTTGTCAACATGTTTCCAGACAATTGAAATCCAGAGCCCGCCTTCATTTGAAATCCATTTTCGGCCATGTCGTCCTCGACCATCTGTTTGAACCTTCGCAACAACAGCATATTCACAACCATAATCAATCATTTCTCTTGCAACATCCATTGTACTTGTCAATTCATCAAAGAAAAAAACATCATAATGACCAATTTTCTTTTTCTCCATAAATTACTACCTTTATTCCAGTAATTGTCAGATTCTTCTGGTATAATCCTGAATTAACAAGATTTTTCAAAGCCCTGCCATATCCACCAGTGAAAACAATTTTTAAGTCAGGATAGTCAGATTTCAAATGATTTATATAACCGGTGATTAAAAATGAAAGTCCCCATGTCAAACCTGAACCAACTGCTTCAGATGTATCCTTCCCTATTACACCAGGCGGTTTCTTGACTTTTACATTTTTCAGCAGTGCCAGATTTTTCAAGGACATAAATAAAAGATGATAACCAGGAAATATCACTCCACCCTGAAAAGAACCATCTTTTTCTACAAGATCAATGGTAATGGCAGAACCAGCATCAATCACAAGACAATCTGAATTAAAAAGAACTCTGGCACCTGCTGCATTCAAAAGTCGGTCAATCCCAAGTTTTTCAGGATGTTTCACCTTGATGGGAAACGGGAAATTTCTGTAAGTGATTTCCTTAACAGAAGGAAAAAATTTTTTGATTACCTTCGTTGCTTCAGGAACAACAGAAGCAAGATAAATATTGCCAGTCGTTTGAATTTTCTTCATTTCCCTGTAAATATTATCAGTTCTGAAAGTATGTACTTTCTTGATTGATGCCTTTGTAACAAAGGCAATTTTTGTGTTAGTATTGCCTGTTAAAATAACAGTGTCCATAAAATAATCCTTTCATCCTTTATTTATTCATTTTAATGCACAAATTACTGTTTCGCAAAATGACGATTGACTGATTATGCATTTGTTAGTAAAATTGTATCTGAAGAAATTATCCAAAAGGAGGAATTATGACTGGAAAAGAAAGGGTATTGCTTGCATTGAATCATAAAGAGCCAGATAGAATCCCAATACAGGATAGCCCGTGGTCTGCAACAATAAAAAGATGGAGAAAAGAAGGTTTGCCAGAAGATGCAGATGTAAGCGAATACTTTGGATTTGAATTTGCTTTTTTTGGAGCTGATTGCACTCCAAGATTTCCAGTAAAAACAATTGAAAAAAATGAAAAATTCATTGTTCAGACAACTCCACAGGGTGGAGTTAGAAAAAATTTCCTTGATTATACAACAACACCTGAAATTATTGATTATCCAATAAAAACAAAGGACGATTGGAAAGAAATCAAAAAAAGATTAAACCCTGATTTCACAAGGGTTGACTGGGTTAGTGCACTCGCAGGATACCATAAGGCACAGGATGAAGGAAAATTTATATGTTATGGTGGTGGATACGGTTATGATATTCTTCAGGGGTATATGAAAACAGAACAACTTTTGATTACAATGATTGAAGACCCTGAATGGGTAAAAGAAATGATTATGACACTTGCTGAATTGAATCTGATCATGATGGAATTTATGATGAAAAATGGTTTTACCTTTGATGGTGCATTTTTCTACAATGATATGGGATATCGCAATGGACCGTTGTTTTCTCCTGACACATATCTTAAAACTCATTATCAGGCAGACAAAATGGTATATGGTTTTTGCCATTCGAAGGGTATGAAGGTGTTACTTCACTCATGTGGAAATGTAAAAGAATTAATTCCCATGCTCATTGATGCAGGCCTTGATTGCCTTCAGCCACTTGAAGTGAAAGCAGGAATGGATTTGATTGAATTAAAGGGAAAATATGGAGATAAACTATCATTCATGGGTGGCATTGATACAAGATTGATGAGTGACCCTGATAAAACAAAAATTGAAAATGAGATAAAAACAAAGTTTGAAGTTGCAAAGAAAAATGGTGGATATATTTATCACTCTGACCATTCAATTCCAAATATTGTTAGTTTCAGTGACTATTGCTATGTAATGGAACTTGTAAAAAAATATGGAGTATACGAACATCCCGAAATTACTGAAACTGCGGAGCCAGAAAAAATTGAAGTAATGGAAGAAAAAGTCGTTGAACAGAAAAAGAAAAGATTTGGATTTGGAAAAAAGAAGGAACCTGCACAACAGGTAGAAAAGCCACCTGAAGAAAAGAAAAAAAGCATCTTTGGTAAAAGAGAAAAACCAGTAAGTGGCCCTGCTCCTGCGAAGCAAGAAGAAAAGAAAGAAGAAAAAACAGAGAAAAAATCAATGTTTGGTTTCTTAAAAGGTAAAAAGAAATGAAAACAGCCATCGGCATTGACTTAGGTGGTACATATATCAAATATGGACTTGTTGACCAGCAGGGAAAAATACTGAAAAAGGGAATGATTCCCACAAAAGCAGAAAGCAACAGCCGCGATATTGTTATTGAACAAATATCAACGGCGATAAAAGATGTCTGGAATGACACAATCGACGGCATTGGTATTGGAACACCAGGAGTCGTTGATAATAATGGAGTGGTATATGAAGCTCCAAATCTCCCTGACTGGCATAATTTCAATCTGAAGGAAATCTTTGAGAAAAAATTCAACAAACCAGTTGTTGTGGAAAATGATGCCAACAGTATCGCATACGGAGAATTTCTTTTTGGTGCTGGTAAGGGCACAAGAACAATTGTTTGTTTAACACTGGGAACAGGGCTGGGCGGTGGAGTTGTCATTAATGGAAAACTACTTCGTGGAGCAATATATTCTGCGGCTGAAATAGGGCATATGCCGATTGACTATAAGGGAAGAAAATGTGGTTGTGGTTCAATTGGATGTATCGAAGCATATGTCGGAAGGGATTATATTGTGAAAAGTGTTATAAGAAAAATTAAAAGAGGGAAAAAAACAATTCTTACGGAAATGGCAGAAAACGATTTATCAAAAATCACTCCAAAAATGATTTCTGAAGCATATCAAAAAGGTGATAAACTTGCTGAAGAAACATGGATTGAGATGGCAACTGCCCTTGGTGCATTCCTTGCAGGTATCGTCAATCTATTAAATCCTGACAGAATTATCCTTGCTGGTGGAATTGCTCAGGCAGGTGAAATACTTTTTGAAACAGTGAGAAAAACCATACATGAAAGAGCAATGAAGGTTCTTTCGAAAAATGTCGAAATTGTTCCAGCCGAACTTGGCATAGATGCAGGTATCATTTCTGGTGCTGCATTAATTTTCCAATCGTAACAATATAAAAATGAAAATTGTCTACTGGGGTAGTTCTGCTTTTGGAATTCGATGTCTTGAAACATTAAAAGAAATAGGTGAAATTGTTGCTGTTGTTACAAGCCCTGATAAACCAAAGGGCAGGCACCTGAAGATTACTCCAGGACCGGTAAAAATCTGGGCTCAAAAGGAAAATATTGTTGTTTTGCAACCTGAAAAACTTAAAAATAACACTGAACTTTCAAGTTTACTTTTGTCAATGAAACCTGATTTTTTTATTGTATTGTCCTACGGAAAAATTATTCCTGAAAATTATTTGAAAATCCCTGTCATTGCTTCTCTTAATATCCATCCATCGCTGTTACCGAAATATCGTGGACCTGCTCCAATGGAATGGGTACTGATCAATGGAGAAAAAGAAACTGGAGTGACAGTGATTTTGATGAATAAAGATATTGATGCTGGAAAAATTATTTGCAAAAACATCCTGAAAATTGAACAACACGATGACATTTTTACATTGAGAGAAAAATTATCAGTACTTGCGACAGAAACAATCAAAGAAGCAATAAAAAAGGTTCTTTCAGGTTATCAGGGTGAAGAACAACAGGGCGATGTTTCCTATGCTCCAAAACTGAAAAAGAGTGACGGTCTTATCAAATGGGAAAACTCTGCAGTATCAATACATAACAGGGTTCGCGGGCTTGCTGACTGGCCAGGAGCATTTACATTTCTCAATTTGCAAAATCGTAAGATCCTTCTTAAAATAAAAAAATCCAGCATTGAAAAAGAAGAAGGTAATTATGGTAAACCAGGAACATTTGTAGACCTGAATAAAAAAATACTGGTCGCCTGTGGAACCGGTATACTTAAAATAGAACAAATTCAACAGGAGGGGAAAAAACCACAAAGCGCAATAGAATATCTCAATGGTCACATTAATCTTCTCAAACAAGGATATCTCGGATAAAAATCCCTCTTAATTTTCATTACTCCGGTTAAAAAAATCAAACGCCCTTTCCTGTTAAATATGATTTAATACTAATTTGCCGTCAAAATTGTAGGAATACCGAATTGAGTTCGCCAGAGAGCAAGGCGGCAAGGAGAAGGCAACGAGGCATACTGATGTATGTTGAGGAAGCCGACGACGCAGCCAACGATGCTATATGGATGAAATCAATTCGGTATAAAATCGCAGCATCATGCTTATAAAGAAAATGCTGAATATGAAAGAAACCAAGGATAGAAATTTGCAAAGAAACAATCCATCTGGTCATTGTGAATAACATCCCTGACTTCAAAAAATCTGAATTTTAAGGTAAAATATATGAGGTCTTTCCACAGGAGTCAAAATTATGGGTATTATTGTGCAGAAATATGGTGGTAGTTCTGTTGCAGACATAGAGAAAATTAAACATGTGGCAGAAAAAGTTACAAACACCCAAAAAAAGGGTAATAAGGTTGTGGTTGTTGTTTCTGCAATGGGCAAAACAACAGATAACCTTATAAATCTTGCAAAACAAATTCATAAAAACCCACCCACAAGGGAAATGGATCTTTTGCTCTCAACAGGAGAAATTGTATCAGTGGCACTGCTGTGTATGGCTATTGAAAATCTGGGTTTTGAAGCAGAAGGATTACCTGGATTTCTTGCTGGTATTAGAACCGATAATATTCACACAAAAGCAAGAATTAGAACAATTGATACAAGAAGAATACTTGAGGAATTAAAAAAAGATAAAATTGTTGTTGTGGCAGGATTCCAGGGAATCAGCCCTGAAGACAACATCACAACCCTTGGAAGGGGTGGTTCAGACCTTACAGCTATTGCCATTGCTGGTGCATTGAAAGCAGAAATATGTGAAATTTATACTGATGTCCCGGGTGTTTTCACAGCTGACCCCAACATTGTACCCGAAGCCCGTATTATCCCTGTTATTTCTTACAAAGAAATGCTGGAAATGGCTTCTGCAGGAGCAAAGGTAATGCAATCGCGTGCAGTTGAATTTGCTCAAAAATATCACATACCCTTTGTTGTCAAATCAACGTTTATCGAAAATGGAGGAACAATGGTAACAGAAGTTGATTTCAAAGAAGGTGCAGTTGTTTCATCAGTCACACTTGATGAAAAACAGGCAAAAATTACTTTTTTCCATGTCCCGGATAGACCTGGTGTTGCAGCAAGAATTTTTGGAGCCCTTGGCGAGGCAAATATCAATGTGGATATTATTGTTCAGAATGTCAGTACCAGTGGTTATACTGACCTCTCATTTACAGTTAATATTGCTGAGATTGAAAGGGCATTTGAGATTTCACAGAACATTGGAAAGGAATTAGGATGTAAATCAGTCACTTCTGATAATGAGATAGCAAAGGTTACTGTCATAGGACTTGGTATGATGAATCACCCTGGTGTGGCTGCAAGAATGTTCAGTGCCCTGGCGCGTGCTGGTATCAATATCGAAATGATCAGCACATCTGAAATAAAAATTTCCTGTATTGTAAGGAAAAAGGATGGTCAGAAGGCATTGAAAACAGTACATCAGGAATTCATCAAATGATTAGAAAAAAGTATCCTCTTCTCCCATTAAACTAACCTGAGAAGCATCCCCAAGATTGATTTTCTGGAGATTACCAGAAAGAAATGCTGAATATCCAATCACAGAATCAGTCAATACAATATTTTTTATGTTCGCATTATCATTGATGATGCTATTTTGAACAATGACATTTGTCATTATGACATTTTTACCAATGGAAACATAAGGACCAACAACGCAGTTTCTCAACTGTGCAGATGGTTCAATAAAAACAGGTTCATTGATAACAACCGTTGGAAGTTCTGGAACAGGTGGATTGTTTTTTGTAAGTAGAAATCTATTTGTTTCAAGAAGTGTCTCAAGTTTTCCACAATCAAGCCAGACCCTTACTGGAATTCCAAGAATTTTTTCACCTTTTTCTATCATCATTCCAATGGCATCAGTAAGTTGAAATTCATTTCTTGTTTTTCTCCCTGAAGCAATCATCTGTGCCAGGCAATCAAAAAGAAGCTTGCTATTGCTAAAAAAATACACACCACACAGTGCCTGTTTTGATATAATCTCTGAGGGCTTCTCAACAACTTTTGTAATAATTCCTGAACCATCTGTTACTGCCACACCAAATCTTTTCGGATCCTCAACTTCTTTCACAGCAATCCAGCTAATGTTATCGTCTATCAATGCCTTTGTATCCGCTTCAACAATAGTATCGCCAAGATTGATAAAAACAGGTCCCTTAACAAAATCCCTTGCAAGAAAAATTGCGTAACCAAGCCCTAAAAATTCCTCCTGTTTCACGAATATTGCCTCAATATCAGAATGATTGTTTTTCACATACTCAACGATTTTATTTCCAAGATGCCCTGTAATAAAAACAATTCTATTGATACCAAGATTTTTCACATACTCAACAAGATATCCAAGTATCGGCTTTCCTGCAACAGGAAGAAGAACCTTTGGAATCGTAAAAGTATGTGGTTGCAACCTTTTACCTATTCCTGCAACTGGAAGAATGCATGTAATCTCATCCATTTTTATATTATAACACTGCCCGCAGAATAATCACAAAAAGAATTTTGTGAATTAATCTTATGTTTTAATCTGGAAACAATTAATTCCTGAAATCCAGGAAGTTTAACTAATAATGCCTGATTTCTGGTAAAAATTCTTCCTCATTTTTTCAAGTGCATCTATCGGGAAGGATGCCTTGATATGATTCCATCTGCGATGAATAGAATTATTTTCTGAAAGAAAATCATCAAAATTAAGTGAGTGTTTTTCCATTGCATTATTCCATCTGTGAAAATCAAAAAATTCTGACCAGTTTTCCATTTTCCCACCATTTTTCCAGACCATCTCAACCACATTCCCGAGTTTCCTGTTTCCCCTTGAAAGCAAGCATTCAATAGCACTCATCTCATAGGGATGAAAGGAAATATGGACAAATCTGTTTTTTGAAAAATTTGTTTTTATTCTTTTTTCTATCTCAGCATGATACAAATAATCAGGAAATTTTTCCCATTGAAAAGGAGTATGCGGTTTTGGAATGAATGTTGTAAAAGAACATTTTACAGAAATAATTTTTGAAACGTTTCTAATCAACTGTTCAATTTCTTTTATTGTTTGCTCGTTTTCTCCAGGAAGTCCAATCATAAAATACAGTTTCAATTGCCTCCATTTTGTTCTCTTGGCTTCTGATGCAAGGGATAAAAGTTTTTCATCTGAAATTGGTTTTCCAATGAATTTCCTGAGTGTTTCTCCTGTTTCAGGAGCAAATGTTAAACCTGTTCTTCTTACCTGACTGATTTGATTTGCAAGGTGAAAAGAAAAACTATCAATCCTTAACGAAGGAAAAGAAATTGCAACATTATATTTCCCGAGTTTTTCTGTCAAACCCATTACAATTTTCTCAATTTCAGGATGGTCACCTGATGAAAAAGAAAGAAGTGAAATTTCCTCATATCCTGTATTGTGATATGCGTCAAGCCCGAGTTTGATAATTTTTTCTGCGCTTTTCTTTCTTACTGGTTTCCAGCAAAAACCCCCCTGACAGAATAAACATGATTGTGGACATCCCCTCATAATTTCCAGTGAAATCCTGTCATGTATGATTTCACATAATGGTACAATCCACCTTGTTGGAAATGGAACATTTTCAAAATCATTTACAAACCTTCTTTCAATTACTTCAGGAACTCCATTTTCAGCAGGTACTAAATTTTCATCATTTACCCTGTAAAACAATGGCGCATATACTCCTTTAATTTTCGTCAGTTCTTTAATGATTTTTTCTCTCTTTATTCCCTTCAATTCCCTGTAGATTTTTATCATTTCAACGATTGTTTCTTCTGCTTCTCCAATGACCCATATGTCTATGAAATCAGAAAGTGATTCAGGATGAAATGAACAATTTCCACCAGCGATAATAATCGGGTCTCCATCTTTTCTTTCGACCGAACGCAATGGAATATTTGAAAGAGACAGCATATTAATAACATTTGTATAATTCAGTTCTGAAGAAATACTGAAACCAACAAAATCAAAATCTTTCAAAGGTGTGTGTGATTCAAGCGTAAATAATGGAATATTATGCGTTCTGAGATATGTCTCAAAATCATTACCAGGGGCAAAAAATCTTTCACAGGCAACTGATTCCATATTGTTAACGATATCATAGATAATCCTGATTCCCAAATTTGACATCCCAACCTCGTACAAATCAGGATAACCAATGGCCACTTTCACCTTTGCCTTAAAAATATCAGGATGAAAGGAGTTTATTTCATTATTCAAATATGTAATCGGTTTTTCGAAATTATTTATGATTGGATCAAAATCATTCATGGCAGGAAGTTAAAAAAGTGCTGTATTTTTACCAAGATTGTAAACTGTCGCCAGACATATGAAACAAACAATGAGGGCAGATCCCCCATAACTCAAAAATGGAAGTGGAATACCTGCAACTGGTAATATTCCGCAAGCCATGCCAATATTGACAAAAATCTGGGTCAAAAACATGACCATTATACCAGTTCCAGCGAGGCGACCAAATGGATCCTGTGTAGTCAAAGTAATTCTGTGTATCTGAGACAGAAAAACATAATATAAAAATAAAAGGACAAAAACACCAAAAAGTCCAAATTCTTCAGCAAGAAGACAGAAAATAAAATCAGTATGAAACTCTGGAAGAAAAGCAAGTTTCGTTTGAGTTCCCTTTAGAAATCCTTTTCCTATAATACCACCAGAACCAATTGTAATCTTTGACTGAAGGATATTGTATCCCTTACCAAGGGGATCCTTCCATGGATTTAAGAAAATAATCAATCGTTGCTTTTGATAATCCTTTAATCCCATCCACAACAGTGGACTCATCAAAACCCCGATTATGATTAAGATCAAAAGATGTTTCTTCTTTGCTCCAGCAAGATATGCCATTGAGAAAAATATTATAATGAATAATAGTGCAGTTCCAAGATTTGGCTGCAAAAGAATAAGCAAAAATGGAATGCCTGTAATGATCACCCCACCTAAAATGGTTGAAAACCTTTCAATATCCCTGATTGAAAAATATCTTGCAAGCACTATCACAAGAATGAATTTTGCAAATTCTGATGGCTGAAAATTAAACCAACCTATTTTTATCCACCTGCCAGCCCTGCCTGTTCCTATGGCAAGCACAATTAAAAGAAATATCAGAATGACAAAATACAGTAAATGAGCAAGTTTATTCCAGTGTCTGTAATCAAAATCCTTCAACCATAAAAACATCAAAATCCCGATAATAATCCATATCAATTGCTTTACGTAAACAGGAAGAGAACCAGAAACTGAAGCAATGCTTTTTGAAGCACTGAAAAGCAACAATAACCCAATTGCTGTCAGAACGCCTGTGACAAGCATAAGTATTCTGCACGGATTGTTTGGATTTTCCATTTTATTCAAATCCCTGACTTCCTGATGGTAATGTCTGCGTTTGTTCTGTTTCAGAAATTGTTGTTTCGCTTACCGTCTCTTCAGAAGTGAAAACCCGCTTGATAATAGAACCTGCTATTCTTGCAGCCTGACCTGAACTTGCTTCATCAAGAACCACAACCATTGCAATACTGGGACTGTCAGCAGGTGCATAACAGGCAAAGGCACCCCTTGTCGGTAAACCCAGTTCTTTTTGAGCAATCTGGGCTGTTCCAGTTTTACCAGCAATTTCAATTCCTGGAATATTAGCACCAGCACCAGTTCCAAATTTTACAACATTTCTGAGTCCCCTTTTTAAAATTGTCAATGTTTCATCAGAAATGAAAATTGTCTTTTTAAGAGAGGGTTGAAATTCCTTGATGATCTTTCCGTCAGGAGCAACAATTTTTTTTACAACAAATGGTTTCCACAAATTCCCACCATTGGCAACAGCGGATATCATTGTGCACAGTTGAACTGGAGTTACACTAATTGCACCCTGACCAATAGCAATATTGATTGCGCCTCCTGCTTCTTCAGAAGATGGAAGATTTCCACTTCTTTCTCCTGGTAAATCAATTCCTGTGGGCTTTCCAAAATCAAAAAGTTTCGCATATTCAAGGATTTTGTCCACACCCAATTTCATTCCAACTGTTCCAAAAAAAATGTTGCAGGAAAATGGCAATGCCTGATTAATATCAATCCAGCCATGTCCCTCTTCTTTCCAGCAATGAAAAATCCTATCACCTACTTCCATACTTCCTGTGCATTCAATCCTGTCATGTTCACCAATCTCACCTGTCTCAAGTGCAGCAATCTCTGTAATAATTTTAAAAATTGAACCAGGGGCATATTGCCCTGCAATTGCGCGATTCAAAAATGGATTGTTTCTATTATAAGGAGACACCAGATATTTTGCTACGTTTAATGGTTCAAATGAAGGATTACTCACAAGAGCAAGTACTTCACCATTTCTCGGATCCATCGCAATAATGGCACCTTCCCTGTTTCCAAGGGCATTAATACATGCTTCCTGAATTGTCTGATCTATGGTAAGAATGATATTGTTCCCTGGTACCATTGATATTTCTCTTAAAATTCTTCTTTGATGTCCTCTGGCATCAACCTCTATTTGATATCCACCTGATTTACCCCGTAACAACTGATCATACTGTTTCTCAATACCATATTTTCCAATATAATGACCGGGTTTTATTCCTTCATCTTTCAATAAATCAAGTTCTTCCTGACTCACTTCACCGGTGTAACCGAGTAAATGACAGGCACCTGTTCCAAGCGTATATTGCCTGTCAAGACCTGCCTGAACAAATACACCCGGCAGTTTAAATGCATATTCAGAAATGGCTGCAATTTCCGACTGAGTGAGATCTCTTTTCAAAATTCTTCTTTCAAAAGGATTGGTAGATTTTTTTTCAAGTTCTTTTAAAAGTTCCCGGCGATCCAGACCCAGTATACTGGATAGTACTGAAGCGACTGTTTCTGGTTCTTTTAAATCATAAGGCACATAAACAAGATGAAAACATGTCTTATCTTCAGCAAGAATTCTCCCATTTCTATCAAAAATTTTACCACGCGGGATTCCCAGGTCAATTGTTCTGATACAGTTCTGTTCTGACAATCGTCTGTAATATGAAAAATGAAAAACCTGAAGATTTATGCATTGAATCACAAGTATTCCGAGCAAAATTTTTACAACCTGGACAAATGTTTTTAATCTCTGTTCCATTGTTTGAAAATCACCAGGGTATTAATTTCCCTTTTACAAACTGATATCTCAATATTAGCAACAAAAAACATATTGAGACATGTATCAGAATGAAATACGTCGCAAACATCAATGTCATTGGCAAACTCCAGACACATCCCATTGAACCAACACAAAATTTCATAATAATGTAAAGACAGCAGCCAATTGTGGCACTTATCAATTTTTTCAAATCAGTATCAATTTTGAAAGATGAAAGAAAATACCAGACCAATCCGAGTGCCATCATTTCCTTCCCTGAATTATCCAGTGTAATGGCGCCATATATTATACTCCATAAAACCACCATAAAGAAAAATGGGAAAGTATTACTACGAAAGGAAATATAAAACAGAGCCAGCAGGAAAAAATCAATCCAGCAGTTCCGTAAAAAAAACTGACATACTGAAGGTAAAAGCAACAGTACCCAGAATTCTTTTTTACTCAACAAGTGCAACTGCTGTGAAGTTTTCATTTATAAAAAAGGGCAAAACAATTCCGTGTTTCACTGGTTCTGCTGTTGAAGAATCAATTTTTATTATTTTACCAACCCTGATATGAGATGGAAACAATTTTGTAAAACCACTTGTTTCAACTACATCACCTGCATTTGCACGGCACTCAGGAGGTAAAAATTTTATTTTCAGATATGGATACAACGAAGAAATGGACACCCCTTCAATCACTGCAAGTTCCCCTGTGGAACTAACAAGCACACTAACCCTGCTATCCTGATGATACAGGGTAATCCCTGTGGCAGTATCTCTGTCAACAGAAACTATTCTTCCTATCAGAGAATTATTTGAACTGATGATTGCCATATTTTCTTTGACACCATCAGCATAACCCTTGTCAATTACAATGGTTGAAGGAAAAACCCAGGGCGAAATTGTTTTCACACTGGCATATATTACTCTTGAAAAAATTTTCTCCTGCTTCAAATTCAACAATTTCCTGAATCTTTCATTTTCACTGATGATATTTTCAATATCAGGCTGAATGACTTTTTCCTGAATTTTTTTTTTAAAAAAACTGGATGTGAACGTTAAATGATGTCTTGTAAACCAGACGCCGACCAGTAAAAAAATGATAAAGATAATTTCACGACGAAATCTCCACAGCATGTAACCGCCTATTCGGAAGGAAACATCTTAAAATATTTTTCTTCTTCAAGCATCTTTCCAGCACCGGTTACCACAGCAAGTAATGGATTTTCAGCAACAGTAACAGGTAGTTTTGTCTCCTGGGATATTAATTTATCAATATTCCTCAAAAGGGCTCCTCCACCGGCAATCACAAGACCTCGTTCAACAAGGTCGCTTGAAAGTTCAGGCGGGGTTTCCTCAAGAATATCTCTTACAGCACTGACAATAGCCATCAATGTATCCTGAAGTGCTTCCCTGATTTCTTCTGAACGAACCCTGATCATTCTTGGAAGCCCCTCAACAAGGTCTCTTCCATGAACTTCCATTGTCAGTTCTTCTTCAAGTGGATAGGCAGAACCAATATTAATTTTAATATCCTCAGCAGTTCTTTCACCAACAAGAAGGTTATATTTCTTTTTCAAATAATTGGAAATTGCTTCATCCATCTCGTTTCCAGCAACCCTTAAACTTTTTGTAAGAACAAGACCACCCAGTGAAATCACTGCCATCTCAGTGGTGCCTCCACCAATATCAAGTATAAAACTACCACAGGGCTCTTCAACAGGAAGCCCAACTCCTATTGCAGAAGCCATTGGTTCTTCAACCAGACGAACAATTCTTGCTCCTGCCTTTAATGCTGTTTCACGTACTGCCCTTCTCTCAACACTTGTGATTCCTGATGGAACAGCAATCACCATTCTCGGTGGCATAACAAATTTGTGTCGCGGGGACTTTACTTTATTTATAAAATGCCTCAGCATTGCTTCACACGCATCAAAATCAGCAATGACACCATCCTTCATTGGTTTCATCGCAATAATATTTGCAGGTGTCTTTCCAAGCATCTTTTTTGCTTCTGCTCCAACCGCAAGAACTTCTTTTGTGTCTCGGTTGATTGCCACAATCGATGGCTCCATCAACACAACACCTTTTCCCCTTAGATAAACAGCGGTATTGGCTGTTCCAAGATCAATCCCGAGGTCATTTGAAAATATTCTTGAAATTCTTATCATAAAAACTCCTTGTCTCTTAATATTATTCAGCTTCTTTTAAATTCTCAATCACATCAATTAACACATTGACGATTTTCTCATCAAATTGTTTTCCTGCATTGGTTCTCAATTCCTTTATTGCATCTTTGATTTCCATTTTTTTTCTGTATGGTCTTTCAGATATCATTGCGCTTAAAGAATCAGCCACAGCAAGAATTCTTGCCATCAAAGGAATCTTCTCTCCAGCAAGTCCCTCAGGATATCCATCACCATTATACCTCTCATGATGATAAAGGCATGCTTCCATTTCTTCTTTTTTTATCCTCAGAGGTTTAAGAATTTCCCTTGTAATCAGTGGATGCTTTTTTATAATCTCGCGTTCTTCTTCAGTAAGGAAAGATTTTTTCAGAATGATCTCATCCTTAATACCAAGTTTTCCAATATCATGCAAATAGGCAGCATTGCGCAAACTTTCCAGCGATGCACTATCCATACCAAGTGCCTTTCCAATCGCAACAGCATAATATGCAACCTGTTCAGAATGATTTTTTGTGTAAACATCTTTTGCTTCCAGAGAATTAACAAGCGACCTTATTGCACTGATATACGATTCCTGCAATTGCTGAATCAAACTTGCATTTTCCAGAGCAATTCCTATCAGTGTTCCGAACACAGAAAGGAAATGAAGATCTCTATCATCGTAGATTTTTTCTCTTGAATAAAATCGTAATATGCCAACAATATCTTTCTTCCCGAAAAGTTTTACTTCAAAAAGATTTTCACTGATTCTGTTGAAAATGTCATTATTTGAATTATGATCAAACGATAGATTTATTGAAGGATTAAACTCGCTCGCAGTTCCCTTAGTCCTCCGTAAAAAAAATCTTCCGGTATCATTGTCTTTAATGTACAAAAGTGCAACATCCGGTCGCACAATATTATAAACAAGGTCAATAATACTGGTACAGAGTTCCTCAATTTCTGTGATTGAGATGATAATCTTATTCAATTCAAGAATTGACCGAATCATTTCAATTTCTGTAATTTTCTTTGATATTTCATCGATCCTTATATTTCGCTCGACGGATGACAGCAATGTGTCCATTGTAAATGGCTTTGTTATAAAATCACTTGCACCCTTTTTCATCGCTTCAACAGCATTCTCAACAGAAGCAAGACCTGTACAAACAACCACTGGAGGTGCATCAATGTTCAAGGTCTTCAACTGTTCAAAGAAATTTAAACCATCCTGCCCGGGTAATTGCAAATCAAGAATAATAAGGTCAAATTTTTCTTTTTTTAAACTGTCAATTGCAGAATTTATATCATCAAATACTGCAGTTTCATATGAGTGCCTGCCTAAAATTTCACGGTAAAGATTTTGAATACCCGGATTATCTTCAAGAATCAGAATTCTCTTTTTCCTTTCTTCTAAGTCCATACTTTTCAACCTTGTAACTTAATATCCTCCTGCTCATCTTCAGAAATTCTGCTGCTTTTGACTTATTCCACGAAAATTTTTCCAGCGCATCAATAATCAAACTCTTCTCAAATGCCTCAACCTTTGCAAAAAACGAATCACTGTCTCCAGATACATCTCTAACAGAAAATTGTTTAATATCTTCTGGTAAGTCCTCTATATCTATTATATCCTTATTTCCTTTCAAAACCAAAATCCGTTCAATGATATTTTTCAGTTCCCTCACATTTCCAGGCCAGTCATACTGAACAAAACACCTTTCAACCTCAGGAGAAAATGCTTTTACCCGTGAAGACATCTGAGAACCAAAAAAAGAAAGAAAATAATTTGCAATAGGAAGAATATCCTGCTTCCGTTCCCTCAATGGTGGAACATGAATTGGAATCACATTCAGACGATAGAAAAGGTCTTCACGAAATTTCCCTGATTCTATCTCCTTTTTTAAGTCCTTTGATGTCGCTGCAATAATTCTTGCCTCCAGTGGCAGTAATTCATTTGAACCAATTTTTGAAAATTTACGTTCCTGCAATACCCTCAATAGTTTCACCTGTAAACCAGCAGGCATCTCTCCAACTTCATCAAAAAAAACTGTACCCCTGCCTGCAACCTCCAATTTCCCTGGTTTACTTTTGAAAGCACCTGTAAATGCACCCCTTTCATATCCAAAAATTTCACTTTCAAAAAGTGTTTCTGGTATGGCAGCACAATGAATGGGAATAAATGGTTCATTTCTTCTCGGGCTTTCTTTATGAATAAACCTTGCTACAAGTTCTTTTCCAACCCCTGTTGGTCCTGTAATAAGAACAGAAGTATCATGAGGTGCTGCCTTACGACCAAGAGATAGAACATTTGCCATTTCCTCGCTTTCAAAAACAATAGTCCCACCGCTTGTTTTTTCAATCTCGTCAGAAAGGATTATCATTTTTTGCTTTAACTTTAAATTCTCATAAATTTTATCAACAAGCAATCTTATTTCCTCAACATCAAAGGGTTTTGTCAGATAATCATAAGCACCTAATTTCATTGCCTCAATCGCTGTGGACAACCTCGACACTGCAGTAAGCATTACCACTGGGATGTCTGTATTAATTTTCTTTATCTCCTTCAGAACACTGATACCATCCATTTCTGGCATCAGAATATCAAGAAAAACAATGTCAATATCATCGTTCGTAATGATATTCAAACCTTCTTTACCTGAAGATGCCATCAATACCCTGCAATTATCAGATGATAACACAAGTCTCAGTGATTCCTGAACACTTTTTTCATCATCAACCACAAGGATTTTTCTCATTATCTCACCATTGGTATAGTAATGGTAAATCGTCTCCTGCCTTCTGGTAGAATTTCAAAACCAATTTTTCCTGAATGCTGTTCAATAATTTTGCGACAGATTGCAAGATTAAGGGAAGTGATTGCATTCATTCCATTTGAAAACGGCACAAAGATATCTTCAACACGAGGTAAATTAATGTTTCCACCTTTTTCCTCAACAATGATACAAACTGCATCTTCAACCGAAGAAAGAGAAACTTTAACATTCCCTTTTTCTCCTGCATTCTGCACACAAAAATCAAGAAGAAATTCAAATACTTCCTGCATCTTGTTCGGGTCAATCTTTGTAATAATATCAAATCCATTCTGCGGAACAATTTCTGTTGATGGGAATTTTTTCACAACCTTCTGAACAACCTCAAAACAGTTTGTTTCATTCATTACCAGTGGCTCTGTTTCTGCCAGACGGGCAATTTTTTCAACAAGGTGTGTTAACCTTTGAATTTCTCCGTTGACAATTCCATAGAATTCTGTTCTGAAACTTTCGTCTGAAAACTTTTCAGGAAGAAGACAGGCAAATGTTTTTATTGCGACCAGTGGATTTTTTATCTCGTGGGATAACTGGTGTGCTATTTGCTGCCAGTACTGATTTTGCTCAATTTTCTTTCTTTGTTTTTCCATTTCTCTGATATGGGTAATGTCCTGAAAAATTACTATTGTCCAGACAATCTCACCACCCTGAAAAACGAAATTACAACTCAATCCAAGGTATTTTTTTATCGACTTCATGTATATTTCTTCTCTGAATATTGCCTGCCTGTTAGCGATTGCTTCCCTGATTTTTGAAGCAAATTCTACTCCTGAACGTTCAAGAGGGAAATTGATAATTTCATCTGAATTTTTCCCAAGAATATTTTCTGCCTGTTTATTGAAAATTCTGACATTGCATAGATTGTCAAGTACAATAATTCCTGCTGGAACATTTTCAAGAACAATTTTTTGAAGTTCTTTCTGAAAAACACTATCCTGAAATAAAATGGAATCTTCTATCAATACACTGAGATAACTGATAATATTGCCAAAAAATCTGATAAGTGTTTGTGTAAATGGCTCTCCTGTGATTCTTTTACCGAGTGCAAAAAAACCAAAAACACTACCATTTCTATCAGTTAATGGCAGGATGACTTCTGAACCAAGCAATTCAAGTTCTGAGATAAGTTCTGGAATTGATTCTCTGTTTCTCTGGACTATACGTTTTTCAGCCATAAATAAACCAAACAGTGCACTGCTTTCAGTAAAACGGATGTCTTTCATAAATGCCTTATCAACACCTGTGCCGTCGTGAAAAACAAATATGTTATTCTGTCGAAGAAACAACGAAACCCCTGTAAGATAAAAGTTTACTTTCAATAGATTTATGATGGAAGAAATCAATTTTGAAGGACTTGAAAAGTTTTCAGCAAGAAGTACACTTAATTTTTGAAAAAACGATTGTTCAATACTGTCATCCTTTGTTTCTTCTTTCTTTACAGGTTCCTGCAACGTTATCTTTTCAGCCACTCGTACCTCGGCAAATTTTAAAGCCCTGTTGATGGAGTAAAAAAATTTTTCAGGGTCAAAGGGTTTTTCTATAACTTCATACACCCCGATTTCCATAAAACGACGTGCCACAGGCCCAAACGATTCAACAAGTGCTATAACAGGAAGCCCGGGAGCAAGATTCAAAATTTGTTCAACAACCTGATAGGAAGAAACATTGCTGTACTTGCTATCAACAATCACAATATCAGGTCTTCTTTGCATAATTGACTGGCTGACACTTGAAGGAGAAACAACCACTGGTAAAAATTTATCCTTTAAAAGAACATTCAATGCATTTGCAATACCTTTCTCCTCAACAACAATCATAATATGCTTCATTTTTCAGTCCCCTTATTGACAGGAAGTATAACCGTAACCGTTGTTCCGGCACCCTGTTTACTTTCAATGTTGATACTTCCATTGTGCTGGGCAATGATTTCATTGACAATTGGTAATCCAAGTCCTGTTCCATCAGGTTTTGTTGTAAACAATGGTTCAAAAATCTTTTTTAAATTTTCTTCAGAAATCCCGCACCCATTGTCCTGAATGCGTATAAATACATTGTCCTTACCATTTTCAAGGCGAAGTTTAATAAAACCATTTTCTTTATCTTCCAGGGCATCTGCACTATTCAGAAGAATATTTAACAATGCCTGCTTAATTTTTTCAGGATCAGCCATTACTTCTATCGTATCATCACTGTATTCTTTGATAAATGAAATATTGCTGAATTTTTTCTGTGTTTCAATTAACATCAATGTTGATTCAACAACTGAAACAAGATTTATTTTTTCCTTTTTTGCCGGTGCGGGCTTTGCGAAAACCAGCAATTGGTCCACAAGTTTGTCAATCCTTTCTATTTCAGGAATAACGACCCTGGCATAATTTGACCTGAATTCCTGGTCATAAAATTTTTCAGGTAATAACTGTGAAAACGTTTTCAGGGCAACAAGTGGGTTTCTGATTTCATGGGCAATTCCTGCAGCAAGTATCCCAAGAGAAGCCAATCTTTCATTTCTCTCAAGCTGTCTTTGAAGAATCCTTAACTGTGAAATATCTGAAAAAATCAATTGACAACCAAGAAGTGAGCCACCAGGTGAATAAAAACATGAACCACTTACCCTTATCGGTACCACAGTACCATTCTTACCCATTTCAATTTCCATGTCCCTGAATTCAGTTCTATTCTGAAACAATTCTTTTAATAATTTTTGTAATTTCTGTGGTATCACATTTTCGTATGGATGGTTAAGTACATTTTCTTTTTTCAATCCTGTGATTCTTTCTGCCTCCTGATTAAAAACAATAACCCTGTCCTGGTCATCCACAGCAATCACACCACTGGGCAATCCTTCCAGCAGTGATTGTTGATAACTTCTACTTTCTCTCAATGATGCCGCAAGTTCCATTGTTTCAATAAAAATGCCCGTATAAGATGCCAGCACATTTAACATTCTTCGTTCTGTATTTGAAAAACTTGTTTGTTCATCTTTTGCTCCAAGCAAAACTGCTCCGATTGTGCGATTACGAAAATTGATGGGTATTACAATTTCTGCATCATACTGCTGCATTTCAGTAATTACAGAATTTATAATTTCCCTGCTTGAGAATCGTGCAAGATCATCCTTGAAGTGTGTATATGGCTCAGATTCTAATAATCTCAAAATTGAAGAAGTTTCTCTGAATTCAACCCGGTATATTGAATTCCTTTTTAATTCCATAAAAATCTTTCGTGCTGATTCTTCACCTGATTTTATAAGAAACACAGGAGGTTTATTGATACCAATTTCATTCTTGATAATCCTGGTGAGTGCTGAAATCCCTTCTTCAAGATTAAAGGAACTACCAATAAGTAATCTCATTTGAACAACAATCTGCTCTATGTCAAAATGCTGTTTGAATATTTTCTTTTTTGCCCAGTTTTGAATGAACTCCTTCAATGGTGAAAAGGCAATTGCAACAATGAAGGAACTGAAAATCACGGGTAATAATGACTCTGTCGGAACAAAAACCCTTACAAAGTGTGAAAGTGTCCAGACGAAGAATACATAAAGTATCATCAATCCTGCAATAAGACAGGAATAAACAAATGTTTTTTCAGCGAAAACAGAAATATTGAGTATCCTGTGTCTCGCAATTGCATATGCGATAATTGAACACATAATAATTGATGACATTGAACCGAATCTGCACAGGGCAGTGGTACCAAACATTGGCGCAATGAGGGTGGTACCAATTGCAAAGATTGTTCCAGTGATGATTGCGAGGAAAATGTATTGAATTTCTGTTTTTTGAACCCCTGCCTTCCTTCGCATTAATCTGTACAGGTACCTCAGTCCAAAAAACATCGAAATAATAATCAAAAGTGAATAAGGAATAAAGGGCGCTCCGTATACAACGTCTGGACCCGGAAGATTTTCCTGAATGTTCTCTCTAATTGAAATCTCTTTTATAAACGACGGATGTAAGGTAATCAATGAAGCCGCGATGGAAGTCAAGAAGAAAATTATCTGAACCTTTTTCAAGCCCTGTGTTTCCTCTCCATCAACAGGTATTTCAAAACCAGCTGCGAAAAAAATGAATGCGGCTGGCAGAAGTGCACCGAGTATCCCGGCGAATTTAAGAAGAAACAGAAGGTCCACTACATTTTTTATACTCATCAGAAGTATATCAATACAGGACCACAAAGCAAGTGCCGCAGCAAAAACAGCAAATCTTCTATTGACGGTTCTCTTCTTGTTCCGGCTATAAACAATCCAGGATAGTGCAGTAACAAAAGCAATAGTAAAAATAAGGCTTCCAATCCAGTAATTCATTCCTTAAATCTCCTGCATATTAAAGCAGAACATGTTCCACCAAGTCCTCCACAATTAAGTAAAGCAGTATTTACAACAATTTTTTCTGTTTTATTTGGAACATAATAAAGGTCACAATCAGGATCAGGGTACTCATAGTTAATTGTTGGTGTCAAAATATTTTTATTAAACCAGAGCATTGCAGCAATTACTTGAAATGGACCTGCACTGCCAAGTGGATTTCCTATCATTGATTTAATGGAACTTACAGGAATATCATAGGCACGTTTGCCAAAAATTTCTTTTATAATTTTTGTTTCAAGTTTATCAATCAATGGGTCTGATGGAGCGTGGGCACTGATTACATCTATACCTGAAGGAGAAATACCTGTATTTTCCATTGCTCTTCTTATAGCATTTCTTAATCCTGAAGATGGATTTTCTTCAGAAATCTCTCCTGATGTTCCATATCCGATAATTTCTCCATATATTTTTGCATTTCTGCTTATCGCATGATTTAATTCTTCAAGAATAACAATTCCACAACCTTCTGAAGGAATACCTCCGCACCTCATCATATCGAAAGGTCTGCTTGCTCTCTCGGGATAGTCGATAATAGAAGGAATAAGTCCTGAAGACGCCAGACCTGCCACTATCAATGGTGTTAATATTGCATCGGCAGCACCTGCTATGGCAACTCTTACCTCACCTGTCCTGACTTTTGTAAAAGCATTTCCAATGGCATCTGTCCCTGAAGCACAGGCAGCAGTGACAGAGAGTGTTCTTGCCTTCCATTTTAGTATATCGACAATTTCTCCAATGACACGGTTAGGCGTTGCAGCAATAAACCCATAAGGAGATACTTTACCTGCTCCATGTTTTAGCAGTATCTTATGCTGGTTTTCAATAAAATCCATTGCACTACTACTAATTCCAAGTGTAATCAAACCATCATCAGGATTAATTCTGCTAACATCAATACCAGCATCCTCCAGAGCAAGTTTTACACCTGCAACAGCAAATTGTGTTGCCCTTGCCATTCTTCTTGTAGTTTTTCTGTCAATAAAGATATAAGGATTGAAATCAGGAATTTCACCTGCAATCTGACACGGTAATTCTGAAGGGTCAAATCTTGAAATCCTTTTGATACCACTTTTACCATTTTCAAGAGCATCCCAGAATGATTGTTTCCCTATGCCGTTTGGCGCAATTGCGCCAATTCCAGTAACAACAACCCTGTATTCCATATCACACCTCAATAATATTGTTGTTTATGGTTTCAATTTCTTTCTTAATTTCTTCAGCAAGCCCTGCAAACAAAAAATATCTGTTTTTATTGACAAATTCTTCAGGATGTTTGAAACCAGCCGCCTTACTGAGAAGATATGCTTCATCAGAAACAAAAGTTGTAATGCCTGATATTGCCAGTTCCTTTTGAAATTCTTCTGTCTCCCGTGCATATTCCTTGAAACTCATTCCATTAATTCTGTATGGCAAACTTTTCCAGTATCTTGGTGGAAAAAATTGTTTAATCTGATATGTCATCACATCACGAGCATAATTGTCTGTTTCAAGGGTAAAATTGAATTTTGCAGGATTTCTTCCCCAGACAGTTTGTGGATAAAGCCCGGGAAATTGAACAAGCACTGAATCAGGTCGGGTTTTCAAAAGAAAGTCCATTGTTTCCTTTCTTGTTTTCCTGTTTTCAAATGGTGCAGGATATATAACACTGCAAACAGTAAATATTCCTGCTTTTTTACAGTTTCTTATTACTGACTCAGCAATTGAAAGACAATTTCTTTTGTGCATTGCCCTGCTTAATATTTCTGGACTTCCTGACTCAAGTCCAAAAAATATTGACATACATCCTGAACTACGAACAAGTTGAAAATCTGTCTCTGCCAGTGCTTCAAAATGTCCAAAACATGTGTATGCAATTTTTAAATTTTTTTCTATTATTTTTTTTGCTGTGCCTTCAAGAATATCAGCAGGTGTACTTGAACCAGCATATCTGAAAAGATTGACCCTTGAATTTTCAATTGAATATTCAATTTCTTTCATAATCCTTTCGGGAGTTTTCTTCCTGACTTTTCCGCTTTTCACTGGATGAATACAAAATGCACAATGATTGTTACATCCGCGGCTTTCATCAAGAACAAACATTCTGATTTTGCTTTCTATCCCTTCATAAATATCCTGTGAATACTCAGGAAATGGGAGATTTTCCATATCTTCAACAAATTTTTTATTGTTTTTTATAATTGAGCCATTGTTTTTGAAGATTATATTTGGAATTTCTTTTAGTGAAATTTTTCCTGAAACTGATTCTGCAAGCAAAACGATTGTTTCTTCGCCATCCCCAAAGCATAAAGCATCAAAATCATCAGTGATTTTAAAAATTTCTTCCTGAAAAATATCAACCTGTGGACCTCCTCCAAAAACCTTAATGTCAGGAAACCTTTCTTTCAGTTTTCTTGCAAGAAGCAGCGAATAATTGAAACCATCCCCTGCCCACAATTTGATCCCTACTGCATCAATTGAGTTTTGTTTTACCTTTTCACAAATATCATCAGTAATTCTGTCAAAAACAACCTGTTTCTGTTTTTCAATCCTGCTGGAAATGACTTTTAATTTGAATATATCAGGGATGGATGGTTTTCTCTTTTCAATAAAAACTTTTTCCGCAATGCGTCTGATGTCTGAAAGACCCCTGCCATCAAATATTTTTTGAAGTGTGTCAGCAGTGTTATAATCAAGAATTTTCACATAATGACCATTTTTCTTCAAACACGCAGCAAGAATTGCAAGTCCATTATCAGGGATGAAATCAGAAAAAATCTTAGGCATCCCTGCGATTGACACAAGTAGCCAGTTTGTACCCATTATTGTTCAATTTTGTACAAAAATCCTAAGTTATTCATTTTTATAAGTTTATTTTATTGCTTGAAATAGATTATGTCAAATGTGAACAAAATTGTACACTACTGAACTTTATTCTGATAAATTTAAACCGAAAAAATATGGAATGGAAAAATTGTTAAAACCCTTGAAAATGAACGGTTTTAAAAAAATTTGGTTGTTCATTCAAACACCTGGCACACTTCTTGCAATATGAGAATTGGAAGCAAAAAGGAGACACGAAATGATAAAAAAGATTATCGCAGGAACTGTTATTGTGGTTAACCTGAGTTTTTGTCAGGGATATAGAAATCCTCCTGCTGGAACACAGGCAATGATGAATGCAGGAAGTTTTGCCGCACAGGCAGATGACGCTTCAAGCTGTGTTTTAAACCCTGCAGGGCTGGTACTTATAAAACAAAATCAGTTTCACTCAGGAATCTTAGGAATTTTTTCTGAAACAAAATATTCAGGCAGTTTATCGTCCGCAAAAAAAGAAAATGATTTTGCACTTCTCGGCCATATGTATTTTGCAATTGCTCCAGAAAAATCACGGATGAGTTTTGGTTTTGGAATCACAAGTCCATATGGTCAGAAAACAGAATGGAATAAAGCATTTACAGAATCTGCCTGGGCTTACAGTGTCCCATATTCAGGGGAAATGAAATTTATAACTTTCACTGCAGCAATGGGACTTCCAATTACAGAACATTTAAGCATTGGTTCAGGCATTGATATAAACACCAGTTCTGTCAAAACCATGCAATCAGTACCATGGTCATATATCACTGGAACACCTGACGGAATTGCAATACTTAAAGGAGATGATACTGGAACATCATTCAGAATAGGTATTCATTATCATAACAATCCTCATTCCTTTGGGCTTGTCTGGAGCTCACAGTTTGAAATGAATTATTCAGGTTCTTTTTCAATGACAAATTTTCCTGACCGCTCCCTGCTACCTGGTCCTTTCTCAGGTATTGAAAAATCTGTAAAAAGTAATTTCAGTATAAAATTTCCTGAAATATATTCCCTTGGTTATCAATGGAATGGCGAAAAAATAGCAATCAGGTTAGGTACAGAATTTGTAAAATACTCCTGCTTAAAGCACATTGTTGTTGATGCCGGTCCAGACAGCATTCTGATTCCTGAAATTGTAAAAAACTGGAATGATGTTAGCACTTATTCAGCAAGCATTGAATATAGAATAAGCAGAACATGCAGTATCAATGCAGGAATTGGTTTTGTTGAATCACCTGTACCTGATAGTACTTTTGAACCAACATTACCAGATGCAAACAGATATATTTACACACTTGGAACAACCTTCAATACAAAAAAAGGCAGATTTTCTTTCTTTTACATTTATAACCAGTTTGAAAAAAGAAATATTCAACAGGGGAGGTTTACAGATGGAATATACAAATCTTCCGGAAGTTTTGTCGGGTGCGGATATACAGCAGGTATCTGAAAAAGCAACAGTCCTTGTAATTGATGATGAACTTGGTCCAAGGGAATCACTGAGAATACTCTTGAAGGATTCTTATAATGTCATCCTTGCAATAAATGGAGATGAAGGAATAGAGAAATTAAAGTCCTATTCAGTTGATACAATTATTCTTGACCTGAGGATGCCAGGAAAATCAGGCATTGAAACCCTTGAAGAAATAAGAAAAATCAATAATGAAGTCCCTGTAATAATCCTTACTGGCTTTGGAACCCTTGAATCAGCACAAAAAGCAGTGCACCTAAATATTTTTGAATTTGTCAGTAAGCCATTTGACATAAATGAGATGAAGGATATTGTAAAAAAAGCAGTCGAAAAACAAAAAGTTACGCAGCATGCAAAAAACATCACAGAGCAATTAAAAAAACTTAATGTTTCTCTTGAAGACAAAATTTGTGAACTTGAAAAGTTTGCAATGGTAGGTCAACTTTCCGCTGAATTATTGCATGAAATCAACAATCCTTTAACAATCATACTCGGTTATGTTCAAATGCTCCTATATGAGATGGCAAATAAAAAAGAAACATCGCCAGAAGAAACACAAAAGTATCTTGCAGTTATAGAAAATGAAGTAAAAAGATGCCAGATGATTACAAGAAGTTTTCTTGATGTTTCTAAAAAACCATTTAAATACACTCAGGTCAACATTAACACACTTCTTGAAAATATGGTTTCTTTTTTTAAGGATAACCCAATTGCAAAAGATGTTACATTTTCATGCCAGTTTGATTCAGATATTCCTTATATCACTGCATCACCAGAACAACTTCAACAGGTTTTTACTAATCTCTTTATGAATGCCATTGAAGCCATGGATTCAAAAGGTCAAATTACAATTAAAACAGAGAAAAAAGAAAATAGTGTTATTGTTAAAATCTCTGACACAGGCAAAGGCATACCTGGCCATATCCTTGAAAAAATTTTTAATCCATTTTTTACAACAAAAACAGAAAAAAGTACTGGTATCGGGCTTACAATATCGAAAAAAATTATTGAAGCACACAGAGGAAAAATCTACGCAGAAAGTGAGGTTGGAAAAGGAACAACATTTATTGTTTGTTTTCCAGCAAGTTCATCGAACGCCTGATGTAAGAATTGAATATTTCCCTTTTTCTCCGATATTTGTTCACAGTCCTTGGAGCAATGGAAATTCCACGTTTTTTCAGTTCTTCTGAAATTTTCCTGTCGGATAGCGAGGTATCAGAATTTTTTATGATGTCTTCTATTGCATCTATGATAAAATCCTGACTTTTTTCACAATAAGAATAACTGAATAATTTTTTTACTCGAAAAATTCCTGATCCCCAGTTGATATATTTACCTGCAATGGACCTGCTGATCAACGATGGACTGCATGTAAATTTTTCTGCAAGATCCTTCTCTGTGATTGGATTCAATGCACCCTTGCCCAGAAGATAATGTTTCTGATACCCGACAAGATATTTGATAATTTTCTCCAGGAAATTTTTTCTATTCTCAACATGAGCAAGAAACGACCTTGCTTGATTGAGTTTTTCACTCAAAAAATGTTTTTCACTGGTACTGATTGAACTGCTTTTCAAAAAATTTATGTATTTTTCATTAAGGTAAATTTTAAAGATTTTTTCCTCGCCAAATTCTATTTTGATATCAGGTTCGAGGCATTTGATAATAATGTCAGGAAACCTTGGAATAATTTCATCAGGTTCAACACACGCACGCGCAGGGAATGGGTTAAGTTTCGAAATCTCCTCAATCGCAGAAGAAAACTCATAATCTGTTAAGTCCAGTTGTTTTTTGATATGTGAAAATTTTCCTGCCAGCAACTCATTTCCGTGCTCACTGATGATTTTAAAAGCAATACTGTTTTCCATGTGCTTTGCCTTCATCTGGAGAATCAAACATTCAAAATAATCCCTGGCTCCAATGCCTGGTGGTTCAAGCGAATGAATGGCTGTTAATGCCTTCTTAACAAGTGAAACATCCCTTTTTATCATCCCTGCAATTTCATCAACTGAAAATCTCAAAAAGCCATCCCTGTCAATCAGATCAACGATCATCATTGCAATTTCTGAAATGCTGGGCTCAAGATTCATATACGCAAGTTGTCTCTTTAAATCTTCATTAAACAACTGCCTTGCAGGAATTTTCTCATAAACGTAATTTGAGAAAGAATAATCATCTGAATAGATTTTCTCAAATTCAAGCATTGGATTTTCTTCTGCAGAATTTTCGCATATCTGCATCAATTCAAGTGCTGAGCATTGAAGGAGTTTCTGATAAAGAATATTGACCTGAATCTGGTAAACACCGTGTTTTATATTTTGCTCGTTCATATCAATATTTTAGAAAAAATGGGAAAAAATACAAGTGGAAAATTTTGACATGTTGTGTAAATGTGGTACATTGATATTATGGTCAGCGACTGGGAATGGATTCTTAGAATTTTTATTACAGGAATTCTCAGCGGTGTTATCGGCTGGGAAAGAGAAAGACATGCCAGGGCAGCAGGCTTTCGCACAATGATTCTTGTTGGTATGGGTTGTTGCCTTGCGATGACTGTTTCCTTAAGGATATTTGAACTCTTTCCAGATGTACCATCATCATATTTAAGAATTGACCCTGCAAGAATTGCATATGGAGTCCTAACTGGCATTGGTTTTATTGGTGCTGGAACCATTATAAGAAACAGGGGTAATGTTAGAGGGATTACCACTGCTTCCTGCCTGTGGGTGGTAAGCACAATGGGACTGGCTATTGGTTGTGGGTTCTATCTTCTTGGTGTTATAACAACAGTGTTTGTTTTGATTACACTACTCTCACTTAAAGGAATTGAATCAAAAATTCCACACGATGTCTATACTCGTTTTAAAATCACATTTTCCGGTGACACTGGTTTTCTTGATGAAATTTTCAATACCCTCTCAAATAAAGGTTATAACGTCCTTGATTATTCAGTTGTACAACAAAAAAAACAAAATCTCTCAATTGTTGAAATACAATGCAGATCGAGAGGGAAAAAAGATATTATTGAAACATTTGAAGTACTCAAACAATTTGAAGAAATTTTTGAAATTGAATACAGGTCATCCTGAATTCATTGTGCGATGTCTGCTCCACAATTTCTTAAATTGCGATATTAATTCTTTCTCTGCTTCAGGGGCAACCCTGCATGAAATCGGACTTGTTTCATAACTTGCTTCCATTCCAATGGATTCAAGAACATTAACATCAGGAAATTCTTCTCCCCTGATTCTCTTATTTTCCTTAGCAGCAGCGAATGCCTCCTCATCAGGGATATAACCTGCAAAACCATTACAGTTTTCAATAATCCATTTGTATTCAACATCCATAATATTTTTGATTTTTAACCCGATACTTGAAAATAATTCTCCTGAAAGAAAAAATGCCCCCATTTTGTTATCCAGTGTGAGAAGTGCGACTGGATTATCAATTGTATCTCCTTTTATTCTTGCCTGCATGAGTAAGGCATTTGCAACCATATATCTTAAATTGCTCGGAGAATATTTTTCAATATCTTTTTTCGCCTGATCAATATCCTTTTCTGATATTTTTCTTTTTGGTAACTTGAAAACATCATGAGAAAAAACTATGTTATTGATAGAAAAACATTTTATCCCTGGTAGCATATTCCTGACACTATCAAAAATAGTAGAAGCAATTTTTTCTGTAATCTGAGAACTCCTTGTTTGGCTATCAAATGGATTAATATGGTTAATGTCTCCTGCAGCGCCATTGAAAAAGATTGCTTCACAATGAAATTCTTTTGAAACCTTTTCAACAAGCATTCCAGGCCAGTCACCTGAAATTAAATCCCCTCCAATTGTATCAGGATGCAATGGAAAATTCATTGCTACACCAATTAAACGATTCTTCTCATCAACAATCTTCATAACGTTTAATGTTTGGTCAATTTCACCTGATGGTTCCACAATCTGCGTTCTGTCAACAGGATTTGTAATGACCATCCCATTTTTCATTTTATATCTTCTGATGAATGAAATTCCAGAAACATTACAACTTCCGAAACCAACAAAAACATTCTGTAATGACCTGTATGATTGTTCAATTGCTTTGAATATCATTGAAGGAAGATTTTCAATGTATTTTTCATCCACCTTAATTTTTTCAGTGTAGATGATATCCTTATTGAATCCTGTAAGTGGTCCTGTATGAGTATGGGTGGCATGAATAACAAGATTGGGTTTTTCTATTTTCAATTTTTCTGATATCATCTTTTTCACCTTCTCAACAACAGATGGTTCTATCCAGCAAAAATCAGAAGAAACCACAAAAACACAATTGTCTTTATCATTCAAACAAAGAGAACGTGCATAAAGGTCATCCTTAACACCTTTTGAAATTCTGTCCTCAAAATATCCTATCATACCACTTCCAATTGGAGGTGTTACAATTTCTTTTCCATATCCTATTTTAACCATTTGCTATCTCCTTTATTTTTTCAAAAAATTTTTTCTCAATTTCATTCACAGAATAAGAACCCGTGATATGTCCTTTCACAAAAAGCACAAACCTATCTTTTCCACCAGCAATACCAATATCTGCCTGTTTTGCTTCACCTGGACCATTAACACTGCAACCCATAATTGCAATTGTAAGATTATTTATTGCTGGATACCTTTTTGCCGTAAGTAAAATTTTTTTTCTAAATTTTCTTAAAATTTCCTTCAGTGGTACCTGGCACCGACCGCACACAGGGCATGATATAATTTCAGGTTCAAATCTTCTCATACCAAGGGACTGAAGAATAACCTGGCCTGCCCTTATTTCCCTTTCAGGTGTCTCAGTCAGTGAAACCCTTATAGTATTTCCGATTCCTTCGAGAAGTAATACCCCTATGCCAAGAATACTTTTTGCAAATGCAAGATCTCCTGAACCTGCTTCTGTAATCCCGAGATGAAGTGGATAATCACACTGTTCATTAATCAGGCGGTATGCCTCAATTGTTTCTCTCACATAAGGTGTTTTTAAAGAAATTACAATATCAAAAAAATCATTGTCTTCAAAAAATTTAATGGCATCCATTGCCGCATTCACAATATCAGTTGAAAGTTTTTTACCTGTGATTTTGATTGAACCTGAATTCAAACCAATTCTCACCGGAATTTTCTTTTCTCTTGCCATTTTTATAATCAAACCTAAACCCTTTTGAGGAATGTTTGATGGGTTCACTCGAATTTTGTCTGCACCTGATTCAATGGAATACAAAGCAAGATTATGGTCATAATGGATATCTGCAACAATGGGTAGTACTGTTTCTTTCTTAATCTTTGAAATTGCCTGTGCATCATTTTTATCAAGCACTGCCACCCTTACGATCTCACCGCCTGCCTGTTCAATTTTTTTAATCTGTTTTATCACAAGTGGAACATTTGAAGTTGAAACCTTTGTCATTGTTTGAACACTTACAGGTGCATCTCCACCAATAAAAACATTCCCAACTTTCACACAACGCTTTTTCATTTTGAAATTTTCTCTGTAAGAATCCTGACGATGTCATTAAAGGTGACAAGAACAATCATAACGAGTAAAAAAATAATCCCTGCAAACTGCCCTATTTCAAGTAGTTTTTTATGCGGTTTTCTTCTGAGTATTTTTTCTCCAAGCAATCCCACAAGATGTCCTCCATCAAGAACAAAAAAAGGAAAAAGATTCACAATTCCAAGATTGACGTTGATAAAAGCAATAAAATACAGAAAACTTGCAATCCCGGCTTTAATAACTTCAATTGTCATCCTGCTGATTCCAACAGGACCTGAAAGTTCCTGGAAAGAAACCTGCCTGGTGAAGAGTAATTTGAAACTTATCAAAATTACCCTGAACATTCTCGCATATTCTTTTCCTGCTTCACCAATGGCTCCAAAAAAATTATAACTTGCAATTACTTCCTTTGGAGCAATACCAATGACATATCTTTTTTTCCCTTTAAACATTGACCTGTCTTTTTCCATTAATTTTGCAACAACAGGAATTTCAAGAATTTGTGAATCCCTCTGAATTTTTATAATCACAGGTTTTTCAGGTGCAATATTCGCCTGCTCAGTGATACTTTTCACCACATCAAACCACTCCCTGCAAACCTGACCATTAACAGAAATCACCCTGTCTCCTTCCTTGATCCCTGCAATCTCTGCTGGAAATCCCTTCTGAACACTACCAATAACAGTTCCATCATACCTTGAAATTCCAAGCATGAGAGCAGGAACCAGGAAAAAATATGCAATCAGAATATTATGGATTGCTCCAGAAGCAACAATCAATGCCCTTTTTCCCGGAGGTAGTGCTGCATACTCATCAGGAGATTTGGCTTCAATAGCATCCTCTCCTGCCATTTTGACATATCCACCAAAGGGAATCAGTGATATTAAATATTCTGTTTCATTTCTTTTCCACGAAAAGATTTTTGGGCCAAAACCAAGGGAAAATTTTTCAACCCTTACACCAAGTTTTTTTGCAACCCAGAAATGTCCGTATTCATGGATGAGAATTACAACACCGAAAACCACAAAGATCCCGATTATGAACATTCAAACCTCCTCAAATTTTCTATTTCAGACATTAACAAATGTTCTTATTTCATCCCTGACCTGCTGGTCAAGGGTTAAAATATCAGATACATTTCCCAGATAAACGGGATGATGCCTTTCAAGTGCCTTTTCAATAATTACTGGAATAGAATCAAATTTTATCCTGCCATCAAGAAACATTCCAACTGCCTCCTCATCAGCTGCATTCAAAACAGTAAGATACGAGATGTCCTTTTTCAATGCTTCCCTTGCAAGGTCAAAACATGGGAATAGTCCCTGTTTGAGCTCTTCAAACGTAAGGTTTTTTACAGATGAAATATCAAGTTCAGGTAGCCCTGCATCAATCCTTTCAGGATAATTTAAACAATAATTGATTGAATATCTCATGTCAGGAATTGAACAAACTGCCTTTACAAAGCCATCGCAAAATCTTACAAAACCATGAACAATCGCCTGTGGGTGCAACAATACCCTGATATTTTCTTTTTCAATGCCGAATAAATAAAATGCTTCAATAACTTCAAACCCCTTATTCATCATTGTCGCTGAATCAACTGTAATTCTCTTTCCCATTTTCCATACAGGATGGTTCAAAACCTGATTGACTGTCACATCTGAAAGGTCTCCTTTATAATTGAGAAACGGACCACCTGAGGCAGTAAGCATTATTTCTGTAACACTGTTTTTTTCTCTGTCAAGAATCTGAAAAATTGCGTTATGTTCACTATCAACAGGAAGAATTTTCCCTTTTTTATCCTTCAGTAAATGCCCGGCGCAGACAATGATTTCCTTACTTGCAAGAGCAACGGTTTTTCCTGCTTCAAGGGCTTTAATGGTACAATTCAATCCACCAAGCCCTGAAATTGCCATCACAACAATATCTACTTCAGGATGTGTGGCAAGAAATTCAAGATGCTGTTTGCCGTAAAGATATGTTGTTTTTCCTTTTTTTACTCCATCCTTTCCCTGTTCATCAACAAAAACAGCAAACCCTGGTTCAAATGTGTGAATCTGTTCATTTAATAAATCTTTCTGTTTATTTGCCACAAGTCCAAAAACAGAAAATTTCTCTCTGCACCGTGAAATGATATCAAGTGTTGCCCTGCCAATTGAGCCAGTGGAACCAAAAACAGCCACCTTCTTCATATCCCACCAAACCTCCTTTTCCTTCTGGCAAATTCTTCAAGTGCCTGTTTAAAATCATGCTCTGAAAAATCAGGCCACAGTACCGGAGTAAAATAAAACTCTGCATAAACCGACTGCCATATCAAAAAATTGCTCAATCGCTGTTCACCTGCTGTCCTTATTAAAAGGTCAACATCAGGCAATTCAGGGACATAAAAGAACTTTCTTATTGTGTCCTCATTGATAAGGCAGTTTCTATTCTTTTCAAGCATTCTCTTTATTGCATCTAAAATTTCCTGCCTTCCTCCATAATTGACTGCAAATGTTAAATTCAAGCCAGTATTTGCGTCTGTTAATTTTTCAGTGTCAGAGATAATTGTCTGCAATTTTTCAGGAAGCAACTGAATTCTCCCGGCAAATCGAACCCTGATATTTTCCTGATGCAAAGAGTTCATTTCTTCTCTCAGTTGAGATTCCATAAGCGAGAAAAGAAATTCAACCTCTTCTTTCGGCCTTTTCCAGTTTTCTGTGGAAAAAGAATACAACGTAAGATATTTTATGTTTTCCTGCTTTGACGTCTTTACAACCCTTCTCACAGCAGAAATCCCTTCCTTATGTCCGTAAAATCTTGGTAGTCCTCTCTGTTGAGCCCATCTTCCATTACCATCCATAATGATTGCAACATGAACCGGAATCTGATTCATAATTTAAAATCCTGTCCAAAATATACCTTTCTACTTGTGTAATCATTCAAAATCTCTTCAGGCGTACCTTCAATCAAAATTGTACCATCATAAATTAAATATGCCCTGTCAGTAATACTCAATGCATCCCTGACATTATGGTCTGTAATTAAAATCCCTGCCCCATCCTTTTTCAATTCAAGAATCATTGATTTAATCTCAGAAACTGTCTTCGGATCAATCCCTGAAAATGGCTCATCAAGAAGGAAAAAATCAGGATTATTAATCAGGTTTCTTGCAATTTCAAGACGTCTTTTCTCCCCCCCTGAAAGGGTTCCTGCACAAACACTCCAGAGATTTTCAATACCCATTTTTTTCAGCAAACTCCTTGCAATCTCAACCTGACGGTCATAATTTCCTACAAAATTTTCAAGAATTATTAAAAGATTTTCAATCACACTAAGTCGGTGAAATATTGCTGGTTCCTGAAACAGATAACTCATACCTGATTGTGCCCTTTTAAATACAGGGAAATTAGTGATGTCTTTATCGTTCAAAAATATGTGCCCGTAATCAGGCATCAAAAAACCCATGATAATATTGAATGTTGTTGTTTTTCCTGCTCCATTAGGACCAAGCAACCCAACAACCTCACCTTTTTTTAGATTCAAAGAAATATTCTTTAAAACCTGTCTTTTCCCAAAATTTTTACCGATATCTTCAACTTTAAGCATCAGAAAATAACCCCGGGGGTTTTTTTGAAGAAATATTCAAATGGCGGTAGGCTTTTTCATTCGCCACCCTGCCCTGCGGAGTCCTGCTGATAAAACCTTCCTTCACAAGATATGATTCATAAACCTCTTCTATGGTATCAGGTTCTTCTCCAACTGCAATGGCTAAACTTCTAATTCCTACTGGACCACCATTAAATTTTTCAATAATGGTTTCAAGAATCTTTTTATCCATCTCATCAAGTCCGCTTTCATCAACTGACATCTGGTCAAGTGCATATGAAGCAATTTCTGCATCAATACATTGTTTATTTTTAACAAAAGCAAAGTCACGAACCCTTCTCAGTAATCTATTGGCAATCCTCGGTGTTGCACGTGAACGTTTTGCAATTTCCATTGCACCTTCTGGATCTATTTTGAAATTCAATATTTTACAGGACCTGATAATAATGCTGGTGAGTTCCTCAACAGAATAATAATCAAGTCGGTGTATGATTCCAAACCTGTTCCTCAAAGGAGATGTAAGCAACCCTATTCTTGTTGTCGCTCCAATAAGAGTAAATGGCTTTAGAGGAATTTTTACTGATTTTGCTTTTGGACCTTCACCCAGCATGATATCAATTTTAAAATCTTCCATTGCACTGTAAAGATATTCTTCCACCTGCCTTGGCAGACGATGAATTTCATCGATAAAAAATATGTCTCCTTCTTCAAGATTTGTAAGAATTCCTGCAAGGTCTCCTGCCTTTTCTAAAACAGGACCTGAACTTGCGCGAATATTGACACCAAGCGTATTTGCTATAATATACGCAAGGGTTGTCTTTCCAAGACCTGGTGGACCATAAAGTAAAACATGGTCAAGAACATCCTTTCTCATTTTTGCTGACTGGATAAAAATCAAAAGATTTTCCTTAACCTTTTTCTGACCGATAAATTCTTCAAATGTTTGAGGCCTTAATGAACTTTCATAAGCCAGGTCTTCTTTTGATACAGATGGGGAAGTAATTCTTTCTTCCATTTCATACCCGTTTTAGAATTTCTTTAAGAAAATTTTCAAGGGACTCAGGTTTTTTCCCGAGTTCTTTTGCTGTCTTTCTCACAATTTGCTGGGCTTCATTCCTTTTGTATCCGAGCACTGTCAATGCTTCAATTGCCTCTGGGATAAAATCTCCTGAAATTTCTTCTGCCACTGGCTCCAGGTCTTCCATATGATGTTTCAGTTCAAGCACAAGTCGTTCAGCAATTTTCTTTCCGATGCCAGGAGTTTTTTTCAGATAGTCAATATCCTGAGATAACACAGCACCAACAATTTCATCAGGGGTCAATCTTGAAAGTATCCTGAGAGCAAGTTTAGGACCAACACCAGGAAGCAAAATCATCTTCTGGAAAATTTTCCATTCCTTTTCTGTTAGAAAACCATAAAGCTCAGGGTTTTCTTCCCTGATGATCATTGATGTAAAAAGACGAACATTTTCTCCTTCATCAGGAAGTACACTGGATGTCGAAAGAGGAACCCTAACAATATAACCAATACCATTGACTTCAACAAAAACCTCCATTGGCATCTTCTTTACAATTTTTCCTTCAATTGAACATATCATAACATTTCTACCATGGTTTGAAATTTGTTTACTGACAGGAAACTTATTGCTGTTGCAAGTGCATCAGTTGCATGTTCACCAGGTTGTTCATTTATACCAAGCATTTTCTGAACCATAAAACCAACCTGATGTTTCAGTGCCTGCCCATTCCCTGTAATAGTTTTTTTTATCTCCCCTGGAGTAATAAAACAAACCTTTACATTTTTCACAATGCCTGAGTAAGCAATAATACCAGAGACAAGTCCTATTGAAAGAGCAATCCTTGTATTTTTTGCAACATAGATTCGTTCTATTGCAACAACATCGGGTTTTATCTCTTCAATGATTGTGTCAAAGGTTTTCCCAATGAAAACAAGTTTATCTTCAAACGAAAGTTTTTTAGAAATAACATACTGCCCGTACTTCAATGCTTTTATTACCCCTGAACATTCAAAAATTGCACCATACCCAAAACAATTAAGACCTGGGTCAACACCAAGTACAGTGATTGCAGTATTTTGCTTCAACGTGACATCGCCTCAATCAATTCGTCAGGGATATCAAAATTTGAATGAACATTCTGAACATCTTCATGTTCTTCAAGTTCATCAAGCAATTTAAGAAGTTGTTCTGCTTCTTTTCCCTCAACCCTGACAGTATTTTTCGGAATCAAATTAACAGAAGCACTTTCCACTGAAATCTTGTTTTCTTCAAGAATTTTCTTGACTGCCTCTAACTTATCAGGCGGGCATACAATTTCAAAAAGATCATTATCAATCTTTAAATCTTCTGCCCCTGCGTCAAGAACCAGAGAAAGCAGTTTCTCCTCATCAGTTCCTTCTTTTTTCACTGTAATCACACCCTTTCTTTCAAACATCCAGGATACGCAACCACTTTCTCCAAGACTCCCATTGTGCCTTGAAAATATTGAACGAATTTCAGCAGCAGTCCTTCTTTTATTATCGGTCAGTGTCTCAACAAGTATTGCAACTCCACCTGGACCATACCCTTCATAGCCAACTGCCTCAAGTGCAACTCCACCCTCTTCTCCTGTTCCCTTTTTGATCGCCCTCTGAATATTATCATTTGGCATGTTTATACTTCGTGCACGTTCAATCGCCATACGTAGATGGGGATTACTTTCAGGGTTACCTCCGCCGAGTTTTGCTGCCATCATAATCTCTCTAATAATTTTCGTAAACATCTTACCTCTTCTTGCGTCCATCGCCATCTTTTTGTGCTTAATACTTGCCCATTTATTATGTCCTGACATCTTCCCTCCTCATTTTACGGTTCTTCTGTTTCCTGTTTTAATTTTTTCCAGAAATCCTCTGCATTCAATTGTTCAAGATATTTTCTGAATTCCTCGGCTTCCTTCTGATTAATTGGTCTGTCAAATGGCGATGCCTTCAAAGATTCCTTTGTATTATAGTATTTTATAACCTCAGGAGATTCAATCAAATTTTCAGCAGCCAGTATTGGTGCTGAAGCCCTCAGTGCAAGAGCAATACCATCACTTGGTCTGCAATCAATTTTTATCTGCTGTCCATTTTCTGTCTCAACAACAAGATTGGCATAATAGGTATTTTCCTTCAATGAATAAATTTCAACCTGTTTCAATTTTGCATTCATATGGTCTATTACTGATTTTAAAAGGTCATGGGTCAATGGACGAGGAAATTTTTCCTTCTCAAGAACCAGTAGTATTGCCTGTGCCTCAAACAATCCAATAACAATAGGAAGAATGCCACCAGTTTTCCTGTCCTTCAAAATTACTATCGGAGTACTTGTTGTTATGTTCAGCACAATGTTTTCAACTTCCACCCTGACCATCCTACTCCTTTTCGGCTTCTTTTGCTGACTTTTTTGCAGCAATAATTTTCTCTGCTAGATGTGGAGGTACTTCTTCATAATGGGAAAAACTCATCGTAAATGTACCTCTTCCACTTGTTAATGACCTCAATTCTGTGGCATAATTTGACATCTCTGCCAGTGGAACAAGTGCCCTGACAACCTGGTTATTTCCATGAGCAGTCATTTCAAGGATTCTTCCCCTTCTTGCATTGATCGTCCCCATAACATCACCAACAAATTCCTGTGGAACTGATACCTCAACAGTCATTATTGGTTCAAGCAGGACTGGTTTTGCCTCCTGCACGGCTTTCTGCAACGCAAGAATTCCAGCAAGTTGAAAGGCAATATCAGAAGAATCAACAACATGATAAGACCCATCATACACAGTTACCTTGATATCAACAATAGGATAGCCGGCTAAAACCCCCCTTGACATTGCTTCTCTTACACCCTTTTCAACAGAGGGAATATACTGACGTGGAATAGCTCCCCCAAAAATTTCATCAACAAATTCAAAGCCAGATCCTCTTGGTAATGGTTCAACCCTTAAGAAGCAATGACCATATTGACCGCGGCCACCTGTTTGTTTTTTATGTTTTCCTTCTCCTGTTGCTGTGGTTGTAATTGTTTCTTTATAAGCAATCTTGGGTGTTCCCCTGATAACCTCAACACCAAATTTTTCCTTAAATTTATTGATGACAACATCAAGATGAACATCTCCCATGCCTGATATAATTGTTTCATTTGTTTCATTATCCCTGAAAATTTTTATTGTCGGATCTTCATCCATAATCTTTGAAATTGCAGCTCCAAGTTTATCTTCTGTACCCTTCACCTTTGGTGCTATAGAAAAAGATACAGCTGCCTCAGGAATCTGTGGCACAGGATAAATCACAGGCATAGAAGGATCAGAAAAAGTATCAAAAGTTTTAAAGCCAGTTAGTTTTGCAACAGCAACAATTTCTCCTGCAAATGCTTCAGCAACGAGTTCCTGTTTTTTCCCCTTTAATTTAAAAAGCTGTCCAATCCTTTCCTTTGAACCCTGACTTGCATTGTAAAAATTCGAGTTTGATCCAAGAACACCCGAACGAACCTTCAAATAAGATATTCTTCCCATAAAAGGGTCATTAAATGTTTTAAACACAACACCTGAAAGGGGTGAAGAATTATTCCTCTGAATCTCAATCTCTTCATTATTTTGATTTTTTGCTTTCAATGGTGGAAGATGGGATGTATCAGGTAAGTAATTTACAATAAAATCAAGCAGTTGTTCTACCCCGATCTGATTCAATCCAGAACCACAGCAAACAGGAATGATTGTTCCAGTCACAATCCCTTTCTGCAAAGCAGTAACAATTTCCTGCTGTGTAAGATTTTCCCCACCAAGATATTTTTCCATCAATGCATCGTCAACTTCTGCGATTGAATCAAAAAGATTCTGCACAAAATTTTGAAACTCAACTTTTTTTTGATTTTCCGGGTCAAGAAGATTTACAACTGACTGAAATTTATTTCCTGAAAATACAGGAACAATAACATTTACGGCTCTTTTACCGAATAATTCATTAATTTGTTTTAATGTTGATTGAAAATCTGCCTGCTCATTATCAAGTTTGTTGATAAAAATGATTACAGGTATTTGCTTATTTTTCAAAAGATTCCATGACTTTTCTGTTCCAACCTCAACGCCATTATCAGCCGCAATGTTCAAAATACCAATATCAACTGCTTCAACCGCAGCAATCTGTTCTCCTATAAAGTCCATATATCCAGGAGAATCAACGATATGGCAGATTGATTTTTTCCATTCAAAATGTGCAACAGCAAGATTTGTGCTCATCAATCTTCTCTTTTCTTCTTCCTCATAATCCATCGTAGTATTTCCCTGATTGATGTCTCCCATCCTGTCTATTGCACCTGCCTTAAACAATATTGCTTCAGCAAGTATTGTTTTTCCAGAACGGCTATGTCCAAACAAACCAAAGTTATACACAGAACCCATCAATAACCTCCATTAAGTTGAAGTTCATCTTTCTAATATTATTATACCACAAATTTATATTTCAGTTTCAATATCTTTCAAAAACAAAAAACTTTCAGAGGGTCCAACTTGACAGAAAAAAAATAATTGTTAAAATTGTTAAAAAGGATAAAAACGATGGAACTGACTTCAAAATTTTATACCACAGGGGAAATCGCAAAAATTCTTAATTGTTCAAGGGTTACTGTTTTTCAATGGATTCATTCAGGAAAAATCAGTGCAATAAGAACACTCGGTGGTCACTATCGCATTCCAAAAGAAAGTATAGAAAAATTACTTCCTTCCATTAAAACAAAAACTCAGGACGAAAATCAGAAAAAAATAAAAATTCTCATTGTTGATGATGAGCCAAATATAGTAAAATCCCTTGTTGCTTTTTTACAAAAAGTAAATCCGTCCTTTGATGTTTATGGAACAACAAACAGTTTTGATGCCGGGATGCTGATAATCACATTTAAACCAGACATTGCAATTATTGATATTGTGCTACCAGGAATTGATGGTTTTGAAATTGTTGAAAAAATAAAATCCAATCCTCAAACAAAGCATATTAAGGTCATTGCCATTACTGGCTATGGAACAAAAGAAAATATTGAAAAAATTAAGAAAAAGGGTGCATCCATGTGTATGTTGAAACCATTTGATTACTTTGAGATCGCTGAAAACATCAAAAAACTCGCTGAAATCAAAGAATAACATTTTTCAGCGGAGAACTTATGCCCTACGAAGATGAGAAACAAAGGAAAATTAATTTTCTTGAAAGGCAACTTGAACTGGCACACCAGGATATCGAGGCATTAAAAAAATCCAAACCATCATCATTCTTTGAAGCAGCCCAGCAATGGAGAAGCATATTTGACGCCCTTTCAGAAATCATCTGTTATGTTGATGGTGACCTCAAAATCATAAGATGCAACCGGTCAATGGCAGATTTTCTGAAAAAACCATTTTCTGAAATTATTGGAAAAAGATTTAATGAACTGTTGTCGGATGTAAAACTTGCTGATTTATCAAAAAAACTTTTCCTTGAAATGAAAAACCAGATGACAAGAAAAAGTGAAATTATTGAAGTAAAAAATAAGTGGTATGAAATCACAATGGAACCAGTCATTGAACAAAGAGAAAAACAAACTTGTGCAGTCATTATTCTAAGGGATATTACGTATTTAAAAAAAGTTGAAGAAACTCTCAAAGATAGTCATGAAAGAATTAAAAAAACATTGCACGGAGCAATCAATGCACTGGCAACCGCCATTGAAAAAAGAGACCCATTCACTGCAGGACACGAAAGAAGGGTCGCAATTATTGCACGGGAAATAGGAATTCGTTTAGGAATGCCTGGAGAAAAAACAGAAGGACTGTTGATCATTGGAATGTTACACGACATAGGAAAACTTATTGTTCCAGCAGAAATTTTAAGCAAACCATCGCGACTGAATGAATATGAATATAATATTGTAAAATCCCATCCATTTACGGGTTATGAAATACTGAAAAAAATTGAATTCCCATGGCCTGTTGCTGAAACTGTTCTTCAGCATCATGAACGACTTGATGGCTCGGGTTATCCATATCAAATCACAGACGAAAAAATAATTACTGAAGCCAGAATTATTGCTGTGGCAGATGTTTTTGAAGCAATGACCTCTCATAGACCGTATAGACCTGCAAAAACCATTAAACAGGTTATAGATGAGTTGCAAAAATCCAAAGGGAAACTTTTTGATGAAAATGTTGTTGATGCCTGCACCAACCTTTTTTTGAGAGAAAACTTTGTCATTGAATGAAATTGACTATCCTTTTTGCAATAAATGTTTCAATCATTATAATAATTGTATGAGTGGCAAAACAATTTTTGTTGTTGAAGACGAAAAGGATATTTCAAACCTTGTAGCATTACATCTGAGAAAATCAGGGTTTATTGTCATTGAATTTGGTAAGGCAGAAAATTTTCTCAATTATCTCAAAAGAACAATTCCTGATTTAATAATACTTGACCTGATGCTACCTGATGCAGATGGACTTGATATTTGCAGACAATTAAAAACCAGCCATGATTATCATTCAATTCCTGTGATCATCCTTACAGCAAAGTCAGAAGAAACAGATAAAATCATAGGTCTGGAATTAGGAGCAGATGATTATGTCACAAAGCCATTTTCTCCAAAAGAACTTGTTGCAAGGGTGAAAAGTGTATTAAGAAGAAGTGAAATAAAAAATAGTGAAAAAATCACTGCTGGTAAAATTCTTTCTGTTGATTTAAATAAATACGAAGTTTTTGTCAAAGACAAAAAAATTCATCTAACACAAACAGAATTCAATATCTTGAAAATTTTATTAAGCAAAAAGGGATGGGTTTTTACAAGGGAAAAAATTCTGGACATGTTATGGCAGGGTGAAAAGGCAGTGATTGATAGAACAATAGATGTTCATATAAAAAAATTGAGAGAAAAACTTGGTGAAGCAGGAAAACTCATTACCAATGTCAGAGGCATCGGCTACAAAATAGAAGAATGAAAAAAACTTTTTTATTTAAAGTTTTTGTGGCTTTTTCAATATTGATTTCAGCCGTTATACTTATTATTTCTGTGTTTTGTGTCAGGACATTGAAAAAACAGTCCTTGAAAAATGCTGTGGATGAATTAAAAAATATTGTCGAGACCATTGAATTTGTAATTCAGGACTTATCTCAAACAAAAGATTTTGAAAAAAAACTTTTATCAATAGCACGAAAGACACAAACCCGAATAACAATTCTGACCACTGAAGGAAACGTTTTGCTGGATTCTGAAAAAGACCCTAAAGAAATGCAGAACCATTCAGATAGACCCGAATTCCAGCAGGCAATGAAAAATGAATATGGAACTTCTATAAGATGGAGTCCCACCCTTGAAGAATATATGGTTTATTATGCAAAACTTGATAAAAAGAAAAATATTGTGATCAGAGCAAGTTTTCCCCTGAGTCGACAAAAAGAAGAACCCATTGGAGATTCATTTTTCTCTTTGACCATTGTGATATTGATTTCGGGTTTGATAATATCCTTTATTATGGCAAAAATTTTGACATTACCTGTCTATGAAATTCTTCGGTTTTCTGAAAATATCAAAGAAATTCACAATGTTAACCAGAGCATCATCAAAAGGAAGGATGAAATAGGAAAAATAATGGAAAATATCAGGGATATCGCAACCAGAACAAAAGAAGTTTTTGAAAGAGAAAAAGTCACAGAGGAAGAAATCGATAAATTTATTGAAATGATCAGTTTCCCGATTGCCATTATTGATGCAAAAGGTGATATAAAAATTTCAAATTCTCATTTTGATTCATTGTTTGATATACAGAAAGAAAAAGGTTTCTGGTGGGAAAAAATAAAGAATTTTGATGTCATCGCAACAATCAAAAATATCGCCGAAAAAAAAGAAAGCATAGAAAAAGAAATCAAAATCCGTGAAAAATTTTACTTATGCAAAGGAACAATGTTAAAAGACAATAACTCGATTTTACTTGTTCTCATTGACATCACAGCAATGAAAGAAATTCAGGAAAAGAAAAGAGAATTTGTAACCGCTGTTTCTCATGAATTGAAAACACCCCTTACAGCAATCAAGGGTTATATTGAAACAATTGAAGAAAATACTGAAAATCCTGAAAACCAGGAATTCATCAGGATCGTCAAGCATCATACAGAACGACTTGAAAAAATTGTTGAAGATCTGATCACACTGGCTCAACTTGAAAAAGAAAATCCTGATATAGAGATGAAAAATGTAAATCTTGTGAAAGTGGCAAAAGATGTAGTAATGTTATTTGAAAAAAAAGCAAAAGAAAAAGGCATAGAGATAACATTAAAATATGATGAAATACCTGAAATCAAAGGAGACCAGTTCCGACTTGAGCAAATGCTGATAAACCTTGTTGATAATGCAGTAAGGTTTACAGAACAGGGTTCAATAAAAATTTCACTTTCTTACGAAAAAGAAAAATCAATGGTGAAAATTGAAGTATCTGATACTGGTATTGGAATAGAAAAATTTCACATTCCAAAAATTTTTGAAAGATTTTATGTTGTGGACAAAGCAAGAAGCAGAAAAACAGGTGGTACAGGACTGGGACTATCAATAGTAAAACACATTGTTTTACTTCATAATGGAACAATAGAAGTCCAAAGCAGTTCAGGAAAGGGCACAACATTTACCATCAATCTTCCAGTTTAATTTTGCCTCAACTTTTTCCCACTATTAGAAGTTAACAGAATCTTAACAATTTTTTTATCATTTCTTAAAACACAATTGCTACGATATCTGTGAAAAAAATTTTTTTAAACCAGAAAGGAGGGTGTATGAAGGAAATTAGCAGTAAAGTGAAAGAAAAGTTTGAAGGTTCTTTATTAAAAGGAGGAAGATGTATGGAAAAGAAAAAAATATTAAAAGGTTTTTGCAGTAAGTTGAAGAAAATATTCCTGCCTTTGATATTATTGAGTTTATTTCTTTTCCCTGTCAATCAGGCAAAGGCGAGTAAGGAAGAAATGTATATTCTACTGAATCTTCTTGTTGAAAAGGGTGTAATTACACCAGAGGAAAGCAAGGAAATGATGGCTGCTGTTGATAATATCGTGAAGAAACAAAAAGAAGATTCAGCCAAAAATTCAGTAAAAACATCTGCTGCTGAAAACATAAAAATCGGTGGTTATTTACAATCGAGATATGATGTGTATGACTATAAGGGGAAAAATGATGAATTCACAATCAAAAGAGCAAGAATTAGTTTAACAGGAAAAATTATGGACCCGGTCAGTTTCAAAATAGAGTTTGACACAGTTAAAGGAAAAAACAATGACCTTTTAACAGATGCCTGGGTCAAACTTGCATACTTTCCGCAATTCAATATTACAGTAGGTCAATTCAAACTTCCTTTCTCAGAAGAATACCTCATATCTTCTTCAGCCCTTGACACAATTGAAAGGTCAAATGTTGTGGGTGCACTTGCGACAGAATATGACAGAGGAATAATGATTGACGGAGATTTACTTAATAAAGCAGTTTATTATGGGCTTGCTTATGTTAATGGTACAGGAGCAAATACTGGAGAAGACAATGATTCAAAAGACCTTGTTGGAAGAATTGCATTTTCTCCATGGGTATCAACACAGAATCCTGCATCAGGACTTAAATTTGGTTTCGCATATCAAACAGGAAAACAGGGCGCAAATAAGAAAGATAGAGTAAGACATGACATTTTTCTCAGATATGAATACAAAAATCTTAAGGTGCTTGGAGAATATATTAATCAAGAACTGAAAAGCACATCTACAACAAAAAGCGATGGATACTTTGTTCAGTGTGCCTATGAATTCCCACTGTCCAATGGAAAAAGTATACAACCTGTTGTAAAATATGAAGTGTATGACCCGAATACAAAAGCTTCAAAAGATACCCAGACAATATTCACAACAGGTTTCAACTTCTTCCTCAATAAAAACACAAAACTGAGTACAAACTACAGGTGGAGAAACGATGAACAAGGTGGTAAAATCGCAACAAATTCAAATGAATGGTTTTCGCAGATTCAAATAAAATTCTAAATTAACCAAAAGGAGAAAAAGAATGAAAAAGATTTTCAAAGTAATGTTAGGTGTAGTGATGATGCTGTTGATGGTAAATGTGTCAAAGGCAGATGATAAGGAATTGATTGGTGCTGGCGCCACATTTCCATATCCACTTTATTCAAAAATGTTTGATGTCTACTATAAGGAACACGGAATAAAAGTTAATTATTCAGCAATTGGCTCAGGTGGTGGAATCAGACAATTGAAAGAAAAAACAGTTGATTTTGGTGGAACAGATGCCTTTCTTTCAGACCAGCAAATAAAGGAAATGGGTGCTGATATTGTTCACATACCAGTATGTATGGGAGCAGTTGTTCTTGCATATAATATGCCAGGAATAAAAACACTATATCTCACACCTGATATTGTGGCTGATATGTTTTTAGGAAAAATTAAAAAATGGAATGACCCAAAAATTCAAAAAATAAATCCGAAAGAGAAACTTCCAGATACAAATATTGTCACTGTGCACAGATCCGATGGAAGTGGAACAACATTTATTTTTACTGACTATTTAAGTAAAATCAGCAACGAGTGGCAATCAAAAGTTGGTAAAGGAACTTCAGTAAACTGGCCCATTGGCCTCGGTGGCAAAGGAAATTCAGGTGTTGCAGGACTAATAAAAAATGTCCCTTATTCCATCGGTTATGTTGAATTGATATATGCATTATCAAATAAAATTCCTTTTGCCACATTACAAAACAAAAGCGGAGTTTTCATTGAACCAGCCCTTACTACAACAAGTAAAGCAGGTGATGTAAAATTGCCTGATGATATGAGAGTGTCAATTACAGATACAGATGCAAAAGAAGGATATTCAATCAGTGGATTTACATGGATTATTGTGTATAAAGAGCAGAATTATGGAAAAAACAGGTCATATGAAAGGGCAAAAACTCTTGTTAACCTTTTATGGTGGATGGTACATCAAGGACAAAAATATGCAGAAAAACTTCATTATGCTCCGCTCTCAAAACAGGCATTAATGAAAGCAGAAAATCTAATAAAATCAATAACTTACAATGGAAAAAAGATTATGAACTAATGTCAGTATTCTTGAAAAAGGTGAAAAAATTATTATAATATCATCAATGGAAAAAAATCAGCAACAACAAAAAATATGTTATGTAAATACTGGCCCCGGGCAAAAACCCGGGGTCAGTAAATTTTTTAAAAAAGATTTTTTATTTAAGTTTATCTTGTTTTTTTCTGGATTTCTGGTTTTTTTGCTTGTCCTATCCATCTTTGTTTCGCTGATTTTAAATTCAGTCCCTTCATTAAAAGAATTCGGTCTGAAATTTTTTGTAAGCAAAACCTGGGATCCTGTTTTTGAACAATTTGGAGCCTTACCATTCATTACTGGAACATTATTAACATCTTTTCTTGCAATATTGATAACAATTCCTTTTTCTCTCGCAATTTCAATATATCTGGCAGAATTCACAAAACAGGGTTTTTATCCAGGTTTTTTGAAAAACAGTATTGATCTACTTGCAGGCGTACCTTCTGTTGTCTATGGATTTTTTGGAATATTTGTTATTGTTCCTATCATAAGATACTTGCAAATAAAATTACATATCGAACCATATGGCGTTGGAATATTTACTGCTTCAATTATCCTCTCAATAATGATTATTCCTTTTTCATCTTCCCTTGGAAGAGAAATCATTGAAATGGTTCCAGCAGAAATAAAGGAAGCAGCTTACTCCCTTGGCAGTACAAGATTTGAAGTAATTAAATATGTAATACTTCCTTATGCAAGAAGTGGAATAACAGCAGGAATACTTCTGGCTCTGGGAAGAGCCATTGGAGAAACAATGGCTGTTACAATGGTCATCGGTAATTCCAATATGATGCCAAAAAGCATTTTTTCTCCTTCAAATACAATGGCATCAGTTATCGCCAATGAATTTACAGAGGCAGTGACCTCAATACATCTTTCAAGTTTGATTGAAATTGGAGTTGTTCTTTTTTTGGTTACAACAATGATCAGTATAACAGGAAAAATCATCATCAAAAAATTTGCTGTGCATCAGTAACATGGAAAACATAAGAAAAAGAATTTTAAAGGATAGATTGTTCACATTAATTGTCATTGTCCTATCTTTTACAGCGTGTATTCCGCTACTTGCTATTCTTGGGTTCATAATAAAAAATGGTATTTCATCAATCAATCTTGATTTTTTTATTCATCTTCCAAAACCTGTTGGAGAACATGGCGGTGGAATTTCAAACGCAATCATTGGTACATTCATTGTTGTGGGAATTGCCTTTGTCATTGCAACTCCTTTGTCATTACTTGCTGGTATTTATCTTGCCGAAAACAAAAAGAATTTTTTCTCTGATGTTTTAAGGGTAGGAATTGATATTCTTGCAAGCATTCCTTCTATTGTGATTGGCATTGTAGCATATCTCTGGGTTGTCAAACCAATGAAGTCCTTTTCTGCCTTATCAGGTGGCATTGCCCTTGCAATTATTATGCTTCCAGTTGTAATTAAATCAACCGAAGAAACTCTCTCAATGGTGCCAGATTCATTAAGGGAAGCTTCTCTTGCTCTGGGAGTACCTTATTTCAGAACAATTTTAAAGGTCATTGTTCCTGCAGGATTGAGTGGAATTATCACAGGCATTCTTATTGCCATTTCAAGAATCGCAGGTGAAACTGCGCCACTTCTTTTCACTGCCTTTGGCAACCCATTTATGAATTTAAATGTTACAAAACCAGTCAATACAATTCCCCTTGTTGTATTCAATTATTCAACAAGTCCATATGAACAATGGCATAAAATTGCATGGGCTGCAGCTCTTGTTTTAATTGCAATTGTTTTTGTTTTTAACTTTCTTGCAAGAATTATTTCAAAAAAATGGAAAACGAAGTTTTAAAAATTTCAAATTTTTCTGCAGGTTTCGGACAATGTGCGATTCTTAGAAACATCAATTTTTCTGTTTTTCAAAACAGGGTCACTGCCATTATGGGACCATCAGGATGCGGAAAAACAACAATGATCAGATGTATTAACAGAATGCATGAACTTTCTCCAGCAGCATATTATTCAGGAGAAATTTTATTGCATGGACAGAACATTTTTTCAATGGATCCAATCATCGTAAGAAGAAGAATTGGCATGGTATTCCAGAGACCAAATCCATTTCCAACAATGAGCATTTATGATAACGTAATTTCCGGATTTATTCTCAATGGAATGAAACTCAAAAAAGAACAAAAAGACCAGATAGTCGTAAATTCTCTCAAAAAGGTTGGTCTGTGGGAAGAAGTAAAAGATGGGATTTATAGAAGGGGAACTTTCCTTTCTGGTGGTCAACAACAGAGGTTATGTATAGCAAGAGCACTTGCAATGGATCCTGATGTAATCCTCCTTGATGAACCAACATCATCCCTTGACCCAAAGTCAACACTGATGATTGAACAACTCCTTGAAGAATTAAAGCAAACAACCACAATAGTTATTGTTACTCATAATACAGCCCAGGCAGCAAGAATTGCCGATTATGTTGCATTTCTTTATCTTGGTGAACTGATTGAATTTGGTCCAGCGAAAAAGATTTTCACTGCTCCTGAAAACAAGAAAACAGAAGAGTATCTTACTGGAAAATTCAGTTAATACTAATTTGCCGTCAAAATTGTAGGAATAACGAATTAAGTTCGCCAGAGAGCAAGGCGGCAAGGAGAAGGCAACGAGGTATACTGATGTATGTTGAAAAATCCGACGACGCAGCCAACGATGCTATATGGATGAAATCAATTCTGTATAAGGAGGATAAAATGATTGAAAACAGATTAACTGAAACAAAGAAGAAACTTATTGAATTTTCTTTGCTGGTTGAAAATATGATTGACAGAAGTATTGAAGGACTGTTAAAAAAAGATTCATCTTTGTTAAAAAAGGTCATTGAAGAAGACGAAACATTAGCCAATAATTTTGAGATTGAGATTGAAGAAATGTGCATAGAAATTATTGCACAATTTTCCCCAAAAGCATCACATCTGAGAACAACATTGATGATTCTGAAGATCAACAATGACCTTGAAAGAATAGGAGACCATGCAGTCAATATCTGTCAGAGCGGAATATTTCTGGTTGAGAGACCTGATGTAAAACCTCTGATTGATATTCCCAAAATGGCTGAAGAAAGCACAGAAATGTTGAAGGACAGTTTAAAGGCATATATGTCAGGTGATGCTGAAATGGCAAAAAGGGTATGTAAAAGGGATGAAATTGTTGATAAATTAAGAGACCAGATTACAAGAGAACTGATCACGTATATGATTTCAGACCCTTCAACCATAGAAAGAGCATTACAACTGCTGAGAATTGCACACAACCTTGAAAGAATTGCAGACCTGTCAACAAACATCAGTGAAGACGTTGTGTTTATGGTAGAAGGAAAGATTATCAAACATCACCAGAATCCATAAAAATATCCCGGCAACACCTACTCTCCCGCCCGCTCTCGCGGACAGTACCATCGGCGCCAGAGGGCTTAACGGCCGTGTTCGGGATGGGAACGGGTGTTTCCCCTCGGCTATGGTTGCCGGGATACGAATATTATACGATATTTTTATTCAATGTCAAATTTTTCAGATCAAGCAATTTTTGTGGTGAGAAAATCCCTTTCTCAGTAATGAATCCTGAGATAAGATGTGATGGTGTAATATCAAAGGCAGGATTATATACATTTATCCTGGATGGAGCAATTCTTTTACCACCAATGTAAGTGACTTCTTTGATGTCTCTTTCTTCAATCTTAATGTGTTTACCTGATGGAATGGAAAAATCAAAGGTTGAAATTGGTGCAGCAACATAAAATGGAATGTTATGGAAATTTGCAATCACTGCAACAGAATATGTTCCAATTTTGTTTGCAGTGTCTCCATTCAATGCAATACGATCTGCTCCAGTAATCACAAGGTCAATCTTTCCCTGTTGCATAAGAAAACCTGCCATATTGTCACATATGAGAGTACATTTGATTCCTGCCCTTTTCAATTCCCACATTGTCAGTCGTGCACCCTGAAGCACAGGTCTTGTCTCATCAACAAAAATTTCAATTTTTTTATTTTTTTTGTTTGCAAGATACATTGGTGCAAGAGCAGTTCCTACACCTCCTGTTGCGAGAGCCCCTGCATTACAGTGGGTAAGAATTCGTGCTCCATTTTTTATCAGTGTTTCTCCAAATTTTGCTATTGCCCAGGAGGCATCAATGTCTTCCTTAAACATTTTTTCGCATTCTTCTTCCATTACATCAACAATGTCCTCAACTGAAAGATGGCTATGCCTTGAAATAATATCATTCAGTCGGTCAATACCATAGAAAAGATTGTATGCTGTTGGTCTGCAACTTTTGATGTAATTTGAATATCTGGTAATGCTACTGAGAAATTTGTCCCTATCATTTGTTTTCAACCTTTTTGCTGCAAGAAGTAATCCAAATGCTGCAGCAAGTCCAATGGCAGGAGCACCCCTGATTTTTAATGTTTTAATCGCTGAGAAAACGTCTTCTATTGTTCGAAGTTTAATATATCTTTCCTTTAATGGCAAAACTGATTGATCAATAATTTCGAGAAAACTGCCCTTCCATGAAAGTGTTTTAATAATCTGTTTCATTGTTAATTCAATGAGACACTGTCCTGTGGTAAAATATTTTTCAATTTCTCAAGCAATTCAGGAACAATGTTAATCTGAAATTTATTCAATTTCACCTTCACAAAAGAACCATTTTTATCATTGATCATTATATAAACCAGAGAACTACCTCTGTGATGGAGGAAAATTTCCTTCATTTGAGACAGTATTTCTTTTGGCGTATCAATGCTTATTTTTATAACAAGTTCTTTTGAACGTTTTTCAGATATCGTGTTGATTGTCGCAACATCCTGTGCAACAAGTTTGTTTTTATCTGATTTCCTGTCAATTCTACCCTTGATAAAAACAATGTTGCTGATTTTTAAAATGCTTGAAATATTTTCATACACCTGTGGATAAAAAACAATTTCCATTTTTCCGTAAAGATCTTCAAGTTCTCCCACTGCCATCTTTTCACCTTTTCTATTTGTAATGATTTTGATGTTCTGAATAAGTCCACCAAACCAGTATTCTTTCTTTTCAGAAAGATTGTCAATCTGATTGCTCCAGGCATCAACAAAATTCTTCAGTGTTTCCTTACAGTGTTCAAGGGGATGTCCTGTCCTGTAAACACCAAGCATTTCCTTTTCAAAGGAAAGAAGTTTTGATTCAGGCCATTCAGGAAGTTCACTGATTGCTTCATGAATTGATGGTGGTTCTATCCTTTCGCTTTTTGAGAAAATTGAAAGTTGTCCATCAGAATTCAGTTTCTGAATTTTACTTCCCTGTTCAATGGCTTCGTCCATCATTGCATAAAGATGTGACCTTGGTTTTCCAAAACAATCAAATGCACCTGCCTTAATCAAACTCTCGATAACCTTCCTGTTAATCAACCTGAGGTCAACCCTCTGACAGAAGTCAAACAATGACTTGAATTTGCCCTCTTTTCTTGCCTCAAGAATTGAATGAATTGCACCCTGTCCAACATTTTTTATTGCAGCCAGTCCAAAAATAATATCATTTCCTGAGATTGAAAATTTTTCCTGACTTTCCTGAATATCCGGAGGCAATACCCAGATGTTCAACCGTTCTGCCTCTTCAATATACAACCTGATTTTATCTTCATTTCCAATTTCGTTATTTAACAGTGCAGTCATATATTCCAGAGGGTAATTTGATTTCAGGTATGCTGTCTGATATGCAATCATTGCATAACAGGTACTGTGGGATTTATTAAAACCATAACCAGCAAATTTTGCCATACTGTCAAAAATTTTATCGGCAATTTCACGGCTGATACCATTCTGTCGTGCACCCTTCAAAAATTTTTCCCTTTGTTTTTCCAGTAATTCCGGGTCTTTTTTCCCCATCGCCTTGCGAAGAATATCTGCTTCACCCATTGTAAAATTGCCAATCACACTGGCAAGTTTCATCACCTGTTCCTGATAAAGAATCACGCCATATGTTGACCTTAACACTGGTTCCATTAAGACATGGTCATATTTGATTTTTGAGACATCTTTTTTATTCTGAATATACTGTTCAACCATGCCACTCTGCATTGGACCTGGCCTGTACAGTGCAAGGATTGCAATGAGGTCTTCAAAAACCCTTGGTTTTATTCTTCTCAATAAATCCTGCATTCCCTGGCTTTCCATTTGAAATAATCCAATGGATTCTCCCCTGCATAACATATCGTATGTCTTCTTATCATTCTCAGGGAATTCTGTGATTTCCTTTTTCTTGTGAATTTTAATCAAATTGATGGCTTCCTCAATCAATGAAAGGTTTTTCAGCCCAAGAATGTCTATTTTAAGTAGTCCTATCTTTTCAATGCCAGTCATATCAAACTGACTTGTTATTTCACCCTTTGCACCGCGAAAGAGAGGGACATAACGATATATTGGTTTGTCTGTAATCACCACCCCTGCTGCATGTGTTGACGCATGCCTTGCAAGTCCTTCAAGGGAAAGGGAGATGTCAAATAATTTTTTTATTCTTTCATCAGAATCAATCAATCGTCGAATCTCTTCATTTCTGGCCAGTTCTTCTTTAAGTGATGCCCCTGGTTCAGGAGAAATAAGTTTTGCAATTCTATCAACTTCAGAATAACCCATTCTCAATGCCCTGCCAACGTCTCTTACAACAGCCCTTGCTCCCATGGTACCGAATGTCGCTATCTGAGCAAAGTTTTCCTCACCGTATTTGCGCCTGATGTATTCAATAATTTGCTCTCTCTTTGTATCATCAAAATCAAGGTCAATATCAGGCATTGAAATTCTTTCAGGATTCAGAAATCTCTCAAACAGAAGGTCGTATTTCAATGGGTTGATTTCTGTAATTCCAAGAATATATGCAACCATGCTACCAGGACCAGAACCACGACCAGGTCCTACAGAAATTTTTCTTCTTTTCGCCTCATTCACGATATCCTGAATGATAAGAAAATAGCCAGAAAAACTCATCTTTTTTATAACACCGAGCTCGTATTTTACTCGTTTTACAACATCATTATCGTCTTTTTCCATATCAAAACCAAATCTTTTCTTAAGTCCTTCCTTCACAAGATTTTCAAGATACTGGTCATCAGTCATTCCATCAGGAACAGGAAAACGTGGAATATGCTGTACAGAAAAATCCATTGTTACATTGCATTTTTCAAAAATCTCCATTGTGTTTTTTATTGCTTCAGGAAGCCCGGCAAAAAGGGCATTCATCTGTTCAGGGGTTTTGAAATAAAACTCTGAACTTGAAAATTTTAATCGTTTTTCGTCTTCAATATTTGTTCCTGTTTGAATGCACAACAAAATCTCATGTGTAAATGCATCATCTTTGTTCGGATAATGGCAGTCATTTGTTGCAACGATTTTAATATTGTTTTTTGATGCAATCTCCACCAGCATTCTATTGAGACGTGCTTGCTCGGGAAGACCAATTTCCATTAGTTCCAGGTAAAAATTTTCCCTGCCGAAAACATCAAGATACCATTTAATCGCCGCCATTGCTTCGTCTTCCTGCTCTGAAAGAAGCAACTGGTTAATTTCTCCCTGAAGACAACCACTGAGTACAATAAGTCCGCCGGAAAGTTTTGAAAGAAGTTCTCTGTCAATCCTTGGTTTGTGATAGTATCCCTCAAGATATGAACGAGTTGATAATTCAAGTAAATTTTCATAACCTTTATTGTTTGCCGCAAGTACCGTTAAATGATAGGCAGGTTCTCTTTTACCAACTATCTTTTTTTCAAATCTACTGCCAGGCGCCATATACATTTCACAACCAATAATGGGCTTTAATCCATGATTAAGAGCGCTTTCATAAAAATGTATTGCTCCGAAAAGCCCACCGTGGTCAGTAATGGCAAGCCCTGGCATACCATATTGATGAGCAAGTTTTGTGATGTGTTCAATACGGCACATGCCGTCAAGTAAACTGTATTCAGTATGAAGATGGAGGTGAACAAAATCCTTCATTTTCCAATCAATGCCTGTTTTTTTGCTACCTGATAAATTTTACCCTCGGTTTTTATTGATGGCGCAATGGCAATCTCAACAAGTTGCATCTCTTTTATATCTCTGGCACCCAAACTTGCCATGGATAAACGCAGTGCACCAACAAGATTTTGAGAACCATCGTCAGTATTTGATGGTCCAAATAGAATCTGTTTCAGTGGTCCTGTTGTCCCAAGTTTGATTCTTGTACCCCTCGGTAAATTTTCATCAGAAGTCGCCATACCCCAGTGATAACCCTTTGCAGGTGCTTCTTCAGCCCTGACAAATGCAGAACCAACCATTACTGCATCCGCACCGCAGGCAAATGCTTTACAGATATCTCCACTGGTAATCATACCACCATCTGTAATGATTGGAACATATTTACCTGTCCTTTTGTAGAAAAAGTCCCTTGCTGCTGCACAATCACACGTTGCAGCAACCTGTGGTACTCCTATCCCTAAAACCTCACGCGTGGTGCAGGCAGCCCCGGGTCCTATTCCAACAAGAAGTCCTGCAATTCCTGTTTCCATCAAATCCAGAGCAACCTGATATGTTACACAGTTACCAACGATCACAGGAATTTTCATTGAAGAACAAAATGCAGCCAGATCAAGTGGTTTATATGTACTTGAAATATGCTTTGCAGTTGTCACAGTAGATTGGACAACAAAAATGTCAGCTCCTGCACTCTGTGCAATTGTCCCAAATCTTTCAGCATACTGAGGGATTGAACTTACAGCACATAAGACACCACCATCTTTAATTTCCCTGATCCTTGCTTCAATAAGATTTTCTTTAACAGGTTGGTGATAAATTTTCTGTATTAATGCAGTTGCTTTATCCTGAGGGCATGCAATAATTTCTTCAATCACCTGGTAAGGATTTTCGTATCGGGTATATATGCCCATAAGGTTTAATACTGCAAGTCCTCCTGCTTTGCCAAAGGCAATGGCAAATTTCGGGTCAACAACCCCATCCATTGCAGCAGCCAGTATCGGCACCTGGAGTCGTTTTCCTGCAATCACCACAGAAATATCAACATCAGCAGGATTGATTGTTACATTTCCTGGGACAAGTGATATATCATCAAAACCATAGCATACACGTGCCTTTCTTCCACGACCGATCCACATTCCCATAAAATTCCTCCTTTCACTTTGATGTTTCTTTTGCCTGCTGTTTCAAACTCATTAACAATTCAATATTTGATCTTGTTGCCTTTAATCTTGAAATCAGTAATTCCATTGCTTCAACCGGATTTAATGGTGCAAGAATTTTTCTCAATAGCCATATTAACTGCAACTCCTCAGGATCAACAAGAAGTTCTTCTCTTCTTGTTCCAGAACGGTTGATATCAATAGCAGGAAATGTTCTTCTATCTGACAGTTTCCTGTCAAGATTTATCTCCATATTTCCAGTTCCCTTGAATTCTTCAAAAATCACATCATCCATCTTACTTCCTGTGTCAATGAGGGCTGTTCCAAGGATTGTCAAACTTCCACCCTCTTCAATATTGCGCGCTGAACCAAAAAATCTTTTTGGTTTGTCAAGAGCATTAGATTCAAGACCTCCTGTCATAATCTTTCCGCTATGCGGAACAAGAACATTATGAGCTCTTGCCAATCTTGTTATACTGTCAAGAAGAATTACAACATCCTTTCTGTGTTCAACAAGTCGCTTTGCCCTTTCAAGTGCAATGTCTGCCACCTGAACATGCCTGTCAGGTGGTTCATCAAACGTCGCACTCACAACCTCACCTTTCACAGACCTTTTCATTTCCGTTACCTCTTCTGGCCTCTCACCAACAAGTAATACTATGAGATGAACCTCTGGATTGTTTGTAGCAATAGCATTTGCAATTTTTTGAAGAATCACAGTTTTTCCTGCCCTTGGAGGTGAAACAATGAGTCCCCTCTGACCCTTTCCTATTGGACATATTAAATCAATTACACGTGTGGTAATTTCTTCAGGAACTGTTTCAAGAATAAATCTTTTGTTTGGATGAATTGGAGTCAGTTCTTCAAAAGGTATACGATCCTGAATCTTTTCTGGTTCTTCACCATTGACCATTTCCACCTTCAACAAAGCAAAATATTTTTCGTTTTCTTTTGGGGGTCTAATCTGTCCAGAAACAGTATCCCCTGTTTTCAGTCCAAATTTCTTAATCTGAGAAGGCGAAACATAGATATCGTCTGGTCCTGGAAGATAATTATGATTTGAAGAACGAAGAAAACCAAAGCCATCAGGAAGAATTTCAAGTACACCCTCTCCAAACAGAAGTCCATTTTTCTCTGCCTGTGCCTGCATAATCCTGTAAATTAACTCCTCTTTTGTCAAACCACTGACACCGTTTACTCCCATATCCCGGGCAAGTTTCTGTAATCTTGAAATCGCTGTTTTTTTAAGAATAGCCACATTTAATTCTTTGATTTCTTCAACCATATTTTTTTCCTCCTTATTATGTCATCCAAGACATTTTTAACCACATCTGTGGTCTCAGAGATGCTTTTTGAATTGTCTATTACATAATCGGATAGCGCAATTTTTTTATCAAGGGGCATCTGTGAGTTCATTCGCATCCTTATTTCTTCAGAAGTATATTTGTTTCTTAACCTTTCTCTGATTGCCTCGTAAGGGGAAGCAACTGTTATAATCACGTCAAATCGATCTTCACTTCGGGTTTCAAAAAGAAGAGGTACTTCAACTACAACAATCATTTTACCCTTTTTTCTGTATGTGTCAAGTTTTTTTTCTATTCTTTCAAAAACCAGAGGATGAATAAGTGCATTCAATTTTTTTCTTTCTTTTTCTGACGAAAAAATGAGATTTGCAAGTTTTTTTCTGTTCACCTGACCATTTTCATCAAGATATTCTTTCCCAAATATCCTGACAATTTCCTGCCTGATTTTCTTTGTTTTCAATAAACGGTCAACAATATCATCACATGAAATAACCGGAATACCCATTCTTTTGAAAATCTGACATACTGTTGATTTTCCTGAACCAAAGACACCTGTAAGTCCAATACGAATCATTAATCAAGATTCCAGGAACTGAGATATTTTTTTTGATAATCTGTCAGGGTATCAATTTCAATGCCCATACTTTTCAATTTCAATGATGCAATCTGACGGTCAATCTCATCAGGAACAGCATGACATTTCAATTGAAGTTTTTTCACTGTCACAATATATTTCAAACTCAAAAATTGTCCTGCAAAACTCATATCCATAACAGATGATGGATGTCCTTCTGCGCAACCTAAATTGACCAATCTTCCTTCAGCAAGGAGATAAACTCTTTTCCCGCTTTTCAGAACAAATTCCTTCACCAGCGGTTTTACCTCTGTAATTTTTTTTGAAAGATGCTCCAGAGCATCAATGTCAATCTCAACATTAAAATGTCCTGCATTGGCAAGAATTACCCCATCCTTCATTTTATTAAAAATATCTTTTGAAATCACCTTTGCGTTTCCTGTGGCTGTAATAAAAATATCACCGAGCGATGCAGTCTGTTCCATTTTCATGACCTGGAAACCGTCCATCACTGCTTCAAGTGCCCTCAACGGAGATACTTCAGTAATGATAACATTTGCACCCAGTCCTTTAAGATTTTTCGCAATTCCTCTTCCACACCAACCGTAACCACAAACAACAACTGTTTTTCCAGCAATCAATGTATTGGTTGCACGAAAAATTCCATCAATTGTTGATTGTCCTGTACCATATCTATTGTCAAACATATGTTTTGTCATTGCATCATTAACGCATATCACAGGGAAAAGTAATTTTCCCTCTTTTTCAATGTTTTTAATTCTTGTAATACCGGTTGTGGTTTCTTCTGTGGCACCGATAACATTTTCTGCAAGGTCAGGATTATTATGCAAAAAGGTAATCAAATCTGCACCATCATCAATGACAAGATCGGGTTTCCGGGATGCAAGTTCTTTTATGTGTCTATTGTATGAATTAATATCTTCACCTTTGATACCAAAAACCGAAATACCATGGTCACATACAAGAGACGCAGCCACATCATCCTGTGTACTTAAAGGGTTTGAGGCTGTTAAAAAAACCTTTGCACCGCACCTTTTCAGTGTAATCACAAGATTTGCTGTTTCTGATGTAATATGAAGGCACGCACAGATAACCTTGTTTTTGAATAAACTGGTAGATTCCTGATCACGCAGTATTTTTATTACTGGCATCTCACGAAGCGCCCACTCAATTCTTTTTCTTCCAGCATCTGCAAGTCCTGTATCCCTGATATCATAAGGAATATTGTTTTTCAGAGTATCCTCCTTTTTCATAAGGCACTTGCAAAAATATCAACCACATCTGTTTTTTCCCACGTGAATTCATCTTCTTCCCTTCCAAAATGTCCATAACAGGCAGTTTTTCTATAAATCGGTCTCAAAAGATCAAGTTTTTCTATCATTCCTGCAGGCGAAAGGTCAAAATTTTTCCTGATAATTTCAATCACCTTTTCTGCTGGAACCTTTTCTGTGTCAAACATATTAACCATGATTGAAACTGGCTGTTTATGTCCGATGACATAAGAAAGTTGAATTTCACACTTGTCTGCAATTCCTGAAGCAACAATATTTTTTGCAAGATACCTTGCAAAATAAGCAGCGGTTCTGTCAACCTTGGTAGGATCTTTGCCAGAAAAACAACCTCCTCCATGTTTGGCAAATCCCCCATATGTATCAACCATAATCTTTCGGCCTGTAACACCTGTATCTGCCTGTGGACCGCCAATCACAAATCTTCCTGTAGGATTAACAAACAGCTTATAATTTTTTGCAAGTAACTCTTTCGGAATAACCTGTTCAACAACTGTCTCTTTCAAATCATTTCTAATCTTATCCTGCGAAATACCTTCATCATGCTGTGAAGAAATAACAACAGCAGTAACCTCAACAGGTTTATCATCAACATATTTCACAGTTACCTGTGATTTACCATCAGGTCTGAGATAATCCAAAATTTTTTTCTTACGTACCTCTGCAAGACGCCGAACAAGTCCATGTGCAAGCATGATTGGTAGTGGCATTAATTGAGGAGTTTCCCTTGTCGCAAAACCAAACATCATTCCCTGGTCCCCTGCTCCACCAATGTCAACACCCTGGGCAATATCAGGTGATTGCTCCTGAATTGCTGTAATGATGGCACTTGCATCATAATTAAATCCATATTCTTTATCCACATAACCAATGTCCTTCAGTAATTCCCTTACAACATTTGGAATTTCCACATAACCCACTGTAGTAATTTCTCCTGCAATAAATAGCAGTCCTCTTGTCGCAAGAGTTTCACATGCCACCCTGCCCTTTTTATCCTGCATCAAAACATTATCAAGAATTGCATCTGAAACCTGATCACAGATTTTATCCGGATGACCCTCTGTTACTGATTCTGAGGTAAAAAGAAACTCTTTCATAATACCTCCTATTGTTTTTCCGAAACAGCCATCTGTTGTTTTAGATATGATATTTCTTTGATTTCTGTCGGGTCGACCCCATTTAAAATTGCAAGATAGAAACTTGTCCAATCACCAAGGATAATAAGAGAAAAAATTCTTTCTAATGCATCTTCACCCTGACTGTTAAGTTTTTCAACCGGAATAGATTTTGATTGAAGAATTTTCGTGACAAGATTCATCCTTAATGTTACCCTTTCATTATCCTGCCTGTCATAAAGGAAAAATACAATGCAGTTTTTTATAAAATGAGCAGGAAAGTTCCATGCCATAATTTCATTGTGGTTCATTTCAGGAACAACATTGATTGATATCATATGTTTACTGTTTTCTGCAATCTGTGTTTTCCATCTTGTCGCAGCAGGAAAAAGAAACTCTCCTGAATAAATAACAGCCATTTTGTTGTGAATAAGTTTTGCAATGTTCTTTGCAGTATTATTCTCAACTGAATCAACACCATAAAGTTTTTTAAGATATGAAATCATATCAACAATTTTTTTTACATCAAAACTCTTAATATATCCAGCAGAAGAAAGTATTCTTGCCACAGGGAAAAATAAATATCCCAGACTGCAACGTGGAGGATATCCTGAAGGAATTTTCACATGAATAATTCCTTTCGTTTTAGAAATGTTTTCAAGTTCACCACCACTGGAAAGTGTCAGGACTGTACAACCGCGCGAAAGCGCCTGCTGGCAGGCATCTATTGTTTCTTCTGTATTCCCTGAATAACTGACCGCTATCACCAGGGAATTTTTTGTTACGCAACCAGGTAATCCATAATTTCTGTGTACAAAAAATGGTATTGACAAATCCTGTTCAAAAGAATTTTTCAAAATATCTCCGGCAATTGCTGAACCTCCCATCCCTGCGTAAACAATACAATCATATTCTTTTATCGGAATATTATCCGTTTCTATGGAATTTGCTTCAAGGCATTGCAAATCAAAATTTTCAAGCAATGTAAGCATGTTGCTTTTATCAATTTTTTTTATGCTTTCTCTGTCGTCAATGATATTCATTTTCCTGTCCTTGCTATATTTTTTTTCAAAAATTCAAAAATTTCCTCATGAGTGGAAAAACTGAATGCTTTTTCAGCCATTTCCTTTGCCTTTGCATATGGTATTTTTCGAATTAATTGTTTAATTTGAGGAATTGCTGAAGGAGCCATGCTGAGTTGTTTAATTCCGAGCCCAATAAACAATATCGCTGTCTCGGGCATTGAAGCGGTTTCTCCGCACACACTTACATCAATTCCTGCACTCATTGCAGCCTTGACAGTCATATAGATAAGTTTCAGCACAGCAGGATTGCATGGTTGATAAAGATATGAAACCTTGTCATTCACCCTGTCAACAGCAATGGTATATTGAATAAGATCATTTGTTCCCAGACTGAAAAAATCTGCCATTTTTGCAAAGGTTTCAGCCTGCAATGCGGCTGAAGGAATCTCAATCATAATTCCAACAGGTAATTTTTTAAATGGTTTCTTTTCCTTTTTTAATTCTTCCATCACTTCTTCAATAATTTCATGTGTCTTCTTAATTTCCTCAACTGTGGAAACCATTGGAATCATAATCTTAAAATTACTGCAAGCACCTGCCCTGAAAATTGCTTTCAGCTGGGTTTTGAAAATGTCCTTACGAGAAAGACAGAATCTTATTGCACGCCAACCAAGAAATGGATTCAAATCCATAGGTGATTGAAACGTTGACAAAAATTTATCCCCACCAATATCAAGTGTCCTGATTACCACTGGTTTGTCTTCCATAATGGAAGCAACTTTCTTATATGACTCATATTGTTCTTCTTCAGATGGCAGGTCATTCCTGTTGAGGAAAAGATATTCAGTTCTAAAAAGTCCAACCCCTTCAGCACCATATTTCAGTGCAGTTGTTGCTTCTTCAGGCAGGGATATGTTTGCCAGTAAATCAATTTTTACTCCATCCGGTGTTTCTGGTACAAGATTTCTCGTGAGATAAAAATATTTTTTCTGCCTGATGAATTCTTCTTTCTTCTGCTGATATTCTTTTAACACCTGAGGTGAAGGGTCTATAATCAAATGCCCTTCTGTGCCATCAAGAATTGCATCCTGACCATCCTGTATCTTCTCAAGTATTTCACCAAGACCAACAACAGCAGGAATTTCAAGTGCCTTTGCCATTATTGCTGTATGAGATGTTTCACTTCCAATTTCAGTAGCAAAACCACAAACATATTTTTTGTCTATTGAAACTGTCTGGGATGGTGAAAGGTCGTGAGCAACAAGAATTACAGGATAGCTAAAAATTTTTTCCTTTTCATCCTCCCTTAAATAGGAGAAGATTTTTTCAGCAACATCAAGAAGGTCACGTCTTCTGTCTTTTGAAAAATCCTGTTCTGTCTTACCGAACATTGTTTGAAGTTTTTCAATTGTTTTATGGAAGGCGTGTATCGCTTCAATCTGTTCTGTCCTGATATGTTTAATTGTCTGCTCCCTCAAAAATTTATCCCTGATAAACATCGAATGAACCGCAAAAATCTCTGCATATTTTTTCCCGAGCACAGATGCCACTTTTCTTTGTGTTTCGAGAATATCTTTTTCTGCATTTTTCAGGGCATTTTCAAAACGTTTTATTTCCAGTGGAATAAGTTCTTCACTGATTTTCTTCTCAGGAGGAAGCAGAAAAATATTTTTCAAAACAGAAAGTTTTGCAATGGCAATACCAGAAGATACAGCAAGTCCAGAAAAACGTTTCATATTTTTCACCCGGTGCTGTTCAACCTTTCTTCATCCTCTTTTATAATTTGATAAGCTTCCTGCGGGGTCTTTGCCATTCTTAAATAGTTACGAAAAACTTTATCCTTTAAAAGCCGTGCAATTTTTGCCAGCGCTTTCAGATGTATTCCTGTTGCACCGGAAGGTGCCAGTACAAGAAATATGATGAAAACTGGTTCTCCATCAAGCGAATCAAAACTTACACCTTTTTCTGAAATTCCAAGAGCACATACAAGTTTTTGCACCTGGTCTGTTTTGGCATGAGGAACCGCAATCCCCTGACCAATACCAGTAGAACCAAGCTTTTCCCTTTCAAGAAGTGTCTCAAGTACCTGCTTCCTGTCCTGCAACAAACCATTTTTTTCAAGGACCTGCAGGAGTTCATCAAGAACATCCTGTTTCTCTGTTGACTTCAAACCTATAATAATTTCCTTTTCAGTTATAAATTCACTGATTTTCATGTTTGTTCCTCCTGTGTTTCATTCGCTTCCACAGGGCTATAAATATTACCCCTTGGTGATTGAATGTTTTTCTTGTTATGTTTTTTGTCGTGAAGTTTGCTCAAATGATTTTTCAACTTATTGACAAGGTCATCCAGACCAGTGTTCAAATTACTGGATTTTGTTTTCATAAAAATATTCAAACTTCGATATTGAATTTTTGCTTCAAGAATAAATTCAAATTTCTCTTTTTTCACAATCAGATGAACCTCTGGTTCTCCAGTAAAAAATCTTTCAAGCCGCGTAAATTTTTCAGCAGCAAAATTTTCAAAGCCCGAATCAATCTGCGCATGAACTGGCTGTAAATGAAAAATCATATCAACCTCCTTTTGATGGTTCTGGTTCTACCAAAGGAACCAGAGTACTAACATTGCCTGATTTATTGATCCTCATAAGAGTAAGTGCTGGAAAATAATGTTTTAAAATATCAATGTATGTTTTTCCTTCTTCAGCCATTGTTCTGGCACCCCACTGACATAATCCAACACCATGGCCATAACCTGTACCATTAAAAATGAAATCATTTCCTCTTTTCATAATGGAAAACATGGTGCTCGGTAAAGTTTTTGAAGAAGAAAATGTTGTTGAACCATTGATTGTTAGCATTCTAAATTTTTCAGCGCTCATATATTTTTTCCCGAATTTTCCTGAAAACTCAAGTTGTTTTGCCCTTCCGCCTTCATCATACTCAGAAATAGTAACTGAAGAAACATCCATCCCCAGCATTGAGCTGATTTCATCCTTATTAAATGTCTTACTCCACCTGTAGAAAGGAGTTCCATTACAGTACGGGTCTTCCACTCCCACCAGGTCATTGGATCTCATCCCCCACACATTTGATGCAGAACAAGTATGTCCCCCACAGCATGCGTGGAAAAAGGATGGAATAATATTATATCCATTATTATCATTCTGTCCAGCAAGTACCTGATTTGAGGTTTCTTCAACCGCTCTCACCAGTGCCTCATTTTCAGATGTAATTCCACCATAAACCTGATGGTAAATTGTATCACTCACATCATAAATCGCTTTCTTCTTTGCTGCGATTTCCTTATAGTAATAAATCAGGGTTCTTGAACAAACTGCCTGTGCCTTCAGTGCTTCAAATGGCCATGACGGTCCCATCTCTTTCCCTATCACACCAAAAAGATATTCTTCTATATCCATTGTGTTAATGACAAAGTACTTACCATTAAATTTCACAAGAGATAATTGTCCCCTGTATTTTCCCTTAAATGACTCAAGTAAAGGTTTTTGAGTGCCTTCCCATACACATATACGGACATTTTCAGCACTGGCCAGCACACTGATTAAGAAAATCAAACTAATTACTACCAGAACTTTCTCTTTTGAAACGAACCTGAACATTGCCCTCAAAGTTAAGTTTGTTTTCCTTCATATTATACGTGATACGGTTCGCACTGTACTGGTTTTGCCCCTGAATAACCTGCGGTGAACCTTCCATCACAACAATGTCTTCCTTCTCCATATATGTCAATTTCTCACAACTTGCTGAAAAATTCACCTGTGATGTCTCGGGATTTTTCTGAACTATTGTCACGCCACCCTGAATGACAATTTTTATGACTGCCTGTGTTGAAGGATCAAGAAAAACTTCACCTGTACCCTTTGCTCCTGTTTTGATTTCCATAATAAAGTTTTTACTTTTAATCTCGATTGATGGTCTGGAAACAGATGCCTGCGAATTTGATGGATTTTTCTCTGCTGCAATGCCCGTTAATGTGGTTCTAAAGGAATTATCAAAAAATTCCATTTTAAAATTTTTTAACTCCTGCGTAATCTGTTGAATTTCTGCAGTTGTCTTCTTACGACCACAACCCTGCATCATGAGAATAAAACACACAATCACAAAAATTACAAAAAGTTTTCCATAGATTTTTCCCATTTTTTCTGTCCTTTTAAAATAATTTCTACACATTCCCGTAATACACCTTCACCTGATTTACTTTTTGTCACATACATCACAATTTTTTTTACATCTTCTGATGCATCAGATGGAGCAACAGAAAAACCAACCCTTTTCAACAATGGAATATCAAGAATATCATCTCCAATGTAGCATATTTCTTCCATTGCAAACTGGTGTTTTTTACAAAAACTTTCCACATGAGTTAATTTATCATCAATATCATCAAAAATAAAATCAACACTTACATCAGAAAATCTGTTTTTCATCATCCCAAGGGTTTTCCCTGAAATAATCATACTCTTTAAACCAGCGATTTTCAACAGGCGGAATGCAAATCCATCCCTGACTGAAAATGCTTTTCCGAATTTATCCGATACATCATAAAAAATTTTCCCATCTGTTAAAACACCATCAACATCTGTAGCAACAAGTTTGATTTTTCCAATTTCCATATTATAATTCCTGACTGAACTGCCTTTTTCCTAAAACATCATGCAGGTGAACAATCCCTTTTGCCCTGCCATATTTATCTCTTATCACAAGGCAGGTAATTTCTTTTTCTTCCATAATTGCAAGTGCATAAACAGCAAGTTTTTCTTCATCAATTCCAAGAGGATTTTTCGTCATACAATCTTTTGCTTTTAATCTGAAAATATCAATTTTTTTTGCCAGCAATCTCCTGAGATCTCCATCAGTAATAATTCCTGCAACTACTGAATTTCCATCAAGAACAAGTGTAAAACCAAGATTTTTTTTATTGATTTCTGAAATTGCTTCTTCCATAGTACTTTCGCAACTGACAGCAGGAATTTTATCCCCTGTTTGCATCACATCCTTAACCCTGAGCATCAATCTTCTACCAAGATTTCCTCCAGGATGATAAAATGCATAGTCCTGTTTTTGAAAGCCCTTCATTGTCATCAGGGTAATTGCAATGGCATCGCCCAAAACCAGAGCCACGGTGGTACTTGAACTTGGAATAAGGGAAAATGGGTCTGCCTCCTGAATTGGACCTGTTGCAACAACAACTGTACTTTGCAAACCAAGGGAACTGTCAGGCCGTGAAGTAATACTAATAATTGGGACACCAATTTTTTTAAGTGAAGGAACAATTCTTAAAATTTCATCTGTTTCACCACTATTTGAAATTGCTAAAACAACATCCGATTTACAGACCATTCCGAGGTCTCCATGAATTGCTTCTCCAGGGTGGAGAAATATGGATGATGTACCTGTACTGGCAAGGGTGGCAGCAATTTTCCTTCCGATAATTCCACTTTTTCCAATACCTGTAACAACAACCTTTCCATTGCAGGAAGCAATGATTTCAACGGCTTTAGCAAATTCAGAACCAAAGTATTTTCTGGCACTCAAAATATTTTTTACTTCAATTTCAATAACCCTGTTTGCTTCCTCTAAAATTCTTTTTTTACTGAATTTTTTCATCTGTTTTATCAAATTTTTTTGTAATTTCCCATATTTTCACAAGTTGATTCAAAAGTTTTTCCAGCATGGAAAGTCGTACCATGTTTGGCCCATCAGAGAGAGCATTTTCTGGTTCAGGATGTACTTCAAGAAATATTGCATCGCATCCCACAGCCACAGCTGCCCTGCACAGATATGGAACAAATTCACTCTGTCCCCCTGATGCTTTTCCAAGGGCCCCTGGTTGCTGAACACTGTGTGTGCCATCAAAAACAACAGGCCATCCATAACTGCGCATTACAGGTAATGAACGAAAATCAACAACGAGATTATTATAACCAAAACTTGTACCCCTTTCGGTCAAAAGAATTTTTTTGCAACCCGAAGTAACAAGTTTTTCTATCACGTTTGATATTTCCCATGGTGACATAAACTGTCCCTTTTTCACATTAACAGCCCTTCTCGATTGTGCTGCACTGACAAGAAGATCTGTCTGTCTGCAAAGAAAGGCAGGAATCTGGATAATATCAACAACTTCTGAAACCGGTTTTACCTGTGTAACGCAGTGTACATCAGTAAGAACAGGAACATCCAGATTTTTCTTCACAGAATAAAGAATATCCAGACCTTCCTGCAATCCTGGTCCCCTGAATGATTTGATTGATGACCTGTTCGCCTTGTCAAAGGAACCTTTAAATACATAGCCAATATCAAGTTTTTCTGAAAGGATTTTTATATGTTCTGCTACCTTCAGTGCCAGTGATTTACTTTCCAGTACACAGGGACCAGCAATCAAACAAAATTTGTAACTTCCGATAACACAATTTTTTACCCTTACAATATTCATCTCGGATGGCTTTAGCCTGGTGGCCATTCCATAGTACGACCACCAAGGACATGTATATGAAGATGGTCAACACTCTGGCCAGCCTGCCTGTTTGTATTTATCACAACCCTGTAACCTTCATTTGCGATATTTAACTGCCCTGCAATATCAGATGCCACCATCAACATTTTCGCCAGTACATAAGCATCAACATCCTTCACATCAAGGAGATTTTTTAAGTGTTTTCTTGGGATAATCAGAAAATGAACAGGCGCCTGAGGATTAATATCATGAAATGCAACAATATCAGTATCCTGATAAATGATTTTTGCTGGAATTTTACCTTCTGCAATTTTGCAGAATATGCATTCATGACTCATGTTTGTACTCCTTCTGTAACCCTCTGATAAATCTGAATAATATCTCCCTGTTGAAAATCATTAAAACCTTCAATACCTATACCGCATTCTGTATTTGTTGCGACCTCACGAACTGAGTTTTTAAATCTTTTTAAACTCGTTAAAAACCCCTCAAAAACAAATTTCCCATCCCGAACAATTTTTACTTTTGCATCCCTAACGGCTTTACCATCTACCACAAGACACCCGGCAACTGACTGATTTTTCCCGATTTTAAAAACCTGTTTGACAAGTGCCTGACCAACCATCACTTCAACTTCTTTTGGTTTTGTCATCCCTTCAAGGGCATTTTTAACATCTTCAATAAGGTCGTAGACAAGACGGTAAATCTTGATTTCAATACCATGTTGTTTGGCAAGTTTTTCTGCCTTTGCATCAATTCCAATGTTATAGCCAAATATCACTGATTGTGAACAAACTGCCAGAAGAATATCTGATTCACTTATTGCACCCAATCCACAGTGAATCAAATTTACCGTGGGTCCATTTTTTTCAGAAGAAGATTGACTGATTTTTTCAATTGATGCCTTGATTGCCTCTTGAGAACCAATGGAATCAGTTTTCAAAATAATTTTTAATTCCTTTAAGGTCCCCTGAACAATCTGTCTTTGCAGATCCTCAAGTGTAAGAACTTTTTGTTCCTTTATGCCTGATTGTTTCAATTCTTCAATTTTCTGTTCAGCAATTTTTCTTGCGTCTGCTTCAGATGCAACAACCCTGAAAAGGTCTCCTGGTGTCGCAACAGAATTTGCTCCAAGAAGTTCAACAGGCGTTGAAGGTCCTGCCTTTTCAAGTTTGTTCCCATTTTCATCAAACATTGCTCTCACTTTACCCCATGCAGTACCGCAAACAAAAAAATCACCGGTATTGACTGTTCCATTTTGAACAAGAAGATTGATCACGGGTCCTTTTTGTTTGTGAAGAAATGCCTCAAGGACAACACCTTCACCAGGTCTTTTAGGGTTTGCCTTCAATTCCATCATCTCGCCCATCAGAAGAATAATCTCAAGTAATTCTTTGATATTTGCTCCTGTCACACCAGAAACATTGAGAAAAACATTCTGTCCTCCCCATTCCTCAGGAATAATGCCATGCTCACTCAATTGTTTCTTCACGACATCAGGATTTGCATTTGGCTTGTCTATTTTATTGATCGCAACAATAATAGGAACGCCTGCTGCCTTACAGTGGTCGATGGCTTCCAATGTCTGCATCTTAACCCCTTCATCAGCCGCAACAACCAGAACCACAATGTCTGTAACCTTTGCTCCGCGAGCTCGCATGGCAGTAAAAATTTCATGACCTGGCGTATCTATAAAAACAATTGAACCTTCCTTTAAATTTACCCTGTATGCACCAATCTTTTGTGTAATCTGTCCATATTCTCTTGCGGCAACATTAGATTTTCTGATATAGTCAAGAATTGTGGTTTTACCATGGTCAACATGTCCCATCACGGTAACAACAGGCGCACGAGGAACAAGGTCTTTTTCCTCTTCAACAACACCACCAAGAAGATAACTTTCCTTTGTTTTCTTAAATTCAACAACCACTCCAATTGATTCACAGAGTTTCTTGATATTATCAGGTCCAATCCTATCATTGATTGCTGCGGTAACACCGATATCTGATAATTGCTTTATAATGTCAGCAGCAGGAATGCCCAATTTGGAAGCAATTTCACCAACTGTTTCAGTTCCTGTGGAAACAATGGGTTTACCGGAAAGTTTACTTTTTTTGATATACTCTTTGATGGCAGAAATTTCATTATCTTTCAGTCCACTTACAAATGTCTTACCCTTGATCCCTATTTTCTCACATACCTCAACAATATATTTGGGGGAAACCTTCATTTGTTTCGCAAACTGATAAACTCTCATTCATTCTCCGTTTTGTTCGACTTACTGTCAGGTTGAGTATCCTGGATGTGCCTGATGGCTCTTTCAATCAATTCCTTAACCTGGTCCTCAGGAATACCTACCTTTTCAGAAAGTACCTTGCTATCTGCTTCACTTAATTTCTTAATTGTTTCATAACCTGCTTTACTTAATTTATCAGATAATTCCTCATCTATTCCAAGTAAAAGTAAGGCAGAACCTTCGCCCCCTGTTCTGTTTACTATAATGTTCCAGCCAACCAGTTTACACGCCAATCTAACATTTTGGCCCTTTTTTCCTATGGCAACAAACAACTGTTCCCTGCTGACCCATACAGTCGCCTCATTTTTTGTTCTATCAAAAACAACACGGTCAATTATGGCAGGTAATAGTGCATTGGCAGTAAACTTCTCGGGGTCTGGGTCCCATTTTACTACTTCTATTTTTTCTCCTCCAAGTTCTTTCATAATATTTTTTATTCTGCCTGCCCTATCTCCTATGCATGTGCCCACAGGATCAACCTTAGGATTTGATGAGTATACTGCAACCTTTGTCAGATCACCAGGGAATCTGGCAATTGCCTTTATTTCTACAATTCCATCCCTTATTTCTGGTATTTCATCGACAAGCAATTTCCTGACAAAATCAGTTGCTGTCCTGGAAATAATAATCGGATATATACCCTTATTCGGTTTGCGAACCTCAAGCAATAATCCTTTTACAATATCTCCGATATGAAATCTATCATGTGGAAGCAGGTGTTTCTGTGGAAGCATTGCCTCTGTCCTTCCAAGAGAAACAACAATATTTCCGGTTTCAAATCTCTCAACGCGGCCAGAAACGATGCTATTTTCAAGTTTCTTAAATTCATTATAAATCGCTGTTTTTTCTGCCTCTCGAATTTTCTGGATGAGAATTTGCTTGGCTGTCTGCGCAGCAATCCTCTCCCATGGAAAAGAAGGCGGTGAAACATGATTTCCCTGTTTATCAATAAAATTAATATCGCCTGTCTCAGGGTCTATCTTAACCTGAACATTGTCCTGAAGAAGGGCTTTTTTTCGATAAACAGCAGACAGCCCCTGTTCCAGGGAAGATATCAAAAATTCTTTTGACACACCCTTATTCCTTTCCCAGTAATCAAGTAAATTCAACAGTTCCTTTTTCATATCCAGATCCTCAACGATCTCAGACAAAAAATGCATCGGATTCAGTAAAAAACTCGTATAATTATGATTTTGTATTACATACATTATATGAATATTGGCAGGAAGTGTCAAATTAAACGATGATACCTTCCAGAGAATAATAGAAACTTTTTGTAATTGCTACTTTTACTATTTCTCCTGGTTCACATTTCCCCTTGATTTTTACACTCCAGTCAATGTCAGGTGCATCTCGTTGTGTTCTTCCAACACAAATACCATTTTTTCTACCTTCAATAAGGACATCAAGGATTTGTCCAGTAAAAGAAGAGGCAATTTCTTTGCTGATTTTTTTCTGAATTTCTCTTAATAACACAAATCTTTCCTTCTTTATTTCTTCAGGTACCTGCCATTTCATCATTGATGCAGGAGTATTTTTTTCACGATAGTATGTAAATATGCCAAGTTTCTCAAACCTTACATCAGTAACAAAATCAACAAGGTGTTTAAAAATTTTATCTGTTTCGCCAGGAAAACCAACAATCACTGTTGACCTGAGAGCAATTCCTGGAACGTATTTTCTTATTCTTTCAAAAAACTTCCTGTAATCCATCACTGGTCTGTTCATATTTTTCAGTATTTCAGGGCAGCTGTGCTGAACAGGGACATCAAGATATTTACAAATCTGTGGACTATTTTTTATCAAATCAAGCAAATCATCTGTTATGCCTGCTGGATGTAAATACATCAACCTGATCCAGGGAAAACCAATTTTGATAATTCCCCTGACAATCTTACAGAGATTTGACTTATGTGTATCCTTACCATAAGCAGTAATATCATGCCCAACAATAATCAATTCCTTAATTCCTGAATTAAAAAGGAACTCTGCCTCCTTTAAAATTTCTTTTTCAGAATAACTGAAAAGTTCTCCACGAATCAATGGAATTGTGCAGTATGAACATCGATTACTGCATCCTTCTGTAATTTTAAGATAGGCATAGGGCCATGTTGAAACAATTCTTGGTATGGTGCAATAATTTTTAATCTTTGCTGACTGGTTCATCAAAACTCTTTTGCCTGACTCAATTTCAGACAAGACATTTGATAATCTGTCAATATCATAAGGACCGATAATTCCATCAATATCAATGTCATTAAACAGGGTTTCAAAGTTTCTTGCCACAAGACAACCAGCGACAATCAATTTGAAATTTCTTTTCTCTTTCAATTTTTTTAATCGGGATATCATTCGTTTGGCTTCAAGTACTGCAGGTTTTATAAATGCGCAGGTATTGACAATAACAAAATCAGAATCATCTGGAACAGGACTGATTGCATAGTTAGAATCTCCTGCAACTCCAATAATTTTCTCAGAATCAACAGTATTTTTGGGACATCCTAAAGAAATCACACATACTTTTTTCATATTCTTTTTGAAATTTGTTTTCTCTTCGGAAGAGACATGCCTTTAATCAATCTTATGCATCTTGCGATGGGGTATGTTCATTCTCTTTGTCCTGCAAAGAGCCCTTAAGTATCATCCTTGGTTTTCCTTCTCTGTATGGTCCTACAATTCCTTCTGCTTCCATTCTTTCAATCAATCTTGCTGCCCTGTTAAAGCCAATTTCCAGCCGTCTCTGAAGCATTGAAATTGAGGCAATTCTTGTTTCAAGCACAATTCTCACTGCCCTTGTATAAAGTTCATCATCTTCAGAACTTCCAGAAGTCCCGGGTATTGAAACATCCTGTGTTTCAGTTTGATGTTCAAGAATTTCCATTCTGTAATCAGGTTTTCCCTGAGATTTTAAAAATTCTGTTAACTGTTCAAGTTCCTCATCACTAACATAACCACCCTGTGCCCTGATTGGATAAGATCTTCCTGGCGGGATAAAAAGCAAATCTCCCCTGCCCAGCAGTTTTTCAGCACCTTTGGAATCAAGGATTGTTTGAGAATCAAATTTAGAAGACACCTGAAATGCTATTCTGCATGGAAGATTTGCCTTTATGATACCTGTAATAACATTCACAGATGGTCTTTGTGTTGCAAGAATTAGATGTATACCTGCTGCACGAGAAAGAGCAGTCAACCTAATAATACTGTTTTCAATTTCATTCCTTGCAATCAACATCAAATCAGCAAGTTCATCAACCACCACAACAATATAAGGAAGTTTCTCCTCACATTCAATGTTATATGCCTCAATATTCCTGACCTTTTTTTCTGCAAATAGATGGTAACGTCTGTCCATTTCTTTTATCAACCACTTCAAAGAATTGACTGCCTTTTTGATATCAGTGACAACAGGCAAAATTAAATGTGGTATATCATTGTAAATAACAAGTTCAACCATTTTCGGGTCAATCATAATAAATTTCACTTCATCAGGAGTTGCTTTATAAAGGATGCTTGTAATTAAAGAATTAAGACAAACCGTCTTTCCTGAACCTGTTGCTCCTGCAATCAAAAGGTGTGGCATTATTTTAAGATCAGAAATCACAGGTTTGCCCAGTATGTTTTTACCTATTGCCATTGTGAGTTTTGATGGAGACGATTGAAATTCTTTACTTTCAAGAATTTCTCTCAAACATACAATTGAAATTTCCCTGTTTGGAACTTCTATACCAATTGTTGATTTACCAGGAATTGGAGCAACCATTCTGATGGGACTTGCTTTCAAACTCATCGCAATGTTATCCGAAAGTTTTGTAATCTTTGCAAGAGGAATGCCTGGTGCTGGTTGAACCTCATAAAGCGTAACCCTGGGACCCTGGGTAAAATTCACAACTTCTCCTTCTATTCCAAAATCACTCAATGTCTCCTCAATAACCTGAGCATAAACCCTGAGGTCTTTTTCTGTCTCCTTTTCTGGTTGCTTGGCAGATCTGAGTAAAGAAAGGGGAGGAAGTTGATATTTTTTCTCTCCCTTTAAAACAACCTGTTTTTTTGAGAGAGTTTCTTGGTGTGGCTTAATCTTAATTGTTTCAGTTGTTTCATCTTTTCCCTCTGGAATAACAGTTCTTGGCATTTTCAGTTTTTCCTGTTTTTCCTCCTCTACTTTTTGCTGTACTTGTATCTCTGATGGTTTTATTTTCTGTCTTATCCGTGGTTTAGGAACAGTCAAAGGTTCAGTTTTCCAGATTGCTGACGTAAGAACCACAACATCCTCAAAAGGTGCATAAAAAATTCTCCAGCAGGCAATCAACAACCCAATACAGGTTACTGCCAGTAAAAATAAACCACCTTTTTCACCAAAATATGATATAACGCCATGCGAAACCAGTATTCCAGTAATTCCGCCTGCAGGAAAAATTGAAGAACCAGAAACAGAAAAATTTCTTTTCAGTGTTTCTACAAAGCCAGAAAGCACAAAAATAAAAATTATAATCCCGATGACTTCAATATTTGAAAATTCAACCTTTTTCCATGTTTTTGCCCAGGCATAGAGAAAAAGTGAAAAAATACAGAGATATGAAATCCATCCAAAAAGGAAAAACATTATTGCAGAAACATTTGAACCAAATTTGCCTCCAAAGTTCGCAGGTACCTGACTTACAGGATAGCCAATCTGGCAGAAATCAAAACATGGGTCTTTTGGACTGTAAGATATCAAACATAAAAACACAAATACCGTGGCACCAAGAAGTACTATTCCGAGAAATCTTGTAATGTTTCTTTCCATCTTTTTAATTTTAACATAAAATAAATAGGATGTGAACAGGAGAAAAAAATGTCCTTTGAAAACAAAGAAAGAAGAAATCTAAAATTTGTAAGCATTTTGAAGCATACGCTCAATGAAATTCTCCAGAAAGAAATTTCTGACCCGAGGATTGGTTTTGTCACAATTACTGGTGTAAGGATCAGCCCTGACAGGAAACATGCCAGAATTTATGTAAGTATTTTAGGAGATGAAAAACAACATCAGGAGTCATTTAAAGGTCTTATCAGTGCTTCAGGATATATCAGGCATCTTTTGAGCAAAAAACTCCAGACCCGATTTACACCTGAAATTGAATTTGTTGAAGATATAAATCCCGGGCTCAAAGTTGAAGAAATTTTAAAAGAAATTGAACACGAGAAAGAAAGGAATCAATGAACCCAAGTCAAATAAAAGAAAAATTACTGGAAATTCTTATTTCAAATGGTTACCAGTATGAAAAGTTTAATGTTTTTCCATCTGCGAAAAAAGAATTTGGCGATTTTTCAACAAATCTTTTTTTCAAGTTAAAAAAGACAGAAAAACAGATTTCAACTGACGACCTTATTAATTTGATAAAGAATGACCCATGGATAAAAGAAAATTTTGAAAAAATTGAAGAGAAAAATGGCTTTATAAATTTTTTTGTCAAAAATCAGGTGGTATATGCTACTGTTGAAGAAATCCTGCGGGCTGACAGGGCTTACGGAAAAAACAATCTTGGTAACAAGAAAAAGGTATTGATAGAATTTGTGAGTGCAAATCCAACAGGTCCGTTGACAATAGCACATGGAAGACAGGCAGCATTCGGAGAAGCCCTCGCAAGAATACTTCGGGCTTGTGGATATAGTGTAACAAAGGAATACTATCTCAACGATTGCGGAAGACAGATGGAACTTCTCGGTGTTTCCCTGAAGGCACGTTATCTCCAGTTGAAAGGAATACCTGCAGAAATACCAGAAGACGGATATCATGGAGAATATTTAAAAGATATTGCAGAAAAAATTCAGGATATTGCCCTGGACACTGACAATAAATTTTTTGAAAATTTTGCAAAGGAAGAAATACTCAAAATGATAAAAAAGGATCTTGCTGATTTTAATGTATATTTTGACAGCTGGTTTCCTGAAAGCGAATTAAGAAACAATGGAGATGTTGAAAAAATTATTGAAAAACTGAAAGAAAAAGGACTTGTTTATCAAAAAGATGATGCATTGTGGTTTAAGTCAACTGTTTTTGGTGATGATAAGGACAGGGTCTTAAGAAAAAAGGATGGCTCTTATACATACCTGGCTCCAGACATTGCATACCACCAGGACAAAATCAAAAGAGGATTTGATATCCTGATTAACCTGTGGGGACCTGACCATGCTGGCTATGTTTCAAGAATAGAAGCCGCTGTAAAAGCAATGGGCTTTGACCCTGAAAAATTACACATCATCATAGTTCAACTCACAACACTTTATCGTGGGAAAGAGAAAATATTAATGTCAACAAGAAAGGGACAGTTCATCACATTAAGGCAACTGATGAATGAGGTTGGTCCTGATTCAACAAAGTTTTTTTTCCTGTTCAGAAGGGCAGATAGCCATCTTGATTTTGATATGGAACTGGCGAAAAAACAAACAGAAGAAAATCCTGTTTTCTATATTCAGTATGCCTTTGTTCGGGCAATGCACATACTTTCCTTTGGAGAAACAAAAGGATTTAAGCAAAATGACTTTATACATGCGGATTTTTCATTGCTGAAACAGGACATTGAAATTGAGATGATAAAACGACTCAAAAATTTTCCATTAATCGTTGAACAGGCAGCAAAAACTCTTGAAGTTTCTAAAATTGCTGGTTACATCCTTGATATTTCAGGAACATTTCATTCATATTACCAAAAATTCAGGGTTGTTGATGAAAATGAGGATCTTTCTCTTGCACGTCTTGCACTTGTAAAGTGTTTTTCCATAGTCATGCAGAATGGGCTTGACATGTTAGGAATTTCACAGCCAGAAAAAATGTAAGGACTGTCTTGACAGATAAAAAAAATTAGGGTATATTGATTTTGTATGCCTACGAAGAAAGAAATTACAACAATCATCCAGAACATAGGGCTCTGGAGCAGGCAATCAATTGAAAAAGCCCTGCAGGA
>JAMWCD010000007.1:0-10000 GCA_023818965.1 Candidatus Omnitrophota bacterium | reverse complement strand
TTTGATATGGTGAGATTGCACGATGTTGGATACATATTCCCTGAAACAGACGTTTTATCGGCCATGAAAGCACGCGCTGATCTTGCAAAAGCTGCACTACCCTCTCATCCAATTGACAGTGATGACTGGGTACACTCATACTATGATAAATGGCTTGATTTTACTACAAAAAGCATGACAATTGGAGTTCCTTGTATCTTTTATGCTGAAAGATTTGTTTTGATACGACCTGTATCAGGGGTACTACCTGTAAAAAGGGATGACTTAAGAAAAATCGCAAGGGCGTGGAAAAAGTATATCAAACAAATTTAAAAATCTATCGTAAAAATTGTTTCTCAATAAATCTTTTTTCAATTTCAACAATTGTCGGCCTACCGTGCGGACAAGTTAACGGTTGTCTACATTTGACAAGCAAATTTTTTAACTCATATGCCTCTTTTTCTGTAAGTTGTTGACCTGCCATTGTTGAACCACGACACGCCTTTTTCAAAAGTGTTTCAATATCAAAATTTGTAATACTACTTTCTGCAAGAATATTTTTTACTGCAATCAATGGGTCTTTAATGCCAGCTGGCTTTGAGTAGACAGCAATGGTTTTGTTGTCCCATTTCATTGTCTGAAATCCTATTTCTGCCAGTTTATTTTCTCCACCCGTTTCCCAGACCATCATCTCCTGGGATGTTAAAACAATATTAACAGGAACAAGTAATTGTTCTGTTTTTATTTTTCCATCCAGCGCCTGAGCAACAAGATTTTCAAAAGTAATCCTTTCATGTGCTGCATGCTGGTCAATGATATACAGCCGCTGGGCTGATTCAAAAAGCAGATACACATCAAAAAGTGTTCCAATAAATTTTGCATGCAAAAGATTTTCCTGAAAATCATATTCAAACATTGTTTGTTCAGATGGTTGACTGACAAATATTGAATCCTGAAAAAATTGTTGTTTATCCGGAACACTGTCAGATGTTTTCATATCCGGATGTTCTCTTTGCTGGATTGAATAAATTTGTTTTGGCTGAGTGCTTTCAAGAATTTCCTCACACATTGTTTTTATCACATTGATGATTGATTGTTCATTTTTTATTCTCACCTGACTTTTCGTCGGATGGATATTGACATCAATATCATATGGCGGGACTTCAATAAGGATAACAAAAAAGGGGAAAGTTTCGGGTGGAAACAAACTTCTATAAATGCTATTGACAACAAATGAAATACCACTGTGCTGAACAGGTCTCTGATTAATAAATATAAACTGGATGTCCTTTTTTGCCCTCTGAATATTTATATCACCGAGAATCATTTCAATTGAAAGAGAATTGTCAATAAATCTTTTTGAAATCTGGTACAAGAATTTCTCTTCAAAATTAAACAGTTCACATAATCTTTCTTTCCTGTTTTTCTTACTGAGTTGAAAAACGAATTTCTTATTGTGGGAAAGAATAAATTCAATTGATGGAAAACAAATTGCATAAGGAATAAAAGTATCAACAATTTTACGCATCTCAAAATTTTCTGACTTCAGAAATTTCCTTCTTGCAGGTACATTATAAAAAAGGTTGTATACCTCAATTTCTGTTCCATATTGCATAGCAACAGGTTTCACATTACTTCTGACATTGTTTTTTATATGAATTTCCCAGCCAGTTTCACTGCCTGTTGTTCTACTCCGCAAATACATTTCTGAGACAGAAGCAATACTGTACAATGCCTCACCTCTGAAACCCATACTGAAAATACGGAAAAGGTCATCAAACCTTTTTATCTTACTCGTTGAATGTCTCTGAGCGATAATTGCAAGATCATCCTTTTCAATACCCATCCCATTATCTCTTACACCAATAAATGTCTTCCCTGCCTGTTTCACACTTACTTCAATTCTGTCTGCTTTTGCATCAATTGAATTTTCAAGCAGTTCCTTTACAACTGATGCAGGTCTTTCAATTACTTCACCTGCAGCAATACGACTGATTACATCTTCAGAAAGAATATGAATATTACCCATCTGCCCTATTCCTTATTCTCAATGATTTTTTTCCACTGGTAAATTTTATTGAGTGCCTCAAGAGGTGTAATCACATCAGGGTTAATAGAAACAATTTCATCCTTAATTTTTTCCAGCACAGGGTCTACCTGTACAACAAAAAGAGATAGTTGCTCCTTACCTTCATTTGACTCAGGTATTTTCATACCTGATTCAAGTTCACGCAGAATTTCTCTACTTCTTGCGGTCACATTTTCAGGAATACCGGCAAGTTTTGCAACGTAAATACCATAACTTTCATCTGTGCCACCAGGCACAATTTTGTGAAGAAAAATAATTTCATCCTGCCATTGTTTTACTGCCACATTATAATTTTTCACTCCAGGATGGTTTGTCGCAAGTTCAATCAACTCGTGAAAGTGCGTTGCAAACAATGTTCTTACTTTCTGCTGATACAAATATTCAGCAACCGCCCATGCCAATGCAAGTCCATCATAGGTACTTGTACCTCGACCTATTTCGTCAAGAATCACAAGAGCCCTGGAAGAAAGGTTGGCAAGAATTGAGGCAGTTTCTGACATTTCCACCATAAAAGTACTGTAACCTTTTGAAATCTCATCATGTGCTCCAATCCTTGTAAATATTTTATCAACGATACCAATCTGAGCCCTTGAGGCAGGAACAAAACAACCTGCCTGCGCCAGTATTACACAAATGGCAACCTGCCTGATGTAAGTTGATTTTCCTGCCATGTTTGGACCTGTAATAATAAGAAGACGATTTTCATTACAATCAACAAGTGTATCATTGGGAACAAATTCTTTTTCTATAAATGTTTCTACGAGAGGATGCCTACCGTCTTTTATAATGATTTCATCACTGCAGTTGATTTCAGGTTTCACATAACGAGAATCTGCAATGATGCTAAATGAATTCAAAACATCAATTGCAGCAATGGAATTGCTAAAAGCGTGTATCTCTTTTGAAAACTCAAGTATTTTTTCGATAACCTTCTGGATAAGGTTTTTCTCAATTTCAAGAATCTTTTGTTCTGCAGAAAGCATTTTTTCTTCAAAATCTTTTAATTCTGGAGTAATAAAACGTTCTGCATTTACAAGTGTTTGTTTCCTGATATACTCCTGGGGTACAAGATGTAAATTTGCCTTACTTATTTCGATAAAATAGCCAAACACCTGGGTATAACCGATTTTTAACGATGTAATGCCTGTCTTTTTTACCTGCTCTGCCTGATAATTTTTTAACCACTTACTTGATGATTCCTTTAACTGCCGCCAGAAATCAAGTTCCTGATTGAATCCCTTTTTAATGATCTGTCCCTCTGGATGCGAAGCAGGAATCTCTGAATTTACAGCGTGTTCAAGATATTCCCTTAATTCCGGAATGTCATTCACAGCAAAATAATCATTGAGATTACAAACAGGTTCCAGAACCTTTCTTATCTCAGGAATCAACGCAATTGAATTCTTTATCGCAAGAATATCTTTCGGATTTGAGTAGCCACTACTGAGCCGTGAAAGTGCCTTTTCAATATCATAAATCTGCTTGAAAACATTTAAAAGATTTTGCTGCAACTGTTGATTTTCTCTAAGGATAGAAACTGCCATTAACCTTTTCTCAATCTTTTCGGTATCCTTTAACGGATGCATAATCCATTCTCTCAACAATCTACTGCCGGCTGCAGTTTGCGTTTTATCAAGGACTTTTATCAGTGCGTCAATTTCAAGACCCCTTATAGCAGATGGAGATAAATAAACATACTCTGAATCATCATAGAGAGCAATCTTATCAATGTGATTCATCGGACTTTTTGACATTTCTCTTATATATTCAAGAAGCCCTCCTGCAGCACGGATGGCAATCATTTTTTCAGATAAACCAAAACCTGCAAGAGAATGCACCTTAAAATGTTCACACAGATTTCTGTTGGCGGTCTCATAATGAAATTTCCAGTCCTCCTGAGGACTGAAAGAAAAGTTTTTTGTTTTCCCCACAATTTTTTCAATCAAATGAGAAATTTCTTCCTGTAGTGACTCAGGATAAACAATTTCATAAACAGGTATTCTTGCAATAACCCCAGCAAACTCTTCAATCTTCAGGTATTCATTTGCTCTTATCATGCCCTTTGTATTATCAACAAGAGCCATGCCAATAGTATTTTTTTCAACAACAATAGAAAGAATACACCTTGTTTCTGGACTCTGGTCAAGATATGTACCAGCAGTTATTATCCTGATTACTTCCCTTTTGACAATTCCTTTTGCCTTTGAAGGGTCTTCTGTTTGTTCACATATGGCGACCTTGTAACCGTGTTTAATCAAACGTGAAATATAAGAATCCACTGCATGATATGGAATACCGCACATCGGAATTTTCCCTGATTTCCCGGCATCTCTTGAAGTTAAAACAAGATCAAGGATTTTTGATGCTTTTTTTGCATCATCATAGAACATTTCATAAAAATCCCCGAGCCGGAAAAAAAGTATGCAGTCGTTATGCTTCTTTTTTATTTCATTATACTGCCTGAGCATTGGTGTTAGATTTTCCATAGTTTTTCAGGACACTGTGGTATAATAATTTGAATCATTTCTATATTACCATATTTTAACCGGGGATTGAAGAATATGGAGAAATTGCTAAACAAAATTTTTGAAGGTTTCTCGCCTTATATTCCAGGTGAACAACCGCAGGAAGAAAATTATATAAAACTTAATACAAATGAAAATCCTTTTCCGCCGTCAAAAAAGATTATTGACGAAATAAAAAGAGGTATTGATTCTTCAATAAAAAAATACCCTGACCCACTCTGCCTTCAGTTAAGAAAAACAATTAGTAAATGTTATGATTTCCCTGTTGAAAACATATTTGCTGGAAATGGTTCCGATGAAATTTTAAGATTGTGCATCACTGCATTTTCTTCAGTAAAAGAAAAAATCGTTTTCCTGTATCCGAGTTATCCTCTTTATGAGGTTTTAACAATTATTGCAGACAGAAAACCAGTCAAAATTAAAACCAACAACGATTTTTCTATTCCTGCCAGATTCATAACTGGTTTCACTGATTGTATGAAAATTATTGCAAATCCTGATTCTCCCTCTGGCAGGTTTCATTCAATTGAAACAATTGAAGAAATTGTAAAAAAATCAAAAAGGGTTGTTGTTATTGATGAAGCATATGTTGATTTTGCAAAAGAAAACTGCCTTGGGCTTGTAAAAAAATATAAAAATGTCGTTGTAACAAGAAGTTTTTCAAAATCTTTTTCACTTGCAGGGATTCGTCTCGGCTATTGTTTTGCAAGTTCTGAACTGATACAGGCACTGATGTCAATAAAGGATTCATACAACCTTAATGCAATAACTCAGTATGCAGGTATTGTTGCAATGAAAAATTATCCAATCATGAAAAAAAATTGTGAAAAGATTATCAGGATTCGAAAATTTTTAGCGAAAGAACTTGTTCAAATTGGTTTCAATGTGTTTCCATCATCAACAAATTTCCTGCTTGTAGAACCGCCTGATAAAAATGGGAAATTGTTATACGAGAAACTAAAAGAAAAAAAGATACTTGTTAGATATTTCAACAATATTCCCTGCCTCCACAAGTATGTCAGAATTACAATTGGAAACATAAAGGATACGAAAAAATTGCTTAAAGTAATCAGGGAATTTTATGCAAAAATTATTTAACACAGCTTCAGGTGAAAAATGGGAAAGAATCGGTATAAAAAAGCGAGCAGGAATACTGATTCCATTGTTTTCAATTCATTCTGAACATAGCACGGGCATCGGGGATTTTTTTGACCTGAAATTGATGGCTCAATTATGCAATAAATCAGGATGCAGCATTCTTCAAATCCTGCCTTTGAATTTCACTGGATCTGACAACTGCCCTTATAATGCCATCAGTTCATTTGCCATAGACCCTGTTTATATTTCACTGAAAAATTTTGAGTACAATGGCTTTCAATTTTCTGAAAATATCATCAAAAGTTTTCAAAAGGATTTCCCTGCAGGCAAGAATTACAGATGTAATTATGAGATTCGTGAGAAAAAGATCTCGATATTAAATGAAATCTTTAAAAAATACTATGACGACATTTGCTCTGATAGTAAATTTTTTTCTTTTGTTAAAAATAACAAATACTGGCTTGATGATTTTTCAATCTTTCGTGTTTTGAAAAAAATTCACGGTGGAAGTGCATGGTACGATTGGGAAAATTGTTTTGCAAACAGAGACACAGGAAAACTAACAGAAATTTCAAATTTATACAAAAAAGATATTCTATTTGAAAAATGGATTCAGTTTATCTGTTTTAATCAGTTATGTTCTGTCAAAAAGTACATTGAAACAATGGGTATTCTGTTAATGGGAGACATGCCAGTTCTCGCATCAAGAGATAGTGCTGATGTCTGGTCAAAAAGAGAATTTTTCAATCTTGAATTTTCTGCTGGTGCCCCGCCAGATATGTATTGTGTTTATGGACAGAGATGGGGAATGCCTGTTCAAAACTGGGATAATGTTGAAACAAACGGATTTAAATACATCAAGGAAAAATTGAAATATTTAGACAATTTTTTTCATATGATAAGGATTGACCATGTTGTTGGACTTTTCAGAATATGGGCAATACCTGCCAATGAACCAGAAGAAAACCATGGAATGAATGGTTTTTTTATGCCTTCTGACACCTCCTTATGGAAAAGACAGGGACATCAGATTTTATCCATAATGGTAACCAACACTAATTGTCTTTTATGTGCTGAAGACCTTGGAATTATTCCTCCTGAATGCACTGAAACATTGCAGGAACTCGGAATTTGTGGTTATGAAGTTCAAAGATGGAAAAAACATTATGAAACTGACTATTCTTTTATTCCTTCAGAACAATACAGACAACTTGCAATATCAGGTCTTTCAACCCATGATACTTCTTTCTGGTTATTCTGGTTCAAGCATGAAGCAGGAACAATTGAAAAAGAATTGTTTTTTCAGAAATGCAAAACTATTGACATTGACGGACAGAAATTTGTAAATTTGTTATTTGAACCAGTTGAAAATGAAAGATTGAAATGGAGGTCATCAGTTGATTCAGAAGAAAAACTAATTCAGATTTTCGGTAAGCCCAGAGAAAAATTATTGGATATTATAAACATCTATCGTGATACTTTTGACGAAAAAGAAAAATTAAAAAAATCCCTTGGAATTGAAGATTATGACAACGAGAGTGTTTGGATAAAGAAGGCAATAAATTTTGTTTTACGAAGTGTGTCAATTTTCAGTATAAACCTTTTTTGTGATCTTGCGTGCCTTGATTCAGATATTTCCCGTGAAATTTATAATTTGAGAATAAACAAACCTGGAACAACTGGCAATCTAAACTGGACATTCGCCTTTCAGCAACCCCTTGAAGATTTGATAGAGCGAAAATTTATTGATGAAATAAAAGAAATGGTAAAAAATTGTGGCAGGTAGATTTATTCTTCATCAGGTCTGTTCCATCCTTTTCCTTCCTCATCCTCCAATCTTTCAAGTTCAAACGTTACAATGTTATCATCTGGACACCAGCATGTTTTCTTTGTCCCTGGTTTTTCCTTCCTCAGTTGCATATAAACAGGATAAATTGAGTGCAAACTATGCATACAATATTGTTTTGGTGTCCCATTCAAAGGGTCAAAACACTGTTGTTTGATAATAAAAGTATCACCTTCTTTGTAAAAGGGACAATATTTTTTCAATCCAGTAATCGTAATTTTTACAACTGAATATTTTTTCATTGCCTGAAAATATTATAGCACCAATAAAAAAAGATTCAACCCACGATATTGACCGTGGGTTGAATCTATCCATGAGGTGGAGAATTATTTCTTCTCCTGTTTCTTTGTTTCCTTTTTTACTCCACCTTTTTCCTTTTTCTCTTTTATTTCCTTGATAACGACTGCCTTGGGTGTGCCTTCCTTTGTTTCCTTATACTTAACAGAAACCTTTTCTCCGACCTTCACCATTTTAATCTTCACAGGTGTTGTTGAGAATTGTTTCTCAACTCCTGAAGCATCCTTGAGGGTGAAGGTGCAGAGTTTTGTATCCACAGCGGTAATTTCACCTTCTGCTGTCTTCAATGCTTCCTTTGCTGGAACTACTTTCGGTGTTGCAGCAGGAGCAGTTGCTGGCGGAGCAGTCTTCGGTTTTTCCTGCTGTGCAGAAGCAAATGATATCCAGCACACGACTGAAACCGCTAACAGGATCATCAATGCCTTTTTCATCTTTATCACCTCCTTTCACTGTATTATAGTTGTCTGAATTTTGCTTTTTGGTTTACATTTATCCTGCCAGAATCCTGATTTATATTTCTCAATAACAAGGGCTTTTTCCTCTGGTTCAAGTCTTATCCAGTCAATATAATTATGAATAACCTTTATTTTTTCCTCCTGTGTCAAAGTATGAAACGCAATATAATTTCGCCATACAGAAATTTTTTCTTTTATCGAAAGAAGTTTCCAGTCAAACCAGTTATCATCAGGGTCTTCCTTTTCATAAATGATACTAACATGGGCAGGATGAAAATTTGTCTGAGTAATTTCTTTGACAGTATTTTTCCACGGAATAACATATTTAACCAGCAACCCGATGATAACCAAAAAAATAACAAATCTAAAAAATCTACTCATTGTTCTCCTCATATTGTTTCTGTATTTCCATGGCAACCACAGGAATAATACGGTCAAGATCTTTGATTATTTCGTAATTGTGATACAAACGAAAATAGGTTAATAAATGCGATACCCTTCTTGAATATCCGTAAAGAAAGATCATTGAAATTATCAACACCATAGCAAATGCTTTAATAAATTTTCTAAAAACACCCTGGTACAAAGTCCGATGAAAAGGTTCAAACTGAATCCTGAAATCCTCATTCTTCCTTTCATAATGCCTGACAATAAATTCTGCATGTTCTAACCATTTCTTACACTCATTACAATACTGTAAGTGTTGTTGCAACAATTCAAGTCGCTTTTCATCAATTTCACCATAAAAATAATCAACAATATCTCTGTAATATTTACATCTCATCGATAACCTTCCTTATATTTCTGATCGCCCTGTAAAGATGAACTTTCACAGTACCAGGGCTACAACCAATAATTTCTGCTATTTCAGAAATTTTCAATCCTTCCTGATGCTTCAGCACAAAAATCTTTCTCTGGGTCTCACTCAGTTTTAAAATTGCTTTATCAATTTTTTCCGACAATGCATATCTTTCTCCGATATCAACATTATCCATAGATTCTTCAAGGTTTTTGGTTTTTGATTTCTCAATGATTTTCTTTTGTCTATAAATCTTTCTAAGTTTTTGGTTGGAAACGTGCAAAGTAATTTTATAGACCCAATTTTTGAATGAAAGATTATCCCTGATTCCTGAAATTTTACACCAGATGATAAAAAGCACTTCCTGGCATATGTCTTTTGCCAGTTCTTTGTCTGATGTAAAAGAATACGCAAGATTCGTAATCCTGTTTGATATCATTGCAACCATCTGTTCAAATGCCTCCGTATTATGTTCTTTTACCCTTTCAATAATTTCTTGGCTTACATATATATTGTTGTTTTCCATAATGAAAAAGTTTACACCATGCGGAGACATCAATCAAAAAAAACGCATCTTTATTTTAAAAGGTAGGTTTGAAAAAATGTTGTTCAAAAAATGTAACTATTTCTTTAATGCCGGAGGAGGGATTTGAACCCTCACGGACTTGCGCCCACTGGATTTTGAGTCCAGCGCGTCTGCCAGTTCCACCACTCCGGCATAAAAAAATTATACCATAAAAGAGGAAAAACTACCTTAATTCCCCTGCATCCCATTCTGGAAATGAGGAATTTGGAAGGGGAATTAAGGATGTTGAAAAAGGAAAAATTGAAAGTTAAATCTCACCCTACTCTTAATTCGGTTTTCCCATCGCATAATGCTGACGTATCTCACCAGGTGTCAGTGCCCTCTTG
>JAMWCD010000009.1 GCA_023818965.1 Candidatus Omnitrophota bacterium | reverse complement strand
ATTTTTGTCAAGAGTTCAAATTGCCTCATTAAAAAACTAATTAAAAATTTTTCTCATCTTCGACCCAATAGAGACTCAATCCCCCTTTGCTCTCCCTCCTTTTCTAAAGGAGGGTAGGGGTGGATTTTTTCTCAAGATAAAAATCCCTCTTGCATCTCCCTTTGAAAAAGGGAGAAACTACTTTAAATCATCCTTTATTAAAAGAGGAAATTGAAAAAGAAGAAATTTTCGTTTTAAATTTTCAATGAGCCAACTAATCAAACTTCATTTAGATTCTTATATGAGGCAATCGGGCGGACGACTCTTGACAATTGACAGGTTTTTGCTGGATTGTGGGTGATTCCTCTTTTTTCATTGCCCCTTGAGATTATATGATAGAGTGCGTCCTCAAATTCCAGATGAACTGGTCTTACCATAGAAGTAGTGTAACATAAAATTCAAGACCTGACTATTTTTTTCCGCTCCCCCGTTTTTTCAATTTAGAATCTATTTTTGGTGCTGGTGCCATCATTACATCTACTCGGTCTGACTTGAAATCTAAATAGTAAACATTGCCTTCTGGGTCTAATTTAAAACTTGGGCCAAATTCGTTAAAAATTGCTCTCACTTCAACAAACTTACCATCTCTATCGTATTCTAAAATAGCAGTTGATTGTAATACACCAAATAGTTTATCTTTTCTTAAAGATATCCAGCGTATTTCTAGAGGTTGTTTCAATATATAAAAATGCCCCCTTTCGTCAGTTTTCACTACATGTAAATCCAGTGGATATCTTTTTTCTTCTTCAAAATCTTTTGAAAAGATGGTAACTCTTTTTAATTCTTCTCCTGTTTCTTTTCTTATAGATATAAATAAAGGTCTGAAAATATCAAGTAATATCTCTGTCTTTTTGCCGTCTATATGAAAAATTCTGATTAGTTCTTTAGTTCCTGATTTTTCAAATTTATAAGAGTAATAAAGGTCATGAGATAATAAATAGGGTGAACAATAATAACCCGCACTTTCAAACTTTTCAATGTTTTTAAAATCAGGGCCTATTCTGTAATAATATTTTGGGTTACAGATAAATATAAATCCTTTAGAGGTAGAAAAGCATTCAGATATTGAGGTATCTTCTTTTAATTCATCTGGTAATAGGATTTCATTTATTTCTTCTTTCCCATCTTTTATGGTTAATAAAAGAAATTTTAATTTGTTGTTTAATTGTTGTACCACTAAAATATTTCCTTTTGAATCAACACAAATATTCTTTAAACCTGCTAATTTTGCTGAACTTATAAATAATAACTCGCCCTTCATACTAAATTTTTTGATTTTTTCATTTACTGTATCCGCTATATATATACTTCCATCAAAACCAATTGCAAAATCAGTAGGGCCCAAGGAATTTTCATAAATTTCTTCTCCTTCCAACATTTTCCCGGGTGTTGGTAAAGGAACAAGTTTCAAGCCAATGTTTCGGGGTTCTGTTCCATAAAATAAAGAAAAAAGATGCACAGATTTTAACATTTCTGAGAATAAAAAAGTATTATGTAAAATAAATTCCATAGTTGCTAAAAACAAAAGTTTATTAAAGAAATTGAAAATGTTTGTCTTATTTTTTATTTCAGTTACTGGTTTATCAAAAAACATTTTTCCCTACCCCTTGGTCTACACCCTGATTCTACCCCTCCCCACGAATTTTTGTCAAGAGTTCAAATTATCTCATTAAAAAACTAATTGAAATTTTTTCTCATCCTTGACACAATAGAGAAAAAAAGGAAGTGAGGGAACGACAAGTAAACAGGTAGTGATGAGGTACAGGAAAATCTGATAAGAAGGAGAAAAATAAAATTCTTGATGAGTTTACCAGTAAGACAGAATACAATAGGTTATGTGATTATTTTTCTTGGGAATTTTCAATATTACTTCAGCAGGAATCCAGCCACTTGCAGCTCGATTACCGCCCTGCCGATGGAACTGGCTGCTTCCCATTACCTGATGTATGTCTTCAAAATTTGTGAAACCGTTAAGTAAGATGGTGAATTCTTAAAATCCTCAGGTAATTCTTCTTTTGTGTAAATTCCTTTGAATTTCTCCAGCAATTCCTCAACTTTTGGTGCCAGTACTACATCCTGGTTAAACTGTGAGGCTGTCTCAATAATCCGAAGAACTTGTTTATTCATCTCTTCGTATATTTCGCTCTTTTTATCCATTTTTTCCACTCTTGTCCAAAAAACATTCCATACATCCCACAAAAATTGCATTGTAATCACTTTATATTCTTGTTGATTTTTAGGATTGCTTAAAAATTTTATGGCTTCATTTATGGTACCTTTTTCTTGCTCTAAAGTCATAGTTTTACTTGTGAAATCATATATACTTTCTTCTGTATCATTTTTAAATTTTTCACTCATTCTTTCGCGATATTTATTAAAATAAATATAACTATTTAAAAAGGCCTGTGGGTTAGTTTTCCAGTCCGAGAGTCCACCATAAAATAATATCCACCCACTTGCTTCTGGTTCTGTTTTATCAACCTCAATCGCCCAAAGAAAAACTTTCTCCGGTCCGATAAAATTGAAAAATTCTTTCAATTTCTCAGTATATTCCTTCTCATATTTACTTATTTGTTTTTTATATTGTTCCACTTTTTCTTTATCAATCGGCTCGTTTAGCTCAAAACTTTTTTGCACATAATCTGTATATTCTCCTATTACATTCACCAACTTTTCTTTGTATTCTTTTAACTTCTGGTATTTTTGCTGTTCTTCTGGTGTGGTCAAGATTTGTTGTTCAAATTTTGAATCAAGTGGAATTTTTTTATCTTCTTTTTCACAGTGAACTCCCAAAGAACTTAATGATAAAATACTAATCAAACTTAGTAAAATCATCCTGCACATTTTCCCTCCTGTTTCTATTGTGAATACGGTAAATATAAAACACTTGGGATACTTTGTAGCATCTGGTTCAGCGGTGTGCAATAGTGGTTATGGTAGTCCAAATTTTCCTGGTTTAACATTATATTCCAGCGCTGGTCATCACCAAAAAGTCTATCCGCTGAATTCTCATAAGAAACCTCCGGGACCCCGTCACATCTCAATCGTAAAATATCATCAATTGTACCATCCAAGGTACCATTAGGAATCAAAACATCGTGAACTTCTACTTTCCTAACATACGGCTTTCCTATTAATTGAGTTGCATTCCGAATAATTTGTGCTCGTGTCTGTCTGTTTTGAAAGATATCATTCGGTAAATATGAGGATGTCCATATCCCACGGAAAATAGAATATGTTTTGAATTGATAAAGTGTTCTATCCGTTCCTACAACAGAATCCGGTCCTTGAACTTCACAAATTTTATAATTTCCGTCATCTTGTAATTCGCTTAATGTATTACCTCCAGTATAGGAATAAATCAAACCAGCATGTTGATTATAGATCGGACCTTTGTCTAAATCGTAATAAACCGTATTTCCCTGATTTATCTGATAAACTGTAAACTGATATTCTTCTGTCTCCATTGTTGAATTGTTCTTTTTTACTTTTATTTTTGCTTTGTAATTACCATATATTACCAGTTGCCCTGAATTGTCCTTCCCATCCCAGTTGTATATCTGATTATTTCCTGGGAAGTTGGAAAGATTTTTGGCGAAAACAACATTATCACTGGAATCAAAAATTTTCAATATTACTTCATCAGGAGTCCAGCCACTTGAAGGAAGGATGTCATAGGTGATTTTAAATGGTATTGCCTCCCAGATGAAACTACTTGTATTGACTCTTTGCACCTGAATTTCATCACAATCCTGTGTTTCTATCTTTACTTCAACTACTGTTATAATGCCAGAAATCGCTTTTTCTCCCTTTCCATTGGGTTGTGTGCTCACAACAACCTTTCCATCGTCTCCTGCTCCATTGGGAAGATAAAACTTACACTTGACTACTCCTGTTTGAGGATGTGGAATAGAAAAGGGGTGATTTGGGTCGCTAATATTTAAATTCCAGATATAACCATTTTCAATATATTGTTGGAAAAATCCTCCTTGCGGATTTTGGCCAGTATTTGATGGTGATGGGTCCTGCCATGTCCAGTAAAGTTTACCATCAAATGCATCCGGTGGATTCATTTGGGCTTCTACAATATAATAGGGATTACCTGTCTCAGGCCTGGGTATATATTGAGTAATTACAGGGTCGTTAAATTTTATATTCCACACTGTTATTTTTGCTTTATCTTCTGCTTGTGTATCATCCGGGGCTTGATAGGAAAGTTTTATCTCTGTATCCTTGATTGTACTGCTCACATTATATCCTTCTACATAACAGGTCTCTGGAAGTTGTTCTGATGTGTACTGGCTCTGTGTGATTTCTGTCTCTTTCTCTGTCCTTTCCCATAATTTTATATTGTTTCCCCAGGATAAAGTAAAATTACCAGGTAAATCTCCAGGTTCACAGGAAATCTCTAATCTAACCAGGTCATCTTCTCCTATCACTTTGTTATCCTGGTTGTCTATTTCTGTATCACTGTCATCATCGTCGTCATTCAATCGTAAATATAATCCTGTTTGATCTTCCACACCTTCATCCATATCTGCTAATTTTACATCTATCCTGAATACTCTCACAAGGCAGGTTGCTGTTTACCCTGGACCCTGGACTTTTTTCCTTTTTACTGTCACTGCCACTATGTAGCTTCCTGTGTTTGTATTATGTAATTTTGTGCTATGGTGATATGATGATTCAATACATGTTGCTTTCTGCCCATCACCAAAATTATAATATGGTTCAAATGAATTCCCACCAGAGTCATTTTCAGCACTCCACCGTGTTCAAAAATATATTACATCGTCTATTACCTGATAGCAATACTGATCTGATGGATTTTTCCCAGCACATGTTTCAACCTGTGTAATTCCTCTATGAATACTGTCATCTGAAACTATCCCTGCAGGATCTTTACAGGGCTCGGGTCGATTGGTTCCCAATCTTTACCACAGAGATCCGTCATGAACCAGAGTTATTTAATTTCAGATATTCAGGTAAGGACATTGTTTTTCTGAAAACCTCACAGAATTTGTTTTTGTTCCGGTCATACATGTATTTGACTATCCAAGCTTCACCTGCATAATAACTTTTACTCACGACCACAGCAGTATTTTTTTCTTTGGAGAAAAAGAGTTCGCCGGCGGAAACAAGTTTCTGGATAAATTCCTTTCCATCCCATCCCCAAAATTCCACTTTGTCTCCCATCGCATTATATCCCTTCCTTGAGAAGCCTAATTCTAAATACCCATCATCATCTATATCTTTGACTCCAAAAATATACCAGGGAACTTCTAAATTTTCTTTATCTGAACTGGTAGGTAGAAAGTTTATACCAAAAATATTTCCCCAACCATCACTCTCCCATATTTTCTTGAATGCTTGATCAAAAACCACTACCCTTGCCCTTTCAAAAAAGCTTTCATTGGTAATCTTTACTCCATTTTTTATCTCCATATAATCGTGAGGTGGTCTATAATATGCTACAATCACTTCATCCTTTCCGTCTTTCGTAAGGTCTGCGTAAATAATTCCCTTTCTCATTTCTGTCCTTGTTTTAATGGCATCTTTCTCTTTGGTCTTAATCAAACGGACAGGTATCTCTGCAATTCTGGAACCAGAAGGTAGAAATTTTAGAATTTCCTCATCAGAAAAAGGAATCACGGTTGAACAATTAAAAAGGGACAAAATCACTATTATCAAACACATCTGTTTCGTTCTCAAATCCAAACTTCTTGTTTTATTCATTTAAACCTCCAATAAATATGTGGATTTGGCCAGTTGTTAGGGTTATAGTTTTGCCCTCTTAATCCTTTAATGGAACCTTCAGACAAATCTATTCCCGCGCCGTTTATTGAATAATATTTGGTGTCGCCAGCTCTAATCAATCCAACCATAAAACCTGCCAGATGCTTCCAACCTGCATCGTCCCAATAATCATTGTACCAGTTATTGTCCTTCGGATAATACGAACCAAAAGGAAACCATGGTCCTCTATCCCTTACCTTGGCTTCTACTTTGGTATCAGAACTAATGTCTTCAGTTAAAATTACATATGTATTCATCAAACTTGGTACTCCATAAGGAAGTGCGACTCTGGGAAGATTGTTAAAAAAATAGCCCGGCCAGTCAACACCTTCATCTTCGAAGTCAGTACGAAAGTAAGTCGATTTAACCCTCATCCATACATGTTCTTTCGTGGCTACATAATTTTTTATCGCACCTCCAAAAGCATCAATCTCTACTTTTAGTGAAAAATCCTCTAATGAATATTGAGTTATTAAAATAGAGACTGAGTTAACAAAACCGATTGTTGGTGGTTCTGGAAGTTTTATTCCGAATCTATGAATATAGGTGTCAGTGGTGAGTAAATCTCCAGAACCATTCCAGTATTTCTCAGTCCTGTATGTTTCATTGTAACTTGTTCCTTTGACTCTGCTTATTGTAGCATTGGTGTTAATTGGAGGAGATAATGTAATTGTTAGTCCGAACTGCTCTCCCACAACAACATCTTGAGGACCGGTCAGCTCTACCGCATATACTGTTATTTTTGCTTTATCTTCTGCTTGTGTATCATCCGGGGCTTGATAGGAAAGTTTTATCTCTGTATCCTTGATTGTATTGCTCACATTATATCCTTCTACATAACAGGTCTCTGGAAGTTGTTCTGATGTGTACTGGCTCTGTGTGATTTCTGTCTCTTTCTCTGTCCTTTCCCATAATTTTATATTGTTTCCCCAGGATAAAGTAAAATTACCAGGTAAATCTCCAGGTTCACAGGAAATCTCTAATCTAACCAGGTCATCTTCTCCTATCACTTTGTTATCCTGGTTGTCTATTTCTGTATCACTGTCATCATCGTCGTCATTCAATCGTAAATATAATCCTGTTTGATCTTCCACACCTTCATCCATATCTGCTAATTTTACATCTATCCTGAATACTGTGATTATCACTGTATCTACCGCTGTCGTTTCTCTTTCACTCAACTTGTATCCTTTTAAAATAAGTTTTATATCCTGATTTGATTCTGATACCTGTTCCCCCTTTATGTACAGGTTTGTCTTTGATAAAAATGGATTTTGCTGGCTCGGTGTGCAACTATAAGTATAGGGAAATTGCCTCTGAATGTATGTGTTTGTCACATCATCATATTCCCATAGTGAAATCTTTTCTCCTTTTTCTACAGGTTCTATCTTGAAATGTATTTCTCCGGGCCCTGTCATCTCCACAAATTCAGGACTGCCTATCTCTTTCATACTCGGTCCTATCTCTACCTGTACCATCTTCCCTTTCTCTATGTATATCCCTGTTCCTTCTTCTTTATCTTCTCCCTTCCCGTTTATCCTGATATTGGCTGAGTATATCCCAAAAGATATTCCGTCTACTGCTGGCTCAAAACTATCCTCCTTCCTTATGTGTACTTCTAATGTACCATAACCAGGTAATACACCATATACATAACAATACTCCGTCTCAGGTTCATATCTCGTCCAGGGTATCCACTCAGGATAAACCCATTCACAGTAGTCCCACCTGAAATCATCGGGCTTTACCTTCGCTTTGTATACCTTTTTCTCTCCTGCGAAAAATTCTGTCTCTATCGGTGTCTCTGAATAAATATCTTCTCCATTGACTATCTCTACATCAAACACTGTCATCCAAATGAAATCATAAACTGGTTCCATAAGTGGGTCTATCGGACTGAATTCTACCATCACCACGATGTCTTTAGATGTATCACTTACCTCTATCGGCTTTATCCATACCCAGGGACCTTCTTCATATTCAATCTCAACTTTGTCTCTTCCAATAACAATTTCCCAATCATATGTACCCTCTATGTTATCTGGACTCACAATTGCATACAACCCTGTACCCATACCTTTTAATGGCATTGTCCCTGGTCCTATAATGGAAACTGTTATATCCTGCTGCAAAATCTCAGGTGATTGGTATGAGAAATACTGGTTCGTACCTGCATGAAGAAAGGAAAAAAATAATAGTATCAGAGGAAATACTCCGGAGAATTTGTTCATATTCCCTCCTCTGTGGTCTACACCCTGATTCTACCCCCTCCAAGAATTTTTGTCAAGAGTTCAAATTACCTCATTAAAAAACTAATTAAAATTTTTTCTCACCTTCGACACAATAGAGACTCAATCTCCCTTTGCTCTCCCCCCTTTTCTAAAGGAGGGTTGGGGTGGATTTAAATCCCCCTTAATCCCCCTTTTACAAAGGGGGAAAGCGAAAGTGGGAAATGAAAAAGGGATTGGAAAGGGGATTTACAAAAATGGGGAAATTGAAAAAGAAGAAATTTTTGTTTTGAATTTTCAATAAGCCAACTAATCAAACTTCATTTAGATTCTTATATGAGGCAGCAGGATGTTTTTTATGTTTCCCAGTTTGCTAAATGAAAAATATTTTGATAAATTTTTTCATTTGACAAAGTTTTGAAAAACTGTAATCTATTCTTTAAAAAATTGTCCATTACATGTAACAGGGGGAAATATGAAAATATTCAGGAAATCATGGATGATGTTAGCAATTTTTATTTTTTCCTCATACTCTGGTTTTTGTGCTCAGAATGAAATGATTGAAAAAATTCTTGGTTCTAAAATTGATGGATGGAATTTTTCAGGTGCAAAATATACTGTTGAACAGATTAAGGATACTTGTGTGCTTGTTTCTCCTTCAAATGGTTATGTTTTCATTTCGGGTAAACAAGTTTATAAGACACCTGTTGAATTTCGATTTTACTTTTATTTAAATTCCAGTAAGCCATACCATTCAACCTTTACTGTTTCTGCTGGCAACAGAAAGATTTCAGATAAAGAAAATCAGAGTTTCACCGCAAGTGTTTCGTGGCCGCCTGAATCAAAATACATCAATTATAGTTTTGCAGTTCAACCACAGAAAGAAAAATCAATGAGCGGTCATTTATACTTCCAGCCCGCAACAATGGCAGATATCAATTTGAGCTGGCCTGATGAGATACGGAAAAATATTGAGCAGCAGATTGCAAAGGCACCAAAGATTGAAGAAACTTTACATTCATTGAAAATGGTGCTAACAAATGAAAAATACATGGTGTATGTTGATGGAAGATTTGTTGGTCAAATTAATCTTGAAAAAAATGTAGATGCAAGTGGTACTTTAGAAATAAAACTTTATTACGGTGCAAAACTTGCAAAGATTGAGGCAATGCCTGCAAAAACCTATGATGACAGGTTTTTCCCGCTTGAACTAACTGGTTTTGTCAATAGTTTTACTCTGGTGAAAAATTCTGGAATTGCAAAAGAGCAGATTGAAAAACTTAAATCTATTCTTGATAAAGGAAATATTCCGTTTGTTTTTCCAACCTCTGATAAAAACGGGAATGACCATATTGACCTTGGAAAAAGCTGGGCAAAATTTACTGCAATTAAGGGATACATTGCAGCAAACTTTGGAACATTTGGTGGCAGATGGGTTTCAGCAGATAGGATAGATCCATCGCGATTCTGTTTGTATGTCCCGTATGCAAGATACAAAGCACTTCATATTATTGGTTCGTATGATGGAGAAAAATACAATGTCCCAATTATTACCGCACAATTTTACAGACCAAATGCAGGTCATCCTGTGAATTTTCCTGGAAATGTTCCTGTTTATTCTGCTAAGGCAAAAGGAATTGAAGTTTTTCCAGTAAAACTAAAAAATGGTCAGAGTGCGAATTTGTTTCATGTTATTATTCCGATAGATCCAGGGAAAATGGATTGGTTTTCTGATTTGAAACTGGTTGGTCTTGAATTGACAAAGGAGGTAAAACCATACAGGGCATATCCTGACCCACTTGAATACAGCTGGCATGGTGCAGGATTACCCAGTGGGGTTCATATTTATGCAGCAACACTTGAGGCAGTTGAAACAGATATTGATATTAGACCTGATGCAGTTGGCCATGTGTGGACAGCGCCTGAACAGGTTTCATACACTGTAAATCTTATCAATAGAACCAGTTTTCAAAAAGATGTGAAACTTGAAATTTCAAGGACTGACTATGATGGAATTGATAAATCCAAAGAAACAAAAACAATTCAACTATCTCCAGGAGAAAATGTGAGTGTGAAACTCACATTAAATCCCAAAAGATACGGTCTTCATTATTTGAACATAAAATGTTCGTCAGGAAATGAAGCATACAATTGTGAAAGGAATTTTGCCTATCTTCATCCTGATACAAGGGAAAGGGGAAACTGGAGTGAAGGTAAAGGTCCGATTTTTGGCTACTGGAATTGGTCTGGAGCCCACGATACGCCAGATTTAAAAACAGAACTCATTGTTATGGCAAAGGCAGGAGCAGAGACAAATCTTACGACATATAGAACTGTAACTCCTGAAATCAGAGAGCTTGCTGAAAAATTGGGATATGTGTCTCATGCTGCCTTTGATGGGGGTGTTATTTATGTTAATAGTTTTGCTTACACAAATGCCAAATATTATGACCCAAAAAATCCTGAAGCAACACAAAAATGGTTGATAGAAGAATTGAAGAAGTATAAGGTTGAAAAAAGTCCTATCAACAAGCCCGAATATATCCTGTTTTTCCCTGAACCAGGTATAGGTCCTATTACATACGGAATCTGGCCTACTCATTACAATGAGCCGGATTATCAATTGACTGAACAGGAAGAGAAAAATTTCCAGGCGCAACTTGAAAAATTTCTCATTGGTGCAAAAGCAGTGAGAAAACAATGGCCTGATGTAAAAATTTTGTTGCCACATGGAGACCCTCATTATACTGCGATTTTCTTAAGAAAAAGTCCTGAAGCAAGAGAACTGATAGATGGTGTCGGGCTTGATTTGCCTGGCTTCGAAAGGACTCCTGAACAGCAAATTCATCAGGTTGTTCTTAACCGGCTTTATCCAATTTTACAGGACATAAAAAAATATAAGCCAGATCCATATCTTGTGGTTATTGAAGGTCCAGCGGTTTCTTCGGCTGACTATGATACCAGTTTTGAAGACCAGGCAAATATCCTCACAAGAAATTTCCTTGTATTGATTGGATATGGAATTAACCATCATGCAAGTTCAAATGCACCATTTGATTGTGCAAATTACTGGGGAGAAAATCATTATGGCGGTGGGTGGTGCAGCCGACTTCCACTTGCGATGCCAAAACTTGCCTATGTTTCGTATGCAACACTTACAAGACATATTAACAGATGTAATTTTGTTAGATATGTTCCAACAGGAAGTACATCAGTATACTGTCAGGAATACAAACATTACAAAACAGGAAGACATGTTTATGTTCTGTGGACTGTCAGAGGAAAAAGGTCTGTGACTATAAAACTTGAACCCGGACAAACTGTTGAAGTTTATGATATAAATGATAATCCAGTTGTTTTAAAAGAGAAAAATGGGGTTGCAACGTTTGTAATAGGGCAATCGCCTGTGTATCTTGAAGGAATGACAAAGCCAGTAGAATTAACACTCGGAAAACCTGATCATAGCGATGCTATGGTTTCAAAGAATGCAATTAAGATTGGCAATTTAGGCGATGGTTCATGGAAGATTTCAAAAATCAGGGACAATGAGTATGAAAATTCGTATAAATTGCAGATTGAACGATTCCCAGGAGAAATGAGTATAAAACAGGTAAAAATTGATAAAGAATACGGGAAAATTGGTTTGAGTATTCATCTTGAAAAACAACCTGTTGACAGGAGGGTTATGCCATATTACACAACAATTGTTCCTTCAAAACCCATTACAATTCCTGGCAAGCCATCTGAGATTGGGCTGTGGGTTTATGCAGCGAGTGATTGGGGCAGGGTTGTATATGTATTGAGAGATGCAAAAGGAGAAAAATGGATCAGTATCGGTACAAAGGATGACTGGAATAGTGATGATATTAGAACCATGAGCTTTTTCTGTTTTGATGGATGGAGATATTTAAAGTTTCAGATGCCATCAAATTCTCCTTATGATTGTTTCAGGGAAAGAGGAACAAGCTGGTGGGGAAGCTATGGTGGGGATGGTATTGTTGACCTTCCATTGAAACTGGAGAAAATCATTGTTGAAAGACGTTCATCAGTGATATATGGAAATGAACTTGTACCTGCAAAGGATGAAGATGTTATTCTTGGTGACTTATATGCAGAATATGAAAAAGATAGCGATAGTTCCACAGATGCAGTAATTCTTTCAAGATTAAGAATGCCTGTACCCGCAGAAACTTTTGAACTTGAAAATCCAATAAAAAATTTTGAGTCCTCTGGAATACTTGAGCCAGTAAAGATATTAAAGATAGAAGACCCTGAGCAAATGCCTGATGGAACAAGATGTCATGTTTTCTTTGAAGAAAAGGGAAACGTAAAATCATATGATATCTGGGTGAGTCCATATCCTGATGGAAGAGGAGCAATAAAAATTGCATCAAACATTGTAAAATCAGGTTGTTTGATACAGGGTCTTAAACCTGATACTGACTTTTATCTTTTCATCACTTATGTTGACAATGATGGGAAACAATCAAAACCATCACAGTCATTCAAAATAAATCTCAAGAACAAATTTTTGTATCAATGATTCAAAAGGATAACTTTTTTAAAATTGTTGATGAAGGTTTTGTGTATCTTGCTGAAGAGAACTCAGACCATCTGGTTGCCTGTGGACCACGATGTGTTGTTACTTCCAGTGGTGAAATCATCTGTTCTTTTATGGTTCAATCAGGACTGGGAATTAATGATTTCAAGCCAGTTACTGTTCGCTCGAAAAATGGTTCTGAGTGGGGTAAACCTTATTTTTTATGGAAAGAAAAATTGGAAAAATACAGTATTTTTGGTTCAATCAGTATTGGCCCTGATGGAAAAATTTTCTTCTTTGGAACAAGAACAATGATAGAAAAAAAGGGTGAATCATTCTGGTGCGAGAAAACTCAGGGATTAAAACAGAACGAAATTGTTTATGCTTTTTCAACTGATGACGCATATACCTGGTCTGATTTATTTACAATTCCAATGCCTGTACCTGGTTCAGCAGAAGCACCAGGACCAATGTGTATTACAAAAAATGGTTCATGGCATGCCTGCTACAGTCCTTACAACACTTTTGACCCTGATGTCGTTGTTGAAAAAAATCAGGTCTTGCTTTTGACAAGCAGGGATTGTGGGAAAACATGGTCTTATACATCAATGTTGAAATTCAGGGAAAATTATGCCGGTGCTGCAGAAGCATGGGTGATTGAACTTACTGATGGGAGACTGCTTGGTACCTGCTGGAAACTCAATTTAAGAGATGGAACAGATTTTCCTAATGCATATGCAATTTCTTATGATGATGGAAGGACCTGGACACCAGCATTATCAACCGGGATCATGGGTCAATCAACTGCATTGTGTAAACTTGATAATGGAAGGGCTCTTTTTATTTATAACCAGAGAAAAATTCAACCATATGGAGTAAGAATTGCTGTTGTAAATCCATCAGAGAATGATTTTGGGGTAGAAGTCAATCAGATTGTTTACTTTGCAGAAAAATACTCAACAGAAAATTTAGCAACAAGCCATTCTGACTGGACTCAATTTAATTTTGGTGAGCCATCTGCTGTTGTTCTTCCTGATAAGAGTATCCTTGTGGTTCTCTGGTGTATAGAAAACAAACATAGTGGCATCAGGTATATTAGATTGAAATCCGATTACCTGATTTAATATCAAAATTTTCTTGCGATCGTAGTATGAAATACGGGTTGCCTTCTTTCATAAATCACATAGCAATATCCCTGTCTTTGAAGTTCAAGAAGTGTTTTTCCAAGCACTATTTTTAATTTTGGTGCATACTGGTTTCCGAGCGCATCAAAATATGCTTTTTTGAATTCGGGTTTATCACTGTATTTTCTGAGGCATTGAAATGTTAATGGATTTTCACCTGTATATTCAAATTCAGTAAAAAGAATATCAATAGTTGTGCCAAACTGATGACTTGAAATATTCCTTGTGGCATTTCTGTTTTTCCTTGTAAGCAGTTGTTGTGCTCTTTCTGTTCTTAACACAGAACTGATTGTGAAACGATAAAGGGGGAGATTTTGTTTTCTTAAATTTTCATGAAATTTTTCACCTATCAATGTGAGTAGTTTTAATGTGTCAGGTGTTACATATGGTAAGGAGTCCTTTAATTCTTTAATTCTCCAGAATCGTGTTTCTTTTAGCAGGACAAGTTTTTTTTCTTTTAATGCAATTTTAACATCTTTCTCATCAATAAGGTCTGAAACCCCAAATTTCATTGCAGCGTCAACATGACAGTCGTTCACCATAGTTCTTAATTCCTTCAATTCATCGTTGTTTATTGAAAGTGCTGTGTTTTCAAAATTTTTTCTGTAGTCATCGTATCTTGCTGCTTCCTTTTTTAAAATTGCAACAGGGATTGTGATCCTGTAATATGTAAAAAAACACAAAGAGACAAGTATGACAAGAATTCCTGCGACAACAGACAGTATAACAGTACGCTGTCTTGACATTTTTATTTTCCTTTTTGCTGAAAAAATTGTTCTGTATGAATTCTACTAAAAAAAATAAAATCAGTAAAATTCTAACCATTCTATTGCAAAATTGTTTGAACATTTTAAGCAGGTGGATTGACCTTTTCCCATTTATAAGGTATTATGTTTATGGACACGGAGGCATAATGAAAAAAAAGGCATCTGATAAGGATAAAAAAGGTCATATACGTCCATCAAGCCCACAATCACTGCTGAAGAAAATAAAAAAAGAATATCTTACTGAAGAAAGAACATTAAAGGAAAAGATTGAAGACCCAGAACTCTTTTTTAATTTCCCTGATGTAATGCTTATTGTTATTGGTAAGGATCAGAGGGTTTTGAAAATCAATAAAAAAGGTTGCGAAATTTTCGGGTATCCTGAAAAAGAAATAATCGGAAAAAAATATTTTGACAATTTCATTCCCTTCAGGTTCAGGGATGAAATGAAGGAATTTTTTAATGACCTTGTTTCAGGAAAGAAAATTTTAAGAAGATATTTTGAAAATCCTGTGTTAACAAAAAAAGGTGAAAGATTAATAGCATGGCGTAATGCTGTATTGAAGGACAGGAAAGGAAATATAATAGGAACAATCAGTGAAGGCAGGGATATTACAGAAGAAAGAAAAAAACAGGAAGAACTTCTTGCAAGAGAAACAAAATTCAGGTCTCTTTTTGAAAATGCGCCTGCAGGTTTTGTTTACTGCGATATTAGAACAATTGTATACGATGTAAACAGTACTTTCCTTGATCTTGTTGGGATTGAAAAAAAAGAAATCATCGGTAAGCCATTGAAAAACCTTATTGTTCCTGAAGACAGAAAATTTTTCAATAAAATGCTCACAAGTATTAAGGAAACAGAAAATATTTCTGTTTCTGAATTCAGGATGATGAAGAAGGATGGAGAAAACATTGATGTTTGTTGCACAGCAACTGTTACTGGAGAAGAAAATAAGATGTTACAGATTATTCTTTATGACATTACCAGAAGAAGAATACTTGAAAATTTTCATAAAATTTCAAATGAAATCAATTCAATATTAAATCAATTATTTGATGTTTCAACAATCACAAAAAAGGCAGAAAAGATTTTGAAAAAAAATCTGGGTTTTGATGATGTCTTTATTTTGTTGAAGGAAAATATCTCAGAAAGCAGAAAAGGTAATGAGATTGATAAGTTTCTCAATAATTTTCTTTCAGACAGGCATATTTCAGGTGTTGAACAATTAAGTTCTGACAGTTTCATTTCAAAGATTACAAAAAACAAAAGACAGGAGTTTTTTGTTTCAATAAAACTAAGAGAAAATGGAAAAACAACTGGTGCACTTGTTTGTTTCCATAAAAATAAAAACGTATTTTCAAATGACTTAATAAATTTTCTTGAGGCAATAGCCCAGGCAATTTCAACAGGCATTCAAAAAAGTAGTGTTTATGAAAAATTGAGAAGTAATTATGAAAATTATAATGCATTTGTCAATGCTACAAGGGATATGACATTTATTAAGGATTCGCAGTTCAGATACATTCAGATAAACAGTAATTATGCAAAATTTTTCAAAAAGAAACCAGAACATATACTTGGAAAAACAGATTTTGACCTTATGGATGATTATGCAGCACGTCGTTGTAGAGAATCTGACTTACAGGCATTAAAAGAAAAAAGGATTGTCGTAAATGAGGAAATTGTTGGTGGCAGGATTTATGAAACAAGAAAATTTCCTGTAAAACTTGAATCAGGTGAAACTGGTATTGGAGCATATATCAGGGATATCACTGAGGAAAAAGAGGCAGAACAGAAAATACAAAATCTCATGTGGATGTACAATATGCTTTACCAGATAAATCAGGCCATTGTAAGAGCAAAAAATAAACAGCAACTTTTTGATGATGTTTGTGAGATCGCAACAAAATACGGAAAATTTGTTCTTGCATGGATTGGTATTGCTGACTATGAGAAAAAAACTGTTATTCCTGTGGCAGGTTCAAAGGAGAAAAAAGGATATTTTGAAAATATTCATATTTCTCTTGACCCGGAAAAATTAGAAAGCAAAGGACCCACAGCACGAGCAATAAAAACAGGGAAAATATGTGTTTGCAATGATATTCTTAAAGATCCAAAAATGCTGCCATGGAGGGAAAAGGCAAAAACATTTGGATTTTGTTCTTCTGCTGCAGTACCATTGAAACTTCATCAGAATATTATTGGAGCAATAAATTTTTATTCTGACCAGCCATATTTTTTCACAGAAGAAATAAAAAAACTTCTTTTAGAAATTGCTTCTGATATTGAACTGTGCATTGAAAAATTAAACGCTGAAGAAATAAGAAAAAGGGCTGAAAAACAACTTCGTGAAAATGAAAAACATCTTCGCACAATATTTGATAATTCACATCATCCAATTGCAGAAATAGATTGTTCTGAAATTAAGAAAAAACTTGATTTCTTGAGGAATGAACAGAAAAAATCAATTGAAGCATACCTTTCAGAAAATCAGGAATTACTCAAACAACTGAAAAATTCAGTCAAAATAATCAATGTGAGTAAACAATTTTTTTCTTTTTACGACTGTGAAGATCCTGATAAAATTTCTAATTTCCTGAAAGACATAATCATTGAACCAGAAATCCTTGCTTTGTTCCATCAAAATGGAAGGATTGATAATAAAGAGAAAAAAATCAAAACAGAAAAAGGCATTGAGAAAACAGTTTTATTAAACATCTTACCGCTCCCTGATTTTGAGAAAAACTGGGCAAGAGTAATTATTTCAATGATTGATATTACAGAAAGGATATATCTTGAGCAAAATTTAAAATCATCGCTTTCTCGTTTCAGAGGATTTTTTGAAACATCATCAGCAGGTATGGGAATACTTGACCTTGAGGGCAAAGCGATTGCCTTGAATAATCAGATTTGTGAAATGCTTGGTTATACAAAAGAAGAACTTGGTAAAATGAAACTTATTGATATTGTTCCTGAAGAAGATAAACCATTTGTAAAAGAAACATACGAAAAATTGAAGATGGGTGAAATTTCACATTATGGTGTTGAAAGAAGATATGTAAAAAAGGATGGAACAATTATATGGACAAATGTTTCTGCATCATTGTTTTTTGACCCTGTGTTGAATAAAGAATGTATTGCAGCAGTTGTTGTTGATATTACTCCACAAAAAAAATATCAGCAACAGATTGAAAGAATTCAAAAACTTTTGCAAATATACGCTGAATGTAATAATTTCATTGCAAGAGCAAAAGATGAAAAACAAATGCTTTTTGAAATATGCAATAAAATTTCAACCATTCAATCATTTTCTGCCTTCATTGCATTAAAAGATAATTCAGGGCTTGATGTTTCTGCATATCCAAAAGGGATTGAAAATTTTATTTCAGAACTTAAAGGAATTATTGGTACAGGAATGAAATGCCCAACAACAACTGGAATATTCGAAAACAGGATATCTATTGTTAATGATGTGTCACATTGTGATTTTTCAAAGGACTGGAAAAATCTTTTATTAAGGTATGGATTTTATTCTGTTATTGCAATGCCGCTGATTGTTGAGGATCATAGTATTGGTTCTCTTAGCATATATGCAGGTGAAAAGAACAGGTTTGAGAATGAAAATGAAATTGCGATTTTAAAAGCAATTGCTGAAAATACAGGTTATGGTGTTACTATGTTGAGGACAAGGAAGGAACGTGATGTATCAGGTGAAAAATTGAGATTGAGTTATATGCAACTTCAGGATACACTTGAAGGCATTGCACTTGCCATTGCAAAAATAATTGAAACAAGAGACCCATATACAGCAGGGCATCAATCTCGCGTTGGAAAACTTTCAATGGCTATTGCAAAAGAGATGGGACTACCTGAAAATGTTGTTCAGGGGATTAGATTTTCTTCAATTCTTCATGACATTGGTAAAATCAATGTTCCTGTTGAAATTCTTGTAAAACCAGGAAAACTTGCTCCTGATGAATTCAATATCATAAAACTTCATTCTTCCATTGGCTATGAAATTCTTAATAAAATTCCATTCCCCTGGCCAGTAGCAAAAATTGTTCTTCAACATCATGAAAGATTAAATGGTTCAGGATATCCTGATGGTATCAAAGACCGGGATATACTGATTGAATCAAAAATAGTTGCTGTAGCAGATGTTGTTGAGGCAATGGCATATGATAGACCTTACAGACCCGCACTGGGCATTGATTTTGCACTGAATGAAATTAAAAACCAGAGCGGTATTCTTTTTGACCCTGAAGTTGTTGATGTCTGTATCAAACTTTTTAAGGAAAAAGGTTTTACTTTTGATTGAAGGGAGGTGATTTTATGTTTTTCAAGAAAAAGGCAAAATTCAAGGTTGGAGATATTGTTTATCATCGTAATACTTTTGAGAAAGGTAAAATTTTAAGACAGGATGCACTGGATTCAAAAAAGTGGGTTGTTGAATGGAGGTCAAGCATTGGAACACATTCTGAAGATGAATTGATGTCTCATGATGAATTTGTTTCTGCGGAGATTGATAAGAAAACAAAGATTTAAATTTTCAGGAGGATGAATGAGTAAATTTGTAAGGTTTCTTTATCAACTCGCACGAATGGCAAATGACATTGAAACATACTCAAGCGGTAATCCAGGAAAAATTGCAAGAAGAATAAAAAACAAGATCATTGGAAGAAAAATTGGAAGCAGGATTTATCGCTGGCCTAAAATTTAGATTGATAGATTGAGAAAGTTCTACGCGAAAAAACTGCTGCCTTATTCCTTTTCACCAAGGGAATCATAGAATTCTACGATATTTTTCCAGTTATTCCCTGCCATAAATTTCATTGCAGCCCTTGGATGCTGATTTAATTGTCCTGTTAACATATACGGAATATCAAAACCCCATCTCAGTTGAGAACGTAATGGTTCAATGCATTCCATAATACATTTCAAAACTGGTCTTAAATGAAATTTTGGATTATGCAGGAAACCAAGTAATAGTTCAATTTGACAGTTACCTGCTCCTCTTCCAAGTCCTGCCATACTTGCATCAAGCCAGCTTGCACCAAGAATAAGTGCTTCAATTGTATTTGCATAGGCAAGTTGCTGGTTATTATGCGTGTGTATTCCAACTTCTTTACCTGCTGCCTTTGCATACTTGAGATATTTCTTTGTGAGGTCTCTGATTTGTTCGCTGTAAAGAGCGCCAAAACTATCAACAAGGTAAATAACATTAACTTCAGATTTTGCTATAACTTCCAGTGCTTCATTCAATTCTCTATCCTGTACAGTAGAAATCGCCATCAAATTCAATGTTGTTTCATAACCCTTATCGTGTGCATCCTTAATCATGTCAAGGGCTGTGGGTATTTGATGAATATAGGTTGCAACCCTTACAAGGTCAATCACACTTTCACTCTTAGGCAGAATATCTTCGTGATAATCGGTTCTTTCAGCATCAGCCATTACTGAAATTTTGAGATTTGTTTCATTATCTCCAACAATTCTTCTTATATCATCTTCAGAGCAAAATTTCCATGCACCAAATTGTGTAGGTGAAAAAATTTTCTTTGATGCCTTATAACCAATTTCCATATAATCAATGCCTGCCTCAACACAGGCATGATAAACTGATTTTACAAAAGCATCATCAAATTTGTGGTCATTCATCAATCCGCCATCTCTGATTGTACAATCAAGGACCTTTATATCAGGTCTGTAAGTCACCCAGTCGCCCTGTTTTGTAATTCTCATGGGAACACTTTTTTCCTGTTTTGCCATAAATTTTCTCCTTTCTCAGTTATTGGTTCTGCCAAATTTGGCTAATTATTTACCCCGCTTCCGCCCCCCGGTGTGCGAGGTCTTTCAAAAAATACATCCTAACCCTCCTAAATCCCCCTTTTATAAATTCTCTCCCTATTTTTCCCCCTTTTTCAAATTTCTCCTCCATCCTCCCCCTTTTACAAAAGGGGGAAAAAGGGGGGATTTAAATTTTACCATAATTTTCAATGTTCGGGTATACTATAGGAGTTGCTGGACAGTTATTGATGAATATGATAAATTTATTTCAAACTTTCGCAAGGGCAAAATATGCAGATTTATCCTGATTTTAAAAAATTTAAAGAACTTGGTAGGTTATATAATCTTGTTCCAGTGTATACTGAGGCATTTGCTGACCTTGAGACCCCTGTTGGTGTTTTTATGAAGATTTCAAGGGATTCTGATACAAATTTTCTTCTTGAAAGTGTTGAGCAGGGTGGAAAACTTGGTAGGTATTCGTTTATTGGCATAAAACCAAGGGAAATATTCAAAAGCACTGGAAACACAATTGAGTTTTCTGATGCTGAAGGAGATACCAGAACAATAACTGCAAAAGACCCACTCACAGAACTTGAAAAGATAATGCATAACTACAGACAGCCAAAACTTCAGCAATTACCTGTTTTTTCTGGTGGAGCAGTTGGTTATGTTTCATACGATTATGTAAGGTTTCTTGAAAAAATTCCAGATATTCTTCCAGACGATACATATTTTCCTGACCTTTATTTTCAGATGTGTTATGACCTGATTGTTTTTGACCACCTTAAAAGAAGAATTCAGGTAATCAGCAATGCCAGGATTGTTCCTGGTATGAATATTAAGAAGGCATATCAGAATTCATGCGAGAGAATTGAGTCAATAATTTCAATGATAAAAAAGCCCCTGAATTTAAAAAATGGCAGGACGCAAAATGTGAAAGATGAATTTGTTTCCAATTTTACACAGAATGAATTTGAACAGGCAGTGATAAAAGCAAAAAAATATATCAGACAGGGTGATATTATTCAGGTTGTTCTCTCTCAAAGATGGCAGACACATTTGAATTTAGAGCCACTTTATTGTTATCGTGCATTACGTTCTGTGAATCCTTCTCCCTATATGTTTTATCTGTCTTTTCCTGGAAAATATCTTGTTGGTTCATCTCCTGAAATTCTTGTAAGGTGTAATGGAAATGATGCATTATTACGACCAATTGCAGGAACAAGACCAAGAGGAAAAGATGATGCTGAAGATGAAAAACTTGCAGAAGAATTAAAAAAGGACACAAAGGAAATTGCAGAACATATTATGCTTGTTGACCTCGGAAGAAATGATCTTGGAAGGGTTTGTAAATATGGTTCTGTAAAAGTGACTGATTTGATGTTCATTGAAAAATATTCTCATGTGATGCATCTTGTTACAAATGTTGTTGGAAAACTTTCAAAAGGGAAAAATCAATTTGACCTTTTGAGGGCATGTTTTCCAGCAGGCACAGTGACAGGTGCTCCAAAAATCAGGGCAATGGAAATCATTGAAGAACTTGAAAACATTCGTCGTGGTCCTTATGCAGGTGCTGTGGGATATTTTAGTTTTCAGGGGGATATGGATTTTTGTATTACAATAAGAACAATGCTGGTCAGTGACAATAAACTTTATATTCAGGCGGGAGCAGGGATTGTTGCTGATTCTGTTCCTGAACGGGAATATATTGAAACAATAAACAAGGCAAAGGCATTAAAATCAGCATATCAACTTGCAGGGGATGTGGATAATTTATAATTTTTCAAGGAGGAAGAATGAAAAGATTTTTATTTTTTTTGGCAGCAGTTTTGATCACTGTTGATTTATGTTTTGCCCAGCAAAAGGAAAAAAGTCCTGTAAGGATTATTGTTGAAGCAGAAGATATGGATGGAGTGAATCAGAAAAATTTTGGTCCAGGAAAATTGTGGCAGGTTGGACGATGGGGTATAGACCTTTATCAAAATATGACATTCGGTGGTGTCTGGGCAAGTCGATTGAAGACAGCAATGACTGATGCTTCTGACAATAATGCAGAAATTTCAAAAATTATTGATGTACCTGTAACTGACAGGTATAAACTCTGGGTAAAATATGAGTGTGTTCCAAATTTCAATTATGCCTTCAAAGTTCAGTTGATTGATTCTTCAGGTAAAAAGGTTTTTGAAAAAGTTTATGGGCTTATTACTTCTGAAAAGCATTATTGTTTTACAGATAAACCTGTCAGGGGTTCTTTATACTGGCAGTGGGGCATTGACCATGATGCAGCAGAAGGTTATGAAGTAAATCTTGAAAAAGGAAGATATAAACTTATTATTTCAAAAACACAAAATCCTGAGCCAAAGGGTGCACGCAGTATAGATGTTGTTATGCTGACAAATGAAATTTCTGATGTTTCTGCACCAAAATATCCAAGGTATCCATTGCTTGATGAATTAAGAAGGGCAAACCATGTTTATTTCAGGTTCAGAAATCTTTCAGAAAAACCCATAAAAATTACATGGAATCACTGGAATCACAGGTATCCTGATTTTTATTCACCCATGTACAGAGAACTCGTAAGATTTTATGATGAAAATGGGAATTTGATAGAAAAACAGGGAATGAAGTATACAGGGGACTGGCCTGAACCAGTGCAACCAGGTAAAGCAAGTGTATGGTATGATCTTGGTCCAACAATGAATACAGAAAGTACTTCACCATTTACCTTTAAAGCCATATGTGTGGATGGTTCAATAAAAAATCCGCAGTTTGCTGTGGATATCTCCCTTTATCCTGGTGAGAAAAAAATCTTAAAATCATTCAAAATTGAGCCAGGAGAAGAAGAGTTAACAGTTCTTGTTCAACCTGATTTAAATACAAAAGAGGGTCTTTTATACACGAAAAAGATTGTTGATATTTTTAGAGAAATCACAGAAAACCTTAATGCTGAAAAAAAATTTGGACCAGTTCCTAAAAAAATCAAACTTTTCGCATATACAGGTCGTGTGACTGATAATCATAATTCAACATGGGGATTTGAGGTTGAACAGGCATTCAGACACGCCCTGGGATTGAATACAATTGGCTATGTCAATGATGGAGAAGAAGCAAAGAAAGTTATTGACTGGTGGAAGGATAAGGGTGGGATTATTGAAAAGTCATATGCATACCATCATTCACAGGATATTGATAAAACAGTAAAGATGATAAGAGAAAAGAAACTTGAGCCATATTTTTATTATCTCTCATTTGGTGATGAAATAGGACTTCCTGTTTTAAGAGCAGATGACCAGAAAATAGTGGAAGAATTCAGGAAATTTGTTCAAAAACATGGCGAATCACCGCAGACACTTGGTTGTGATACCTGGGATAGTGTAAAACCTGTTAATTCTCCTTCTTCTGAAATTGCTGTACAGATTGGAGTTGTGAATGAAAAAAAGGATTCAATCTCTATTGCTCAAACAATGAAAAAACTTTACTGGTATAGTGTTGCCTTTCAGGAAGACCTCGGAATAAGACAATTTGCCGAAAAAACACAACAATTGAAAAAAGAATTAGGGAATGATGTTCATACATCTGCAAATCTTGGCGGTATGCATCCTTTTTACTGGGTTGGTCAACAGTCATTTATTGAAGCATTTAAAAAAGGAGCAATGAGTTTGGCATGGAGTGAGGATTATACATACTGTATGCCTGAGGCATCAACTCTTGTTATTGATTTTCTTGCATCATATCTCAGAAAGGGTGCAAGTTATCATGATACTCCGATGCAATTTTATTGCATGCCTCATTATCCAGGATGTCCTCCTGAGATGCTGTTGAAAAATGCCGTGTTGCTATGGGCAAATAATGTCAAAGACATTGATTTTTTTGATGCTGGTTTTGATGCTTATGCAACTGAAAATTATATTGTTTATAGAGGTGGTATGCCAACATTCAAAACAATCAGGACAATTTCACAGATGGCAGGGCTTATTGAAGATTATCTGGTTCCTGCAAAACCTGAAAAAACGCCTGTTGCGATGCTATTGAGCCAGGCGAGTGATATATGGGAACTTGAAGGAAAATCCCAGTGGGATGTAAAACCTGGTTCAGAAGCAACAAATGTTTTTCAGGAAGAGAGAAAAAATGTATGGTATGCGTTGAGAAAAGCCGGTTACAGGGTTGATTTCATCACTGAAAATGATATTAAGGAAGGACTCCTTGACCAGTACAGGGTGCTTTATGTAATAGGCCAGAATATAGAGAGAAAGGCAGCAGAGAAAATTAAACAGTGGGTTGAAAATGGTGGAATAATCTATGCCAGTTGTTCTGCAGCACGAAAGGATGAATTTGATCAACCATTTAATACGCTTGATAGTATCCTTGGCAGGGGTAAGCAAATTTCTTATATCAAATATAAAGGACCATTAAGAGCGAAAATAGAACTATTGTTCCAGTATCCCATTGATAGAATCCAGATCAGAGAAAAAACAACAACTGTTTTATGCAACAAGGAAGTTTTTGAACCATTACCAGAATCCGAAGTGATTGCAAGATACTGTTCTGATGGAAGTCCTGCATGGATAAAGACAAAAGCAGGAAAAGGTGTTTCTTATTATGGTGGTACTCTTCCAGGACAAACATATATTCAATCGGGTTTAGAAGTTTTGCCCTGTGGTAAAGGCGGAATTGACCAGAAATTCTGCCATTCAGGAGCAGGAATCCTTGAACCAGTAAAATGCGATCAGGTTTCAGAAAATTTAATTCTTCTTCCATTAAAAGAGAACAAAATATTACCTGATGTTACAGTTGACAGAAATGGCATTGTAACAGGAAGGTTGAAATCAAATAATGCCATTGTATTACCAGTTGTGAACTTAACAGAGAATAAAAATGTCAAGGATGTCAATATCAAAATCAGCCAGATTGATTTTGTTCCACAGAGGGTCTGGTCATGTTTCTATAAAAATGGTTTGAAATTTTCTTTTGATGATTCACAAATCACAATTAAACTGCCAGAAATCAATGCAGCAGATGTTATTGTGATTGAGAAATAATGGGTCTTTTATACAAGGGCGATTGGGAACAAACAAAGGAAAATTACAGGAAATGGTGGGCTTTTGAGTATTTTGGTAGATGTGCAATTGCTGTTTATGCTCCTAAGAAAAATCCACCTGATATTCCTCGACCACCTGAGCCAGAAAGCATCGAACAAAAATGGTTTGACCTCGACTATATCAGCCAGGTAAACGATTATAATCTATCTCATACATTTTTTGGTGGTGAGGCATTACCAATCTGGAATGGTGGTTATCCTGGACATACTGCAATTCCAACATATCTTGGTTGTCCTGTTCATCTTGATTTCAGAACGGGCTGGTGGACACCAATTTTAAATGAAGAGCAATTAGAATTTGAACATTTGCAAATTAATCAGCAGCATCCTGATTATCAATTTGCTCTGAAACTGCTGAAAAGAGGAGTTGCTGAGGCAAAATGGAAGTGCCTTGTTTCAATTGGTGCTTTTGGTGGGTGTGGTGATACACTTGCTGCATTGCGTGGCACAGAAAAACTTCTTTTTGATTGCATGGATAGACCAGAAAGGGTAAGAGAAGCAGAAATATTTTCGATGGATATGTGGTGTAAACATTATGACTCATTATTTCCAATAATAAAAGATGTTGATGAAGGTTCAACCTGCTGGTTTCCTTTATGGGCACCTGGTAAATTTTATGCAGCACAAAATGATTTTGCTTACAATATTTCACCGAAAACATTCAGGGAAATATTTTTACCTGCCATAGAAAAACAGACGCAATTTCTTGATTATACAATATATCATGTTGACGGAATCGGGAATTTTGTTCATGTTGACGCATTACTTGAATTACCGCGATTACAGGCAATTCAAATTCTTCCTGGCGCAGGAAAACCATCACCGCTTCATTATATGGACATCTTGAAAAAAGTTCAGAAGGCAGGCAAGAACCTTCATATTTCAATTCCTTCCAGCGAAGTGAAAACAGCCCTTGAAAACTTAAGTGCACGGGGTCTTTTTATTTCTACATCGTGCAAATCAGAGGATGAAGCCCTGAGATTAATAGAGAATGTTTACAGATGGTCTGAAGACCGTGATTAATTTTCTTGTAAAAGATTTCAATCAGATTTTTAAGGAAGCAATTTGTACTTATACCTCAATATCTGCTGGAAGCGGGGTTGATTATCTTCCTGTGATAAGATTAGACCACAGTTTTGATTTTAAACTTGGTAAGAAGCGAAACATAATAATGCCTTTTGGTATTACTTATGTCAGGTCACCAAGCGACCATGAGGATTATGTTCTTTCCACTGGTGTCATTGTTTATTTAAGCAAGTCAGTTTGGGAGTATAAAATATCCTGGAATTACAACCAACCAGGTTCTGTTAGTTCTTTCTCCAATCTAATCTCTGTTTCCTGGGGAAAAGAAGGGGTACAGTGGTGGCACTTCACCTGTTCTTATGGTCAGGAGGCATATCTGGCTGACTATCTGTTAATTCCAGAAAAAGTAAGACATGATGCTCTCACCCTGGAATTGGGTTTGCGCAAATGGCTGAAGAAAAATTCTGGAATTATTGTAAACATTGGTTACTTTAATTTGCAGGGGTCTTATGAGAAATACGGTCTAAGCACAGGATTTTTTACTGCGTTCTGACTATTCCAAGGGTGTAATAAGAAGAATTTGCGCTGTAACTGTTTTTTTCGGGTGTCCACAAACAGAGTTTTGTACTCTTAATAGTTCAACTTTTACCATATCGTGCTGTTGAACTGGAAAAGAGGAATAAAAAATAGGTAAGACCGTATAGCGAACAAGGCAAAATCACAGGACCCGCATCCCTCAATAGATCCCAAATCCCGTGGCGAACCTGACTTGACAGTATGTTCATTTTTTTTATAATATAAATGAAAATGATTTCCATTTAGGAGGGGAAATAATGGAAAAGTACAGGAAGGCACTTAAAGAAAACAAACTAAAAGCCACACCAAAGAGGATCGCAATAATAAAGTTTTTTCTGAAAAATAAAAAGTATGCTTCTGCCTTTGATGTATACTGCCATCTCAGGGCTAATTTTAAAAAGATAGGTTTCCCAACTGTTTATAGAAATCTTGACAATTTAACAAAGATTGGAATTTTGACAAAGTTTGAACTGGATGAGAAAAATCTCTTTTATTATGGGATATGTGCTGCAGACAAAGGAGTTCATCATCACCATATTATCTGTGAACGTTGCCATAAAATCTCTGATTTTGAATTATGTAATTTTGAAAGTTTAAAGGGAGAGATTGAAAAAGAAACAGGTTTTTTAATTAATCATCATAATTTATTCCTGAAAGGTATATGCAAACTCTGCCAGGAATCAATGGGAGGAGAAAGATGAAAAAATTTGGGTTCGTTTTCCTTCTCTTTTCAGCAATGTCTTTTTGTGAAGTGAAAATAAATGTTGGAACAACCATTTTACCCTATGCAGGAATTATTGAGAACATTGGGAAGGATAAGATAAATGTGGTTGTTTTGGTTCCACCCGGGGCTGAACCGCATACATATGAACCAAAGCCATCACAGTTAAAGGAAATATCAAAATCCGTCGCCTACTTTAAGGTTGGAACCCAAATAGAGTTTGAAAATCTTTATCTTGGAAAGATACTAAAGTTAAATAGAAATATGAAGGTCTATGATACTTCAAAAGGAATTGATTTAATAAAGAATGATCCTCATATCTGGAACTCGTTGAGAAACATAAAAATTATTTCTCTGAATATCCTCAATGGGCTGTGTGAGATTGATAAGAAAAATGAGAAATTCTATAAAGAAAACTATGACATGTATATGAGAAAAATAGAAAAACTTGATAACGAAATTTTACATGACCTGAGAGATAAGGCAGAAAAGCAATTTATTGTTTTTCATCCTGCCTTTGGTTATTTTGCACGTGACTATGGATTTACTCAGATACCGGTTCAACTTGGAGAGAGTGAACCAGGACCAAAAGATATAAAAAATTTAATAAAATTCGCAAGAGAAAAAAATATAAAGGTTGTAATTACAGAACCACAATTTAATCCCAGGACAGCGAAAGTTATTGCAAAGGCAATAGATGGAAAGGTTGTTTCTATTGACCCGCTTTCAAAAGATGTGATTGAAACAATCAAAAAATTAAAGGAGGTCCTGAGTGAATGAAAATGTTATTGAAATAAAAAATTTATATGTAAAGCTCCGTGATATGGTGGTTCTGGAAGATATAAACTTGAGTGTAAAAAGGAACGATTTTCTTGGTATCATTGGACCAAATGGAGGCGGCAAAACAACACTTTTAAAGACAATGCTTGGCATTATCAAGCCATATAAGGGCGATATTAAGATAATGGGAGAAACTCCTGAAAAGGGAAGGGAATATATCGGTTATGTTCCGCAGTATGTCTTCTTTGATTTGAAATTTCCTATAACGGTGTGGGAAGTTGTCCTTACAGGAAGGTTGAACAGAACAAAGTACTTCAAAAACTATTCAAAGGAGGATAAGGAAATATCTGAGGCAGCACTGAAACAGGTTGAAATGGAGAAATATAAAAATAAAAAGATTGGTGAACTTTCTGGTGGCGAAAGGCAGAGGGTCTTTGTTGCAAGAGCGCTTGTAAGCCACCCGCAGATTTTACTTCTTGATGAGCCAATGGCAAATGTTGATAGCCCGAGAGAAAAAGAGTTTTATGAATTATTGAAAAAACTAAAAGAACAAGAGAAAATGACAATAATTCTTGTTTCACATGATATCGGAATTATATCTGCGTATGTTGACAAGATTGCCTGTATTAATAGAAAACTCTACTTCCATGATTCAAAGGAAATAAAGATGGATGAATTAATGGCTGTATATGGATGTCCTGTTGATATGATTGCACATGGAATTCCACACAGGGTTTTAAAAGAACATGATTGAATCTCTACAATTTGAATTTTTCAGAAATGGGTTGATTGGAGGAGTTCTTGCAAGCATTGCATGCGGAATTATTGGCAGTTATGTTGTGTCTAAAAGGATTGTCTTTATTAGCGGCGGAATATCCCATGCATGTTTTGGTGGTATAGGTATTGGTTATTTTTTGGGTTTTAATCCTCTGTTCGGTGCACTTTTATTTGGTGTATTTTCTTCATTTCTCATGGGTGAGGCAAGTTTAAAAGCAAAAGAAAAAGAAGATACAATTATTGGTGTTTTATGGGCAGTCGGGATGTCACTCGGAATAATATTTATCTCGCTTTCAAAAACATATGCACCTGACCTGTTTTCCTATCTATTCGGAAGTATCCTCACCATCACAGAGTCAGATATTAAATTGATGATTTTTCTTGATTTCTTCATTTTCATTTCTGTTATTTTATTCTACAAGGAATTCCTTGCAATATGTTTTGATGAAGAATTTTCAAGAGTGAGAGGCCTGAATGTTGGCTTCTTTTATCTTTTTCTTTTGTTTCTTGTTGCTCTTACAACTGTTTTACTTTTGAGGGTCGTTGGCGTTATACTTGTCATTGCACTTCTTACAATACCATCTGCAATAATAAGCCAATTTTTTCACAGTTTGAAGAAGATAATGCTTTTTTCTGTACTCCTTGGAATTTTTCTGATGATCGCAGGGCTTTTCCTTTCATATTTTCTCAATCTTCCCTCTGGTGCAACCATAGTCCTTCTTTCCTCTTTCTGTTATCTGATATCTCTCTTACTCAAAAGATAAAATATCATCTCTTGACAGAGGGGTTTTGTGCGGGTATAATGATAATGAGAATTATTATCAATAAGGAGAAAAAATGTTTGGAAACCCATGGATACACAAAAGGATGATGCAGGAAGGATTGAGAATGACGCAAACAAGGATGATTATTCTTGATGTTCTTTCAAAAAGGCCTGAACATCATTTCAGTGCAGAAGAAATATTCATTATTGCTCATAGAATAAATCCGACCATTGGTTTTGCTACTGTATACAGAACGCTTGATTTGCTTACACGTTTGGGAGTTATACAGAAGTTTGACTTCGGCGACGGAAAGGCAAGATATGAACTAATGATGGGCAACAAGATTTCTCATCACCATCACCTTGTTTGTACAGGATGCGGAAAAATCATTGATTATACTGATTTTACTGATGAAGAAAAAGAACTGATGGAAAGAACAGAAAAAGCACTCTCTGAAAAATATAAATTCAAAATAAAAAACCATATCATCCAGTTTTATGGATTGTGCAATGATTGCAATGTTGAAAGGAGGTGAGATTATGTTCTGGGGAAGAGGATGGAGAAACTGGTATAGAATGACAGGTCTTCCTGGATGGATGAGGGCATCGATGGGATTTCCTGCATGGGGAAGATGCTGGTATCCCTGTGCACCTTTCTGGTGGGACTATACCCGACCATGGATCACTCCCCAGGAAGAAATTGACGTACTTAAACAGGAGGAGGAAATTTTGAAAGAAGAACTCAAAGCAATTCAGGAAAGAATAAATACACTTGAAAAAGAAATCAAGAAATAAAGGGAGGTGATTAAAATGCCAGGTGGAGATGGAACAGGACCTCTTGGACTCGGTCCAATGACAGGAAGGAAAGCAGGGTATTGTGCTGGCTATGGAGTGCCCGGTTATATGAACCCCTATGTTGGGGGTTTAGGATTTGGCTTTGGAAGAGGCCGTGGGTTTGGCAGGGGATTTGGCCGCGGATTCTTCTGGAAAAGATGGGCACTCTATGGATATCCTTACTCTGGATATCCTTATGCCTATCCTGCCTATGACCCTTATGGTGTTTGGAAGGTAAGTCCTGAAGAAGAGAAAAAATTGCTTCTTGAACAAACAAAAGTTCTTCAGGAGCAACTGGAAGAGATGAAGAAACGGCTTGCTGAACTTGAAGAAAAGGCAGGAGAGAAGTAAAAGAACACACAGGGCGGCATTTTGCCGCCCTGCGTGCAACAATCAGGGGGGAATACAAAATGAAGATATGCATAACCGCTGACGGAAATAGCTTAGAAGCCAATGTTGACCCTCGTTTTGGCAGGTGTGCCTATTTTATCCTTTATGATACAGAAACAGACACCTTTGAAGCAATTCCCAATACAAATGCAACAGGAATGGGTGGCGTGGGAATCCAGAATGCAACAATGATGGCAGAAAAAGGGGTTGAGGTTATTTTTACAGGTAACCTTGGACCTAATGCAGCGAGGGTACTTCAGCAGGCAGATATTAAAGTAGTAACCGGACTGACCGGCAAAATAAAGGATGCTGTAGAAAACTTTAAAAAGGGCTCTTTGAAAGCAATCCCTGCTGCCACTCCTACAGTATTGCCACATTCCGGGATGGGCGGTAAAAAACAATAGGTAGTGTCAAATAAGTTATGAAATCCCCCTCAATCCCCCTCTGTCCCCCTTTGAAAAAGGGGGAAGAGAAGGGGGATTTTAGAAAAGGGGGAGAATAGAAGGAAAAATTGAAAAAAGGGGGAATGGAAGGGGGGTTGCAAAAGGGAAATCTTTCTTTCCCTCCTTTATTAAAGGAGGGTGGGGGTGGATTTTTTGAGAGACTTCGCCCGCCGCTGGGACGGGAAAGAAAGAGGGTAAAAAAATAATTAGCCAAGTTTGGCAGAACCAAACAATAAATAAGGGGGGTCAATATGCGTTTCGTTATTTCAACAGATGGTGACTTTGTATCGCCACATTTTGGCAGGTGTCCATCCTTTACGATTGTTGATATTGAAGACAATAAGGTTATAAAAAAGGAGACATTGAACAACCCAGGACATGAACCTGGATTTCTGCCGGAGTTTTTCCGTCAGAAAGGTGTAAACTGCATCATCTGCGGAGGTATGGGACAACGTGCAGCAACTCTATTTCAACAGTATGGAATAGAAACAGTGGTAGGGATTGAGGGTAAAATTACTGATGTGATAGACAGATTAGTCAAAGGTGAACTTTCCTCCAGAGGAAATTTATGTCAGCCTGGGGGAGGTAAAAACTACGGTATAAAAAAGGCACAATGTGACCATAAAGGAGGTGATTAAAATGCCAGGCGGAGATGGAACAGGACCATTAGGAAAGGGACCAATTGGAGGTAGAGGAATGGGAAGAGGAATGGGTATGGGAAGAAGGGGGATGAGAGGCGCAGGACCGAGTGGATTTTGTATATGCCCATCCTGTGGAGAAAAGGTTGCACATCAGGCAGGAACACCGTGTTCCTCTATGGTATGCCCCAAGTGCGGAACAAGAATGGTAAGGGGATAGGTTTAAGATGATTCTTACTGTGGCAAGTGGTAAGGGAGGCACAGGTAAGACCTTAATATCTACATCCCTTGCTTTATCTCTTGGGGAAGATGCCCAGTTTCTTGACTGTGATGTTGAAGAGCCGAACGGCTATATATTTTTGAAACCGGAGATAGAGAGAAGTGTAACAATTTATCTTCCTAAGCCAAAGGTTGATATAAAGAGATGTAGTTTCTGTGGGAGGTGCAGAAGCGCCTGCCACTATAATGCAATATCCGTCATTAAGCCGGGCAATAAGACCACGGGCAAGGTTCTTTTTTTCTATGAACTCTGTCATAGTTGTGGTGCCTGTACCCTTGTATGCCCTGAAAACGCCATATATGAGGAGAAAGAAGAAAAAGGGAGTGTAGAGATAGGAACTGCCAGGGGTATCTTTTCTTTTATCCAGGGGAAACTAAAGATTGCTGAAGCCAGCCCTGTCCCTGTTGTAAAAGCAGTGAAAAAATATATCCGCAAGGATAAGGTAAATATCATAGATGCTTCTCCTGGCACAAGTTGTCCGGTGGTTGAAGCAGTAAAGGGTGCTGATTTCTGCATACTTGTAACAGAGCCCACACCATTTGGGCTAAATGACCTTGCATTGGCGCTGGAAATGACTGGAAAGATAGGGGTTCCTTCAGGTATAATAATAAATAGAGCAGGTATCGGAGACAATAGAGTAGAAGATTATGCCAGAGAAAAAGGGATACCTGTGCTATTACATATTCCGTTCAAAAGAGAGATTGCTGTATCCTATTCAAAAGGAATACCTCTGGTTGGTATTTTTTCAGAATATGTCAGTATATTCAAGAAAGTTTTTGAGAGGATTAAATACGAAATCCTGAAACACAGGGAGGTGTATGAATAGGAAACAGGAAAGTCCTTTAACAAGGGCAGTAGTAATATTCGGGATTTTCTTTTTTATTGCTTTGCTTAATATGTGGAATTCAGGAAATCTTGGTTTTCTGTTGAAAAATCCGAAACTTCAAATTTTTACCACTGTTATCACAGCAATACTTCTTGAAGCAATCCCTTTTATCCTTATAGGTGCTATTATCTCAGGAACCATAGAGGTATTTGTTTCTGAAGAAAAAATAAAAATGGCATTCCCGCAGAACAGATTTTTATCAGCCATCACTGGTGCTTTACTCGGTATTTTATTTCCTGTCTGTTCCTGTGGAAATGTTGTTGTTGCGAGAAGATTGTTGAAAAAAGATGTTCCTGCTTCAGGTGGCCTCAGTTATATGCTGGCTTCCCCTATTATCAACCCTATAACCATACTGTCAACCTTTATTGCCTTTTCATACTCGCTCCGTATTGTTATGGGGAGAATCTTGCTTGCCTTCATATCAGCAGTTGTTGCTTCTCTTATACTATCTACTAAAAACTATGTGCCTTTAAAAGAGGGTGAAGACGACCACCATATCCATCATTCCCATCTATCAAAGGTAGAACAGGTCTTTCACCATGCAGAATCTGACTTTCTGCTGATGGGTAGATACCTTGTTTTAGGAGCATTTGCTGCTGCGATATTCCAGACATTTGTTTCCAGACAGGCATTTTTATCTCTTGCAGGAAACAAGGTCCTTTCCGTATTTTTAATGCAGATACTCGGAATCTTACTTTCCCTCTGTTCATTTGCTGATGCATTTGTTGCAAGTTCTTTTGTTCATCTTCCTGCGTTTTCTAAGATTGCCTTTATGGTTGCAGGTCCAATGACTAATATCACTGTTTCTATTCTTTATGCTGGAACATTTAAAAAGAGTTTTGTCCTGAAACTTATTCTTACCTTATTTATCACTATTTTTATATTAGGGGTTATCGGCACATACATCACAGGAGGGAACTAAGATGGAACTTCTAAGAACGAAAAACTTTTATCAGGCACTTACGATTTTTATATGGCTGGTGTTCCTTTTTATAATAGAAGCCACAGGAAAACTTCAGATATACATCAATAAAAAGTTTTTCCCATTTACTATCCTCGGCTCATTCATACTGCTGGTATTATTCATCGTTAAACTGAGAAAAATAAAAAAAGAACATTCTGAAAAGATTGATATTATTTCCTTTCTTTCTTTCCTTCTGTTTCTTTTTCCTGTCCTGCTTGCAACAATTGTCAGACCTGGAAATCTTCCAGTTCTTGCAGCGGGTAAAAGAGGCATCAGTCAGGAGTTTACAGGTGGAGATGTGATGGCGATACTAAAAGAACAGTTAGAGATGGAAGGAAATTATAAAAAGATGAATATAAAACAACTGCTTACCTTTTCAAAGAATAAGCCAGAGGAGATTAATGGTAGGGATGTATCCGTAGAGGGTTTTGTGTACAAGCAGAACAATGAGAAACAAGGATTTATGCTGGTGCGATTTCTTATTACCTGTTGTGCTGCTGATGCAACACCACTGGGAGTTGAAATTGTTTATCAAAATTCAGAACAATTGAAACAGGATGAGTGGGTCAAGGTTTACGGAAAATGTAATATAGAAGGAAACAGGGTAGTTATTCTTGCTGACCAGGTGAAAAAAACACAACCACCACCTGATGTTTATCTGTATTAAGGAGTTTATTTAATGAAAATAATGACTGTAATAAGTGGGAAAGGTGGAACAGGCAAGACATTTCTTACTGCATCTTTTGCATCTATTGCAAAAAATAAGGTGATGGTTGACTGTGATGTGGATGCTGCAAATCTTTATCTTCTTTTGCACCCTGATATTGAAAGGACTGAGATATTCAGAGGTGGCTATGAAGCGAAAATAAAACAGGAAAAATGTATTCAGTGTGGGAAATGCCTGACTGTATGCAGGTTTGATGCAATAAAAACAGTCAAGAATAAAAATGGTTCAATTGACAAAATTTTTATGGACAAATTGTCCTGTGAGGGATGTGGTGCCTGTAAATATGGATGTCCTGTTGATGCAATAGAAATAAAGGAGAAGGAAAGCGGAAGATGGTTTACATCTGATACAAAATATGGACCCTTTATCTTTGCGAAGTTAGATGTGGCGGCTGAAAATTCAGGCAAACTTGTATCAAAAATCAAAGAGGAGGCATATAAATTAGCAGAGAAGGAAGGGGCGGATTATGTAATCATAGATGGTCCACCGGGTATAGGATGTCCTGTTATCGCATCTTTGTCTGGTGTGGACCTTGCACTTGTTGTAACAGAGCCCACACTTTCAGGAATAAGTGATATGAAAAGGGTAATTGAAGTGGCTGCCTTTTTTGGAATTGAGACAAAGGTTGTGATAAACAAATACGACCTTAATATTGAAAATACAAAAAAGATAGAGCAGATATGTAAGGAGCGAAATATTAATCTTGCTGGATATATTCCTTTTTCAGAAAAGGTTCCTGAGTCAATAGTTCAGACCATACCTTATGTTGAGTTTTCCGATGACTCTGTTTCAGAGGCAATAAAAAATATATGGAGTAATCTAATAACAAAGGGGCAATATGAAGACACAACTTGAAGAACAACAGAAAAGAATAAACGAGCGGATGGGTAAAATAAGGCATAAGATAATGGTTATGAGCGGTAAGGGTGGTGTAGGAAAAACAACCGTATCAGTTAACCTATCCTGTGCCCTGTCTCTTATGGGAAAAAAAGTAGGTCTTCTTGATATTGACCTGCACGGACCTAATGTCGCAAAGATGCTTGGACTTGAAGGTAAAAAACTTTTAAGCAATGGGAAGGAGATAGAGCCATTTGAAGGTGCCTGTGGACTTAAGGTTATAAGTATGGCTATGATACTTGAAAGGTCAGATGAACCAGTCATATGGAGAGGGCCACTAAAGACCGCGGCAATAAGACAGTTTTTAGGTGATGTAGGGTGGGGAGAACTTGACTATCTCATTATAGATTCTCCACCTGGAACAGGAGATGAACTGCTGAGCATATGCCAATCTATACCTGAAATGGATGGGGTGGTCATTGTAAGTACTCCTCAGGAAGTCGCTACACTGGACTCAACAAAAGCAATTACATTTGCAAAAAAACTTAATGTCCCTGTAATAGGTGTCATAGAAAATATGAGTGGATTTATCTGTCCACACTGTAAAAAAGAGGTAAGTATATTTGGAGCAGGCGGTGGCGAAAAGATAGCATATAATATGGGAGTGCCTTTTCTCGGAAGGATACCACTGGAGATAGAAATAGTAAATAGTGGTGATTCAGGGAAACCCTTTATCGTTTTTAAAGACCTTGCAGCAACAACATATATGAACGAAATAGCAAAAAAAATAATAGAGGGTGTGGAGAACTAATAAAGATAGAAATTGTAATTTTTCCATACGATTCAACAGTTAGAATAATGAGGTTGTCGCATTTTAAAAATGAAAAGTGATACAATAGTAATTAAAGTAGAAAATTTAACAAAACGTTATGGAGATATTCTTGCTGTTGACCATATCAGTTTTGAAGTCAAAGAAGGCGAGGTCTTTGGATTTTTAGGTCCAAATGGTGCAGGAAAGACCTCTACCATAAGGATGCTTACAGGACTTTCTAAGTCAACAGAAGGAGATGCCTCCATCCTTGGGATGAGTGTAAAAACAAAAATTGCGGAGATAAAAAAACGCATTGGTGTTGTCCCGGACATTTCAAATCTCTATGATGAATTATCTGCAATGGATAATCTGATATTTATGGCACAACTTTATGGTGTTCCAAGGGGAGAGCGCAGGAAAAGAGCAGAAGAATTACTGAAAATATTTAGACTTTATGAGCGCAAAGACAGTCCTTTTCGCACATTTTCCCGTGGTATGAAGCGGGCTTTGACAATTGCAGCAGCGTTAATTCATAATCCGGAAATTCTCTTTCTTGATGAACCGACATCTGGTTTGGATGTAGTGGCTGCCAAATCTTTACGCAATTTGATATCTAATCTTCGTCAGCAAGGAATAACCATTTTTCTTACCACTCATTATTTAGAAGAAGCAGACCTTTTATGCGACCGTGTTGCTATTCTTGTAAAAGGCAAAATTCTGACAATTGATACCCCGTTAAATTTAAAGACAAAAACTGATAAAAAAACACTGGAAGATGCATTTATAGAGATTACAGGTTTAGAGCCAGAAGTTTTAGCAATTGAAAAAGGAAAATAATATGTGGCGCGATAATTTACGCGGTATCTTCTATATTGCCTTGAAAGATATGAAGACATACTATTTTAAGGCGCCGGCAATCAGTTGGGGAATTGTTTTTCCGATTACATGGATTCTGGCTTTTTATTTGAGAAACCCCGGAGATTTTAAGGAACTGGTTCCTGGACTAATTGCAATGACGATTCTTTTCAGCACAACTGCCGCTGAAGCAGTGGTGATAAATTTTGAACTGAGAGTTGGAACTCTTGAGAGATTGCTTTTAGCGCCAATCAGTATTCCAGCGGTGCTTCTGGGAAAGGTGCTGGGAGGCACTATTTTCGGTTTTGCAATGACAACAATAGTAACCAGCGGTTCAACAATTGTGCTCGGACTTCGCCCTAACTTTCTTTATCTCATTTTAATAATTCTTCCCTCGCTTTTTGTATTTGCGTCCCTTGGTGCACTTTTATGTGTGACGGTAAAAGAAGTTTTTGATGCGCAGACATTGCTTAATCTTCCACGGTTTTTAATGATATTCTTGAGTGGTGTTATTTATCCAGTTTCAAAGATGCCTTCTGTTTTACAGTATTTTGCTTATATATTACCTCTTACTTATACAGTAGATGGACTCAGGAAATCTTTTCTAACAAGTCCTGACAGGATAGTATTTCTATATACCTTAATTTTGATTTTTTTTCTTTTTCTTTTCATTTTCCCGGCAATAAAGTTGCTTTCTAAAAAATTTGAATAGGAGATAAGATGAATCAATCTTTACACATAGAAAGCTTAGTGGATACGAGTGTGAAGTAAAGAGTGATGGGAAAAGGGGGATGAAACAAATGGAGATAAAAGTAGTTTTTGATAAAGAGACAATCAATGAAAGGTTGCATATTGGGTGGGGACTTTCTGTTCTTATAGATAATAAGATACTCTTTGATACAGGAGAAAAAGGTGAGTGGCTACTTCAAAATATGGGTGCAATGGGCATCAACCCGGATGATATAGAAAGTGTTATTATTTCACATGACCACTGGGATCATACAGGCGGACTTGAATCCCTCCTTAGAGCAAAGAAAAAGAAAACTATTGTTTATATATGCTCGGGTTTTTCAGAAAAACTAAAGGAATTGATTACCAGTTGCGGTGGAGAACCTGTTGAGGTTAAAAAATTTCAGGAAATAGGTAAAAATATTTATACAACAGGTGAAATACCAGGTACATATAAAGGTGCTTCTATGCCTGAACAGGCAGTTGTGTTGAAAACAGAAAATGGTTTATCAGTAATAACTGGATGTGCACATCCAGGAATACTTGAAATACTTGGTGAAGTGAGAAAACAATTTAAAAAGGAACAATTATTTTTTGTGATGGGTGGATTTCATCTACTTGAAAAAGATACAGGAGAGATTGCTTTTATTGTTGACAGATTTAAAACAATGAAGGTTGAAAAAGCAGGACCATGTCATTGTTCTGGTCCAGAGGCAGAAAAAATATTTGCAAAGGAATATGGAGAAAATTTTGTTATGGTGAAAGCAGGAAAAATAGTATCAATTTGATGAATATTAATCTTTAGCAGGATAATCAAATAAACTTGAATCAGGGGTTTCCCTGTAGTGATGATAAATCTTCAGCACTATCTCCTTTCTGTCAATAAAAACTTTCACAAGGTCAGGGTCAAGTGCTTTGCCTGCTTCTGACATCAGGATTTCAAATGTTTTATCAAAATCTATGGCTTCTTTGTAAGACCTTTTTGAAGCAAGCGCATCAAAAATATCTGCCACAGCAGCAATTCTTCCATACAGCGGAATATTTTTTTCTTTTAACCCATACGGGTAGCCCGAACCATTGTAACGTTCCTGATGATAGAGAGCAATAATTCTTGCTGCCTGCAGAATAGATGAAGATGAACCTTCAAGAACCTTTGCTCCAATGACAGGGTGTTTTTTAATAATTTCAAATTCCTGGTCAGTTAATCTACCGGGTTTCAGCAGGATGTTATCAGGAATAGCAATTTTTCCAATATCATGAAGAGGCATAGAACTTTTGATAAGTTTTACTTCAGGTTCAGGTAACTGTATTCCCTCAGCCACAACTCCAGCATACTCACTTACTCGGTGAACATGAAGCCCTGTTTCTCTGTCCCTGCACTCGATTGACATAGCAAGACGGAATATGGTTTCAAGCTGGGCTTGTTTCAGGGCAACATTTAATTTTGAATTCTGTATAGCGATGATGGCTTGGAGAGCAGATGTTTGAGCAAGTTTTACATCATCTGTTGTAAATTTATCTGTCTCAGAAAATTCTGTGACACTCTTGTTCAGAAACAATGCAACAAGTATGAATGTTTTTTCTGATACTACCGGAAATGCCATCAAATTTTTAATTTCATTTGAAGAAAACCATTGTCTGTCTGAAGTTCGATTAATTATCAGTGGTGTTGGGTCATTTTCCATTCGTTTTCTGATTAAGTCAAGGTTTGTTTTTTCCCAGAGGTTACCTGTAGATGCAATAATTTGAAAACTACCATCATTGTTGAAGAGAATAAGAGCACCAGAAGAAATGCCGAGAGATGTAAGAATTAATTTCCATGTAAGAACAGGTGTTTCTTCCATCATTCTGTCAGAATCAAAAACTATTGTCGTAGAAGAAGGGCAGAAAACATCAGAAATTCTCACAAGTCGCGAAAGTTCTTTTTGAGTTTCTCCAAGCATTTTCAGTGCAATTTCCTTTTCAAAGATCTTCTTTATCGCACTTTTAAGGGAAGCACCAGTATATCTGAGGGTTTCTGCAGTATAAACAATCACTATGCAACTGAGAGGATAAGTGATATTGAGAACAATAAGTTTTGTTTTGAATACCAGGTGCGTAACCGTTAAATATGAAACAAATAGAAAAGTTGCCAGTATTCCTGAATAAAGCGGTTTCTTAAAAAGTGGAACTAAAAATGTTATAAGTGTGCCGAAGAAAAAAATGAAAAAAGCACTCAGTGCATCAAAATAACCTGACTTTCGAACAAAACGTCGTTCAATACATGTGGCAACAGTCAGGGCATGAATTTTAAATCCAGGAGTTACGTCGCTGACCGGGGTAACCCAGTTATCTCGCATCAATCCAGGGTCAGAAATACCAACAATAACAATTTTTCCTTGAAAACTTTTGACATCAACCTTTCCATCAAGAACATCCACAAAAGAGTATTCTGGAAAAGAATCAAGTTTTCTTGTGTAATTAATCAGGAGAGAAGAATCAAGATCCACTGGTATTTCGAAATCGCCCACCTTCAAATTTTTTATGCATTCGTCTGACTTGCCAACTGTTTCAACTGTAATTCCTGGCATTTTATAGTAAGCATTCAAAATTTGAAGAGGAAATGAAGCAAGCAGGTCAGAACCCTGTTTCATTACAAGATAACTTTTTCTGACAACACCATCAGTATCAGGGAATATGTTGAGAAATCCCTGTGTAAGGGCACTGACAGAAATTCGCTCAGTACTTGTTTCAACTCCATGTCCGCATTTTATTGGTGGGAAACATTTTTCATATTCCTGTGTTTTCCGAACTGTTATTCCCTGAAACTGGTCAACAATGATTCCATATTTAGGGTCGTTTTCAACAATTTCATCTGGCATTGCATCTTCTTCCTGTTCAGTCAAAAAGTAATAGCCAAGGATTACATTTTTTGCTTTAGAAATAGATTTTGCAAGATGTCCATCATAATCACATGCGTTTTTTATTTCAGAGAGTTCAATTTTTGAAAGTTTTTCTTTTGCACCTGGGATGGAAAGAATTTTATCAAGGGGTGATAACTGTTTTTCTGCAAAAACAATATCAATTCCGATTGCAGCAGGTTGACCTTTACTGACAATATTGATAAGTTGTGCTATAAGATTTCTATCCCATGGCCAGCGGCCAAGCCGGTCTTCTGATCGATTATCAATGGCAATCAGAATGATTTCTGAATTTTGTGGACTTTGCTGTGCTGCCAGAAATCGGCTATCAAGAAGCTGGAGTTCAATGAAATCAATTAATCTAATGGGTACAAAAAACAAAATTGTCAATAAAATAGTAATGATGAATCCTGGCGGAATTTTTGAAATCGAGAAAACTATTTTTTTCATCAACTTTTGATTTCAAGGAAAAATTTACATATATGAACAACAGGAACAAGTGCAATTCTTACAGTTCGTTTGAAAATTGGATGATTTATAAGGAAATTTGCAACTGGTGGTGAGTGTTTGTAATAGAATGAAACAAATTTTTTCCCGAGCCAGTTGGTTGTCAAAAAACGGTCACGGAATTTTCTTAAAATTTCCACCTGATATGAATGTGCAGAACCAAAGCACGCTGTTGCAATGAAACAACCACTACCTGATGAGTTTGCAGATGATTGTACGAGTGTTTGACCCGGGGGTGGCGGTGGTTGCGGTTCTGATGTTGATGGAGATACTTTTAATAATCGGATTTGTTTTTTTGTTTGTTCTGGTGGTATTTTGAGCATTAGTATATCAGAGTATGGATTCCATATCCAGTAACCAACGCCTGGCTGAAGGGTTATTGATGGAACATATGTTCCATTTTCATACTTCCACAGGGTGTGCTGTTGTGATGCGTAATATTCATGTTCTCCGATTTCTGCAATTACACTATTCCATGCAACAGGAAAATTAAAAGGACATCCAATCTGATTCCATCCTGGACTAAGTTTGAGGAGAAAATTGTTTCTCGTGGTTGGTGGAATTCCAGTACCATCAATTTTTACAGGGTAACGGGAAATTAACCAGTATGCCTTGCCTGGAGTAACATTAAAGAGATCCTTATCAGGAGAATATTCTTCATAACCTGGTGGGTCTGCGTCAGGATTCCATCTGAACAGTCGCCATTTTGTCGGGTCATACCTGCCAAGGTCATCTATTAGAATATCAGATATGTCTGGTGTCTGGGGTGTGAAAGGAAAAGACAGCATAACATAAGATGCAGTAGTACTACCACCAGGGACATTTACTTCAAAGGGTAAAATAGAAAAAACTGATTGAGAAACTCCACCTGAAACTGAATTATTATAAATATCAATTGCATCATATACTTCTGCGGTGTTGACTGTGGATATTGTTTGTTTTATTGCCTGGAATGTTACAGTGAAAACAAAGGAAGTTTCTGGTTCAAGCTTGTCTTCACCAGGAAGATTATTCCATTCTACCTGTCCTGCTGAGATTTCTGGTTCAGGTATGGAAGAACCAATAAATTCAAGTAATTCTGGGTTGAAAGTATCTTTTAGCGAAAATGATTTAATGGAAAAAGGTGAATTATTTGTAATTTTGATCTGAAAAACTACATTTTCTCCGATTTTAACATTACTGGTTTCAGGCATAATTCGCATTTTTTCAACAGTGATTGAGCCCTGTTTGTTGATAGTAATTTCGCAACTACTTTCTTTATCTGTAATAGGATTTTCATTTACATCAACAGCATTATGGATTATTGCAGTATTGATTGCTGGATTTGCCTGTCTGATTGCGAGAAAAGTAATGTGAATAACGATTGATTCACCAGGTCCAAGATTTCCTTCGCTTGTGATATCATTCCATTCAAGAGTTCCTTCTGATTCATTATCAGGCGATAGTGTTGCCCTCAAGAAAGAAAGACATGATGGGTTGAATGAATCTTTTAGAGGAATTTTTTCAATCGCAACACTGCCTGTATTTTTTATTGTAATGGAAAATGTAATTTCATCACCGATTAAGGCACTGCCTTCACCGTGGGATGTGCAAATTTTGTTTAACTGAATTTCCGCCTGTGTTTCCTGTAAAGTTCCTGCGGTGCAATCAATAGTATTACCTGGTGCTGGAATCTGGTTTGTTTTATTAAGTGTTTCTGTACCAAATTCAGTAAGAATACGGGTTTCTTCAAATAAGGAACCACTGAGTACCATGGCTTTCTGTTTTGATGGAATAATGGCAAGTCCAAGACCATAACCTTCAATGGATGTATCTGTTCTTGTGTCTGAAGATAGATTTATTTTAAGTAAAACATCATTTTGCTGAAATACTGGCAGATTTCCTTTTCGATAAAAAATGACTTCTGATGAATCTGTTTTTATTAAAACGCCAGGATTCATATCAGGTGAAAGGGCAGAAGTATTTGCGTCTATAAAAACAATCATGTCCAGGTATGGATTTATTACACCATTTAATGTTATTGTTTCATCGTTTGTTGTAAATAAATTCAGGGTTATCACTGAATTCTCCCCAAAAACACAATTTCCTCCTGTAATTCCAATTGTTTCTTCACCATTTTTGAGATAACCTTCAACAATTGTGCCTGTTGCATCAATAAAAATGTTTCCTGAAAAATGCATGGCTTTTATGGACCAGTTACCAGCGATATCAGTTCCTTGATAGTTTTTGTTGATAGTTTTTACCAGAACAGCCAATTTTCTGGTTGATTCATTTTTCTGTTTTGTAAGTTGTTGTTCAACAATGGCAATGTCCCTGCCTTTGTTCATTATGCCAGTAAGTTGGATGGTTCCTGTTTCTGTAGAAAGATTAATGATTATTGAGCCGTCTTCGTTACGAATGATATAGTTGCCTGAGGAAATGGTTTCTGTTGTTCCATCTTTTTTTATCAAATTTCCCTGGGTAATATTGCCTCTGCCATCAGAATAAAGAGTTCCTGAAACATATGCACCTTTTATTTTCCATGTTCCTGAAAAATCAGTGCTGGAGTAATTCTGACCCTTTTTGACAAGAAAACCAAATCCACGGTTCACTGGTTCAGTAGTAGAATCAATAAAACTTATAATATCCCCGCGGCTCCTTAATACTCCTTCAAAATTGAATGGTCCTTCTGATGTTTCACCTGAAAGAAGTATTTGATTCTCCTCAAGATTGTAAGACCCTTGCTGCACTATTTCTTCAAGTCCATCATTCCAGTACCACTCATCTCCTGAAGCAATATTCCCTTCATTGTCAAATGTTAAATACCCTGAAACCTGTAATGATTCCAGAGCCCATCTACCAGAAATATCAGGTGGTACTTTTTTTGTCTGACCTCCGATTGCAAAAAGACAAATCTGTGGCCACAAAGATGCATCACCCTGCAGTGATTTTATTGTTTCTGGAATTGGAAAGATTCCTTCAGAAATTCCATTGACATACAAGCGTACCCCCTCATTATCTGCAACAAAAATAGTATCGTTGGATACCCAGATACCTGTTGCAGGTGAAATCAAGTCAAATTCTTCTGACTCAATTCTTTCAAATGTTGTACGATTGAATACAAATATATGCGACCCATTTCTTTCAACCAGATAAATCCTGTTTGACGATTCATCAGACGGAACACCGATTTTTATAATGTCTGAAGCATCAGGTATCTGAAGAATTGCTTTGAGTTCAAAGCTGGACGCATCAAATACATCAATAGTACCATTACCACTAAAGGAAATATAAAGGTAATTTTCTTTGGGGTCGTATGCAATACTTGCGGGCCAGAAGGTTTCGTCAAAATCATGGGAACCTGTAAGTGTATGAGATTGAAATGATGAAAAACCATTGTTTACAGTGCAGGTAAAAACATTAAATTTGTTTGTATCTACGGGCATCCCAAGAAGATAAAGTATGTTCTGTGTTTGAATTTCATTGTTACATTTCAGCAAGGGGGATATTACAAAAAGCAGACTTAATATAACAAGAAACTTTGATTTCATTATTTCCCTCCTTAAAAACTCAGGGTTCTTATGCTTTCATGATAATCATTGCTGGGCTGATGGAGGCGAAGGTGGTTCTGGAAGAACCCTGAGAATATCTTTAGTGTTTCTTTGTTCAATAATTGACCTGAAGATACTATTAACATGGATATTATTAAGCAAAAATTCTATTCCACCAGTTTCTCCTGCAGGAGAAATACCTTTAAAGAATTCCTGCATTTGTTCAGGAGAAGGAATTTGTGGTTGAGTAGGTGCTTGTCCTTGTTTAACCTCTGAGAAAAATCCTGAAGCAAGGAAGATTTCTTCAACAAGCATTGGGTTTCTTATACTAATCACTCCTTCAGAGACAAAAAAACGTGTCAATTCATCAGAGACAACCCAGACCAAAAAATTTGTTCCTTTTACTCCAGCAATTGCAGTTGGGGTAGAAACATTGAATCTGGAAGATTCTGAAAATGTTCTCTGTAAATTAAAACGTGCTTTACCCACAAGCAGTTTTACATTTGCTTCCCTCTGGTTGCTTGATGGATTGAAAGAAAATGTGTCAAGTTTAAAATGTGTCTTGGGACCAATGGTAATAATTGACTCATCAACAAGGAAAATTTTCACACGTGTTCTTTCTTCTGTTTTGATTACATCCCCAACAAATACTCTGTCTTTAAGATGAAGTTTTCTCCATTCAGAGCTTTGCTCAGATTGAATTACAGCATTGCCTTTGATTTCAATAATTGTTCCAGCAGGTGTAGCAGATAATCCATATGATGTTAGAATAACTATGAAAATTGCAAATGAAACAAAAAATTTATTCAACTGTCCTCCTTCAGAATCTACCTGTAAAAGAAAGCGAAGTTATATGTCTTTTATAGTCGTATGCTTCTAAATTTGACATACTTCTAACATTTGTAAAAGACATTGTTACATCCCAGTTTTTGCTGAGATGAAAAATTAAGGAACACAAGATTGTTATTTTTGTATCATTGCGGATTTTATTGTATAAAGAGTTTTTGTTATCAAACCAGAGCCATTCTGACATTGCAGTCAGCGAAATATCACCGTTTTTAAAAATAAAAGGACTGTTGAATTGAACTGATATCTGTGGACTTTGATAATCCCAGTTTGAACCATCTGCATTGTTTACCTTGTATGCTGTTGCAATGTTTACTGACCTGTTATTTTTCCCATGAATAGAAATTTTTGAACCAATTGTGCCTGATAAACTATCGCGGTCATCTTCTTTATCAACTGGAGATGGGAAAAAGTTTGTTTTTTCAAAAAGCAGGTATATTTGAGTATTTATGTTTTTATCTGTTGCAATGGTCAAAGAAGGAGATATTGAATGTTTGTCCAAATACTGGTCGCCACCAACTACATAGTAATCATAGGCATATTCAATAGAAGGATTTAGTTTGCTTTCAGTCATTGAATATGCAACAGAAATAGACCCACCCAGAAGATCATACTCAGAAAGTTCATGGTGTGCAAGATGGTAAAAGGATGATGCCAGTGTAAACTGTCCTTCTTCAAGACGCTTTTGATAATCAATCCTGAGTTGCGCCAGTGAGCGAAAGTCATCTTTCCGAGAAATTTCTGCTGGTAATGGTTCCTTTTCGGGTTGAAGAATCACATTATCATCATATTCTGCTCCAATGGTAAAGGAAAATTTCCAGTTTTTTGAAATCTTTGAATCAGATGCCGGTACTTCACCGGCAATATGTTTTTTTGCAACCGACATATAATAACTGCATCTTGATGCAAAGTCCGGATTCAATTGAATACATTTTTGAAGATTTTGATAACAGGATACATAATTTTTTTGATTGAAGTAAATCAGCCCCCTGTAAAAGAATGCTTCACTGTACTCGGGTTTCAATTTGATCGCCTGTTCCAGTGATTCGAGTGCTTCATTATATTTACCCAGTTTGTACAGGCAAACTCCTCTTCCAAGATATGCACCAGCAATGGAAGTGTCAAGTTGAATTGCTTTGCTAAAGGATTCAATTGCTTTGTCAAAATCGCCAAGACCCATCAATGCCTTTGCAAGGTAATAATGGCTATAAGCGTGTTGAGGATAGGCAGAAAGAACCTTTTGAAACTGCACCTTTGCCTGTTCGTAATTACCCTCACCAAGAAGAAGAACTCCTTCTTTGAATGTCTCTTCCCATGGTGAAGAATCAGCCCTGACAGATACAACTGCGATGAGAAGCGAAATTAAAATAAGACATGCTCTTTTTTTGATCACATTTTTTTATATCACGACATTTTTAAAAAGTCAAATTTTATTTGTTTTTATTCGTTTTATCTGGCATAATATAAAAGGAGGAAATTATGCAGACAATACTGATGATTGATAATTATGATTCATTCACCTATAATCTTGTCCAGTACTTTGGGGATCTGGGTTGCAAGGTGATTGTTTTCAGAAATGACAGGATAACCATAGGAAAAATTTTGAAACAAAAATTTGATAAAATTGTGATTTCACCTGGACCAGGAAGGCCTGAAAACGCAGGAATTTCTGTTGAACTGATCAAAACATTTGAAGGGAAAAAACCTGTTCTTGGTGTTTGTCTCGGTCATCAGTGCATTGGTTATCTCTATGGCGGGAAAATTGTTGGTGCAAAATTCTTAATGCATGGAAAAACATCGTTAATCTATCACAGGGGTGAACATATTTTCAAGGATATTCCAAATCCATTTTCAGCAACAAGATATCATTCCCTTGTGATTGAGAAGAAAAGTATTCCATCAGTTCTTGAAATAACTGCATGGAGTGATGATGGTGAGATTATGGGTGTGAAACACAAAAATTATGATATTTATGGCGTGCAATTTCATCCTGAGTCAGTGCTGACAAATTACGGTAAAAAAATTCTTGAAAATTTCTTATGCCTATGATGAAGATAGAAGAAACTTTACGAAAAATTCTTGAAAGACAACAGATATCAGTGGAGGAGTCGGCTGATGCATTTCGTGAAATTATGGAAGGCAAGGTATCACCTGTGATTGTGGGAAGTTTTCTTACTGCTTTAAGAATAACAGGTGAAACAAAAGAGATTGTTTGTGGAGCAGTAATGGCTATGAGAGAAAAATGTTTAAAGGTTCATACAGAAGGTATCGTTGCTGATACCTGTGGTACAGGAGGGGATTATTCAGGTACTTTCAATATTTCAACTGCTGCAGCAATTGTTGCCTCTACCTGTGGAGTGAAGGTTGCAAAACACGGAAACAGGGCTGTCTCAAGTAAAAGTGGTAGTGCTGATGTTCTCGAGAATCTTGGAATGAACATAGAAATTTCACCTGAAAAAGCAGAGAAAATGCTGAAAGAAATTAATTTTACTTTCCTTTTCGCTCCACTGTATCATCCTGCAATGAGAAATGTTGCTGGTGTCAGAAAGGAACTTGGTTTCAGAACAATTTTCAATATACTGGGACCACTTTGCAATCCAGCAGGTGCAAATGTTCAGATACTTGGTGTTGGAAGTAAACATTTGCTTGATATTGTCCCTGATGTTATTGCAAGTTTTAATGTAAAGAATGCCTGGATTTTTTATGGAGAAGATGGTACAGACGAGATCTCCATCACAGGAAACACAATAGTTGTTTCTATTTGTTCAGGGAAAAAAGAAAGATTTGTTATTCATCCAGAACAGTTTGGTTTAAAAAAAGCAACCTTAGAGGATATTAAAGGTGGTACACCACAAGAAAATGCTGAAATCCTGAAATCAATTATTTCAGGTAAACATTTTGGAGCAAAAAGGGATGCAGTAGTTTTTAATGTTGCAGGATTGCTTTATCTTGCAGGTATATCAAAAGACATAAAACATGGAATAGAAAAGGCGCAGGAGGCAATAGACAGTGGACACTGTATCAATCAACTTGAAAAAATCATCAATTTTTCGAAAAATCAATAGAATTTTCATTGTCTTTATTTTTTTCCCGATCATGGTCTATGCTCAACCCGAACTTATTGCGATCCAGCTTCTTGATATAACAAATCACCAGGAACCTGTGATTAATATCATTAATTTAAAAATTGACCAGTTATGGCATAGTGGCAAATACGAAAAAATATTTCCTTTGTTTTATCTTGTTACCTGCCTTGATCCTTATGATGAAGAAGCATGGGCTACAGGTGGATGGTTTCTCATTAATTGTATTGCTCCGTCAAAAAGTCCTTCAGAAAGAAAAAAGATAAAAATGAAAGGGCTTGATTTCCTGAAGGAAGGATTAAAATATAATCCTGAAACATACAGGTTGTACTGGGAAATTGCCTGGGTTTATTATATGTGGGGTGATTTTGAAACATCTTTAAAATATCTTGATAGCGCAATCAATTATGAACATCCATTTTATGTTGAAAACACAAGGGCTCATGTACTTGAAAAACTTGGAAGGATTGATGATGCAATAAAACAATGGAAAGAAATAAAATATAAGTTTCCTGAGATGAAATATGTTGCAGAAAGATTTATCACAAACCTTGAAAAGCAGAAGGCAAATGCTCAATGAAATTATTGAATATAAAAAATTTTTAATTGGAATCAAGAAAAACAGGGTGCCACTGGATTTATTGAAAGATAGTATCAGTAATCTTACATTGAGGTCTATTACAAGTCAGACGCAAAAAAAATCATTTATTATCATAGCAGAGACAAAAAAGGCATCACCATCAGCAGGGGTGTTAAAGAAAAGATACAATCCTGGTTCTCTGGCGATTTCATACGAAAAAGGCGGTGCTTCTGCGATATCGGTTCTTACTGAAGATAAATATTTTCTTGGTTCAGTGAAGCATCTGACGATTGTAAAACAGTCAACACATTTACCTGTTTTGGCAAAGGATTTTTTCATTGATGAATATCAGGTGTATGAAGCAAAAAAATACGGGGCTGATTGCATACTTTTGATTTTGAGAATTCTTTCAGATGAACAATTTATATCCCTGTTCAATCTTGTAACAGGGCTTGGTCTTGAGGTTTTATGTGAAATTCATAATGAAAAGGAAATGGAAAGATTTTTTAACATTGTTCCAAATCAGCATAATGTACTGCTTGGAATAAACAGCAGAGACCTTGATACACTTTCAATAAACCATAATTCCACAATTCGTTTGATTTCTATGGCAAAAGGCGTTAAAATACCTGTCATAGCAGAAAGCGGTATAAAAAATAAAAACGACCTGTTAGCAGTTTATAAGGCAGGTGCAAAAGGTGCTTTGATTGGAGAATATCTGCTTCGTTCAAAGTCACCAGCAATGGCACTGAAAAAACTTTTACAGGAGATTGAAAATGGATGAAAGAAAAATTCTTTTGAGTGAAAAAGAATTGCCTTCAGCATGGTATAATATTTTGCCTGATTTGCCAGAACAACTTCCACCGCCACTTGATCCGAGAACAGGTAAACCAGTTGAACCACAGGTTCTGCTTGCCATATTCCCAGAATCATTGTTGAAACAGGAGATGTCTCCTGAAACATGGATTGAAATTCCAGAAGAGATAAAATCCATTTATAAAATCTGGAGGCCAACACCTTTACACAGGGCTACATCCCTTGAGAAATTTTTGAAAACACCTGCAAGAATTTATTTTAAAAATGAAAGTGTAAGTCCTCCAGGAAGTCATAAACCAAATACTGCAGTTGCACAGGCATATTATAACAAAAAAGAGGGTGTGAAGAGATTGTGTACAGAAACAGGTGCAGGTCAATGGGGAAGTGCCCTTGCTTTTGCGTGTAATCTCTTTGGCCTTGAATGCGTTGTTTATATGGTAAGGGTGAGTTATCAGCAAAAACCATACAGAAGAATTTTGATGCAAACGTGGAATGCATCAATTTATCCATCACCGAGTGAAAACACAAACTATGGAAGAAAACTTTTGAAGGAAAATCCAGAACATCCTGGAAGTTTGGGCATTGCAATCTCAGAAGCAATAGAAGATACTGTGAGTAGTCATGGAACAAAATACAGTCTGGGAAGTGTTTTGAATCATGTACTTTTACATCAAACAATTGTTGGTCTTGAAACCCAGAAACAACTTTCGCTTATTGGTGAAAAGCCGGATGTACTTGTTGGTTGTGTTGGTGGTGGAAGTAATTTTGCAGGACTTGTGCTTCCATTTGTGAGAGATAAAATCAAAGGAAACAGCAATGTTGATGTTATAGGGGTTGAGCCAACAGCATGTCCAACAATGACAAAAGGACCTTATAGATATGACTATGGTGATACATCAGGTATGACACCTTTACTTAAAATGTTGACCCTTGGACATGATTTTGTTCCACCTGGAATTCATGCAGGTGGACTGAGATATCATGGACTTGCTCCCATTATCAGTTTACTCATTGATAAAAAGATTATCAGGGCTGTTGCTGTGCCCCAGACAAAGGCATTTGAGGCTGCTGTGACTTTTGCACGTACTGAAGGTTTTGTTCCAGCACCTGAAACATCACATGCCATCAGGGTCGTCATTGATGAGGCAAAAAAATGTGCTGAAACAGGCGAGAGCAAGTGCATTGTTTTCAATTTCAGCGGGCATGGACATTTTGATTTATCTGCCTATGATGCATATTTGCAGGGGAAATTGCAGGATTATGAATATCCAGAAGAAAAGATTAAAGAAGCCCTTGAAAAATTGCCGAAATTTTAATGAAAGTCAAAATTTGTGGAATTACCCGAAAAGAAGATGCAATAATTTGTGAGAAACTGGGTATTGATTACCTCGGGTTTAATTTTTATTCAGGTAGTAAAAGGTTCATAAAACCTGAAAGCGCAAAATTCATTATCTCAGAATTAAAGAAAATAAAGACCATTGGTGTTTTTGTAGAAAATGATCTTGACTCTATAAAGAAAATTGTTGAATTTTGTGGACTTGATGGTATTCAGATTCACAGTGAACAATCACCAGTTTTTTGCAATAAAATCAAAAGAGAATTTCCCGGACTCATTATCATCCAGGCATTCAGGATAAAGGGTAGTATTCCTGAAAATATAAATGATTTTGATGCTGATTATTTTATTTTTGACTCCTTTGATGAAAGGCAATTCGGTGGAACAGGAAAAATTTTTGACTGGAAGATTCTTGATAAAGCAGGAGAAGTTTTAAAGAAAACATTTATTGCAGGGGGTGTAAATCCTGATAATGTTGAAAAAATTGTTTTTTTAACAAACATCTATGGTATTGATGTTGCATCAGGTGTTGAGATTTCTCCTGGAATTAAGGATAAAAATAAAATAAAATGTCTGCTTTCAAAAATAGGAAGGTTAAATGAAAAAGATGCCTGATAGACATGGAAGATTTGGAATTTATGGTGGGAAATTTGCTCCAGAAACATTGATGGCACCCATACAGCAACTTGAACATGCATATTACACAATAGGGAAAAGTAGGGAATTTAAAAAAGAGTTGAACTATTATCTGAATAATTATGCTGGTAGACCAACACCACTGTACTTTGCAAAAGATTTTTCTAAACTCGTTGGTTGCAAGGTTTATTTAAAAAGAGAAGACCTTGCATTCACCGGTGCTCATAAAATCAATAATACCCTGGGACAGGCACTTCTTGCAAAAAAGATGGGCAAAAGCCGTGTGATTGCTGAAACAGGCGCAGGCCAACACGGTGTTGCCACTGCAACAACAGCAGCATTATTCAAACTTGAATGCGATGTCTATATGGGGGAAATTGATACTCAGAGACAGGCACTGAATGTTTATAGAATGAAATTGCTTGGAGCAAGGGTTATCAGTGTGAAATCAGGAAGCAGAACATTAAAGGATGCAATTAATGAAGCAATGCGCGACTGGATTTCAAGTTTTCACAATACTCATTATGTAATAGGAAGCGTTGTCGGATTTCATCCATTTCCTGTGATGGTGAGGGATTTTCAATCAGTTATCGGGAAAGAAACAAAGAAACAGATTCTGAAAATTGAAAAAAGATTACCTGATTACCTTATTGCTTGTGTGGGTGGTGGAAGCAATAGCATTGGTTTATTTTACCCTTTCTATCATGATACCAGTGTCAAATTTATTGGTGTTGAAGCAGCAGGCAAGGGTCTTGAAACAGAATATCATTCAGCAACTTTGTGTAAAGGCAGCCCCGGGATATTACATGGAAATTTCAGTTATGTCCTTCAGGATGATGATGGTCAGATTCATCCAACCCATTCAATTTCTGCCGGACTTGATTATCCAGGGACAGGTCCAGAGCACAGTTTTTATAAGGACACAGGAAGGGCTGAATATCACGCTGCTACTGACGAACAGGTTCTTCGTGCATTTCATTTGTTGAGTGAAACAGAGGGAATTATTCCTGCACTTGAATCAGCACATGCTCTTGCCTATTTGATTGAAAATAAGAAAAGGTTTAAGTCAGATGACATTGTTGTTGTATGTCTATCAGGCAGGGGAGATAAGGATGTTAATGAGGTGGCAAAGATTGAAGGGGCACAATTATGAAAATTAAGGAAAAATTCAATCAACTGAAAAAAGAAAAAAGGACAGGTTTGATCATATATGTTACTGCTGGGTGTCCTGACATAAATTTTACAGAGGAATTTATTGTAAAACTTGAAAATGCAGGTATTGATTTTGTTGAAATTGGAGTTCCTTTTTCTGACCCGATTGCAGATGGTCCTGTAATTCAGCAGGCATCCCAGAAAGCACTTGAAAACAAAATAAATCTGAAATCTGTTTTTCAGTTATGCCAGAACCTGAAATCAAAAATTCAGATTCCTTATTTGTTAATGACTTACTATAATCCTGTTTACAAATACGGGCTTGAAAAATTCGCACATGACTGTAGTGATTCTGGAGTATCAGGTGTTATTGTTCCTGACCTGCCATTTGAAGAATCAAAACCACTTACAGGTGAATTAAAAAAAATTTCAATTGACCTTGTTTCTTTTATCAGTTCAACAACTTCTCCTGAAAGAAGAAAGAAAATTTTAAAACATGCAACGGGTTTTGTTTATTATATTGCTGTTCATGGTGTCACGGGTGCAAGAGATGTTTTACCTGAAAGTACATATCGGGATGTAGCCAGTTTAAGAAAAGAATCAAAAGTTCCTGTTGCTGTTGGATTTGGAATTTCAAATAAAAAACAGATTGAACGATTGAAATGTTGTGCAGATGCAGTTATTATTGGTAGTTATGTTATGAAGGAAATTATGGATGGAAACACTGAATCATTGCTTGAAACACTTAAGGAATTTCAACAGATTTTGAAATCTTCGTTTGACCTGTAATAATTTCCCTGTATAATAAGAATATGGCGAACAAAAAGAATTCAAAGAAAAAATCAAAGAAAAAACTTCTGATACTTTTGATTGCTTTTGTTCTTATTGCTGGCGGTGGTTATACTGGATACAGTAAATATGTGGCTTATCAAAAACATCTGGCTGAGCAGAAGGCAAAGGAAGAAGAATTGAGGAAAAAACAGATGGAAGAAGAGCAGAAAAAGAAAGAACTTGAACAGGCAAAACAAAAATTTTCTGAACTCATTGCCCTGATGAGGCAGGAACTGGCAAAGAAAAATTATGCACGTGTCAGGGAACTGGCTGACCAAGCAAGAAAACTGGCACTTGCCTATAATTTACCTGCTGATGAAATTGATAAGATTTTATATGAAATGAATCTTGCAATTGTATCAGCAAAACTTTCACGCCTTGAAAAAATTCACGATATCTATGCTCATTCATATTTAAGAAATCAGTTAAAAACAATTCCAAGATATCCTGAAATTGCTGCCCGATGGGATAGATTATTGCGTAAAACTTATCAGGATGAATATACAGTATTGCTTGAACTTGCAGCGCTTACATCAAAGAAGACAGTTGATGGTGATACTCCTGATGTCAATTATAAACTGTCCAAGACATACCTGAAAAAAGCAAAACTTCTTGTTGCTTCAGGTAAGGCAAAACCAGATGTATCGAAAGAAAATTCTTTGCTTGAAAGTCAGAGTGAAGGATATATGAGCAGTATTGGGAGAAGTTTCCAGCCCATTAACCTCTACCGCTGAAAAAATGAAAGAAAAAATCAATATTGGAATTATTGGATGCGGGACTGTTGGTAGTAACACTGCACTGGTTATGCAAAACAAAAGAGACCTTTTTACTCTTCATACAGGTATTGAATACAGAATCAAAAAAATCTGTGATATTGACTGGAATAGAGAAAGGGAATGGATTCCGCCTGAAGGCATGAGAACATCCAGTTATCTGGATATTATTAATGACCCTGACATTGATATTGTCGTTGAATTGATAGGGAAGATTGAACCTGCATATGAGATTATTGTAAAAAGTTTGAAAAAGAAAAAGGCAGTGGTCACAGCCAACAAATTTTTGCTTTCAAAAAAACTTCTTGAACTTCTTTCACTGGCAAGCAACAATAATACTTTTTTAGGTTTTGAGGCGAGTGTTGCTGGAGCAATTCCTGTGATCAAAGGATTGAGAGAGAGTTTTGCTGCAAACAGGATTAATGCCATTATTGGTATTCTCAATGGCACGACCAATTTCATTCTTTCAGCCATGACAGGGAAACATCAAACATTTTCTGAGGCTCTTGATACAGCGAGAAAACTTGGCTATGCTGAAAGTGACCCATCACTTGACATATCAGGAAAAGACAGTGCACAGAAACTGGCTATTATTTCAACATATGCATTTCATTGTCCTGTTTCAGATGATGATTTTTTAATAGAAGGTATAGATAGGATTGAATCGCAGGATATGGACTCCGCACGTGAACTCGGATACAAAATAAAACTTCTTGCAATATCAAGAAGGATTGACAGCAAAATTTCATTAAGGGTTCATCCTGCACTGATTTCATCATCCCATATGCTTGCAGATGTTGAAGATGTTTATAATGCAGTATACTTAGAAGGGGATCTGTTTGGAAAAGCAGTGTTATATGGCGAAGGTGCAGGTGGTAAGGCAGCATCGAGCGCTGTGATCGCAGATATCATTGAAATTGGAAAGAAAATCTCTTCAGGTGCTCGTTTTTCTGAGAAATTTGTTGTGCATCCTGAAATTTCAATTCAGTCCCCTGATGAACTTATGGTCAAGTATTATTTACGTTTTACTGCTGTTGATAGACCAGGGGTCCTTGCAAAGATTGCGGATGTCCTCGGGAAAAATAAAATCAGCATTGCTTCTGTAATTCAGAAAAAAGAAAATCCAGAACATGCTGTTCCTATCGTAATGCTTACCCACAGGGCACTTGAAAAGAATATAAAAAAGGCAATATCTATTATTGATAAACTATCCTGCATACAAGAACCAACAAGAATCATTCGCGTTGAGGATTAATCCCTCTATCAAAAAATGATAAAAAAAATTACTGTTTCTGTACCGGGCTGCATAGGAAACCTTGGAAGCGGTTTTGACTGTATTGGTATGAGTATTGAACTTTTCAACATTTTTACATTTGAATTGTCTGAGAAGTTTTCTATCACAGTGTCTGACCCTGACATAGATTCCACAGAAGAAAATCTTTGCTTTAAAACATTTGAAAATGTGTGTAAATTATTTAACAAGAAAACTCCTGTAATCAGGATAGAAATAGAAAGCAATATTCCTGTTGGTCGGGGGCTTGGAAGCAGTGGAACTGCGGTACTTTCAGGTATTATTGCAGGGTTATGTTTTTCAGGCAGGAATATTGAACCATCAGAGATTTTTAAAATTGGCAGGCAATTTGAAGGACATCTTGATGACATTGCCCCAAGTTTACTTGGTGGCCTGGTTATGATTGCTGAAGATAATGACAAACTTATATGGAAGCAATTTGAAATTCCGGATGGCATTTATTCTGTTTTTTTTATTTCAGAACAGAAATTTTCAACAAAAAAGGCAAGGGAAATTCTTCCTCGAAAAGTGCCTCTTTCTGACGCTGTCTTCAACCTTTCACGTGCATGTTTATTACCCTTTGCATTTTTTGAAAAAGATTCCAATTTACTCCGTATTGCTCTGCAGGATCGTCTTCATCAAATTTACAGAAAAAAATTCTATCCCCATTTTGATATTCTTTATGATTCAGCGATACAATCAGGTGCAGCAGGATGTTGTTTGAGTGGTGCAGGACCATCTGTTGTTGCTTTTTCTTTCGGTGAACCTGACAATATTGTAAAAAGGTGGACTCATGTGATAAAGGAAATGGGAATTAAAGGAGAAATAAAGGTGATAAAACCAGGCGGAAAAACAACATGGAAACTTTATTGACGACTTTTGTTTTTGTATTAAAATACCATATCTGGAACAGGATAATTATATGTACTTCATAGTAATCGGTTGTGGCAAGGTTGGAAGTCAGCTTGCGAGATTTTTATCTGAGAACCATAATGTTGTTGTTATTGACAAAAATCCAGCAAGTTTTCAGGCACTTCAACCAGTATTCAATGGTATTACAATTACTGGCAATTGTATCAATCTTGATGTTCTTCGTGATGCTGGAATTGAACGTTGTGATGGTATTGCTGCTGTGACAAGTGATGATAACGTGAATATTGTTGTTGGGCAGATTGCAAGAAAAATGTTTAATATCAATAAGTGCATCATAAGAATTGTTGACCCGGTAAAAAATGAGATATATAGAAAACTCGGGTATGATGTAATCAGCGGGCAGCGACTGATTGCTGCCATTATCAGAGATAAACTTATTGAACGTGGTACAACCACATATATTGTGGAAAGTGGAGAAGTTACATTTCTTGAAATACTTATAAACGGGAAGAAAACAGGCAAAAGGGTTTCAGATTTAAATATTTCAGGAGAATTTAAGGTTGTGATAGTTGTTAAACCTGAAGGTCCTGTGATTCCTGATGATGGTTATGTTGTGAAAGAAGGGGATCTGGTCATTGGTGTTGCCAGGATGAAATCCATACAAAGAATTAAAAAGATACTGGAGATTATATGAGGATTATCATTGTCGGTGGAGGAAAGGTTGGTTATTTTCTTGCTGAACGGCTGGCAAGGACACATTATATTTCCCTGATTGAAAAGGATAAAAGAATTACTGATTCAATCGCAGAAAATAGAAATATGTTGATTATCAATGGAGATGGATGTCAAACAGACATTCTGATACAGGCAGGTGTAAAGGAAGCAGATGTTGTTGCTGCAGTGACAGGAAAAGACGAAGACAATCTTGTCATCTGTCAGATTGCCAAGGATATTTTTAAGGTCAAAAGGACAGTTGCCAGGGTAAATGACCCGAAAAATGAAAGAATATTTTTCCAGCTCGGTGTTGACATTGCGATTGACAGTACAGCAATTATTGCGAAAATTATTGAGGAAGAAGTTTCTCTTGAGGATATGATTAACCTCTGTGCTTTCAAGAAGGGACAGTTGTCTCTGGTAAGGATTGATTTACCTGAGGATGCACCAATAGTGAAAAAACGTTTGAAGGATATTAATCTTCCTGCAGAGGCAGTAATTGTGGCTGTTTTGAGAAAAGAACATTTGATTGTTCCTGACCCTGATTTCACTTTTGAGCAGGGAGATGAAATTGTTGCCCTGACAAAGGTTGAAGATGAGGGAGATATTTTTAATGCTTTGATAGGCAGGATGTAAAATGAAGAAAACATTGTTAAGATACCTGATAATGCTGAAAAAGGGTGTGATTGGAATTTCCATTGAACTGATATATCCTTTGATTGTTACTGTGACTGCATTTTTTCTCTGTCTTATTATGTACATTTCGGAGATCTCCCACAGATGATTCCTGATTTCAGTAAGGACGATATTTTTGTTGTCAGTCATTATCTTGGCAAGATATTTATTGCCCTTGGCATTGCCCAACTTTTACCTATTTTTGTCGGTGTCATTTCCCGGGAATTTGGTGCTGTTATTGATTTTTTCATTTCAATCATTGCCTGTCTTGCTTTTGCTTCAATTTTGCTTTATTTTTCACCTGGCAAACAGGAAATAAACTGGCGCCAGGGTATGATTATTGTTGCTCTGACATGGTTTCTCGCCATGTGCTTTTCTGCACTTCCATTGTATTTGAGTGGACACTATAGTTGCTATCTTGATGCCTGTTTTGAATCCATGAGTGCCTATGCAACGACAGGGCTTGTTCTTGTTCAGGACCTTGACCATATGTCAAATGCTCATAATATCTGGAGACACTTTATGTGTTTCATTGGAGGTCAGGGTATTATTCTTGTTGCTCTTGTGTTTTTCTTCAGGGGTAGCGATGCTCTTCGGATATACATTGGAGAAGCAAGGGATGATAAAATTCTTCCCAATAGTATCACCACAGCAAAATTCATATGGATGGTGAGTTTCACCTATTTAATCATTGGTTCTTTAATGCTGGCTATAGTTCTTCTTTTTCATGGATTGCCTTTTTCCAGGGCAATTTTCCATGGATTATGTATTTTTATGGCAGGCTGGGATACAGCGGGTTTTGCACCTCAATCCCAGAATATCCTTTATTATCACAGTCCTTCATTTGAAATCGTGACAATCATTATTATTCTTCTTGGAGCAACAAGTTTTGGCGTCCATTATGCTGTCTGGACAGGTAAATTTAGAGAATTGCGTGAGGACTTTGAAATAAAAATACTGATGTTTACGATCTTTTTTACATATATGATTACGCTTATTGGTTTTTCCGGGAACATTGCTGATTTTCCGGATGTTTTTTCTTTTTTCAGGACCACATTTTATCAACTTATTTCTGGACACACAGGTGTTGGTTATTCAAACATTTATTCTTCTGCCCTTGCAAACTGGCCAGAACTTGCTATTTTCGGAATTATTCTTGCAATGGGCATTGGTGGTTGTATGAATTCAACTTCTGGTGGAATAAAGGTTTTTAGAATAGGGCTGTTTTATAAATCAATGAAGAGGGAAATTCGTCGCCTTGCATATCCTGAAAGTTCATATGTGAAGGAATTTTTCCATCACCAGAGAGAAATTTCAATAGATGACACAATGATAAAAAATGCCATGGTTATTACAGTTTGCTATATTTTATTGTATATTTCTGGTGCAGTGATTGCCTCATTTCTTGGGTATGGTTTTTTACAGGGACTTTTTGAATCTGTTTCTGCTGCTGCAAATGTAGGTCTTTCAATAGGAATTACAGATCCATCAATGCCTGCGATACTGAAAATATGGTATATTTTTGAAATGTGGGCAGGTCGACTTGAGTTTTTTGCAATATTTATTTTGTTAAGATTTCTTGTAAAAATTGTAAAAAGATGAAAATCAAAATAATAATTTTTGCGTTGTTGTTACTGGTTGGTTATACATGTTATGGACAAACTGTTAGTGCACTTGTGAATAATCCTGATTTGTTTGACGGGAAAACAGTAATAGTTAAGGGAGAACTTGTCGGGGATATCATTGAAGGTAAAGATGGATTCTGGGTCAATCTCCTTGATTCAGGTGTAGCAATAGGTATTTATCTTCCACATTCTGAAAAGGGAAAAATTAAATTTCTTGGCAAATATGATGTCACAGGTGATTTTGTAAAAATCAAGGGAGTTTTCCATAAAAGATGTATTGAACATGCAGGGGATACAGATATCCATTCTGTTTCTATGGAAGTTATCAGTCAGGGTATGAAAAAAGAAGAAGAAATTCCTGTTGAGAAAATTATATTTGCTTTTTCCCTTGGAATTGTGGGTCTTGCTGCAATTGGAATTCTTCACATATTGACCCGTAGAGAAGCCCCTGGCGATGATTGATGATTTTTACTTTAACAATGCTTCCGATGATGTTTTCTGAGCAACTGCATGTCACAGGAATTCCCTGAATATTTCTTCCAATTACATAGCAAGGATTTTTTACGCTTTTTCTTTCAATCAGGACATCACATATTCTGCCTTTGAACATTTCATAAATTTGGTTACTTATTTTTTTCTGTAGTGAAAGTATCAGTTGATGCCTGTACTCCTTTACTTCTTGCGGGACATCATCATTCATATTATATGCTTTTGTCATTGGTCTTGGTGAATACTTGAATATGAAAAGTTCATTAAATCTAACATTTTTAACAACTTCAACTGTTTTTTCAAAGTCCTCTTCAGTTTCTCCTGGAAAACCAACCATTATATCTGATGTTATTGAAATCTCTGGCATCAAATTTCTTGCCATCTCAACAGTCCTCAGAAATTTCTCCACTGTATATTTCCTGTTCATTGCTTTCAGGATTTTATTTGAACCACTTTGAAGAGGAATATGCAGGTGTTTGACAATTTTAGGGTTTTCCGCCATGATTTTAAGGATTTTTTCACCTGTATCTTCAGGATGGGATGTGAGAAAATCAATTCTCAAAAGACCGTCAATGTTAACAATTTCATTCAGCAAATCACCGAAATCAAATTGAAATTTAAAATCCTGACCATATTCATTAACATTCTGTCCGAGCAGTGTTACTGATTTAATCCCTTTTTCCACTGCGCATTCAATTTCTCTGATGACTGAATCAGGATGCCTGCTGACAAGTTTACCACGGGCAAGCGGAACCACACAATATGAACAAAAATTGTTACAACCTTTTGTAATTGGCACTGCCATTGTTACATCATTCTTTGATGGTACACATTCAAGAAATGGTTGCTCGTTTTCACCAGTCATTACAACAACATTTCCATTTGAGAAATTTTCAAGAATTTCAGGAATTTTATTTAACTGATTGGGACCGCATAGAATATCGAGGAACGGGATTTTCTCCAGTATTTTTTCTTTATGAAGATTTGCAGTACATCCAAATAGTCCAATCAATGTTCCTTTATTTTTTAAATACCTGTGGGTTTTGAGGAAAGAAATTACCCTATTTTCTGCTTTTTCTCTGATACTGCAACCAATTGCCATCACAACAGAAGCATTTTCAATATTTTTTTCTTCCTTCCATCCTGCATTCAAAAGTAATTCCCTTAATCTTTCGGCTTCAGAAAAATTCATCTGACAGCCATATGTTCTGATAAAAAATGTTTTTTTCATAGCGAAAAATTATTGCTTTCTTGCAATTTCTTTTATAACAAGTGCAGTTGAAGCAATAAAAAGACCAATCCAGGAAAAGGTATTGGTGAGTAATTTTATTCCAATCACAATTTCAATGACCTTCAGATTTAAATTCACAGGATTAAAACCAGTCGTTACACCTCTTGCAAATAAAGGAATCTGTAAATATTTTTCTGGCAGAATCAATCCAAGTATTTCTCCCACCACACTACCGGTGAGAAAACCCAGCACCATGATTATAATGGCATTTATCAGTTTCATAAATATTTAGCACCTTTCATGCTTCTACATTATAACATATCTATATTTCCTTTTCTCAAGGAGATTTAAGATACAAGGTTTGAATCAGACAAAACTTGAAAAAAGGTAAGGATATATTTATAATAAGACAGAGCGAAGACACCTGAATTGCGAACAAAGGTAGTACATTTTGAGAAGAAATACGGTTCAGATAACATCTTTGACATCTTATGGTTGTCTTTTTTGAAGTTCTACAAATATTTTGGTGCAGAGACATATTTCAAAGATCAGGTATGTGACAGGATATAACTTTTATCACGGATAAAGAAAAAGATAAAAAGAAAACGTAAGTTGTGTTTTTTCAGAAAGGGGTGATGCGGAAATGAAATTGTATCTTAAAATAATCAATCCAATCTTATCTGTTATCGTGTTTCTACTTTGTATTTATGCGGCCGTTGTTGGTGATGGTAAATTTGACCCTGGACGGGTTCGTCAAGGTGACCTTTCAACATATTTTGTAGCCAAGGGAATATTTTGTGCGGCTACATTATTTATTGTTGGTCGCATTCTTTTAATTCTTATTGAAAATGTCGGAAACAGAAAAAGTAATCAAAGAGAATAACAGAGAATTTAAACTGTTCATTTTTTTCCACAGGTGAAATTAAGCGTGATGTTATTTGACAGGCAACATCCTAACAGAAACATCAAATGTTACTTCCTGTTCTGCGTACTTTTATTCAATGAAGAAAAATGAATATGGGAAAGCGATAGTCCTGATGAAATTCACTCTATTTCATAAGAAAATTCAGGTGTTTCGCACAATGTTTATAAAATATTTATACCATCTCTAACTACAGAGTATTTTTATTCTTCCTATTATTTGAATTTACGAGAAAAGATATTTTGTCTATTCAACCATTTCATTATCGAAATTTCATATAACGGTGTCAGCATAAAAGAAGTTTTTTCCACAAAAATTCTGTCTGTAACTTAAGGCATCAGGTAAATATTTAGTGAACTGCGTTTGCATTTATTTACCCCATCTAATCTCGCCTGTCAATTTTTATTTCCAAACAAATTTTTCAACTTGGTATCACTACTGTCCAATTAAAATCCTAATTGATTAATTTTTGTTGTCGAGTTTCTTAAATTAGTTGTTGATAAATCTGTATGCATAGGTATCACGAGAGGAAATCCTGCGAGATATAGAAACTGACTTGAAGGTGCAGCGAAACTTGTGATATCATCTGGGAAATTTGAAAGATTAGGTTTAATCTTATACCACTTCGTTCAATGGCTATTTCTGGGAGAGAAGATAGAGGAAATAAACAACAGCAATTCTTGATAATTATTGATTTATATGTTATACATTTTATTCAATCAATACGAAGTGAATGTTTCTCATCGCTGTCATGGTAATTGCCAATTGCACACTGTGAACCATGGACGCAGATAATGGGGGGTGGGTATTACTGGTTTTCTTGCTACTGTTCGAGCATTAAAGAATCGTAATTACCGTCTTTTTTTCACTGGTAATGGTATTTCTTTGATTGGTACCTGGATGCAAACAGTAACCATTGGATGGCTTGTTTATAAATTAAGTCATTCCTCTTATACCCTTGGTGCTACAGGTGCTCTGGGTACATTGCCAGTATTACTATTTTCAATATTTGGTGGCTATGTCGCAGATAGAATCAACAGATTTAGAATTATCCTTACGACCCAGACACTGGCAATGATTCAGGCATTGTCACTTGCGATCTTAACCCTTACCGGACATATTACTGTTAACCATATTCTTTTTCTTTCATTTGTTCTCGGGCTAATAAATGCTTTTGATATCCCGGCGAGACAGGCGTTTGTTGTCAATATTGTTGAGAAAAAGGAAGAACTTGCCAATGCCATTGCCCTGAATTCCTTTCTTGTTAATAGTGCCAGATTGATTGGACCCTCTATTGCAGGTGTTCTTGTTGCTGCCTTTGGAGAAGGAATATGTTTTTTGATCAATGGAATCAGTTATATTGCTGTTATTTTTGCTCTTTTAATGATGAAAGTTCCTTCGGCAAAACAGGTGATAGATGGAAGAGAAAATGAAAATGTATTAAAAAAACTTCATGAAGGTTTCAGTTATGTGAAAACATTTGTCCCAGTTCGCACAGTAATTTTATATGTTGGTTTTTTCAGTATTTTCGGTATGTTCTATGGGGTTTTGATGCCTGTATTTGCAAAGGAAATCTTCCATGGCACTGCAAGAACACTTGGTTTTCTTATTGGTAGTGGCGGAATTGGTGCCATAATCGCTGCAATCTATCTGGCTTCGAGATCAACTCATTCAGGACTTGGTAAAATCATTCATATTGCAGGGATTGTTTTTGGAACTGGATTAATTTTGTTTTCATACACAAACAATTTCTGGTTTGCAGTAATGATTTTGATTGTTGTTGGAGCAGCAATGGTTCTTCAAATTGTTACAGCCAATATCATTTTGCAAACACTTGTTTCTGATGAAAAAAGGGGAAGGGTGATGAGTTTTCATACTCTTGCATTTATGGGAACACAACCCATTGGTTCATATATTGCAGGAGTTCTTGGTAAAACAATAGGGACGCAAGGTACTGTTTTTGTTAGTGGAATTATCTGCATTATTGGTGCGATTATTTTCAAGGTGAAATATGTTTCTTTTTTGAAAAAAATTGAAACGACTGTAATGGATGATTCACAAAGGATGTTGATCAAGCAAACATTTTCAGCCCAATAACTAACCACAATATTTATTTGTGATTGGCATTCTCCTATCTTTTCCAAATGAGCGCGGAGTAATTTTGATACCAGGTGGTGCCTGTCTCCTTTTATACTCACTTCTGTCAACCATTCTCACAACACGGGCAGTAGTGTCTCTATCAAATCCTTTTTTTGTAATATAATCAATGCTTTTATCCTGTTCAACATACATTTTTAAGATTTCATCAAGGATTTCATATGGTGGCAGGGAATCAGTATCTTTTTGATTTGCTCTTAATTCGGCTGTTGGTTCTCTTGTAATGATATGTTCAGGAATTACTGGTTTTAGACTATTGCGATACCTTGCGAGTTTATAAACAATTGTCTTCGGGACATCCTTAATCACTGCAAATCCGCCTGCCATATCACCATACAGTGTTGCATATCCTGTGCTGATTTCTGATTTATTTCCTGTTGTGAGAACAAGGTATCCGAATTTATTTGAAAGAGCCATAAGCAGGTTTCCACGGATACGTGCCTGAATGTTTTCTTCAGTAATATCGGGCTTTGTATTTTCAAAGTGTGGTTGAAGCGTCTTTAAATAAGAAGAAAAAATTTCTTCAATAGGAATTTCCAGCAGTTTAATACCAAGATTTTGAGCAAGATTTTTTGCATCAGATATTGAATCCTGAGAAGTAAATCGTGATGGCATAAAGACACCGATGACCCTGTTTTTTCCAAGGGCATCAACTGCAATTGTTGTCACAAGTGCAGAATCAATTCCACCACTAATTCCGATGACTGTTTTCTGAAAGCCATTTTTACTGACATAGTCCCTTAATCCCAGTACCAGTGCCTCATAAATTTCCTGCTCAAGGGAAAGATGTTGAGAAAGATAACAGGAAATTTTTTCTTTTTTTCTTTCATTCAGCCGAAAAATTATATTATTCCTGATTTTTCTTAAAGGAACTTCAATATCATGGATAAGAAGTTGTTCTTTAAATGCATCAGCCCTTGAGACAATTTTTCCGCCTGGTTCAACGATGAAACTCTGTCCATCAAATACAAGTTCATCCTGTCCACCAACAAGGTTTGTGTAAACAATGTAAACATTGTTTTCTTTCGCCATGTCTTTTACAATTTTTTCTCTTTCTTTGATTTTTTCCATATGATATGGTGATGCATTGATATTGAAAATCAAGGATGCCTTTTGTTTTGCCTGAATTTTTATTGGTCCTGTATCATGCCATATATCCTCACATATGCTGACTCCAAAAATAAATCTGCCTTGTTCTGTTTCAGCACGATATACAGGATTCTCATCTCCCTGTGAAAAATATCTTTTTTCATCAAAAACACCATAATTGGGAAGAAGTTTTTTATGATAAATCGCCTTAATCTTACCTCTATGGATGATTGCAGCAGCATTAAAAATTTTTCCCTGTGTTCTATCAACAAATCCAGCAATTACAATAATATCTCCAATTTTTTTTGCAAGTTCCCTAATTGTTTTTAAATTATCATTGATAAAGGATGTTTTCAGTAGTAAATCATCAGGAGGATACCCTGTAATGGCAAGTTCTGGAAAAGCAACAATATCAACGCCTTTTCCCTTTGCTTTCTCGATATATTCCAGAATTTTTTCCGCATTACCCTTGAGGTCTCCAACAGTACAGTTGATCTGGGCACATGCAATTCTTACAGGAAATTTTCCCATTTTTCCCCTTTGATTGTTGCTTTAAATTATAGTATACTTCTTTATGAAATGATAGCAAAATATCCAGAGGTAAAAAATTTTGTTTTCGCCTTTTTGTCAGCATACATTGTTATTCCTGTATTCAACACTGACATTGCTTTTTCATTGTGCAGGAAGGCAATTGAGAAATATCTCACCCAGCAGATTGAAATTGAATGTGAAAATCTACCAGCGATTTTTAGTGAGAAAATTGCTGTTTTTGTTTCATTGAAAAGAGGAAGTCAAACAAGGGGATGTGCTGGAAGTTTTCAATCAGAAAATGGTTCATTTGCAAAAGACCTTGTTCATTTTTCGATTATTGCTGCAACACAGGATTTCAGATACAGACCTGTTGATTTACAGGAAATGAAGGAAATAAAAATTCAGATTACGATTCCTGAAATGCCTGTTGAGATACATAGTATATTTTCTTATAATCCTGAAAAGGAAGGTTTAATTGTAGAGAAAGATGGAAAACAGGCAGTAGTATTGCCAGGGGAAGCAAAAACTGCAGCATATGCGTTGAAAATGTGTCTTCGGAACGCTGGTATTGATGATGATTCAAATATCAGGTTATTCAAATTCAAAACACATATTTTTATAGAGGAGGGAAAATGAAGAAAAATATCAGTATTTTGATAATCAGTTTTATTTTTGTGTTGAGATGTTTTTCAGATACCATTACAGGGATCGTGAAGACATCAACCGGGCAACTGGTCAATGATGCTTCAGTGAGTATATTTAAATTGCCTGAGGGTCAAAAGCCATTAAAAACAGTGGTTTCCACAAAAGATGGTAAATTCAAGTTTGATGGTCTTGAAACGGGTTATTACAAAATTGTTGCTTCAAAAAAGGGTTTTTGTGATGGAATACTTTTCAGAATTGAAGTAAATCAACCAAAATATGGAATCGTTAATTATGAAATTGTTTTGAATAAGCCGGGAAGTATCAGTGGTTTTGTCTATGACCCTGACGGAAAACCTGTTTCTGGAGCAAAAGTTTTTAAATCAGATAATAAATATGCAATCACTGATAGCAGAGGTTTTTATAAAATTGGTGGTTTAAATCCTGGTTCACATTATATTGGTGCTGAATGTTCAGGTTATGTAAAAGATTACAAAAGTTGTGTTGTTGAAGAAGAAAAAGAAACACAGGGAATTAATTTTACTCTTGCATTTGGTGGTTCTATTAAAGGAACAGTTATTGACTTTGACACAAAAAAACCTGTTAAGGATGCTCGTGTTGAATGTTCTGGTGCAATCTATTCTTCATCAAAAACAGATGAAAAAGGAAATTTTTTCATAGATGGATTGCCACAAGGAAACTATAATCTTTATGTTTACAGGCAGGGATATGAATTCACACAAATTGGAAAAATCATTGGAGTGAAGGTAAAAGAGACATTTGATGCAGGAAAAATCAGTATAAAAATGAGAGAAAAGTATTTTTCTCTCAATACACGCGACTGGCTATTTTTGCCTGATGAAAATGTAAAAATATTTTTCAATGCTTTCAGAATTGAAAAAGTTAATGTTGATGTTTATGAAGTTGACCTTCTCAATGAAATTAACAGAGCAAAATCTAAAAACATTTCAATTAAAGATATCTTGATGTCTGCTGATATTTCAGGGAAAAGTCCTGTATTGAGCAAAAAATTCGATATTTCATATCCATCCCCGCTGAGTGAACTTTATGATCGGAAACTGGTGATTGGCAAATTTCCTGAAGGTACTTATATGTGTGTGATAAAACCCGAAGGAATGTCTGAACAGAAGACCTGGTTTTCAGTATCAAATATTGGTTTTATTTCAAAAACCTGTGACCGAAACTCCCTTATAACTGTTTTTTCTGTTTCAAATGCAAGTGTTTTGAAAGATGTTGATGTTTATATTTTTGATTCATTGTGGAATCTTGAACAACAGATAAAAACAAATGAAAATGGCCAATTTAATGTCAATCAGGGCAAAAAATTTTTGATTGTTAGAAACAAATCTTTTGCTTTTTCAGGGACACAAAACCCATGGGATTATGGTTATTATGACACGCGAATGATTTATGCATATACTGACAGGCCTGTTTATAGACCGAATCAGGTGGTTTATTTTAAGGCAATTCCAAGAATTGATAGGGGTAATTATTATGAAACAGCAGAAATTTCACAGTGCGATGTAAAAATATTTGCTCCTGACGGAAGTGTTGTTTACGAAACATCAATTTTACCTTCAAAGACAGGTTCTATTTATGGGCAGTATATGTTGCCAGAAGAACCGCCATTAGGAACTTATAGAATTGAATTCAATACTCAGGGCAAAAATATTCTTTCTGGTAGTTGCTCATTCAAGGTTTTTGAATATAGAAAGCCCGAATTCTCAATAGAGATAAAAACAGACAAATCAATGTATCTTCCAGGTGAAAAAATTAAAGCCAGTATAAGTGCAAAATATTATTTTGGTTCACCTGTAAAAGATACTGATGTTTTATGGTCTGTGTACAGTAGGCCGCATTATTACCAGTATTACGATGAATATGAAGAATATGAGGATGAATATGGTGGCTGGGGAAGGGGAGCCCTTGTTAGTTCAGGAAAGACAAAAACAGATGAAAATGGAATTGCTGCACTGGAAATTCCAACAAAATTATCTTACCAGTCAAAGGAAACATATACCATTGAAGTGAGAATGACAGACATCAGTCGCAGGGAAATTACAGCATCCACTCAGGTGCTTATTGTTCCTGGTACGTTTGAAATTGTTGTTTCAACAGATAAATATGTTTATGGGCAGGATGAAGAAATTCCTGTGACAATTTCAACAAAATATTATGAGCAGAAAAAAGTTTCAGATAAAAAACAATTTAATCTGTCAGTCAGTTATGAGACATATGATGCAAAGAAAAAAAGATGGAGTTTCAAGGAAATAATATCAAGAAAAATTGTTCTTGATGACGATAGAACAACCATCAAATTGAAATCGCCTTCCACAGGATATATCAAAATCATGGTTCAGGGTACTGATGAGTATCACAATATTATCACAGGAGAAAAATATGTCTGGATTACAGGTGTTGATCATTATTCATTCTCGTACGGGAAAAAAGACATTGAAATTATTACTGACCGGGAACAATACAATGTTGGTGAAGTTGCAAAAATACTTATAACTTCTTCACATAGAGACCTTGAAATTCTTTTTACAATTGAGGGGCAGAAAATATTTGAAAACAAAATTGTGAAACTGAAAGGAAATTCCATTTTGCTTGAGATTCCTGTTAAACAGGAATATATTCCAAATGTTTTCATTTCTGCCTGTTCAGTCAGAAACAAGAATTTTATTTCATCAAGCAAACTTATAAAAACAGGTTGCAGTGATAGGTTTCTCAAAGTTGATATTCTACCCGAAAAACAACAATATCATCCAGGAGACATAGCAAAATATCTTGTGAATATCAAGGATTTTTCAGGAAAACCTGTCTCTGCTGAGTTTTCTTTTGGTGCTGTTGATGAATCAATATATGCGATTTCTGGTGAACTTGTTCCAAAAATTGAAGATTTCTTTTATGGGACAAAGGCAAACAAGGTTTCAACAGGTTATTCTTTTTATCCATGGTACTATGGAGGAGCAGGAAAGGATTTTGCGCAGTCGGATATCAGGAAAAATTTCAGGGATACTGCATTCTGGTTACCATTAGCGTTTACTGATAACAATGGCAATGGAATGATTGAGTTTAAACTTCCTGACAATCTTACAACATGGCGATCAACAGTTCGTGCAATAACAAATGATACAAAGGTTGGTACTGGAATTAATAAAGTTATCACAAGCAAGCCATTGATGGCAAATCTTATTACTCCAAGATTTTTTGTTGAAGACGACCGCCTTCTTATTTCTGGAGTTATACATAATCACACAGGAAACAAACAAAAAGTTAGTGTGAAAATTGTTGCAGATGGTCTCGATATTCTTGATGAATCAGAAAAAACTGTGGAGTTGGAAAATGAAAATTCAAAACGTGTTGACTGGAAGGTAAAGGTTAATTCAGTAAAAAATGCAAAGATTACTTTGTTTGCTCAGGCATATTCTTATAAGGATGCAATGGAATTAAGTATTCCTGTTTATTCCTTTGGCATTGACCAGAGATATGTTTTTGCAGGGCAATGTGAGGATATTACAATTGATACATTCTTCTTACCTGTTGAAACAATTCCTGCCTCAATTGATGCAAAATCATATATTTATCCATCACTTGTTTCACAATTTTTCACAACACTTGATGCACTTGCAAAGTATCCCTATGGATGTGTTGAACAAACATTGAATGCATTTTTGCCTGCGATTCAGGTTGCCAGTACTCTGAAGAAAATAAAAATTGAAGACCTTCGTTATCTTGCGAAAAATACTGGTGAGTTTGAGAAAATGCTTGAAAATCTTCCGAAAAAAGTAAGTGATGGCTTGATAAGACTTTATAACTATCAAAATGGAGACGGTGGATGGGGATGGTGGCCTGGAGATGGAAGCAGTCCATATACAAGTGGTTATGTTGTTTTCGGGCTGGCGCATGCAAAAAAAACTGGTTACATGGTTAATGAGGAACGACTTGAAAGAGGGAAAAATTTCCTCAAAAGCATGATTGGTTCAATAAATGACTATAATCAAAAAACATTTATGCTTTATGCCTTAACTTATGCTGGAGAAAAAAATCAATCACTTGTTGATGATATTTATAAAAACAGGGCCCAACTTAATCCATATACACTTGCTCAATTGTGTCTTATTCTTAAGGAAATGAATGACAAAAGGGCTCAGGATACACTTGAACTTTTGTGCAGTAAATTGATTAAACCATCACCATATGTGGGCTACTGGCAGGCAGAAGAAGATGGATATTATTCCTGGATAAATCATAATATTGAAGCAACTGCCTGGGGATTGAGAGCAATTCTTGCAATTGACCCGAAAAGAAAAGAAATTCCTTATATTTTGAGATATCTTGCTATGAAGAAACAGGGAGGACTGTGGTTATCAACAAAGGATACCGCTGCGTGTTTGTTTGCCTTTACTGATTATCTTGGTATGACGGATGAACTGTCTCCTGATTATACATTCATTCTTTCATTGAACAGGAAAAATGAAGCAACAGAGAAAATCGACAGAGAAAGTGTGAAACAGTTTCAGACAGTAGTTGAGATTAAACCCGAACATTTACTAAGCGGAAAAAATTCAATCGTGCTTGAAAAACATGGTACAGGCAATCTCTATTATTCCCATGTGATTAAGTACGTTGTCAGGGATATTTCTATGCCTGCATTTGATTCGGGTTTTACAATATCTCGAAGATACACTGAAATTGAGTCAGTAAAAAAGATTGATGAAAAAGGCAATACTGTATATGTTTACAATGAAATCAAGCAAGCGATAAAACCAGGTGATAGAATAAGGGTAGAGATAAAAATTTCAGGCGGTGAAAGGTTTGAGTATGTGATGATTGAAGACCCTATTCCAGCAGGTTGCGAGGTTATTGAACAGATACCTGATGAAAACTGGTGGTATTGTAGAAGAGAAATAAGGGATGAAAAGGTGGCATTTTTTACAAGTTTCTGGGGAGAGAAAGAAAGAACAATTGTTTATTATTTGAGGGCTGAAACTCCTGGTTCGTATCATGTGCTGCCGACAAAGGCACAACTAATGTATTTACCTGAGGTATGGGGACGTTCTCAAGGAAATATCATCACAATTGAGCAATGAAAAAATTAATCTTTTTATTACTGGTGGCTTGTTGTTTTTGTTATGCAAATGAATTTAAATACAGATGGGCGACTTACACAACATATTTTAATGAACACATTGATGAACGGCAGACAAATATTAAGGTAGCAGCAAGATACCTTGATGGATTTGTTCTCCTTCCAAAAACGATTTTTTCATTTAATGATGAAGTAACAAGCCGGATTTCTGAAAACGAACTCGGCACAGCAAATACTCTTGTTGGTGAAAAAAGAGTGCCTGGTTATGGTGGTGGGTTATGTCAGGTTTCATCAACACTCTATGCAGCAGCACTTTATGCAGGACTTTCAATCTTTGAAAGAAAGCCACATTCAAAAATTGTTTCATACATTTTACCAGGTCTTGATGCAACTGTTTCAAAAGAACAAGGAGTTGATTTAAAAATTTACAATCCGTATAACTTCAAGTTTATTATCAGGGCATCTGTTGATGGTAATGCACTTAGTATTTCTATTTTTGGGGAAAAACCCAAAATGCGAGAGATAGAAATTATTGTTTCAAAGCCTGAAAAGCAGGGCGATTTTATTTATACAATAACAACCCGACGTGTTTTTACTTCAGGGAAAGAAATTTTTTCAGAAATTGTTTCAAGGGACTATTATTATTGATCCCATTGATTCCGCCGCGGTGCGGGATCAAGTTATTATCGAAATCTTCTGTGCAGCCATGTGAACCATTCATCAGGACTCTGTCGAACATAGTATTCAATACGTTGATAAAAAAACTGAGTATTCTTCTGGAAATCATCATCCTGATTATTCGTTTTTAAAACTTTATAGGGTCCTTCAATAAAAATTGTATGCCTGAATCCATGTTTATGGCGAATAAAAACACCAAAGACATCCGCATTATATTTTCTTGAAAACACGGCTGCTCCTGTTGGTGCCTGGACTATGTTTCCAAAAAATTCCACCTGAGAACCTTTTCCTGAATGCTGATCAATCAAAAGACACAGAGCATTTCCATTTTTAAGCCATTCAAGCGACTTTGCTATTGCCTGATTAAGATTTTCCTTGTTTATTGCAAATATCCCTTTTTGCCTTCTAATTCTATCCACGTATCTTGCCAGATACATGTTGTTTGCGTCGCGCGCAATCCAGGTGACAGGTAATCCTGAATAAATCAATGAAGCAATCATCAGGGAAAAATTGCCAAGATGAGCACTTACAAGTACCACAGGTTTTTTTGATTTACATACATTTTTTAATGCCTCAAGGTTTTTAAATTCAATCAGTTTCAATGCCCTTTCTGGTGCTATTTTTACCCATAATACCCATTCAATAAAAAAGAATGTATTTTTCTCAATGATTTTTTTTATCATCAGTGTTTTTTCTTCAGGAGAGAAACTGTTTCCATATGCGGCAATGATATTTTTTCTAATTTTTCTTTTCAATGATGGACTGATAATATAAAAAAATCTGCCTGCGATGCTACCTATTCGACCATAGAGAACACATGGCAGAATACGAATGAAGTTAAAAACAACGAAAAAAAACAAATATCCCAGAATATCTGTAATCAATTCTTTTTTCTTTCTTCTCATAACTAAATTTTACTCTAAAATTGCATTTTTTGTGAAATTTCTTTTGTCTTTCGTTCCTGAAAGTAGCGAAGATTTCCGAAATTCAATTGAAACTGCTCTTTGACCGATGGCATAAAAAAATATATCATATTAAGATTGAAAATTTTTTGAGATAACAACACATCTATGGCTGAACAAATAAAAGCAGTAAGGGGAATGAGGGATATTTTGCCAGAAGAAGTAAAGATATGGCAGACAGTTGAATCCATTGCCTTCCAAACACTTGAAGCATTTGGATTTGAAGAAATAAGGGTGCCAGTGGTTGAAGAATTAAAACTTTTTCAACGGAGTGTTGGTTCTTTTACTGATATTGTGCAGAAGGAAATGTATGTATTCAAAGACAAAGGAAATAGAATTCTTGCCCTCAGACCAGAAGCAACTGCTTCTGTTGTACGTGCATATCTTGAACATCAGTTGTATACAAAAAGGAAAATTACTCGATTATATTATGCTGGACCAATGTTTAGATACGATAGGCCACAAAAGGGTCGATACAGGCAATTTTTTCAAATTGGTGCAGAAATCTTTGGCGGGAAAAGTCCTTATTTTGACGCAGAATTAATAGTGATTCTTGCAAAAATTATTGAAAAATTGAATGTCAGTAATTATGTTTTTGAAACCAATTCTGTTGGTTGTGATGCATGTAAGATTTCCTATGGTATAAAATTAAAGCAGTTTCTTGAACCAGCAAAAGACAGGTTATGTCAGGACTGTCAGACAAGATTACAGGGTAATGTTCTCAGAGTTCTTGATTGTAAGGTGATTTCCTGCAGGGAAATAATTAAGGAGGCACCTGTAATACAGGATGTCTTATGTGATGATTGCAGAAAACATCAGGAAAATTTTTATACTACTCTTGACGATAATAAAATTCATTACAAAAAAAATCCATATCTTGTCAGGGGACTTGATTACTATACAAAGACAGTTTTTGAATTAAAAATTGGAGAAGAAGAAAATGCTGTCGCTGGCGGCGGACGATATGATAATCTTGTTAGTGAACTTGGTGGTCCAGAAACTCCTGCTGCTGGTTTTGCCATTGGAATGGACAGATTGTGTGCATTAATCAATCTTGAAGTGAAGAGAAAAAAAGAAATTTGTGTGATTTTTCTTGGTCAGCACGCATTGCAAAAAGGAACAGCAATTTTGAATAGTTCAAGGGTTGATGGTATAAAAATTGTTGCTGATTACGAACAACGACCCTTGAAAAATCATTTGAAAATTGCTGACAGGGAAGGGGTTAAACATATTCTTATTCTCGGTGACAATGAACTTCAAAAACAAATTTTTCTTTATAAAAACATGAGTAATGGTTCTCAAAAAGAAATTAAATTTTCAGAACTTTCAAAATTTTTCAAGGAGATAGATAATGCTTAGAACTCATACCTGTGGACAACTTGGTACAGGTGACATCGGAAAAAAGGTTATTCTTTCCGGCTGGGTTTCTTCAATCAGGGATCATGGTAATATTATATTTTTTGACCTTCGCGATAGATACGGTATCACGCAAATTGTATGTAATCTGCCTGCTTTAAAACCTGAAATACTGGAACTTGTGAAAAAAGTGAGACAGGAATTTGTTTTGAAAATTTCAGGTACTGTTGTTGCCCGATCTCCGGAGACAGTAAACCCAAAAATTCCCACAGGCACAATTGAAATAATCCTTGAAGAACTTGAGATTCTCAATGTTTCTGAACCGCTTCCCTTTGAGATTCAGGAAAGCAAAAACATAAATGAGAACACAAGATTAAAATACAGGTATCTTGATTTAAGAAGGCAGCAATTAAAAGAAAACATTGTCTTCAGGTCTGATTTTATCAGCAGAATCAGAGAATTTTTCTTTAAAGAAGGATTTGTTGAAATTGAAACACCTGTTCTTACAAAAAGTACTCCTGAAGGAGCAAGGGATTTTCTTGTTCCTTCACGATTGAATCCTGGAAGTTTTTATGCGTTACCACAATCCCCGCAGTTGTTCAAACAGATTTTGATGATATCAGGATTTGACAGGTATTATCAGATTGCCCGTTGTTTTAGAGATGAAGATCTTCGTTCAGACAGGCAACCCGAATTTACTCAGATTGATGTTGAAATGTCTTTTGTTGAAGAAAACGATATCATGGATATCTCTGAGAGAATGATAAAATATGCGATAGAAAAAACTACTGACATCAAAATCAGTATCCCATTTCCCCGTTTAACCTACGAAGAGGCAATAAACCGATTTGGTACAGATAAACCGGATACTCGATTTGGTATGGAGATTATTGAACTGTCAGAGGCACTGGCTGATTCAGGAAGTAATATTCTTCAATCCATTCTTGATTCTGGTGGAGTGATAAAGGGTTTGATAATTCAGCAGGGAGAAAACATTTCAATCAAAGATGTTGATAATCTTAATGAATTTGTCAAACAAAGAGGTGGTAAGGGGATTGGATGGATGAGGTTCAGAGAAAATGAAGTGGTCTCTCCATTGAGGAAATCACTGAAGGAGGTAGTTATAGAAAAAATTAAAAAAATTAGTGGTATTAGTCCTGGTTCATTGCTTTTATTCCTTGGAGGCAAAAATCAATGGGTATGTGAAACCCTTGGTGAAATTCGTTTGCATATTGGCACAAAATTAAACCTTATTGATGAAAGTTTATTCAATTTTCTCTGGGTTGTGGATTTTCCATTATTTGAATTCAATCAGGAAGAACAGAGAATTCAGTGTGTTCATCATCCTTTTACCAGTCCTAAAAAACAGGATATTGAAAATCTTGAAAAACAACCTCTGGCAGCAAAATCACGTGCATATGACCTTGTGTTAAATGGCTCTGAAATTGGTGGGGGAAGCATAAGAATTCATGACAGGAAACTGCAGGAAAGAATTTTCTCAATTCTCAATATGAAGCCCGAAGAATACAATGAAAAATTTGGTTTCCTTCTTGAAGCACTTGGATTTGGCGCACCGCCTCATGGAGGTATTGCATTTGGACTTGACCGACTGGTGATGATACTCAGGAAAGAGGACTCAATAAGAGAAACAATAGCATTTCCAAAGACACAAAAAGGTGTGTGTCCATTAAGTGGCGCACCTGGTATTGTTGATGAAAGGCAATTAAGAGAACTTTATATAAAGGTTGACTTTAAGCCGAAAGAATGATAAATTGAAATACGGAAAAATATTGTGCAAAGACATAGTTTATGGGAAACAATTATTTTTAATGAACATTGCACCAGGAGAAAAAAATGAGAATTAATCTTGTGATATTCATAGTGCTGATATTCATAATTTCAGGTTGTAAAATGTTTCAGGAAAAACAGGAAGTTCAAAAAATTTCAGCACCTGACGAAATAACTTCACAGGAAACACAGGTACCTACAGGTGTTGAAAAAAAGGCAGTGGAACCTGTTTTTAAACCATCAAAAAGTACTCAAAAAACACCTCGTTCAGAAAAGGAAGAAATTGAAATTCAGATTATGCAGGCAAAGTCACTGATTGAGACAGCAATGGAAATTAGTAAGAATGCTGAAAAATATGCACAGGAATCATACAATACAAGCAATCAGGCAAATGCAACATCAGAAAAAGCACTTGAGGCGGCCAATAAAGCCATTCAATCATCTGCTGAAGCAGTGAAAGCCGCAAATGAGGCAGCGGATAGAGCCATTGCAGCAGCCAATGAAGCGTCAGAAAAGGCAATTGCAGCAGCAAACAAGGCAGCAAAGCAGGCGATGGATTATGCCGACCAGGCAGCGCAAAAGGCAATAGACGCTGCTAATGATGCAATAAAGGCAGCAAATGAAGCAGCAGAGAAAGCAACCATTGCTTCAAACAAGGCACTTGCAGCATGTGACCAGGTGCTTGCAGAACTTGGAAGGGTAAAGGCAACAATCAAGTCACAGCAACTTGAACCAGTACTGCCTGAAGAACCAAAGGCAAAAATTTCTGGGGGAAAGACATATACTGTCAAAAAGGGAGATACCCTTTCTAAGGTTGCTACAAAATACTACGGGGATTCAAAGGGCTGGAAGAAGATTTATGATGCAAACAAGTCAAAAATCAAAAATCCAGATGTATTAATACCAGGTACAGAAATTGTGATTCCGTAATATGTCCTCATTGAAAGAAATTGTTCTGACAAATCAGGAAGCACAGATCATTTTTGGAAAGCATGATGAGAATTTGAGATTGCTTGAAGACCTTCTCGGTGTTGAAATATTTGCTCGTGGAAATGTTATTAAGTTGCGAGGTGAACATTTGCAGGTGGAAAAAGCACAGAAGGTCATTGAAAACTTGAGGCATCGTGTTCACAGATTGAAGTATCTTTCTCCAGAAGACATTTTTGATGCGATGCCTGAGGATGTTGAAAAAGAACCAACAGAGCAAAAACCAGCAGAAAAAATCACTGACTCTCCGGATGCAATTATCGTAAGGTCAAAAAGGGATGTGATTTATCCACGCAGTTTGCACCAGCGTTCATATATCAGAGCAATCAGAAAATATTCGCTTACTGTTGGAATAGGTCCTGCTGGAACAGGTAAGACATATCTTGCAGTTGCTCTTGCAATTGAATCACTTCGCAATGGTTTATTCAACAGGGTTGTTCTTACAAGACCTGCACTTGAGGCAGGGGAACGGCTTGGATTTTTACCAGGAGACCTTGAGGAAAAAATAAAACCATACCTTCAGCCCATTTATGACGCTCTATTTGATATAATGAAATATGAAGAACTGAAACGATGGAGTGAAAGAAAAATTATTGAAATCATACCCCTTGCCTATATGCGAGGAAGAACATTGAATGATGCCTTTATCATTCTTGATGAGGCGCAGAATACTACAGGTGAACAGATGAAAATGTTTCTTACCCGACTTGGTGCAAATTCAAAGGCAGTCATCACAGGTGACATTACACAAATTGACCTGCCTCTTTCAAAGGAAACAAGTGGTCTTGTAATATGTGAGAAGGTTCTTGAAAAGGTGAGTGGAGTGAAATTTATTTATTTCAGCGAGAAGGATGTTGTAAGGCATCCTCTTGTCAAAAGGATTATCAAGGCATATGACACATATCAAAAAACGCAGGCGAAAAAAGGTTTTGCTGATAAATCGTCAGAGAAAGGTTAAGTTGAATTTGAAATATCTTGAAGATGCCTTTGGTTTACTTGAAAAGAAAATCCCACAATCATTGAAAAAAATTTATATCACGCTGGTGAGCGACAAAACTATTATTTCTGTAAACAAGAAGTTTTTGAATAAAAATTACCCGACAGATGTGATATCATTCAAACTTGGTTTTTTTGGTGATGTGATTATTTCAGCAGAGACAGCAAAAAGACAATCTTTTGAGGTAAACCATAGTGTTGAAAAAGAAATTTTATACCTTGCGATCCACGGTATTTTGCATTTGCTTGGATTTAATGACGATGAGCACAATTATGATAAAATGAAAGAGAAACAGGATAGTATCTTTACAGAAATTGCAGGGGTCCTGGATGCAAAACGATAAAAGACAGGATATTGTTCAGAGTTTTACAAATGCCTTCAGGGGTTTGTTTTATGCTCTGAAAACAGAAAGGAATCTGTGTATACATTTTGGAATTGGTTGTTTTGTTGTCATTGCTGGAATTTTTTTCAGATTGCCATTTTTAGAATTTTTGATTCTGATACTTGTTGTTGCGATTGTGATTATTTCTGAAATTTTTAATACTGTGATAGAAATGCTTACTGATATGTTTTACAGGGAATATCACATTCAGGTTCGAAAGATTAAGGATGTTGCTGCTGCATCAGTCCTAATTTCTGCAGGGACTTCAGTAATTATAGGGTATCTTCTTTTTGCAAAATATTTTCCACCTTCATTCAGAAATGCTTTTGAAAATCTTGCAAACTCGCCCTGGTATCTCACATTTTTAATTCTATTTTTCATTAGTGCCCTTTATATTATGCTGAAATCATTGATAAAGAAAGAAGCCCTGATTTCTGGTGGTATGCCAAGCATTCACAGTGGAATTGCCTTCAGTATATGGGTAATTGTTTCAATGCTGACATTTAAGACAGAACCACTTGTTTCAGTTCTTGTTCTTCTTCTTGCAATATGGGTGGCTCAGGGAAGGATTATCAAACATATTCACACAATAGAGGAAACAGTTATTGGAGCAATTTTTGGAATTTTGATAACAGTGCTATTGTTTCAAATTGTGGAAAAGTTTAAAATATTACAATGAAACTGAAAAACTATTTTATCTCAGGAATTCTTGTTATTGTTCCTGCAACCGTTTCCATCTGGGTATTGTGGAAAATTTTTGTTTTTCTTGAAAGTTTAATCGGTCAATGGATTCAAAGGGCAGTACCCCAATTTTATGTCAGGGGTCTTGGTTTGATTTCCCTGATTGCATTAATTTTACTTCTCGGTTTTTTTGCCCAGAATATCTTTGGAAGAAGAATTATCCGTTACCTTGAAAAGGCATTTGTTTCTATTCCTGTTTTCAATCGGCTCTATCAATTCGTTCAATCAATTCTTCAGCAGATTTTCAGGAAAGAAAAACAAATTTTTCAGGGTGTGGCACTTGTTAAAATTGCAGAAGGTGTTTCTACAATTGGTTTCATCACAAGCAAAGAAAAAATTCTTCAGGAGATTGAAGACGAATACTGGACTGTTTTTGTACCGACTGTGCCAAATCCTACAACAGGGGTTGTTCTTCTTATCCACAAAGATAGAATAAAAATTCTTCCCATCACAGTTGAAGCAGGGATGAAAATTGTGCTTTCCTTTGGTATCTACAGTTTATCAAATGCCACCGACAAAAATAAAAGCGATAATCCTAAAAAAAATTGATTTTCGTGAGACAAGTGTTATTGTTCATCTCCTTACTGACTCAACAGGAAAAATCTCTGGATTGATGAAGGGAGTTAGATGTGTATCAAAAAAAATTCCTCCGATTGCCTATCAGGAGGGTGCTTGTATTGAGGCATTTGTTTATCTTAAATCAAGACCAGGGCTTGAACTTGTTACAAAGCCAGCGGTTCTGGAAATTTTTAATTTCCATTCAGATAAACTTGTTCTATGGAAAAAAATTCTTTTTCTTGTCGATAAACTTGTTCCTGCGTCAAGATTTAACAGTAAGGAAATTTATGAACTCGTCTTCAATATCGGGAAATTGATTCCATCAATCAAAAATCACAGGGCTGTTGAGATTTATATAACTGAAAAATTACTTTTCCTCCTTGGTTTTGGTCCTTTTCTTGAAAAATGTCTTGTTTGTGGAAGCCAGGACCAATTGAATTTTTTTAGTGGAAAACTTGGTGGTGTTGTTTGTTCAAAATGCCAGGCAGGTGAGTCCACTGCATTCAAAATACCTGCAAAACATATTGATGTTCTGAGATTTTTCTCCAAAATTCCTGCAGATAACCTTTCAATGGTAAAATACATACCTGACCAACTTTTTGAAAATTTAATGAAATGTTTGAATGAAATTATTCATTATCATATAAATGAATGAACCATGAGAACAGTTAAAGAAAAATTGATTGAAGAGAAAATCTATTCGGCAATTGGCACAGCAAGTTTTACTCTTGAACCAGAAATTAAAAAACTTTTGCAAAACGCACTGAAAACTGAAAAAAATCCTTATGGAAAGAAGGTTCTTGAAATCATTATTGACAACATACACATTGCTGAAATGAAGAGATTGCCTCTGTGCCAGGACACAGGAATGGTTGAAGTATTTTTTGAAATTGGTACAGGGGCAATGATTGAATTTAATCAGTTCAATTCATTACAGGAACTTGTTGACAGTGCAGTTCGACGCGCCTACAAAGATTTTTATTTGAGAAAATCTATTGTAACTGTACCGGATAGAAAAAATACTTTTGATAATACACCTGCAGTATTGTGGTGTGAAATTGTTCCTGGAGACAGGATAAATTTTTCTATTCTTATCAAGGGTTTTGGCTCTGAAAATACAACTACTTTAAAAATGTTCAAGCCAACAGTTGATATGGATGCTGTTAAAAAATTTGTCGTTGGTTGTGTAAAAAAAGCAGGACCAAATCCCTGCCCACCTGTGTTTGTTGGTATTGGAATGGGTGGCACAGCAGATAAGGCACTGTGTTTATCGAAAAAAGCATTGCTTGAAACAGGAAGACAACAGAGGGGGAAACTCGAGGAAATTGAAAAACAATTGATTTCTGAGATTAATGCTCTCATGATTGGTCCTGGTGGTTTCGGTGGGGATAATACCTGTCTTGATGTGCGGATAAAAAATTTCCCAACACATATTGCGGGTTTTCCTGTTGCAGTTTCTATATCATGCTGGGCGCATAGAATGCACAGGGTTGAGATATGAAAAAGATAATAACTCCTGTTGATGAAAAAACAATATTGAATCTTAAGGCAGGTGATTTTGTTGAAATTTCAGGAATTATTTATTGTGCCAGGGATGCTGCTCACAAAAGATTTCATAAGATTCTGAAGAAAAAAAAGCCCCTTCCTTTTGATCCTCGTGGTCAAATTATTTATTATGTTGGTCCAACTCCTGCACCACCTGATCTTCCTGTTGGTTCTTTTGGTCCAACAACGAGTTCAAGAATGGATAGATACACCCCGGAATTATTGAAGGCAGGAGTAAAAGCAACAATGGGCAAAGGTATGCGCTCACCAATGGTAAAAAAAGCGATTGTGAAGTATCGTGCAGTTTATCTTGTTACCTATGGTGGATGCGGAGCATATTTATCACAGTTTGTGAAAAACTTGCAGGTTATTGCTTTTGATGACCTTGGACCAGAGGCAGTTTATAGAATTGAGGTTGAAAATTTTCCTGCCATTGTGTGTATTGATAGTTACGGAAAGGATTTTTACGAATGTTGTGTCAAATAAGTTATGAAAGATTTCACAGGAAGGTATAAGAAAAGTAAAAAGTTTTATCCACTTTATAAAAGGGGGAAATTTTCTCTCCCTCCTTTTTTAAAGGAGGGTGGGGGGGTGGATTTAAATCCCCCTTAGTCCCCCTTTGAAAAAGGGGGAATTGAAGGGGGATTTAGGAGGGGATACAAGGGGAGGTTCAAAAGGGGGAATGAAAGGGGGATTACCGAAAAGGAAAAAATGAATCGTGCCCGGAGTGGGCAAGGTGCACTGTGGGGGCGGGAACGGGGTAATTGGGATCAATGAAATATATGGTTAATCAATTTTTTGCAAAATTTTTTAAGTAATCAATTTTTTCCCATTTATTCTCAAATGTCCATAAAGGAAAAATTGAATTATTCTGATATAACGGTTCATCAAGCGGAAGAAAAGGATAAAGTTTTTTTGAAATTTCAAAGTCAATTGTGCCAGGAATAGGGCTGTATTCAGCAATCTTTATTGAACATGGGAATTGTTTAAGAAATTTCACTGTTTCCATTACCTGATTGAAGTCCTGTCCAGGAAGTCCTGCAAGAATATAAGCGCCAATGTTATCTTTTGTAAAACCAGCATCAACAAGATTTTTTATTGCTGATTCAAACTCAGAGATATTGAGTTTAAAACTTGATTCTTTCATCCTTTTTTCATCAATTGTCTCTACTGATAGACGAAGGGTTTTGAAACCTGCATGTTTTAAAAAACTGGCAAGTTCTCTGTCAATAAATTTTGGATGAATACCATTTGGAGTATGAAAATTCAATGTTCCCCAGGTATTTATGATTTTTTCTATAATTTTCTCAAGGTGGTCTTTGAATTTACACAAAAGAGCATCATCATAAAATGCAATATCTTTCACATTGTATTTCATCAGATTTTTACTTATTTCCTCAACAACATCAGAAATATTCCTTAAAACATACTCAGGATAAATTTTTTTTATTCCACAGTAATAGCACGAAAATGGACAACCGAAACTTGTTCTAACAACAAGATATGAAAGTTTTTGATAAACATCCCAGTATGGAAAGAGACGATCAAAATATTTCAAATGAAAATCAGTGGAACTATTAAAAACAGAGACAAAATCCTTGATGTTACTTCCCTGGAAAACAATATCCACGCCGAGATTTTTTGCATGTTCAGGACAGAAACTTGGGTATATTCCACCAGCGATAATTTTTGCATCTGTAAATTTTCTGATTGTTTTGATTACTTCTTCAACTCCTTTGTACCAGTAAGTCATTCCACAGGTAATAAGAACAATGTCAATTTTCCTGATTTTTTCAAGATACTCAACAAATACTTCGTCTGGCAGTCCAAATCTTTTATATTTCCTTGGTACATCCTTATAAATTTCTGGTTTCTCAACAACCTGTGAGTAATATTGACCACAACCAAACTTTTTATTTTTGCCCTGATAATATTGATTGTGTCTATTCATAAAATCAAAATAAAAAACTTCCCACTGATTTTTTATAAACATATCAACAATGAAGAGAAAACCATATGGCTTGCTCCATAAATCAGATGCAGAAAAATCATAAACAGGTGGATTAACAAACAAAGCTGAATGTTTCATAAAATCAGATGGGAACAATTATTTTAATGGCATTGAAATAACCTGCCAGTTATCTGTGCGAAATGGAGAAGCAGGAAGCCCTTCTTTATTGTACAGATTACATACAGGATTTCCTGCCCAGGCATATCTTACTGCTACAGGTTTTTCTATTTCATCACTCCAGACAACAACTGTATCATTTTCAATCTTTGCCTGTGCCTTGACAAATTTTTGGTCTTCCCCTGCAATAACAAAACCCATCAACCGGTCAGAATCCTTTGCAATAAGTCCACTGCCAGTATGATTGAATTTAATTCTGATTTTGTTCCCTTCTATTTTCATTCCCGAATACACTGGTCCTGAATAAACAATCTTTTTTCCATAAACAGTTGCCAGTGCTGCGAGCGCAAGACGCTTTCCAACTTCCTGTTTATTTAAAGGGTGAATGTTATTTGCCTCTCCAATATCAATGGTAACAGCCATGGCTGTTTTTGGTTTATTAAGATTTACCAGTTGCGACTCTCTCAGTACTGCCCAGGTATTATCTTCGTATGTCTCGCAAACTTTACCGATGTTCGGCAATTGTACGAAAATAAATGGAACTTCCTGTTTCCAGAAATTTCTCCAGTCATCTATAAGTGCAGAAAGAAGTGTTCTATAAAGGTATGCATTACTTCTTGTATTTGATTCTCCCTGATACCATAAAATTCCTTTAATCGGAAATCCCTGTAAAGGAGCAACCATACCATTGAAAAGGGCACTGTAAGCATTTGCATTAATTGGGGATTTTGGTTGCTGTGGTTTTTCAGGCAGTGGTGTGCCATCTTTTTTTGCTTTTTCACATGCATCCTGCCATTCCTTGATTTTATTGTTATATTGCTCCATAGCAACCTTATAATCCTGAATGTTTTTGTCCTGAATTTCAAGAAATTTTTTCATTTCAGGAATTTTTTCAAGCGATTGCCTGCTCATCCATGCTTCGATTCTTGTCCCACCCACTGAGCAATTAATAATTCCAATCGCGACTCCAATTTCGGGTTGAATGTTTTTTGCAAAGAAGTATGCTGTTGCTGAAAATGAACCTACTGTTGAACTGTTACAAACCTTCCAGGTGCCCTGTAATTCATTTTTTGGATTTTCTGAAGGAATACCAGGTATTTTAAATTCTCTAATCATTGTATTTGATGCTTGTTTTATTTCTTCCTGTGCATTGGCACTTCCCGCAACATACATTGCCATATTGGACTGTCCTAAACAGAACCATACATCACCAAAATAAATATCACTCACTGTTATGGTATTTTTCCCGCTAACAACCATTTCATAAGGTCCACCTGCTTTATGTTCAGGAAGAAAAATTTTCCAGTTGCCATTTTCATCAGCAGTTGTAGAGATGTTTATATCACCAATAGTCAGTATGATTTTTTCACCAGGTCCTGCGGTTCCCCATACAGGAATTCTTGCTTCTCGTTGTAACACTGCACCATTGCTGAATATTGGTGCTAAGGATACATCAGCGCTACAAAGTTTTAACATGCCTGATAATATTAAAGTCAGAATTATCAAAGATTTCCTTCCCATAACTCCCTCCTTGTTTTTTACCCCTTACCCGTCCCGCTGTGGACGAAGACACTCAAAAAATCCAACCTAACCCTCCTGAATTCCCTTCTATTCCCTCTTTTGAACCTCCCCTTACATCCCTCCTTTCAGGAGGGGATGTGGACCCCTTTTATAAATCCTCTCTCTATTCTTCCCACTTTTTGTAAAGGGGGATTGAGGGAGATTTTAACCTCTCTTTCATTTCACCCTATGAAGAATGTAGCATTAAGTAGTTTATTTCAAGATGTTGCTGAAGTCAAGAAGTTTTTCTTTTTTTGAAATAAGTGCTATGATATTACCAGAGAAAAATCAAAATATGGTGATCTAATGTTTTCCTTATACCAGGGAGACGATATGAGAAAAATTACTGTATTTTTGATGCTTTTTCTATTTACAGGATTTTGTTATGCTCAGGAAAATGAGATTCAGTCGATTTCTTTACCAAACCCACAAATGAAAGGCGGTAAGCCATTGATGGAGGCACTGAGTGCGAGAAAATCAATGAGGGAATTTGGTTCTCAGGAATTGTCTTTACAGACACTATCAAATTTACTCTGGGCTGCCTTTGGCATCAATAGACCTGAATCAGGAAAAAGAACAGCACCATCTGCTTCTAACTGGCAGGAAATTGATATTTATGTTGCAACATCAAAGGGTGTTTATGTTTATGATGCGAAAAATAGTGTTTTGAAACCTGTTGTTGGAGGTGATTTGAGAGCAAATTTTGGAAGACAGGCATTTGTTAAGACAGCTCCAGTTGTCCTTGCTTATATTGCTGATTATTCAAAAATGGGCAGGGCATCGCAGACAGATAAGGATTTTTATTCAGCGACTGATACAGGTTTCATCAGCCAGAATGTGTATCTATTTTGTGCATCTGAAGGATTAAATACAGTTGTTCTGGGAATTGTTGATAAACAAGGGCTTGCTCAATCATTGAATTTGAGACCTGAACAAAAAATTATTCTGATTCAACATGTGGGTTATCCTAAAACCCGGTGAGGTCTGTTGTTTAAAAGATAGAATGTCGTATATTTAAAAGATAAAATGTCGCCATTGATTTAAAAGATAGAATGTCGTAATCCCATCGGCTATCATAGTTTTTAAAAAGGAGGTAGCCGATGGGAAAGATA
>JAMWCD010000004.1 GCA_023818965.1 Candidatus Omnitrophota bacterium | reverse complement strand
TCACCAGTAATTAGATTGAAATTTGCTCCTGTGATTTTATTCAAATAAAAACAAAGTTGTTCTGCGTTTTTCTTGGTTTTTTCACTTGATTTTTCGCTGATGACCACAGGGAAAAGTGCCTTTCCATTTTTACTTAACATTACTTCTGTCTGTGAAAAAACAGGGCTGGAAAGAATAGTGAAAAAAACAAGAATACAAAATAATTTCACATGTATTCCTTTGTGTTGTTAAGTAATTTATTAAATCGTCACTTACAATTATACCTTTGGGTATTTCATTTTTTTATAATACCACATATCCACTATACCAACAATTGTATAATTTGCTTTCATATTCTCAAAAATTTTTTCATAAAAATCACTCTTACCCTTATAATTTGACTCTCGTTAACCTTAACAAAATTTTCCTGCACAACCCTTTTTGTTTTTCAAAGTTTCAAATGGCTTAATTTTACTTTCACTCAGTCGTAATCTATCATTAACCGGCATATTGTTTCTATTAATCCTATATCACATTGGTAATTTTATAATATGAGAAAAATTTCTGATTACTGACAGAATTGAAACATTCCATTTTTTGGGCAACAGAACCAAAAAAAAGTATTTGTGGGAATTTCAGACAGATTTGCTGGATGTCTTAAATCCGCCTTGCGGATTTGAACCGCGGACCTGAGCATTACAAGTGCCTTGCTCTACCACTGAGCTAAGGCGGCAAGTTTCCTTAATTACCAACAACTCTCAAAGATTTTTGTAATTCTATCAGGGATTACCACTGCTTTCCTTGTTTTTCAATTTTTGTAAAAATATTTTTTGCTCTATTGCTTGTATCTGTCGGGATAACAAGACCCGCAATCTCCCCTTGCATTCCCTCCTAAATCCCCCTTCAATTTCCCCTTTTTCAAAGGGGGACTAAGGGGGATTTAAATCCACCCCAACCCTCCTTTAGAAAAGGAGGGAGAGCAACGAGGACACAGGAGGATTTAAAGTAGTTTCTCCCTTTTTCAAAGGGAGATGCAAGAGGGATTTTTATCTTGAGGAAAAATCTCCCCCAACCCTCGCAATCCCTCTACAATTCCCCCTTTTGTGTCGAAGGTGAGAAAAATTTTAATTAAATTTTTAATGGGCAATTTGAACTATTGACAGGTGAAATTATTTAATTTATATTAAGTTTGGGACGCAAAATTTCTAAAAAGATTGCCCATTCTTTAACAATCCGGGCTTTTTCACTTCAGTTTGTCCTGAATCCAAAATTATCCTGAAAACTTGTTCTTGAGCCAAAAGTTTTTTATTTTTTACTGAACATCTTTTAAATTCACTGAAGTATCTAACTTTTTTCTGACAAACTTCTACTTGCGTTGAAAGAAAAAAATTAAGATATGAAAGGAGGTGAATCTGGTTGTCTTATGTCAGACAGGTTAGAAAAAATCCACTTGCAGGGACAGATTTTATAATATTTTTTTGTTTCTAAAACCTTACAAGGGGGAATAATGAAGGGTTTGTTTATTTTTGGCGAAATTAAGGATGTGCGGCAAAGCGGTAAGAAATTTTCAGTAAGAAATTTTTGTTTTTCACTCCTTCAAAAAAGGGCGAAATATTTTTCTGGAAGAAACCTGGTATGTTTTTGTATGTTATTTATCTTTACTTCATCTGGTTTACTGATGTCTGAGGGAATTCCTCTGAAACGGCTGAATGATTTTGCTAAAAAAATTGAGCAGGTGAGATCAGAAGAGATGGGATACCCTGTCAATCAAAACACTCATCTTAAAGAATTCTATGAATGGTACTATAAATCAAAATTGTACAATGTTTCTCTCAATAATGTAGGCGACCCACAGCAACCAAGCATCTATCCTATGAATACTCATGAATTTGAAAATGAGGTGATTAAATTTTTTGCCCCCTTGTATGGATTTTCAGAAGAAGAAGCGTGGGGAATTGTCACTCACAGCGGTACAGATGGCAATATGCATGGTATGTATTTTGGTGCGAAAAATCTTCTGGGAAAGACAAAGCAACTTCCGATTGTTTATGTTTCAGAAGAAGCACATTATTCAATAAAAAGAATTGCTGACCTTCAGAATCTCGAAATACGTTTAATTAAAACTGATGAAACAGGGAAAATGATAATAAGCGAGTTTGAAAAGGCGCTTGACCCATCAAAGCCCGCACTGGTGGTAATTGCTATGGGGACTACTTTCAAAGGTGCTATTGATGATATGGAGGCAATTGACGAAGTGCTCAACAGGAAAAAACCTGTGGCGGTCTTTCGTCATGTTGATGCAGCTCTTTTTGGTGGTTATTTACCTTTTACTGAGCATAAAAAACTTGTGGACAGAAGGGTAGGTCATTTTGACTCCATTGCGGTCAGTGGACACAAATTTTTTGGTTTTGATGAACCAATGGGAATTTTTATCACCACCAAGGAGGTTAAAGACCAAACCAATCCCTTCAAGGTTTCCTATCTTAATGAAGCTGTACCTACAATTACCTGCTCTCGTAATGCTATTTCTGCTCTTAAATTCTGGTGGAAAGTGAAAAAGACAGGTTATGAGGGTTTTGAACAGCAGGCAAAGGCAATTCTTGAAAATGCTCGGTATCTTGAGGAACAATTGAACAAAATTGGTTATAAGGCATGGCGGAATCCATATTCCAACACTGTATATTTCCACCGTCCGAGCGATAAAATTATGAAAAAATATGCCCTTGCTCCAGAATTTGATGAAAGATTAGGTGGAAAGATGGCGCACATTGTGGTCATGCAGCATAACACTCGGAAGTTTCTGGATGAATTTATTAAAGACCTGAAGGCAGAAGGAACACCAGAGCCATCACACTTGATGGAAAAAGATGTTGAAACCAAACCAAAGCATTGGCACTAAGACATAGGCAGTCCACCGCGTGGTCGGGAGGGAAAGACGTTGTTGGTGTTTTTGTTCCCCTCTAAATCCCCCTTTTTCCCCCTTTTACAAAGGGGGAATTGTGAGGGAGAATCTTTCCTAAATGGGGATTTTGTTGGTAAGGTATAGACCCTTGCGGGTGAAGGTATCCAGTTTTTTTTCTCTTCCCACCAGGGCCAGGACTAAGGTGAAAGGACGCGTGGTTGAGTAAGGATTTACGAGGGGATAACAGGGATTTACAAATTTCTTTCATTACCATCTTTTTTCTCTATATCTTCTTTCCCAGTTTTCTCTATAATTTTTTTCCCAGTTCTCCTTATACGTCTTTTCAAAATTTTCCCTGAATGTTTTTTCACAATCTGATTGGAAGATACTGGATAACCTGTTAATTATATCGCGTTCATATACCAATATTCCCAGCTCCCTATTTCTATCCAGAGATACGCGGGATAAATTTTCTGAACCCACAAATGCCACTGCATTATCTGTTTTATCATCCACAAGAATTATCTTGGCGTGAATATATAATGATGTGCAATATCTTGCACTTACTCCATTATCATTGAGTTTCTCTCGTGCCTTTGCATTAGGGTCTTCTCCAGAACGATCCATTCTGGCACTTATGACTCTAACCCTAACTCCTCTGCTGGCAGCATTTATTAGAGCATTTATACATTCATCATCCTGTATTTCCTCAGTATATATGTCGATCGTTTGCTTTGCGTTATTTATTAATCCTAATATTTTTTGGCGTGAATTTGTCGGACTCCACACAAGGGATTTAACATTGACAAAGGCAGGTACATAATTCCAGTCCGACTCAAAAACTTGCTTAATCTCTGCAATTTCCTTTTTGTCTACTGTAATAATACCAAAGTCCCTTGTCCGGGAAAAGTAATCAGGAAGAAGATTAAATGTCATAATAATGGACTTTTCATCGTCAACAGTAATTGTCTTCTGATGAGTTATCTCGTATCTCTCGCTTGCTTTCTTAACCCGAATTCCTGAGGAAACAAAAGTATTTATTGCATCCTGGCTTATAATGGGCTTACCTGAATCTTCAAAAGAATAATAATTATAGATGATCCGTACATTCACACCGCGCTTTTTTGCATCAAGCAGGGCTGCATTTATCTGAGGGTCATTAATTTCATAAATTGTGATGTCAATTGTTTTTCTTGCATTTTTGATTACATCTACAATTACGTCAGAACCATCTTCTGGCTCTACAATAAGAGTATGTGTCTGGGCACATAAAAGTAAAGTGACTAAAAGTTGCGACAGTATGAAGAGACCTAAAAGTTGACTTTTTATTTTTTTCATGTTCATATTATATTCTATCATATTTTCTGCTGTATCAAAGTCATAAGTAAATCTGGTCAAACTTTTTTAAATAATTCTTCAATTGTCGGGATTGAACATATGTGGTAAACTCAAAATATGATAGGAAAATTGAAAATCATAACCGTTGGCAGCGGGTCAGGATATGTTCAAAACCCCCTGCAATCAAATTTTAGACAAAATTTTGACATATTTTTTTAATCCGTGTATAATAACAAAAAAGTTTCCACGTCACCCCTTAACTTAAAAAGGAGGATTTATGAGAGTTGCCATTAATGGTTTTGGTAGAATAGGACGACTTGTTTTTAGAGCAGCACTTGAACATAATGTAAAAGATATTGAGTTTGTTGCTCTCAATGATATTACTGACGCAAAGACAAATGCACATCTTTTTAAGTATGATTCCAACTACGGAATTTTTCCTGGAAAGGTTGAGGTAAGGGATAATGAAATTGTTATCAATGAAAAGCCATACAAGGTTCTTTCTGAGAAAGACCCCAAAAATCTTCCATGGAAGGCACTCAATGTTGATGTTGTTGTAGAATCAACAGGACTTTTTACAGAGGCAGAGAAAGCAAAGGCACATATTCAGGCAGGAGCAAAAAAGGTTATCATTACAGCACCCGCAAAAGGTGAAGATGTGATGATTGTTATTGGAGTAAATGATTCAATGTATGATCCTGGGAAACACAATATTATTTCAAATGCTTCCTGTACAACAAACTGTCTTGCTCCAATGGTAAAGGTTCTTGATGATGCATTTGGCGTTGTTCGTGGATTGATGACGACAATCCATGCATACACAAATGACCAGAGAATTCTTGATCTTCCACATAAAGACCTTCGCAGGGCAAGGGCAGCGGCTCTTTCTATGATACCAACAACAACTGGTGCAGCAAAGGCAATTGGAAAGGTTATTCCAAAATTGAATGGGAAACTCAATGGTATTGCAATCAGGGTTCCAACACCTACTGTTTCAATTGTTGATTTTGTTGCTCAACTTGAAAGGAAAGTTGATGAAAAAACAGTAAATGAAGCATTCAAGAAAGCATCAGAGGGTTCATTGAAAGGTATTCTTCAGTACTGCGATGAACCGCTTGTTTCAAAGGATTTTGTGAGGAATGAACACTCCTGCATTTTTGATGCGCCATCAACATACATCATTGATGGAGACCTTGTGAAAGTTTTTGGATGGTATGACAATGAATGGGGGTATAGTTGCAGGATTGTTGACCTGCTAAAATTAATCAACAACAAAGGATGAGTTTCAAGGAGGAAAATATGGAACTGGTAACAGTGAAGGAAAAGGATTATTCCAATAAGCGCGTCTTTGTACGCGTTGACTTCAATGTTCCCCTTGATAAAAATTTGAATATTACTGATGATACAAGAATCAAAGCATCTCTTGAAACAATCAAGTATCTTTTGAATCAGAATGCAATTGTGATTCTTGCTTCTCATCTTGGAAGACCAAAAAATGCAGAACCAGAATTAAGTCTTGCACCTGTTGCAAAGCGCCTTTCAGAACTTATTGGAAAACAGGTGAAATTTGCAAAGGACTGTATCGGTCCTGAAGCAAAAAGTATCGTTGATTCTGCAAAAGCAGGCGACATTATTCTTCTTGAAAATTTAAGGTTTCATCCTGAAGAAGAAAAAAATGATGAAGCATTTTCAAAACAACTTGCAGAACTTGCTGATTGTTATGTGAACGATGCTTTTGGTTCCTCGCACAGGGCACATGCTTCAATTGTTGGAATTACAAAATTTTTGTCTGATAAGGCAGCAGGATTTCTTATTGAAAAGGAAGTAAATGCCCTCAGTAAACTCCTTGAAAATCCTGAAAGACCATTTTTGCTGATTATCGGCGGTGCAAAGGTAAGTGACAAAATTGGAATGTTGAGAAACCTTCTTGATAGGGTTGATACTATTATCACTGGTGGAGTGATGGCTTATACATTTATCAGGGCAAATAACTGGGAAACAGGTAATTCAAAGGTTGAATTTGATGCTATTCCACTTGCCAAGGAAATTTACAAGGAATTGAGGAAAAGACATCTTGAATTTCATACTCCGTTAGACCATATTGTTGCTGACAAAATTGCTGAAGATGCTCATTATTTTGCGACTGAAAGAGGCACTGTTCCCATTGGATGGACAGGGGTTGACATAGGACCTCAGGCAATTGAGGAATACACTGATTGCATAAGACGTGCAAAAACGATTTTCTGGAATGGTCCTATGGGTGTTTTTGAAATTGAACCATTTGCAAAAGGAACAATTGAAATTGCAAAAGCAGTTGCTGCAAGCAATGCATACACAGTGATAGGTGGCGGTGATTCAATTGCTGCAGTAAACAAGGCAGGTGTTGCAGATAAAATTTCTCATATCTGCACTGGTGGTGGTGCATCGCTTGAGTTTCTCGAGGGAAAAGGGCTACCAGGAATAGATGTATTGAAAAAGTGAGGACAAATTGATGAAAGCACTTATTGCCGGTAACTGGAAAATGTATAAAAGCCCTTCAGAGGCAGAAATTTTTGCAAAGGAATTAAAAAATTTGCCAGTTTATCAGGATAGAGACATAGTTGTCTGTCCACCTTTTCTGGCGATACCTGCTGTTTCTAAGGTACTGAGTGGTACTCATGTTATGATCGGAGCACAGAATGTTTATCCTGCAAAAGAAGGGGCTTTCACAGGCGAAATTTCACCTGCGATGCTTAAGGATGCAGGTGTTAAATTTGTGATATGCGGGCATTCTGAAAGACGACAGATTCTTAAAGAAACAGATGAATTCATAGCAGAAAAAGTGAAAATTGTTATAGATTATGGAATGATACCAATTCTCTGTATTGGGGAAACACTTCAGCAAAATGAAAAAGGAGAAACATTTTCTGTTGTTGAAAAACAACTTACAGGTGGACTGAAAAATATTTCAAAGGATGAGATAAAAAATGTTGTTATTGCATATGAGCCAGTATGGGCAATCGGTACAGGTAAAAATGCAACACCCGAACAGGCACAGAAGGTTCATTTCTTTATCAGAGAAACACTAAGAAAAAATTACGGAGATGTTGCGTCAGAAATTCGTATTCTCTATGGTGGTAGCGTAAAACCCGATAATATTGACCAATTAATGGCTGAACAGGATATTGATGGTGTTCTGGTTGGTGGTGCAAGTTTGAAATTTGAATCGTTTTCAAGAATTGTTGATTTCAAAATGAACAGTTGAGGTTAATATGATGACGTTTCTCATTGTTATTCATCTGATTGTGTCAATACTTTTGATTGTGGCTGTGCTTCTTCAGAGTGGTAAAGGTTCTTCAATGGCAAATGTTTTTGGTGGTGGTGGGATGGAAACTGTTTTTGGTGCAGAAACGCCTGCAATAATGAATAGAATCACAACAGCCCTTGCAATATTGTTTATGGTTAATTGTATTCTTCTTACAACTTTTTCCTTCAAATACACTGGTTCTTCTGTTATTCAACGGGAACTTCAAAAACAGTCAACGCCATCAAAACCCGAGCAACCATTATCTCAACCATCAGTACCACAAACTCCTTCAACAAATGTGCCGCCGGCACAAAATAAGTAGTTTTTTAATTTTTTTGCTTTTTGGCTGTATATGCTATTCTGAGGAACTTAAAAACGGTGGCTCAATTGTTATTTCCTCTTCCTCTGTTCCAAAATCATTCAATCCAATTGTTGCAAAGGAAACAAGTACAACATTTATTACTGGTTTCATTTTTGAGGGCTTGACGACAACTGATGGTGTAACACAGAAGGTCAAGCCAAATCTTGCAAAATCATGGGACATTGATAAAACAGGAAAAACTTGGACATTTCATCTGCGAGATGATGTTTTCTGGAATGATGGTGTTCAATTTACTGCATGGGATGTTGAATTCACCTTTAACCGGCTGATTTTCAATCCTGATATACCAACCAGTAGCAGGGATGTTTTTACCATTGGAGACAAACCCATCAGGGTTGAAGTTGTTGATAAGTTCACAGTGAAATTTTATCTTCCTGATAGTTTTGCTCCATTTTTGCGATTGATGGGGCAGGAAATTCTTCCAAAACATAAATATGAGAAAATCGTTGATCAAAAGGGTTTTTCATTTGCCATGGGATTGAATTCAAAACCCGAAGATATTGTTGGCACAGGACCATTTATGCTTGAAGATTTCAGACCAGGAGAATGGGTGATTTTGAAAAAAAATAAAAGATACTGGAAAAAAGATTCACAGGGAAATCAACTTCCATATCTTGATAGAATCATCATTTTAACAATTCCTGATCAGAATCTTGCACTGTTGAAGTTTAAAAAGGGTGAACTTGATATGATATCATTAAGAGCACAGGATTATCTGCTGTTGAAAAAAGCAAATCCACCTGATGTTAAATTTTTCAATGTGGGACCTTCGCTTGGTTCAGAATTCCTTGTTTTCAATCAAAATCTTGATAGTAATATCCCTGATTACAAGAAGGAATGGTTCAGGAATCTCAATTTTAGAAAAGCAGTGTCCTGTGCGATTGACAGGGAAACAATCATTCGCAATATTTTTGCAGGACTTGGATATCCATTATACGGTCCGGTTAATGAGTCAGTCAAAGAGTTTTATAATCCCAATATAAAAAAATTCCAGTACAATCTCGACATGGCAAGAAAATTTCTTGCAGATGGAGGATTTAAAATTCATTCTGATGGATATCTTTATGATTCAAAAGGAAATCAGGTATCTTTTTCACTTATTACCAACAGTAATAATTCTGAAAGGATTGAGCAGGCAAATCTCATCAGGAATGACCTTGAAAAACTTGGAATGAAAGTTAATTTTCTTCCTGTTGATTTTAATTCACTTGTAACAAGAATCAATGCCACAAAGGACTGGGAAGCAGTGATGATTGGATTAACTGGTGGACTTGATCCTCATTTTGGTAAAAATGTATGGGTAACAACAGGACATCTTCATTTGTGGAATCTTGGTTCAGTCCGTTCAGTTTATGAGTGGGAAAAAGAGGTAGATAAAATTTTTGAACAGGCAGCAAGGGAAATGGACGAGAAAAAAAGAAAAGCCCTTTATGACAGGTGGCAGGAAATTTTCTGTGAAAATCAGCCGATGACATTCACAGTAACTTCTGCTGTACTTTATGCAGTCAGGGATAAATTTGAAAATATCAAGCCAACTGTTTATGGTGGCCTTTTTCATAACATAGAAGAAATTTACATCAAGAAGAGGACTCACTGATGCCAATAGTAAGAATTATTTATGAAAAGAAAGGTCCTGCAAAATTTATTTCAGCAAATTATATTTCAAAGATTTTTGAAAGGTCATTGAGACGGCTATATATCCCGCTGGAATTTTCTTCTGGATACACTCACAGGGTAAAAATGAGTTTGGGACCTCCTCTTGCAGTTGGAATATCAGGCACAAATGAAGTCATTGATGTTCACCTTGTTAACAGACAAATTGAAAGTTGTGAGATTGTTGAAAATCTGAACAAAATTCTTCCTGATGGATTGAAGGTTGTTGATTGCTATTATTTGAAAGACAATGAAAAATCTCCACCAGCAATAAAAAGTGCCTGTTATACCATAAAAATTTCTGATAAAAAAAATTTTGAAATTTTAGAATCATGGAAAATTATTTTTCAATCAAATGAATTCATTGAGATTGAAATTCCGCTTGAAAAACTCAAACACAAGCAATTATTTGAAATTTTCGGATCAAACAATGTCATAAGCCGCAGATTGATTTTTTTGTAAAAATTGATATAATAAACTGAAAATTTCAATATCTCCACACCAGAAAGGAGAACATCTTGGCACTGAGATTTAGAATACAGAAAAAAGAGGGGTTTCAAAAAAAGATTGTTACACCTGAAAATTCAGATTTAAAATTCCTTTCATTCAGTTATTGTTTCTCTTCTTCTCCACTAACGATTGAAGAAAATACAGGAAATGAAGAATGGTTATGGGTTCTTCTTTCAGGAAAGGTGAAAGTAGAGACGGAAAAAATTCCTGTGATAACAATGGAAAGGAAAGGAATTTTTGAAGATAACCCTGTTTCGATCTATTTACCACCTGATACAAAATACATCATTCAATTTCAGCAACCATCAGAAATCATTGCAGTATCAGCAATTGCCGATGGCAATTTTTCCCCTGTTTTTATTCCACAGAGCAAGGTAAAGAATCAGAGAGCAGGAAAATTAAATTACCAGCGTTCTATTGCAAACATTGTAACTCAGGATTTTCCTGCTTCAAAAATTATTGCAGGGGAAACAGTTCATGATACAGGTCACTGGTCATGTTTCCCACCCCACAAACATGATACTGACAATATGCCAGAAGAAAGTAAACACGAAGAACTTTATTTTTTTAAGTGCCAGCCCGAGAAGACAGGTTTTGGAATGATGAGGGTATATGATGAAAGTAATGACCAGGCATTTCCAATTCTGACAAACGACCTTATTACAATTCCAAATGGTTATCATCCTGTGGGTTTAATCCCTGAACACAAACTTTATTATTTCTGGGCTCTCGCAGGTGAAAAAAGGCCGTTTCAAAGACATACACACCCTGATTATGTGCAGTATGAGTAAAAAAGGAGTGAAAAATGGATAAAAAATGTGTGGAATTATTCAATCTTGATGGAATGAACGCTGTTGTCACAGGTGGAGCTGGAATTCTTGGAATGAGTATCTGTCGTGGTCTTGCACTTGCAGGAGCAAATGTTGCAATTGCTGATCTAAAAAATTTCAAGGAAGCCGCCGAACAACTTAAGTCAGAGGGCTTGAAGGCAGAAGGATTTTTTATTGATGTGTTGAACAAGGATAAAATTATTGAGTGTGGTAATCAGATTATTGAAAAATATAAGCGACTTGATATTCTCGTCAACTGTGCAGGTGGAAATTTAAAAGAAGCAACAACATCTTCTGAACTGAGTTTTTTTGATTTACCACTTGACGCCCTTGAAAAGGTGGTGGCTCTAAATCTTTTTGGAGGAGCCATACTTCCATCACAGGTTTTTGGACGGCATATGGTTCACAATGAACATGGTGGTTCAATCATCAATATTGCTTCCATGAATGCATTCAGGCCATTAACAAGAATTCCTGGTTATTCTGCTGCAAAAGCAGCTGTCTGTAATTTTACTCAGTGGCTGGCGACCCATTTTGCTCTTGAATACAATAAAAAATTGAGGGTCAATGCCATTGCCCCTGGTTTTTTCCTTACCCAGCAAAATCGCTATCTTCTGCTGGATGAAAACAACAATCTTACTCCAAGGGGTCAATCAATTATCCAGCACACTCCAATGGGAAGATTTGGAGAACCTGATGAATTGATTGGCACCTGTGTATGGCTTGCTTCAAGGGCTTCAAATTTTGTGACTGGTATCGTTGTTCCTGTTGATGGTGGATTTAACGCATATTCGGGTGTGTAATTTTTTCCTGTTTCTTCCTGCGTAAGAAGGGAAGAAATGGGATGTTCTAAAAGAATAACTTGATAACAGGAGGAAAAACATGAAAAAGGCAAATATTGCAGTTATTGGAATGGAAGTGATGGGAAAAAGTCTTGCTTTAAATATGGAAAGCAAGGGTTATAATGTTGCTGTTTACAATAGAACCGCAGAGAAAACAAAGGCATTTGCAGAAGGTGCCGCAAAAGGGAAAAATATTATTCCAACATATGATTTGAAAGAACTCGTTGATGCTCTTGAAAGCCCGAAGAAAATTATGCTGATGGTAAAAGAAGGTCAGCCGGTCGACAATTTTATTGATATGCTATTACCACATTTAAAACCAGGAGACCTGATTATTGATGGTGGTAATTCGTTTTTCAAAGATACCATCAGAAGAAATAAAATGCTTTCAGAAAAAGGAATTCTTTTTATTGGGACAGGTGTCTCTGGTGGAGAAGAAGGTGCTCTCAAGGGTCCTGCCATTATGCCTGGTGGTCAGTTTGAAGCATATAAGCTTGTTGAAAAAATTTTCAGGGATATTGCCGCAAAAGCATATGATGGAGAACCCTGTGTTGATTATATCGGACCTGATGGTGCAGGTCATTTTGTGAAGACAACTCACAATGGTATTGAATACGGAGATATGGAGTTAATTGGGGAAGTTGTGTGGTTTTTTAAAAATATTGGTATGAAAGCCGATGAAATTGCTGATATCATGGCAAAATGGAATGGTCCAAATGACATTCTCAGGTCATATTTGATAGAAATCACTGCTGATAGTATGAAACAAAAGCACCAGGGTTCTGATGAATTTCTTGTTGACAGGGTCGCTGATATTACAAGAATGAAGGGAACCGGTACCTGGACTGTTCAGAGTGCTCTTGAACTTCTTGTACCAATTCCAACAATTGCTGCGGCTGTATTTGCAAGAGAAATGTCTCAGGATAAAGACCTGCGACTTGAAATGGTAAAACGACTTAAAATATCAACTGGCAGTTTCAGTGGAAATAAAGACGAAATCATAAATGTTGCTCATGACGCCCTTTATATTGCCAAAATTTCATCCTATGCTCAGGGTGTTGCACTTCTTCAGGCAGCATCAAAAGCATATAACTTCAGTTTGAATATTGGCAGGATTGCAAAAATCTGGCGAGCAGGATGTATCATCAGGGCACAATTCCTTGATGAAATCACAAAGGCATATGAATCTGACCCGAAACTACCGAATCTTCTTGCAGCACCAAAATTTGCAGATTTTGTTCAGAGTAATATTGGAAAACTTGCAACATTTATAAGTGTTGCCCATCAGTGTGGAGTTCCAGCCCTTGCAATGTCTGGAGCATTTGATTACATTCTTCAGATTACATCTCCGATTATGCCATCAGCACAGGTTTCTGCGCTTCAAAGAGATTATTTTGGTGCACACGGATATTTCAAAATTGGTGGACCTGATAAGCCAGAATTAATGGTAAATGAGAAAGGTCAGGTAAGGGAGTTCCATACTGAATGGCTACTTCCTGGTAGACCTGAAAGAGAAATTACAAAGTAAATCTTGACGGTGACAGTGATGTGGACAGGAAAATGTATGTTTGAGAGAATTTCATCACAGCAGTTGATGGAGGACCCTGAAATACAACTGAAGAATTTTAAAAAGACAAAAGAATACCTTGTTGCGATTGATACAGACGGTTGTATTGCTGACAATATGAATGGAAAACAGATGCTGGTTTTCCATCCAATGTATATGGAATTCTATCAGTTGTGGGGTATCGAATCATATTTCAGGGAAGTTGCTGAGTACTATAATCTTTTTTCTGTCCACAGGGGATGCAATAGATTTACTGCCATCAGTTTAATTCTAAAATCTCTGAACTCTCGCGGTGATGTGAAAAAAATGGCAGAAAAAACATGGACAAAAATTCCATCTGCTATGACAGTTGACCATTATCTTGAATTCTGTAAAAGTGAACATTGTGGTTTCGGGACACCATCCCTTGAAAGGTTTCTTGAAAAATACCCATTTGACTTTGATATACACAAACTGTACGGATGGAGTCAGCAAGTAAATAAAGCACTTCCTTATGTGAATTTGAAAATTCAGCCATTTGAAAATGTTAAACAATGTCTTGAGATTATGAGTGAGAATGCAGATGTTATTGTTGTTTCACAGACACCCTATGATGATTTACTCCGTTACTGGGAATCACACGGAATTATTAATTACGTTAGAATCATATGTGGTCAGGAAATGGGAAGTAAATCTCACCATATTGAAATGGTGAAAAACGCAGGTTCTTACCATGATGAAAAAGTACTTGTAATAGGTGATGCCTATGGAGATTTGAAAGCAGCGAAACAAAATAATGCATGTTTCTATCCTGTGATTCCTGGTAAAGAAAATCAGTCATGGGTAAAATTTCCTGAAGCATTTAATAGTTTTCTCTCGTTAAATTATCATCAAGTAGAAAACAATATGATAGAAGAATTTTCAAAGACATTACCCGATTTGCCACCATGGGAGAGTCCTGATTATAATCATCAACAGTCATACAGACAGCATCAGGCAATAAGAAAAGCACTTTATGAAAAGTATAATCCAGATGGAAAACTGGTGGTGTTATGATGATAAAAGGAAAAGGTGATAAAAATTTGATTTTTTCTGAACTTGAGTTTGCCTCTTTCTTGAAAGAGGCACTGGCGTCAGCTGATTTTAAAAAACAAAGGGTTCTTGCTATCATTCCTGATAGCACCCGTTCTGGACCAACTGACATCGTATTTCAAACAATTGTTGATACACTGTATCCTGTGGCATCAAAAATTGATGTTATGATTGCTCTTGGAACACACCCGTGTATGAGTAAAGATAATCTTGAGAAATTGACTGGGGTTGATTTAAAAAACTTCAATGAAAAATATCCTGGTGTAAAAATATATCAGCATTGCTGGGATGACCCTGAAACCATTGTAGAAATTGGAACCATTACTGCAGAAGAAATTTCAAAAATTTCACATGGACTGTTAAACGAAGATATCCCTGTGACAATTAACCGTGCGGTACTTGATTATGACAGGATTATTCTTGCAGGTCCGGTTTTCCCGCATGAGGTTGTAGGATTTTCTGGCGGATACAAATATCTTTTCCCTGGAATTTCAGGTCCACATTTCCTTCACAAGTTTCACTGGCTTGGTGCATTGATTACAAATCCAAAAATCAATGGCACAAAAAATACACCGGTAAGGGAAGCCATAAATAAAGCAGTGTCCTTTATTAATAAACCAATAACTCAGGTGTGCTATGTTGTTAAGCAGCATAAGGTTCATGGTATTTTTTTTGGAGACAATGAAGCATGGTCCTGTGCAGCAGATCTTTCTGCTCAATTGAATATTGAGTATGTTGAAAAAAGTTATAAATGTGTTCTGTCAATGGCTCCTGCAATGTATGATGACATATGGACAGCAGGAAAATGTATGTATAAACTTGAACCAATTGTTGCTGATGGTGGTAGTTTAATTATTTATGCTCCTCATATCACAGAAGTTTCATATACGCATGGAAAATACATAAAACAAATTGGCTATCACACCCGTGATTATTTTGTTAAACAATGGGACAGATTCAAAAATTTTCCAGGTGGAATACTTGCTCATTCAACACATGTAAAGGGCATTGGAACTTTTATTGAAGGTGTTGAAACACCAAGGATTACTGTTTTTCTTGCCACAGGCATTGATCAGGAGACCTGCAATTCCATTAACCTTGGTTATATTGACCCGGGAAAAATTAATGTTTCCGACTATTACAATAAAGATGATACATTTGTTGTTCCTGAAGCAGGCGAGGTTTTGTTCAGATTAAAAAGTGGTAAAGTCCCGGATATTGATGAACTTTACAGGAAAAATAAATGAGTTCAGCATTTTCAAAGCAATATCCTGATTTCAAAATCATTGAGACATCTTTAAGAAAGCATAATGACGATTACTATTTTGTCGCTGAAAAAAACAACAAAATGTATCTTGTCATTGGCAACAAATCATTTCAATTCATTGAAAAGGAAAAGGCATCGGATATTTTGAAAAACACATTTTCGTTCCTTCTTCCATCATCTTCAGGTTATAAAAATTCATTTGGTTTCGGAGATAGAACTGGTATTGCCACACCAGGTCATATCATGGCTGCGAAGGGAAGTAAATTTTTCCCGGTTTTTGCCCAGCAATCAGCAAGAGAACTTGAAAGAACAAAAAGAACATTCAAACAGGTTCTGGATGATGTAATTTTCTGGTGTTTTACCTATGGTTGGACTGGTGGATTTGGTGCAGATGCTGACCATGCAAAATCTCTTGATATTTTAGATCAAGCAATAGATGCAGGTTATACATTTTTCACCATTGACCCTTCGGATAAAATAAAAAATCCTGTTGATATGGAATTTAATCATGAAACTTTGAGCGAGTATGTAAAAAGATATTCAGGCATGAGTTTTGATTTTGGCGGTTTTTCGTTTACTTTTACAGATGATACTGTTGCTGAACTTGCTTTTACATATGCTGAGGCGATTGATTTTGTTCAACAGAGTTACGATTTTATTTCTGAAAGAAAAAAGGACTTTGATTTTGAAGTTTCAGTTGATGAAACAAAAATTTCAACAACGGCACAGGCACATGTTTTCATTGTCATGGAACTTCTAAGAAGGAATATTAAATTTACAAGCATTGCCTTCCGTTTTCCTGGAAGATTTGAAAAAGGAATTGATTATATTGGTGATATCAAAGTTTTTGAAAAGGAATTGATCCTTCACCAAAAAATCAGGGAAAAATTTGGACCATATAAAATTTCACTTCATTCGGGAAGTGACAAATTTTCTGTATATCCTGTATTTAAGGAAGTGCTCAATGATTCCTTTCATGTAAAAACATCAGGAACATCCTGGATACAGGCATTAAAAACAATTGCAGTCGTAGACAGAAAATTCTTTATTGAGTTAATTCTGGACTCATTAAAAAATTTTGAAAAAAATTCTGCATCATATGAAATATCCGCAAATCCGATGAATGTTGATGTGGAAAAGTTAGAAAATGAAAATGTTGATGAAATTTTCAATGATAAAAACATCAGGCAGATTGTCCACATCAGTTACGGGACAATCCTTTCAAACTATGGAGAAAAACTCTATCAAGAACTTGAAATAAATTTACCCCTTTATATTCAGTTTGTTGAACAACACATCAGAAAACATATTCAATTGTTGTCATAACCACAAAGGAGAAGGTATGTTGAAAAAAAGATTTCCTTATGATGTATTACCTGAAGAAGAAATTAAAAAACTTCAGGAATTCAGCCGTATTTGCAGAAAAGATGTATTAACAATGACAACCCTTGCAAAATCAGGCCATCCTGGTGGCTCAATGTCTGCAATGGAAATTTACAATGTTGTTTTTCATTATGCAAAAGTTAGTCCTGAAGCAGTGGATGATCCAGAAAGGGATAAAATTGTTATCAGTTTCGGGCATACATCACCTGGTGTTTATGCTGTGCTTGGAAGATTAGGATTTTTTGATATTGATTCTGCAATTGCTTCTTTCAGACAAACAGGAAGTATTTTTGAAGGTCATATTGTAAGAAAAGTTCCAGGAGTAGAGTGGGGAACAGGAAACCTGGGACAGGGGCTTTCTGCAGGTTGCGGTTTTGCCCTTATTGATAAAATGAAAAACCACGATAGTTTTACCTTTGTTTTGATGAGTGATGGAGAACAGACAAAAGGTCAGGTCGCAGAAGCAAGAAGATTTGCAATGAAATACCATTTGAATAGATTAAAAGTAATTATTGATTTCAACAAAGCGCAAATCAGTGGATGCACTTTTGATATTATGCCATGTAATATCAAAGAAAATTATCTCGCTGATGGCTGGGATGTCTTTGAAGTAGATGGTCATAATATTGCTGAACTTTATAATGCCATAAAAAATTCACTGAACATTGAAAAACCTGTTTGTATTCTTGCTAACACAGTCATCGGCAAGGGTGTTTCATTTATGGAGAACAAATGTGCCTATCATGGGAAAACACTTGGAGAAGAAGAATATATTCAGGCATTAAAGGAACTCGGTTTTGAAAGCGAACTTGAAAAGTATAAAGAATTGAGGAAAAAGAAAATTTACAATTTTCCGAAGAGAAATTTTGATATAAAAATTTCAATAAACGAAGGAGAAGCCCGAATTTACCAGCCAGGGACGAAAATTGATAATAGAACGGCATTCGGCAATGCTTTACTGGATATTGCTACTGTCAACAAAGATAACAAAGAAAATCCAATCATTGTTTTTGATTGTGATCTTGCCAGTTCTGTAAAAACAGACCTTTTTGCAAAACATTTTCCGGAGAGATTTTTCCAGTGTGGTGTTCAGGAACATCACGCAGCAACTGTTTCAGGGGCTTCTTCAACTGATGGCACTATCAGTTTCTTTGCTGACTTTGGCGTTTTTGGTGTTGATGAGACATACAATCAACAGCGGTTAAATGATCAAAATTACACAAATGTGAAGGTCATCTGCACTCATCTTGGACTTGATGTTGGAGAAGATGGAAAAACACATCAATGTATTGATTACATTGGATTGTTCAGAAACATTTTCGGGATGAAATTGATTATACCAGCAGATGCAAATCAAACAGATAGAGTGATTAGATATGTTGCAAGTCATCCAGGGAACTATTTTGTTGGAATGGGCAGGTCAATCACGCCTGTGATTGTGGATGAAAATGGAAATCCTTTTTTTGCAGGAAATTATAAATTTGAGTATGGTAAATCCGATATTTTGAGAGAAGGTAAACATGGCTTTATTTACACGATGGGACCTCTTGTTTCAAGAGCAATTTCAATTTCTGATGACCTGAGGAAAGAAGGAATAAAGATTGGAGTAATCAATTGTTCATGTCCTCTGGTTATAGATGAGACCGCATTCAAATCTGGACTTGAAACAGGTCTTGTGATAACCTATGAAGACCATGTTGCTGATTCAGGGCTTGGAATGACAATGGCTTCACTCATCGCTGAAAAACAAAAACCAGTAAAGTTTTACAGGTTTGGTATCAAGAAATATGGAAGTTCTGGTACTCCTGATGAACTTTACGCTGAACACGGCCTTGACCCTGCCACAATGAAAGATTTTATCAGAAAGGTTCTTCAGGGATGAAAATCTGCGATGGGAAAATTTGAAGCCGCCTCGCGGATTTGAACCGCGGACCTGAGCATTACAAGTGCCCTGCTCTACCACTGAGCTAAGGCGGCAAGTTTCCTTAATTATCAACAACTCTCAAAGATTTTTGTAATTTTATCAGGGATTACCACTGCTTTCCTTGCTGTTTGATTATACTACAATTTTCAATTTTTGTAAAATATTTTCTGCTCTATTGCTTGTATTTGTCGGGATAACAAGACCCGCAACCTCCCTTTCATCCCCTCCTAAATCCCCTGTCCCCTTTGTTAAAATCCCCCTTTGTCCCCCTTGCTCTCCCTCCTTTTAATCCCCCTCAATCCCCCTTTATGAAAGGGGGAAAGCGAAAGTGGGAAATGAAAAAGGGATTGGAAAGAAGATTTTAGAAAAGGGAAAATTGAAAAAGAAGAAATTTTTGTTTTGAATTTTCAATGAGCCAACTAATCAAACTTCGTTTAGATTCTTATATGAGGCAATCAGGCGGATGACTCTTGACAATTGACAGGTTTTGCTGGATTGTAAGTGATTCCTCTTTTTTCATTACCCCTTGAGATTATATGATAGAGTGCGTCCTCAAATTCCAGATGAACTGGTCTTACCATAGAAGTAGTGTAACATAAAATTCAAGACCCGACTGTTTTTTTCCGCCCCCTCGTTTTTTCAATTTAGAATCTGTTTCTGGTGCTGGTGCCATCATTACATCTACTCGGTCTGACTTGAAATCTAAATAGTAAACATTGCCTTCTGGGTCTAATTTTACAAAATTTGTTGCTCGCATAAAAGCAGGACCATAAAAAACAGCTCTTATACCCACAAATCGCCCATTAGAAGCATACTCAAATACTCCAATTGGTCCCCAAATGTAGAAATTCCATGATGATGCTGAATTCAATGGAATTTCTTTGATTACTTCTGCGCCTTTCAAAAAGTAAAAGTGTCCCTTTTCATCGTAAACCGGATATTTGACTTTGATAACAGGGAAGATTTTTTCTGCTTCTTGAAACTTACTTTCGGGTAGATTA
>JAMWCD010000008.1 GCA_023818965.1 Candidatus Omnitrophota bacterium | reverse complement strand
TATCTTTCCCATCGGCTACCTCCTTTTTAAAAACTATGATAGCCGATGGGATTACGACATTCTATCTTTTAAATCAATGGCGACATTTTATCTTTTAAATATACGACATTCTATCTTTTAAACAACAGTCCCCTGTGAAAAACGTGCCTTTTTTACAAAAAGAAATAATAAGAAGCAGGAAGCAAATAAAGCAACGTAAGGTAATAATCCGTTTATAGCAAACCAGCAAAATACAATCAAAGGATACAACAGCATTATCGTAATAATTCTTACTATATTATGCCTCAAGATAAATTTTGCAAAAACAGGTCCATTCTTATAGTACCAGGTAACAAACATTTTTCCATATTTATTGTTTATTAAAAATTTATCTCTGAAATCTCTTAGAATTTGAACTTGTTTTGCCAGAGGTGTTCCAAATGCTGCGGTTGCGATAAAACAGTTTCCTCCACCGCCACCAGCGGCAACAGATTCTTCAACCTTCCAGACCTGACAGCCATAAAAAGGATTTGCTGTTCCGATATACATCGTGTTTTTTGATGTCTTCATCACTCTTCCGCCATAGTTATACTGATCTCTAAATCCATCCCTTGTGAGAATTCGCCAGTTGATTCCATCTTCAGTGAAATATATGTCAAAACCCGCAGGATCGTTATTTGCCTGTTTAACCATATCTATTGCCTGAAGAATTCTGGCTCTTGAATCAGGATTTTCTACTCCAAATGCTATCAATGTTTCATCATTAAAATATTTCACAAATACTCTGATATCAAAGGTAACACAGTAGAGTTTCCCATTGTACACTTCCATCCACCACATGTATTGAGTCATTGAATAATTAAACTTGTTGTATGGTTCTGGAAAAAATAATTGTGCAATGCTTGGCGTGTAAAAACCAGAATCATAATTTCCAATACGAGTCCTTAAAAAAGGATATTCGCTGTCAAAAATAGCGTCACCAATAATCATCTGACAATCATTATCTTCGCTAAATCTAAATATTCTTGGCGGGTGGATACTGCGAATAATTCCAGATGGTCCCTGCGTAACAAGTGGGCCAAGAACATCATTATAAGTCCCAACATAAAGATAATTTTTGAAAACAGCCATACTTGCAACACCGTGGAATTTATTTCCCATTCCAGGTGGATAAAGACCATTGTCTCCAATAATCTCTTCCCATACCCAGCCAGCATCATTGGCACGAGGAGAAGTTGAGTCATACTTTCCCCTGAACATCAAAAAACCATGTTGAACATGGTCATCAGGTTCAATACTACCAAAAATCACATAGAGATAACCTGCAAATTCCTGAAACTGCCAGCAGATATATTTGTAGTTTTGCCAGGGAAAATTAAAATCTTCATCCGTCGCAATAAGATTCCATCCAATGGTTGAAGTATCATGGGGCCATCCTGAAGGAGGCTGTTCCACAGGTAACGCGCTTTCGTATATTTCATTCCTTGAAGTTCCAACATAAAGTTTACCCTTGTAACTGGAGATTGGCCTTAAAGTATTGGATTGTCCTGGTGGAGAAGCAACTCTCATCACTTCCACAGGCTCCTGACCAGGAACAAAGTTATAAGGAAATTTCAGAACCCTTGTTGATGTTGTAATGTTTGGTACTGGAAATGCTGTACTAACAATATAAAAACCGGTGTCTGTACCATTTTCATCAGAAAAGGTTATTGCTCCCCTGTAACCAAGGTCCCTTGGAAAAAAACTTGAAGGAAGAAGAGGAGATGTATAAACCCTTTCCCAGTCGCCAGAACCATCTGTTTTCCATCTGAAAATTCTTCCTCTCAAATCCGTTGCCTGTGCAATATCTCCCTGAAATATCGTGTTACAAAGATAATCAATCGTAACATCAGGTGGAAAATTCCCAGCATTCAGGGATGCCATCAAAAATAAATACATCAAATCCCTGTTGCTTCCAACATAAAGGTAATCGCCATCTGGCTGTGATAAAACATCCATACACCAGGCATAACTATTCTCCCTGTCTCCTCCAGGTTGCAACCCATCTGCCTGTCCACTAATATTACCAGCATTACTAATTCTTGTCACAATGCTTACTGCTTCTCCACGGGTTATAAATAGCAAACCCATAACCAGCAGCAAAATTAACATTCTTTTCATAAACCCTCCATGTTAACACCCCAGCAAATCAGTCAAAAATGGTTGACCGGGTGCTGTTTTTTTCCCAATCGTTACATAAGTAAAAATACTTCCAAAAGCAAGTGGAACAATTCTCTCCAGAACACCTGTACCCATTGGCACTGCTACAACGAAGATACCTTTTGTACTTAAATACGCAAGTGTAATAAGATTCATAAGGTCTTTTTTATTTCTCACAATCGTTGCAATTTTGAATATATCTGCCCCACAATTTCTTGCCTGAGAATAAAGAGAAAAAATAAAATTTTGTGAAGGTGTTTTTTGAAAATTATGATACGAAAGAATAATGTTTTTCCGGTTTTCCTTTGCAATTCTTATAACATCAGATGCAATCTTGCTTTCAAGTTCAACATCAAGAAAATCAACATCATTTATAATTGATTGATAAAGGGAAATTCTTTTTGCATCAGGAATAACAAATTCAGAATTCTGGCTTTCTTTGTACCATCTCACAGTTCCTATAATTTTCGCCTTAGTTTTTCTCCTAATTTTTTTCACCCATTTTTGTAAATCATTCTCTGAGAAATGTTTCAAAAAAACATCCACTCTCAATTCCACCCAACCTACTTTTTTTATTGATGAATAAAGTGTTTTGTTTTTTTCATTACCTGTCAAAACAACTGCAATTTTTTCACTGCTTACAATATTCATAATTGAGGGAAAAATTTACGGGCGATTTCTAAACTTGTTTTAAAAACCTTTTCAATTTCCTTCTCCTCAATCCCTGCACACAAAAGAACCTTCTCTGCAAACTCTGCACTGACAAGATTATCAGGAGAGTGGGTATCAGTATTCAGTACAGCAGGAAAATTGTATTTTTCCCATAATTTCACAATATGACCATTTCCGAGTGAATGACCTGACCTCGTTGTGATCTCAATCGCAATCTTTCTTTCTGCCGCAATTTTCGCTTCCTCTTCAGTCAGGAGTCCTGGATGAGCAAGAATATCAATATCTGATTCAAGTCCTGCATAATTTGTACCCTTTTTTACTGGCTCCACAGGCGTCTCTCCATGAACAACAATAATGCTCGCACCTGATTTTCTACATTCTGATGCAAGTTTTTTTATGTCCTGTGGTGGTACGTGAGTAATCTCACAACCAGGAATTAATTTTATTTTCATAAGTCCGTTTACTGAATCACAAAATTCTACAATGGATTGAATGACATACTGAAAATTTGAGCGATCAACATGATCAGTGATTGCCATTGCAATATACCCCTTTTCTTCTGCCCTCCTCGCAAGTTCTGAAGGCAGAAGTACTCCATCACTTAGTAATGAGTGAGTGTGTAAATCAATCATAGAATTTTTCCCTGTTTTAAATCCTGTCTACTCCCTACATCCTATTCTCGCCCCTTTTCGACCTCCACTTGCGTTCCCTCCTGAAAGGAGGGGGAAAGAGGGCATATAAACCCCCCTGCGAGGAGGGAAAAATCAGGAGGGAAAAAGAGAAAATTGACAAAGAACAAAAATCATCAGTCCCTGGTGTACTGCGGGTGATAAATCCCCTCCACAACAATATTGACTCTTGCAATTTTAAACCCTGTTGATTTTTCGACTTCTTCTTTAATCACCTTCTGAATTTTCCATGTTACTTCAGGAATATTTACACCGTAATCAACAATCACACCCAGTGACAGCACCACACCCTCTTCTTTCAGAGAAACATTCACACCTGCATCAGGTATTTTTCTGAAAAATAGCGCAATACCACCAACAAAACTCGTCGCGATTTTATGAACACCAGGAACACTCTTTGCTGCAATTGCAGCGATGGTGCCTATAACTTCATTATCAATTTTAACTGAGCCAAGGTTTTCTTTATCTCCATTAGCCACGCAATCCTCCTGAAGTTTAATAAAATTTTACCACAAAATCGGTAAATTGAAAAACACTCAATCGAAATATATCCACCCAGAAGAATAGGAGTTATTGTCCCTACTCTCCAATCCTCTGTGTCCTCCTTTATAAAATGGAATCTACCTCCCCCTCGCCCCCTCCCCACAAGGAGGGGATTAAGGGAATTTGAAAAAGTGAGAAAATCGGAGGGAACTTTGCGAAGGGGGAAATTGAATGGGAAAAATTAAGATTCAGGGTCCAAAAGAATCATACTTTTTCTGCCTGATGTTGAATCACTAATTCCTGGTTTTTCTTTTCTGACTGAATTTTTTCAAGCCAGCCAACATAATATCTTCCTGATTGAAACACTGGATGTTCAAGCACTTTTTTATAAAAATCAATTGTTGTTGCCACCCCTTCAATCTTCATTTCACTGAGAGCCCTCAACATCCTGACAATTGCCTCTTCCCTTGTTCTTCCATAACTGATTAATTTGGCAAGCAAACTATCATAATAAGGAGGAATCACATATCCTTCGTAAATGTGTGTATCAACACGAATTCCATGACCACCAGGCAGTATTAATTTTGTTATCCTTCCTGGACAAGGCAAAAAATCCTTATCAGGGTTCTCTGCATTAATCCTGCATTCGATGCTATGACCGTTAAAAGGCACAAAGCAACGATGACAGCGAATTTTTTCGCCTGAGGCAATTTGAATCTGACTTTTCACAAGGTCAAAACCAGTAATCATTTCTGTGATAGGATGCTCTACCTGAATTCTTGTGTTCATTTCCATAAAATACGGTTTTCTTCCGCCCAAAAGAAATTCAATTGTTCCAGCACTTTTATATTTAATCACCTTACAAATTTTCCTCGCAATTTTTTGCAATTTTCTCCTTAAATAAATGTCAACAACTGGAGAAGGCGTTTCCTCAATCAATTTCTGATGTCTCCTTTGCAGTGAACAATCTCTTTCAGGAAATACGAAAGTATTGCCATATTCATCAGCAAGAACCTGTATCTCAATATGCCTTGGTCTTTCTATAAACTTTTCAATGTAAAGAGACGGATTATCAAATGCAATTTTTGCTTCCTGCTGGCAGGCAGGCCAGAAATTTGTAAATTCATCCACACTGCGGGCTACCCTCATACCTCTCCCACCGCCACCAGCAGATGCCTTAATCATAACAGGAAATCCAATTTTCTTTGCCTGCTTCAGCGCATCATCAAAATCAACTAAACTATCAACGCCAGGAATAACAGGAAGCCGACTTTTCTTTACTGTTCTCCTTGCCTCTGATTTATCACCCATCAAACGAAGACATTCTGGATCAGGACCAATGAATGTAATTTTTGACGAATGACAAACTTCAACAAAAAAGGGATTTTCAGAAACAAAACCATAACCAGGATGAACAGAATCAGCATGCGTCACCTCCATTGCACTTAAAATTGAAGGAATATTTAGATAACTATCAATTGGGGACGCAGGACCAATACAAATTTTTTCATCTGCAAGTTTTACAGGTAAACTTTCTCTATCGGCTTCAGAATAGCCAATAATGGAAGTAATCCCAAGTTCTTTACAAGCCCTGATAATTCTTAATGCAATTTCCCCGCGATTTGGTATGAAAACTCTTTTTAACATCAACTTCCCTGTTCGTCAGACAGTGGCTCAATCAAAAATAGAATCTGTCCGTATTCCACTGGAGAACCATTTTCAACAAGGATCTTTTTTATTCTACCTGTGCAATCTGCCTTGATTTCATTCATAACCTTCATTGCCTCAACAATACAAAGAGTGGTCCCTTTTTTTACGATTGAACCAAGTTCGACAAATGGCGGAGAATGTGGAGAAGGAGCCCTGTAGAATGTGCCGATTAAGGGTGATTTAACACTTACAAGATTTTCTTCTTCAGATGGAGATTCTTTTTTATGTTCAGTTTCACTGAAAATTTTACTCTTTGATAATGGTTTAACTTCACTAACAGAGCCGTTTCCTGCCTGTAAAACAAGATAAAAATCGCCTTTTCTAACCTCAAGGTATGTTAAGCCATTTTCCTTCATAAAATCAACGTATTTCTTTAATTCTTCTGGTTCCAAATAATTCCCCTGTGGAAATTTCAAACCCTGGTCACATACTCATTTGTTCGTGTATCAACACGAACAATATCTCCATTATTAATGAATAGTGGGACCTGAATTATTAGGCCTGTCTCAAGTTTTGCTGGCTTTTTTGCTGCCTGAACAGTATCTCCTTTAAAACCTGGTTCTGTTTCAATTACCTTCAGGTCAACAAAAATTGGGGGTTTTATGTCAAGAACCTTGCCATCGTGAACAAGCCCAATAACCTCAACATTCTCAAGAAGGTAATATTGTTTTTCTCCAATAACTTCCTCAGAAATTGCAATTTGTTCATAGTTTGTTGTATTCATAAAATGGAAACCGTGTGAATCCCTGAATAAAAATGTCAGCGGAATTTCTTCAACATATACTACATCCACCGGTTTATCAGAGCGCCAGACAAATTCATTTGTTTTTCCACTTTTCAAATCTTTACATTTAACCCTGATCACAGCCCTCCTCTGCTGGGCGTGAGTATGAACTGCACTGATCACAGTGTAATAAGTTCCTTCAACATCGATAATCATTCCTGGTTTCAGGTCTATTGCATCCATACGTACTCCTTTTCTGAACTGCGATGGTCCAATATCCGCGTTTTTACTAATATAATTATATGTTTTTCTCAAAAACCTGTCAAAAGGTAGTTTCTCCCTTTTTCAAAGGGAGATGCAAGAGGGATTTTTATCTTTATAAAAAATCCTCCCCAACCCTCCTTTGGAAAAGGAGGGAGAAAAAAGGGGGACTGAGGGAGATTGAAAAAAAGGAGGGGAATAAAGAAAAAGGGCTGGGTATTGCTACCCAGCCCTTGTACAGATCTTCTGTCACCTACTTCAGCAATACTATTCCTTCAATAATCTGACGAAGTGCCTCATCAATTGAATATGGTGCTTCCTCTGGCTCAAACCAATCGCCAAGTAATACTTTCTGCATAATTCTATAGAAGTAACCTGGCTCATTTGCAATACCCATATTGTCCTGTGCGATTGATGTATTCCAGTAGTTAATAAGTTCTCCACCTGCACCGGCCCAGAGATAACCAGGAGGTACAAGTGCTCCACCCTGACCACTACCACCAACAACCCTGTAATTGAACAGTATCAATCCTGGTGGCACAAGCCCTTCATATGCCTCCGGGATTCCGTATGGAACTATTGTTCCAGTAAGATTTACTGAAGTAAGATTCGTCTGTGGATCAAGTCCACCTGCATAAACGTACAGATGTCCATCGGTGATAGCAATTTCGATTGGATTGTATGGTTCACCGATCCATCCTTCATAGGAGTAGAGGACTGATGTGCCACCTGCCTGAATATCCAGTGTTGACGGGTCATTGGTGTCTGCGTCTATCTCGTTGTTCCTGTCAACAATTGCTCCAATTGCATAGAGTTCAACAGAGTTTGTTGCAAGCAATGTCGGCGCAATGTATGGAGAGGAATTGCCGAGGATTATCACACCACCATTAACTTTGTTATCAATATCACCGTTTCTTATGATCACAGAACCAGCGCCAGTATTATGCACTCGATTGATTACGAGATCTCCTGAAACATATTTATTATTTGTAATCACGATGTCACCGGTTGTCGTATTCGTCGCAGTGAGAGTTGAAACCTGTGTATCAATTGGATCATTCACAAGCCCAATACCATTGACAGCGCTCATGACAAGATCTGTTGTAACAATGTTCAACGTGTCGCCATTATTATCTTTAATTGCTCCTGCTGCATTTATCGTAACAAGGTCTCCAGCTGTCACAAACCCAATGCTCACATCACCATCACCGGCTTCAATATAAACATCATCGCCAGCATTCACACTGGAGGCATTGTTAATCACAACCGAACCACCATCAGCAAGAAGTTCCGCATGAACAGCAGCATTAATGTAAGCAATGTCAGTAACAGTAATATCCTGGCCTGCATACAGGTACACTCCATTATCTGTTTCTATACCAGAATTTCCTATAACGACTGAACCATCAACGGCCGCAATGTAAGTATCGTCGTAAGAATAAGTGGTGGTGTCCGTAATTGTCACATTGTTGCCAGCGTCAATGTTAACAACTCCATTGTCGGAGTTAATTTCTGAACCATTGATGCCTATGTTGCCATAAGTACTGTAGAGGAAAACCTGGTCGTAGCCAGAAAGGTATGAACCGCCAGTGATATCAAGATTGAAATTGGCAACAACCTCAAGTGTTCCATATGCGACAACACCTGAACTGTCTTCAATTGTCACATTGCCGTTATCAGCAGAGATTCTAAGAGTATAACCTGAGTTAAGGTAACTGTTGGAGATACTCACATTGTTCCCTGCCTGAATATCAAGCATATTACCATCTGCCTGAATTTCAGAACCAACTATAGTGACATCGCCAAATACACCTGCGTCATTACCGTAGATGTATGTTTCTTCACCGCTTTCCAGGTAGGAGTTAGTAATATTAACATAGCCATCGCTTAAAATGTACAGGTTTCCTTCGTCAGATATTACTACGCTACCTTCAATGTTAATATTGTTTGCAGCAATCAATTCAACATCACCAAGTGAAACTGCTTCGACTGAACTTCCACCGACAATGTTAATGTCCCCATTATCTGCGTTTAAGGAAATAGCGCCCCCGTCCGCAAGAATTCTCGTTGGTTCTCCTGCAGCCCTGGTAATAACAGAAATTGTTCCATCCGCATTAAAGGTTATATCGCCACTTTCCGCCTCTACCCAGGTGTAGTTGTCAAGAGTGATATTGTTGGCATTAAATACTATGTCACCCGAGTTGTCAGCATAGACATCAGCATATCCACTTTCACCAAGGTAGATATTGCCGCCTGCGTTCAAAGTCACGCCACCATTATTTGCCTCAACCGCAGTGATACCGTTTCCAGAAGAACCTGCCCTGATATCTGAAGAGGCAGTCAGGGTAACTGAACCACTGGCATAGATACCATCGCCTGAGGTTCCAGGAATAAGGATGCTACTGGCTGTTTCTATAATCACCGCTCCACCCCGGTTCTCCACACCCCAGTTATTCGCACTTACTCCGGCAAAATCATCTATAATCAGGTCACCAATGTTGTATATGTTAATGTCTCCAGATGTAGAGTTGTAGGCATTCAATCGATTGGAGGTTGTATCAAGGTCAATTCCATTAACCGCAACAAGAACCAGATCACCACTGGTGATATTATTTGCACCTGCATTGTTATCTGTGATTGCACCAGCTGATTCAATCCTGACAGGTCTGTTTCCATTGTCAACTGTGTTAATTGCCAGGTTACCATTGGTATCCTGAACCCAGATATCTCCACTTGTAGTGTTGGTCGCAGTCAATGTGTCTACCGCAGTCACAATCGCTCCACCATTACCTATTCCGCTGCCTGCGCTCATCACCAGGTCATTACCACTGATTGTGCCAGATGTCATGGTTATTGAACCAGTGTGGTCATTGTTGTTGTCCGCTATCAAAGTAACATCTCCAGTGGTTGTTATATCGGCTGCTAAGGCAATATTACCATTGGCGGTGATTGTGATATTTCCACCACCAGTTGATTGTACTGTGCCTGCAACTGTCAATGAATGCAGATCATCAATCTGAATTGTTGTACCTGCAGTTGCTGTGAGATTATTGATGTTGGTGTCAAGATTGATGTTGCCCGCAGTCGCTGTCGCTACCAGTCCCACTGCCTCTACATCTACACTGCTATCGCCATTGTCAAATATTGCATCGGCTGCTGTCAGTAGCGCATTGTTGTCTGCATTCAGGTAATCTATCACAATGTCATTACCTGCTCCATTGGCTGTCAGTGTTACATCATGCGCTTCATCATTCCCTGCATCTCCTGCAACTACATAGGTCGCTATGATTGTCCCGTTGGTCGTCGTTACACTAATTGCTCCATCTGCTGTCGTCACATTCGCAAGAGTGATTCCATCATCTTCTCCTACCACTATGTTTCCATCTCCACTTACTCCTGCGGTCAATGTGTTGACTGCAGTTGTAATATTTATTCCTGTCTTGCTGGCTACATCTAATTCATCCGCAGTTATCTTGCCTCCTGTCACATTGCCCTGGCTGGATGTGATATCTACATCACCTGTTCCAGCATTCACTGTCCATACCGCAATGTTACCAATTGCGCTCAGGACTATGTCTCCACTGTTGGTTAGCAATGTGCCAGAAGATGTTATTGCTCCACCACTATCCTGATCCTGATATCCGGCTATTAAGGTCATGGTCTGACCAAGCAACTGCGCCTGGACTATAGTTCCAGCCGCCACTGTTATATCATCTCCTGCCCGCAACAGTATTGATCCATTGGCAGAAGAGATATTGGCATTCACGGTCAGATCATCTGCCCAGGTGCCAGCATCTGCAATTTCTCCAGCAGTCAATGTTACTCCTGCACCTCCGGCAATCGGGCTGGAAACGGTCAGAGGACTGGCCGCGCTGATGATTACCTGTCCATTAACATTAAGTACTGAATTCCCGCTTGCGTCCAGATCTAGCAGTATCAATGCGCCTGTGTTTGCTATCTCTATGTTGTTGTTGGTGTTTCCCGCATCAAGATTTGTTACCTGTGTCTCCAGCGCATTGCCACTACCTATTCCATCTACTGCTACGAGGATCAGGTTTTGTCCTTTAATATTCAGAGATGCACCATTGTTATCTGTTATCGCTCCTCCAACCGTTAGAGTAATATCACCATTACCCGCATCTACAAGATTCAAAGCAAGATCATCATCTTCATCCACTGTGATAGCTGCATTATTTGTCATTGCAGCAAGTGTATCTACATGTGTGTTGATTGTCACTGCACCATCTGAGTTAACCACAAGGTCATTTGCCGTGATATATTTACCGGCATTGCTTGCCAGTGTCCCGGCAAGTACTGTCAAACTTACATCTCCAGTACCAGCATTAATGTCATCCAGCGCAAGCGTGTTATCTTCAACTACTGTAATGTTTGAATTTGATGTGGTCGCTTCAAGTGTAGTAATATCTGTCTGAATGTCTATTACTCCTGATGCTGTTGCTGTCAGTTTATCTGCGGTTATCTTTCCTCCAACTATTGTATCTGATGAAATTAGTGTTACATCATCTCCAGCAGTGATGCCTGCACCTGTGATAATAATGTCTTTTGTGGAGCCATTCGCTGTCAAATTCACATCTTCAGTTGCATTGACATCAACCGCTGTGATTGTTCCATTTGTCGTTGTTACTGTTATTGAACCATCGTCTGTGTAAACAGATATTAACATTATGTCTGTGGCTTCGGTAATCGTAATGTTTCCTGTACCACTGACATATGCATCAAGTTTGTTCAACTCAGCATTTGTCAATGTGATTCCTGTTGCTGCATCAAGTGTCGCAAGATTGGTACTGGTTACAAGTCCTCCTGTCTGAGTTATTTCATCATTTGTGGATTCAAGTGTTACATCTGAACCAGTAATATTCCCTGCAATCGTCAGTGTTCCATCAGCGCTTATCAATACTGGATTTCCAGCATTTGTTGCCTGGTCAACTACCAAATCGGTATCATTTTCTACAGCAATTACTCCACCAGTTGAAATTGCAGTTAGATTATTGACATCTGTCTGAATCGGAAGTAGTTCATTACCAATTCCAGTGGATGCTGTTAACCAGAGTTCATCAGCGGTTATAAGGCCTCCGACCTGTGTAATTGAACCGGTCAGGGATATAATGTCAACTAAATCTCCAGCAGTAAGGTTGTCATTAAGCACGATGTTCTGACCTGCCAAAGCCGTAATGTCGGTCGCTGCCTGTATCTCGTTAAGATTCAGATTATCTCCGGCAACCAGCAGAACATTTTCACCGGAAATTGTCGTGCCTGACGCCTGTGCAATTGAACCTGTTGTTGCTGTAAGATTCGCATCACCAGTGTTATCGCCGTCTGAATCCGCTGTAATATCGGCATTCACTGTGATGGTATTATCTGCTGTAATATCAATATTTCCAGATGCTATTATAGGTCCATTGACTGTCACATTCGTCGGGTCAATTCCAATATTGGTATTTGTTCCACCTGATGCATCAAGATTTGCAACATTAACATTACCGTCAGCAGTTACCTTTATCGCATAACCAGTTGCACCGTTATTCGCAAGTGCTGTTACATCGATAAGATTGACATCCTGGGCTGCTGAAATCTCTACATAGGTTCCTGCGCTAATCTGGTCAGATACTTGACTTATTGAACCATTGTTGCTTACTAGCGCAACAGATGTTCCGGCATCTACATCTCCATTGACAAGGATATCAGAAATAGCTCCTACATCAATATAACCTGTGCCTGCTGTCAATCCACCGTAAATTGCTACTGCATTGCCTGACAGCACGTCAATATTCGTTCCAGCAGAAACACTACCAAGCAACACATTTCCAATACCCTCAATATTAACATCATTGCCTGCAACAACATCATCCAAGTTAATCTTTCCACCATAGACCTCTACATTCTGATTAGCAGTAATTGTACCAGTGCCAGTTCCTTGCTCAACCATTGTTAGTCCGGTGATTGAAATATCTCCAGAGTTGCTGGTCAAATCAGCATTTATGTCCACCAGACCACTGGTGAGAAGGTTTATATCTCCATCTGCAACCACCCCAGCCGAATTTGTGGTCAATATTATTCCTGTCCCTGATACAAAGCCAACATCACCGCTGTTTGATGTTATATCTGCATCTATATTTACAAACCCAACTGCAACTCCTGATATGTTACCATCAGCAATAATGTCTCCATTGATGTTAATATTTCCACCCACTCCATAGAAATCAGTTCCTTCAACTGTGATTTTATTAGGTCCTGTGAATACAATGTCTCCACCTATCGCTGAACCGTTTCCTATTGTTCCACTGATTGTAATATTGTCACCAGCATAAAGCACAACCATTCCACCTGCTGTTATATCTCCTGACTCCTGATTTATTGAAGACGCAAGTGCAAGCAGGTTAACATTGTTTCCAGAATCAATATCACCTATCAGTGTCAATACTCCTGTCTGGGCTGTGATGGTTATGTCTCCGGTTGACACAATGTCTCCTGCAAGCGTAATTGTTCCAGATGTCAATATGTCGTTGACTCCCGAAATTGTTCCTGAATTCTGAGTAATTGAAACGCCTGATGTCAAAGTAGCATTTCCTCCTGCTGTAATATCAGCATTCACTGTGATGGTATTATCTGCTGTAATATCAATGTCTCCAGCAGCAGTAAGTCCTGCACCATCTATTACAACATTAATCGGGTCAATGTTGATCCAGCCACCAGAAACAATTTCAGTTCCACTATTGTTATTCATCACAAGGTTACCGGAGACATCAAGTTTAATGTCTCCTGTTCCTGTGGTCTCTATTACTCCGGCATTTCCATTAAGACCAAGGTAAACATTTGTACCAGTGATTGTAATAAGCCCGTCAATTGCCTGAACTGTTCCATCTGCACCACTACCAATAAGTACATCCTTTGCAGCCGTTAAATTGATATTTGAAGAATTATTGGTTGTGGCGAGTAACTCATCAATAACTATGTTGTTCTGCGCCGTAACATCAATTTGTCCATCTATGTTTGCGGTATTCCCGAATACAACATCCTTCGCATTAACTGTTAGCGAAGTTGGGTGTGTTCCTGCACCAATTGTATCAAAGGTAGCAGTACCAAGGAGTGCTGTTACAGTCAGGTCAAATGCTCCGCTTATATCGTCAGCAAATGTAACATTTCCTATATTGCTTGTAACATCAGCATTTGCTGTCAGAAGCACAGGGCTATCAAATACTACATCCTGAAGCGCCTGAACATTTGCTCCTAATTGAATCTGGTTTCCTGCTGTTAATGTAATTGTTCCGAGGTTGTTGTTCTGGTTCCCAAGAATAATTACATCATTGGCAGCGTTCAGGTTAACACTCTTGCCTGTTACAGAACTGCCGTTTTCAAGTGTAATGTCTCCGCTTACTGTTGTCTGAGTGGTCGTTAGATATACATCACCATTTGTGCTGCGGACCACTTCATAGATGTCAATAGAATCCTTGGCTGTAAGATATACATTCTGTCTTCCCTGGATTCCAAAAACACCATCTCCAACAGTAATAGTGTCAGTACCTCCTGTGCCAATAGTTACTGCACCATCCATCCAGATACCGGTTCCAGAGTTGCTTCCACCGATACTGACTGTCGGAGCATCAGCATTCAAACTTCCGCCACTTGTGGACAGAATTTCTGCTCTTGCAGCACCTGTTCCAATATTGATAGAGTTTGAGGCGATAAGATTTATTGGTCCTGAACCAGAACTCAAAGCAGCATCACTTGTTCCAGCAATAGTAATATCAGTTGCCTGAATTCCGAGAGAATTATTTCCTGTTACTCCAATATTTGCATTTACATTTACTTTGTCGCCTGTGAGTCCTACAAGACCGCCTGAATTGATATTTCTATTGACATTGATTGTATCTGCGGCTGTGAGTAAAACTGAACCCTGAATATTTATTGCTCCGCCTACATCAATATCATCTGCATTGGTAACAGTTAACCCGGTAAGCGCTGTTACATCTCCACCAAAAATCACATCATCATCAGCACCCTGGGTTATTTGCAGATTATGGTTTCCAGTTATCCTTGCAAGTGTTATTGTTCCAGTTGTTGCTCCAGAACCATCAATTGTGATATCTTCGCCCACTGTCGTTGTTACTACACCACTGAGGTCAATATTTCCTGCAACTGTTATGTTTCCGTTCAGGACTGCTGTAAGGGCATCTATATCAAACCCTGTTGTTCCTGTTAGATTCACTCCTGCAAGGGAAACATTGCCACTGGTTGCAGAAAGGTTCAGTATCTGGTTACCAGTAATATCACCAACAAAGGTAATATTTCCATTCGTAGAGGTGATTGACCTTGTTGACGAATCAATTGTTACTCCGTTATTAAAGAGAATGTTGTTTGTTGCAGTCACATCGGCAGAAAGTGTCGCAGGTCCTGTGATTGTTATTGCATTTGCTCCTGTTATTCCGCCATTAACATCAGTTCCTGTTGTTGAGGTGAGAGCAATTGCTCCAGGTATGTTGATGGCTCCGTTAAGATTAATTTCATCTGCACTTGTTACTGTTAATCCTGTAAGTTGAGTGATAGCACCAAGGGAAACATCACTATCATCAGCAATTATTGTAAGTGATTTACCACCATTAAGTGTTCCAATGCTAAGCTGATCGACTGATCCTGCACCCGAAATATCAATAATTATATTGTTTACAAGTGTCGTCGTTGTTGTTCCGCTCAGGTCCACACTTCCATCAACAGTTATATCTCCACCAAGAAGCGCGGTTGTTGCGTTAACATCAAGAAGTGTTGGATCTGCACCAAGCGCTCCAATTGTTGTCAAACTCACAACATCATTTGCTGTAAGGGTAAGATTTTGAGCGGCTGAAATGTCTCCATTTACAAGTATATCAGCACCTGCAGCACTTGCTGTTAGTGTCCTTGCTCCGCCAGAAAGTGTCACATTCCCATTGAGGACAATGTTTCCATTTGTGGCAGTAAGATTTGCGCCCAAGTCGCTGTTACCATTAAAGGTTATTGTGTTTGCATCCTGTATCGCTGCGTTCACATCAATTAAAGTACCTGCGCTAACCAGCAGGTCATTGATGCCAGTGGTGCCTCCAACAATACCGCCAAAGGTCACTGTGGAAGCTGCATTTGCAGTCAAATCATATGCACCATTAATTGTACCGCCGAAGTTGACATAGCCATTGGCGCTGGCTACTACTACATCAGCAGTGAGTGTCACATTATCCAGTTCTACTCCTGCTCCACCAAGAACATTTGCTCCAAGATTCACTGCTCCAGCCAGGTCAACCAAACCAGCACTGCTTACAATATTACCTGTTGTTGTTATGGCTGGCGTACCCACTGCAGTCAGGACAAAGTTACCTGTAACATTCACGCCGGTTACAGTCACTGAATCCTTTTCCGAAATGTAGGTATTGCCCGCCACATTTACTACATAGAGATTTGCAACATCAGTATCAAGTGCAGCATTTGCTGCGCTACCACCCACGCTGGAAGCACCAAGGATATACAGTGACTGGGTTGTAATATCGGTTGTTCCATCGTTGGTATCAGTAATTGCACCGGTTGCGGTTAAACTAACATATTCATTTCCGCCAGTTGGAGTGGTAATATCACCGTTTTGTACGATACTGCCTGCGTCAATTACCACATAACTGTTAGCGCCTGAAGTACTAATTGTTCCAGTGTTCTGTACCTGACCGGTGGCAGAAATTGTAATATAGTTAACTGCGCTCATTGTACCAACGTTTGTGATACTGGTCGGGTCAATATCAAGCCATCCACCAGAGGTAATTGAACTACCGGTATTCACCGCAACATTTCTGCTGGCATCAAGTTTGATATTTCCAGAACCTGTTGAGGTTGTCACTACTCCTGTATTTGCACCAGTGCCAAGTGTAATGTCCCGACCTGTTATGGTTACATCACCATTAACCGCACTTACAGTAGCAGAAGCACCTGTACCGATTAAAACATCTCTTGAAGATGTCAATTCAATTGTACCTGCTCCTGATGTGCTTATATTGTTATTAATCGTTATATCTCCGGCACTACCAGTGGTTGTAATTGAGATATTTCCATTGGCAGCAGCCGTAATTGCTCCATTCAACGCTATTGTTCCAGAATTTGTAGTAAGGGAGGCAACCGGCGTAGTTCCGCCGACTGCTCCAAGGGTTATCAAGGCTTTGCCAGCATCAATACCAAGATTGAATCCACCATCAATTGCCGCAAAGGTTACAGCATCATTGCTGGTAGTAACTGTTACATCGCCACCCAGAGTTGTATTTCCAGCGTTGGCAAAATTAACTGGATTGTCAACTATGATATCGCCATAAAGTGTATTTGAACCACCACTTGTGATAGAAAGATTTGTAATGTCAACATCATTAAGGGTAATTGCTCCTGTTCCTGCCACAAGGGTAAGAGTTCTATTTCCTGTTTCTGTAATCTGGTTAGTTGAGCCAAGATTAATCTGCTGATTGTTTGAGGTAAGGGTTACATTGCTTTGCAGATCAATTCCAGCAGAACCACCCAGATCAATACCTGTTCCAGCCGCTGCTGTTGTGATATTTCCGCCAAGATATGTTACTCCACCAGTAGCGGCAGAAAGACCTGTTACTCCGCCGCCAACTGTACCAATATAAATGTTTCCTGTTGTAGAGTTAAGCGCCAGTGATTGAGCACCTGTTACACCATTTGTTCCATTGACTCTTAAATCACCAGTAGCAGTAGTCAATGTAATATTATTTCCGAGGGCAATTGTTCCCGCACCGGAAAGATTTAGATTTCCAGTTGTTGTAATATTGCCATTGAGCGTTGCTGTACCAGTTGTTGAAACAGCCAGTGAATTCAACGGCGTGGTTGAGCCCATTTCTCCAAGAGCAATTGCACCACTACCTGTCTGAATTGTCAGGTTGTAGTTTCCATCAAGGGAATCAGTAATAAACTGAATGGAGCCAGCACCGGTTGATTTAATTGTTGAATCACCAGCAAGTGCAACATCAAGAACACCATTGAAACCAGTTATATTCACTCCGCCAACGCCATAGATTGTTCCATCAAGAGTAAGCTTTCCACCAGAGGCAGCAGTTGCAAAATCACTGGCAATTCCCACCGCAGTGCCAGCAGTAATATCCCTAACTGTAACATTGACACCCCTGATGCTTACATACCCATTATTTGCAGTAATTGAAGTCCCTGCTGCAGCAACAAAATCTCCGGCATTGTCATCAGCAGTCGGAGTTAGATCAGTAGAGTTAGCATATAACCTTATATTTCCACCAGAAGAGGTAATATTCGCATTTACTGTAATATCGTTTGTTGCCCAGACATCAAGGTTACCTGTTATATTGACCGGGCTATTAATGGTTACATCAACCGGATCAATCGCTACATTTAGGCCAGAGGCAGAATTAGCAGTGATTGAACCATTGACAGTAACATCTCCTGCAGGTGTTTCCAGTTCGATTGCATAACCACTAACAGTATTATTTGCGCCTGCTGTTAAACTACCAATAATAATATCTCCGCTATTTGTTGCATTTCCAGCATCAACCAGAATCCAGCCATTTTGAGAATTGATACTTCCACCACCAATTATATCATAGGCGGCTGTATCTGCATCAGTTGTCAAAGTAACATTTCCTGTTGCATTAATTCTTCCGGTAAACAGAATATCACCCTGGATGTTGGCTGAGTCAAGGTCAACTGTTACATTACCAGGAATTGCGCCAGAACCACCGATTGTCCCAGCAATTGTCACAACCGGGGATACAACATTTAATGGATTTTGTATAATATGAATGTTATTGCCTGCTGCAGAACCACCAATTGTCAGGCTTCCTTTCAAATTCAGGTTACCCGAGGGTCCAAGAGTAAATGAACCAGTTGTTCCTGTCGTTGTTCCCGTCTCAAAATCAATGTATGAACCAGGATTAATTGAACCATTAATTCCAAGGTCTCCAGTAGCATCTATCAGGATATAATCAAGCCCTGATACAAAGGTTCCTGTGCCAAGCAAAGTGTCCTGGTCGGGAGCAGGTGCTCCAAAGGTAAATCCACCAATGTCATTGCCTGCTGTTGTCGGAGCCCCTGAAAGTAGATACATCCTGTTTCCAGCAGACCACAACTGGCCATCACCTGTAATGATTTCACCGCCACCAACCATTACAATGTCACCCAGAACCCCTGTAAGAATGGTGACATTATCTCCGACTATAATGTCGCTATTTCTTGAAATAAGTCGCACATCACCTGTCATATCAGTTAAACCTGCCTGCACCGTAGAATTATCATTTATCTGAACATAACCATTGACACCTGTAGAAACAGCAATAATATGCCTGTTGGCATGTGTATCCCCAAGAATTATTGGGTCAGGTGATTGATAGATTGCGTCAAGCCCTGCATTGATTACAGAAGTTGGGTCCATATGGATGCTACCAATTCCATCAGGACCCAGCAAATCATCATTAAAGCCCAGATGCGGAGGCACATGATTTGCGATAGAATGGCTGAAGTTCATCGCCTGTCCATCAAACCTCAAATCCTGGTCTGCAATATCAACGAAGTTTCCATTGGGCGCATTGACAGTCAGAAGAACCGGATTGGTTACAGAGCCAATGTCAGTAGAAGCAAGGAAGGCAACTGAGAAGTCATAACCAGGGAGCAATCCATCACCTGTACCAGAAGAAGTTACGCCATTTGCATTAATCGTTACATCACTGGCATTATTCGCCAGAGAGTAAATGTTTTCTCCTATGACAAGAACCAGGCCATTTGTATTATCGCTGGCTGTAATGGTTATAGCACCATTTGTTCCATCAAATACCACATTACCACCAGCATAGACGCCTGTATCGCCATCGTTGACGAGGATACCATCATTGTTAGCCCTCATATAAACGTGGCTTGTAGTAGCAGTAAGGTCTCCAGTAATGATAATATCGTCATCAGCCCTCAAATCAATAAAGGTCTGCGCTGTAATTGGATCAATCGTTATATCTCTACCAGCAGAGACAGTGACAAAGGCGCTGGAGGTGATATTTCCACCCGTCTGCTTCACATCCGTGCCAGCGGTAATTGCAATACCACTATTGCCGCCATTGGTTGATATAGAGCCAGTGTCCTGTTCAACATTGCCAGAAGTAGCAGTAATTGTAATACCAGCAGAAGTAGCACCTGCTAAACTTGCAGTCGTCACACTGTCAGATATATAAACATTATCTGCTGCCAGAATAGTAATCGTGCCTGAGTCAGAGGAAATAGCGGCATTGATATCAATGTCGTCGGTTCCCGCACTTGCATCTGCTTGAAGCAGTATGTTTCCAGTGCCATCAGCATCAATCGGCTTGTTAATTACCAGTGAATTGGCTGCTGTTTGAAGGGCAATATTCCCGTTACTGCCTGCATCCGTAATAACCCCATCCCAGGAACGACTGGCGTTCTGCGAGGATGTTATAGTCACACCATCCTGTTCATAAATGTAGATATTGCCGTTTGTTGCAATTGCAGCAAGGAAATCTGCGTCTATATTAAGAGCATTGCCACCCACTCCTGTAGTACCGCTAATGCCAGACACTGTATCAAGGGTAAGTTGTAAATTGGCAGGAGCAGTCAAGAGGAAATTTCCACCTGTAATTGAGCCACTGGTTACAAGCGTCAATGGCCAGGTTGCTGTGTTCACATCAAAATTCGCACTCAAACTAATATTGCTTGCGTAAATAGTGGCTCCGGAATCGTCATAACCAAGGATAAGACCTCCATCAGCCTGGGTAATGGAGAGGAGGTCTGCGGCGGTAACCGAGAATGTCGCGGCGCCAGCACCGCCAAGATCAATTGGCGCACTGGTTGACGGGAAAATATAAATTTTGGCGCTTCCTGCGTCAATTGTGCCACCTGCAGCATCAAAATCAGCCGCTGATATTTCAATGTTGGCATCAGTGCCTGTGGTAGAATCGCTATCAACCGTCGCGCCAGCGGCTACCTGAAGTTCACCTGCACCTGAACCATCAGCATCAGCGTTTATGTCAATCAAACCAGCATTTCCACCCATTCCATCATGGCTGCGCACAATAGCAGGGTTATTGACCTTTACGTCGTTATCCGCATTTAGTTCAATTTCTCCACCCTGCGTAAGGGCATTGTTATTCAATATGATATCGCTTGCAGCTCCACCTGCCGTAAGTGTAACCTTTCCGCTCCCGGCCGCACTAACTGGTTGATTGACAGTTATAGAGCCATTTATAGTTACAAGTGTAATATCACTTGCTGTTGTTGTTAATCCTTGTATTCCATTCCAGCCACTTCCTACTGTTATTCCATCGTCTTCATCTATCCTGATATCTCCTGCGGTTGTTGATTGTCCTGCTATCGTACTAACAGCAGTTGTTATATCCACACTCCTGGGTGTGTCAAATGTCAATGTCCCTGTCAAACTTATTTTATTACCACCAGAACCCGCTGTCTCATCTGTTATCGCTGTCGTTCCTGCACCGGTATCTCCTGTCACCAATGCCATATCAGCAAAGTTGGTAGGCGAAATATTGGCAGTAATATGTATTACCCCTGCTTTTGCAAGTAATCCATTGCCTATAACAACAATTCCAGATGAAGAAATTTCATTTAACTCATTGTTGTCAAGTTCAAGCCCATATGTACCAGGTACTGCTACTCCAAGATCAATCGTTGTCCCAGCAGTTGCTGGAGCAAGATATACATCCCCTGCACCTGAATTTATCGCAAATTGCGCTCCACCACTGTTTATTGTCATCTCATCAGCTTCTAACCTCACTACACCACCACCTGTCCTGATAGTATCAGAACCTAAATTGTCTACTACCGTAAGAGTTGTCCCTGCTTGAATAAGTGATACAAGAACTCCTCCACCATTGGTGGAAATTCCATCAAAGGTGCCTGCACCAATCAAGTCCTGAACCTGACCAATGGTTACATTATTCGCTTCGTATACATTGAATCCACCACCTGCACCAGTCACCTGTCCACCAAGAGTTACAGCATTTGTATAAATCGGAGCTGCTCCTGTCCCTACATTGTCACCCGCATCAAGAAATACCTGATCACCACTAACAACCCCCGCTGTCCTTGTGATGGCATTCGCTGCCTTAAGATGAACATCATCAGTAGCGGTTATATTCGCTCCAATCACTATATCTGCAGTATTCCCTAAAGTGTTTGCTGAAAGAATTATGTCTGCTCCTAAAACATTTGCGATCACTGGTTGACTGACATAAATTGTTCCATCCGTCGTTCTAATATCCACATTGCCATTAGAATTATGAACTCCAACTATCCCTGCAACTGAACCAATGTTTATATCTCCACCTGTGGCTGCCTCGGTTATCCTGATATTGCCACTGGTACTATTGTATGCCGCTACATTTGTAACTATCGTGTGAATAGAATTTGTCGTACCTATACCATTTACAGCATCAAGCGCAAGATTGGCTACCTCTATACTACCAGCACCTGCTCCTGGGTTGTCAATTGTTCCACCTGTAACCAGTAGCATCGTAGAAACATTATTCGGACCAACTGCCGCTGTATTATCTATGTTCGCTCCATTACTTGCGCCAATCGTAATTTGACTGGCTGTAATGGTATCAAGTTCTGCATCAGTCAATCCAAGAGTCACAGAATCTGGAGGTCCTGGTATGAATGCATCAGACCCACCTAAATCAATTAAAATTGTCCCTGCTCCGCTACCAGTATTTACATACTGCTTCAATGTTACTGTATTTGTCCCACCTGCAACAATAGATGCTCCTGCACCATCCAGCGTCATCTGGTCAGCAACTAAAGTAATCGCTCCATTATTGGTTGTTATGTCAGCATTATTAGTAAGTATTGACGCGGCTGTACCATCACTATAATTAGAATCTCCAGAAGTAATTGTTATTGTCCCTGTGCCAGCAGCTGAAACATCACCGTTTATTGTTATATTGCCATCTACGGTTGATATAACCACATTGCTCCCGCCAGCATTGACACCATTAACGCCATCTACAGTCCCGACAATCAAATTATTGGAACCCTGCTGTTCTATGGTGATATCTCCATTGTTTGTCACTGCAGCAACAGTTGTTACAATGGTATTAATATCAATATTTCCAGCATCTGTGGAGGATACTGCTAAATCATTACCAGTAATGGTGTTAGCGCCGGTTATAGAGCCACCGCTCCAGAGGTGCAGGATATCAGCGTCACCGCTTACATCTATATTTCCGCCAATTGTGATAACGCCGCCACCACTCTGGCCAATGTTTAAAATTCCGCTTCCACCGTGCACATTTATCGTATCAAGTTCTGCATCAGATAAACTGAAATCAGTATCTGTTGCTACGCCAAGGGTGATGGTATCATTGGTATCGTATGGCTTCAGTGTGACTTCTTCATTGGAGGAACCAATCGTTCCGCCAGAAAGATTCATTCTATCAGCAGTTATGGTGATTGCCTGGTCTGCTGTATCTATTGCGCCGCCACTATGAATAAAGGTATCGTCGTCTCCTTCCACAGTAAGTGTGATTGTGCCTGTTCCTGATGTTGTTACATTTTGTGAGACAGTCATATCACCAGAGGCATTCGCTACAACTATATCACCATTGGCTGCCGCATTTATTCCATTGAACGCGGAACCAGTTCCAATATCAACTGCCGACGCTTCATAAATATAAATTCCGCCGCTTGTGGTAGTTCTTGCAGTCAGAACCGCCGCCTCAGTGTAGATAGGATTGGTGGATGCTCCAATCCCGGCTGCTGCGTCTAATTCCACCAGGTCGGTCGCTGTAACTGTTCCGGCGCTGGGTCGGGAGATCGTGTCGCCTGCGGTAATGAGTGCATCATCATCGGCAGTAATATCTGCCCCGATGACAATATCCGCAGCATTTCCAGCATTGGTCGCTGTAAGAGTAACATCAAAACTGTTTGTGCCTGCATTATCACCTGCTGTAATCGGGCTATTAACAGTAATTGAACCATTGGTTGTTGTCAGGGTGATTGAACCCTGGAATGTGCTTAATCCACTGATTGTACCAGCATTTGCTACAACATCTCCGACCACAACATCTGTCTGCTCATTAATTACGATGTTACCTACACCTGTTACCCTCGCGGCAAGAGTTGAAGAGCCAGTATCCACCTTGACTGTATTTGTATTACCAATTCCTGTTGCCGCATTCAATGCCAATGTTACCACATCAATAATGTTGGATGAACCGTTGTCGTTTATATCCGCACCCGTATTAATAACAAGAGTGCTGACATTGTCCGGACCAAAAGTAATTCCTGCGCCATCAATCGTGACCGCGCCAGATGATGCATTACCAACTTCAATTCTCAACGCTGATTGGACAGAATCAAGTTCCGCGTCGCTTACACCAAAATTTGCGCCGCCCGCGCCAATGTTAATTGCTACGCCTGCGTTTGGAATGAAATTAACCACGCCGGTAGTAGCATCAGCGGTTGTAGTCCCTGCTAAGGAAATATCATTGGCTGTATAAGTGATTGACTGATTGGCAGCGCTGGCTTCCACATCACCGGCTGTCTGGTTAATAATCCCGCTTGTTGAGGTTATTGAAATGCTACCCACATCCGCAGTAAGGTCGTGTCCAAGAGTAATGTTCCCATCTGCTAATACTGTAATTGCATTGGCTGACCAGGCACCACCTGTAGTTAGTGTATTTCCGGCACCACTAACATCTATATCAATAACACCGCTGTTAGCGGTCAAAGTCGCGGCTCCCACACTTTGATCATTGTCAATCCAGATACTGCCTGTTCCTGCAGTTGCTACCAGACTCGTGGTAGCACCTAACAATAATCTGTCTGCAATTCCTTCCCCTATATTATCGGCTGCCTGTAGAATTATATTATCCTCAATTAACCTTCCCCCATTACTGACTATGTCTGCGCCTGACTGCCCTTCATTCCTCAACAATATTGCGGTGACACCAGCCGGCGTAATATCGCTGGTAATTGCGATCTCGCCTGTCCTGATACTATCTCCTATAGTCAAAACTCCGGCTGCTGAAAGTTTATCTATTTCCGCATCGGTAAGACTCAGGAAACCTACTGTCTCTGTCCCTAAATCTATACTTCTTCCTGCTGTCTTTGGAGATATAAAAATGCTTCCAGTTCCTGCGTTCACCGCCAGTTGCGCTCCAGCGGTGTTTATCGTTATATCATCTGCAATTAAGTTAGCAGTACCATTGCTGGTGCGGATAGTGTCGTTAGGCGCTAAATTATCCACAATTGTTAAAACCCCTCCAACCTCAACGACTACATTTCCACCATTGGTGGAAATTCCATCAAAGGTGCTTAAACCAATCAAATCCTGAACCTGACCAATGGTTACATTATTCGCTTCGTATACATAAAATCCACCACTTGCAGCCGTCACCTGTCCACCAAGAGTTGCAGCATTTGTATAAATCGGAGCAGACCCTGTCCCTACATTGTCAACCGCATCAAGAAATACCTGATCACCACTAACAATTCCCGCTGTACTTGTAATAGCATTCGCTGCCTTAATATGAATATCGCCGCTGGTGACAGAGGTAACATTGGCACCCAATGCAACATCACCAGTGCCACCTGTTCCACCGTAAAGAATAATGTTGCCGTTATTTCCAGCAACAACATCATTGCTGATTGTCAGGGTACCAGCAGAGCGAATGTCAATATCAGAAGCAGTTGTTGAAACACCAGTAATTGTTGCTGGAGTACCACCAACTACTGCACCTGTAACCTGACCTACTGTTAAATCGTCGCTATCAGTTATTGTTATATTACCGCTGACCCTGCTTATCGCAGCAAGATTATCAGCATCAATGTTGTTCAGTGTGATTGCACCAGCAGCGCTTAATCCAAGATTTTGGACAGTTATGGTACCAGCGCCAGTAATGTCCTCTCCTGCGGCATCACCTGCGACAAGAATTAGGGTATTTGTACCTGCAGGTGTAATTGCAGCAGAAACAGTTAATGTGCCGCTATTGGTATCGCCAACCTGGATTGAAGCGACACTGGTAATCTTGTCAATTTCTGCGTCTGTCAAAGACAACTGACCGCCAGATTCTGTTCCAAGGTTTATCCCAGTATTAGTGCTATAAGGTTTTAATATTACGTAGTTTGAACCACCGCCAGTAATTGTATTGGCAATATCCATTGAATCCGCAATTAAAATCAGGTTATCGGTGATTGTCTTGCTGGCATCAACATTTATTGCTCCACCAGCAGCGGTCAATCCAATGGTTTGAACTGAACCAGCGTCAGTGGTAAGGGTCAGCTGGCTCATTAATAGATTCCCTGTGGGCTGCACGAGATAGATATTTCCTGTGGCTCCACCCGAGGTTGTGTTCACAGTAATAGGACCACCTGCTGTATCAACCCCAAGTGGCGCAGCAGATGTACCCACTGAATCTGCAATAAGTGTCAGGTTACTGGCACTGATAGTGGTCCCGAGTACTCCATCATCAGTTATATCGCCGCCACTGACTATCTGGACAGTAGCCGCAGGTTGAGAAACAGCGCCTATGGCAATATTGCCAGTATTACTATCACCGATGGTTAAGGTGCCTGATGTAGTAATGTTATCAAGGGTTGCATCAGTAATTTGTAAAGTACCTGTACCAACATGGCCAAGATCAACAGTAGTACCAGCAACAGGGATAATAGAAACATTACCTGTGCCGGAATTAACAGAACCAGTTGGAATGGTAAAGCCGGTAGCTAAACCAGTAAAGTTTATATTACCATTATCGCTGGTGATTGTACCGTTAATGGTCACATTTCCAGCATTAACATTTACAGCTCCACCATTTGAGTCAATGGTAGCACCAGATACCATTGTATAGTTGGAGGCAGTAATGCCAATGGGTGTAGCATTTGAACTAATATGAGAATTGGCTCCCTGTGTTAATGTCCCATTGGTTGAGTTTATCGTGATAACTCCTGACCCGCCAACTTGAGCATCATTAAGTAGTTCAATGTTTCCGCTGGCAAGAAGATTGATATTTCCTGCTGTTGTTGTCAGTTTTCCAATATTCTGCAGAGTACCATTGGTCGTGGCAAATGTTTGAGCATCAAGAGTAATATTTCCTGCAATTGAAATATGGTCATTCTGGTCGCTGAAGGTAATTGTGCCTGAATGGTCACCATCCTCATCTGTTATCTGCAAGGTAAGATTTCCGGAGCCAGTAGCATCAATTCCCTGGTCTCCAGGTGTAGTAAAATTAAGCATGGTGATGCTGTTCCATGCCTGGATTGTCACATTTGTCCCGCTATTGAGTGAAGATTCTATATTATCCTCGTAATAAGTATTAGGGTCACTACCTGAACCTTCGGCAATTAAAACATTCGCAGGGTCAAGTAAAAAGTTTGACGCTGAATATGAACCTGAAAGTAAAAACGTTTTTCCACTCAATTCAAAATTACCACCCTTCGCGTCAACATTTCCTCCTGCCGGCAATACTGCTGACTGAGTCGCTTTCATGATTGCTGAGCCACCCTGCGCCTTTATTGTTCCTGAATTGATAACAATTCCACTTGCTCCCACAAGTTCAATAACTCCATCTTTCTCAATAACACTACCTGCCTCAACCAGTCCTTTTGTATTAACTACATTTTTAATAATATCACTTGCTGCTTCCTTGGTCATCAGAACAGAACCAGGTTGACCTGGAAGTTTGTCAACAGCAAAATTGATAAGCCCTGTTCCATCAAAATTGACAGTGACCTTCTCACCGCCAATTAGATTGACTTTTCCTAAATTTGCTATGATCAGCCCCTCATTAGAGACCAGAGGAGCAGCCAAAATGACATAACCATCGTCTGAGACAGTAATCGTGCCTTTATTTACGATATAGGAAGGATTTTTTCCAGAGTCCTGAACAAAATTATATCTGCCTGCAAGGAAGTCAGAGTCCGAAATATTCAATGTTGAAGCAAAGAATGACCCAACATCAATCTTTGCTCCTGCGCCAACAAGTATTCCCGCATTATTAACAACAAATACCTGGCCATTCGCCTGGAGTTGCCCATAAATCAATGATGGGTCTGCTCCCACAACACGGTTAAGGACAACAGCAGTCCTTCCAGGTTGAACAAATCTGACCAATTCATTGGCATCAATGGAAAAACCCTGCCAGTTGATAATCGCCTTCTGCGATGCCTGGTCAATTTGCATCGTCGTTGCAGCAGGCTGACTTATCGTCGCCTGCCCGGCAACAACATTACCTCCAGTAGGCATTGGCAATGCCTGAATGGGCCACATTAACACGGCGCAAGAGATTAATGCAGCCAACTGCATAAAAACATTCTTTCGGACTCCGTTCATGTCCTTCCTCCTGTTTTTTTGTTAACTGGTTCAAAATTTTTTGTTTTCATTGTAAACATTGTATACATTGTTTATTAAAACCTTAAAGTTCCCTGAATGTAATAATGAACATCTCCACCATCTGACGGTTGTTTACCCTTTATAGGAAAGCCCGCGTCAAATCTCAAATCAAAATTTTTATAAAATACTCTAATGCCTGCTCCATAACCAGAAAGGGTTGTTGATGACTTTTCCCCAACAAGCGGATTTTCAAGTTCAACGCCTGCATAATCAAAGAAAAATGCCCATTGTGCGTATTTATTCAATATATTTTCACCAGGCCAGAATGGCGTGCGCAATTCCGCGCTTATTGCATAACCTTTATCACCAAGATATTCACTCTGAGGATAACCTCTTACTGAGTCAGGTCCACCAATTGCAAATTTCTCTCCAACAGCCAGTGTTTGATTTGCCCACTGTCCTGACCCCCTCAAAATCAGTGAACAATTTTTAATTCTCATTGTGTGGGCTGCATCGATCGTTAATTTCAAAAATGTATTGTCGGCTCCTGGCTTACTTGGCATTTTTGGATGCTCACCCATACCACCGAACATAGAACCAAGACCAAAATAGGCATTGGCTGCAACTATATCATGACAATTAGTCCTTATTCTTTCCCCTGAAACACCGAACCCAAGCATGCTCAAACTATCCTTTGCTGATAACTGTCCAAGAATGTAATTCTCGTAGTTTTTGATTGAAAGAGATGTTCCAATATTCAATTTTCTGTCAACTGTTTTTATCAGTGGATGTGTCACAGAAAGGTCAAAAACTCTGCTTTTTCCAGTAATACCTGCTGCAGCAAGGTCTTTCCCGACTTCATATTCCATATCACCGAAATTTAAAGCAAGTTTAGTGCCATAGCCAGTGATCGGTATTGAATATCCAATTTTTCTATAAAACTTTGCATCCCAGTCAGGATGAGGCATTACAAGACCAAGGGTAAGAATATCACCATGCCTTGTAAGATTTCCAATGTCAAGCGTTACTCCCAATCTTCCCCTGCCAGTAAATTCACTGCCGAAATTATTATAATAAACAACTAAATTATATGGTGCACTATCTTTAACATTCAGATTTATATCAGCAGTCCCGAGTTTTGAGCCAGGCGACAAAACAGCATTTACCTGTAATTTTGGATTTTCATTGAGATTCAACAGTGATTTCTGAAGGTCATTATTATTTATAACCTGTTCTGATATCACTGGCTGCATCTGGGACCTGATAAATTTCTTTGTATAATACTTGTTGCCACTGATAATGATTTTATCAACTTTGCCTTCAAGAATTGCAATTTCTACAACACCATTTTGAACCTGCTGAGCAGGGATATATGCCCTTGCAAGAAAATAACCTTTGTTCCTGTATTCATTTGTTATGAGGTCAGCAACCTTTTTTATATCAACAAGCGTCATTTCTCTGCCTTCATAGGGTCTGACAATCTTACTCAGCTGATATGTGGATATTTTTGTGTTTCCTGTGATTTTGAATTTGCTGACCTTAATTTTAAGGGAGGTATCTTTCACTTCCATCTCAGGTCGTGGAGGAACTTCAATCTCAGGTATTGGAGGTTTTACTATTGTTTTCGGTGTTGTTTTCTCAACCGATGATTCTACTGCTCCTGCTTTTGCTTTGTCTGGAACATTTGGCTGGGCGAGACATACAAGTGTAAGGAATAAAAAAATTGACAGGCACGCAATCGTTTTAGCCCCGTCGTTTCCCATGGTTCCTCCTATTTTGTTTTTAAATGGGAACTATTTTTTATTTAATTTAGCAATGATCGCATCAGTGATGTCAATGGTGCTTGTAAAATAGGGTAAATTCTTTTTATCTAAAATAATGTCAAAATTATTTTCCTTTGCATATGCCTGTATTGCATCACTGATTTCTTTCAGCCGTTGTTGTGTAATTGCCCTGTTTTTTTCAAGAAGTTCTGTATTTGTCTGTTCAAGGAATGATTGTGCCTCTAATTTTTTTGCCTTGATTTTGCCTTCAAATGCCTTTCTTTCACTTGCAGTCATCTTTGATGCTTTTTCCTTGTATTCATCTTCCATCTTTTTTATTTCAGCGACCATTTTGTCGTACTGCTCTTGTTTTGGTTTTTTCTCTGCCTGTAGATCACTTGAACTTTGTTTCACCTTCTCATATGAACTATAAATTTTTTCTACATCAACAACACCCACTTTGAGGGATTTTTGAGCGAATGCCTTTTGGGTTGTTGCTATTGTGAGGATTGCTACTGCTGAGAGGGCTATCAGACATGCTTTTTTTACCTGCATATTCTCCTTTCGTTAGGTTTGACAAGATTTATCTTACACACCATTTTTATTTTGTCAAGTTAGCGTCATTTAACTCAAAGACGACTATATTTTAACTACTAATTTTTTTTTGTCAAGTCCAAAATATTTTGAACGTTATTTTTTATCTGTCAAGTCCCATGGTAGCACTATAATAATACATATTTTCAAGGCGCATTCCAAATTTTCCTGGAATATAAATGCCTGGCTCTATTGTAAAAACCATATTGTTTTCCAATCTGTCTTTGCTTTCTGGTCCCAGTCGTGGAAGTTCGTGTACATCAATTCCAACACCGTGACCAAGACCATGCGTGAAAAATTGCTCAAGTTTAAATTTCTTCAAAATATTTACTGCAGTACAATGAATTCTCTCACATAATTTTTCGCCATTAAGGATTAGATCGTTAACACACTTATGAATATCACAGAGAATTCCAAAAATTTTTTTCATCTCATCATCGGGTTTACCAATAAAAATTGTCTGCGTGATATCACTGCAATAACCATCAAAACGCGCACCCATATCAATAACGATAACATCATTATGTTTAAATTTTCTTTTCGCGGGCAAATGATGAGGATAAACAGAATTTATTCCAGAAGCCACAATTGTTGGAAATGCTTCCATACAACCATTTCTTCTCAATTGATAACAGATTTCACCAGCAATGTCTATTTCTGAAATACCCGGCTTTATTAAATTTTTTGTCTTCTCAAGTATTGATTTTGCGATTTTTTCTGCCTTCTTTATTTTCAAAATTTCATCATTTGTTTTTGTGGATCTGAAATGGCTTATGAAATTTTCAATACGTTTTATCTTTTTTCCTGACTTTTTACATAGATTTTCCCATCTATCAATTGAAAACTCAGAAGAAAACAATGCAGGTCTTTTGAAATCATGCAGGAATTTATAAAAATTTTGTCCATCAATTTTTTCTACTGAAACTTCGGACAAATTTAGTTTGTCAACTGCATACTGATAATAAATTCCACCTGTAAACAGTTTAACCTGATTTCTGCCTACACATAGATAACCTTCGCAATTGTATAAACCCGTAAGATAAAAAATATCTGAAGATTTAGAAACAACCACAATGTCAATTTTCTTCTTTTCAATTTCTTGCCGTATTTTTTCAATCATTGCTGTTCCCGTGATATGGTTACTGTAATCCACTTTTTTACGTTTCATCTTGATTATATTATAACTTAAAATTTTTTTTCACATCCGAGTTCACCGATTATGGGGGAGAAATATTATAACCTCCCCTTGCATCTCCATTTATAAAAGGGAGAAACTTACTTAAAATACCCCTCAATCCCACAATCCCCTCTGTCCCACATGGTCTCCCTCCTTTTCAATCCCCCTTTGGTCCCCCTTTACAAAAGGGGGAATGGAAGGGGGATTTGGAGGGCGGGGGTGGATTTTTCCTGCCCAAGTTCCCCCTCTTTTCCAAAGAGGGGGCTGGGGGAGATTTCAATCCCCCTTGCATCTCCCTTTGAGAAAGGGAGAAAGTACTTTAAAATCCCCCTGTGTCCCCCTTTGGAAAAGGGGGAAATTACGTTCGTCTCCCTCCTTTTTTAAAGGAGGGTGGGGGTGGATTTAAATCCCCCTTAGTCCCCCTTTGGAAAAGGGGGAGAATGAAAAGAGGATTTGGGAAAAGGGGGAAGGTCAAAAGAGGATTTGAAAAAGGGGTGAGGTGGAAAGAGGATTTGGAAAAGGGGAAAAATTGAAAGAAATGAAATTTTTATGATGAAGTTTCTCAACTATTGTAAAGAAGATACAAAATTGCTTTTTGCACGTGGAGACGATTTTCTGCCTGCTGCCAGACGACTGAATTTTTGCCATCAATAATCTCATCTGTTACTTCCTGACCCCTGTGTGCTGGAAGACAATGCATAAATAAGAAATCAGGCGGAGCATTTTTCACCAGTTTCTCATTAACCTGATATGGTCTAAAAATTTCTTCTCTTACCTGCTTTTCTGATTCATCTCCCATACTCACCCAGGTATCTGTGTAAATCACATCTGATTCAGAGATAAAGGCATATGGGTCTTCACTGATTTTCAGTAGTGATGGGTTTTTCATTGATTCAATAATTTTTTTACTCACAGTGTACTTCGCAGGGCAGGAAACATTTATTCTTACACCAAGAATGTCTGCACCAAAAATTAAGGTATTACAAACATTATTTGCATCTCCAATGTAAGTAATCACAACATCTTTAAGATTTTTTTTCTTTTCCCATATTGTAAAAAAATCAGCAAGAATCTGGCAGGGATGAGAAAAATCAGTGAGAGCATTAATAACAGGAGAATCAATATACTGAGCAAATGTCTCAACTTCTGATTGTTCATAGGTTCGTATCACAAGCCCACCCAGATAAAGATTAAGTGTTTTTGCTGTATCCTGGATTGTTTCTCCTCTTGAAATTTGCAATTTTGAAGCATCAAGAAAAACCGGACTCCCACCAAGTTCAATAATGGCAACCTCAAAAGAAACCCTTGTTCTACTTGACGGCTTTCTGAATAAAAGTCCTATGCATTTTTTGTTTAATACATCCTGATGGATAATTCCTTTTTTTCTCTCATACTTAAATAATTTTGCCTTTTCAAAAATCCTGTAAATTTCTGTTTCATTTAAATCCCTGATATCAAGAAGGTCTCGTTTTTGTTTCATTATGATGCAAATTCCTCTTTTAATGAAGTGGAAATAATTTTAAGCCCTTTCTTCAATAATGATTTCTTTATGCCAAGCGGAGGCATGATCCTGACAACTGTATCATGGGTACAATTAAGAAGGAGTCCATTTTTTCTGCATCTTTCAACAAAACTCTTGCCGCTGACATTCAATTCCATCCCTAACATAAATCCAATACCCCTGATTTCTTTGATCACAGAAAATTTTTTTTGCAATTTTCTTAATTCAGGAATAAACCACTGAGAAAGAGTATTTACATTTTCAAGAAGATTCTGTTTCTCTATTGTATTCATCACAGCAAGTGCTGCACTGCATGCAAGAGGATTACCACCAAAGGTTGATGCGTGCGTACCAGGAACCATCAAATCCGCAATGCTCCTTTTCGCCACCATTGCACCTATGGGGAATCCTCCACCAAGTGTTTTCGCAAGCGTCATAATGTCAGGTGTAACACCATAGTGTTGAAATGCAAACCAGTGTCCTGTTCTGCCCATTCCTGTCTGAACCTCGTCAAACACAAGCAACAAATCATTTTCATCGCAAAACTTCCTCAGAGCAACAAGATATTCTCTATCTGCGACATTAATCCCGCCTTCACCCTGAACCGGCTCAATTATTACTGCAACCGTCTTTTCATCTACACATGATTTCAGGGAATCAATACTGTTAAATTCTGCATAAGCAAACCCATCAGGCAGTGGAACAAATGGTGCTGAATATTTTTCCTGCCCTGTCATTGTCACTGTTGCTAATGTCCTGCCATGAAATGAATTTTTCATTGAAATAATTTTATATCTACCTGTTTTTGAACCATATAATCGACACAGTTTAATCGCTGCTTCATTTGCTTCAGCACCACTATTGCAGAAAAAAACTTTTCCATCAAATGAGATCTCTATCAATTTTTTCGCACATACTGCCTGAACATCAATGTAATAATTATTTGCGACATGCATCAATGTCTTTACCTGCCTGATAATGGCTTTTACAACATCATCCGGACAATGCCCGAGCCCGCTTACTGCCCACCCAGGAAAAAAATCAAGATATTTTTTCCCATTAATATCCCACAACCATGGTCCTCTACCTCTAACAAAAACAAAATCTTCTTTACTATAGCAACCAATTACATAATCACGGTAATACTGTTTGATTGTTGCTTCATCCATTTTTTTCCTCGCTCAAAATGATTTCTGTTCCAGCACCCTGTTCAGTGAAAACTTCAAGAATAAGGGAATGCGGAATGTTTCCACTGATAATATGAACCTTTTTTACTCCACCCTTCAAACTTGCAATTGCTCCACGAACCTTTGGAATCATACCACCCTGAATAACCCCTTCCTTAATAAGGTTTTCTGCCTGAGATGCAGTAATAATTGATAACAGGGTATCAGGATTATCAATGTTCCTCATAACTCCCCTGACACTTGTAATGAAAATAAGTTTTTCTGCTCCCATTGCGCGGGCAACAGCAGAAGAAACTGAATCACCGTTAATATTATATTTTTGTCCATCTTCAGATATTCCTATGGGAGAAAAAACAACAACACCTTTTTCAAGAAATGAATTTATCACATCTGTATTAACTTTTTCTACCTGCCCGACAAATCCAAGGTCAATAATTTCATCCCCTTTCTGCCAGTGAATTTTTCTTGCAATCAAATGTCCCTGGTCCTCTTTTATGGCAAGTGCTTCAGTATTAAACTCATCTCTCAATGTTTTAACAATCTCATCCCTGTTTGCTCCAAGAAGTTCCACAACAATTTCTAAAACGTCAGCGTCAGTAACCCTTAAACCTTCAATAAACTTTACCTTTTTCCCTCTTTTTTCTATTTCCTCTGTAATCGTTGGACCAGCACCGCATACAACAATGGTTTTTATTCCTACTGCATTGAGAAACGCAATATCGTGAAGAATATTTTTCTTTGATTCTGGTAACCTGAGTATGGCTCCGCCAATTTTCACAACAAACACCCTGCCCTTATATTGCTGAATGTATGGAAGCGCCTCAACAAGAACTTCTGCCTTTTGAAAAAAATTACTGTTCACCTTATCAGCTCCTTTTTTGAAAACTTCAAGAACAATATTCTATCACATTTTTGAAAAATTGATACCCAAAAGAGAAAACATCATCAGTTTCATTTCTATGCCAGTCAGGTTCATGAATTTTCAATAGTGCTCTCTCAGGATGTGGCATCATTCCAACAATTAGCCCCTTTTCATCACAAATACCAGCAATTCCTGCGATTGAACCATTGGGATTATAAGGATAATCGGCAATTTCACCTGCTGCATTTACATATCTTAAAACAATTTGGCTATTGTTCTCAATTTTTTTAAGTACCCTATCATTTTTCACCACAAACTTTCCTTCAGCGTGAGCCACAGGAAATCTGATGATTTCAGGAAGATTTTTGAAAAATGGAGAAATTGATTGCTCAACCCTGAGATATACCCATCGATCTTCAAATCTTCCCGAATCATTCCATACTAAACTTGCAACATACTGATCTTTGAATGGAAGCAGTCCTGCCTTCACAAGAACCTGAAAACCATTGCATATACCAATAATTGGCCTTTTCTTTTCCCTGAAAAGAGTGATTTCATCCTTTGCCTTCAATATCAATTCATTGGCTAAAACCTTACCTGCACCAAGGTCATCTCCATAGGAAAATCCACCTGGAATTATGAGAACATCAAAATCAAGTAATTTTACCTTTCCCTCTGTTATCCGTGAAATATGAATTCTTGATGGCTTTGCGCCTGCAAGTTTACATGCCCATTCTGTCTCTAAATCACAGTTTGTTCCACCTGTTCTGAGAATAAGAACTTTTACCATGAGAGTACTCCGCACCATGTCTTTTTCATTAATTCACCGTCAATTTCCAGTAAATTTTTTCCTTTATAGAAAATTTTCAACCGAAAATCAGGTGTCACCCTACCAATTCTTCTGCACGGTAAGTTTTTAAAAATTTTCTCAAATTTATCTATGTGCGCCTGGTCAACCTCAACAATAAATCTTCCCTGACTTTCGCTGAATAACAGAACAACTGGCTCATCTGTTCTTTCAGCAACATTTTCAAGATATATTTCAGTTCCGTAACCACTCCCTATCATCATTTCTGAAATTGCAACAGCCATTCCACCCTCAGAACAATCATGACATGACTTCACAAGCCCTTGCTTTATCGCACGATGTAAATTTTTCATTATTTTAAGAGTCAGTTCGGGTTCAGGTACAGGACATTGTCCTGCTTCAAAATTCAGTAAATTAAGCAACCGTGAACCACCCAGATGCCTTCGTGTTTCTCCAAGGATATAAATGTGATTGCCTGACTCTTTTAAGTCGGAACTTGTGGTTTCCCTTACATCATCAATCACACTGATTGCTGATATAAGGAGAGTTCCAGGAATTGATACAATTGAACCATCTTCTTTTGTATAGAAATTGTTCAAACTATCCTTGCCAGAAATAAACGGTACTTTATAGGCGAGTGCAAAGTCCCTACATCCCTGAACACATTTAACAAGTTTTCCAAGCTCTACAGGATCATCACATTTGCCCCAGCAAAAATTATCAAGGACTGCTGTTTTTTCAGGGTCTCCTCCACATGCAACAATATTTCTCATTGCTTCATCAATACAACAACCTGCCATCAGATACGGATCCACCTTTCCATACCATGGATTAATACCACACGCAACAACAATACCACGATAACTTCCATACACAGGAGCAATAACAACTGCATCAGATGGTCCTTTACCATCAATACCTGAAAATGGTTTAACAATTGTATGCGATTGAACCTCGTGGTCATACTGTCTGACAACAATTTCCTTTGAGGCAATTACAGGGTCTGCTAGTAATTGTAACAATACTTCCTCAACATTTATATTTTCAGGAATAATATCTGCCATTTTCCTTTCTTCATAATATGCTTTTTGAACAGGTAATTCTGTTTTCTGAAAAAGCCACCTTAAATCAAGTTCACCAACAATATCATTTTGATGGTAAATTTTTATTTTCTTTGTTGAAGTAAATTTTCCAATGCAGGCATACTCAACATCTTCATCTTCAAGAACTTTTTTTAGCTGATCAAATTTTTCAGATGGTACTGCAAGAACCATTCTTTCCTGTGATTCAGAAACCCATATTTCCCATGGTTTTAAATCCTGATACTTTAATGGAACATTTTCAAGATGTACTTCTGCTCCACAGTGTTGAGCAAGTTCTCCCACAGCAGATGAAAGACCACCTGCTCCACAATCAGTAATTGCTGAATACAGTTTTCTGTCTCTGGCAATCATCAGTGCATCAAGGACCTTCTTTTCTATGATTGGATTTCCAATCTGTACAACACTGGTAGGAATATCCTTTTCCAAACTTGCAGAAGAAAATGTTGCCCCATGAATTCCATCCCTTCCGGTTTTTCCTCCAATGACAACAATAAGATGTCCTGGTTCAACCTTTTTTTCAACTGCCCATTGGGGCATAATTCCAACAGTGCCGCAATAAACAAGGATATTGTATAAGTACCCGGGGTCAAAAAGAATGGCTCCGTTTGCAGTGGGTATTCCCATTCTGTTTCCATAGTCCCTTACGCCAGAAACAACTCCCTTGAACAATCGTTTCGGATGAAAAATACCTGGATCAAGATTTTCATGCGGAAAATCAAGTGGACCAAAACAAAACACATCAGTATTAAGAATTGGTTTTGCACCAAGTCCTGCACCAAGAATATCTCTAATCACTCCACCAATCCCTGTTCCTGCTCCACCGTATGGCTCAAGGGCTGATGGATGATTATGTGTTTCTACTTTGAAACACACGCAATTAGTATCATCAAAATTGATAATTCCAGCATTGTCCTTGAAAACAGAAACGCACCAGTTTTTCTTTAAGTTTTCTGTTACCTGTCGAATCATTGAAAACATTGAAGGAATTATGTGAGTCACTGGTTTTGCGGTTTGACCGTTTACTTCTGTGAATTCAATTTTACTTTTGAACAGTTTATGAAAGCAGTGTTCAGACCATGTCTGAGCAATCATTTCAAGTTCAAGATCTGTTGGATTCCTTCCAATTTTCAAAAAATACTTCTGGATTCTTTTCATCTCATCAAGGGTAAGAGACAGTAGTCCCTTTTTACTGATTTCAAGCAATTTTTCATCGTCACCTGTACAGATTTCAATAATTTCCGCTCGTGCCATATTAAATCCCCTTAATGATATAATCGTGTATTAATGTATTTGCGAGAATTTTCTCGCTGATTTGCCTGATCATATCCTTTTTGATATTATTGCCGGAAAAAACATATTTTTTACCGCATCTAATCTTCACATCATTTTTAATACCAAGGTCTTTTATTGCTTTAATAGCAGTCATTGCAACAGGGTCAGTAACCTGTTTTTTATACCACACTTCAACGCATGGCATTTTTTCATCTTTCTTATTATTATATTTATAAATTTTCGCATTGTGGGCAACATGGTCAAGGAGAATATTTTTTGTAATTTGTCTGACAAGCTGTAAGGATACGTCTCCGTATACATTGTAAACATCGTATACAAAAACCTTTTCAAAATTATCAAACCCGAGTTCTTTGATTGAGTTTAAAATCTCGTTTCCGAAAGCATCAAACAAATTTTCTTTCAGCCCGATTTCAATAATATAAGATTTTTCTAAGTTTTCCATTTTTATAGCATTTTACAAGGATTTCAGGTATTTCTATAATCAGAACCAGCTATCCAGTTAAAATTTCGTAAATCTTCCAGTATTTTTGCCTGGTATTCTCAACAACATCATCAGGCAATTCTGGAACAGGTGGTTGCTTGTTCCATCCAATCCTTTCAAGATAATCTCTTACATATTGCTTATCAAGACTGTTCTGTGGTTGCCCTATCTGATAATTTTCTTTTTCCCAGAATCTTGAAGAGTCAGGTGTTAAAATTTCATCAATCAAAATGATTTTCCCACCAATTATTCCAAACTCAAATTTTGTATCAGCAATGATAATTCCCTTTTTTTCTGCAAATTCGCTTGCCTGATTGTAAAGCATAATTGAAGCATCCCTTAGATATTCAGCAATATTTTTCCCGACAATTTCAACCATTTCATCAAAACTGATATTCCTGTCGTGTATACCCTTTTCTTCCTTTGTTGCAGGAGTAAAAATCGGCTGTGGCAGTTTTTCGCTCTCCTTTAAACCAGAAGGTAATTTCACACCACAGATATAGCCAGTAGAAATATATTCTTTCCATCCACTTCCAGCAAGGTATCCCCGCACAACACATTCAATGGGTATCTTTCTGGTTTTTCTCGCGATTACGCTTCTGCCTTCAAGGACATTGCGAAATGGATGAAGATTTCTCGGGAAGGATTCAAAATCAACTGTATCAAGATGATTTTCGCACACATTTTTAAGTTTTTCAAACCAGAAAAGAGAAAGTTTATTTAAAATGATACCCTTTTCAGGAATCGGTGTCGGGAAAACAAAGTCAAAAGCAGAAATCCTGTCAGTGGTCACGATCAAAATTCTTTCAGAATCAATTTCAAACAATTCCCTGACCTTCCCTGAATAAATTTTTTGAACAGGCAATACTACATCAAATACTGGTTTCATATATTACCTCACTGGTTCATCCAGTTCCATTTTTTACTTTCCTCTGCCTGATACCAGTCACCAGTATCCGAGAGAAAATGATAGACATTATTTAATGCCTCAAGATGCTTTTTTTCTTCTTCAATAATCCATTTTAAAAAGTCCTTTTCTCTGTCTTCCTTTGATTGATTTAAAAAATTCTGATAGGCAGAGATAGATTGTTTTTCCATGTCCATTGCGAGAATATATCCTGAAAGATCACCTGGTTCCTTTTTTAATTCAGTTTTTTCTGCGTTTTCCCAGAACTCTTTCAAATTTGATTCAATGTCACCAATGTCTTTTAGAGGGAGATTCTCATGTGTTGTTAAACTGTACATCCTGTCAAACAACCATGCGTGCTGGACTTCCTGCTGTGCAAGATTGTAAAACAATTCCTTGCCAAGGATACTGGTTGTTTTTGATGCGAGAGAAAGATAGAGATTTGTGCCCTTTGTCTCAAATTCAATTGCAAACTCCCTTATTGATTTGTTTTCCATTTTTTCCTCCATTATTTGAAATAATTAATGAAATCTTTATGCCACGGATGAAGTTTGACTGGATGCACTTATAGATATTTTACCATACATCACGCAACTAAAGAAGAAAACGAGATGAAAACATTCATTCAAAATACGATGCAGACTGCCTCTCATTTTCCCACACAGTAACCTTTTTCAATTTCACATTATACTCGGCAAGTTCCTTTTTCATTTTTGAAAAAATATAGACAGCAGTATTTTCGCAACTTGGATTAAATTTCTTAAAATAACCAATATCATTAAGGTATGAGTGGTCAAGTTTTGAAAGAACATTTTCCAGTGCCTTTTTCAAAATTCCAAAGTCAACAACCATCCCTGAATTGTCAGGTTCTCCAGATACAACAACTTCCACCTTCCAGTTATGTCCGTGCAGTTTCTCACACTTACCTTTATAATTTCTCAATCTATGAGCACCTGAAAATTGCGATATAACTGTTAGCTCAAACATTTTTTCTCTCCTCTTAATATCGGTTTCCAAAATTTTCCTTTTGGTTATTTTTTCATAAAATTTCTATAATTTCAACCTCACCATTAATCCCCCAGGCCCCGTCTTTGGAAAAGAGGGGGAACTTGGGCAGGAAAAATCCACCCCGCCCTCCTAAATCCCCCTTCCATTCCCCCTTTTTATAAATCCCTTTTTCATTCTCCCCCTTTTCCAAAATCCCCCTTCTCGTCCCCCTTTTTCAAATCCTCTTTCCACCTTCCCCCTTTTCCAAAGGGGGACTAAGGGGGATTTAAATCCACCCCCACCCTCCTTTAGGTTTAACCTCCCCTTGCATCCCCTCCTTTCAGGAGGGGAAAGAGGGGAAGTGGCAAAGGGGGACTAAGGGGGATTGGGGGGGAATTGATGGGAATTAGGGAAAGGAGATGTGGATAAAATAGTTTCACCAGAATAAGGTACCACACCCTTGTGGAACATGTCCCATCCACGTGTATAATATAGAAATCAGAACACCGACAGCAGGTCAATATTTACTTTCTTGAATATTAGATTTTTGCTTTTCCAGAATCGTCTCATAACATCCTTCCTGTTTTCAGGAAGGTCGCTAAAGTATAAAACCGGCTTTTTTAAACCGCCATTATTAAGTAAAGCAAATTGGGCAAGAAAGTTTTTTACTTTCATTCCTGTTACATCAGACGCATCAATAAGTTGAACCGAATTACCTGTAACTTTTCTTATTGCTCTTTTCAGCAGTGGATAATGAGTGCATCCAAGAATAAGTGTATCTATTCCTGCCCTTATCAATGGCTCAATATAATGTTCAATAATTTTTTTTGTAACATCGTTATCAGTCCAACCCTCTTCAACAAGAGGAACAAGAAGCGGACATGGCTGTTGATAAACTTTTATTGACCGGTCAATCTTTCTTATCAGTTGCGGGTATCTATTGCTTGAAATTGTGGCAGGCGTACCAATAATACCCACTTTTTTATTTTTCGTTGTTCTTACTGCAACCTCAATTGACGGATTAATCACATCAATGAAATGTAAATTTTTAAATTTTTTTTCAAGGAAATGAGTTCCAAGCGATGAAACAGAATGGCAGGCAATGATAATAAGTTTTGGATTGAACCTGGCAAGGAAACCTGTAATCTGAATTGCATACAAACCAATTGTTTCCTTTGATTTTGTACCGTATGGAACCCTTGCAGTATCCCCAAAATAGATAATTTTTTCCCCTGGTAGAAGCATATGCAATTTTTTCGCAACAGTCAATCCACCTATTCCAGAATCAAAAATTCCTATCGGGGATTTTTTATCCAATGATTTGCTTTGCTTTAAGATACTGAATGATTGCTTTTCCAAGTGTTTCACTGATTGCCTGCCTTACTTCAGGATCACGAAGATTTGCCTCAATATTAGGATTACAAATAAAACCAACCTCTACAAGTACAGATATCATTGGTGTATATTTCAAAACATAAAAACTTGCTGGCTTTGCACCCCTATCAGGACATATTAATCTTTCTGCAAGCTTCTCCTGAACCATTTCAGCAAGTATTTTACTCTCTTCAATGACTGAAGTTGTGTTTAATTCTGATACAATCTGAAACACTACTTCTGTGCTTGTTTCTGTTTCAACAACATCCTCGGTTTCTGGTTTTGCATTGAAAGAAAGCTCACTTTTCCTTGATGGATAATATGTTTCAAAACCATCTGCATTCCACCTGTTAAATCTTGAAGAGTTTGTATGGACACAGAAGAAAAGGTCTGCCTTTTCCTTTTTTGCCAGTTCAACCCTTTCATCAAGAGATAAAAACCTGTCATCTTCTCTTGTCATCTTTATGACAATTCTGGGAATTTTTTTTAACTGATTTACAAGATAGTTTTTCAGTCGCAGTGAAATATCAAGATTTACATCCTTTTCCTTAAGTCCATAATTACCAATAGCACCATGGTCTTTACCACCATGTCCAGGATCAATAAGAATTACAAAATCCCTATCAAGATTTGATGACTCAATTGAAACTTTCTTGTTATCAATTTTCGCATCAGAAGAAACTGGTGGCTTCTGAGTTTGGGCACTAACAGGAGAAGGCGGAATCATTGAAAGAATCTTATCAAATGGCTCAACAGGAACAAAAACTTCTTTTTCAATTTCCTTAATCGGGTATTCCAGAGAAACTTTTTTTTCATCTACAAAAAAGTCAGATGAGCCAATACTGCCTTTCAAAATCTTTCCTTCATATTCAATAAAAATTCTGTCCTCAATCCTTCCCCAGCTACTAATTCCAAGAACTTTAATAACTGTCTGCAAGCTCACATATTTCTGCTTCCCAATCCAGTAGCTAGGATAATTTTTTATTCGGTCGGTAAAATCTGAGGCATTAAGAAAAGACAGAAACAACAGAGAAAAAAACAGTAGTTTTAAAAACCGCACAGAATCTCCTGTTGACTAAATAAATTTCTTTTTTCAATTCTTTCCATTCCCACTTTTATATTCTCCCTCTATCCTTCCTCCTTTCACAAAGAGGGACTGAGGGGGATTTCAACCTCCCCTTGCATCCCCTCCTTTCAGGAGGGGAGAAAAAGGAGGTGGCAGTGGAGGCGACAAGTGCCCCCCCGTCCGTCGCTATCGCTCCTTGAGAAGGGGGCGATTCCCCCTTCTCAAAGTCATCCCCCAAATGCATTAATCGGGAAACGAGTTTCCCGAACCCTTCTCTGGACGCTACGTACACCAGTAAATCAAATTTTCCAAAGAACAATATCTTACAACAGTGGAGGCGGCGGGTACTGCCCCCGCGTCCAGAGGGGAAGTAGAAAAGCATCTACCGACATAGTCCCGGTTTTATCAAGTGTCTCCAGTCTCCCCGAGACAGGATACTGGAGCACCTGCCCCATTGTTTTTAATTTCAGTTTCCTGAGGCGACGGAAACTGAAACGAGCCCTCATCCGACCTGGGTCAGAATGCCGAGGGCAGGCATTCTGTCAGGTGGCTGCAAATTTATGCAGCCAGACAATTAGCTGTTGTGGCAGCTGTCTTTTTGCCGGTTTTTAACGAGCCTCCGGCGACTCGGTCGGCAGCTTTTCTCACTCCTGCCCCCTGTCGAGACCTATTTCGCCCCCATATTTCTTTTTTGTCTCTCAATTTGTCTTCTGGTCTCCTTTTCCTTTATGTCTCGACGTTTATCAAAGAGCTTTTTACCCTTAACAAGTGCTATGTTTACCTTGATAATTCCCTTATTATTAGTATACAGTGAAAGGGGTACTATTGTCAATCCTTTTTCTTCAACTCTTTTCTGCCATCTAAGAAGTTGATGTTTATGAAGAAGAAGCCTTCTTTTCCTCATGGGGTCAATTTTCTCAAATGAACCCGGATACTGTGCAATATGCATCTTATAAAGGTACAACTGGTTACCATCAAATGCTGCATAAGCATCCCTTAAACTTACACTACCCTGCCTGATTGATTTTACTTCAGATCCTTTCAATTCAATACCTGCCTCAATCGTCTCAAGGATGTGATAATCGTGAAATGCCTTTTTATTTTCAATTTTGATTTGTTGTTTCATAGGAATAATTAACCACATCATAGCGATTGCGTCAATTTTTAAAAATTTTAAGATGCAATGATTTTGAAATAATCAGTGCATAGCATATAATTTTACTATGGACGAAAAACTCTTCGAAGAACGAGAAAATCAGGACACTTCAGAACCACTGTCTTTCAGAATGAGACCTGTAAGGTTTGATGATTTTGTTGGGCAGGAACATATTCTGTCAAAAGATAAAGCACTGAGAAAACTTATTGAAAGTGATGGCATTACAAGTGCAATTTTTTATGGTCCACCTGGTTGCGGAAAAACAGCACTTGCCTTTCTAATTGCTGGAATGACAAAAAAACACTTTGTCAGTTTGAATGCAATAACAGCCACAGTTGCTGATGTCAGAAAAATCATTGAAGATGCCCGCTGGAGAAAAAAACAAACAGGGAAAAAAACAATTCTTTTTATTGATGAAATCTCGCACTTCAACAAACTCCAGCAGGATGCTCTGATGCCCGAAGTTGAAAATGGAACAATCATCCTGATTGGAGCAACAACCCATAATCCTTTTTTCTCTATAAACAGGGCTCTTGTTTCACGCTCAAATGTTTTTGAGTTCAAACCATTGAAGACCCAGGATATAAAAAAAATTCTGCAAAGAGCCATTGTTGATAAAGAAAAAGGACTTGGAAATTTAAACATTTCAATTACAGATGAAGCACTGGAAACTATTGCGAGATTTTCAGATGGAGATGCAAGAAAAGCACTTAATATTCTTGAACTTGCTAGTATCATTGGTAAAAAGGAAAACAGGGTGGAAATTGACAATGATTGTATCAACCAGATCATAACAAAAAAGTATATTGCATATGACAGAGAAGACCAGCATTATGATACGATTTCTGCCTTTATCAAAAGTATCAGGGGCTCAGACCCTGATGCCTCGGTATACTGGCTTGCCAAAATGCTTGCCTCGGGTGAAGACCCAGCATTCATAGCAAGAAGATTGGTGATTGCGGCATCAGAAGATATTGGAAATGCAGACCCAATGGCAATTGTTGTTGCTACATCAGCACTTGATGCAGTGGAACACATTGGTATGCCAGAAGCAAAAATCTGTCTTGCACAGGCAACAATTTATCTCGCCACTGCGCCAAAAAGTAATGCATGCTATCTTGCAATTGAGTCAGCCATGCAGGAAATAGAAAAACATCCAACACAGGAAGTCCCTGAACATCTCAAAAGTACTGGATATTCAGGTGCAGAAAAACTTAGCCATGGAAAAGGTTATCTTTATCCCCATGATTTTCCTGAAAAATTTGTTCCACAAAAATACATGGAAAAGAAAATTTCATTTTATAAACCAACTGATTCTGGATATGAAAGAAGAATCAAAATTTTTCTCCAGAGAATAGAAACACTGAAAAAAAATCGAGGAAGTACCAATGAAAAATGAAATAAGAAAAAACATCCTGAAAAAAATTGAATCAATCACTGAATCAGAATTTATCGAAATGAACAAGAAAATTTTTGAAAATTTTCTGGCACTGTCAGAATATAAAAATTGCTGGACACTGATGAGTTATGTATCATTTGACAGGGAACCTGAAACAATATCCATTATCAAAGATGCTCTCAGTAAAGCAAAATCAGTTTGTATTCCAAAAATTGAATGGAAAAACTTATCAATGGTGCCTGTTCAAATTTTTAATGAGGATGACATTGATTTTTCCCAAAAAATTCCGCAACCACTGAGCGATACAGTTATTAAAATAGAAGAAATTGAACTGATTATAGTACCAGGTATTGCATTTGATAGAAATTGTAATCGGCTTGGCAGGGGAAAGGGATTTTATGATAGATTTCTTTCACAGTGTAAAAATGCCATAAAAGTGGGACTTGCATTTGATATTCAAATTATTGAAAATGTCCCAACATCTGAGCATGATGTTCCAGTTGATATCATTGTAACTCAGAGCCAGATTATCAGAAAATGTTAAATTTGCTGGTCTGATATTTTTTTCAATTCAAGATATTTTCTGTAGGGCCCGTCCCATGCATCGAGATTTTCACCTTCATACATGGTGACAGGAAATGATTGAGCAACGAGTTTTCTGAATTCACTTTGATTTTTTATAACTTTTGCCGCAATCATCTGAACACCAATATTTCCAATTGATGTTGCTTCCACAGGACCGCAAAGAACCTTTTTCCCTGTTGCTGACGCTGCAAAGTTAGAAAGAACCTTATTTTGAGAGCCACCACCAACAATGTGAATGACATCAAGTTTACCTGCAATGGATTCAAGCCGTTCAATATGAAGTTTATATTCAAGAGCAAGGCTTTCAAGAATTGTCCGGGATATTTCTCCAATGCTTGAAGGAACTTTCTGATTGGTTGTCCTGCAAAACTTCTGGATTTTCTCAACCATATTGCCTGGAAATAAAAACATGGAACTATTGACATCAATCAACGAAGTAAATGGTTTTTCTTTTTCCGCAAGGCTGCCAAGTTCAACATAAGAATATTGTCTACCATATTTTGTTTCCCATTCCCTCCTGCATTCCTGCCATATCCATAAACCCATAATATTTTTCAAAAATCTTATCTTTCCACCATACCCACCTTCATTTGTAAAATTGTATTGAAGGGATTGACTGTTGATAATTGGCTGATCAACTTCCTTTCCGAGCAAAGACCATGTACCTGATGAAATATATGCATAGTTTTCACCTGTGGCAGGGACTGCAAATACAGCAGAAGCAGTATCGTGACAGCAAACAGAGTAAACAGGAATTTTCCCGCACCCTGTTTCTTCCTGAATGTACTTTGCCAGTACCCCCAACTTTTTACCTGGTGGCACAATATCAGCAAGAAAGTGCGTGGGAATTCGCAATTTTCGCAAAATATCCTTTGCCCAGTCGCCGCGTGGTTTATATTTTGTCTTCAGAGGATTCAACATCTGCGAAGTTGACGCAATTGTAAATTCACTGGCAACTGTACCGGACAACCAGAAATTAAAAAGATCAGGCATAAAAAGCATTTTGTTTGCACACGAAAGAATCCAGGGATATTGTTTTGCCGTGGCATACAACTGAAAAAGGGAGTTTAATGGCATGAACTGTATTCCTGTTTTATTAAAAATCTCCTCACGGCTCACAATTTTGAAAACATCTTCCATTATGTTTTCTGTTCTCCTGTCTCTGTAATGAAATGGAAGAGAAATTAAAAGTCCTGATTTATCAATAAACGCATGGTCAACTCCCCATGTTGTTACACCTATACCTGCGATTTTCTCGCCCGCGAGCAATCTTAATGAATGCTTTATTTCATTGAAAATTGCAGGTGCATCCCAGAATAAATGCTGACCAATCTGAACCCTGTGCGTTGTAAATCTACGGACTTCTTTGATCTTCAATATACCATCATCAAGCCATCCCGATATTGCACGACCGCTTTCTGCTCCAAGATCAATAGCAACAAAAACACCTGTTTTATCTTTCATATTCCCTCCGGTTGAAATCAGAATTATTATACAGCAAACAAACACAAAAAAGTCAAATCAGTATACTATGTTTACACCGATTACAGAGTAAACAGATCACGTGCTAAATCACTCACAACTTAATTCGATGTATTCTTTTTTTGATTGGAAAAATCCACCCCCAACCCTCCTTTAAAAAAGGAGGAAGTAAAATATAATTTCCCCCTTTCGCAAAGGGGGACAAAAGGGGGATTTAAATCCACCCCCACCCTCCTTTAAAAAAGGAGGGAGATAAGGGTGGATAAAAGGAGGTGAATCCCCGTAAGAAAAAAAATTGTGCCGAAGCGGGGATTTGGCGCCCTCGCCTCCCACTACGGCTCGGGTCGCCGTCCGCTGGGATTGCTGCGCCAGCTCGCAATCCCTTACTTCGCTCCAATTCAAATCCCCGTGAGAAAAAAAATTTGTGCCGAAGCGGGGATTTGAACCCCGACGGCGTTGCCACCACTAGGTCCTGAACCTAGCGCGTCTGCCAGTTCCGCCACTTCGGCACAGAAATATACAATGCCAGAACTTCCAGAAACATTCTGATGTTTACATTGAACTTCAGATAAACTCTTTTATCAAGAATTTTGCTTAGTATCCTATAGTCATCCAGTTTAATTATACCCGATGATTGACTCTGGTGCAACGGTGATTCGCCAATTGCAATATTTTCAAGGAGGTTGTGCCTTGCTGATAAAATCATTGTATCAAAGATTTCTTCAATCTCTTCCCTTGTTGAATCTTTTGCGATTTCGCCTGCTATCTCAATCATCTGTGCAAGTTTCTTTTGATTTGTTGAGTTAATAAGGTTTTGAATCCTATCAAAATTATCTTTCTCAAGATTTTCAATTTCAATGTTCAATCTCAAATTTATTGCACGGGAAACGATTGTAGGAACAAAATTTTTATTATTCCGGGTGAGAATTATTATAATTCCATAGGCAGGTGGTTCTTCAAGAATTTTCAATAAACTGTTTGCAGCAGGTGCCTGCATCCAGTCAGATTCAATGACAAAAATTCTGTATCTACCAAGATATGGCTTTATATACATCTGTTCTTTAATCGAGCGGACCTCATCAATGGATAGATTTCTTTTCTCTGGTTTTATGATGTGAAGGTCAGGATAATTTTTTGATTCAATAGTTCTACATGAATAACATTTTCCGCAAATTTCAGGTGAGTTCTGACATTCAAGAATTTTTGCAGCAATCAGGGATGCATGGCTTCTTGTTTCATATGAACCACCATAGATAATGATTGCATGACAGACCCTGTTTTTCTCAACAGATTTTTTGAAAAATTCAGTAATTTCCTTGATGTTCATCTAAAAACTCGTTCCAGATGTCCAGAATTTGTTTAAATGTTTGTTCAATACTCTTTCTTTTTACAATTTTTACCCTTTCGGGTTCTTCAGTGGCGATTGTTTTATAACCTTTCCTTACCCTTTCCTGAAATTTCAGTGACTTTTCAAGGCGGTCAGGATTCTTACCAATAGCAGTTTTCAACTCATGTGCAGGGCTATCAATAACAAATGTTAAATCCGGCTTTATACCTCTGAGAATAATTTGATGTGCCTTTTCGATAAATTCAAGAGGCAATTTTCTTCCATATCCCTGATAGGCAAGCGTGGAATCAATAAATCTATCCAGCACAATAATTTTTTTCTTAAAAATTTCTGGAAGAATTTTTTTCTCCACAAGTTCGTTTCTTGCGGCAAGATATAAAAGAAGTTCAGTGAAGAAGGAAATATCATCATTTTTACTGAGTAAAATTTTCCTCAGTTTTTTCCCGATTTTCGTTGTCCCTGGCTCCCTGAAAAAAAGCGTATCAAAATTATTTTTTCTCAGGTAATTTACAAATTTTTTTGCTTGCGTAGATTTGCCACAACCATCTATGCCCTCAAAGCTAACAATGATGGCTTTTTTCATTTGATAAATCTTAAGTATACTTCTCCCAGAGACGATCCGTCATTTTTCTTTATTTCAACTTTGTAAGTTGTCTTTTCATCATCAATCGCAAATTTTCGTATCATATCCTTATATGAAAAAAGATATCCAGTATCATTTTTTGTACCTGGATTATCAGCAGGAGCAAATCCAATCACATTTACCCTTACATTTTCAACTTGATTTCCATTCTGAAATACTCCTGTAATCTTGATTGCAACATTATTTTTTACATCAAGATAGTCACCATCCTCAACATTTAATTGACTACCGTCTTCTGTTTCAATCTTTACCATTATCGGACTCTGCCCCGGACTTACAGTAACAGGTCCTGTTTTCAGACCTGCTGTCATTCCTGTTGAAAGCTTTGATGTCTCAAAAAATGAAAGATAACAGTAATACCCAACAACAGCTGAAAATACAAGTGCAAGAAGAATGCTTACCAGTCCTTTGGTTTTATTAATCTGATAAACAACCAATCCAACCAGAAGGCATAAAATAGCCAGCCCTGCATTTACAAATATGAGCAATCTTGGAATCATTTCCATACTCATTTGGCTCTCCTTTCTGGATCTATGTTTTCTCTTCTTATTTTTATTGATGCCTGATGACCAAACAAATTTTCAATCTCTGCAATTCTTTCAGCAATGATACCATTTTTTTTAAAAAATTGCCAGTTCGCCTTGATTACAGCATAACTTCTGATGAAATCAAAGACATTGAGCCCTGAGTTAAAAGATGCACTGGAACCAGTTGGAAGGGTATGACTTGGTCCGGCAATATAGTCACCAATTGCACATGGGCTGTAGTTGCCTATAAATATTGCTCCTGCAACGACAGATTCAGAAATTTTTTCGGGATTTTTGCAAACGATCTGGAGATGTTCAGGAGCAATGGTGTTTATAATTTCTATTGCTTCCTCAACTGAATCTATTTTCATCCAGTAACCCTGGTTTACCCTGCAAGATATCTGTTCGCCAGTATTTTTATCAAAGGAAAGAAGAAAAACAATACTGTTGCTGTGTTCTGCCTGAGCATTCAGGTCTGTTACAATAAAATCAGCATTCGCTGACTCGTCAACAAGTGCAACAAGTTCACTTGGTCCAGCCAGTAAATCAATTCCCACTTTTCCTGTAAGAATTTTCTTTGCACAATTGACGTAAATATTGCCAGGACCAGCAATAAAATTAACCTTTGGAATGCTTTCTGTGCCATAAGCCATAGCAGCAATCGCCTGACTTCCGCCAACTTTAAAAATTTTTCTTATTTCAAGCATCGCAAGTGTACCAATAATATAAGGATGAATGCTACCATTATAAGATGGCGGACTACAGGCAATAATTTCTTTTACACCTGCAACTTTTGCAGGTATTGCAGTCATCAGCACCGTAGATACAAGGGGAAATGTCCCACCAGGGATGTAAATTCCTGCTTTTTCAATCGGTTTTGTTTTAAAAGAAATTTCAATACCACGTTCTTTTACAGTAAATTGCTTGACAAATTGTTTTTTGTGATACCTGGTTATCCTTTCAATTGCATGTTTGATCACTTTTCTATCAGACGGAGTAATTTTCTTAATGGCAGATTTTATTTCCTGTTCACTTACTGAAAACTGTTCAATATCAACACCATCAAGTTTCTTCGTCCAGTAGCGAAGTGCAACATCACGGTTTCTTTCAACATCAGAAATAATTTTAGAAACCTTTTTTTCCACTGACTCTGATTTCTTTGACCTTTCCGCCAGAATCTTATGAATATCCTGTGTTTTTATTTGCAGCATCTTAGATTTTTTATTGTTTCAGCGTAGTTTTTGCTTCCAAAAATAAAAGAACCTGCAACAATAATATCTGCTCCTGCCCTTTTTACAAGGGGTGCTGTCTCATAATTAATCCCACCATCCACCTCAATCAAAAATTTAAAATTTTTCGTCTTCCTCTGCTGGTCAAGCCACTCAATTTTTTTAAGATTTGATGAAATAAACTTCTGTCCACCAAAACCAGGATTTACAGTCATCACAAGTACAATATCAACATCTGGAAGTAATTTCTCTATCGTTTTAATGTCAGTGGGTGGATTAACAACAATACAAACCTTTCTCCCTGCCTTATGAATTTTATCAACAAGTTCAGTATGTTTGACATCTGCTTCAATATGAAAACCAATAATGTCGGCACCTGAATCAGAAAATTGCTTCCAGTACTTTTGTGGATGACTGATCATCAAATGTGCCTCAAAAGGCAATGCTGTATATTTTCTGATTGCAGCAAGAATCATCGGACCAAAGGTAATATTCGGCACAAAATGACCATCCATGACATCAAAATGAATCAGGTCAGCGCCAGCTTCTGTTATGGCACTAACTTCCTTCCCAAGATTTGCAAAATCAGCAGAAAGAAGAGATGGTGCTATCATCATAGAAACTAATTATACGAAAATTGATTGCATCAGTCAAACCCATCTTCTCTTTCTCCGGCTGCTGTGCTCATTTTCAACCCCCTTTGTCCCCCTTTGCCACCTCCTTTCTTTCCCAAAGAGGGGGCTGGGGGAGATTTTAATCCCCCAGAGGGATTTTGAAAAGGGGAGGTTGCTGAAAGAGCGATTATTTAAAGATTCTTCCTGTTTCCTGATACCAGAAAACAAAATCAAGATGAGATACAGGAATTTTGATTTTCTTTGCAAAATTCTGCATTTTCTTTTCGATTTCAATGTATTTCCTCTTATTTATACTGGCAGGGACTTCTTTTATAATTTTGAGTTTTTGAAGTTTCCTCAAAATATGTCTATCAAGAATTGCAAGGTTTCCTGATTTTCCAATATTTCTTAAAAAATGTGTTGCTTCCTTCATTCCAAGTCCTTTGATATTTTCAACAATCCACTGCCTTATTTCACAAGGGTCTTTTTCAGATTTTAGAACATCAATCAGTTCATCAATATATTTTTTTGCCTCAATAATTCTTCCTGCCTTTGTCCTGTAAAATCTCACTGATTTCAAACAATTTAAAATATCATGGTATTTACCGTGCTCAATGAGTTTGTTTTTTCTAATTTTTTCAATGCATCCCCAGCATATTTCTGCTTTTGATTGCGGTGTTAAAATGCAAAAACACAGTTCATCAAGTATTTCTTTTTTATCCAGTAATTCACCCTTTTTTGAAAAAATTTTAAGTTTTTTCTCAATCTCAGGTTTTATACGATTGTACAATGAAATGATTTGTTTAATCTGGTTTTTCATCACAGGAAATTGTCCTTGGTGCAGTAAACATTGCAATCAAATTCTCCACTGGTATGTCAGGCAAAAAATTCTGTGATGGAGCAATGAAAATTTTTCTGCCTTCAAATATTTTTATAATTTTTTCAACTTCTCTCCTGACCTGATCAGGTGTACCGTATGGAAGGAGTTTTTGCGTATCAATTCCACCATGGAAGCAAATTTTTCCCTTAAATCTTTTAGCCAGTGTTTCTATATCCATGCCCTTTGCTGAAACCTGAACAGGATCAAGAATATCAACACCCATCTCAATAAAATCAGGTATCAATTGAGATACTGCGCCACAAGAATGAAACTGAACAAAATACCCGTAATTTTTGATGTGCCTGATAATCTCTGAAAAGGCAGGCTTATAGAATTCAAGAAACATCTCATAACTGATATAAAGTGATGTTTGAGTGCCAAAATCATCTTCAAGTGAAATAATATCAACAGCATCGCCAGTATCCCTGTGAAGTTTATCAATTACTTCAATTGCCCAGTCAATACTGCATTTTATCAATTCCCTGATTAAATCAGGTCTCAACACATGATGCATCAAACATGTCTCATATCCAAATGCACTGTTTGCACCGAGAAAGATTGAACCTGGACCATATGTCATTATTGCATAATCCGAATGTTTCTCCCTTGCAGCCACAATGGGACTATTATCCATAAGGTCATCAACTGAAGGAATCTCTTTTGAAAGTCTTCTTACTTCAGAAACGCTTGAAACATTTTTCATAAATTCTTTTTCTCTTGAAAATTTTATTTTTCCTGGTCCTGAAACAGCCCTGATAACATCTGTATCAAGATATTGAATTAATTCAAACTCATCCTTCAGTTGTAACTGCTGAAGATATTTTTTTGTTGCCTCTGGTGTTCCGTAATAATCAGCAGGGACCCTGTCAGGTTGTTCACCTGTGATTGTAGCAATAACCCTCTGTCTGTGTGTCATGATTTTCCCTCTGCCTCATTGATTCTCCAGTGCATCACCTTGATAAATGTTGAAACATCAAAAGCAGGATGAAGAATTTTTTCATTTTTTCTCACAAATTCAAAAACCTTTTCAAACTTCTCCCTGCAATCAGATTCCCGCTTAAGATATGATTGCATTGCAGGAAGCATCACATCGAGCATTTTAATATAGTAATTAAAATATTTCCATGACCATGTGATTGGTCCTTCTGTATTCTTTGCCTTTTTGCTTACAATGGGTCTAAACTGCTCACAGATTTTTTTCATTTTTTCAATGTTTTCAAGTCCCTGCTTTATTCTTTTTTCATCGGGTACTGGAATAAACACTGGCTCATAGAAGGGCTTAGATAAATCTGACATTTTTCTTAAAAATGAAACCACCTTTTCGGCGTCCTTTTTCCCGAATGCATTTGAAAAACTATCATCAACAATTTTTTTGAATGAAATTTTTCTATTCCAGAGTGTTTTTGCCATAACATCCATTAAAAAATTTGTTGGAAACGACGCTCTCTGATTCTGGCATGAAATAAATCCACACAAATTCATATTTTTCAAATATACAATATCCCTGTAAAGAACTCTTGCAAGCGTGAAATGGTTTAAATCATAATAGCATGCCCATATAAGATGATAATCAAAGTCAACGCCATCACCCTTAAACATTTCCTGCCATTTCTTTAGATACAAGACATTATCACCTGCACTTTTCGGAAACTCAAGTTTATTTTTGATGTACGGCTTAATTCCCTGTTCAACCTTTGCGTCAGCAAATGACTGAAGATAACTTCTGGTAATGGGTGCAAACATAATGATAAATCTGTCCTGGTTTTTTATTTTTTCTGACTCAGGTGGCCATAGAAGGTCAACATAAATAAGAAACACAATTTTCGTTGAAATATTTTTTTCTGTCAGTTTTTCATCAATCTGGTTAAGGATCATCACATAATAATCAGAAACTCTTTTCTTCTGACACTGTTCACACTCACAGTTATTGTTTGAACCATCAGCAAGCCAGAAATGAACTGCATCAACTTCTGGATGCTGCTGGATATAGTCAACAATTGCATCACAAATTGCATTTCGAACATCAGGATTTGAATAGCACAAATTGGTGTTCAAAGGCACATTACGATAAAACTGCCTTTTTCCATCAATCATAGCAATCCAGTTTCTTCTATCTTCAGGTACACTTTCCATAGCACCAACTGCAGGATCCCATCCTTCACCCTTTATTCCAAGTGCCCTGCAGGTCCATCCATGTCCCATCCTTTCAAAACGCATACCCCGTTTTTTAATTTCTTTTATAATTTTTGTGACAATGTTTTTTACTTTTTCTTCATCAAGTTTTTCCTTTTCCATATACGGATTATCATCATGCTCATACCATCGTCTGAAAAAGTGCGTTCCATAATCAAACTGAATAAAATAACCGTTCATACCATTTTTCGCTGCCCAGTCAATGATATCAATAACATGTTGAGATGATGCAGCACCTTCAATACAAATTGTTCTGTATTTATATGACGCTTTTTCGCTCAGTGTAATATTTTTTTTAACATTTTTAAGTTGCGGAATTATCTCACCACGTTTACCAGGTCTTATCCATTTGAAACCAAGTTCCTGCAAAAATCTGTAGACGCCAAATAATACACTGAATGGATTTGAACCACAAATTAAATAACCATGTTTACAGGGTTTAATCTGTATACAGTCATTGACGTCTCTCATTTCACAGAGATCAAGGACAATTTCAAGTTTCTGCTTTAGTCCTGACAAATTCAAATATCGAACAAGTTCATTCGCAGCAAAATCAACAACCGGATTTTTTACTTTCTTTACAACTGTGATTGTGCTTTTCATTATGCCTCCCTGTGGTTATTGAAATAAATTGTATGAATTTTTTTCAATGTGTCAATTTTTTCGTGGCTCCACCTGCTCTCCTTCTTTTTCAATCCCCTGTGTCACCCTTAATCTCCCTCCTTTTTAATCCCCCTTTGTCCCCACCGGTCTCCCTCCTTTTCTAAAGGAGGGCTGGGGTGGATTTTGAAGATAAAATCCCCCTTTGTCCCCACCGGTCTCCCTCCTTTTCTAAAGGAGGGCTGGGGTGGATTTTGAAGATAAAATCCCCCTTTGTCCCCCTTTGAAAAAGAGGGAAGATGAGAGGGAGGTTGAAAAAGGGGGAAGATGAGAGGGAGGTTGCAAAATGGGAAAGGAAGGGGGATTTTGGAGGGCTGGGGTGGATTTTGAAGATAAAATCCCCCTTTAGTCCCCCTTTGAAAAAGGGGGAAATTGGAGGAGAGATTTAAAAAAAGGGGGAAGATGAGAGGGAGGTTGGAAAAGGGGGAAGATGAGAGGGAGGTTGGAAAAGGGGGAAAATAGGGGGATTCAAGAGGGGATGCAATGGGAGGTTGAGAAAAATTACTTCATCTAATTTTTGTGATATAATAATAAGTGATGAAATTGAGAAAGATTATAAACATCTTAATCTGCCTGGCAATCAGTATCTTTGCCGCAGGACTCTGCGAGGGTAAGAGTGATTATTCAAAAATTATCAATAGCAAAATTTTTGCTGACCCGGTGCCAGTTCAACAAAAACCTGTCCGTTCTATTTTAAGACCTGCTCCTGTCCCTTCACTTGACTCTATTTTATCGTTGAAGGGAATCATTTACAATCCTGATGGTGATTCATGGGCAATTGTTGAAAAAATTGCCACGAAAACTGAACTACTCTTGAACCAGGGAGATATTGTTGAAAATGCGAAACTGCTAAAAATAGATCAAACTTCTGTTGTATTTCTTTATGACGAAAAAGAAGTTACATTAACCCTTCCCAAGCCCCAGACCGATAAAGCAGGTATTACAATAAAAGATACTTCGGTTAAAGTTATTCCTCCATCTCAATCATTTCAAACTGTATCAGGAGTACAAATTTCTTCTACACTTGCAGGAAATCCAAACATTGAAATTCCTGCTCCGCAACAACCAAAGGTTCTTAATCTTAATGAAATCACAGAAAAAATTCGCTCAGACCCATCATTGCTTGCATCTGTAAGCGTAACACCTTATATTCAGGATGGAAGGGTAGAAGGTTTTACTGTAAACAGAATTCCTGAGTCAGGTATTTTTTCGCAGGTTGGAATACAGCCAGGAGATGTTATTAAAAGGGTTAATGGCACAGTCATAGACAGCCTTTCAAAGGCATATGCTGTTTATAATAATGTGATCAATAGTTCATCAAAACTCGTTACGGTTGAAATTTTAAGAAACGGTCAGCCAATACTGTTAAACTATAAATTGGAATAATGCTATGCATCTTGCTTTGTTTCAGGAAAAACTTGAAGGTAAAAAGGTTAGATGCCGACTATGCAACCATTTTTGCATCATCGAAGATGGTAATCGTGGAAAATGCAATGTTAGAATAAATCGCAACGGAGAACTTTTTTCTCTTGTTTATGGCTTCCCGATAGCAACAAATATTGACCCGATTGAGAAAAAACCATTTTACCACTTTTTACCAGGTAGCACTTCATTTTCAATTGCAACCATGGGTTGCAATTTCAAATGTCCATTCTGTCAGAATTTTGAAATTTCGCAGGCAAGCAGTAATTATTCAGGATACGGTAACACTTTAAGTCCAGCGGAGATCGTTTCACTTGCGAAAAAATACAGATGCGAAAGTATTTCCTACACTTACACTGAACCAACAGTTTATTTTGAATATGCATTTGAGTGTGCTGTACTTGCAAAACAGGCAGGATTAAAAAATAATTTTGTAACAAATGGATATATGAGTCCTGAAGCATTAAAAAAAATTGCGCCATATCTTGATGCAGCGAATGTTGATTTGAAGGGTGATGAAAAATTCTACAGGGAACTGTGTGGAGCACATGTTGGCCCAGTATTGAATAATATTGAGGCAATGAAAAATTATGGCATCTGGGTTGAGGTCACAACTCTTGTAATTCCTGAATATAATGACAGCGATGAAACATTTAATTTTCTTGCCAGTTCCCTTTCAAAAATATCTTTTGATATTCCATGGCATTTCTCGAGGTTCTATCCGACATATAAAATGAGTGAGCATTATCCAACGCCTGTTGAAAAAGTGAGACAATTCAGAACAATGGCATTTGAGCGCGGATTCCATTATGTCTACACAGGAAATATCCCTGGAGACCCGGGTGAAAATACAATATGTCCGAAGTGCGGATTCTTGCTGATTGAAAGAGAGGGCTACATTATTTCACAAAATAATATTGTGCGCGGCCGCTGCAAAAAATGTGGTCTTGAAATCGCTGGAGTGTGGAAGAAATAATATCCGCTTTTCCCGTAATCTCCCCTGTGTTCCTATTGGTCTCCCTCCTTTTCAATCTCCCTTAGTCCCCCTTTACCACCTCCTCTCTTTCCCCTTCTTTTCAATCCACCTTTGTCCCCCTTTGAAAAAGGGGGAGAACAGAGGAGGAATTTATGAAAGGGGGAAGATGAGAGGGAGGTTGCAAAATGGGAAAGGAAGGGAGATTTAGAGGGTGGGGGTGGATTATTAGCCGAAAGGAGGAACAGAAATTTCAGCAATCACAATAACCCGATTGAAATTCTCAATATCAGTATCACATCAGAAATATCAACGATTCCATCATTATTTAAATCTGCCTTCGCAATATCGGGTTCACTGAGTCCAATTGCCATCCTCAAACACAAAATCACATCTGAAATATCAACAACTCCATCATTATTGATATCTCCAATATTACCGCGAAGAATATTATCACCTGATATTTCACTGCCGTCAGGATTACCAAGAGTTAACACACTTCCATAAAAGGAATAATCGCCGCTTGCAGAAGAAGGAACATAAATTTTGTATGTTATGGAAAAAGAAGAAACACCGCCAGAATCAAATTTCAACCAGCTGTAAATTCTGTTGCCGCCTTCAAATTCAAGTTTCGCTGGTGCAGGCACTGACATTGTCTCTGAAACAATCCAGTCAGATGGCAGGTATTCCTTCACAATAACGCCAGTAACACCAGGGTCAACACTGACATTAATTCTAACAGTAATTATACCACCTGGAGTATAGGTTGCAGGCAATGTTCTTGTTCCAGTTGTTTCTGAAAAGCAAAATGAAAAACCAATTAAAGAAACCAAAAAAATTAGTTTTTTCATCATTTTATTCACTGTTCAATTTTGCCTCTTAAAATCCCCCCTAATCCACCTTTACCACCTCCCCTCTTTCCCCTCCTGAAAGGAGGGGATGCAAGGGGAGGTTATTCTCCTACACAGCCACCCTCACCTTTTGTCCTCTCCCCTCAAGGGAGAGGAAACGAGGCAAAGAATAGCCAAAAGGATGGGCTAAAAATCCCTCTTGCATCTCCCTTTGAAAAAGGGAGAAACTACCTTAAATCCCCCTCAATCCCCCTTTATGAAAGGGGGAAATTGGAGGAGGAATTTGAAAAAGGGGAAAATTATATTCTTCTCCCTACTTTTCAATCCCCCTTTAGTCCCCTTTACCTTCCTTCCTCTCCCTCCTTTTTAATCCCCCTGCGTCCCCCTTTACAAAAGGGGGAAATTATATTTTTCTCCCTCCTTTTCTAAAGGAGGGCTGGGGTGGATTTAAATCCCCCTTTGTCCCCCTTTGAAAAAGGGGGAAATTGGAGGGGAATTTGAAAAAGGGGGAAGTTAAAAGAGGAGGTTTTATGAAAGGGGGAAGAAACGAGCGGGATTTATAAAAGGGGGATTTAATAATGTTGTTGTGGATAAATCTACTTTTAGAAATTCCCAGATTTCCAGTACATCTCATATGCAGCGCCAGGATTTGATGCATCATAAGTATAACCACCCTGATATGTTGAATTTGCCCATATTGGAATAATTCCAGGATTGCCAGCAAAACCAATCAGAATTTTGTCCCAGTTCGCAAGATTTTGTGGCCAGACAATGCCGTAACCTGTCAATTGAGCATCCCTTGCCCAAGCATCTATGGCATAGAGTAAATCAAAGTCCTGTATAATTCCATCAGCAGAAATCAAGCCATTTGCATCATAAATATCAACAGGCATATATGGTTTATCAACACTTACTGAACCATTCCCACTGATTGTTTCTGTCCTTGGAATACCATCAATTGAATAATTGATGTTGCCAACAAATGCCTGAGTACCAGTGGCAGATGGTGTTGTCATTGTTATCCGTATCACATGGTCTTTTACTCCGCCATTCATCCCATTCATAAAGGTAAGTTTCAATGTCTGAAGCCCTGCTGACGGATATTGATAAATTGTTGTGTTTGCAGTTGTTCCATCAACAAGGACACTAACCCCAGTAAACTGGTCTGAAAATGTTTCATTGATGATAAATGAATTTGGTATTTTTGCCTCATCAACATCAACAGAAATCTGGTATACTATTTGCTGGCCTGCTGCAAGTGATGCTGGAAGAGTTCTTGTTGCAATAATTGTTCCATCCCCTCTTTTCCTACCCCAACCAAATCTTTCATAACCTGCTGGTACAGAAATTCCTGTGTTTATGACATTTGAAACTGGATTCTGTCCTGAAGGAGAACCAGGTGGTGCTGTGCGTGAAAGTGTCGCATAGATAATTTCGCCATTTTCAATATACCCGATTACATCAGTACCTGCTGCAGTATCAGAAACAGGACTGTAAATGGGCCACATATGACCTGGTCCTGAAACAACCTTTTCAATTCCTGAACCACTGACATTCATTGTGTAAATTTCATATTCTTCGGGTGTAAGTTCTTTGTCAGAACAATAGATGATTTTTGTGCCTGTGTTTGAGAATGAAGGCATTCTTTCATTAATAAATTCTGTGTTTGTAAGGTTTATAGGCGAAGAAAGTGGTGTGATTTTTTTATTGATGGTATCAACTGTCACAGGTACATAGTAAATATCAAAATATCCGCCAGGGTCTCGCGCTGCATAAATAATTTTTGTCATATCAGGATTAAAAGATGGTGCATCAATCTCACTGGCAGAAATTCCTGTTACTATCGCTGTTTCCTGTCCTGAATAATCGTTCGTTGATGGTTTTGCATAAATGGCATAGCCGTTGGGTGTTTCTTTTCTAACATAAACAATCCAGTTTCCATCAGGTGAAAGTGTTGAATAATCGGTATTATAGGGATATTGACCTGCAAATCTTGTAAGAGATGAACCATCGTTATTTATTCTGTAAACATCCTTTGGTATTGAGCCCATTGTAAATGAAATAAGTCCACCATTTCTTGAGATTGATGGATTTGATTTATGTGCGTCAGAGCCAGAAGGAGTTAATTGTGTTCCAGTTGTATCAAAACCAGAACCAGTCCAGTCAGACCTGAAAACTTCATTATACGAACCTGCCTGTTTGATATAAACAAGCCGTGTATTTTCAATTGCAATTGCTTCAGGCACTTCTGATGGTGGAAGTGGAGACCAGTTAACAAGCCCTGTATGACTACTTTCTGAAGTCCTTTCCTGCTTCAAAGCATTGCTATTGGCTGGTGTAACTGTGTCATAGTTTGTCTGCCAGACATTGCGTATTCCTGGAATAACTGCTGCTTCATAAAACATCTGTCCACTGTCTCTAACAAGTGTAACAAAGTCCCTTTCTGTTGAATCGCCAAAAAACGCAGCGCTGAATTCATCAATATCCGGTGTCTCAGTTACCCTGTATTCAGTAAGGGTTCCTGAAGTCATATCCAGTTCAGAAACATAAACATCCCAGTCGCTGTATTTGTACCTCTGGCTATCATAATATCTTTTGCCATAAATCAAAAGTGGATTTGTCAAATTCGGATTTCTAAACCCGCTCTGGATTCTATCGTATTCAGGACTTATGGGTACATTTGTGGTAAGTTTCCTGTAATTTGTTCCATTTGTATCAATCACATAGATATCCTGCACTCCATTTTTCACGCCAACAAATGCGATGGATCCTGTATTCAAAAATACAGGATGCCTGATGTACATATTTGCTTCTGACCTCAACTGACTCAAACTTTCAGTGAAAAAATTGTAAAGCCATAGTTCTGACCTATCACTTTTTTCGTAAGTAAAAACAATAAGACCAGAAGAACCATTGTAATCAGGAGAGATTGCAGCATACTTTGTATTCATTGTAGATGGTATTGCTTCCTGATTATTTTTCTTCAAAATCAAACCCTGGTTTGTTCCTGAAACAGTTGACAGTGTACTGACAAGATAAATCCTGAAATTTGTTGTTGATGGATTGGGGCTATATGTATAAAGAACCTTTGAACCATCAGGAGTGAGCATTGGATTTAAAATTGCTCCTGTTCCAGTTGTTGAGTAATTTGTAATTCTTCTTTCAACTCCTGTCTGTAAATTCTTCACATAAAGGTCGCCAGTGCTTGTAATAATGCCATTTGTATCCCTGACAATGTTCTTCACATAACAAATCTGTCCCTGATTTGACAGTGGAATATACGCAGGTAAAATTCTCCACGGAATTGAAATCTGTGTACTCTGAACAGGATCAGTATTATCAGTCACAAAAATAGTCAAATTATAATTGCCAGCAGTACCCTGTAATGGTGCACCTGACAAAAGTCCTGTTGAACTATTCATTGTCACACCAGATGGCGCACCTGAAACACTCCACTCGTAATTACCTGTGCCACTTGAAACAGTAAATTGAACATTGACCGACGTATTTTCCTTTCCATCAGGCAATGACGTTGGAGAAATACTTCCAAGACCTTCAACAACAATAATTGTAACAGCACGTGTTCCAGCAGTACCAGTAGCAGGATAGGCATTCACACGGATATCATAAGAACCAGGCGTAGTCCCTGAAAACGCAGAAACACTAAGGGTCGCTGTTGAAAAAGGCGATGGAGGATTCCGTGAAATTGAAATGAACCCTCCAGGAATAGTCCCTGTTTCTGTCCATATAAAATCACCACTGTCTCCAGTTCCATAAGTCGCAGTGTATGTGTTTGAAGAAAAACTTCCTGTTCCACCTGCCCTGACTCTTATTGTTCCTGGACCTGAAACACTGGCTGCATTCGCAATAATTACAAGTCCAAAAATTGTAAGAAGTCCTATTGTTAAAAATTTCATTATTTTCACACTCATCTCCTGTTATATTAAATCCATTTTTTGATTTTTATTGCCAACATCCCCTTCCATTCCCCCTTTTTCGAATTTCTCTTTCATCTCCCCCTTTTTCAAGCTACTCTCATCCTCCCCCTTTACCAAACCCCTCTTCCTTCTTCCCCCTTTTTCAAAGGGGGACAAAGGGGGATTTTAATCCTCTAAATCCACCCCCGACCCTCCTTTATCAAAGGAGGGAGAAGAATATAACTTCCCCCTTTTTCATCCTTCGCTCATCTTCCCCCTTTATTAAAGGGGGACAGAGGGGGATTTCAAAGAGCCACAATAATTTTACTCCTTTACCAGATTTCAATCAAGCTCTATCGCCTTTCTCAAAACCTTAATCACATCTGAAATATCAACTACTGAGTCATCATTCATATTAGCAATTGCAATCAACCAATCATTATATGGCTTGCTGTATGACTGCTGGTCAACTGTTATATCAAGTTCAACTGCCATCCTCAAACACAAAATCACATCAGAAATATCAATTATTCCATCCCTGTTGATATCTCCTTTTTGAATCTCAATATTGTAAACACCCTGTGCAATTGAACTCGGCGACATACCCTGTTTATATCCGCGCGCCTTTATTGTTGTTGATTGTGTAATATGCAGCGGTAATGAATAAACTGAAGAATTTTCATCGGGCTCACTTCCATCAATTGTATAATGAATTACAGCATTTTCTGTGGAACAGGCGATTTCTACATCAGGAAAAAAATTATAAAAATTTCCGGGCTGCGGAGAAAAAACAGGCGAACCAACCTGTGGCAATTGAGAAATTACTGTATCACCAGTAATATCTCTTATTGAATAGCCATCATAAATTGTACCAGTGAATTCATAATTACCTGAAGCATTGCCAGGCACACTAAGAGTGTATGTGATATTAAAAGAACCAATGGATCCACTGCTAAATGAAAGCCACTTATAGGTGTTTGTGCTTGCGATGTATTTGCTCCAGGAAGGATTTGACTGAACAATTGCCCAGCCCTGCGGCAGGTTTTCTGTTATAACAACACCGTTTGTTGGATACTGCGGGTCCATAGTCACAGAAATTGAAACATTAATATTTGAGCCAGGCGTGTATTGTTCAGGAAGGTCTCTAACTGCAGTGTTTTCAGCAAAAACAAAGGACGAGAAAAAGGAAACAAACAAAAAAGTAGCAACAAATTTCACCCGCACAGCAAAGTATTGACGAGCCATAAAAAAATTGTACCCCATTTTTTATTTTTGTCAAGTGGAAAATTCCCCTTTCAATCCCCCGTTGTCCCCACCGGTCTCCCTCCTTTTCTAAAGGAGGGTTGGGGTGGATTTAAAAGATGAAATCCCCCTCAATCCCGCTTTATGAAAAGGGGGAAGATGGAGGTGGAATTTATGAAAGGGAAAAATAGGGGGATTCAGGAGGGGGTTAAGGGGAGGTTAAAAAAAAGGGGAGGGAAAAAAAATCCCTCCCCTTTTTACTTCTAACTACACATCAATCAGACCACTTACCCTGTGTCCAGTACATTTCAGGAACACCGGATGATGCACCAGAACGAGAGTATGTATCTACAGTGGTATCACCATCCCTGTCTCCAATGTACAGGTACCGACCGACTTTTTCTGATGCCTCTGATGCTGCAACCTGGGCAGGATTTGGTGCTGCGCCACTTGACTTCCAGTAGTACCCTCGTGTTGTTGCACGGCTTGCCCAGATTTCAACCACAGCGAGAATAATTCCATCCCAGTGAGTGTCCGGGTTTGCGGGCCAGGCAGGACCATATCCAGGAAGTTGCAAACTGTTTGCCCAGGCATTGATAGCATACAGCAAATCCCTGTCCTCAATGATTCCATTCGGCTTTCCTCTTTCACCCTTATCGTTGTAAATATCAACAGGACAGTATGGTTTGGAAACAAGCAAACTACCGTTTCCAGTGACATTTGCTGTTTGATCAGCACCATCCATGGTGTAATTGATAGTGCCTGAGAAACTCTTTGTTCCAGAATCAGTGGCAGTCAAATTTATAGTAATGATATGGTCTGAAACATCCCCTGCTACGCCAGAAATGTTCATAAATACAAACCTGAGTGTTGTAAGTCCAGCAACCGGAGTATCCTGAAGCTCGTAGAAATTTGTAGTGGTTGTACCGTCAACCTTGATGGTACCCACTGTCCATTTTGGAACGACTTCTTCAAGGGTATAACCAACAGGTTTCTTACCATCATCAACATCAATCTTGATGGTGTAAGTTAATGTTTCTCCAGCGGCAACCCTTGATTGAAGTGTTCTTGTAGCAGTGATTTCACCTGGTGCTCTCTTAATTGCCCAGGAGAATTTCTCTCCATTCAATGTTGCACCTACACCAACAGGGAACTGGTCAGTAGTAGCTCCTGCTGATGTTGCTGTGTAAATATGTCTTTCTGCACCACTATCAGCAACAAAAGCAATTGAACCATCATTGATTGGATTATAAACAGGGTATGCAGGATTTGTTATTCCTGCAGGTACAGGGAATCTTGTTACACCAAGGCCTGTATTGGCATCCATTGTATAGATGTATGTTGTGCCATCTCTGTTAGAAACAAAGATGATTTTTAAACCATCAGGTGAAAAACTCGGCTGGCTATCATTCCAGACCTGGCTTGTATTTCCACCCATAATCTGGGCAGAACCAACAAGTGAAACAGTGCCTGCTGTTGCGTCAAATGTGACACCCTGCTTATAGATTGTTCTCTGACCTCCGAGATTTTCTACCCAGACAATGCTTCCCATATCAGGAGAAACAACAGGGTCTTCAATTTCTGCCTCTGACTGTTCTGGCGCTGCCTTCACATCTACAGATAGATCAGCAGCGGTCTTTGTCAGAAGTTTTGCTTTTATCTTCCACGTAGTTCCATCCTTAGCAACATAAACAACCCATTTCCCATCAGGAGTAATGGACGGTGATTTGACTTTTGTTACAGAGCCAGTGAGATTAACAAAGTCAACCCTGCCTGAACCATCTGAGTTTGTCCTTATAATCTGGGTTGGATTTGTCGGACCACCAACATCAGCTACAATCCTTGCTGCACCAAGGGATGGATTCTGCATATAGCCACTGCCTGATGTTGTAATTTGCACGCGAGTTGCATAACCAAGTGCCCCATTTGAAAAGCCTGCCTTGAATATCTGTACATCTGATGCTGCTCCCTGTGTAAAAGCCATTTCAGTGTCATCAATAGTTACTGTGGGAGTTAATTCTATGATTGGTGGACCCCAGTCAGGAAGACCTGCTGCATCATCATCAACTGTTCTCTGTGTCTTTCCAGTATTTGTTGAACCAGATGTGGAAAAGTTTGCCTGCCATATTTTGTTTGCAGAACCAATCACCTTTGCAGAATAGAACATATTTCCTGAACCGGCAGAAAGTTGCACATCCCTTCCTGCATTATCATCACCATAGAAACAGGGTTCATATTCATCCTGGCCTGCGATCGTTGTATTTGTTACATTCTGTTCAAGAAACGGTATCAGCGATGTTGTCACATAAACGTCCCATGGTGACCACAGAGTACCTGACTTTGTCCTTTTGCTATAAATCAGCATATTTCCTGCCGTTGCAGACCTGATGGCACTTTTCAAACCAAGATACTGGACATTGGCTGTTGTGTTGTTTGTCAACATAGTTGCTGTTGGACCTGTCAGGTCAACAGTGTAAATATTCTGAATTCCGCTTTTTGTCCCAACAAAGGCAAGGGTCGTTGCATTGACAAACACAACATCCTTGATTGTTGTTCCATTTTTTGAATCATCAAAGACCTGGGTGTAGATACCATTGGTCCTGTTGTATGTCCAGAGGGAATCACCGCTCGCTGAACTCCATACAAAGGCAACTGTTTTTTCATCAGGGGAAATCGCAGCATATTTATAATCATTTCCAGTCCCACCTTGAAGCAAAATCCCAACCCCGGTGTTACTTGATGAATCAGCAGAAACATAGTAAATCTTGTATGTATTGTCGCCTGAAACTGTCTCATTGGATGTGAAGATAATTTTTGTTCCATCAGCATTGAACATTGGGTTCAGGATGACTTTACCAGCGCCAAGGGTGTAGTTTGTTACCTGCTGTTCAATGCCTGTGGCAAGGTCTTTTACAAAAAGATTTCCTGTCTGAGTAATAACTCCATCAGCATTCCTTGTCACATTTTTTACATAACAGATTCTACCCTGATTTCCAATGGCTGCATTTGCAAACTGCGGGACTAAGAAAAGCACTGCAGTTGCAGCCAGAGCAACTGCTAACAGCAAACTTTTGACTTTCATTTTACCTCCTTGCGTTTTGCAAGCAAAAACTTTTTACCTGCAAACTACCTACTGCCTTGTACTGCTGATACTGCTCATAATTACAATGTTGTATTTTTTCGTCATCACCTCCTTTTCGCATTATTTTTTTGGAGTTTGAAATTTTATCCTGCGACATCACCTCCTTTAACTACCATCTTCCTTCTCCCTTTTTCTCCTTTCTAATCCCCCTTGCTCCCCTCCTTTTTAATCCCCCTTTAGTCCCCCTTTGGAAAAGGGGGAAATTATATTCTTCTCCCTCCTTTTCTAAAGGAGGGTTGGGGTGGATTTTCCCTGGGGATAAAAATCCCTCTTTCATCTCCCTTTGGAAAAGGGAGAAACTGCTTAAATCCCCCTTTAGTCCCCCTTTGGAAAAGGGGGAATTGGAGGAGGAATTTACAAAAGGGGGAATGGAAGGGGGATTTGGAGAGTTGGGGTGGATTTTATGAAAGGCGAAAAATTTGGAAAAGAGAATTCCAGGTTCAAAGGAGTAAAAACACAGGATAAAATATTATTACCGAATTGATTTCATCCATATAGCATCGTTGGCTGCGTCGTCGGCTTCCTCAACATACTTCAGTATGCCTCGTTGCCTTCTCCTTGCCGCCTTGCTCTCTGGCGAACTCAATTCGGTATTCCTACAATTTTGACGGCAAATTAGTATAACAACCCAAATTTTCAAAGAACCTGCGTTGAAAATGTAAAATGGAATTTCCTGAAAAATGAAAAAGCAAGACACCTTTTTTGATACCTCGAGTGGTATTGGTGCGACTGATTATGAACGGAATTTGGGTAAATCTTGTCCTGCATTTACTTTATATTTTCACCTTTTTGGTGTTGTCAAAATTTTTACTTCAACTTTATTATACCTGCTAAATTTTTTTTGTCAAGACCTGCCCAGATTTTTCATTTTCACAAATTATTATAACCACATTTTTAATTTTGTCAAGAGCCCCGGAAACCGCGAAAATCAAGGGATTGAGAAAATCTACATTGCTACCTCCCCTCTTTTCCCCTCCTGCTCTCCCTCCTTTGAAAAAGGAGGGTGGGGGTGGATTTAAAAGATGAAATCCCCCTTTAGTCCCCCTTTGGAAAAGGGGGAAGACGAGAGGGAGGTTGGAAAAGGGAGAAACTACTTTGAATCCCCCTCAGTCCCCCTTTGAAAAAGGGGGAGGATGGGGAGGAATTTGGGAAAGGGGGAAGACAAGATTATTGCGTTTGGCCACTGAACCAGAATGGATCAGTTGTTCCTGAATACCACACAGGAACCTGCTGTTTTGTTCTTGCTTCTACATGTCCGTCACAAAAAAGGAAACTGGCTGAACCAGAGTGCCTGTAAGCAATGCCCATTTCAGGATGATTGAAATTGATTCTTGCGTAGTAATCAGAATTATCAAGTTGTGGTCCTGGTTTCATATCGCAAAGTAAAAACGTGGCTGAAGGATTTCTAATTCTTGAGAGTTTGGGCCAGTATCTTAAATCAGGGTCTGAACTTGTTCCACAGAGATAACCATTCATTCCATACCATGTCGCAACCTTGTTCACTGCTGGCTCCATACCGCTCCAGTCAACATTCCAGAACGCAGAACTCTTTGGCTCTGCAGGGCATCTCAAAATTCCTGAAACCCAGTTGTCTTCTGTTGGGTCATACATACTGCTGTACGCAACAAAGCCGGTTCTTGTCTGCGGGATGTAAAGAGCAATCTGTGTAAACCAGACATTGGACATTGTTGCATCCTTAGGAAAAAAGCCATCCCAGTCATCAGCGTACATAAAAAAGCAGTTTCCGAGTTGCTTGAGATTGCTCATGCAAACTGCCTGATGAGCCCTTGCTCTTGCTTTTGATAGCGCGGGCAGTAGCATGGCAGCAAGAATCGCGATAATTGCTATGACCACGAGAAGTTCAATAAGTGTGAATGCACTTTTAGGTTTTGGTAAATTCATATTGGGTGTCTCCTGTAAAATCATGAATTTCTGAACTTCATATCCTGTACTACCTCCCCTCGCTTCCTCCTGGTCTCCCTCCTTTGAAAAAGGAGGGTTGGGGTGGATTTTCCCTGGGGATAAAAATCCCTCTTTCATCTCCCTTTAAAAAAGGGAGAAACTACCTTAAATCCCCCTCATTTAAAATCCCCCTTCGTCCCCCTTTGAAAAAGGGGGAGGACGGAGGAGGGATTTATTAAAGGGGGAAATTTTCTCTCACTCCTTTTTTAAAGGAGGGTGGGGGTGGATTCTTCATAAAAATAAAAATCCCTCTTGCATCTCCCTTTGGAAAAGGGAGAAACTACCTTAAATCCCCCTTAGTCCCCCTTTGCAAAAGGGGGAGACGAGCGAAGGTTGAAAAAGGGGGAAACTATCAATAAATGTCAAAGAGCCGGTTTATTTTAATTTCAAAACAAAGTTTCTTGTTGCCCAGCTATCCAGCGTGAAATTATATTCTCCGTCAGATGGATATGTTACTTTATAACCAGGTTTTTCAGCCCATAATCTATAGTTGCCTCGTGGAAGTGGATAAAATTTAAATTTGCCTGTGGCATCAACTGTAATCTGTTGAGTACCGATTGGTCCCTGACAGTAAACAATTGTTCCTGCTGGTCCACTGGCATCATAAACACTTACTGAACCTGAAATTGAGTAGGCAACAATGGAAAAATCTTTTCCTGTGCCTGATGGTGGTATCTTAAATGTGAATGAGCCATTGGAAGGAGAAACAACAGTGTGGTTGGAAAGTGAAGCACTCACTGTATATTCGCCTGCTGGCAAAGTGGAAAAATTGTAATACCCTTTTTCATCAGGAGAAGTGTTAATTGTTCCTGTGGGACCAGTCAGTGTTACTGTTACATTTGTCACTGGCACTGGACTTCCAGCAAGATTGATTTTCCCGGATACAGAATATGTTGTCAGGACAAAGTTTTTACCTGTGAGATTGGAATTTAATGTAAGATTGTATTTTCCACCTGATGGACTGATAACAGTATATCCTGATAAATTTGCAGTTAATTCATATACACCGCCAGGAACTTCTGTAAATTGATAATTCCCCTTTGAATCAGGAGTTGTTGTCCTGTTCACAGGACCATTCAAAGTAATAACAACATTTGTAACATTTCCAGTTGCCGCATAGAATGAAACATTTCCTGAAATTGAGTAAGTCGCTAAGGTAAAGTTTTTGTTTGTTGCATCAGGACCAAGGGTCACTTTATATTTTCCGTCTCCTGATGGTAAGACAGTGGAATAGTTTGTTAATGTTGCTAAAACTTCATAATTACCAGGTGCAAGAGGTATTATCTGATAGTTTCCACTGGCATCAGGATGTGTTGTTTTACCTCCACAGGAAATAACAACATTTGCTACATCTGCATTACCAATGATTTTTACTTTACCAGAAACAGAATAAGCATAAAGAGAAAAGTTATAATTTGTCAGGTTGCTTCTGGTGAATGTAATTCTGTGTTTGCCTGCTGATGGAGCAACAACTGTGTAATCAGTAAGTTGTGCTGTTAAATCATAGGTTCCTGGTGAAATTCCTGAAATTGTATAGTTTCCATTTGCATCCGGTTTTGTTGTAAGCCCTGCAATTGAAACACTAACATCACTCATCTGCCCTGGTCCATTCATAATTGTTACTTTTCCTGAGACAGAGAGTAATGTTGTTGCAATGAAATTGAAGTTTGTCAGGTTTGCATCAGGACCAAGGGTAATTTTGTATGAACCAGAAGCAGGATTATCAACAGCATAGCCATCAAGGGTTGCAGAGACATCATAAATTCCAGGAAGAAGATAGGTGAATTCATACTTACCCTCGTCAATGGTTAACGGCTTGCAGACAGAACACGGTGTATAGCCCTCACTGATAGCCTCTTCGAGCGTCTTCTCGATTTTGCTGCCCCATAAGTAGGAACAGTTGCCCCTGTGGTATTTGTCGCCAGTGGCGGTCACATAAACAACCGGGGTTGCCTTCAAGGTACTCGTTCCACATTTAACAACAACATTCCTGACATCGCCTGTTCCACCACTAAGTGTTATTCTTCCTGAAATTGTGTAATATTTAACAAGAGTAAAATCACATTTGTCTGCATTTGGACCAAGTTTTACACTGTAAAGATTGTTTGTGGGTTTTATCACAATAAATCCTGGCATTTCAGCATGCACAGTGTAATTACCTGCAAGAAGTTCATCTATTCTGTATCTTCCGTAAATATCAGGATGAACTGTGGCACCTGAACTACAAATGATGCTGACCTGTGTAACATCGCCATCAGTGATTGTGACTGTGCCTGAAATTGAATATGTTGGGATTGCCTTCAATGTAAAATCAACACCTGCAATATCCCTGTCATAAAGTTTTACTGTTTGTCTTCCAGAACCACCTGGATTTGATGTCTCGTATTTTTCAAGTTCTACCCAGAGTTCATAACTGCCTGCTGGAAGATTTTTAAACTCGTATTTCCCCTGATTATCAGGTGTTGCAGTGAGAGTGTTGCAATGAACAGTAACATCTGTAATTTTGCCACTTCCACCAACAAGTGTCACAGTCCCACTGATTTTATAAGTGGGAACTGGTTCAGGAATAATAGTAAAATCCTTCCCTGTTATTTCAGGAACAGAACCATCAACTGTGACATAGTAATGACCACCATTTGTTGCTGGATTGATTGTTTTATAACCAAGTCGTTCAACCCAAACATCATATGTTCCTAAATTCAGATTTTTGAAATAATAGTCACCAAGGGAATTCGGGTATGTCTTTAAGTCCCCGCAATGAACCATTACTTTGTCAGGTGTTATTGTTCCTCCATTGACAGTAACCCTTCCTGAAATTGTGTAGGTCGGCGCAGTTGCCGTTGTTGGCATCATAATAAAATCAAGATTTGTTTGTGATGGAGGGATGTAACGTTCATAACCCCAGTTTGAACCCTGTTCATTTGGTCTTATAGAATAAAATCCATCCAGTTTTACCCTGACTCTGTAATAACTCCCTGGAACAATTCTATCAAACTTGTAATTTCCATTGGCATCAGGATTAACAACAATCCAGTCAATCTCATTTCCACCCTGTTTATCAAGTTTTGCAGCAGTAACAGTTGCCTTTGTTAAATCAGCTGAACCTGAATAAAGGGAAATTTTTCCTGAAATTGAGTATGTTGCAAGGATGAAATTTCTTATCTCATCTTTGTTCGTGATTGTTACATCATAATAACCGCTTGCCGGAGAAATACAGCCATAGCCAGCAAGTTTTACTTCAACCCTGTAAGGTACTGGATTTCCACCAGCAGGATTTGCAAGTTTTGCTGAGGGAACAAGATTATAGAAAGCATAGTTTCCATTAGAATCAGGATGTGTAACAACATAAACATTCGGAATATCAGGATTATTACTTGTGGCTGAACAAATAATTGTGACATCTGTTATTTTTTCAGGACCCGGGGTTGCAATTGTCACTGTTCCTTTAATGGCATAACTCGCAAGATAAAAGTCCTTTCCTGTAATATCCATGTTGACAATTGTGACTGTATAATAACCTTTTGCTGGAGATACAGGATTATAACCTGTTAAACTTACTGAAACAGTGTAACTGGCTGGTACAAGATTGATAAATTTGTAATTGCCATTAGCATCAGGAACAGTGGTAAAAGTAATGTATTCCTTTTTTATGCTGTTGTAATAACTGCAGACAACAAGTGCCTCACGTGGAGTGCAGGTACCACCGAAAAGGGTAACTTTTCCTGAAAGAGAATATTTCGCTATTGGTTCAACAAGAAAATCTTTGCCGCTTGCATCAGGACCAACAACAATTGGCTCATATTTGATTGAAGCAGGATTTGTGATTTTATAGCCGGATGGAATTTCAAGCCAGACCCTGTAACTACCTTCAGGGACACTGCTAAAATTGTATGTACCATCATTGTCAGGATTAAGAGCAAAGGCAATGCTTGTATCTGTGAGACAATCGCAGTGAACCTTTGTATCAGGTGGTGTGATGACCCCTTCAGAAACTTGAACCTTTCCGCTAATGCTGTAATAGGAAATAGGGGTCATTTCAAAATCCAGTTGTGTATCTGTTTGAAGGTTATCTATCCTGTATTTACCTGAAACAGGTAATGTTGTTTTGTAGCCATCCATTTTAACCCAGAGTTCATAAGAATTGGTTTTTAGAAGGTCTTTGAAGGAATAAGAACCTGTGTTCTTAGGAGCAGTCGTACCAGTAATGTTTGTTGTTAAATTTTTACAGTAAACAGTTGCTTTTGTTGGGTCTCCTGAGCCACCAATAAGTTTTACTGTTCCTGAAATTTTCGCAACATCAACACCTGCAGTATATGTGAAAACAAAATCCTTACCTGTGGCATCAGGACCAACAGAAACAGTGTATTCTCCATTGGCAGGGAAAGTTAAAGTATAATCCGCATCTGAAAATGTTGCCTTTAATTTATATGTTCCTGCAAAAACACCAGGAATGTAGAAATTACCATTTGCATCAGGATGAACAGGGGTATAACTTCCGCAGGTGATTGTAACACCTTTTACATCACCAGAGCCACCAACAAGAGTTACTTTTCCTGCAATGGTATAGGTGTTTTTGTAAGCAAGAGTAAAGTCCTTACCTGTGGCGGCAGGTCCAACCTTTACTGAATAGTGCCCTGCATTATCAACAGGCCAGGCAATTCTATAACCAGGTAGTTCAGGATACAGGTCATAGGTACCAGGTGGTAAGTTCTTAAATTTATATTTGCCTTCGGAATCGCATTTTGTTGTGTAACCACCACAATGAACAACAACATCAGTATATGAACCAGTTCCACCACTGATTGTTACTTTTCCTTCTACTTCATAACCAATTTTGAATGGACCTATAGTAACAATATTTTCATTGCGAACCGGATAGTTATAATCCGTGCGCGTGGCTCCTGTTGTCCTGTTTACAACATAGGTAAAACCGAGAACCGTAGAACCATCAATGTCATAGGTTATTGTTTCTTCGTGCTGATAATTATGAGATTTTATAACAAGATAAAAATCAGAAAGCCGGTTTTCAGTAATAATCCAGAGACCTGTCCCCCACTTTGTGTCTTCTTCAGAAGGGTTTGCTGTTTGGTCTGTTGTCCATTTAATATGATAGTGGTCAACAGAACCAATTCCAAATGGGATTAAACTTGTAAAAGTAAATTTTGTACCAGGGTCATAACACTTATTAATTTCCTGGTCGCAAGAAATAAGGGGTCTCTTTGGTAAAGTCCATACTTCCTGACTCGGCGGACACCATGCAGTTTCATCCATATCACCATTTCTTGCCTTTGCCCTGAAACTATAAGGAGTATTAGGGTCAAGGTTTTCAACACACCAGTATTTCCAAACGTGGTTTGAAGAATATTGTCCTGTTGAAGAGTTATAACTGGCAGGACCATTTTTAAGGTATTTGTCCCAATTTATTGCACCAAGGGGAAAACCTGTCATCGGTCCTAATGGGTCATAGTCATTGTTATCCTTCCACCAACCGGATTTATGTGTGCCAATTGTTATATCTTCAATCCAGAAGCCTGAATCGTTTGGATTGAAATAGCCGTAAACAGAACCACTACTCATCAAATTAGATGGAACAGGGTCTTTTAATCTCACTGTCAGTTCATTAACTCCTTTTGGACCAAATTCAAGACCTGCTGGTGGCTCAATGCTGGTATAACAAGCGACAAGAAAGTCGGGTTTTGGATAATCAGGTGGGTCAGAACGGAAATAATATTGATTCCTGGTAGAATCATATAATGCCTGTGGGCTTTCTCCATCAGTATTCCAGGCAACAATCACTCGTCTGTACTGGGTATTTGGTGCAAGACCTGTTTCTGTGTAAGAAGTAATATTGGCATTAACCGACCAGACAGGGTTATTACTCCTGACGTATCTTTTCAAATTTGAATCCCAGTACCATTCATAACACCTGAAACCCTGTTCATTATTAGAATTATCAGTCCAAATCCAGGTGATAGAACTTGTGGTATTTCCTGCGTGCCCAAGAACACCAGGTTGACTCGGCTTAGCACCAAATGCAGCGGATGTCAGGAAAATTCCTGAAAGAAATGACAGTAGAAATAAAAACTTCTTATTCATTTGTTCCTCCTGTTTTGTATTTTTTTTGTATCATCTTATTGTACCTCTTCCTTCGCCTGCTCTCCCTACTTTTCAATCCCCTTTAGTCCCCCTTCGCCACTTCCCCTGTTTCCCCTCCTGCAAGGAGGGGGGATGCAATGGGAGGTTAAAAAAGGGGGAAATTGGAGGAGGGATTTGAAAAAGGGGGAAATTTTCTCCCTCCTTTTCTAAAGGAGGGTTGGGGTGGATTTAAATCCCCCTCAGTCCCCCTTTGGCACTTCCCTTCTTTCCCCTCCTGAAAGGAGGGGATGCAAGGGGAGGTTAAAAAGGGGGAGAATTTTCAAAGAACGAATTATTAAAAAATTCGCCCTCATATAATATTTGACGCCTTCCTTATCAAAACGTTTAGCCATTGTTTGAAATTTCTGCCAACATTTTTTCATTTCACTGTGATACAGTTTGCACCAATAATTTCAATATCTCCTTCGCGATATGTCGTGATTGTGCCTTCAAAATTATACTTTCCTTTTGCTGTTTCAGGGACTTTTACTTCATAGATAATTGTAAATGGAGTAACTTCCTGTCCCCATTGAAGCCATTTGTATGAACCATCAGGCATCACTTTTGAAATTACAGGTTCTGCCTTTACAATTTTCCAGCCCTCAGGGATTTTTTCAGTTACAATAACACCATTGGTTTGTTTTAATGGCACAATATCAATTTTCACTTTAATTGTTTCACCTGGTTGACAGAACTCAGGTAAAAATCTTGTGGCTGTGGTAATCATTGTTTTAACTTCCAAGTTTTTTGATTGGCTTTTTTCTGGCTGCACAACTGGACCAACTTTTTTCTCCTGAGTTGAGACACAACCTGAAAGAAAAATAAATATCATCATCACAAACATTGAAATTTTTATTCGCTCCATATGTGTCTGTCTCCTGATATTGTTAATCGGATACTTTTTCCAATATCAATGTAACCAGTAAATTCCTTCCTTGAAATATTTCCCTGTGGAATGGAAACTGCATATTTTATTGATGTCAACACTTCTCCCTTTCTGGGAATTTTCCAGACATACATATTTCTAAATGGTTGCTCTGCAAGAGGAGGATTTGCTGCAACAAGGTCCCAGCCATCAGGAACTTTTTCTATGATTTTGGTGCCTGCTGGAAGAAATGGATTGACATTGATTGTAACAACAATAATTTCTCCGCCCCTGTATTTTTCAGGTAATTTTCTTATGGCAGGATTATCAGGAAGTTTCAAAAATCCCTGAATTGCTGTTGAGTGAGTAAAAAAGAAAAGACAAAGTATAACGACAGCCAAACGAATTCCGCGATAGAATTCAATTTTATTCTCGTCCATTGACAATATAATAATCAAAATATTGGACGGTGTCAAGAGGTCAATTTCCTCTCAAATCCCTCTTGCATCTCCCTTTGAAAAAGGGAGAGGAAATAAGGCAAGAAATGGATGGAAAAAGGGGGAAGATGGAAGAATTTGAAGGGGGATTTGAAAAATGGGAGAAGTTCTACTGACCTATTTGAGAATCACCTGTTATTGTTCCGCTTCCAGTGCTTGAACTGAAACTTCCTGAAATGGTTGCTTTTCCTGTCCCTTTAATTTCATACGTGATAAGTTGGTCAGTTAAACTTGTTCCATAAAAAAGCCATTTAACTGTGTTTCCAACTCTCTTTGAAATTGCTGGAGACGAAGTCATTAACTGGTATCCATCAGGAATGTTTTCACTCACAATAATTCCATTGACCCTGTTATCAGTGACTTTAACATCCAACCTTACATAGGCACTACCTGATGATGATTGAATTGACCTTGTCACAGATACACCTGATGATTGCTGTGGCTGTTCTGGTGGTGTTTCTGGTGATGGAGGTTGCTGATCCTGCGGTGGATTTGTTCCTCCAGAACCAGGTTGTGGTGCTGTGCCAGAGGAACTACCTGATACCGCAGCAGAGATTATCCCTGAAGAAGGTCTTCCTGAAGCAGTTGAAACCGATGGCATTGCTTGAGGTTGCCTGATAATTGGCGAATATGGCTGTGAAACAGAGCCACCTGACGCTGGAATTGAAGGTGAACTGGTGGGTGATGGAGAGGATGGAACTACACTTGATGAAATTAAAGAAGCAATCAAAACAGATGATGTTTCAGTTGATGATTTTTCCTGCCACTGCTGGTATTGTTGATTGTGAATACTAACAAGTTTTTTAATCCATTCAGGTGTTACTTTTTGTTCTTCTTTTCTTGATGGATACAATGGCTTTGAGGAAGTAATATTTGGTTGAGTTTTTGTTGTCTGAATAATCTGTGTTTCTGAAGAAACAGGTGGCTTCTGCATCTGCTGGACTGGAGATTGTTTTTTGCCACAACCTGCGATAATGAAAACACACAATCCGAAAACAAATATTTTTTTCATTTTTTATTCAAGAAAATAGACAAGTTCAACCAATTTTTTATCTCTAATTGCTTTAACAAGTGCAATTTTTTTCCCTGATTTGAGAATATCAATATATGCACTCATTGCATCATCTGGGCTTTGCAAGACCTTATCATTTATTTGTGTAATAACATCGTTCAAACCAAGTCCTGCTGATTCAAAAATGCTCTGTGGCTCTATTTCTTGTACCTTGAAACCACTGGGGCTGTCAACATGAGAGAATTTGATTGAATAAACAACATCGGGTTTCATTGTTAAATATTGAATTGCAGATTTAAGATTTACCCTGAAATAAAATCTTTTTGGTTGTGGAACTAATGCCTTTATTCCTGATTGTGTCAATAAAAATTTTTCTCCAAAACCTGATTGAAATAAAACTCCATTGTCTTCAATTGAAATAACCCTGTTACCATTGATGATGTCGCCATTTTTCAAAAAGATTATCTTTTTAGAACTATTTTCAATCAAAACAGCAGTATTTTTTTCGGGCTCATCAGTAAAAACAAATGTACCTGAAAGAGAGTAAGTTTTATCAAGGGGTTCAGGTTCTTTGATGCTGGTGATGAAAACAGGTAATTGCTCGGTATCCTTTTTTGTTTCAAGGGGAGAAAAAAATAAATTTTTCTGTAAAATTGCAGTCAAATTCGGAGACGGCTTTTTTATATCAGCAGAAAATAAAGGAAAGCAAGAAATCAACAAAAGAATAGCCGGGACTAATTCTATCCGAGCCAAATTGAATTTAAAACTATTCTGTTTCATTTTTTAAAATTGTTGATACCGAATTGATTCCATCCATATAGCATCGTTGGCTGCGTCGTCGGCTTCCTCAACATACATCAGTATGCCTCGTTGCCTTCTCCTTGCCGCCTTGCTCTCTGGCGAACTCAATTCGGTATTCCTATAATTTTGACGGCAAATTAGTATGAAATATTGCATCGCGCTATTTCAATCCGCCTGCATCCCTCTTTATCACCTCCCCTCTTTCCCTCCTGCTCTCCCTCCTTTTGAATCCCCCGTAGTCCCCCTTTGCCACCTCCCCTCTTTCCCCTCCTGAAAGGAGGGGATGCAAGGGGAGGTTATTCTCCTACACAGCCACCCTCACCTTTTGTCCTCTCCCCTCAAGGGAGAGGAAACGAGGCAAAGAATAACCAAAAGGATGGGCTAAAATCCCTCTTGCATCTCCCTTTAAAAAGGGAGAAACTACTTTTAAAATCCCCCTGTGGTCCCCCTTTACAAAGGGGGAGGATGAAAGAAGAATTTAAAAAAGGGAGAAACTACTTAAATCCCCCGTAGTCCCCCTGAAAATTAAAAGGGGAATTGAAATAAAATTTTCAAAGATGAAGGAAATTTCTTCTCATCAATAACAACAAAATCAAACTCAACAAAATTACAGTGAAATAAAGGAAAATTTTATGAAGCACAATCCATGCAAATGCAATCAATGGATACAATGTTATTCTTACAATGATTTTTAACGCAGAGTGTTTTTTGATGTAATCAGCAACAACCGGACTATGACTATAATACCATGCAACAAATTTTCTTCCTGCTGAAAATTCAAGTAGTATCCTATCCCTGAACTGTCGTAAGATTTCAATTTCTTTCGCAAGAGGACTTCCAAAGGCAGCAGTCGCAATGAAGCATCCACCACCTCCACCGCTTGGTGTATTTACAGGACCTGTTCCAGGATCAGTACCATAGATTGCAGTTCTGTCTGAAGGGTCTGATGGATAAGATTCAACAGTTCCAGACCCAGGTGAATTGGCATCTCTCTGAGCAATCACTCTGTACTGGTACATCACATTAAAAGCAACAGTATTATCAAGATATGGATTATAAAATGTTGGGATTGTATCAACTGTGGTAATGTCTGTGAACTCATTTCTACCATAAATTGTTCTTTGAATTCTCCAGCTATTTGCTTTGTATGGATCATAAGTATTATCCCTGAACCAGATTGCAATTCCATTTGTTGAAGCAACTGCTGTTGGTTTTGATGGTCTCATATTGTACGGGAAACCATACACTTTCGCACTAACCCTGTTTGATACAACTGTCTGAGTTGTCCCGGCCCTTGAATAAGTCATAACCAATCTATAATTATAAGTTACTCCTTCAAGAAGTCCACCTGTACCCTGCCTTGAAACTGCTTCAAAATATGAAGTTGCAGACCAACCTGCTGGAACTGAAATTCTTGTTATATCTGTTTCACCACCGATACTATCTGTTCTCCAGATTTCATAACTGATGAATTCATTTTGTGTGACATTTGTCCTGTTTACCCAGTTGATCGTAATTCCATCAAATCCTGGTGTAGCATAAAGATCAAGAGTGCCACCTAACGTTGAATTAAACGGCTCTGTGACCTTTCTGACAAAGGCATTGCTCTTAACACCATTTTTATCAACAACAGGAATTGCCCTTGATGCCCAGGTATCCCAATCAATCTGAGTTGCTCCCCATCCGACAATACCAACACTGAATGCATCGCCTGCACTCATTGAAGATGAGGTTCGTATGACAACATAAAGAGTACAGGGAATTGAAACAGGATTTTGAAATTCAAAAACATAACCCGTGGGTGTATCAAACCATGATGAAGTTAAAAATTTATATCTTTTGATTATCACAGGGTCATTCAAATCAGGTCCAGCATCTGTTCCCCTGTAAATCACAACACCACATTGTTTTAATGCATCAGGACTGAAGTTGGTAATATTATACCAGTTCGTACCTGCTTCATACCACGGAGAAAGCGTGGTAAATGGAGCAAGGTCATCAAGAGTAAATCCACCACGATTATAAAATTCAACTGTAAGCCCTGTTAAAGAAGGATTTTTTCCTGAATTGTTATCATTTATTTGTAGTTTCATTACTGGCGTTGGACTACTCTGTGGGCCAATGGTTGCTCCCTGACTGACAAGACCCGTGATTTTTGCAAAAACATTTCCAGTGACAAGTGTTGAGAAAAACTCGTGACTTGACCTGGCTTGTTTGCTTCCCTCAAGTATGATTTCATTCCACGGTATCTGAATCCTGAATTTTGAACCATAAGCAAGGGTATTATTTGTTCTTAAGCAAATGAAAAAATCATCTCCCCTGTGAACTGTAGAAGTATCAGGATCAATGTCATCAAAATAAACATAGCCCGTGTCAGTTAAAGAACCTGATGTTGTCATATATGTATGGTATCTGTAAGCACCAACTGATGGGTCATAACCATCTGATGCCCAGTGGAAATCATAAGGACCAAATGGATTACTGCTAAATCTACAGGGAATAAATGTATCGGTACTATCAAAATTGCCAAGTGCTATGACAGATGAAACCTGTGCAGGCGGATTTTTGTTATCTCGCCATAATGTAATTCCAGAGTACTGGTTTTCCTGCAATGGAGCGATATCATCAGGGTCTATGTTTTCATAAGCAATAAGGTCAATTCTGACTCTCTGTATGTATTCATTCGGAAAAAGATTTGCTGGTCCTGAAGCAATATTCAAACCAAAGACAGGAATCACATTTGATGTTAAATCAGGTGCATCACCTGTATCTGTTGGATCAACAAATGACTGGCAGATATTTTCAACATAAAGATTGTGATAAGTTGTTTTTACCTGTCCTTGAGATATTCCCGCATATCGCTGGGGAAAAGAAAGAGGACCAAACAAAACACCACCTCGTGGTATCCATATTTTGAAGTCACCACCAATTGAAACATTGGGTGTACCTGAATCATTTGAACTTGCAATTGTGATTACAATAAAATAATCGTATTTCCCCTTTCCCCCAGTTCCATCCCAGAGGTCATCAATAGTATCAGGTTCTCCTAATACTGGAGAAAGAGAAACTGTCCATTCCCTAACATTGCCTGTTGGAGTAAAAGGACTCATTTGATAATCTAATAATGTATCTCCTGGGTCCCAAATTCCATTATTATTGGTATCCTTCCACAGCGTGATACCCGGGATAGAATATGGATTTTCAGGGTTAACAAAAGTAATATCTCTATTTCTGAAAAAATTATTCGGATCAAAATCACTATCTCCAACATCTGTAATAGTCAAGGTAATTGAATTCAATCCTTCACCTGGGTCCTGAATCGCAGGAACAGGATCCCCACTCGGAGTAACATTTCTTTGAGCGCATGCAATTCCGAGAACTGCTGTTGGTGTCTCCCAGGGAACAACCTGTGGAACATTGTGAATCAGTGGAACAGTAGGCAATGTCAATGGACTGATTGCATATTGATAATCAAATGGAATATGGTCATATCTTGGTCTTATCATTTCTCCTGGCTGCCACTGAAAATAAGAAGGATACTGAGGTATTCCTATTGAATGAGCATTATCATATTCTTCAGGCAATAAGTCGCCAATAAGCATTTCACACGTTATTGCCACAGTGGTTCCACCTGGACAGGTTACATCACCTTCAAGAACAGGAGTAACAGAAACACCAAGTGCAGGAATAGAAAAAGTTGCACTGCTGCCATCAAGACAATTATCAGATGTTCTTATCGCAACAAAAAAATCATCTCCAGCATATCCACCAGTATCATCAGGTGGTAATATTGGCCTGCGTCCGGCAGGTATCGTTATTGTTCCAACTCCACCTGTAACACCGAGAATTGTTCCAGAACGATCGATAATAACAGACGAGTCAACATCAAATCCAGGTGTTGGCGCCATTGTTAATGTTACACTGACAAGACGTTGCGGACTCGTCGCACCAGAATCTGAGGCAAGGTTCATACCAAAAATTATAATGTATCCCTCACCAATTGCATTTCTACCGATTACCTGACTGTATGGCGAATGCGGAACGCTATTTGTATTCGGAAGAATTCCCTGATTGGCAACAACATATGACCTTACAGAATTAGTCGTTACCTTTGAGTTTGCGTACTGAGTAAATAGAATGCCTGTCAAAACAAGTGATAAAATTAAATTCCTGATTTTCATATTATGCTTCTCCTTTAACAATCAAAAATTTCTGTTAACCTTCTACATTCAAAATCCCTCTTGCATCTCCCTTTGGAAAAGGGAGAAACTACCTTAAATCCCCCTTAGATCCCCTTTGTAAAAAGGGGGAGAATGGAGGAGGAAAAGACTAAGAAATTTTCAAAGAAACTAAACCACAAATTTCCCGCAAAGCCATACAATGGGCTTTAAAATTCCTCTCACAAATGCTCTTAACACTGGCTTATCCTTGATAAAACTTGCAATTGGTGGACTGTGTCTATAGTAAAATCTTACAAAGGCACTTCCCATTTTTGTTTTTAAAAGTTTCTGGTCTCTGAATTTCCTTAAAACATTAATTTCCTTCGCAAATGGTGTTCCATAAGCAGCAGTTGCAATAAAACAACCGCCACCTGAACCTACAGAGGGCTGTGGTATGCCGAGTGAGAAATAGTCATTTCCCTTTAATTGATTTCCATTTAATCGAACAGTAATATACATCTGGCTAAGATTTCTTTCTATCACCTGAGATGTAATGTCTTCCCATTTATTATTTGCACCAGGCCAGTGATAAACATGGGTCTTATGCAGAGTCACGCTTGTTTCTTCTGTTGCCAGTTCATCAAGTCGCACAGGTATTCTTATGTCAACAGTATCATCAGGATTTAGAGTAAAGTTTGAACTCAATAAATAAGTGTTTTTGAACCCTGTAACAGAGGTAAGTTTTGGAGGGATATAATCTGGAGGCACATAACCAACATAAACTTTTGGGTCTGCTTCACTAACTCCTGATGTATTGAATTTAGCAAGAAGATTATAACCATATGGGTCATTGTAAACCTGAGTTTCAGTGAATAAATTATCTCCTTCCCATATCACTTCAATCGGCAAAGGTATTATTCCAGTACTGGGGCTATCAGAATATTTTTCAGAATACAAAGGATAATAAGATGGGGCACTTCCATCATCAAAACTGAAAATCCTGTAATATGATGTTTCTACTGCTGTATCATCAATAAATGATGTGTCCTGATTAACAGTATCTTTGAATACGCATATTGCACCGCCAGGAAGCCGACTTCCAATCGTATAACTTGTTCCATTAACTGGTTTATCATCCCACGAAAGTGGAACATTTTTCCTGAAAATTATTGTTCCAGTGAAACTTGAAGGATTCTGCCAGGACAAAAGTATTGAATTGAAAAGGGCACTTGCAGTGAAATTACTAACAGGAGAAGGACTTCCAACAATCGCGGAAACTCTTAAAACTATAGAAGTTTCAGGACTTGTATTTGCGGTAAAAGTAATTGAACCTGTATGAGAACCTGTTGTTAAAAGAGACCTTGTAATTTGAACAGTAGCAGTTGCATTAGAACCAGCAGCAATCGTTCCAGAATTTGGAGAAACTTTCAACCAGCCCGTAATACCATCATCAGTAGCAATTGATGATGTCCAGTTAATAGATGAACCACCAAGATTACTCAGTGTAACAGTTGCTGATGTATCAGTTGTTCCAAAATGAAGTGATTGAGGGGAAATCCCAAAACCTGATGGTGGTAGTGTAATTGTTGTTTGCCCACCAATGGTAGTAGTTATCATCGTTTCATTTTCAAGATATTCAACGAGTCCTGTAAAACTTTGATCACCGGTAGCATCTTCAGGAATACTTACAGAATATTTTATTTCAACTGATGAGACTCCTGTGGCATTAAATTGAAGCCATTTATAAGTTGATGGAGCAATAAAACTATTTATTGGCAGGTTTGATGATGTTATCTGCCATGTCTCAGGTATTGTTTCATTAATAATTACTGCTGTTGGCATTCCTGTGATTTCAATTGCCAGCGTCACATCAATACTCTGTCCTGGCAAATATGTTGATTGAGAAAAAGTCCTTACTGCATTTACTGTAATTTGAGCATAGGCACTTGAAAGAAAAAATAAGATGAATAATGCAAACATCAATCTTTTCCATCCTGTGTTCAACATTTAAAAACCTCCATTGTAGTAGTAATAAAAGTTCATATGCTATTCCAGTTATATTCTCCACTAATAGGTGCAAAAATATAACCACCCTTAGCCCAGAAATCAATTGTCTTTAGCAACCAGAAATCCCACTGAGACAAATCCATAGGAAATCCATGAATTGTTAAATTTGAAGCCCACCTTTCAATTGTGTAAAGGAGTTCAGCATCTGAAATTTTTCCATTTCCATCAGTATCAGCAGGAAAATCGGGTTCACCATAAACAATGTATGAATCACCAGAAATAGTTGTTCGTATTGTTCCATCTGTAATATTTCCATTGATGAAATTCCAGGTTCCTTCAACAGGTGTACCCTGAAATTCAATTTTAAGTTTTAATGTACCATCAGTCAGAGGAAATATTGAACCAATATTGTTTGAAACAATCCATTTTACTACACCTGTAGTATTGCCACTACTTGTCAGGGGGAACAATTGAGTATCATTGAACCAGGCATCTGTAATCTTCCAGTCTGCACTTGCTCCCTTTGCTATCTCGGGCAATTCTTCAGTAAGAATGAATGATTGTGGTGGATTTAATCTATTCACACTGATATTCAAACAATAATAGTATGCAAGGTCTTTGTCCACCCTGTTATAAACAAACTGTCTTGTTACCTTTACTTTTTCAGGTATGCTTTTAGCCCAGGAAAATTTTTGTGATGGTGTAATAGATGGATTAACATCTACTACTGTGGCAGTGTCAAGATTTGCAATCTTTACACTTTGTGAATTAAAAGTAATTCTATTATCACTGTCCCATGGAGAAAATTGTGGATACGAGGCAAAATTTGAAAGAAGTTGATATTGACCTGAACCATCAGAATTCATTACAAAAATGGTGGGACTACCTGACCTTGTTGAGATGAAAATAATTTTTTTGCCATCAAGAGAAAAAGATGGTTGAAAATTTTCACTTCCTGGTGTTTGTGTAAGATTCACTGGCAAACCTGTCACAGCGATATTGTTTGCAGTAATTTTTACTGGAAGAGAAAAAATTTGCCTTCCATTTGATGTAGTACCAGTATAAACAATGGATGAACCATCAGGAGAAAAACAGAGGTCTGATTTTTCTACACTTGAACTGTTTGTTAATTTGATTGGTGATATTGTAAGATCAATTTTTCTTGCGTAAATATCTCCTGATTTTACATAGGCAACCCACTTTGTATCAGGAGAAAATGCTGGATATCTTGCATTAAATGTTGAATCAATTTGAACAGGATCTGTTCCATCTGCCTTCATCACCCATATCCCATTTCCTGCATATGCAACTAAACTTCCTGTAGAATCAAAAACCGGGTCATAATTATTGCTGACTGTTGAAGTAAGTTGAGAAACCTTCCCTGCATCCACTAAATACACCTGGGAAGGTGTACCTGAAGTATAAACAAATTTTACAGGTCTTGCTTTTGTCGGACAAAATACAGGATACGATGCTCCAGAACTATCAGAAATAGATAATCCATATGGACTGGTTGAACCTGATGGTACAAGATACAAAGAGTAATCAGATGAAAAAGGAGATTTTCCAGCAAAAACAATTGCGGTATCAACACCATTTGAATCAGTAATTATAATGGGCTGTGGATCTCTTTGTGCTGAAGGACTTTCAGAATAATAAAGGTTTGTTATCACGTCAATGCTTGAACCCGCCTGAATGTCATACTGTGAAATTTTCCAGTTTGAATAGCCACCAGAATCCTGTGTCTGATTTGCATAAACCATTGACGAACGATTTTGATTCAATGAAGGTCTTCCAAGCCGCGGGAAATATGGTTCAAAAGCACCATAGTTTGTGAGATTTGTCAGGTCAGAACCATCTGTTGAAATCATGTAGTAATCTTCAAGATAGCCAAGTTGATGTTTGAAAACAATGTGATTGTCATCAAGAAACTGGACATCAGAAACATCACCATTCATCAGTGTCAACTGGAACAATCTCTTTAAACCCGTTAACTCTTTTAGCCACAATTGCCTGCCTGTATATGGTCCAGGATTCCTCATTTCAGCAGAAAATGCTAATTTTGTCATATCAGAACTCAAACAACCTGATATCTGGTTTTTTGTCTGGAGATTTAAACTGTTTGAAAAACTTAAGTTTTCAAGACCACTTCCATCATAGTTTACTGAATAAATCTGGGTTTCAGTTGAAGTATTTGCCTTATAAGAAAAAATAATTTTTGTTCCATCAGAACTGATTGATAAATATGAAAGAGCCCCTGTACCAATGGAAGTTTCAAGCCGGGTAATTTGCGTTGAAGTACCTGTAGAAAGGTCATTAACCCAGATATTATTATTTTTCACAAAATAGATGTATCCAGTGTACTGTGCATTAGCACGAAAACCAAACATCAGTAAAAAAATTACGGAAAATAAAAACATTCTTCTCATAATTTTTTCCATAGGTATTTTCCCTGACTTCTACTATTTGTTAGATCATATTCATAGCCCGAAGTATTAGCCCAGAAACCTATTGTCGTCAGAAGCCACATATCCCAATCATTTAAATCTTCAGGCCACCCTGAAACCCTGCCATTTATTGACCATAAATAAATTGTTCTCAATAATTCCTCATCAGAAATTTTCCAGTCCCTGTTAAAATCAACAGGAATATATGGATTTGAAATAAGAATATTTGAAATTCCCCTGGTAAATGTTTTAACTCCATATGTTTCACACCAGCCAGGGAAAGCTCTGTATTCGCCATAAGTTTCACTCGCAGGGTTTTTGTGTTCAATTGTAATTTGAAGAATGCTATCCTGAAGTGGAGCAATACCAGTTTTGCCAAAAAGCCATTTCAATTCTGATTCTGTTGCACCATTACTTGTCATCTGTGAAGGAGTACTACCATTAATTTTGACACTGGTTAAAACCCAGCCATCAGGTATTTTTTCTGTCAAAATTGCACTCTGTGGTAGAGGAACTTTATCAACGTGCATCAGCAGGTAGTAAGTAAATGGAACATATGGGTCTCGCTCCTTAATTCCAATCATTCTTTCGCCTTCAATTACACCTGAAGGAACATTTGACACCTGTACATATTCAGCATAGACACCTGTAAAACCGGGTATAATTTGTTGCTGTGATATATCTGCAGTCCAGATTGCCTGCGGGGTGCCTGAAACATAATAGATAATATTTGATAAATTTCCTGAAAAACACACACTTGAAGGATTAACAGGACTATTCAGTGCAAAAATAATTTTCCTCTGCGATGAACCATCACGATTCATCAACCATATTTCAGGAACTTGATTCCTTGTTGAAATAAATACAATTAAACTGCCATCAGGAGACCATGATGCACTGTAATTGTCTGCTGTTAATGGAGTAATGTCCCTTGGAGCACCAAGTAAAATTGTCATGGTGTCATATGAAAATTGGACAGAACTCAGAAAAATATGTTTTTTCCCATTAACAAGTCCTGTAAAAGCAATTTCCTGTCCATCCGGTGAAAAACATATTTTTCCAGCCACATTACCCGTATATGTCAATCTTGCAGCAGGTTTTGAACAATCAACAACCCTTGCATAAATATCTCCATTTTTTACAAACAAAACCCACAATCCATCAGGAGAAAATTCAGGATAATCAACAGTTGTACTTGAATCAATCTGAACCAAATTTGTTCCATCAGGTCTTACTGTGTATAAACCATTTCCAGAAGCAAATGCAATCATTGTTCCCCTTTTATTTATTGCAGGGTTTCTATTTCCTGAACTGGCAGTAACTCTAACTGGATTACCTGTCTCGTCCCTGACATAAACATAACCATTTTGCACATAAACATATCTTTGAGAACGAGCAACAGTACTTGTAAGAACAGGCAGTGTAATATGATAATTGCCAGTTGTTAACATCTCAAGGTATGGATTGATGATTGGAATGTTTACATTGTATAAGTCGTAAACATTTCCGGCTAAAGAACCGCAGAAAAGAATTGAAGTATCATTTGAACCATAGGCAGGATACGGTTCTTCCTGATACAATGGGCCTGTTTCAAAATATAAGGCATCTGTCAACAAATTTTCAACCCCTGAAGTAGAAATCGGAGAAAAATTGTATAAAGCCCATTTCCTGTAACCTGTTGAGTCCTGAACCTGTTTTGCATAAACAATGGTATCTCTCTTATAATTGAGCATGGGTCTTCCAAGTCGCGGAAAATAAGGAGAAATACTTTCATTGTTTGTAAGATTTGTCAGGACCCCTGCTGTTGTCACAGTATAGTAATTTTCAAGGTAACCATTTTTTACCCTGAACAAAATAGTATCATTATTCACAAAGACAGGATATGAGCAAATCCAGTTCGGGTCATTGGTCAATTTTATACGATTTGAACCATCACTACTGCACAAATATAAATATGAACCGGATGGATTTGCACTGTCATTTGCTGTGTAAGCAATTTTATTTCCATCAGGTGAAACTGCCACATGATAATATGAAATCGTTGTATCAGGTGAAAGAAAGTCAGTTAAACCACTTCCATCAACTGAAATTCTCCAGATTGCAGGATTTGGTCTACTGTTCGGTATAGAAGGTCTTGTAAAATAAATGTAATCACTGGATGCTGAAATACTCAATATCGAACCATGATCTGTTTTCCCAAAACAGGTAAGAACAACTGTTTCACCTGTGGCAGTATCATAACGGACAATATCTGAAATGCCTGAAGTGTCTTTCTGAGAATATAAAATGTATGATTTCTGGGCAAAAGCACCTGATACCATAATCAACAGCACAGCCAGAAACAGCCGTAGTACTTCGCTTTTTTTAATCATATGCATTCCTGCCAGATTCACACATATAATTATGATATAATTAAACCTGCGACTTTGTCAAAATTTGTAAAATAAAATTAAAATAAAATTTTAATTAGTTCCATCAGCCCGCAAGATTTTTCCTTGAAAAATAGGTAAGAAACATCAGTTCAGTTGCCATATCCACATTCAAAACATAGATACCCCGAGGAAGATTAAGATTTGTGGGTGCGAAATTTAGTATCCCCCTGACTCCGCAGGCAACCAGTTTTTCAGCAACCTGCTGCGCTGCATCAGCAGGAACAGTTAAAATTGCAAGTTTCACACCGAGAGAGCGAACAACCTCCTCCATATTTAAGATATTTTCTATTTTTACTCCCTCCCAGACCCTTCCAATTTTACCAATATCATTATCAAATGCAGCAACAATCCTGAAGTTAAAATTCTGAAAACCAGGATACGCAAGAAGTGCTGAACCAAGTTTACCAACACCAACAACAATAATTTTACATTCAGCATCAACTCCAAGCACCCTTTCAAGATGTTTTATAAGTTTATCAACACTGTATCCAACACCCCTTTTACCGAGTGAACCAAAATATGAAAGGTCTTTGCGAAACTGGTCAGATGTTATGTTGAGGTGGGAAGTAATTTGAGAAGAAGAAACCACAGTGAAATTTTGCTGCTGCAACTTTCTTAAACTTCTTAAATAAAGACCAAGTCGTCTTATTGTTTCCTGTGGAATCCTGTAATCTTTCTTTTTTTTACTCATTTTCACGGTTCAATAATTGCTTTGATAACTCCATTACTTTTTGTTGAAACAATTTCAAGTGCATCCTGGATTTTTTCAAGTGAAAATTTGTGAGTGATGATTGAAGAAAATTTGATCTGACTTTTGTTCATCATTTCCAGTGCAATCTCTGTTGTAAAAGCAGACCTTCTTACTGAAAATACAGGCAATTGCTTTCTCCTTAAAAGGTGTGGATCAAAAAAAATCTCATCCTTATCAGGGATACCAAATATTACTGCCTTTCCACCAATGCAGGAAACATTGAATAACTGAGTAATTGTTTCCTGTTTTCCCACACACTCAAATCCAATATCAACACCCCTGCCACCTGTATATTCAATAATCATTTTTTCAATATCATTTTGGTTTGCAAGAAAAACAGTATCTGCACCAAGTTTCTCTGCCATTTCTGCACGTTCTTTAATGATTTCAGTCACAAAAATTTTTCTCGCTCCACCATTTTTACAGCAAAAAAGAACTGAAAGTCCAATAGGACCTGCACCAAGAATTGCAACAGTGTCCCCTGCGAGAAAATTTGCAAGCCGCACACCATAAACAGCAATTGCCAGTGGTTCTGCAAGAGTTCCTTCAGCGAAAGAAAGATTGTCAGGAAGTTTAACAATATTTTTTTCAGGCATAGCAATGAACTGTCTGAATGCACCTTCAACAGGTGGAGTTCCAAGAAACTTTACAAATGGACAGAGGTTTGGTCTTCCTGTTATGCAGAACTCACATTTTCCGCAACTGATACCTGGCTCAATAAAAACCCTGTCTCCCTCTTTGAATGATTTAACATTCTTACCAGTCGCAACAACTTCACCTGTTGCCTCATGGCCAATAATAAATTTTTCAGGCACAATCTGATCACCAATTCTTCCATCAAGGAAATAATGAACATCTGAACCGCATATGCCTATTGCTCGAATTCTTATCAAGACCTCATCGTCCCTGCATTCAGGAATTTTAAATTCATCAATGACAAATTTTTTCTTTCCGAGCAAATATGCTGCTAAGCCCTTTTTCACTTTGTCTCCTTTATGATAAAATAATTTTCAACCAGAGTTATTTTATCACAAAAATCAAGGAGACATAATGGGCATACAATCAGTTCCTCCAGAAAAAGTCAGAGCAGTGTGTAATCCTGAAACACTGAAATTCGAAACAACAAAGGAAGTTAGTCCGATTGAAGGAATTATAGGACAGGAAAGGGCAGCGCGTGCACTTGAGTTTGGATTGCAAATGGAACAGGATGGATACAATATTTATGTTTCAGGATTACCTGGGAGTGGAAGAACAACATCAGTAGAATCCACAGTGAGAGAAATTGCAAAGAAAAGACCAACACCTGATGATTGGTGTTATGTTTATAATTTCTCTGCACCTGACAATCCAAAATGTTTAAGGTTTCCGCCAGGAAAAGCAGAGGAATTCAAAAAGGATATGGAAAATCTTGTTGAAGAAATACGGCTTGACCTTGCAAGGGCTTTTGAAAGTAAGGCGTATGAAGAACAAAAAAACATGATCATAAGAAAATTCCAGAGAAAAAAAGAACAATTGATTAACGATATTGAAGAAAAAGCAAAAAATGCATCATTTGCATTAAAGCATACTCCTTCAGGCTTTGTGTTCATCCCCATGGTAGAAGGCAAACCACTCACAGAAGAGGATATGGAAAAACTGACAGAAGAAGCGAAAAAAGAAATAAAAACAAAGGAAGAAATACTGGTATCAGAATTATCAGAAGTCCTGCGAGAAATCAGACAGGCAGACAAAGCCACAAGGGAAGAACTCCAGAAACTTGAACATGACACAACGTTATACACAGTCAGTCCCAGAATAAATGAACTGAAGGAAAAATATTCGCAATTTCCTGATGTAATCAAATATCTTGATGAGGTGCAACAGGATATTGTGGAAAATCCTGGAAATTTTGAAGAAAAAAGAGAAATTGAGTTTCTTCCAGGGTTGAAACTGCCAACAAAGGAAAGTCAACTGTATAAATATCAGGTCAATGTTCTTATTGATAATAGCAAAACAAGTGGTGCTCCTGTCATTAAAGAGACACAACCAACCTATTACAATCTTGCTGGCAGGATTGAATACAGACCAACACTTGGAGCAATGTTCACTGATTTTACAATGATTAAACCAGGTGCACTCCACAGAGCAAACGGTGGTTTTTTAATTCTCAATGTACTTGATGTCTTACGAAACTATTTTGCATGGGAGGCAATAAAAAAAACAATAAAAAATAGGGAAATCAGGATTGAGGACCTCAATGAGCAATTCAGGATCATTAACACTCCAACATTAAAACCTGAACCAATTCCCGCAAATATAAAGATCATTTTGATTGGAAGTCCACTTCTTTACTATCTTCTGTTTGCATATGATGAGGACTTCCGCAAACTTTTCAAAGTCAGGGCTGACTTCAGTTCAATTATGGATAGAGACGAAAAAGGAGTACAGCAGTATGCCAAATTTATTAGTAAACAGGTAAAGGAAGATAAATTAAGGGACTTTGACCGCGAGGCGGTTGCCAAAATCGTTGAATATGGCTCAAGAATTGTAGAAGACCAGAAAAAACTTTCAACAAGGTTTATGGAAATATCTGATTTATTGAAAGAGGCGAATTACTGGGCAGGAATGGATGGTTCTGAAATTGTAAAAAGTGTTCATGTTCAGAAGGCAATTGAAGAAAAAATCTACAGATCAAATCTCATTGAAAAAAGGATTGAAGAACTCATAAGAGACAATATCATTATGGTTGATACTGATGGAGAAAGGGTAGGACAGGTCAATGGGCTTTCAGTACTATCTCTCGGTGATTATCAATTCGGCAAACCATCAAAAATTACAGCAAGTGTCTCAATAGGAAAAGGAGGACTGGTTCATATTGATAGAGAAGTGAAAATGGCTGGAACCATCCATAACAAAGGATTTTTGATTTTGAAAGGGGTGCTTGCTGAAAAATTTGGGAAAAATTTCCCGCTTGCTTTTTCTGCAACAGTATGTTTTGAACAGGTTTATGAAGAGATTGAAGGAGATAGTGCATCATCAACAGAGTATTATGCATTAATTTCTGGAATTTCAGGAATACCATTGAAACAGGGAATTGCTGTAACCGGCTCAATCAATCAAAAAGGTGAAATCCAGCCGATTGGCGGAGTTAATGAAAAAATTGAGGGATTTTATTCTGTTTGCAAAATTAAGGGACTCACAGGTCGTCAGGGTGTGATTATTCCTGAAAAAAATCTCACACATTTGATGTTAAAAGAAGAAGTCGTTGAAGCGATCAAAAATGGTAAATTCCATATATGGGCAGTTAAGGATGTGGATGAAGGAATTGAAATTCTTACTGGGATGCCAGCAGGTAAACCAAAAGAAGATGGCACATATCCTGAAGGAACAGTCAACTACATTGTTTCTCAAAAACTTCTGGAACTGGCAAAAAAAGCGAAAAGAATTGAAAAACAAATTGAACAAAAAAATAAAAAGAACGAATAATCAGAAAAATTCTGAGATGGATTTAGATTGAACCATAACCAAATCTACTTGAAATATCAGGCCTGTCACGCCATTTTTCAATCACCTTTACCCGCAATTGTAAATAAACTTTTTTCCCAATAATAACTTCTATTTCCTTTCTTGCCTTTGAACCAATTGCCTTTAATTTTTCTCCATCTTTCCCGATGACAATCTTTTTCTGATTTTCCTTCTCCACAATGATGTTTGCTATAATCACCATCACTTCCTTATTTTTTTCTCCTGGTTTCATTTCCTCAACTTCAACAGCAATTGAATGCGGAATTTCCTGATAAACATGTTCAAAAACTTTTTCTCTTATAATTTCGCTGATTTTATAAACAAGGGGAAATGAATCAGTATATTCAGGTGGAAAAATCATTTCGCCTTCAGACAAATTTTCTACAATCAATTTTTCAAGTTCCTGAATATTCTCGCCGGTCAAAGCAGAACAAGGAACAATTCTATCAACTCCATATTCACGAGAAATTCTTTCGATAAGTGGAAGTAATTGTGCCCGGGGATTTATCTTATCAATCTTGTTCACAGCAATAATTACTGACTTTTTCATATTTTTGATTTTTGAAAGGATTTCCTCGTCTTGTTCATTAAAAAACGAGCCATCGACAACAACAAGTAAAACATCCGCCTCCTCTATTGCTGAAACAACATTGCTCTGCATAATCTCTCCCAAATGATGCCTTGGTTTTTCAAGACCAGGAGTATCAACAAAAACAATTTGATATGATGGTGTCGTCTTGATGCCAATAATGCGAAATCTCGTTGTTGCAGGATGTTTTGAAACAATGGAAATTTTTGTACCTGTAAGGGTATTGATGAGTGTTGATTTACCTGCATTTGGTTTTCCAATGATTGCAACTGTGCCTGATTTCATTTATTATCCAATGTCAGGAATTTTCCAGTCAAAAATATTGAAAACTTCCTTTTTTCTTCTAAGATAGTACATATAATTTTTTAAACTCACATCAGGTGGCACCCTGTGGTCAACATGAGGGATATATCCTCCCTCCTCTACAACAGGTCTTATTCTTTCAAGTTCCCTGTCAATTGCTTCTGGACCTGCAATCAATGCCTTTTTATCAACTCCTCCCATCAAAAGAACTCTTTTCCCAAATTTTTTTCTCAATTTTACAGGATCAGAACCACTGTTGATTTCAAGTGGAAACATAATATTAATCCCTGCATCAAGCCATAGTTCCACAAGTTCATTAATGTTGCCATCACAGTCAATGAAGATTAAATCAATTCCTGCCTTTTTAAATCTTTCTGACATTTTCTTATATCTCGGGACAAGAAATCTTTCAAATAATGCTGGAGATATCATTGGTTGTGTTTTGAAAGCCATATCCTCCCACATTCCCACAGCATCAATTCTAACCTCATTCAAAGCCCTTTCATCAACTCTTAAAACAAAATCACAGATGTAATCAATCATTTCATCTATCAAATCAGGCTGGTCATAAAAAGCCATTAAACAATTTTCAAAACCCATCCAACCACGTATCCAGCCAAACAAACTCCCCCCACCAATGATTACAGGATACTCTGAATTCTCAGCAATTTTCTTGAAATCCTGCCATTCTTTTTCACAAGGGTATCTGCTGGTTTCAGGATTCAATCGTTTCTTAAATTCTAACCAGTCATTTCTGTTCTCAATCGGAAATTTTATGTAATGAGGAATTGTACTTGTGCCATCTGTGAATTGTTTTGATATGACACCGCTTTCATCCTGAATAACGATGTAACGATCTGTTTGTTCAAGGATTTTTCTTTCAAAAGAAGGAATCAATCCAAGTTTAACTGGAACATAAAGCATCTGATCAAAATTAAAAAATCTATCTCCCTTTCCAATTGTATCAATTTCTTCAGGTAGCCCTTCATTATGCCATCGTTTCAAGGTATCAGACCACCAGCCAAATTCCATATTAAAAATCCGGTCAACTGGCTTGAAATGAAAAATATTCTGCCATCTCTGTCTTGGTGTCATTGTTTCTCCTTTCCCGTATCCCATCGACGGGCGCTTTTTCAGGGTAATATCCTGTACGGCTTTATTCTTCCCCACACAAGATGCTGACGAAATCCCTCAGCATATTTCACACCGCACTGTGTACCGCGAAATTGATTTAATGCTTTCATAAACTCAACATAATCAATATTGTCATGTTCTTTCAACCATATGTACTGGCTCTGATGGCACAATAACATCTTTTCTTTTACTGGCATTTCTTCTGTAATATCAACATATTCTGTTGGCTGAAAATTTACTCCAGAGGCAGTATCCATAAAAAATATCGGTACAAGTTTTGAAACCCTGTTAACCTTTGTACGATAGTTCGGAAGTGTTGCACAAAAAGAAGCGTCTATCGCAAGTTTTCCTGCATTGATATGATCCATCATATAATCATCAGGTGAATGTGTAATAATTACATCAGGATCAACCTGCCTGATTACATCCATCACGATTTCCACTGACTCCTTGTTCACATGTAATTCAAGATCAGGGAAAAGCCCAACAAACAACTCAGCACCCAATATCTTTGCAGAATTTTCTGCTTCCTTTTTCCTGATTTCTGCAAGTTCTTCAGGTCCTATTGTAAAATGGCCTTTGTTTCCATTGCAAAGAATAGCCATTGCAATGGAATGACCCTGTTTTTTGAATTTCGCCAGGGTCCCTGCACAAAAAAGTTCAATATCATCAGGATGCGCGGATATTACCAGTACCTTCATCTTTCCCCCCTGTTAATTGAAAACTAAAATATTATAGAAAACAATTGCCCTATTTTCAATACAAATTTCAACCCGAATCAGAAGTTTTTTCAAGATATTTCATGATTGAGTGGGCTGCTTTTTTCCCTGCACCCATTGCACTGATTACAGTGGCTGCACCAGTTGTGATATCACCACCTGCAAAAATTCCCTCAATGTTTGTCTGACATGTCTGTGGATCAACAATAATAATTCCTGATTTACCCAGTTTCAATTCAGGCATTGTTGAAGTTAAAAGAGGATTTGGTTTCTGCCCGATTGCTACAATTGCGGTATCAAATTCCATAATTGTCTCTGAACCAACAACTGGAACTGGTCTGCGCCTTCCACTTTCATCTGGCTCGCCAAGTTGCATTTTCTGAACCTCAATACCTTTAAGATAACCATGGTCATCACCAATAAATCTTATCGGCTGTGTCAAAAAATGAAATTCTATACCTTCTTCTTTTGCATTTTCATACTCTTCTTTTCTTGCAGGCATTTCATTTTCAGTCCTTCTATAAAGGACACTGACCTTTGCACCAAGTCGCAATGCAGATCTGGCAGCATCTAATGCAACATTTCCTCCACCAATCACGGCTACTTTTTTACCAACCTCAATGGGTGTATCTGATTCAGGGAATTTATATGATTTCATCAAATTTACTCTTGTGAGAAATTCATTTGCAGAATAAACACCAAGCAGGTTTTCACCTGGTATACCCATAAAGGACGGCAGTCCTGCACCAACACCAATAAATATCGCCTTATAACCCATTTTTCTCAAATCATCAATTGTTAGTGTTTTTCCGATCACCATGTCTGTCAAAATTTCAACACCAAGTTTTTTTACCTGTTCAATCTCTTCTTTTACTATCCTTTTCGGCAGACGAAATTCAGGAATACCATATGTTAAAACCCCTCCTGGTAGATGAAGGGATTCAAAAATCGTTACTGGATATCCGTGTTTTGCAAGTTCAGATGCGCACGTTAAACCTGCTGGACCACTACCAATGACAGCGACAGGTGTTGTTTTCTTTTCCTTTATTTCAGGAATTTGTTTTATTTTTTCCATATCAGCAGCAAATCTTTCAAGAAGTCCTATGGCAACTGGCTCTGATTTCTTACCAAGAATACAAACACCTTCGCATTGTGTTTCCTGAGGACAAACCCTTCCGCATATACCTGGAAGGACATTTTTTTCTTTGAGAATTTTTATTGCTGACTCATAGTCCTTTTCTGCAATTTTTTTGATAAAGGCAGGAATATCTATGCCAACAGGACAACCACCTACACACAATGGTTTTTTACATTGAAGACATCTTTTGGCTTCTTCAATGGCATCCTGTTCAGTAAGTCCATAACTTACTTCATTAAAATTTTTTATTCTTTCTTCAATGGATTGTTTTTGTGGGTGGTGTCTTTTTTGCTTCATTTGATTCCTTTGTAAAAATTATATTTTGTAAATGTTTGTCTTTTTTTCCAGTTTCTGTCATCTGGCTCTGGAAAATCTTTCCTGAAATGGGCACCCCTGCTTTCTTTTCTTTTCATTGCAGCAACAGTCATCACAAAAGAAACAATAAACATATTCTGCACTTCCCAGCCAGATTGAATATTGAATTCTCTTTGAAATATATATTTACCCCAGGTTTCAAGCCGATTTAATGCATCAGTCAAAGATGTTTCGTCTCTTTCAATTCCAACATTTTTCCACATCAAACTTTTTATTGACCTCTGAAGATCATAAATATCAATCAATGGTCCCTGTTGCTGGATAACTTTATATGATGGTAAATTGAAAACACTCCCTTTAAATGAACCCAATTGTTCCCTTGCAATTTTCCCTGCCCTTGCTCCAAAAACAAGTCCCTCAAGAAGAGAATTTGAAGCAAGACGATTGGCACCATGAACACCAGTGCAGGCAACCTCCCCACAGGCAAAAAGATTTTCAAGATTTGTCCTGCCATAAAAATCAGTCAGTATTCCTCCCATTGCATAATGGGCAGCAGGCCTGACCGGAATTAAATCTTTTGTAATATCAATTCCGTATTCGAGACAAAAAGAATAAATTTTCGGAAACCTGTGTTTGATGAAATCTGAATTTAGTTTTCTTAAATCAAGATACACACAATTTGAGTTTGTTCTTCTCATTTCAGCGACAATTGCACGCGAAACAACATCCCTTGGCGCAAGTTCCATATCAGGATGATAGTGTTTCATAAATCTTTCACCTGAGGAATTTATAAGAATTCCGCCCTCGCCCCTTACGGACTCTGAAATTAAAAATCTTGGAGCACCTGCCATATAAAATGTCGTTGGATGAAACTGGTAAAACTCCATATCTCCAAGTACTGCACCTTTTCTGAATGCTGCTGCCTGAAGATCTCCTGTGATTGAAAATGGATTTGTTGTCTCCTGAAAAATTTGGCCAAAACCACCTGAAGCAATGATTGTTTTTTTCGCACGAACAAAAACAATGTTATCAAAGGTTGCATCATAAAAAATGCCGCCTGTAATTTTGTTATCGACTCCTGCAAGGTCTATAAGAAAAAATTTCCCTTTCAATACTATTTCAGGGATTGAACTGATTTTCGAAAGAAGTGTATGGACAATTTCTTTTCCTGTTGCATCACCCCTTGCGTGAAGGATTCTTGAAAAAGAGTGTGCTGCCTCATGAGTAAAATCAAAGTCAGATTCATTTTTATCAAATCTACATCCCCAGGAAATCAATTCCTTTACCCTGTGTATTCCTTCTTCAACAAGAATCTTTACAGCATCAGCATCATTTACAAAACAACCCGCAACCATGGTGTCTTTGAAATGGGACTCTGGACTATCACCATGTGCAATCGCAGCAGCAATCCCTCCCTGGGCATGATAGGTACTGCTGTCATAAGGATCGTTTTTACATGTAACAAGTACCCTGAATCCTGCAAGCTCAATCGCTGCTCGTAATCCCGCAATACCACTGCCAATAATAAGACAATCAACATCCTCAGTTGCTACAATTGATGGGTTGATTGAAATGAGATAGTCAGGAATCATTTTTTTGCACTTGATATAAATTGCTCAAGTTTTTCTTTCCAGAATTCTTTTTCTTTTTGACTGGCGTGATCAATGATCAAAATTCCATCAAGATGCTCAATTTCATGAAGAAAACATCTTGCAAGAATTCCTTTTGCTTCCAGGATAATTTTTTTACCTGAATTTGTATAACCCTTTATCAATACCCTTTTTGGCCTTGATATCGCAAAAAAGACCTCTGGAAAACTTAAACAACCTTCCATATCAATTTCTTGTTCTGAATCCACCTCAATAATTTCAGGATTTACAATCTTCACTAATTTATCTTTTTCTCTATCAAGGGCTATAAAGGCGCGTAATCCAATTCCAATTTGCGGAGCAGCAAGGCCAAGACCACTGGCTTTTTCCAGTGTCTGTTCAAGGTCATTGAATAATTTCTGTGTCTTTTCTCCAAAATCAGAAATTTCTTTTGCCTTCTGCCTTAAAACAGGTGCACCATATTTTCTTATTCTTCTCACTGTCATATCACAATCCGACTTTCTTCATTGTTTCGTTTATTATTTTCATCGCACAATATTTGCCGCACATATTGCAAACCTCTTCAGAAGAAATTTTTTGTGATTGCCTGATTTTTCTAAATCTTTCAGGATTGATCACAAGTTTTTCCTGTAATTTCCAGTCCCTGTTATATCGAGCAATGGAAAGTTCGTCATCCCATTTTCTCGCTTCTGGATAACCCCTTGCAATATCAGCAGCATGTGCAGCGATTCTTGAAGCGACCACACCATCTTCAACATCTGTAATTGTGGGAAGTGCAAGATGTTCACTCGGTGTTACATAGCAGAGAAAATCTGCACCAGCAAATGCAGCAAGTGCACCACCTATGGCTGATGTAATATGGTCATAACCAGGAGCAATATCCGTAACAATCGGACCAAGTAGATATAATGGAGCGCCATGACATAAGGTTTTTGCGAGTTGTACATTCGGAATAACCTGACTCAGAGGAATATGACCTGGTCCTTCAATAATTACCTGAACATCAGCATCCCATGCCCTCTCAGTTAAATTACCAAGAGTCAGCAGTTCAGACATCTGAAGCGCATCAGTGGCATCAGCAAGACATCCTGGTCTCAATCCATCACCCAAACTTAAAATAAGGTCATATTTTCTCGCAATCTCAAGTAATCTATCAAACTGTGAATAAAGGGGATTTTCTTTTCCTGTCAGTGCCATCCAGCTTGCAATAAAAGCCCCACCACGACTGACAATGCCTGTTATTCTCTTTTTCTTCTTCAATATCTCAAGGGAATTTAATGTAACGCCGCAATGAACAGTAACAAAGGAAATTCCATCTTTTGCGTGTTTTTCAATCACACGAAAATAGTCATCTTCTTTCAATTTTTCAATTGTTCCATATTTTTCAATTGCCTCTATCATCACCTGATAAACAGGAACAGAGCCCACTGGAATTGGACTTGATTGAATAATTTGTTTCCTGATATTATCAAGGTCTCCACCTGTGCTCAAATCCATTACTGTATCTGCTTTTAATCGGCATGCAGTGTTAAGTTTTTCAATTTCAAAATTAATATCGCAGACATCAGGTGATGTTCCTATATTTGCATTCACCTTGACCCTTAGATTTTCTCCAATGCCTAAAAAAGTATCCTTATGCTTGACAATTACTGTTTTACCTTCAGCAACTGACTTTGCCAATTTTTCAGGGTCAATTTTTTCAATGGATGCAATATGTTTCACTGCATCTGTAATAATTCCCTTTTTTGCCTGCTGTTTTTCAAGTATCATAGTTTTTCCTTCAAAATAGCGCCTGTTGATGCGCTCTGAACAAGTAATCTGTATCTCGCCAGAACCCCTGACAATTCTTTTTCAGGATGTTTAACCTTTTTCAGCCGCTGGGCAATTTCGCTATCTGATAAATGAACATTTAATTTTCTTTGTGGAATATCAATCTCTATGATGTCTCCATTCTGAACGGATGCAATTGGTCCACCAGCAGATGCTTCAGGACTGATATGGCCGATGCATGCTCCACGAGTACCACCTGAAAATCGACCATCAGTCAAAAGTGCAACATATTCTCCAAGTCCACGTCCTGAAATTGCTGATGTCACTGCCAGCATTTCCCTCATTCCAGGACCTCCGCGTGGTCCTTCATAGCGAATGACAACAACATCCCCTTTTTCAATTTTCCCTTCAAGGACTGCAGAAAGACACTCCTCTTCACTATCAAAAACTTTCGCTGGACCCTTGTGAACCATCATCTTACTTACAACTGCTGATTGCTTCACCACAGACCCATCAGGAGCAAGGTTTCCTTTCAATATTGCAATGCCTCCTTCCTTTGAATACGGGTCTGAAACCTTTCTAATAACAGAAGAATCAAAATTTCTTGCATTTTCAGCAATTTCTCTGATTGTCTGACCAGAAACATTTTTCTCTTCCTGGTGAAGAAGATCTGCCTGGCATAATTCTTTTATTACTGCAGGAATCCCACCAGCCCTGTCAAGGTCCTCCATATGATGAGAACCTGCAGGCGAAATTTTGCATAAATTTGGCACATTTTTACTGATTCTGTCAAAAAGGTCAACAGTCAATTGTATTCCTGCTTCATTCGCAATTGCTGGCAGATGAAGAACAGTATTTGTTGAAGCACCTATTGCCATATCTACAGCAATGGCATTTTCAAATGATCTGATGTTCACAATATCCCTGATTTTTATTCCCTGTTGAACAAGTTCAACAATCCTCATCCCTGCTTTTTTTGCCAATCGTATCCTTGCAGAATGCACAGCAGGTATTGTTCCATTGTATGGCAGAGCCATACCAAGTACTTCAGACAGACAGTTCATTGAATTTGCTGTAAACATTCCTGAACAGGAACCACATGTTGGACAGGCATATTCTTCAAGGATTTTCAGTTGTTGCTCGGTCATCTGTCCTGATGAAATTTTACCTACTGCCTCAAAAACAGAAATGAGGTCGACCACTCCCATATCAGGACATACGCCGGCAAGCATTGGTCCACCACTGACAAGTATGGAAGGAAGATTTAACCTCAATGCTGCCATCATCATCCCGGGAATGATTTTATCGCAATCAGTAATCAATACCAGTCCATCAAATCCATGCGCCATCGCCATAATCTCAACAGTGTCAGCGATTACCTCACGTGAAACAAGGGAATATTTCATACCTACATGTCCCATTGCAATACCATCGCAAACTCCAATGGTTCTGAATTCTACTGGTGTACCACCTGCCATTCTTATTCCATCCTTTACTGCACGACAAATTGTATCAAGATGGATGTGACCCGGAATAATTTCATTACCTGCATTACAAACCCCAATAAGAGGTCTACTAATTTCCTCATCTGTCAAACCAGTTGCCTTCAGTAAACTTCTGTGCGGAGCACGTACAACACCTTTTTTAACTTCATCACTTTTCATATTATCTCCTTTTCAATATTCAGGTTCTGCCAATTTTGGCTAATTATTCCTTTCACCCTCTCCCTTGAGGGGAGAGGGTTGGGGTGAGGGTGAAAGATTTTGCATTATCACCTCTAAAACACCCTCTATATTATTTAAAACTTCATTGTCCCAGAACCTTAAGACCCTGTATCCCTCTTTTTTAAGATATTTATCCCTTATGATGTCCCTCTTTTTATAAATTGAATGCTGCCCTCCGTCTACTTCTATAACTAGTTTCTTCTCAAAATTTATAAAGTCAACTATGTATCTGCCTACTGGCTGTTGACGCCGAAATTTAAATCCTCCTATTTGTTTGTCCCTTAAATACTTCCATAAGTATTTCTCCGTCTCTGTTAGTTCCTTCCTTAATCTTCGCGCTTTATGCTTTAGTCCTGCTTTATATTTTTTCACCCCCACCCTTTCCCTCCCCCCTCAATGGGGAGGAAACTTCTTATTTTTCTTATTCTTCCCTGTTAAATCTTTCATCACTTATTTGACACTACCAATATTCACGTATGACAAAAACTCTGGCTAATTTTTTTACCCAGTTTCTCTACCTCCCCTTGCGTCCCCTCCTTTCAGGAGGGGAAAGAAAGGAGGTGAACATCCTTTTTTAAAATTCTCCCTCAATTTTCCAACTTTTTCCAAATCCCCCTACTCTTCCCCCTTTCGTAAAGGGGGATAAAGGGGATTTTGAAAAGGAGGGAGAGAAGAAGGAAAATTGTCTGTGCCGTAACACAAAATTAGTGAATAAAGACATTCCATTTTCTTTCCACCCTATATCCCCATTGCCTCAATTATTTTCAATTTCTCTTCAGAAATTGTTTTAGTTCCACTGACTACATCTTTTAGATGTACCCTGCATAATTCTGTTCCAGAAATCCCAACCATAAAACACGTCAGCCCATCACGAAGCCCCTTCACTGCCTCATTTCCAAACATCGTTGCAAGTACTCTTGTTTGATATGTTGGCACTCCACCCCTTTGAATATAACCAAGAACAGAATAACGTGCCTCTGCACCACCAATTTCCTCATTAATGCGTCTGGCAAGTTCATGAGCCCTTCCAGCACCCTCTGCAAGAACAATCAATGAACTGATTTTTCCTCTGATTTTGTCAATTTCAAGTATTTCAACTATTTTCTCAATGGTCAATGGTCTTTCAGGGATTACCACAATTTCAGCGCCTGCGGCAATTGCAACCTCAATGGCTAAAAAACCGTGATGTCTTCCCATCACCTCAACAACAAATATTCTCTCATGACTTGTTGCAGTATCCCTGATTCTATCAATTGCCTCAACAGCAGTATTGACAGCCGTATCAAATCCAATTGTAAAGTCAGTGCCATAAACATCATTATCAATGGATGCTGGTATCACACAAACAGGGACCTGAAAATTTGAATGAAATGAAAATGCACCCCTGCTTGAACCATCGCCACCTATGACCACAAGTGCATCAATAGAATTTTTTTTCAGATTTTCATAGCACTGCTGCTGAATATCTTTTTCCTTAAACTCAGGAAATCTTATGGTTCTTAAAATTGTGCCACCAAGATTAATAATTCCACTGACACTTCTTGCGTTCATCTCCATCACATCATTTTCATATAATCCCTTAAAACCCCGCTTGATTCCAATAACCTCAAAACCATATCCCAGTGCAGTTCTTACAACTGATCTGATGGCACAATTCATTCCAGGTGCATCACCACCACTGGTAAGAAGACCAATTTTTTTCATTTTCTCAATAGCCAAAATCTGCCTTTACTGACAGAATATGCCTTGTATCTGTTTTTATTAATGATTTTGCTGTTTCTGTCATTGAAGTAAATTTGTACCACCATGGCTTTGACATGGCTTGTGCTAAACGTCTGATAAGTTTAATACGTGGTAATGCAATTCTTACAAATGACTGCTCAAGTGTGTCCCAGTCCTTTGTCGCAGGATCAGTAAATGCCTCCTTGAAATATGCTCTTCCACACATTGGTCCTGCTATTAAATCACAAACAATTCCATACTGTGCACAGTACTGTTCAAAATCAACAGCCGCACTCAGAAGAAGCATCGGACGGGGAGAAATTTTCTCCATTTCAACTGTTGCATCCCGAACAACCTGAGGGCTTGCAACCTGAATAATTTTCCCATCTTCCTCAATCCACAGCACAGGAACCTGGGTTTTGTAGAAATGTCCGAGTGGACTGAAATCTTTTGCCATTGCCACAACACCATCTGGAAGTCGTTTTGCAAAATCAAGTTTGCTTTCCCCTGGCAACTGGAAGAGAAGTGTTTCTGTAAACAAGGGCTTATTGAATTTTTTCGCTGCTTCAAATGCCTTTGATGCAAATTCAATATTTTTTTCCCAGCTTGATTTATGGGCAGGATTAAGTTTCACAAGAATTTTGAAACCATCAACAGCATGTGCGACTTCTTCTGGTTTCACAGCAAACCTTGCAATCTGACCAATTCCGCCATCAACTGACTCAGTATTGGTATCCTCCAGTCGACCAATAAGCATAACATCCTTTCCGAGTGCTTCCCTGAAACCAGGAGATAAATATGCAAGATGATTGAAAAGTGCTGCTGTTGATTGCCCGCTTAAATGCCTGGCAAATCTCAAACAAACCTCTTTCACATCATTATCATCAGGTTTTTTCTGAACCTTAATGTGCTTGAAAAAGGCATCAGTCAACTTAAGATATGAACTATGCTGATCTGATGCAAAAACATCAAAAACGCCAGAAGGAGAATACTTTGCTAATGTTTTAAAAATTTCTTCACTAACTCCAAAACCATCCTTATAAACCGCAAAATTTTCCATTTTACCCTCCTTATTTCAATGAATTTTTAAATTCCTTTAATTTTTCATGCAACTTGCTATCGTTTAATGAAAGAATTTCAACTGCAAGAATTGCAGCATTTTTTATACCTGCTTTTCCTATTGCCATTGTCGCAACAGGCACTCCAGAAGGCATCTGAACCATTGAATAAAGAGAATCAATACCCTTGATTTCACTGGTGGGAAGAGGTACTCCAATCACTGGAAGCGTTGTTTTCGCAGCAATCACACCGGGTAAGTGTGCAGCCATTCCTGCACAGGCAATAATTACCTTAATTCCGCTCTCTGCGGCAGATTCTGAAAATTTCATTACCTTATCAAGACTCCTGTGTGCAGACATCACTTCAACAGTGTAAGGTACCTGAAATTTTTCTAAAATTTCCTTTGCTCCATCAATAAAATCAAGGTCATTCTGACTTCCTACAACTATTGCTACCACTGGTTGTTCCATCATCACTCCTTTTTACTTCAATACATTTTCCATTCTTTCTATTGCCTTTTTTATCATATTTTTGTCAATGGTAAGAGCAAATCTCACATAACCTTCTCCACTTGGTCCAAAACCAATACCAGGAGTCACAATAATATGTGCTTCTGAAAGTAATTTATCTGCAAAGGCAAGAGAATCGCCGCCAACATTCAACCACAGATAAAAGGTAGCCACTGGTATTTTAACCCTGAATTTTAATTTTTTCAAGCCCTCAATGAGAACATCACGTCTTTCCTGATATATTTTCCTCATTTCCACGACATCTTCCTGATTTCCTGTAAGGCACTCAACACCAGCAATCTGAATTGCCTCAAATGTACCAGAATCAATATTTTCTTTCAATGTTGCAAGAGCAGAAACAAGTTTTTCATTGCCACATGCCCAGCCAATTCTCCATCCTGTCATATTGTAGGTTTTTGAAAGTGAATGAATTTCTATTCCAATGTCCTTTGCACCTGGAATAGACAGGAAACTTACAGGTCTTTTTCCTTCAAAATACATTTCATGATATGCGGCATCATACAGCAAAATAAGGTTATGTTTTTTGCAAAATCTTACAGCATCCTTGAGAAATTCGTCATCTGCACAGGCACCTGTTGGATTGTTTGGATAGTTCAGATAAAGAATTTTTGCCTTTGCAAGTACATCATCAGGAATTTTTCCAAAGTCAGGAAGAAAATCATTTTCTTCTTTCAATGGCATAAAATACGGAGTCCCTCCTGCAAGGATTGTTCCAATCTGGTAAACAGGATAACCGGGTTCAGGCACAAGGGTAACATCTCCTGGATTGATGAAAGCCAGTGGAAAATGTGCAATCCCTTCTTTTGAACCAATCAAAACACAAATTTCTGTTTCTGGGTCAAGTGAAACAGAAGAATACTTTTTGTAATAATCAGCAATTGCCTTACGAAAATCAGCCCTGCCTTTACCAAACGGATACCTGTGAACAGATGGGTCTCCAACTGCTTTCCTCACTGCATTAACAATTCTCTCAGGTGTAGGAAGGTCAGGGTCTCCAACACCGAAACTGATTACTTCCTTTCCTTCAGCAATGAGCTTTTTCCTTTTTTTATCAATTTCAGCAAAAAGATACGGCGGAAGTTTTTTCATTCTTTCACTGACGTCAAACATAAATCCTCCTGTATTGAAAAATTTTTCAAAAGAAGTTTATCAGGATGATGCCCTGAGCCAGGCAATAACATCCTTCATCTGGTAAAGACCTTTGTCTTTGTCAGAAATAAATTTTGCTGCAATGATTGCACCCTGTGCAAAGGATTCCCTGCTGAAACATCTGTGACTGATTTCAAGAATCTCACCCCTGCCACCAAACATTACAGTATGCTCTCCAACAACTTCTGAAATTCTGATTGCATGAATACCAATTTCTTCAGGTGTTCTTGGTCCTGTTATGCCATGTCTTCCAAACACAAGACCGGCTTTTTCATCCATTCCACGTGCTCTGTTGATGATTTCACTGATTTTTAATGCAGTCCCACTTGGTGCATCCTTTTTGTTATGATGATGGGTTTCTATTATTTCAACCTCAAAATCTTTTCCGAGTAATTTTGTTGCCAGTTCTACAATCTCCATCATGATATTGACACCGATACTCATATTCGGCGACATCACAATGGCAATATCATTTGCAATTGCCTTTATTTTTTCAATATCATTCTGTGAAAATCCTGTTGTCCCGATAACTGTTTTAACCTTTTTTTGTTTTGCAATAAAAAGATTGTCTATTGTAGATTGAGGAACTGTAAAATCAATCAGGACATCTGCATTTTCACATTTCTCAAAACCATCAGCAATCCTGATTCCTGAAACAATTTCTTTTCCAATGGATGGATGGTTTTTTACTTCAAAAGCCCAAACCAGTTCAACATCAGGTTGACTTTTAACAAGATTGATAATTGTGGAACCCATCCTTCCACACGCACCTGCAACAGCAATTTTAATCTTATTTTTCATTGCAGTGTATCCTTTTCTCTTTTTATACTGGCACCAAGTGCCCTTAATTTTTCTTCAAACTTTTCATATCCTCTGAAAAGATGATAAATCCTTGAGACTTCAGTTCTGCCTTCAGCAACAAGCCCTGCAAGAACAAGTGCTGCACTGGCTCTAAGGTCTGAAGCCATAACCTTTGCACCAAGAAGTTTTTCCACTCCTTTGACAATCGCCTTTGATCCATCAAGTTGAATATTTGCTCCGAGCCGATTGAGTTCACCTGCATGAATAAATCTTTCAGGAAAAACCTTTTCAGTAATCACACTCACGCCATCAGCAAGAGAAAGAAAAGCCATCATCTGTGCCTGTAGATCCGTAGGAAATCCAGGATAGGCAAATGTGACAACATCAACTGGCTTCCATCTTGGGATTCCTGAAACAGTAATGTAATTTTTCCCGCTTTTCACCTGTACACCTGTTTCAGTCAATCTTTCTATGAATGCACCCAGATGCATTGGCTGACATTTTTCCACAGTGACCTTTCCACCAGTGATAGCACCTGCGAGAAGAAAGGTTCCTGTTTCAATCCTGTCAGGGATAATTTTGTGTTCAACCCCCTTTAATTTTTTTACCCCATTGATGATGATGCAAGGAGAACCAATACCAGTGATTTTTGCACCCATTTTTACAAGAAAATTCGCAAGGTCCGTAATTTCGGGTTCACAGGCAGCAAATTCAATCACTGTTTCTCCCTTAGATAAAGCAGCAACACACATAACATTTGCTGTGGCAAGAACACTTGAACCAAATGCGCCTGCAAGAAAAATGTAATTTCCCTTCAGCCCATTTTTTGCATCAGCAACAATGAAACCATCCTCAATCTTTATATCCACACCAAGTTTTTGTAATCCCTTAATATGAAGATCAATGGGTCTTGGACCAATAACACAACCGCCAGGAAGGGAAAAACGGGCTTTCCCTGCCCTTGCAACCATGGGACCAAGAAGTGAAATTGAAGCCCTCATTGTTTTTACAAACTCATACGGAGCGTCATACCTGGCTATTGTGGATGGATCAATCTCTATTGTATTATTTTTGAATACAACCTTTGCGCCAAGATACTCAAGAATTTTTACCATTGTGTAAACATCCTGCAGTTTCGGTACCCCATGAATAACACTCTTACTGTCTGTCATAATTGAAGCAGCAAGAATCGGAAGCACTGAATTTTTTGCCCCGGAAGCAGTAATACTTCCATTAAGAATTTTACCACCCTCAATAACAAATTTATCCATTTTTCATCCTTTTAACGGATGAATTAATTTTACCATAGATGACATTTTTCTTAAATTTTTCTCAACACAACTACCCTTTCAACTCCACTGATATCCTTAAAAACATAACATCTGACAAAACCATAATCACTGAGATCACTAAAAAATTCAATCTGTGAAGGTGAAACTTCAAAAATTAAAAACCCATGCCTTTCAATAATATCTCTTGTTTTCTTTAAAATTTTCAGGATTACCTCCATTCCATTTTTTCCTCCATAAAGAGCACGAAATGGTTCTTTACGAACTTCTTCAGGAGCACTTTTAATTTCATCTTCTGTCAGGTAAGGTGGATTGCTTACAATGAGAGAAAACCTTTCTCTGATGTTTCCTGAAATAATATCTGCCCTTCGAACAAAAACGCGAGAATCAAGTCCATAAAGGAACACATTTTTTTTCGCTATTTTCACTGCCCTTTTTGAAATATCAGTGGCATAAACAGTTGCATGAGGAAACAATCTTGCTATTGTAATCGCCAGTGCTCCACAACCCGTGCCGACATCAAGAACATTCATTTTTAAATTTTTATCAGGAAAAAGGTGCATAGCAGCAATCACAATTGTTTCTGTCTCGGGTCTTGGAATAAATACACCTGAAGTTATTTCAAAACACAGGTTAAAAAAATATGTTTTCTTCAATAAGTATGCTATGGGGATGTGCTGTGCCCTTTTTTTAATGAGAGAAAAAAAGTTTTTTTCAATAATACTATTAATTTCAGGTGGATTGACGTAAAGATTCCATCTTTCAATGTTCAATAAATGGGAAAGAATCAATTCAGATTCAAAACGAGAATTTTTTATTCCAGCATCAGTAAGAATTTTACCTGCAGTTTTTATCAGGTCAGACAAAAAAGTCTCATCCCTTTTTTGCTGTCTTTTCTGGCTCTTTTGTTTTGATTTTTGAAAGTGCCTGATTTGCCGCAATTTTCACTGCCTGGTTAGGATCTGATTCAGCAAGATATGCAATAAGGTCTGCATAGTCCTGATTTTCATATTTTGAAAGATAATTACCAAGGACCTTAACGATTTCAGCACGGAAATAAACCTCTTCAATGTCTGATGATGAATAATCTTCCTGCAATCGTGCGACAAGTTTCTCAATATAATCGTATGAACCAAGCTGAGCACGAACAAGACCATAGTCAAGCTCAAAAGAATCTGCCCTGTACTCATCCCATGCTTTTTCAATAACTGGAAGATATTCGGGTTTTCCAATTCTTCCAAGAATTTTTATAATAGATAGTGCAAGGGATTGTTCATTAAGTTCTTCAGAACTGGCTTCTTGACTCGAAGGTTGAGCAGAAAAAGTCGGCGGCATCTGCGGTGCTTCAACTGGCATACCAGCAGGCATTCCAGGTTGTTGCTGAACCACCTGACTTCGTGTAACTCCAAGAACCTTGACTGCACCAGTACTGTATCGTTTTACAAGAAGATTCTCATATTTTTCTTTTTCTGCCTTTAATTTTGCAAGTTGAGTTTCAAATCTTTCAATCTGTTTTTCCTTTGCTTTAATATCATTCTCTATTTTTCGTTGTTCTGCCCTCAATTGTTTTACTTCTGCTTCAGAAAGGGGTTTAATGGTTTGTTCTCCCTGCGGCATTTCAGGCGGAGCAACACCAGGTACCCCTGGGGCAGCACCTTCACCAAACTGTGATTGTATGCTCAGTTTTGATTCGATCTCCTGACGCTGAGTCCTCAATTTTGTTAAATCATTGCTCGCAATGATTTTCTGAGATTCAAGGTCATCCATTTTTTGTTCCAATTGTTGAATTCTTGTTCTGGCATCCTCTCTTAACTTTATTTTTCTTGTTACCATTGTATCAAGAATGTCTTTCAATCTTTCAGCAGCATCAGGACTTAACGTCTCTGAAAGTCCTGCAAGTGCAACCATTTTTGTATCAAAAGAATATTCAGGATTGTTAAGGACTTCAAACAAATAATCAACTGCCTCTTTTGTCTGAGTTTTCCCGATTACAAGAAGTAGATTCTTTTTTATTTCATCATTCTTTTCCTTACTCATATGGGCAATAAATTGTGGTAAGAATGGTTCAAGCTGAGTCGGACTAAAACCATAAAGTGTTTTACTTGCTTCCTTTCTCTTTGTTTCTGTTCCAAATCTTAAATCCTTTACAAGTGCCTCAACTGAAAGCGTTTGAGAAACCAGGGGAGTTTGAACTCCTGGTATCATTCCTGGCACCTGTTCTGTTTCTTTAGTAGTTTGCTCCTTCGGTACAAATTTTTCTGCTTCCTGCCATTTTTTTACTATTTCACTGTCTCTGCTTGATGCCTTCACCATTGAAATTTTTTGCCGGGCAATTTCTGCCTCATAGGTATTCGGTGAAGAATTTATCACTGTCTGAAATTCTTCAATTGCCTTATTTGTCTGGTTCAATGCAAGATATGTAAGACCTATTCCAAGATGATACCTTGCATTATCCGGTTCAATTTCTAATGCTTTCTGATATTGCTCAAGGGCATTTGAAAAATCTGCCTTTCTGTAGAAAACTTCACCAAGATAGTAATATGCAAGTCCGTTTTTAGGATTTGATGAACGTTCTCTTTCAAAATAACTCTGTGCATCGTCAAGACGGTTCATTGCCATTTTCATCATACCCTTTTTTATGTTTTCTGTTAGTTCAGCAGCAAAAATAATTCCATATAGAAAAAATAGAGTAAAAAGCAACGTCATTTTATTTTTCATTGTTCCTCCCTGTCGAATCCAATACCGTTTATCCGCCGGAATTGGCTGATGATCGGGTCAAGGTCACCATCAAGAATTTCCTGCAAATTATAAAGGGTCAACCCTATTCTATGGTCAGTTATCCTGTTTTGAGGAAAATTATAGGTTCTTATTTTTTCACTCCTGTCACCTGTCTTGATTTGATTCTTCCTCTCTTTTGATATCTCCTGCTCTTTCTGGTTTTTTATCATATCCTGCAATCTTGCCCGTAAAATTTTCATCGCCCTTGCACGATTCTGTATCTGACTCCTCTGATCCTGACAACTGGCTGTAATCCCGGTTGGAATATGAGTAATTCTGACTGCTGAATATGTTGTGTTAACACTCTGTCCACCATGTCCAGAAGAACAAAACGTTTCTATTTTTAAATCCTCTGGATTAATCTTTATTTCATCCTCTTCAACATTGGGGAAAACTGCCACTGTTGCTGCTGAAGTATGAATTCTTCCACTTGCTTCTGTATCAGGAATCCTCTGAACCCTGTGTACACCCTTTTCGTATTTAAAATTACCATATGCATTTTCTCCATGAACAAAGAAAATAATTTCCTTAAAACCACCAAGGTCAGAGGCATGAAAATCAAAAACTTCGATTTTCCAGCCCTTTCTTTCAGCAAATCTACTGTACATTCTGAAAAGGTCTTTTGCAAACAATGCTGCCTCTTCTCCACCAGTACCAGCACGAATCTCTACAATGCAATCATTTTTGTCTTCAGGAGAACTGAAAAAGAAATCTTCAAGTTCTCTCTCAATTTCTGATTTTCTTTCTAATAGATCTGAAATCTCCTGTTCTGCAATCTCTTTTAATGACTCATCCTGTTGCAATTCTTTCAGTTCCTCAATTTTACGGTCAATTGAAAAATATTCATCTCCCTTTTTAATAACATCACTGATTTCTCCCATTCTTTTAAGTTTTTCTCTGTACTGGGGCAAACTACTATTGGATGGGTCAGAAATAAAAGCAACAAGACCCTCAAATTCCTTCTTCAGTTGTTCAATCCTTCCAACAAGATTATTCATTTCACTGCTTTTTGTCACCATATCGTTTCTTGAACTTTTCAACCATTCCTGCTGTGTCAATAATCTTCTGTTTTCCTGTAAAGAATGGATGACATTTTGAACAGATTTCAAGTCGTATTTCGGATTTTGTGGATCTTGTCATAACAGTATTCCCACATGCACAGACAATTCTTGCTTCCTTATACTCTGGGTGAATCTTATCTTTCATTCTTTTCTCCCTGTAAAAATTTTTCAAAATCAGATCTGAACATTGGCTTTTCAACATCTGTAATTCCTTCACCACCAAAACTTTTGATTTCCTTTCCTTCTATTAGTAATCTCACACCTGATTGTGGTGAGAATTGTGTCGCAGTAAAAACAATTTGTGCAAGACGACCCTGAAGTTCTAAAATACCTCCACCGGATTCAATATTTTCATCAAAATCAACATAAATCAGATCATTTTCAATTTTGACATCCCGAATATTTGCTTCAGCAGGTACACAGGAAATATATGCCTCTGATTCTTCCTGCGTCGGACCCAGAATCAGCTCCTTTAATGCATACTTTATCATCTGAGAAGTATCTGTCTTCAATCCTTTTATTTTTATCTGCCTTGGAATTTCAACCAGTTTCAATGAACCATCTGACTGGTTCTGAAAAAAGAAGACAGAAACCTTTCTTGATAGTAATCCTGAATGAACAAGACCAAAAATTATGAGTAATATTGCCCATAGAAGCAACAATCCCACAACAATTTTTTTTTGAAAACTCACCTTACCATTTCCCATATATTTCTTGTTTCTCCTTTTTTACCAGGAATAATTGCAGGAATCTTGCATATATCACAGAAGTATTTCAAACTCTCAACATAATCACCGCTAACCGCAATAATGTGATTGCAGGGGAAAACCTTAATAAAATCCTCAAAATCGCAATCAAGTTTTGCATGAACATGAGGCCAGGTTGGATTTGTTTCTGAATTAATCTTTTTCCTCAATTCTTTCTCAAGAGATAAACTTTCGCCTTTTATGATGACCATATATGGTCTGTCATCCCATAGTCCAACACGGGCAAATGTAAGGGTTCCTGGTGCTGCATCAAACTCCACAGATGCACCTCCTGCCTTGAAATAAAATTCAAGTGCAGGATGTAATGTAATTTTTGCAAAATTTACTTCTGGTTCATCACTCAATGCAGCGTAATAACTTGAATGATTTCCGGAATTACAGAAATCCCAGATCCCAAGTTCTGGATGATACAATCTAACATCCATGAAAAGCACAGGAAGTCCTCCACTGATATATTTTAAAATTTGCATTGTTAACGCTGCATAGGAATCTGCTTCAGTGGCACAAACAAAAGGTTCTTTCTTTCCGTACCAGTCATAAGGATCGTTCATCAACATCTCAGGAACATCACCAAGACAGATATGCTCAGTAAGTTCCCTCTGCCCTTTTAATCCACAAAAATCAAAATCGTACTCCTGATTTACTTTTTTCATGGCAAGATACAAAGATAACTGCTTTTTTAAGGTCTCAGGCGTCAGCATTTTGCCATCATACTTGATTCTATCGCCAAGCATCTTTGTTAACCAGTTAAATCCCTTTTCAACTTCAGCATCTGGAATTTTTTCCATTGTTTTTACCAGCAACAACTGGTCAATCTGATAAACTGTTGTTCCGAAATATTTCAATGTTGGGACAAGATGAAAATAGCCGGTTTCCATTCCCATTGAATGCCCACCATAACAGCCATAAACCTCATTTTTTATACATGTCGCTGCCTGTGATGCCCTGACCCATTGAATTACTTTTTGCTGTGTATCAGGATCATCAATTTCTCCGATAATTCTGTGGGTTCTTATTCCTGCCTGCCTTAAAGCACCATCTGTTGCAAGAAGTCCTACATTTCCTGGGTATGTACCATTATTATTTGAAAGGGACAAAACAGGTTTATCAGTTCCAACAGTTTGAATAAATGGCCAGACAAGATATGGAAAATCCCATACATTATAACACATAATAACTTGCTTGCAGTTTGCTCTGACAAGTTGCTCGCCAACTTTTCTTGCAGTACTGATACTCTTGATTGTTTCTGAACCCACAATAATGTCTGGAACAACACCATTTTTATCCTTAAGATTTTTCTTAAGAAAGTCAGCCCATTGATGAAGTACCCTCATATTTTCCTGCTCATTTGCCTGCCAGACATGCTGTCTTTCATCATTCATCATCACAATTCCAATAGCGGTATTTTTCATTTTTTCCCCCTGTCTTTTTATGGTTGTACTTGTTTTATTATACCCTGAAACGTGAAAATAATAAACTGCTCGGTTTTTTCCACATTGAAAAGATTTCTGACAGCACTTTTGTAAAGATCAATCTGTAAAATATCATTGTCAGAGATTTTTGTCCTTTTCCCTGTCTTAAAATCATAGATTCTGCAAATTCCATTTTTAATGACTACTCTATCAATCACGCCATAAACATTTTTCCCATCAACTACTGATAAAAAAGGGAGTTCGCTATATGAAGATGGCTGTGGTAGAATTATTTTCAATATTTCAGGTTTCAACAGATTTTCAATATGCGTTTCAATTTCATCTTTATTAATTATCACCTTCATTTTTTTTGCAAGAAACATTACTCTCTCTTCCATTTTCTTTTTTTCAGGTTCAAGTTTTCCAGTGGAAATTTCATTGATAATTTTGTGTATTATTGTTCCTTCTTTTTCTCCGGATGCAACGATTTCCTGCTTCAAACTGCTGAATGAAACTGGTGTTATAAATTTTCTGTTGATCTCTAATTTTTTAACGTTTTCACCAACTTCAGCAGAAAAACATGGTATTTTTTCAGAAATTTTAAAATCCTTTGCAGGATACTTTTTTTCAAGTTGTTGAATAAGTTCCAGCCATGTACTTCTATTTTTTGCACCTGTAATCACGAGAACCTGGGTTGCTCTTGTCAATGCAACATAAAGTATTCTTTTTTCCTCCTGCTCGAGTTTTTTCAGGTAATTTGTATAATACTGGTCATCTTTTTCTTTTTTGAACCCAAAAACATAGTCACTATCATTTGAAATTGTTCTTTCATGAATCAATTTAATTTTAGATTTATCAGGTTTACCCTGTTCAATCCCCGTGATAAAAACAACAGGAAATTCAAGGCCTTTTGATGCATGTACTGTAAGTACCCTTACAGCATTTTGACGTTCTGAAAAAACATCTGCCTTTGGCTCCTCATCTTTGTACGAAAATCTTTTCAAATTCTGTACGAGTTGAAAAAATGGCATATTTCTCATCTCGTGGACAAGCATGAGAAATTTTTCAACATTTGCGCTGCCCTGTGTACCAATTTTTGAAAACAAATCAAGTTCCCCTATTATTTTATCAATGGCAGATGCAGGAAATTCACTACTGAAAAGTTTTCTCCATTTTTCAATTTTTTCTGCATCTATCCCGAAATTTGATTGAATGATATTTTTGAATGCCGGAATATCAGAGGGATCAGCAAGACAACAAAGAAGATTGATAAGAAAAACAATTTCTGGTTCCTGATAAAATCCGATACCACCGATATTCACAAATGGAATACCAAAATATCTAAATTGTTCCTCAAGAATATTAAGGTGCGTTCTTTTCCTCAGCAGTACTGCGATGTCCTTAAATGAAACAGAATGAAATTCATCAGTATCCCTGTCATAGACAGGAAATTTTTCTTCAATAAGTGATAAAATTCTTCTTGCTACCCATCCATATTCTGCTTGTTTTTCTTCTGCAATTCTTGATTGTTCAAAAATCTTTATCTCAACAAAACCATCCTTTTTATCAGCAAGTTTTTCACTCACTGAAAGTTTTTCTTCTTCAGGAAAACCATCAACATTATTAAAAACCTCGTTCACAAAATCAATAATAACAGGAAAACTTCTATAATTTGTTGTAAGGAATTTTTTTTGCAGATAATGTCCATAGTAGTTCTCCGCATCATCAAACACAGTATTTTCTGCACCACGGAAAAAATAAATTGACTGTTTCCTGTCTCCGACAAAAAACAATCCATACTTTTTACCTGTTTCTGCCTTTGCTCCAAGACCTGATACCCATTCACTGGAAAATTCACTGATAATTTTCCACTGAAGTAAACTTGTATCCTGGAATTCGTCAACAAAAATAAAATCCACTGCCTCATCAAAATCATTCAAAATATTTAATGCCTGTGGGTGTTCCTTTAACAATTGATAGGTAAAAATTTCAAGGTCATCAAAATCAACCACAGAATTCTGTTTCTTTATATTTTCAAAAATTTTTTTTACTTCCAGAAAGCAGTCATATACAGGTTGAGTCAATTCATTTTCATAGGGCCTACCAAGAAAAACCTGTGGATGAGTATTGTTGAGCAAACCAAGATAATCAATGAATTGCTTGAGTTTCATTGGTTTCAGTCGTTGTAATATCTCATCATCAAAACTGCACCTTTCAAGAAACTGAAAAATCGCCTGCCTGAAAAATATCATTTCCTGTTCTGATTCAGCGACTGTAAAATTCGGGTCAAATTGAAATAAAAAGGAAAATCTTTTCAGCAATGTTTTGCAAAATGAATGGATGGTTGATACCCTTAATAGAAACAACTGGTTTTCATAGTCAATTTTTGTTTTTTCATCAGGCAGATTTGAAATAATCTGCTGGAAAATTTTCTCTATTATCCTTGACCTCATTTCACATGCGGCTTTTTCAGAAAATGTTATTGCAACAACCCTTTTAACTGAATTCACAATTTTTGCTTTTTTGAGATAGTCAATAAATTCATCTGTTAGCAATTGTGTCTTGCCTGTACCAGCAGAAGCATGAACGATTTTTACTGAAAAATTTATGTTATTCATCTTCTACCTCATTCTTTGCAATACAATAATTTGAAAATACGCAACCATAACAGTTTTTTGTGTTTGCTTCAAATTTAAAATCTCCATCTATTAATTTTTTTCCAAGATTGTTCAGGGACTGCTCAAACTTATTAAGAAAATCAACTGTAATCTGGCTATATTCTTTCTCATCACCGGTAAGATACTCAAAATTTAAAGACCAGACAAAAACTTTTGCCACTTGGTCTTTCATTTTATAATACATCAGTGCATACAAAGGCAATTCAAGATTTTCTAATTCAAGGCAATCTCCTGATTCAGGATATTTTTTTTTGAGGTTCGGCGTTTTCCCACTTTTGAAATCAATGATTTCATAAATATCGTTTTCTGTCAGTTCAATACGGTCAAACCTCCCAGTAATAACCATTTTTTCTAATTCCACTGAATGTTTTTTTTCCAGTTCAACAATTTGATGTTGTTTGTGATTTTGAATAATTTTCCTGAATGATTCAAAAACACTGTTTTTCCTTTTTTCTAAAAAGGATCTCATCACAGGTGGAATTCTAAAATGATATTCTGAAGATACCCTTTCAGGGTTATCAAGAAACTCATTCACATATTCACAGAATCTTTTAACCTGTATTTCTATTGATTGCTCATCCATAATTTTGCCCTTAAATTCTTCTGCTGCTTTTTCTGCTGCTTTATGCAAAAGTGTTCCCCAAAATTCAGGCATCTCCTCGATTTCTGGAGCCTGATACGGTTCTACCTCCTCAACGTACCTCAGATAAAAATCATAGGGACATCTTGCAAGCTGGTCAAGTTGACTTGTTGTAAAATGAACCTTACCTTCTTTTATAAATTTTCTTCTGAACTTATCATAGTCAACTCTTAAAGAAAAAATCGGCACAGGTTTCGAAATATAGAAATTTGTTTTATAAGGAACTTCTTTCATTCCATAAAGCATGATGGACTTATTCTTCTGTCTGCCTCCGACTTTTGCAGGATATGTAAACACAATGTTTTCACCTGACATTTTCAACCTGTAAATATCAAGCCGCTCCCTTGCAATTCGCAACTGGTAGGTGTTTAATGAAAGAACCTCCTTCAATGGCTCTGGAAGGAAAAACTCTTCCATTCTTGTTGCCATGGGAAGACAATCTTCTGTTGCTCCACCAAAAAAAACAAATTTTGTCTCAAGTCCAACTGAATCAAGTACCCCCATTACCCTGACTCCATATCCCTTGCTTTTTTCAATCTCAGTAAAATCCATCACAGTTTTCATTATGCGAACAAATTCTTCCCTTGAAACAACAATATCTGAATCCAGTTGCTCAAGTAAATCAGTAAAACTTGTTTTTCCTTCTGTATCAAAACACTGCCACGAAATTTTTTCAATTGCTTTTTTTAATCTTTCCACCCATCCTGAAATAGAGTCATGCTGAACGTCCATCATTTTTCTTGCATGGTTAATCTTTTTCCAGTTATTCCATTTTCCCAGCCATGTTTCGTCAGGGAAAAAACCAATTCCTTTAAAAATTTTTCTGGATTCTGCGGAAAATTTTACAGTTTCATCTTTATCAAAAGAAAAAAATGGGCTGGTAAAAATTGACATCAGATTTTCCCAGTTCGGTGCATCAATCCATCTCAAAAAGGACATAATTGCGACTATTGAAGGATCCTGACTCAAGACATAACCAGGTGTCATACAAAATGGAATTTTAAATCTCGAAAAAATTCTTTCAACAAGGGCTCTATAAGAAAGCATATCAGGAAAAACAACAAGAAAATCTTCCCAGTTCAATTGAGAATTTTCAGCCATTTTTTCAAGTATCTTTTGAGCGATACCCTTTATTTCTTCATCAGGAGAAGGGAAATTGTATACAACCGGTTCCCTGTCAACATTTGCTGACTCCACAATTTCTACTGAATCTGTAATGGATTGAAGGAAAGAGAAATTCGGTTCAAGAATTAAATTCTTAACGTCACAGGTAGCATTTTTGTCATACTGATACGCAATTATAAACAATTCAGATTGCTGTGCAATCTTTTTTATAAATGGTTTCTCAGAAGGAATAAATTCAAGCATGCCTTCAATCAAAACATTTTGAAATTTCATACTTTCAATTGCTTGTGTTGCCACACGGTAAAGGTCATCCTCATCAACAAGATTGTTCTTCTCCAGATATTCCTGATACTGCATCATAATAGTAAATGCCTTTTCGACAATTGATTTATTCTCTTCATATTTCCACGGGTAACTGTTGATTTCCTTCAGCCACAAATCAAAATCAATTTTTTCACACCCAACTTTAAAATCTTTGATAAACGAACGAATTTTCGATGCAAAAGACACAGGATTTATGTTAATCTTTTCTGAGATCGGTATAGACAGATTTAATAAAATCAAAAATTGCTCAATACCTGAAATTACCCTGTAATTCGAATAATCCTGCACAATTTTGCCTGCAAACGATTTCAGAGAATAACTTACTGGTGGTATCACAGCCCTTGCCTTTGTCAGTAGAAGACGTGTTCTGAAATCATCGATCCTTGCCCAGCGGGATGTAAGGTGTAGAACAGATGAGAAATCAACTGAATCATGAAAAAATTTTTCAATGATATACTGAGTCCGATTGAGAAAAGAAAACGGAAAAACAATAAGAATTTTTTTCCCTGTCATTTGAAATTCCATTTAATAATTTTATCATAAAAAATTCAGAAATTAGCAGTAGTTTTCATGGCGGGCTGGCAATTAAATCCCTTAATTTCATTAAATTTTCAGTCAATATATCCTTAAAAACCTCACCTACAGGTTTTTCCTTTATTGGTTTCATTTTCAAAATCATTCCAAGTAAAACAATGTGAAGAACTGCTAAGATAAGAAAAAGTAATTGATAAATACCAAAATCACCAATACGAAGATTTCTATAATGTTCAATAATTCTTCCAGCGATTGGTGGAACAATTAATGCAGGTAATTGCCCTCCAAAAATTACAATATATGAAAAAAATTCTACACGATTTTTTTCTGGTGCTATCAAAAATCTTCTTGTGGTATCACCCATCAATTGACCACCACCTGCAATTCCTCCAACAAGAGAAATCAGTATCAGTGCCTTTTGAATATTGCCTTCTGGAAATTTATGCACATACGTCATCATGATACACCATATTATTGCAAGAAAAAATGAAAAGAAAAGAACAAATCTGCTGCCCCTGAAATCATTCACTTTTCCCCATATAAACGCAAGCCCACCCATGCCGAGGATAGAAAGGGAATTGAGAAAAACGCAAAAGGAGGAAGGAAGATTCAGAACATTTCTGTAAAATGGCATCACAAAGGGAGCAATAATATAGGCGGAAAAATTCCATAAGAAATAAAACCAGAAATAAATTTTTCTTTCCCTGTCTGAAAAAATTTCCTGAAAAACAACAAACGGATTAACTCTTTTTTTCTCTTCATACACAGGAGGTGGCATTGAAACAAACAAATAACTTACAGGCCAGATGATTGAAAAAACTGTGACAGCAAGCATCACATTAAAAAACTGCAAAAAAGATGGGTCTGAACCAAGAATATAAGAGGACAATCTTAAAAATCCAAAACCAACAATTGTTGAAGTAAACCTGAGTATACCAAAAAATCTTCCCCTTTCTTCTTCTGGCACCCAATGTTGAACAACAGGAAACCATGCAAGGGTTGCAATTTGGGTTCCTGTCCAGAATAAAAATACGAAAATTGAATAATACAGCACGGTTGCAAAAAAACCAATTTTCTCAGTAATTAAAAAAATCGGCAGAAACAAAAATGCAAGGACAACAAGAACAAATGAATTGGGTCTCAAAATTCTCCAGTAATTTCTGCCCACCCATGAAATCAAAATGGATGAACTTATTCCGACAATAAAAGGAATGACCGACAGAAAACCAAGAAGTCCTTCCCTGACACCTATTTTCAAAAGAAATAATGTCAAAACACCATTAAAAGCAACAGTATAATAAACATTCCCTGCAACCTGTCCGGCAAAAAAGATATTTTTTTCTTTCGTTGATAACATAGAGTTAATTATACAACATTTCGGTTATTGAATCAGAAGATTTTATGTTGAGATTGTAATCATATCTTTTAATTTCATCAAATTCTCACTGATTGTATCCCTCAAAATTTCAAGTACTGGTTTTTCTTTTACTGGACGCATTTTCATAATATGAAACAAAAGAAGGCAGTACATAAAAGCACTGATTATCATTACAATCTGATAAATGCCATAAATACCTGAATGGAAATGTTTGAACCTTTCAAGAACAAAACCTGCAAGTGGTGAAGCAATTATAACAGGTAACTGTGCTCCGAACACCAGCATATAAGCAAAATACGAGGATTTATTTTCTTCTGGAGCAAGTGCCATTCGTCTTGTTGTATCCCCCATCAATTGTCCTGCAAGAATAACTCCACCAAAGAAAGATGCTACCAAAAGTAATTTTTTCATTAACTCAAAAGGGATAAGGTGCACATGAGAAAGAAAAAATAGATGCAAGACAGCAAGAAGGCAGGAAACAAAAAGCACATATCTACTTCCATGTCTGTCAACAAGTTTTCCCCAGCCAAATGCCGAAAGTCCATAACCAATTGTTTGAGCAGAAACAAGATTAACACAGAATGACGTTGATAATCCCAGTTGTGTCTTATAAAATGGTATCAAAAATGGTCCCAGAATTCCTGTGATAAATGTCCAGACCGAAAGAAACTTAAAATAGTCGCTGTGGTCCTTATTGAATATGATTTTAAAAAATTCATCAATAAATGCGATTTTCTCTGGTGGCTTCTTTTTTATTTCAGGAATACCGGTATTTGAAAGAAGAATCGGAAACGCACTGGTAAGAACCCATATGAGCAACAAAACATAAAAAAATTTTAAAAATTCAGGTTCAGGTCCAAGAATCTTCGAAGAAATCACAAGCAATAAATAACCGGCAAACGTTAGAGTAATTCTAAGTCGACCAAGAAAATATCCTCTTTCATTGTAAGGAACAATTGATTCAATCACTGGAAACCACGCATAAACATATTTTTGCGTGGCAAAATGAAAAATACATAACAGAATACTGAATATCACAAGTACAATTTTGTAAGATAAAAAATTTGCCACAATGACCACAGGAATAAAACAAAACTCAACAATGAATAACATCCAGGAAGAAGAAATAAAATGTTTCACAGGGTTTTCTGCAATTTGTCTGATCATCCACAATGAAAAAATTCCTACAATGGATGGAAGAATAGAAAGCATTCCTAAAACTTTTTCCCGCACACCAATTTTCAATAAAAACAGAGTAAAAACAGGACCTGTGCACACAGTAAAAAAGAATGTGCCTGACACAAGTCCAATAAAAAGAAAAATTCTCTGGCGGGATGAAAGCATTTTATTACAGAAACCCTTTTTCCTTGAAACTAAAGAAACAACTCTTGCACACAACAATGTGGTCTATCAGTTCAATTCCCATAATAAGTCCTGCTTCCTTTAATCTTCTTGTAATACTGATGTCATCCTCTGATGGCTCAGGGTCATCAGAGGGATGGTTGTGAGCAATAATAATTTTTGCTGCGTGATGTCTTATTGCTGACTCAAATGTTTCTCTTGGATGAACAATACTTGCCTCAAGAGTCCCTGTAGAAATTTCATCAATTCCAATGATTTTATTTCTTGAATTAAGAGATACAACAAAAAAATGCTCTTTTTTATATACCCGTAATTTTTTCTTTATCATCTCATATGCCTGCAGTGGATTTGTAATTTTGGGACTACGGGTTAAATCATTTTCATATTTTCTTTCATTTTCTATTCTTCTTGCAATTTCAAAACATGCCCGTAATCGCAATATCTTTGCTGTTCCAATGCCCCTGACCATTGACTTAATTTCATCATCTGATGCCTCAGCAATTTTTGAAAGTGAACCAAAATGCGTCATCAATGTCTGGGCTGCTACTGTTACAGGCATTCCTTTTGTTCCACTGGCAAAAATAATTGCAAGAAGTTCATGGGTGGAAAGCGCTTCAGGACCAAGCCGTTGCATCCTTTCCCTTGGTCTTTCATCAACTGGTAAATCAGAAACCTTAAAGGTTTTACTCAAATGTTTCATTGACCTTCTTCCTGTGGCTCAATTTGTTCCTGCTCAAGTTCCTGCTTGAGTTGAATAAATTCGTTTTCTGCCTTTTGTAATTGACTCCTGCAAAATTTGATCAGTTCCACCCCTTCCCGAAACTTCTCAAGCCCCTGCTCAACATCAATATCCTTTTTTCCAAGTTCTTCAACAATTTTTTCAAGTTTCTGTAATGCTGTTTTCAATTTTTCTTTGTCCTTTAACATTTTTTCTCCTTTTATGTTTCTGTTTCTTCAACCTTTGAAATAATTTTTCCCCTGTAGGGTTTAATGTTAATAATATCACCCTTTTTTGTATTTGCCGCATCCTTGATAACATTTCCATTTTCATCATAGACAATGCTGTATCCACGTTTAAGAATTGATTCAGGGTCAAGTGAAACAAGATGTGCGTGTGCAACCTTAATACGGGTTGCAAACTGTTCAAGACATGCCTGAAAATTACCGATTATTGCCTGGTTCAACACTGAAAGATGTCCGTGCAATTGCTTTATATAAAGATACCATTCAGAAACATTCTCAGCAAACTTTCTCTCAACCAACCTGTAAGAATCAAAAACAAGTTTCAATCTACCATGCATACGTTCAGCGCAATGTCTGATTGAGAACGAGTATCTTTGAAGTATGTTTTCAAAATTTGAAAAAATATTTTGTCGAAATGTATCCACTGTGGCGGAAATGTCTTCAATAATGCTTTCTGCAAGTGAAACAATATCATCCTGAAGCAAAAGCAAATTTTGAATAATCTGTTCCCTCTGATTACGAATAAATGCAGCAACTGCTGTTGGTGTGGACAAACTTTTATCAGCAACATAATCAGCAATCGTAATATCCCTTTCATGACCAATACCTGTAATAACTGGCAGTCGCGAATCAAAAATTGCGTCAGCAACACCTTCAGCATTAAATGCTTTCAAACTTTCAAGGGAACCACCACCCCTGATTAAAACAATAACATCAAGATATGGCATATTCCTGTTAAAATATTTTATTGCTGAAATAATTGAATCCTCGGCATAGTCGCCCTCAACAAAAACATTCAAATGATAAATCTGAAAACCGTAATGGCCCAGATTTTTCAGAAAATCCTTTATTGCAGCACCTGCACCCGATGTAATAAGACCAATTTTTTGGATAATGTCAGGTAATGGCTTTTTATGTTCAGGTGCAAAATATCCCTTTGCCTCAAGTTTCTTTTTTAATGCCTCGAATGCCTGTTTTAAGGCACCTTCCCCAAATGGTTCAATTTTAATTACTTCAATTCTGAATCTTCCAGATTTCTTATAAATCCCGGGATAACCAGAAACAATCACCTGCATACCATCCTGAAGTAAATGCTTATATGTTTCAAAACTTCTCCATCCAATAAAACATTCAACGACTGCTGACTCAAGTTCAGGGTTTGACTCCTTTAAAACAAAGAAACAATATCTATCTCTTGCATTAATATCGCTGATTTCTCCAAGAACCCTGCATTCAATGTTTGAAAGTTTCTCATTAACAATATCAAGGAATTCTGTAACAGACACATATTGCTTTTCTTTTGCCTGTGGCAAAGAAATTTCATCAATTTTTTCATCTTCGGGCTGATTAAAAAGGTCCCAGCCATCAAGAGGATCTTTATTCTTGTCCATTTTTCACCTCTGTCAGGAATTATTAAACAGCAAAATCACATTTGTTGCAAAATTTTTTCCCAACCGTATTTGTTTCCTAAAATTCTACCATAAAAAACAAAATTCTGAATAACCCGAAGTATTAACAAACCCTGTAAAAATTGTATAATATAATGATGCGCCCATAGTTCAACTGGATAGAACGTCGGGTTGCGGACCCGAAAGTTGCCTGTTCAAATCAGGCTGGGCGCGCAGGGTTCGGGGCGTGGCTCAGCCTGGTTCAGAGCGCTTGGTTCGGGACCAAGAGGTCGGTGGTTCAAATCCACTCGCCCCGACCAAGGCATATTCCCACCAAAACAGTATACCAATCTCAAAATTTTCGGCAATAAAATTCTTTACTATTAGACCAGATTGAAAAACACCCTACTTGCTCGTACAGCCGAAATCCAACTGAACATCACCAATTTTTCGGCTTTTTTGACAGATGAAATTAAATTTTCTAAAATGTGATAGTGGAAAATCAGGATCAAGTACATTATCCGTATATGTGGTATAACAAGAGACGGCAGGAGTTGCAAACACCATCTTTGCATTTCCGCCGGCCGTAAGATTTATAAATCCTAAAAAAAAACAAATGACATGAGGAAAAATAAGCAACAAACAAAAAAGAAAAAGGTCGACATCTCAACGATAAGCAAGACGGGCTATGTTAGAGATTTGGGTATAACAGAATACTTTCCTACTGAGAAAAAAAGAAGGGAATTCGGTGCCCATTTAACTTCAATAGATATTTTTAAAAAATTTGTCTTTCCAGAAATCGAAAGCATTCTATATAAATATACCTGGGTGGATTTATTTTGTGGTGAAGGTAATCTTATCTTACCGATATTAGAGGCTATACCTGAGGGTAAAAGGATAGACTTCTTTAAAAATCACATCTTTCTTTTTGACATTCAAAAAGAGATGGTGGAGAAATCAATCGAAAACGCAAAAATCTATGGAATTCCCGATACGATAGCAAGAAATAATATAAGACAAAGGGATACACTGCAAAACTATCCAGACATAAAATCCTTCAAATTACCCCCGTATCACATAACCAATCCACCTTATCTCTATATCGGATACATAGTTAAAAATTCAGAAAGAAATTTAAGGTACTTCACCGGACAAAATGAAGGATATCAAGATTTATATCAAATAGCCCTCATGAATGACCTGAGGCATGGCTTGCAAAAATTGATTTATATAATCCCTACTAATTTTTTATTCGGATTTTCAGTCTCTAACAAAATTAGAAAAGATTTTTTACCATTTTATAATATCAAAAAGGCGATTATTTTTGAAAGAAAAATTTTTGAATTCACGGGCACTAACGTCTGCATATGTTTCTTCGAGAAAAAAACGCAACCTTCGCAAGAACCCATCATTTTTAAGGCTTCAAAAATCAATAGTAAAATCACAGAAAGGGAATATAATTTATCCCCAAAAAATTTCTACAGAGCCGGTGGGGAATTTGATGAGTATATTTCGTATTTCAAAGCACCCATTCCGTTGAAGATTAAGTTTTATTTAACATTGGATGAAGTTGTAAAAAACAAAGGACAGAAAGAAGTTAAACTTCTGGATGTAAATGATTTTTCCAACGGTTATTTTAGGTTCCACACCTATCGGGTTAACGAAAAACTGTATAACAAATTGAATAATAATCCTTTATTTGTGAGGACATTGGATACAGGGGGATGGAACGGGCGGGTCGGAATTTACAATGTGAAAGAGACTTTTGGGGTAGATGGCATAGTAGTAACAAAAGAAAAATACCGCACCCATCCTATTCAAATCTTTATAACTCCAGATCTTCCGGAAGAGGATTTAATTTTATTGAAGAATTATTTTAATCTCATGTTAGAGTATTTCAGAGATATTACTGATAGCGAGTTCTTGACCACATTTAAATACTCTAACTCGGATTATATCCGTAAATACTTAGGTCTGTCCCAAACGAAAAAATTATTAGAAACCTTTCCAGTTCACTTAATCCCAAAAGAGCAAAAAAAAGTATTAAAAATTTTGATAGAACAGAAAAACATAGAAGGAATTAAAGATGTTCTATTAAGTGTAGATAAAAAAAGAGAAAAACAACCAACGATTTTTTAAGACTTAAAACGTGCGTATGAATAAGTGGATTCAGAAAAGTGTAAATTTAGCAAGAAGCGAATTCTATTTGGATAGGTTGTTGAGGATATACCCACCTGACGAAATTGGTAGAGGGAAATTCATCGAAAAAGAGTCGCCATCCTTAAAACGGCTGTTTCAAAAAAGAGATTGTATAGAATTGGTACGAGAGCTGATACGATTAAAAAAACGCGGATTTAAATTCCCAATAGAAAATCCTTATATAAGTTTTTTAACCCACTACGAAGACGCTATCGATAAAAACCCTATGACTATCAAGAAAATTTGCGATAAGTTGTTCGAAATGAATTATGATGAATTGAAAGAAAAACTAGAATCTCCTAAAAAAGCTAGTAGAAGAATAGGTCCAATGTTTAAAATGTGGCTAAGAACTCATTTTGACTTTTTAGATATCGATGAGTTCGAAAAGACCAAAGATAAAATAGTTTTTCTAAATAGAGGAGATAAATTTCTGAAAGAATATGCCAAGACGGAATTAAAATGTAAATTTAGAGAATGGAGTAAGGGATTAGATTTTGTATTAAGAATTCATAACAAAAAATATATTATCGGGACAGCCAAGTTTATAACAGATTTTGGCGGTTCACAGGACAATCAGTTTAAAGAAGCGGTAAGTTTGGTGAGAGAAATCCAGTGTCCTTCGAATGTCATAAAGATTGCTATTATCGACGGTGTCGCTTGGTTAGGCGGAGAAATGAGGTCAACACTCGAGAGATTTAAAGAAGATGAAATATGTTGTAGCGCCCTGTTATTAGAGGAATTTTTAAAAGAACAAAGTGAAGGTTTACACAAGAGTCAAAACGACTCTCAGGTTAAATATCAAAACAGTTGATGGCGCGGGAGCAGATGAAACCTGCTAATCTGAGTTATCTTTCCGTGTGTACTCCCTAAAAGCAAAAAAACTGCGGATTCCCACCTTTTGGGGTATAAACTCGTGTACAAAAATCTCCACTTCCTTTTATTTTTTACTGATTACAAACATATTTTTGTTTCATCCTGATGCCGAGAATGATAAAGAAAATGATACTTAAAAAGGCAACAATCAATGATGATGTTGAAATATCAAATTTATATGAGACAATCATCCCTGCAATACTTGCAATGATGCCCACAAGCCATCCCCTTAATAAAATCTGAACAGGATTTTTTGTTGTAATTTTTCCAATAAGAGCAGGAATAATCAAAAAGGAAAACACCTGCAAAATCCCTGCAATTTTTATTGAATTTACCAGCATCACGGCAAAACTTAAAAAGAATAGAAATTCCCAGATAAAAGAACTATGTTCCCCCTGAGATAAAGCCATAAATTTCTTCCTGTAAACAAACTGAAATACACCTATTATTGTATACAGAGTAAACATAGTAATCAGGTCTTTTCCTGTAATCCAAAGAATATTTCCATTGAGAATGTTTTTCAGTTCTTCAAGCCCATGTGGTGTTCTATCAAGAATTAAAATACTGGTAGCAAACGAAAAAATGTATAGAACACCAATGAATGCTTCAATATACACAAATTTTGAAATTCTTTTTGAGAACGCAAGAATCAATGCACCAATGACAGCAAAAACAAGGGCATAAATTGATTGACTGGCTTCATTGCCGAGAAAAATCGCAGTTGCTGCTCCAACCGAAATAAACTGGGCAAGGGTCAAATCAACAAAAATAATACCCCTTTCAAGAACATGAACACCAAAATATGTATGAAGCAAAATCAAAAGAACACACCCAATAAAAGGCACCATTAAAAATGATAGATTTTCCATTTTATGCCTCCGAGAGAAGTGAAATTACTCTGTCCATAAATGAAAACCAGTCATCTGTTCCAGCAACAGAACCAACATCGTGAGGAACAAGAATTGTTTTTACTCCTGTCTTGCCTGCAACAAAATCAACTGCCCTTTTTGGACTGTAGACATTGACAAGAATTGCATTGGGTTTTGTTCTGTTAATTGTTTCAATAATTTTTTGCATTTCAGCACTTGATGGTGGAATTCCTGGTTTTGCCTCAATACAACCAACAATCTGAAAATTGAATTCCTTCGCAAGATATGAAAACAAACTATGGTAGGCAACAAATTTTTTACCTGCAAGATTTGCTGATTTCCATTTCTTTGTCTTTTCCTGCCATTTTTCATAAAATTCCTGGTAATTCTTTTTATAATAACTTTCGTTTGATGGGTCAATTTTGCCAAGTGTTTCAGCCATTCCCTGTGCAACCTTCAAAATGTTTGAAGGTGAAAAATAATAATGCGGATTTCCTAAAGGGTGCACATCTCCCATACTCCTATCAACAGACGATGGTTTTTCAATCGGAGTAACAAATTGTGAACAATCAAAATTTCCAATTTTTCCTGGCTGGATATTGGGATTTTTTGATGATTCAATAATCACAGGAAGATAACCAATTTCAAGGTCAAGTCCATTGTACATCAAAATATCTGCCTTTCTTGCTGCAATGATCAAACTTGGTTTTGCCTCAACATAATGAGGATCCTGACTTGTTTTCACCAGAACTGTCACAGATACCTTTTCTTTTCCAATTTGCTTTGCGATATCACCAATCCAGGGAAGCGTTGCAACCACCTTAATCTCGGCAAACACACCTGCTGAAAGAATAAAAAATCCTGCAATAAAAAACTTTAATAATTTCCCATTCATTTTGACTCCTTTGTTAATAAGTCCGCCACGTTTTTTCTCTTCATTCCTTTTATACATTGTGTTGCTCCTTACCCTCTTTTTCTCCTCCTAAATCCCTATTTTCCCCTTTTTATAAATCCCCCTTCCATTCCCCTTTTTCAAAGGGGGATAAGGGGGATTGAGGAGAAAATTTTTAAAAACTATGAGCAGCATGTGCTCCTACCCCTCCAATGAACTGTAAAAAGAATTCATTGTTTGTTTTTCCATTTCCTGCACTTTTATCGTAATTATATTGAAGACGGATTTTGGAAAACTCACTTGGATTGAATTCTACCATTGCTGATGCTCTCCATGGCTTGTCTCCGAATGACTGACTTGAACCATCAAGACGATATGTATCACTGAATGGCTCAAGAAGATCATATCTACATCCCAAGCCCCATCTACCCCATTGATAAACTGACTGGAGATATAAGCCATCCTGTGTCCTTTTCAAACTATGGTCTGTGGAAGTACTGAGGTCAGTAAGAATACCCTTCTGATGCCTCCAGAGATATTCACTCTGGAAAGTAAAACTTTTCCATCTTGATGGCTTCCATTTATATGTAAATTCAAATCCACAGAGTGTTGAATCTCCTGTAAACTGATGGTCTTCTTCAATAGAATCAGTTTTTGTTTTTCCTGCAATTATTGATGGTCCAAGAAGAATTGATCCAGAATCACCGATATCAAATGATGTTTTTACAAATGCGCCAAATGCATGCAATCCACTTGTTGCGTCTTTTCCAAAAAGGATTTCATTTTCTCCCTGAAGTGCCTCAAAACCAATTTGAGTGTAAAATGGTAAGGAAGGAAGAAGGGTTAACTGAACCCCTTTTTCATTAATACCTTCTCCACCAACAAAAGCCCTGTAAACAAGTGGTGCATCAACAAAACTCCATGTATGGGAATGCTGACTATTAAGTCGCCCAAATCCACTTTTGAATTTACCGATTTTTGCCTGAATACCTGCTGGAAGATTTGTTGTTACAAGATATGCTTCCTCAAGTTCAACACCTTCCTCGTTTACAGGTATTGTGGCGTAAAGATTAAAAAACGGGTCCACTGGAGCAAATAGATACAGTTCTGCTGCTTCAAGATTCATACCCTTTTTATACTCAAGCCCTTCTGAAATAAATCCAGGAATACTCCATTCTTCAAGCTTTTTTTCCTTTAAACTTGAAGTATAACCGAAAGTATTAAGAATCAATGAAATATTGGGATTATACGCATTTGCTGCACCAAACAATGAACCAGAAAAAGTTTTTTCTTCTGCCTTTGGTGCCTGTGCACCAATTTCCTGTTTGATTTGATTTAATTGTTCCTGCAATTGCTCAATTGTTTTCTGTTGATTTTGAATTATTTCCTGCTGTTTTTTCAATGTTTCCTCAAGAACTTTTATTTTCTCATTGATATCCTGGCAGAATCCATTGTAGAAAAATATCAAGAAAGAGAAAATAAGAAATTTCATTGGTCTCATAACGTCTCCCTGTAAAATTGCAAAGAAATTTTCAAAGAGCAAGTTTTCCAGAATTTTTCAGATCCTAAATGAAAAACTTTATGAAAATTTTAGCAGGGAGGACCGCGATTTAAATTTGTCTTTGAAAAATGGCAGAAGAAAGGAAAAAAGAAAACAAAAAAGAGATAGGAAACAAACAGGAAAAAAGCACAAAAGAAAAAGAGATGAAAAGAAAATGAGGTAAATGAACCAAGTAAATTTGTGCAGATTGAACAACTGGTATTGAGTTTGTTTATTAAACAAAAATGGTTGTGATTCTGGTAGATTCCAGAAACCCCAAGTAATCCACAAAGGCACAGTACTATAAAAAATTTCTTCATACAAATAACATATTAGCCAAACTGCTTAAAATGTCAAGACCTCATGTAGTTTAAAAGTTAAAATGTCGTATGGTGCAAAGATAGAATGTCGTATTCCAATTTTTCTTTTTCCTTGCTACACAATGAATTTCAACAAGCAGGGTTTTTAATTCCCTATAATTTCTTTTGTTT
>JAMWCD010000002.1 GCA_023818965.1 Candidatus Omnitrophota bacterium | reverse complement strand
AAACAAAAGAAATTATAGGGAATTAAAAACCCTGCTTGTTGAAATTCATTGTGTAGCAAGGAAAAAGAAAAATTGGAATACGACATTCTATCTTTGCACCATACGACATTTTAACTTTTAAACTACAGAAAAAGTTGACAAAAAGAAAGACATAATATTTAATATGCGGGTCAATGTTACTATTCACAGGAGGAAAATATGAAGATAGCAATTCAACTGTACACTGTTAGAGAGTATTTTGATTCAGTGGACCAGGTGAAAGAAACAGCAGAAAAACTTGCGAAAATTGGTTTCAGATATGTTGAGACCGCAGGTTGTGCTAATCTAAAGCCAGAAGAATTTAGAAAAATTATGGACGATGCAGGACTGAAAATTTGTTCAAGCCACGTTGGGGTTGATGCAATTATTAAAGAACCAGAGGTTGTGATAGAACAACAGAATATTCTTGGTGCAATAGTTTGTAACTCCAGCTGGCCTGGTGCTGAAACATTTGATACTGAAGGGATAAAGAAAACTGCAGAAAAAATTGCAAGGGCAGGCGAAATTTTAAAGAAAAATAACATGCTCCTTGGATATCATAATCACGGTATTGAATTTGCAAAATGCAATGGTAAAACGTGGCTTGAAATTATCATGGAGACGTGTTCTGAAGATATTCTTACAACGCAGATTGATACATACTGGGTGCAGTATGGAGGTGGAGACCCTGCATACTGGATAAAGAAATATTCAAATCGGTTGAATTCAATTCATTTCAAGGATATGGGTATGTCAAATGATAACAAACAGGCAATGGTACCGGTTGGAGCAGGGAATTTGAATTGGAAAAAAATTCTTGAGGAGGCAGGTCGTTCAAGTGCAAAATATGCGATAATGGAAATGGATTTCTCTCCTCTTGTACCATTGTGGGATGCAATAAAGATTGGCTTTGAAAATATGAAGAAGTGGGGTCTGGAAGTAGAGTAATACATTTATTGATGTTGATTGAGGATTTGTGAAACAGCATTCATCACATCTTCAACACTCACATCATTCATGCACACAAAATTTTTTTTGCATTTTGATTCAAGAATACAGGGAAAACAATCCATTCTGGTATGAAGGACAATATTTTTTGTTCCAATGGGACCATATCGATGTGGATTACCAGGACCAAAGATTGCGATAATCGGGCATTTCATTGCTGACGCAAGATGCATGGTACCGGTATCATTGGTAATTAGAAGCGAAGATTCTGAGAGAATATAAGCAAGGCACCTGAATGAAATTTTCCCTGCAAGATTCAGTGCTTTTTCAGAATTTATTTTTTGTCTGATTTCTTCTGCAAGTTCAAATTCTTTATTGTTTCCAACAATTAAGATTTTTCCGCCGTATTTAGAAATAATTTTCTTCCCTGTTTCAGCAAAGTTTTCCTTTTTCCATCTTTTTTTTTCAAAGGCAGCGCCCGGGTTTAATACAAAAATTTTATCTTTTTTTTCAAAATCAATAATGTCGTGCAGGGACTTTTTGAATTGCTGAATTTCTTCATTTTTCAAAGGGAAATATAATTCTATTTTTTCAGGCATTCCAAAATACGATTTGAAAAGTTGTAATGTCCTTTCTGATTCATGGGTTGAAAATTTATCTGAAAAAAATTCCCTTTTAAAGCAGGTTAATTTAAATTTTCCCCTGAGAAAAAATGGTATGAAAGAATTTCTGAAATCAACGATCATATCATACTGTTGATTTTTCATCATCCTTTTCAATGTCAGGATGCCACTACTTTTATCCCAGACATAGAAATTTGAAAAGACCGGATTATCTTTTGCAAAATCAATTGCTCTTGGTCCAACAACGATATCAATACTGGCATCAGGATACTTTTCCTGAATCAATTTAATCACCGGTGAGATGAGTAAATTATCACCAATCGAACTCAATCCGATTATTAAAATGCTTTTGATATTTTCTAATTTTTTTCCTCTCATCATAGAATAATTTTCCCACAGTCAGGAAAACTTTTCAATTTTGACATATTTTATATTTTCCAGTAAAATTATTGTCTCCAATGGGCCGCTAGCTCACCTGGCAGAGCACCGCCCTTTTAAGGCGGGGGTAGCAGGTTCGAGTCCTGCGCGGCCTATTTTCCTTTTTTAACCCATAAGCAGGACGAGAATGGGAGCGAAGATGTTTAGGTCTGAGCAAGCGAAGACCTATGCGGGTGGCCGAGCTGAGCCGTAGTGGGAGGCGAAGCCGCCGAGTCCTGCGCGGCCTATTTCCTTTTTTAACCCGTAAGCGGGACGAGAATGGGAGAGTCATATCCTTTAGCCACCTTTGTATTTTTTTATTCTGTTCAAACCCAAAAATCAAAATTCTTTCATATTGAAAAAATTTTTTTATGAATTAAAATAGAAATTGAACATGGATGGTTTTCTTAAAAAGGGGAAAACCATGATTGAAGCAGCAAATGTCAAACCAGGAATGTTTATAAAAAAAGGAGAAGAGATATTGAAGGTCATTGAAACAGAGGTCAAAGCAGGTCCTGCAAGATTTTCAAGTCATGTACATCTTAAATTACAAAATGTCAAGACAGGTAAAACTGTTGATATGAAGTTATCTCCTGAAGAAAAAATTGAAGACCTATCACTTGAAATTGTTGTGCTTGAATATCTATATTCAGAAGGAGACAATTTCTGTTTTATGAATCCACAAACATATGAACAATTTGAAATCCCGGGATATATGATTGGAAACTTCAGGGACTTTCTTAAAGAAGGGACTGCTTTGAAATTTGAAATTTATCAGAATATGCCAATCAGTGTGATAATTCCTGAAACAGTTGAGTTGAAGGTAATCAGTACTGGCAGCGGAGTCAAAAGTGATACTGATGCGCCATATAAAAATGCTGTGCTTGAAAATAATATGGAGGTTCTGGTTCCAAATTTCATCAAACCAGGTGATATAGTAAAGATTTCAACATCTACCAGACATTATGTTGAAAGGGTTCATAAATAGCATTCCATTTGCCATAGTACAAAAAATGCCATAACATATATTGAAATATTCGAAAGGACGAAAATGATTCATGATGTGAAAATTAAAAGGTTGAATTTTATTCCTGATGATAGAGGTAGACTCCTTGAAATTTTAAGAAATGATGATGAAATTTTTGAACAATTCGGCCAGGTTTACATTACAACATGCTACCCGGGTGTAATCAAAGCATGGCATATGCACAAAATTCAAAATGATAATATGGTTGTTATTTCTGGAATGGCGAAAATTGTTTTGTGTGATTTAAGAGATGGAAGTCCAACATACAAAATAGTTGATGAATTTGTCACTGGAGATTTTAATCCACTTCTTATTCATATACCTGCAGGGATTTATCATGGTTTTATGTGTGTTTCAACGAGCGAGGCAATCATTTTGAACATACCGACCCATCCGTATAATCATAAGTCACCTGATGAATTTCGACTTCCCTTTAACACAGAAACAATTCCATACTCATGGGAAAGGAAAAATCGGTAATGAAGGGAGTGATACTTGCCGGTGGTCTTGGAACGCGATTATATCCACTTACAAAGGTTACAAATAAGCATCTTCTTCCAGTGTATGACAGACCCATGATTTTTTATCCCCTTGAAACCCTCGTGAAAGCAGGTATAAAAGATATCATGGTAATTACTGGCGGAACATCTGCCGGTGATTTCCTGAGATTACTCGGGAATGGAAAGGATTTTGGGCTTGAACATCTTACATACGCATATCAGGAAGGAGAAAAAGGTATAGCACATGCGCTGGCACTCGCAGAACATTTTGCTGGCGGAGAAAAAATTGTTGTCATTCTCGGTGATAACATTATAGAAAAGGATATTTCAAAGGAAGTTCAGATTTTTCAAAAACAAAAGAAGGGTGCACGGATTCTGTTGAAGGAAGTTGATGAGCCGCAAAGATTCGGTGTTGCAGATATAAAGGACAAAAAGATTGTCAGGATTATTGAAAAACCATCTGTTCCACCATCAAAATTTGCTGTCACAGGGATTTATATGTATGACAGTAAGGTTTTTGATTTTATCAAAACATTAAAACCATCCAACAGGGGAGAACTTGAGATTACTGATGTGAATAACAGGTATATTGAGATAGGGGAAATGACATACGGAATTCTTGATGGCTGGTGGACAGATGCAGGAACATTTACTTCTTTACTTCGTGCCAATATGCTTGTTGCTAAGCAGAGGGGTTCATTATGAAAATTGCAGTGACTGGAGGTTGTGGTTTTATTGGTTCCAATTTTATCAATTATATTTGCAGGAAACATCCTGAGTATAATGTTATCAATCTTGATAAGATGACATACGCAGCAAATCCTTTGACATTGCAAATGCTGAGGAAATATAAAAACCACTCTTTTGTTAAGATTGATATTGCAGAAGCAATGGAAATTGAACAGATACTGGAAAATTGTGAAGTCATTGTACATTTTGCAGCAGAAACGCACGTTGACAGGTCCCTTCAAAATGCCGAAAATTTTTTGACCACAGATATTATTGGAACTTATAGAATTATTGAAGCCATAAGAAAAATAAAGGTAGTAAAAAAATATATCCATATTTCAACGGATGAAGTTTACGGAAGTATTGAAAAAGGTTCATTTGCCGAAGATGCCCGGTTAAACCCTACAAATCCATATGCTGCAAGCAAAGCATCTGCGGACTTACTGGTGTTATCATATATTCGCTGTTATAAAATACCTGCGGTGATAGTCAGATTTGTGAATAATTTTGGTCCATTTCAACATCCTGAAAAATTTATACCTCTTGCAATTACCAATGCAATTGAAAATAAGAAAATTCCATTGTATGGAAATGGTTTTCAGATGCGTGACTGGCTATTTGTGGAAGATACATGTCGTGCAATTGAATTGTTGATTGATAGAGGAGAAACAGGCGAAATTTATCATGTGTCAGCCCATCAGGAAAAAAGGAACATTGATGTACTGAAGAAAATTTTAGCCCTGCTTGGAAAGGATGAAAAACTTATTGTGAGTGTTCCTGATAGAATAGCCCATGATGTTAGATACAGTTTATCGTGTGAGAAGATTGAAAAACTTGGTTTTCAACCTGCCAGGAATTTTGATGATGGTCTGGTAAGAACAGTCAAATGGTATAAAGAAAACCAGTACTGGTGGACATTTATTAAAAATAGCGATGAATTCCAAAAATACTATAAAAATAAGTATCCGTCACTATGAAGACCCTTATCACTGGTGGCACTGGACTTGTTGGAAGATATCTGAAAGAACATCTTCCTGCAGAAGAAACCTTTATCCTTTCAAGGCAGGATGTTGATATTGCAAACTTTTACGATGTAAGGAGATTGTTCAATAGAATTCAACCTGATATTGTTTTTCATCTTGCAGCATTTACTGATGTTGATAGATGTGAGTGTGAACCAGTAAATGCTTTCAGAACCAATGTTACAGGTACATTTAATGTTGCATTTTTTTCAGAAGAATTTTCTGCTCGCATTATTTATTTGAGCACTGATTTTGTTTTTGATGGTAAAAAAAATTCTCCTTATAATGAACTGGATATAACCTGCCCACTTTCTGTTTACGGTAAGACAAAACTGGAAGGTGAAAGAATAATAAGAGACAACTGTGGAAATTACAGCATTGTAAGAACTTCAAGAATTTTTGGGAAATATGGTCATAATTTTGCCAGTCAACTTCCACGAAAATTATTACAAGGTCACAAGGTCAAAATCACCACTGACCTGATAAATTCTCCCACATATGCTAGGGATCTTGCTGTGGCTCTGGTTCAAATTGCAACAAGTAAATTCTGTGGGCTTATCCATTTTTGTAATGACGGTTATTGTAGCTGGTACGATTTTGGTCTTTATATTTGTAAGCAACTGGGACTTGATACATCCTTACTTATCCCTGTAAGCATCAATGATTTTGCAGATTCAATTGCAAAAAGGCCTTCCTTTTCAACCCTTGATACTTCTCTATTTGGCAGAAAATTTTATAAGCCAAGACCATGGCACCAGGCACTTGAGGAATTTTTGAATCAAGAGATTTCTTGACGGAATTCAAATTTTCACTTATAATAAATCGGCTCTGGTTAATGAGAACGCCCCCATCGACTAGCGGCCCAGGTCACCACTCTTTCAAGGTGGTAGCGCCGGTTCGATTCCGGCTGGGGGCGCAAAAATACAGGATGGGTGATGGAAAATATATGGGTGGCAAGCTGGAAACATTGCGACTGGGTTGGAAAAACTGACTTGATCCTGCTTTTTCTCCTTTCAATATATAGCTGGGCAATTATCATTGATAAATTCCTGCTTTTTAAAAGAATCAACAGAGATAACAAGAAGTTTCTCAACATTTTCTACAGTGGAAAAATTGCACAGGTTAGTGGTTCTCCATGGTCAAAGGTTCTTTCAAGAATTCTTGCTGAAAAGGCAAAACATAACATTTCAGAAGAGCAACTTTTAAATCATTTGAAAAGGTTTGCCAGTGAAGAAATATCCCATATCGCCAGTAGAATTGACTTTTTATTATCCGTTTCAGCAGTTGCTCCATTTATGGGGTTGCTTGGTACTGTATGGGGAATTCTGATGTCATTTCATAATATCGGAATTACCGGTACATCATCTGTTTCTGTAATAGCATCAGGGGTATCAGAAGCACTGATTGTTACATTTGTTGGACTACTTGTTGCAATTCCTGCAGCACTTGCTTACAATTATTTTGACGAACAATTGAGAAAAATAAAATTGCAGGGGAATGAAATTATTGAAGCAATATACTTGATTGTGAAGCAATAAAATGAAAGAAGAAAATTTTTTTGATGTAGAACAAAAAGAGAATGCCCTGAGCAGGATTAATATTGTCAATTTCGTTGATGTTGCTTTAACCCTTGTCATAATCCTTTTAATGATTTCTCCAATCGTGGAGCAGGGGATGGAGGTAAAACTTCCTGTTTCAAGTGTGAGTAAGATGGCTATTGAGAAAAGTATTGTGATTACTATAGGAAAACAGGGAAAAATATTTCTTGCAAATCAGGAAATGGATATTCAAAGATTGCAGGATTTTGTGAGAACAAAAATTTTACAGGATCCAGATACCAGTGTTGTAATAAAAGGAGATAGAGCAATAACATATCAAGAGTTGGTTAATGTTCTGGATGTATTAAAACGAGCAGATGTAAAAAAAATTGGCCTTGCAACAGAGGCAAAAGTTGCAAAATGAAAAAAGCCGTTGTGCTTTCGATTTGTTTGCATGTGCTTTTCATAGGACTTTTGTTACAGAAGTCAGAAACAAGAAAGAATTTAACTGAAAATGTTTATGTTGTTGATCTTCTTAAATTACCTCCGAGTATGGACATTACAGATAATGTGATACCATCTTTCAGGGTTGAACCAGCAGAAGCATCTATTTCAAAGGTTCCACAGACAAATTTTCAGGAAAAATCACATGAGACATCTTATGGAAAAATCGGTTCAGGAATTACAGGTGGACAGGATACTTCTGTTGAAAAATTCTCTCCAGATGAGTATATGTCGCAGATAAAGAAAAAATTGCATCAGGAAAATGTGCCTTCATCGGGTGGAAACATTACTGCTTCAGAAAAAGGAGCAACTTCAAAGTCATCTGAAACAAGAAAAACCTCATTAGCATCAAGGATTTTTCCACTGACAGATGTGAGTTCTCCTTCAGGAATTTCTGTGGGATTTCAGGAAACAGGTATTCCTTCAGGTAATATTATTCCTCTTGAGTATCTCGAGAGTATCAAAATTGCCCTGCAGAGAAAATGGAAATTACCTGAAGAAAAAAATTACTCTCTCACATCAGTGGTTTCATTTAAATTAAAAAGGGATGGTACAATTACAGATATCTGTCTTGAAAAAAGTTCAGGTGTCAGGGAGTTTGATGACAGTGCACTAAAGGCAGTGATGAATACTGGAAGATTACCAGGTCTTCCGGATACCTATAAACTTGATTGTCTTGAAATAGCAGTGAAATTTAATATCAGGGGGATACAGTGAAAAGATATTTTTTTGTTCTGGTAGTGTGCTTTATGTTTTTTTGTTTGAGTTTAAACGGGCAAGGAAGAGTAACCATTGAAATTACATCATCACCTGAGATTACAATTAATGCGGTTATTCTGATTAACGAAAAAAAGACATCTTTTTACGAGGAATTCTGTAATTATGTAGCAAAGGATCTTAATGCTTCTGATGTAATTGAGATTAGAGATAAAATTTTCAAGGAAAAGATTGAAACAAACCAGGAAATGGATTCAGTGCTTCTCAAAAACGATGCAAAAATTTTCATTTTATTCAAATTCAATGATAAACTTGAAACAAAAGTTTATGATACACTTGAAAAATCACTGCTTTTTGAATTTGAAAAAGGAATAGAGAAATCTCCGGTACTGCTTGCTCACGCTGTAAGTGATGAAATCATTTTTCGTCTGACAGGTAAACCAGGTATTTCCCGCAGTAAGATTCTTTACATAACAAAGAACAATGGTACTCATAATTTGATGATGTGTGATTATGATGGCTCAAATTCTGTTGTTCTTCTTTCGGCAAAATACATCATAAATTACCCAAGATGGTTTCCTGGAATGAAAAATATTGTTTTCCTTTCATACAGAAATTTTTTCCCTTCACTTGATTTATTGAATCTGGAAACAGGTGAAATCAGGACATTTATAGCAGAACCTGGTTTGAATGCATGTGTATCATTTTTTAGAAATCAGGATATGGGGGCAGTGGTTTTAAGCAGGAGTGGAAATCCTGATATTTATATTGTGGATTTAAAGGGTAATATTTTAAGAAGGTTAACTGAAAAGCAATCCTTGAATGCCTCTCCGTCAGTTTCTCCTGATGGTCAAAAAATTGCATTTGTATCAGACAGGGATGGAAAGACACGACTATGGGTTATGAATTCGTATGGAATGAATGCAAGGAAAATAGATATACCTTCAAATTATATCACCTCTCCTGCATGGTCACCTGATGGTAAGTATCTGGCTTATGCAGTCAGGTACGGGACAGATATGTTTATTGAAATATATCACTGGGAGACAGGAAAAAGAAAAATTTTGACAACCGGGCTTTCATGGTGTGATGCACCATCCTGGGCACCTGACAGCAGGCATTTACTTTTTACTTGCCAGGAAAAATATAAAAATTCGCTCTGGACAGTAGATATATATTCTCTAAAGAAAAGAAAGATTATTGATAATGCATGGAGTGGATGCTGGGATATCCGTTGACAAAATAAGACAATCTGGTATAATCACAAAAAAAGGAGGCATTATGAGAAAGGTAAGATTTACTGCCACAGGTGTGATATTGCTTCTTTCAGTATCATTGATATTTGCGATTTCTGGTTGCTGTCCATATTCAAAAAAGAAAGTCGAGAAAACAGAATCAATTCAACAACCTTCTCAACAACCATCAACTCCAACTCAGCCGTTAACTCCAGCAACTGTAACTCCACCGCCAGATTCTGGACGTGCCAGTCCGTCAGAAGTAGCCATTGCTACGAAAGGAGAAGAAATACCGCCTGTAAAAAGTGAAACGCAGGTTCCCACATTTGTTGAACCTGGTGAGGCAATAAAAGACATTTTTCAACCAATTTATTTTGATTTTGATAAATATAATATAAGAAATGACCAGCAGACTAAATTAAAAAATCTTGCCGATTATCTTAAGAAAAATCCAGCCGTATCAATACTGATTGAGGGACATTGTGATGAACGTGGAACAGATGAATATAATCTTGTTCTTGGTGAGCAGAGGGCTTTAAGCACAAGAAAATTTTTAATTGGTCTTGGTATCGCACCAAAAAGGTTATATACGATTAGTTACGGAGAATCCATGCCTGCAGACCCAGGACACAATGAAGAAGCGTGGGCAAAAAACAGAAGGTGTGAATTTAAGATAAAACAATGAGACGCATCGAAAAGGTTTTCATATTTCTGGTTTTCTCCTTCATCATTACAGGTTGTGCGCCTATCGCAATGAAGGATGATATGGATTTATTGAAAAATGAGATAAACCAGAAAATAGACGAAAAGGAAGCAGTAAATTCAAAGAAGTTTGAGCAAATAAATGAAACAATCCTGCAGATACAAAAAACTCAGGAACAGCAGCAGTCCATATTAATGGGTGTTTCTGAAGATATAAAAAATCAAATCAGGGATTTAAAGGCATCCATTGATGATGTTTCTCAACAACAATCCAGGGAACTTGAAAATTTCAAAAAGATCCAGGAAGAGAAAAACAATCGTTATTCTCAGGACATTGAAACATTGAGAAAAGCGCAGAATGATTTAATAAAATCATCTGCATCTCTGACAGATGCAATGGTGAATTATCAAAAAGACCTTCTTGCTGTAAAAACTGCTATTGGGCAACTTGCCAGGGAGATTGATTCTTTTGATGAAAAGAAATTTGCAAGAAATGAGGATCTTCAGAACATGAAAAAAGAAATTGCTTCGCAGATACAAACACTTCTTAATGAGATTGTGAGACACGAGAGTGAAATTTTTGCACTGAAACAGGCAGTTTCAGAAAAAAATACGGCTTTGATAAAAGATGTTGAAATAAAAAAGGAAACAGCAGTTACATATCATACTGTAAAAAAAGGGGAGACACTTTCTTCCATTGCAAGGAAATATAACACAACAACGAAAAAGATAAAAGAATTGAATAAAATGAAAAATGATAATGTCCAGGTTGGACAGAAACTTCTAATACAATGAAAGAATTCCTTGCATTTATTATTGGAGTATGCTTTGGAAGTTTTGCGAATGTTGTTATTTATCGGCTACCGAGAAACAAATCCATCATTTTTCCTGGTTCTTTCTGCCCGAAGTGCAGGCACAGTATAAAATGGTATGATAATATTCCAGTGTTAAGTTATATCCTGTTAAGAGGAAAATGCAGATATTGTAAGAAAACAATTTCCATCAGGTATCCTGTAGTTGAATTGATTATGGGTGTTATATCTCTTATGCTTTACGAAAAATTTCTTGCACATGGTTTATTCTGTCCATTTCTATTTTACTTTATTTTCGCTCTGGGACTTGTCATTATCAGTGGCATTGATTTTGAAACATTTCTTGTTCCTGATATTATTGTTTTACCTCTCATACCTTTGGGGATGGTTGGTGCCTTTTTATGTCAGAATTTCTTTTTTTCAAAAACTTCAGCAGAAACATTTATAGCAATCTCTCGGCTTCTTTACAGTTTTTCAGGTGCATTAACAGGAGGACTTATCGTAGCATTGCTTGCAATTACAGGAAAAATTATTTATAAAAAGGAGGCAATGGGAGGCGGAGATTTAAAATTACTTGCTGCAATTGGTGCTTTCCTTGGATGGAGGGGAGTTTTTCTTTCAATATTCTTTGGTTCAATCATCGGGACGATTATCAGCCTTGCACTTATTTATTCAAAAAAGAAGAAATGGGACGATTATGTTCCTTTTGGTCCATATCTTGCAGCAGGAGCGATAATTGCAATTCTGTACAAAGGTAGTTATTTTCTTTCACTTTATTTTATTCCCTGACTATGAGCGAGGTAATTCTTGAACTTGTTGAAGAATTTTTTCAGCAAAGAAAATATTTTACAGCCCGAAGCGGAAATCTTATATTGATTAGAAAAAAACAGATTGAGGCAGAGCAGTTTGATACAGGATTTTTACTCGATGAAAAAAGTGTTGAAAATATCAGTGCAGGCATAGTAAAAGTTGTAGCCTGGCATACCTGTAAAATTACAACCAGGGTTCTTGAAACATTTCCTGAGATTGTTGAATTTGCAAAGGAAACACACATAAAAAAGTTTGAGGAATGGTTCAAAGGAGAAAATTTTCAAAAGTTATTAATCATTTCACAGTTACCTTCTCATTCTGATTTAAGAGGGAAGGTATTAAAAAAACTGCATGATACAGGAATTGACCATTTGATGACAATTCCTTCAATCATCAATGGTGTGATTGAGAAAATTGAGCCAAGAAAGGTTTATTCTTCTCTTGTTTGTGACCTGTTAAGGGTTCTCAAATTTTACAACATAATTTCCTCAAATCGTGAACAGATGGAATTACCCCTCCGCTAACAATGTTAATGCCAGAAACATCTGTAAAAATGATTCCTGGTGTCGGACCGCAAAGGGCAGAGTCCCTTGCAAAGATGGGTATCAGGACAGTAAATGACCTGCTTTTTCATTTTCCCAGAAAATATATTGATAGAAGACAGGTGAAAAAAATCAGTGAAGTTGTTCCAGGTGAGATGGTTTCATTGAGGGGCGAAGTGGTTGCAACTGAGGAAGAGAGGATCAGAAATCTTTTTATCATAAGGGTTGCTGTTTCAGATGGGACAGGAGTGATTTTTCTTGTTTTTTTCAATCAGCGATACATATTGAATACATTAAAAGCAGGTGTGAAGGTTTTCGTTTATGGCAGGGTAGAGCAATACAAAAACAATATTCAGATTAACAGTCCCCTTTTTGAAATTCTTGAAAAGGGGAAAAAACTTAATTACATCCTTCCTGTTTATTCTGTTGCTTCTGGAATCACACAGAATTTTATGCGAAAATGCATTCATTATGTTCTAAAAAACATACAGGAATTTCCGCAGGACATTCTACCTCTTGAAGATAGAAGTAAATTGGGACTGTCAAACATGAGACATGCAATGACCAATATTCATTTTCCAGAAAACCAAATAAATCTTGAAAGGGCAAGAAGGCACTTGATTTTTGACGAATTCTTCAGGTTGCAGATTGGATTGCTGTTTAAGAAGAATTTTACCAGTTTCAAGTCGGAAAATATCAGTGGTTATGAGTTCAGAAGTTCATTAGTTAATAACTTCATAGAAAAATTGCCATTTGTTGTGACATCTGATCAGAAGAAGGTGATGATGGAGATTGTTGATGACCTTCGCTCGGGGAAGACCATCAATCGTCTTGTGCAGGGTGATGTTGGTTCAGGTAAGACCGTTGTTGCAATTTTTTTATTGTGGATTTTTGCTACAAGGTCGGGTCAGGGCGTGTTTCTTGCACCAACTGAAATCCTTGCTGAGCAACATTATTTGAACTGGCATCCTTTTTTCCTTGATTGCGGGATTGAAAGTGAATTATTGATTGGTGGATTGCCTGAGAAAATGAAAAAAACTATAAGGGAGAACATAGAAAAAGGATATGCCAGGGTGATTTTTGGAACGCAGGCACTCTTAAATGAAAAAATCACATATTCCAATTTAAAGGTTGTTGTAATTGATGAACAGCATAAGTTTGGCGTTGAGCAACGTAATGTTCTTCTGAAAAGAAACTCTGGAGTGCACCATCTTTCTTTAAGTGCAACACCCATTCCAAGAAGTGTTGCACTGGCATTCTATGGAAATATTGATATGTCAACGATAGGACAGTTACCAAAAGGAAGTAGAAATGTCATCAGTTATTTGTTCAAGGATGATGAGATTGAAAAAGTATATGATTTTGTTAAAAAGCAGGTTTCAGAGGGAAAACAGGGATACTTTGTTGCACCAGCCATAGAGGGAGAAGAAAAATCAGTACTTCATCATTTCAACAATATCAAGCAAATTGTTGATCCACAGTATGTTGGATTGCTTCACGGAAGGATGAGTGGCAATGAAAAATCATTGGTTGTTGAAAAATTTAGAGAAAAAAAACTTCGTATTATTGTTTCAACCACTGTCATTGAGGTAGGGATAGACATTCCTGACGCAAATTTTATTATTATTGATGGGGCAGAAAAGTTCGGGCTTTCACAACTGCATCAAATGAGGGGAAGAGTTGGAAGAAGCGGTGATACTGGTTATTGTTTGCTGGTTTATCATACTGAAGACATTGTTACCATTCAGCGACTTGAATCATTTCTTGAGATAGAGGATGGATTGAAACTTGCTGAAATAGATCTGACATTAAGAGGACCTGGCGATCTATTGGGTGTCAGGCAGCATGGTGTTTTGCCGCTGAAAATAGGTAACATTGTTACTGATATTGAACTGTTAACTCAAGCACGAAAAGAAGCTGAGAGAATATTAAACGAGAAATTGTATCTTACTGAAAAATACTCAAGGGTAAAGGAACTTCTTGAAAAAATGAAAGAAAATAAAATTGTGGATTGAATTTATGGAAGAGAATCTTGCTATTTTAATACCTGCGCACAATGAGGCAGAGTCAATCGGGAATCTTGTGAGAGAGGTTAAAAAGATAGTACCAGATGTATTTGTTGTTGATGATGGTTCAACCGATGATACAGGGAAAATTGCCGAGGAAAACGGAGCCATTGTAATAAGACATCCAGTATGTCTGGGCAAGGGTGCTGCTTTGAAAACTGGATTTGCGTATCTCAAAAAACTTTCTTTTAACCAGTTTATCACAATGGATGGGGATGGTCAGCATCTTCCTTCTGACATACATATTTTTCTCAAAGCACTGAGGAAGAATAAAAGGGCAGGAATTATTGTTGGAAAAAGAAAAATCATTGGAACAAATATGCCCTTTCTCAGAAGAATCACAAATCTTTCTATGTCACTGTTGATCTCACTTCTTGCCTGTCAGTGGATACCTGATTCTCAAAATGGATTCAGAGCCATCAGAAAAGAAGTTGTTGAAAAAATGAAGCTTATTACTGACCATTTTGAGACAGAAACAGAAATACTTCTTCGTGCCTCGTGGAAGGGGGTAAAAATTGTTTCTGTGCCTGTTACTACGGTATACAATAAAAAAAGAAGTAAAATCAAACCTGTTCAGGATACAGTGAATTTTTTTCTGATGATTTTGAAAATTCTTACAGGGTATGGAAAAAATTGACTATAATGAATTAAGACGTTTAATGGTGGAACAACAGATTCGTGCAAGGGGTATAAAAGATGAAAGGGTGCTATCAGCATTTTTGAAAGTCCCTCGAGAAGAATTTGTCCCTGAAGAATTAAAGACGTCTGCATATGACGATTGTCCCCTTCCTATCGGATTTGGGCAGACCATCAGTCAGCCGTACATGGTGGTGATTATGACTGAACTTGCAGAGCCAGAGTATGGAGACAAAGTTCTTGAGATTGGAACTGGCTCGGGTTATCAATCAGCAATTCTATGTGAACTTGGTTGTGAGGTTTATTCTGTTGAAAGGATACCACAACTGGCAGAAAGGGCAGAAAATGTTCTTAAAAAACTTGGTTATCATGTGAAAATAAAAGTTGCTGATGGAACAGTAGGATGGGAGGAATTCGCACCGTATAAAATTATTATTGTGACAGCAGGTGCTCCAAGTATTCCTGAGTCCCTGATAAAACAACTTGATGAAAACGGTAAAATCATTATTCCTGTTGGGGATCTTTTCTCCCAGAGTTTAATCAGGGGGATAAAAAGAAAAGGAAAGTTGACTACACAGAATTATGGAGGATGTCAGTTTGTGCCATTAAAGGGTAAGGAGGGCTGGTAATAATCAACTGTTTTTTATTTTTTTTATTTTGTGGAAAACATACAATGTAATTCCGGAAACGATCGCAAAAAAAATCAAAAATTCAAATTTCCTATAATACATCTCAATGTGTTTCCAGTTCTGTCCGAGAAAAAATCCAATATACGAAAGAAAATAGCACCATATCAGTGAACCCAGAAATGTGTAAATGCAGAATTTTACAAAATTTGTTTTTGCCACTCCTGCTGGTAATGATATAAATGTTCTTACTCCCGGTGTAATCCTTGTAAAAAAAACAATCGGGTCTCCAAATCTTCTGAACCATCTTTCTGATTTTTCATAGTCATCTTCTGTCAATAAAATAAATTTTCCATGTTTTTTAACCCATTGTCTGATCATTTTTTCTTCTGCCCAGAATCCAAGCCAGTATGCCATTATAGAACCAACAAGATTTGCAAAAGCACCAACAAATGAAAGAATGTGAATATTCATCTTTTTTATTGAAACAAGATAACCTGCAAATGGCATGGTAATTTCAGAAGGGATGGGAATTAATGCTGACTCAAAGGTCATCAAAATAAAGACCCCAAGATACCCTGTTTTTTCAATTACTGAAACAATGAAAGAAGCAAAATGTGATAATATGTTTTCCATTTATTTCTCGTATGGTTGCGGGTCAACAATTTTTTTCAGTTGGGAACCAGGGGAAATGATTTTTCCTGCTTTTATATCATTTTCTGTGACTGTTGCCATAAGAATTTCTTTTTCTCCATAGCGGTCGCGGTCATATATGATAAATATTTTTCGATCTGATTCAATAGCATCAGGATAAGAAACATTGTTTCGTTCATCCAGGAGAAGTTTATAATCCCATGTTTTTCCATCGTTTTCTGACAATAATGCTGTCAGGTGTGAACGATTTTTTCCTGTAAAACCAGAGTGATTGATGAGCAGGATATTACCTGACTTTAATTTCCTTATGTGAAATCTTGAATTAGGTCCATTGATTGAAGATGGTTTTCCTCTTGTCCATGTTTTTCCCATATCAAATGAAAAACTTTCACCAATGCCATAAGATGTTCTTACAAGCATCCACAATGAACCATCAGAAAGTTCGACAATCATATGTTCATCACATGTTCTATCTGGAACATCTGCCTGTCCAAGTAGTTCAATGGTTTTTCCATAATCACCAGAAACATAAACATTTGAGAATCGCAGATGTTCCATTTCAGGAATAAATGGTTCTCTGTTCCACACTGCAATCGGAAATAACACCTTTCCTGTTGATAAAACAACAGGTTTATTCATCATTATTCCATCAGCAATTCTTGATGGCTTGCTCCAGACAAGGTCACCTTGAATATTTTTTTCTGCAACCATTGTCCATACACCACCAATTCCATCCCACCAGTTTTTGCTCATACTCCAGAATAAATGTAATTTTTCATCAGGGCTGACCCAGAGGCACGGGTCAAAGGCACGGATGTCATCAGGTGGGTCAATAGCAAGCAATGGTTTTGACCATGTTTTTCCGCCATCTTTACTGCAGACAACAATGACATAATTATCAGGTCCTTCACCATGACCACCACTGTACCAGGTTACCCACAAGATTCCATCAGGGGTTCTTTCAATTCCTGGTATTCCCTGCCATTTTCTGTTTTTCCTTTGATATTTCTCACCAGGTTCAAATACAACAAATTCCATTGTGTTATCCTGTTTTTCAAAATGATTTTTAAATCTTATTGTAATCTCTGTGACCAGTCAGGTTTTGTCCAGCGGACAATGACCCTTGTTCCTGGTCCAGTGCCACCACTATTTCCAGGGTCTTCAGGAAAATTTATATCTCGCAAGGCAATATCATAATGAACAGAAGCATTATTTACAAGGGTAAGTGTTTTTGATACAATCCCTCCAAAAAACTGACTGTTATTTGCAAGTGTCACTGATGATGTTGGAGCGTATATAACCCCATTAAATGCCATAGCATTGTTTGCGAGAGTAATATTGGTATTATTACTTGCTACATAAATTCTTAAATTGCCAGGTGCTGAAGAAGTATTATTAATAACTGAGTTGTTAGCAAGTGTTGGAGTAAAGGTTGTTCCCTGATTACCAAGATACCAGATGATTGTGCTATTGTTTTGAATAATCACGTTGCTATTGTTTGAAAGGGTAATGGCAGATTCAATATAGAATCTTGAATTACCAGTGATATACATAATTGAATTATTATTCAGTGTTATTTTCTTAAACCTGAAATCCCCGCCTGAAATTGTTATGGTTTTATTATTTCCTACAGTCAAAATACCATTTGAAAGGGTATAGTTTCCTGTAATTCTTGGGTCTCCCTGAACAGGATATGGTAATGATGTTAAATCCTGTGGAACAACCACAGGTGGAAGATTATTTAATGGGTCACCAAAATTATGATAAAGGTCGCTATCAGAAACTGTTGCTCCATTACCAATTGTAAGATACTGAGGACCATTTTCAACCATGGCTGTTCCGTAAATATGAGCATTGTTGTAGAGATAAATTGAGCCCTTGCTTCCTGTATCTCCATGATTTCCTCTATTTTGTGGTCCATATGGTCCTAATCTTGAGTCGTAACTATCAATCCAGGCGTTATTGTAAATTGTGACTGATTGATTTCCGAATAATCCCTGTCCGAATGAACCACCCCTGCCTCCACCTCCTGAACCTGGTGTTCTATAAGTAATCAGAGAAACCTGTGCTACTGAATTTTTGTAATTACCAGTGGAAGTAAAAATTATTGTTTCTCCCTGAATTGATTCTGTCACCTGAAACCAGCCACCTCCGAAACTGATTTGACCTGGTTCAGGATGCCATGATTCATTTGCTTTTTTATAAGCAAATGCTCTATTAATGCCTGCTTCTGCAATATAAAATGCTCGTTCCTGGTGATACCGTTTTATCGCAGCAATTTGCTCACTTCCACCAAGATACAAAATACCCATACCCATGATCAGGGAAATCAAAATGAAAATGATAGCCATTGGCAGAAGATATCCTTTGTTTTTCATTTTCAATTCCTCATAAAAACAGAAAAAGAATTACTCATTATTTTTGTTCCTTTCTGAACTTCAAGTGTCACTGTAACAAGGTTATTTTCTTCTGTGAAACTTATGCTTTTTAATGTTGTAATCACTTGCTGTGTTTCTCCTGTTTTTGAATTTTTCCAGATTAGAATATTTGGATTTGCAGGATCAGGATAGAATTCCTGAATCCAGTAAGAATGATTACTGGCAATGATATGATTACCTGTTTCATCCACAGAAACATCATCTGCCTCCTCGAGGATACTTTTAATCATATGAGATGCAAGGTCAAGATCAACCTGAAGAGAAACTACATCCTTGCTTCTTTTCCATTCTTTATATGATTCAATAACAATACTGCTTACAGAAAAAATTGCAAGTGAACCAAGAATCAAAACGACCATCAATTCAATGAGAGTTATTCCGCATCGTTTTTTAAAAAATTTCAATGGTTTCATTGTTTTGCAATCATCGTTGATAAACTGATATTACTATTATTCCAGACAACCTGCACATTTACTGTTTTTAATGAGACAGATGTGTCTTCAGTGACTATTGTGATTCTCTGTGCCTGTGTATTTCCCATTGTAATATTTTCTGTTGTTGTTCCCACAGGGATTTGAGAATAATCTGTTGCTTTTAATGTTTCAATTTTTTCTATTGCCTTCCATGTTGCAAGTCGTGTAATATCAGAATGTACAATGTTTTTGGCATTGGCATAAAAAAAGGCAGAACCACCGATCAATGCAATGGAAATAATTACAAATGCAAGAAGGAACTCAATGATTGTGAATGCTTTTTTCTGCATTCTTATTTTCCTTTTTCAGTTTTTGTGCGAATTTTTTCTTCTTCAGAAATTTTCTTACTTATTTGTTCAGTAATGATGCGTGGGGTTAAAAATATTACAAGGTCTGTTTTTTTCATCTGGCGGTTTTTACTGCTGAATAGAAATGGAAAAACATCTCCTAAGATCGGGAATTTATTTTCTCCTTTAATATTTTCTGTGCTTAAAAGTCCACCAATAACAATTGTTTCTCCGTCTTTTACCATTACCTTTGTTAATGTTGACCTTTCAGATGTTTCAACAGCATCCTTGAAAAACGCAGATTGTTTTGCAGCAAAAACCTGTGGAGAAACTTCCATTGTTACAGTATTATCATTACCAACATATGGCACTGCAACAAGGATAATTCCTATGTCTCTGTATTCATACTGTGTGACAGTGGTGCCTGTTCCACCAGTGCTTGTTGTTGTAACAACTGGTGCAACAGGAATTCTATTTGTGATACGAATTGTTGCAGGAGTTCCATTTAGTGTTGTTACCCTTGGATTTGCAAGAATATTGGCTTCCCCCTTTGACTGAAGTGCCTTGATATTTGCAACAAGACCTGACCATGTAAGATTTTCTTCAATTTTGTGTCCTCTTACACCTGTAATTGAATCAGTAGTAATGGTTGTTGTGAATCCACCAGAAACATTTCCCAATCCAGTGGTACTGTTGCCCCATGTGATTCCGATTGATTTTGTTGCATCATCTGTTAGTTCAACAATCATTGCTTCAATTGAAACCTGTGGTACTGGTTTATCAAGTGAAGAAATAATAAGTTTAATCTCATCAAGAAAATCCTGTGTTCCTACAAGAATTAAGCTATTTGTTCTTTCATCAGGAAGAATAGAAAACCCTGTTGACATATCAGTTGAAATCTGAACCTTGCCGCTGATTGTTCGATCTCTCTGTCCTGTCAGGGTAGGATAGGCATAGGATGAACCTGTTGTTGTGCCAGAGCCAGTTGCTGTTCCAGAACTGGTGGTCGATCCTGTTGTGGTTCCTGAAGTACTTCCAGAACTTGAACCTGCTGTTGCTGTTCCAAGGTCTCCTGTTTCTTTCGCATTTGTATCAATGGTAATTGTTGCTTTTGATTCAGTATCTTTTTCACCTTTGTTTTTCTTGATAACTGAAAGTACTATGGGCCAGATATCTCCTGCACGAACATATTTGAGTGGATAAACAGAAGTTTTTACTGGGCTCGCCTGATGTTCAACATCAATGTGTTCAATTATAGACCTGATTATTTCAATGTTTGAAGGAGTATCTTTTACAATCAACATATTTGTTCGACCATCAACAGTAATATTTTTCTCAAAACCAAGATTTTTCAATTCATTCGCAATATCCCTGGCAAATGCATGTTTTAATTGAAAACAGGTACTGATTGGCTGAGATTCTGCTTTCTTTTGTTCAGAATAAACAAGGTAAACATCAGAGTCCTTTAATTTTTCCCTGAACAGTCCATTGGCACTGAGGATGCTGTCAATCGCTTCGTCTGCTGATACATTTTCAAGATATGCTGTGATCGGTTTATCAGCAAGTTCAGAGCTTGTTATGAGTTTTATTCCTGTTTTCTTGCTGATGATTTCAAGAACAAGCGAAAGTTTTGTTTGATTGAATGTTAATGATTCTATTTTCTGTGATGCAAAAGTAACAGTAAGACCAAAAACTAAAATACAGACCGCAATTTTTCTTATTGTGTTCATATTGACCTCACATGTTCATACTTACGTTGTCAAATATTATTCTTTCCCTGACATACAATGCTTTTCTTAAAAAACTTGTTTCAGAATACTGTTTTATCTGTTCATATAGCGGAATTAGGTCATCTTTTTCACTGGATTTACCAATTCTAATTGTATACATTCCATTAATTTTTTCCACTCTCACATCCTCATAACCATCTGAAATCAGTTTTTTTGCAAAATTAATAGCCATATCCTTTTTGTTTTCTGCAAATGAAGCAACCTGAATGGTGAAAATTTTTTCCTGTTCTGTGCTATCAATTTGTGCAGTAGCTATGCTACTTTCTTTAAGGACAGAAGTATCTTCTGAAAGATTTCCGCTTATCATTGCGATTCTATTTTCGTTTCTCTTACTGTCAATTAGACCAGTAGTATTTTGTGTAGCAACAGATACTCCTGTATCATTACTGGCATCAGAAATACGAAGGTTGGTATTTTCAAAATTTTTTCCATTGTTCACAAACAAAGTAAATTGTTTATCTTTATAACTCAGGATTACTCTATCAGGCAGGATTTTTTCTATGGTATAGCCCGATTTTATTTCCTTTTCTGATTTTATTTCATCATCAATGATTGCCATGGGTCTGTTCTTATCATAAATAATTCCTGAAACCTTGAAATCCGGCGCAACAGGGACTTCGGGTATAAGAATACTTGAAACCTGAACCTTTTCAACATCATAATTTTTTGTTATCGGCTTTTGAAATGGATCTTTATTCGTTTCAATTTTAACTACCTGCTTTTCTGACTCCTCAATATTTTTGACAAGTGTTTGAACCTTTTTTATTGTCGTATCTATTTCTTCAAAACTGAACAGTTCATCCTTTTCTGGTTGTTGCACAACAGCATTTTTTTCTCCTTCTTTATTCTGGGGATTTATCGTGATTGTTTTTGGTTTGACAGGTTTAAGTGCCCTGGTGAGGGTAAAAACAAATATCAAAAGCAGAACCACAAGAAGAATTAAAGTTTTTTTGTTCTTTTTATCCATTTTATTGCTCCTGTTTTTTTATACCTGAAATGATTATTGACGCTGTTATACCAGTGTCAGTATTGTTGATTTCTATTGATTCAATTCTGAGGAATTTTGGGGATATTTCTATTTCATTAATAAATTTCATGATATTGTTGAAATTTCCATTTAAAGAAACATCCCAGGTGAAATATCCTGTATTTTTGTTTTCAACTGGATGCAAACTTAATATGGATACACCAGATTTTTCTCCAATTGAAGCAATGTGCTGGAAAAAATTCAAATTCGGGTCATATCCATTATTGACCCAGAAAATCTGACCCAGTTTATTTTTTGCATAATCAATAGTGGATTGTATTGTGGACATATAATCAGGGTAGTTTTTGATTCTCAAATAATCATACTCAATCATTTTCTTTTGTTCTCTGTATTGTTGCAAAATCTTGTGCTGTTGCCGCATAACAAGGTTATTCAGTATAAACCATGTTCCCCCATATAAAATAACCATAATAATCAAATGTTGTCTAATAGAACTTGCATAGTTTTTCATTTGTTCCCTTTCACAGTGCAATTAATTTTAAACGTTGTTGCATCCTGTTTGGGTATTTTTGTTATTTTTTTTATTTCAGCAAGCGAAATATTTGAAAACTCTGATCCAGAGTTTGCCCTTAAATTGTTCATAAATTCTGTAATCGGTTTTTTGATATTTTTAATTTCTGGGGAAACCAGGCCCTCAATGACAAAATTTTTTTCTGAATCGGGGGAAATTTTCTCCAGGTATATACTATCAGGAATTGATGAAACAATTATGGCAAATTTTTTACTCCAGAGAACCCTTTTTTTATATTCTTCCTGCATAAAAAATAAATCTTTTGCTATTCTGTCCATTTCTGCGTTATACCTTTCAAGATTTTGAATGATACCCTTTTCATTTTTGATTTTCTGTTTATAATTTTCAATGCTTGTAAGGGTCAATTTTATTGCAATCCTGTTGGAGAAATATGAAATCCCGATGATTACCAGAAGAAAGAGAAGACCAATCAGATATATGAAAATGATACGAAAGATGAGCACTCTTTGTAAAAATACTTCCTGTCTTTTTTTCAGTAAATTGATTTCAATCATAAAAGTTTCCTTGATATAAGTCCAAGTACCTGGCTAAAGCAGACCTCTGTACATTGAGGTTCAGATGTATAACAATGTTCAATCAGCCCTGCCATTGGTTTCCAGATTTCTCCATGAATTTTGAGATTTTCTTCAACAATTTCCACAAAGTCAGGAAGTAAACTTGAACCACCTGTAAGAAGGAATTTTTCAATTTTCTTCTGTGTTCGGGTTTCAAAATATCTTATGGATGTTTGTATTTCCTGCAATGTGTCTGGAATTACATTTTTCAGGCTTTTCTTTACTTCTTCCCTGTTATCAGGATTTTTCTTGAATTGTTCTGCATCATATCGAGAAATATTTTTCACTCGTGAGATTTCTGCATTTACAGTATCGCCACCAAAATCAATCTGTCTGATAAAAACAAACCCTTCACTATTGATGATTGCCAGATTTGTTTGTTTTGCTCCAGTATCAATGATGGCAACATTTTTAGAATTATTTTTACTCAAATTTTCATAGCAGTTTGATAGAGAAAGACCTGCAACATCCATAATAATTGGTCGTAACCCGCTCATAATCAGGGTATTAACAAAAAAATCGCATTTGATTTTTGGATAACCAATAAACATTATAGTACGGTTTTTGGGAGAGGGAGAAGGCAGGATGGCATAATCATATTCTAATTTTTCTATGCCGCCAGGTATTACCTGAATTGCCTCAAGTTCAACAGCATTTTTAATCTCATTTTCCGGTATATCAGGGATATCGAAATAATGAACTATGAGACCATTACCACTGACACAGCATACTGTATCCCTGCTTTTGATGTTTACCTTTCTTAAAAAATCTTTCAAAAAATTTACAAATTTTTTCTGGTCATTTTCATTGAGATTCAAATGGGCATCTGGAAAAGGATTTCTGGTAATACCGGCTGTCCTCAGGACAATCCTGCCTTTTTTGAGATATCCTTCGGCAACCTTAATATAATGCGAGCCAATATCAATGGCCAGACTAAAGTTCATAAAAACCTCAATAACTCGCCTGTGTTACAATCCTGAATAACTGATGGTTGCACCAGCAGCATTGGTATATGTCATTGTCACGGTTACCCCTGCTGCAGCACCTGTTCCTGTTGTTGATGCTGTAAATCCATTAGCATCAGCCGTAGATATTGTGTAATCTGTGAAATATTTATTACCGACAGTATCAATACCCAGGGCTGTTTTACTGGTTGTGTAGGTGTTGTTTTCTGCATAATAAATTCTCTGGGCTGTCAGTACTGAACCAAGAAGTGCTGCTCCCTCTGATGCCATTGCTTTTTTAATATTTGCTCTATAGATTGGCACAGCAACCGACGCCAGTATTCCAACAATAATTACCACAACCATCAGTTCTACAAGCGTAAACCCGTGTTTCCTGTTCTTTTTCCTGAACATGGAAACCTCCTGTAAAGAGTTTTATAAGTTTATAATCCTGAATAACTAATAGTTGCACCACCAGCATTGGTATATGTCATTGTCACGGTTACCCCTGCTGCAGCACCTGTTCCTGTTGTTGATGCTGTAAATCCATTAGCATCAGCAGTAGATATTGAGTAATCTGTGAAATATTTATTGCCTGTGGCTTCAACATTCAGGTTTGACTTACTGGTGGTATAAGTATTGTTTTCCGCATAATAAACCTTCTCTGCGGTTAACACTGCGCCAAGAAGCGCTGCCCCTTCTGATGCTGCTGCCTTTTTGATATTTGCTCTGTAAATTGGGACAGCAACAGCAGCCAGAATTCCCACGATGATGACCACCACCATCAACTCAATAAGGGTAAATCCCTTGCGAGAATTTCTGAATTTTTTCATTTGTTTCACCTCCTTCCAGAATTTATTGATATTTATTTTATCGTAAAAAACAATCAAGTCAAGCGACAATTGAATGTTTCACAGGAATTTATGATAGAATAAATGTCATGAAATACAAAATTTCCTGGCTTTTTTCGAGTAACCTGCTGTTTTACACAATTATTTTTTTATTAATTTTCATTGCCTATTCAAACACTTTTTTTGTGCCATTTGTGTTTGATGACCTTGCCTGTATTACAGGAAATCGTTTTATTCTTCATCCTGGAAATATTCGTGATATATTTTTTTACTGGCCAACAAGGTTTATCACGTATATGAGTTTTGCAATTAACTATAAAATTGGTGGTTTCAATGTTACGGGCTATCATATTGTAAATTTACTTGTTCATACAGGATCCAGTTTCCTTGTATTTAACATTGCACGCAAACTTCTGATGCACAGTTTCAGTCCGACACTTCAGAAAGATATCAATAATATTTGTTTATTTTCTGCAATGATATTTGCTTTGCACCCTCTTCAAACGCAGGCAGTAACATATGTTTATCAAAGACATACGTGCCTTGCGACTTTTTTTATACTCTCATCGTTTTTATGCTGGCTGAATGCCGTTGAAAGGAAGAAAAACCATTATTTGTGGTTCATATTATCTTTTGTTCTTGCTGTTTTTTCTATGTTTACGAAAGAAATTTCTATTGTTCTTCCTTTTTTGATCTTTATGCATATGATATGGTTTAGAAAAGATTTTTATAGTGGCAAAATGTGGCAAGTCGTTTTATATATGATTTTCCTTTTTTCAATTATTCCAGCAATTCTTTTTTTCACTCACAGCATCAATGTTTCTGAACTTCACCAGGTTAAATCAATGCAGGGCTCTCCTGAAGATGTTATCACAAGAAAGGACTATTTTTTAACACAGGGACAGGCATTTTTGATTTACATCAAACTTCTTTTCCTTCCATTAAAACAGAATATTGATTATGATGTTCAAATTTCACAATCAATCTTTTTTCCACCTGAAACGTTCGCGGGCTTCATGCTGATGTTTCTCCTTTTGCTTGTTTGTGCGGTCTTTTTGAAAAAAAATAGATTACTTTCTTTTTCAATTGCCTTTTTCATTATTTCAATTATCCCCCAATCAAGTGTTGTGCCTAAACCCGACCTTGTTGTGGAGCACCGTATGTATCTTCCATTGACTGGATTTGCTATATTTATTCCTGCATTTTTATACTGGATTTCAAAAAGGAAACAGTATGTTACAATTGTCCTTACCATTCTTATTTGTTTTTATGCTGTATTGACCTATCAAAGAAATAATATCTGGAGAGAACCATTGAAGTTATGGAATGATGCCGTTTCTAAATCCCCGAATAAAGCAAGACCATATCTAAATCGAGGTCTTGCATATGCATCAAAAGGTGATTTTGAAAATGCAATCAAGGATTATACAAAAGCAATCCAGATTAACCCATGGTATGCTGAAGCGTATAACAACAGGGGAATTGTTTATGCAACAATGAAACTTTATGACCTTGCCCTGTTTGATTTTAACACTGCCATCAAAATCAATCCTGATTATCCTGTTACATACAACAACAGAGGTGTCCTGTATTCGTCAATGAACAGGTGGGAAATGGCACTGAATGATTTTAACCATGCCCTCGCATTGAAGCCATATTATGTTGATGCCTTGAAAAATCGCGGGATTGCATATCTTGTTCAAAAAAATTTTTCTATGGCGATAAATGACTTTTCAAAAGCAATTGAAATACATCCGAGAAATGGTCAATTGTATCATTTAAGAGCACTTGCATATTTGATGGATGGAAACATTCAGAATGCATTACAGGATGCAAGGCAGGCAAAAAAGTTAAAATGTCCTTTGAGTCCTGTGATAGAAAACTTGCTGAGAAAATATCCTGAATAAAATTTTAGCGGACAGTTGCTGCAAGTTTGAATATTGGAAGATAAATTGCAAGAACCACAGTACCAACAATAACACCGAGTCCGATAATCAATACAGGTTCGAGAATTGATGAAAGAATATTTAATGTCAGATCTACTTCATCTCTGAAAAATTTTGAAACCCTTGTCAACATATCATCTGTCCTACCTGTTTCTTCACCGACAGTAACCATTCTTACCATCATCGCAGGGAAGATTCTGTACTTTTTCATTTCATCACCAAGCAATTCTCCTTTGATCACACCCTGTTTGATTTTTTCAATATACTGTTCAAGGATTGTATTACCTGTTGTTTTGCCAACAATATCAAGTGCTGAGATGATACTAACACCTCCCTGCAGTAGTGTTGCAAGAGAACGGGAAAATCTTGCCAGACTGACTTTCAGGAAAAGTTCTCCAAGCACAGGAATTCTCAGTTTCAAACTATCAATTTTTCTGCTGCCTGCCTGAGTTTTTCTATACCATGAAAGGAAAATTCCAAGTAAAATCAAACCAATCAAAAGGAATGGGAAAAATTTCAAAGAGAATCTGCTGATTTGAAGTATTATTCGTGTAAACAATGGAAGTTGAGCCCCAAAACTTTGAAATATCTCCTGAAATTTCGGAACAAGGTACAGAAAAACAAATGCAACAACCGAAATAAAAAACAAAAGTATCACAGCAGGGTAACTAACTGCCTGCCGTACTTTCCTTAGCAGGGTCAACTGGTCCTCAAGCTCTGAGGAAAGGTCTTTTAATACCTCAACAAGATTTCCACTTTCTTCTCCTGAAACTACAAGTGCAACATACAGGGAGTTGAAAACCTTTGGATGTTTTGAAAGTGCCTGGGAGAAACTTTTTCCTTCCCTGATATCACTGGCAATATCATTGAGTACTGTGGAAAAAAAACGATTGGTTGTCTGAGATGCGAGATCGGTTATCGCATCAAGTACAGGAATTCCTGCCTCAAGCATTGTTGATAATTGTCGGGAGAAGAGGGCAAGTTCAGGGAGAGAAACCTTTCCACGATATACTCGTTTTTTTTCACCAGTAATGCCAACCAGAGTTCCTTTTTCACTTACAAGTCGCACCTCAACAGGAAGCAATTGCTGACGTCTTAAAATATTTAAGACAGTTGAATTTGAATCTGCTTCCAGCATTCCTTCCCGTCTTTTTCCTGTCTGGTCTCGTGCGACAAAGAAATATTTTGCCATAATTTTTTACAATGAAAGGGTTGAAGAAAATGCTTCACTGATTGTTGTTATTCCATTAATTGCTTTTTTTATTGCTGCCTGCCTTAAAGATACCATACCCTGCTGGTACGCTATTTCTCTGATTTCATCATCTGATGCTTTTTCAACAATTAATTTTCTGATTGGTTTTGTAATGTTCAGGATTTCATAAATTGCAATTCTTCCATAATAGCCCGTATTATTACAATCTGCGCAACCTCTTCCTCTGTAAAGTTTCACGCCTGGTTCAATGTTTATTCCCTGTTTTTTTATAAATTCCTCGGCATCAGGGTCTTCTTCTTTACATCCAGGACAAATTTTTCTTACAAGTCGTTGAGCAAGGATCAAATTTAAAGAATCAGCAAGTAAATATGGTTCAACGCCCATATACGAAAGACGTGTTATTGATGAGACAGTATCATTTGTATGAAGTGTTGTAATCACAAGATGCCCTGTTAGAGATGCTTGAACCGCAATTTGAGCAGTTTCAAGGTCTCTAATTTCGCCAACCATTATGACATCGGGGTCCTGTCTTAGCAATGTTCTTAAAACAGCAGGGAAGGTTAATCCAATTTTTGGTTTTACCATTACCTGATTAATACCTGCAATTGCGTATTCAACAGGGTCTTCGATGGTAACAATATTGATTTCTGGTGAATTTATGAAGTTTAAACCAGCATACAATGTGGTTGTCTTACCACTACCAGTAGGTCCTGTAACAATAATCATTCCATATGGTTTCAAAAGGGCATCTTTAAAAATTTTAAGTTCTTCTGGTTCAAATCCAAGTTGCTCCAGTCCCAGAAGTACTGTTTCCCTGTCAAGCAATCTCATGACCACTTTTTCTCCAAAAATTGTTGGAAGTGTTGAAACCCTGATATCAAGGTCTTTTGTTCCTACACGAATTTTTATACGACCATCCTGAGGAAGACGTCTCTCACCAATATCAAGGGAAGCCATAATTTTTAATCTTGTAACAACACCTGCATAGGCGCCGCGAGGTGGTGCCTGCATTTCATGAAGCATGCCATCAATCCTGAATCTCATGGATACACCATCCTGCATTGGTTCGAGATGAATATCAGTGGCTCTTTTCTCAACTGCCTGAATGAACATACTGTTGACAAACTTGATAATTGGAGCATCTTCAGCAGCAGTTTTTAACTGGTTTACATCGACTTCTTCTTCAGTTGACTCAATATCCTGCTGGAGAGCAGCAATTGTTTCTGTAAGGTCTCCTGCGCCGCTATAATATCTGTCAATCCTGTCAAGTATTTCTTTTTCATCAGCCCTTACCACCTTGATTCTTTTATTTGTAATTCTTTTGATTGTATCTATTGCAACAATGTCTGCTGGATCTTTCATTGCAACAACAAGAACATCATCAGACAGTGCTGTTGCGAGAACACAGTATCTGCGAGCAATTGCTTCAGGTATAAGTTGAACAACTTCGGGCCTAATGCCTTTAACCTTTGATAGTTTTACAAAGTCAGCCTGTTTCTGTTCTGTCAGGCATTCAAGGAGTGTTTCTCTGGAAACATATCCGTTTTCAACCAGTATTTCACCGAGGAACTTCTTTGTCTTTTTCTGAATCTCAAGTGCATTGTCAAGCTGTTCCTGTGTGATAACACCCTTCATCAGCAGTAATTGCCCAAGTTCGTATCTTTCTGCCATCTTTTTGTTCCTCTTTTAAATCGTGTATAAAAAGTGTATCATTTATACAAAGATAGTCAAATGGTTTTTCCAAAAGAAGGAGTGAACAATGGAAAGAAATAAAGAAAAAATTAAACAAAAAATGGATGAACTTTACAGGTTGATTAATTACTATGATGAAAAATATTACATTGAGGATAATCCAGTTATCAGCGATGAAGAATATGACAAACTTGTTCATCAACTTATTGAACTTGAACAGCAATATCCTGAATTTGCAAGACCGGATTCACCAACAAAAAGGGTTGGAGGTAAACCTATTGAACAATTCAAGACAGTGGTACATGAAAAACCAATGCTGAGTATAGACAATACTTACAATGAGGAAGAAATAAAAGAATTTGACAATAGATTGAAAAGATTACTTGGCAGGGCAGTTGAGTATTTTTGTGAGTTAAAAATTGATGGCGTGGCAGTTTCTCTTATCTATGAACAGGGAATATTGACTGTGGGTGCAACAAGAGGCGATGGCTTTCGAGGGGATGATGTAACAGAGAATATAAGGACTGTCAGGGATATTCCCCTTTCAATTTCATATAGGGGAAAACTTGAGGTCAGGGGTGAAGTATATATGCAGAAAAAAGATTTTGAACGGCTTAACAGTGAAAAAATAAAAAATAACGAGGAACCATTTGCAAATCCAAGGAATGCAACAGCAGGGTCTTTAAAATTGCTTGACCCACGCGAGGTTTCACGCAGGCATTTAAGATTTTTTGCCTATGGAGGATTTTTTGAACAAAATCCTCCCACGCAGGAAGAAATCTTGAAAACACTTGAAGAATATGGTTTTCCTGTAAACCCGCACAGAAGATTTGCCAGAAATATACAGGGAGTTATTGATTTCTGTCATGAGTGGGAATCAAAAAGAAATCAACTACCTTATGCTATTGATGGTATAGTTATTAAGGTAAACAGTTTAAGAGACCAGGAGATTCTTGGTGCAACTTCGAAAAGCCCGAGATGGATGGTTGCTTATAAATTTCCAGCAGAACAGGCAACCACAATAATTAAGGATGTTATTGTGCAGGTTGGTAGGACAGGCATTTTAACCCCTGTGGCAATTTTAGAGCCCGTCCATCTTGCAGGTACAATCGTCAGCAGGGCAAGTCTTCATAATTTCGATGAAATAAAGCGGCTTGATGTCAGGATTAATGACCGTGTTTTTGTTGAAAAGGCAGGAGAAATAATACCAAAGGTGGTCAAGGTAATAAAGGATGTTCGTAAAGGAAATGAAATAATTATCAATCCTCCAAAAACTTGTCCTGTATGCGGAACGCCTGTGACCAGAGACCCTGATGAGGTTGCTTATAGATGTCAGAATGCAAGTTGTCCTGCCCAGATTAAGGAAAGAATTATTCATTTTGCAAGCCGAAGAGCGATGAATATCCAGGGACTCGGGGAAAAGATTGTAAATAACCTTGTTGATTCCAATCTTGTGAAAGATTTTGCTGACCTTTATGATCTCAAACCAGAACAACTTGAGCAGATTGAAAGAATGGGAGAAATATCAAGCAGAAAACTTGTTGAAAATATTCAGGCAAGTAAGAATGCACCATTTGCAAATATCATATATGCCCTCGGTATTAGACACATCGGGGAAAGAGCAAGTGAAGTTCTCGCTGAGAATTTTTCTGATATTGATGAAATCATAAGGGCTGATGAACAAAAACTTGCCAGTATTGCAGAAATCGGACCTGTTGCTGCACGAAGTATCAGAGAATTTTTTGACAATCCTGCTAATATTGAGTTGATTAAGAAACTAAAAAAGGCAGGTGTTTCTTTAAAACAAACAGGTCCTGTTGAAAAGAAAGGAAAATTATCTGGAATGAGATTTGTCATCACCGGTACTCTCAAAAATTTCACAAGGGAGGAAATGAAAACAGAACTTAAAAAACTTGGTGCCAGGGTATCAGAAAGTGTTTCAAAGGAAACAGATTATCTTATTGTGGGTGAAAATCCTGGTTCAAAACTTGAGAAGGCACGTAAATTGGGCGTAAAAACGATTTCTGAAGAGGAAGTGCTGAAAATGATAAAAAGGGAAATATGAAATCATGAAATTAATAACTTCTGAATTTCATATTGAAAGGATTGTGGTAGGTCAATTCGGAACAAATTGTTATATTGTGTCCTGTCCGGACAGAAGCGCGGCTATTATTGACCCTGGTGCAGATGAAACACTCATTCTGGAGCATATCAGGCACAGTGGTTTAAAGGCGAAATACATTTTTAATACTCATGGCCATTATGACCACACTGGAGCAAATCACATCAAAAATCATTTATCTCCAAAACCAGTTGTTGGAATACACAGGGATGATGAATCTTATCTTTCAGATCCTGCATTGAATCTATCAGAAATTTTCGGGATTCAATTTAGATCCGTTTCTCCTGATATTTTTTTATCAGATGGACAGAAAATAAATCTCTGCAGGAACTTATTTTTTTCTATTATCCATACACCAGGACATACCCCTGGCAGCATATGCTTGAAACTTGGGAATTACCTGTTTTCTGGAGACCTGTTATTTTCTGGTGGAGTAGGAAGGACTGACCTTCCAGGTGGGAATGAAGAATTGTTGATGATATCCCTTAAAAAAATTTCTCATTTTGATAAAAATACTGTCGTACTACCAGGACATGGAGAAGAAACTTCTATCGGGAAAGAACTTGAGACGAATCCATATTTTTTACAGGGTATATGATGGAAAATGAACATCTGAAAAAGCATATAGATGATTTTCTTGTTTTTATATCTGTTGAGAAAAACCTTTCTGAGAATACCTTGAATTCGTATAGAAGGGATCTGGAAAAATTTTATAAATTCATTGTATTGAAAAGAATTTCCCATAAAAACATTAAAGGGAAAGACCTTGTTGATTTCATGATTTTTTTAAAAAGGAACAATGTTTCATCGGCAACAATTGCAAGAAACATATCTTCAATTCGGGGTTTATACCGTTTTCTTGCGAGCAAGGGTGAAATAAATCCTTATATTTTGAATCTATTTGAAAGCCCGAAAATTGAAAGGAAAATTCCACAGGTTATAAACAGGCAGGATGTCAACAAGATTATTTCAGTACGAACAACAGAAAGAGAAAGTTTACACATTCGAAATATGGTAATCCTTGGATTACTTGCAACTACCGGGCTACGTATTTCAGAACTTTCGAAAATAAAAAAGGAAAACATTAACCTTGAAGAAAAATGGATTAAAGTCACAGGAAAAGGAAACAGAGAGAGAATCGTCTTTTTTCCTCAGGAGTTGATTCCTTTTATAAAGCATTGTATGTCCCGAGAAGGTGTTTTTCTTTTTGGAACAAAAAATGGCAATCCAATGACACGTCAGAATATATGGAAAATTGTCAGAAATGCAGGCAAAAAAGCAGGGCTTGGCATCAGCCTTAAACCTCATATGTTAAGACATACATTTGCGACACAGTTACTTGAGGCAGGTATGGACATCAGGATTATTCAGGAATTGCTCGGGCATAAAAGCATCAGCACAACAAAAATTTATACACAGGTATCAAGGAGTCAGTTGAAGGCAATATACAAAAAATATCATCCCCGTGCTTAGAATTGACATAAATAAAAGACCATGTAATAATAATTAAGGAAATTTTGTAAAAAGTAAAAAGGAGGATGAATGGGTGCTCTGATAGGCGGGATTATCGCGGTAGTCGTAGGGTTGTTAGGTATTATCAGGTGGTGGAGTTTATTTGTTAAAGGTTTGCAGGCAGCTGTGCCATTTTTCATATTGCTTGTTGGGGTTATAGCAATTGCAGCAGGAATCAGTGACATCAAGGATAGAATAGAAGAACAGAAGGAAAAAGAAAAGCAGAAGGAGGCAGAAACACAGCAGTCACAAAATAAATAAGTTTTTCGATAGAACAAAGGAGCCAGTAAAAAAACTGGCTCCTATTTTTTTTGTGTCACGATACTTATGATTTTCCCGGGAATATAGATTTTTTTGACAATATCTTTACCCTGAATAAATTTTGAAACCGATTCAATTGCTTTTTTCAGGATTTCTTCGCTGTTTGCTGTTTTTTCCACACTTACAGTTGCCCTGACTTTTCCATCTACCTGCACAGGTAATGTAATGGTTTCTTCAGAAATAATCTGCTGCTGCACATCTGGCCATTTTGCATTAAAGACAGTATCAGAATGTCCAAGAAATTCCTGCCATAGTTCTTCTGCAAAATGTGGTGCGAAGGGAGAGATGAGAATAATAAACTTTTCTATATCCTGCCTTGAGAAACAGCAATTGTCTGGTAAATCTTTCATGAATTCCATAAAGGCACTGATTGCTGTGTTGAGTTTAAATTCGTTTATTCTTTCAGTCACCCTTTTGATGAGCAAATGCAATCTTTTCTTTGAATCAATATCTGTCTCAGAATTCTTTTCAACCTGCTGGATGACAAAGTTCCATGCTTTTTTCAAAAATCTATAACATCCCTCTATACCGCTATCATTCCACTCAGAATCGAGTTCAGGAGGACCTATAAACAATTCGTATAGTCTCACTGTGTCTGTTCCGTATTTTTTTACCAACGGGTCAGGATTTACAACATTTCCTTTTGATTTTGACATCTTCTCGAGTTTTCCTGTTTTCTCACTGAATTTTGTGACCATTCCCTGATTGAACAATTTTAAAAATGGTTCATCAAATCCAATGGCACCAATATCATACAGAAATTTTGTGAAAAACCTCGCATACAACAAATGTAAAATCGCATGTTCGACGCCACCGATGTAGCAATCCACAGGAAGCCATCTATCAACAATTTTTCTGTCAAAGGCGGCTGTTTTTAAATCAGGATTTGGATACCTTAAAAAGTACCATGAAGAACCAGCCCATTGCGGCATTGTATCGGTTTCTCTTGTTGCATGTCCTGAACATTGCGGGCATTTTGTGTTAACAAACTCAGGTATTGCAGCAAGAGGAGATTTTCCAGTACCAGTGGGTTTATATGATTCAACATCAGGAAGAACAACAGGCAGGTCTTTTTCCCTGACAGGGACAATGCCGCATTTATCACAATATACAATTGGAATTGGTTCTCCCCAGTATCTCTGTCTTGAAAACACCCAGTCCCTTAATCTATATGTTGTTTTGAATGTTCCCATTTTATTTTCTTCCAGCCACTTTGTTATAAGGTATTTTGCTTTTTCTGATTCAATGCCGTTAAATTGACCTGAATTTATCAGTATCCCGGGACCTTCGTAAGCGGCTGCAAGGCTACCATCATCGTTGCGAATAGCATTGTCGCTGTGGATGACTTCTATCACCGGTAATCCAAATTTCTTTGCAAACTCAAAGTCCCTCTGATCATGAGCAGGTACAGACATAATAGCACCCGAGCCATAATGTGCAAGGACATAGTCAGCAACCCAGATTGGGACTTTTTTCCCATTTACAGGATTAATTGCATAAGCACCAGTGAAAACACCTGTTTTTTCATGCAAAAGATGTGTTCTTTCAAGTTCTGATTTTGTTGTTGCTTCTTCTACATATTTTTTGACCTCCTGAATTTTCTCTGGTGTGGTAATTTTAAATATTAACGGGTGTTCAGGGGCAATAACAACATATGTGGCACCAAAGAGTGTATCAGCCCGCGTTGTGAAAACCTCAAGGTCGAGGCAGGATTCATTGACAATTTTAAAAATTATGCTGGCACCCTCGCTTTTTCCAATCCAGTTTTTCTGCATGATTTTAACCTTTTCGGGCCAGTCAAGTCGGTCAAGATCATTGAGGAGCCGTTCTGCATACGCAGTAATTTTCAACATCCACTGCATTAATCTTTTTTTTGTTACAGATGTCCCGCATCTTTCGCAGTTTCCATTGATAACTTCTTCATTTGCCAGTCCTGTTTTGCAATTTGGACACCAGTTGATTGGCATTTCTGCCCTGTATGCCAGACCTTTATGAAACATTTGAAGAAAAATCCATTGTGTCCATTTGTAATATTCAGGGTCACTTGTGTTAATTTCTTTTGTCCAGTCATACATTGCTCCAATTTCCTTCAATTGCCGACGAATATTATCAATGTTATTTCTTGTACTGATTTTTGGATGTATGCCCTTTTTTATTGCATCATTTTCTGCCGGTAATCCAAAAGAATCCCATCCCATGGGATGCAGAACATGATAACCCTGCAATCTCATATATCGTGCCCAGACATCTGAAAGCACATAACCTCTCCAGTGTCCAACATGAAGCCCTGAGCCTGAAGGATATGGAAACATATCAAGGCAGTAGTACTTTTTCTTTGTTGTGTTTACATCTGTATAATTAATCTTTTTCTCTTCCCAGATCCTTCTCCATTTTTCTTCGATCAAAGAAGGTTCGTACTTTTTTTCTTTCTCCATTATTTTTCCCCTGTAAACAGTGTTGCCTTTTTTCTTTAATAACATAAAATATACATCAATCTTTGAGATTTTTCAATTGTTTTTTACTTTCGGTTTTCTTCTGTTATAATATTAAACAAAAAACCTCAGGAGGAGAAAAATGAAAAAATTGAAAGTTGGTGTGATAGGTGCAGGTGGGATTTCTCATTTTCACATTGAGGCATTCAAGAAAATTGCAGATGTTGAAGTTTGTGCCATCAGTGATCCAAATGAACAGAAGCTTGCATTTGTGGCTGAGAAATTCGGTATTTTAAAGAGATTTGTAAACTGGGAAGATATACTGAAGGAGCCACTTGATATTATCAGTATTTGTTCCCCAAACGCATTTCATGCACAACAATCTATAGCAGCATTAAAATCCGGAAAACATGTTATCTGTGAGAAGCCGATTGCGCTAAATACAGATGAAGCCCGGGCTATTGTCAATACAGCAAAAGAGACCGGAAATAAATTTATGGGAGCATTTTGTAATAGATTTGCCCCGCACAGTCAGTTTATTAAGAAAATGGTCGATAATGGACAGATGGGAGAGATTTACTATGGGAAGGCATCATGCCTGAGAAGAAGGGGAATCCCTGGTCTTGGTACATGGTTTACAACGAAAAAACTGGCAGGCGGCGGACCACTTATTGATATTGGTGTACACATTCTTGACCTTGCGATTTATTTGATGGGATGCCCTGAACCCGAATTGATTGTAGGTGTCTCTTACAATAAATTCAAAAACCAGGCAATCGATGGGGGCTGGCCACCAATCTGGAGCAGGGTAGGGGATAAGCCGACAGGAACTTTTGATGTTGAAGATTTAGCCGCTGGATTTATCAGGTTTAAAAATAATGTTACCCTGTTTCTTGAAGCAAGCTGGGCAGGGAATTCTGAAACAGGAATGAAAATTTCTCTATTTGGAACAAAATCAGGTGTTCAGTACTGGACAGAATCAAAACCACCTCTTAAAATTTTTGGTGAACTCAATGGATATCCTGTTGATACCACGCTGGAGTTTCCTTCTCAAAATGTGTATCAACTTGAAATTGAGCATTTTGTTAATTGTGTGAGAAATGATACACAGCCGATTACAAAACCTGAAGAGATTATTACTGTCATAAAAATTATAGAAAACATTTATAAATCTGCTGAGACCGGAAAACCAGTAGAATTGTGATGCAGGACAATGGTTTGTTGATTACATTCTCAGGGGATGGAAAAGGGAAAACAACTGCTGCATTGGGTTGTGTTCTCAGGACCATTGGCTGGGGTGGTAAAGTGGTTTTCTGCACATTTTTTAAGAAAGGGTTTTCCGGAGAATTTAAGGTACTGAAAACACTAAAGGGTTGTAAGGTTTATGGATTCTGCCAGGAACATCCTGCATTTTCCGGAAATCTTAAGAAAAGCGATTTCAAAAAATTGTTCAGAGGAGAATGGGAAAAATTTAAGAACAAGTTCAAGACAATAAAAAAATGCGACCTTCTTGTAATGGATGAAATTCTTATAGGAATCAGAGATAAAATTCTGGAGGAAAAAGAGCTTGCTTCATTCATTTGTTTTGCAAAGGATCAAATTCCGGGAATCAACATTATACTGACAGGAAGGGGTATGAGTGCAAAAATAGTGGAAAAATCAGACATTGTGACAGAGATGAGATGTATTAAACATGTGTTTCCTGAAATTTCTGCAAAAAGGGGGATTGATTATTAATATGAAACAAATTCAAAACAGACAGAATGTCTATTTTCTAAAATTCAAAAAAAGGGGTAAAAATGCAGGGAAAAACCTTGCTGGATGTGATCAAAGAAAGACGAAGTATCAGGGCATTCAAAGTCACACCCATCTCGATAAACATTCTTAAGGATATCATTGATTGCGCACGCCTGGCACCGACAGCCCGGAATTTGCAACCATGGACATTTGTTGTCATCACAGAAGAGAAAACAATTAAAAAGATTGCTGAAGCGACTGACTATGGGAAATTTCTTGCTCAGGCACCATGTTGCATCCTGGTTTTTTGCGAGGATACAAAATATTATCTTGAGGATGGTTCTGCTGCAACAGAAAATATTTTGCTTGCTGCAAAGGCATATGGTATTGGAAGTTGCTGGATTGCAGGAGATAAAAAGCCATATGTGAAAAAAATTTCTGAAATTGTTAATGCTCCAGAAAATCAGAAACTTGTATCTATTATTGCTCTTGGTTATCCTGATGAACAACCATGCCCGCCGAAAAAGTCGCTGGATGAAGTAATAAGATGGGAACACTGGTAAGTTGACGGACGAATTTTTTGTTATTACAATACAACAGTGTAACGAATTATCCATTTCTATGGAGGAAATATGTTGAAGAAAAATGCGTGGGAAGTATTGAGTGACAAAGAAAAGAAAAACATTTTTGAATTTGCTGAAGGATACAGGCATTTCATATCTGAAAATAAGACGGAAAGAAAATTTGTCCAGTCAGCCGTCAATATTGCAATTTCGTCAGGTTTTCAGGATATTTCGACAAAAGGAAAACTTGTTTCAGGGGATAAGATTTTCAAGGTTAACAAAGGAAAACAGGTCATTTTTGGAATTATTGGAAAGCAACCACTTGATACTGGCGCAAGATTCATCGTTTCCCATGTTGATGCTCCACGGCTGGATTTAAAACCAAATCCTGTTTACGAAGACGATGGGATTGTATATTTTAAAACCTGTTATTACGGAGGTATTAAAAAATATCAGTGGTTAACCATACCACTGGCACTTTATGGCACTGTTGTTTTAAAAACAGGGGAGAAAAAAACAATTGAAATTGGAGACGACATGAATGATCCAGTTTTTACAATAACAGACCTGCTTCCCCATCTTGCAAAGGACCAGGTTAAAAAAACGATTGAGGATGGTTTTCCAGGTGAGAATCTTAATATTCTTGCAGCAACAATCCCTGTGAAAAATGATAAGGAACCAGTGAAAAATCATCTTTTCTTGATTTTAAAGGAAAAGTACGGGATAACAGAAGAAGACCTCATCAGTGCTGAATTTGAAGCAGTACCAGCAGGAAATGCCAGGCATCTTGGAATTGACCAGAGTCTGATTTTAGGATACGGTCAGGATGACAGGGTTTGTGCATATACTTCAATGAAGGCGCTATTTGAGAGTGAAAAACTTGAAAAGAGTGGATTCTGTATACTTGTTGACCAGGAAGAAATTGGTAGTTACGGCAGTACTTCAGCACAATCCGCATTTTTCCAGTTTTTTCTTGAAGAAGTTATGGAGAAAACAGGTTGTAAAAAATCATTAAGGTTTTTGTTTGAAAATTCAAAAGCAATATCAGCCGATGTATCAAGTTTGTTTGATCCTGGATATAAAGAAGTGTTTGATCCGAGAAATTCTGCAAAAATCAATCACGGTGTATGTGTTGAGAGGACAACCGGTGGAAGAGGAAAGGCAGGAAGCACTGAACCATCTGCAGAATATATTGCGTGGATAAGGAACATTTTTGACAAGGCAAATGTTTGCTGGCAACCATCTGAAATCGGAAAAGTAGAGCAGGGTGGGGGTGGAACAGTGGCGACATTTTTTGCCAGATACAACATTCCAACAATTGATTGCGGAACCGGTGTTATTTCCATGCATGCACCATTTGAGGTTACAGGCAAGGCAGATATCTTTTCTACATATCTTGCATATAAGACATTTTATCAGGCAGAGTGAGAGGGGCAAAATGTACAGAATAACATTTCAGACAAGGCAGAGAAAAGAAATGATTGATATAACCACTGAAATATTAAAGGTATTGCGTGAAAATAAAATAAACGATGGAATTTGTGTTATTTTTGTTCCACACACAACGTGTGGAATTACAATAAATGAAAATGCCGATCCGTCAGTTCGCATGGATATGGTAAACACACTTTCCAGTATTGTTCCCGAATACGGAAAATACAGGCATACTGAAGGGAATTCTGATGCTCACATTCAATCATCAGTGGTTGGGCATTCAGTTACTCTTATAATTGAAAATGGCAAGATTCAACTTGGTACATGGCAGGGTGTATTCCTCTGTGAGTTTGATGGTCCCAGGACAAGGGAAATCTGGTTAAAAATGAAGTGATTAAGTTATTAACTTAATAAGTTATGAAGTTAATAAAATGGAAAGATTAACATATTTCATTGCAGATACTCAATTCGTACTGTCAGATGGTGGAGACCTGTTGGAGGCTGCACTGGTTATGGTTATTCAACCCGATACGGGTTTTTCAGAGATAGAAATGAAGAAATTGAATGAAAGATTTAAATCATCTCGTATTGTAATGCTACCTGTTTTTCAAAATGAGACAGAAGAGAGGATTGAAATTTTTCGTCGCCACTTTGACGCCATTGTTTCAAAAGAGGAAAAATGTTCCAGTTCATTAACTTTTTTCGTCCCTGCTTTGACTGATTTTGTGCAGGGGAGAAAAATTTTGTTCCATGTGATTGCTGAAGGATTGATTAAGATTATTGGTCGTAGAATGAAGATGGAAAAAGTCACTATTGTTTTTGAAAATAGTAAATCAATGCAGGAATTTGTTGAAGAAATTGAGCCCGAACTAAAAAATCTTGCCTCAAAAACATTTAAAAATCCATATCCTGCTGCTGACATTATTATAAAAAAAGATGGGGGCGTGGTTTGCGTATATAGAAAAAATCCACCTCATGGCTGGGCAATTCCTGGTGGCTTCATAAATTATGGTGAATCCGCAGAACAGGCAGCAGTGAGGGAAGCAAAAGAGGAGACAGGGCTTGACATCAGGGATCTCGAACTATTTGGGGTTTTTTCAGACCCGCACCGAGATCCGAGATTTCATACAATATCAATTGTGTTTGTTGCACAGGCAAGTGGACAATTGAAGGCAGGGGATGATGCATCATCAGTCAGAATTTTTTCAGAGGCAGATCTACCGGAAGAGATGGCTTTTGACCATAGACAAATTCTAAAACAATTTTTTGAAAAACAGCAATCAACAAAAAGGAAATGAAGTCATGAACTTATTAAGTTCAGAAAAAAGAGTATTAAGTGGAATGAGACCGACAGGACCGCTTCATATAGGGCATCTTTTTGGAGCACTTGCAAACTGGAAGAAACTTCAGGATAGCCATTACGATTGTTTTTATATGATTGCGGACTGGCATGCACTCAGTACAGAATATAAAAATCCCGGGGAAATAAAAAATAATGTCTTTGAAATAGCACTTGATTTTCTTTCCTGTGGGCTTGACCCCGAAAAATCAGTAATTTTTATCCAGTCAATGATTAAGGAACATGCTGAGTTGAATTTGATTCTTTCGATGATTGTTCCTGTTCCGTGGCTGGAAAGAAATCCTGTGTACAAGGAACAGATTCAGGAATTGAGTGAAAAAGATCTTACAACCTATGGGTTTCTTGGTTATCCAGTGTTGCAGGCAGCGGATATTCTTATTTATCATGCACGATATGTACCTATAGGAATAGACCAATTACCACATCTTGAACTTACAAGGGAAATTGCACGAAGATTTAATTTTTTGTATGGTCAATACTTTCCTGAACCAAAGGAGTTACTAACAGAAACTCCAAAAGTTCCAGGTATCGATGGCAGAAAAATGAGCAAATCATATGGAAATGCAATTTTTCTTAAAGATTCTGAGGAGGAAATTGCATCAAAGATTGCCAGAATGTTTACTGACCCGAAACGGATATACAGGAAAGATCCCGGGCATCCTGATGAGTGTCCTGTTTTCGCATACAGGAAACTTGTTTCAAATCACTGGCAGGATGTGAAACAGGAATGCCTTTCAGCAAAGATTGGATGCGTGGATTGTAAAAAACAAATGGCTGAGGAACTAAATCATTATCTTATCCCGGTAAGGGAAAAAAGAAAAATCCTTGAAAAAAACCCTGAACAGGTCTGGGAGATTTTGAAAAAAGGACAAAGAAAAGCACAATCTGTTGCACAGCAGACGATGGAAAATGTTAGAAAACTTGTTGGATTGGAGTTATAATGAAACATCACATTGAATCTCTGGCAAGGAAAAGTCTTTCTTTTATTTCTCCATATGTTCCTGGAAAACCTGCTGAAGTTTTATTCAGAGAAAGGAAATTGGAGAAAATTATTAAACTTGCTTCAAATGAAAATCCCTGTGGTACTTCTCCAATGGCTATAAAAGCCATAAAAAAATGTCTTGGCTCACTCAACAGGTATCCTGAAGGTTCTGCATATTTGTTAAGGGAAAAACTTGCGTCAATATTGAAATTGCAGGTCGACCAGATTATTATAGGAAGTGGTTCCAGTGAAATCATTAGCATGGCAATGCAGGCATTCTGTGAAGAACATGACCAGGTGATTTTTCCATCCCCATCATTTATCATTTACAAAATTCTTGCCCACGCATTCAGTCTGGAACCAGTAATTGTTCAGTTAAACGATGATATGACCTATAATCTTGAAAAAATCTGCGAAAAAATTACAAAGAAGACCAAAATGATAATTCTCTGTAATCCCAATAACCCAACAGGTTCTTACATCAAAAAAAGTCAAGTTTCCGAATTTATGAAAAGTGTTCCAGATAATATTTTGATATTATGCGACGAAGCTTATGTTGAATATGCCCAGGATAGTGAATTTGGAACTGCATTACCATGGATTGAAAGGAAAAATGTAATAGTTACAAGGACATTTTCAAAAATCTATGGATTGGCAGGATTAAGAATTGGTTATGGAATTTCCTCAAAGGATGTTATTTCGATTATGGAAAAGATCAGACCACCGTTTAACACTACTTCTGTTGCTCAGCAGGCAGCTTTAGCAGCCCTGGATGACCACCAGTTTGTGGCAAAATCAGTGGAAAATAATAACAGAGGAAAAGTATACCTTAAGAAAAATCTTGAAAAACTTGGATTTCAGGTATTTCCTTCTGAGGCAAATTTCTTGTTTTGCTGTGTAAAAGAAGATTCTAACTGGTTATGTCAGGAGCTTGAAAAGAGGGGAATAATCATAAGACCAATGTCAGGATTTGGGATAAAGGGGAATTTTGTGAGAATTACAATAGGAAAACCCTCTGAGAATCGATTTTTAATAAAGAAGTTAGAGGAAATTTTACAGGGAGGGAAAAATGAAAAAGTTAGGTGTTAATGTTGATCATATTGCAACATTAAGACAGGCAAGAAAGGGTAGATTTCCTGACCCTGTCATTGCTGCAGGTATTTGTGAAATCGCTGGTTGCGACTCTATTGTCTGTCACCTGAGAGAGGATAGAAGGCATATTCAGGATAGAGATGTCTTTGCATTAAAAAACACAGTAAGACGGCTTAATCTTGAAATGGCTACAAGTGAAGAAATTGTCAGGATTGCACTGGATATATGTCCTGCACAGGTAACCCTTGTACCAGAAAAAAGACAGGAATTGACAACAGAAGGTGGTCTTGATGTTTCAGGAAATATTGAAAAACTGAAGGACATTGTAAAAAAGTTTCGTGATAAAAATATCGAAGTGAGTATGTTTGTTGAACCTGATATTGAACAGATTGAAGCAAGCAAGGAGGCAGGAGCCTGTGCAGTAGAACTTCATACAGGTAGATATGCGGAATTTTTTGAAAAGGATGATGAAGACGCATGGAAGAATGAACTTGGAAAAATTGTTAAAGCATCAGAATTTGGCATTTCTAAGGGACTAAAGGTTCACGCAGGCCATGGCCTTGATTACAGAAATATCCTTCCAATTTTAAAAATACCCCAGATAGAAGAATTCAATATCGGATACAGCATCATTTGTAAGTCAGTATTTGTAGGATTGCACAGTGCTGTAAAGGAAATGGTAGATATCATTAAAAACTCGGAAAAACCCTGAAAAAACCAGAATAAACCCATTAAACCATGAAGAACGATAAAAACACTGTCTCTAATGAAATGTGCCTGTAATTTTTTGATCCTGCCGTATCATTTTTTCGGTATCTCTCTCTTATACATGCTGTGGTTTTGTGGATAACTGTGGATTAATTGGCTTATTGTTTGTATTTATCTGATAATTAATAACTTGCGTTCTATAATGTCGCATAAGATATATTATGTAAACTTTTGAAACCACAGCATCCAACCAGTTCCTGGTCGAACGGGTAAAATTCCGTAATTTTCAACCTGATTTTTATACTTAATAAATTTTCTCAACTTTCTGAACCCAAGTTTTTCTTTTTCAATACCTTCCGTTTTACTGAGACAATCAGGATCAATAACGAAATCTCATAAAGGAAAATAAAAATTACAGCGATGATTGTCTGAGTAATTACATCGGTTGTCGGCGTAATTACAGCAGCGATTACAAAACTTAAAAGATAAACGAACCTTCTCATCCTTTTTAGAACCTGTATACTGACCACGCCTGTGATTCCGAGAAATACCACAATGACTGGTACCTGGAACAAAATCCCAAGAATCACTGTCATCCAGATAAAAAATGTGAGGTAATGGCTCATTGTGACCATAGGCATCATAATTCCACTGCCAAAACTGAAAAGGATTTTCAGTCCTGCTGGGACGATCAGGTAATAACTCAGGGCACACCCAGCATAAAACAAAACTGTTCCAGAAACTAAGCATAATGAAAATATTTTTGTATGAATTGAGTTAAGTGCTGGTTTTACAAATACATACATCTGGTGTAAAAAAAACGGGAAACCAAGGAGAAAACCTGAGAAAAGGCTTAGTTTAATGATTGAGAAAAAGGGCTCAACAGGTGAAACAAACACAGGTTGTTTTTGAATTTTTTCTAATGGTTCTACTACAAACCTAAGTATTTGATTTTTGAAGGCATAGGATATTATACAGAAAACAGCAAACCATAGAATTGAAAAAAGAATCCTTCTTCTTAACTCTTCCAGGTGGTCAAGAAATGATGCTTCCTGGGAATTTGTTTCCATTTTTTATTTTTTATCTTTGTCTTCCTGTTCATTTTCAGTTATTTTTTCTGCTTCTTTCAATCCCTTTTTGAATTCACCAATTGCTTTTCCAAATGCCCTTCCTATCTCAGGAAGCCGTTTTGCACCAAATAAAAGGAGAGCCACCAGCCCTATAAGAATCAGTTCAGGCGCACCAAGATTCATAAATCCTCCTTTTCAGTAGTATTTGCCATCTTTAAGATGAACCCTTTTTTCTCCTTTTGTACTTACCCTTATTGCTGCATCCTGTGAAGTAACAGGACAGTTTTGTTCACAGAGGCCGCAACCAACGCATAATTCAGGATTTACAATTGGTCTGCCCTTATCATCTGTATAGATGGCACCTGCAGGGCAGAATTCAAGGCAAACAAGGCATTCTTTTTGATTTGTCCAGACAAGGCACATATCATTAAAAATTCTGGCTGTTCCAATCTTAATTTTTTCTGAGTTGACTTTCCTTATCGCTCCTGTGGGACATACAATTCCACAATTCTGGCACAGTATGCAACCTTTTTGTCTTGGAATGATTTCTGGGGTGAGCCAATCATTAAAAGATTCTTCTATTTTCACCTGTTTCAGGCATTTTGCAGGGCATGCTCTGATGCATTCACCACATCTGATGCAGGATTTAGAAAAAACATTTTCTTCAAGTGAACCTGGTGGTCTCAAAAAATTTGTCTTTTTCTTTTTGTATCTTAGCAGTCCAGGACTCGCAGCAGTAAGGATTGTTCCTGCAAGTGAAATCAAAAACTCTTTCCTGTTCATGATACAGTTTTCCTTCTGTTTTTCAGCATAACAAACAGTTTTTTTATTTTAAACCTTGTTCCAGCGATTGTATAAAATTTTCCGAGCGGACAAAAACAATTACACCATAATCTTGGATAAAAAATACTTGCAAGGACAATGATAAGAAATACTGAAAGCCACAGAATTGTTCCAATCATTGCCTGGTGCATAATAACAAATGGGTCAAAAACAAATCCAAAAAATTGTATACCAGATATACTTGAAACCACTGCTGAAATTAAAACAAACATCAGTATTATTGAACTTGCGTTTCTTAGTTTTCCAGGTACTGGGGATGAAATTTTCCATCGTTTTCTGAAAAATAAAAAGCCAAGATAATCAATAATTCCTCCAGAAGGACAAATCCAGGTACAGAAGAAATTCCCAAAAGTCATAATGAGTAAAATCATAACAAAACCTGGCAGGATAAACAATGACATTGTTTTTGTAATGATTGCAACTGAAAAAGCAAGCAGCCCATCAATTTTGAAAAAGAAGCTTAATGGTAATTTCGTTGAGACAGGGTACACTGTTGCCTTTTTTAGGAGATAAAAGAAGAAAAAAATACTTAATGCCTGCACTACCCTTCTTAAAATCTGTCTTTTTTTCATTTTTCTTCAGCCATGTTATACATAGAGAATTTTGACTTTTGACAGGTCAGATTCTCCAAGACCCAATTCTTTTGCAATCTGGATGTGTCTTACTTCAGACGGGTCTATTCCGAGCAACGTTGCTCCGAAGGCATCAAGCGCTACAAAATCAGTTCCTCCAGCAACAATTTTTGTTTCTTTCACTGTACCTGGTCCTTTTGGACCATTTGTTAGCAGTATTCTTGTTGCGTCAATAATTGTTAGAGATGGCTTTAAAAAAGAAGAGATGTCTGCGATGCACTGATTAAGGTCTGTTCTGTGAAAATATCCCCTGTCTCTGACAGCACCCATCCAGTTTTTCATTGAAATTGTGACTTTTGCTTTTGAACCATGGACTTTCACTACAGGAATATTAATTAAAACATCTGCGTCAAGGATATCTTCAGGTATTTCTGCTTCCTTTAGCACAACACCTGAAGGAATCGCAACCTTTCTGAATTTTTCAGGTGGCTTTATTATCCCACCTGCCCTTTCCACAGCTTCCTTAATACCACTTACAACATAAGTAACATTCCATGGGTCACATGTGACATCTGTAACAATTATTGACGAAGCACCTGCACTTTTACAGAGTGAAACCACTGTGGCAACAACTTCAGGATGCGTATTTGCTGCCTGTTCAGGACTTCTATTCCATGCAATATTGGGTTTTATTACAACCTTTGAGCCCTTCTTAACAAATTTCCCAATCCCACCAAGTGCCTTTATTACCTTTGATGTCATATCTGAAGGACTACCATCTTTTGCAACAAAAATTTCTGAAGTATTCTGAACTTTTTTTACAACTTCTGCCGTGAGACGACTTTTCCCTGCAACCATAATCCCGATAACTGAAGCCATTGCTGTCTTAATAAATTCTTTTCTATCCATTTTTTCTCCTTTGTATTGAATTTTAAAAACTTACGTTATTATTATTCAACCTTTTTATTAAGACGCTCGTGCTCCTGTTTGAGATTATACACTGTAGTTATTAGAATCGCAAATGGATGTCAATTTACTTTGAATGATTTTTTTTCAAACTTTTCAGGAGGTCATTTTTAATGTTTGATTTTCTTCTTATAACTGGATAAACAATACCACAATCTTCGAGGTTTTGTTCAAAGGTTTTTCGCTGAAAGCCAGTGTATAAGATGCCCAGGGAAATTCTATCTTTTTCAAGGGATGTCTCAAATGCTTTGATTCTGTCATCAGGAGAATAACTGCTATCAAGGTAGTAAGTTCTTTCCCTGAACCATGCGTAAGTGTTGACTTTATTGAAGGTTACGCACGGTTGAAGGATTTCAACGAATGAAAAACCCTTATGTTTTATTGCAAGTTTTATAATTTCCTTTGTCTTTTCTATGTCTGCGCTAAAACACCTGGCAACAAATGATGCATTCAATGCAATTGCAACAGCAATTGCATTAAAAGGTTCCTCAAATACTCCGCATACCTGAATTGGGGTTCTAAAGCCAATTTGACTTGTTGGAGATGCCTGTCCTTTCGTCAGCCCATAAACCATGTTATTATGGACAATCACTGTAATATCTGGGTTTCTTCTTATTCCATGGATAAAATGATTTCCTCCTTCACCATATATGCAACCGTCTCCACTCACTACAATGACTGTAAGTTCAGGCTTGGTTGCTTTTATACCTGTTGCAACCGGTATACTCCTTCCGTGCAGACCATTAAAAAAGTTCACATTTGTATAATGAGGAAGTTTGGCAGCCTGTCCTATGCCTGAAACCATTACAATATTTTCTCTTTTGATGCCCAGTTCATCAATTGCTTTATCAATAGACGAAAGTATTCCAAAGTTTCCGCACCCTGGACACCATGCGTTATTAAGATCCTTCATTTTATATTTTCTCCTTCAGCGCATTTGTGATTTGTTCAACAGAAAAAGGATGTCCATCATATTTTAAGATTTTCTCTTTTACTTCAATCCCTTTTTCCATTTTCAATAATTTTGAAAACTGAGAGGTATAATTATTCTCTATCACAATTGTTTTCTTTGCTTTTCTGAAGAAATTATCAATATTCGAAGGTAATGGATAAATAATCGGAAAATGAAGATAACCTAAACGTGCACCATCAATTTGAGAAATTGCCTCTAATACCGTATTTTTTGTTGACCCCCATGATAAAACCAGAATTTCGTAATTTTCGTGTCCATAAAAACAAGGTTCAAACCTTTCAATTTCAGCAATATTCATAATTTTCTTATTTCGTTTTTCCACCATTTTCCTTCTTATTTCTCTGTCTTCTGTTATATGGCCATCTTCATCGTGTTCATCACTATCCAGACACACAAATCCACTGTTTCCAGGAATGGCTCTTTCAGATATGCCGTTATCAGTAAATTTATATCTTCTGTAGCTTGGATCGGTTTCTTTCAAATAGTAATATTCAATATCAAAAAGTGAGAAATCAGGTTCAGGGATATTGTAATATGTATCAATAAGATACTGATCGGTCAAGATGAAAACAGGTATTTGATATTTATCGGCGATATTAAATGCTTTTGCTGTCAAAAATATTGATTCATTTAAATCACCTGGAGCAAAAATTACCCTTGGAAATTCTCCGTGTCCTGAAAAAAGAGAAAAAAGTAAATCGCCCTGCTCTGTTCTTGTTGGAAGTCCTGTTGCAGGTCCTGGTCTCTGTCCGAGATGAATAACAACAGGGCTTTCAATCATACCTGATAAACTAATGGATTCCACCATAAGGGCAAATCCTCCTCCAGATGTCGATACCATTGCCCTTCCCCCAGCATACCAGCTTCCAAGAACCATATTTATTGCTGAAATTTCATCTTCTGCCTGCTCAACGATGATATTAAAGTCTTTTGAATGCTGGGCAAGGAATGTAAATACTGGTGTGGAAGGAGTCATGGGATATGATGAAATAAAGTTACAGCCACCAAGAATTGCACCAGTACCAACCGCTTCTGCTCCATTAATGAATAGTTCTCTTTCAACTTCCTTAACTGTTTCAATATGAGCTTCAAACAATAATTTTTTTCTGAATTCCTGTCCTGTAAGATATCCCTTGTTTAATGCTTCAATATTTCCTTTTATGACCTGATCGCCCTTTGTGGCAAAAAAAGAACCAATGACTGAGCCAGCAATTTCTTTATCTTTGTTAAGCAGGCCAAGAATAAATCCTGTTGCAACAGTATTTGAAAAAACTTTATTTCCGGTCTCTAAGGCAATTTTAGAAAAGTCAATGGAAAAACTGTTTTTTTCAGTTTCAGTAACATCACCAAAGATAAGAGTGTTGCTGGTAATTCTTTCTCTTATTCTTTCTATTCCTTTTTTATCCAGGGAAAGTAAAATATCTGTTTTTTCACAAAATCCATTGATTCTACTGTCTGAGATTCTGATTGTGGTTGTATTGGCACCGCCCCTTACCCTGCTCATATATTCTTTTGTGGAAAAGACATAATGCTGTCTTCTAAAGATTTCACATAGTAGTGTTTCTACTGTCTGTATTCCACTACCAGCTTCTCCGGATACAACAATATTCAGGGAATTCATAATCCAATAACTTCATAAGTTATGAACTTCTTATTTTCTGCTTTTCTTTTTTTTACCGCTTTTCTTGGCTGTTTCCTGTTTTTTCCCTTCTACAACTGCCTGTGCTGCCGCATGTCGGGCAATCGAAACCCTGAAAGGAGAGCAGGAAACATAATTCATTCCAATTCTGTGACAGAATTTTACCGAATCAGGATCTCCACCGTGTTCTCCACAGATACCGACCTTAAGATTTTCTCTCGTCGCACGACCCCTTTGAATTCCCATGGAAATAAGTTCACCGATACCTTCCTGATCTATTGTCTGAAAAGGATCTGCCGGTAAAATTCTTTCTTTAAGGTAGTCAGGTAAAAATCCCCCTATATCATCCCTCGAAAAGCCGAAGCCCATTTGGGTAAGATCGTTTGTACCGAAAGAGAAAAACTCTGCCACTTCTGCCATTCTACCAGCTGTAAGGGCTGCCCTTGGAATTTCTATCATTGTTCCAAACATAAACGGAATCTTTTTAAGTCCCAGTTTTTCGCAAACTTCCTTGTAGACGCGGTCAAAGATTCTTCTCTGGTGCATAAGTTCTGTGACAGAGCATGTTACTGGAATCATAATCTCTGGCATTGCTTGTTTTCCCGAAAGAATCAGTTCTCCGGCTGCTTCTAATATGGCTCTGAATTGCATCTCAGAAATTTCGGGATATGTAATTCCTAATCGCACTCCTCTATGACCGAGCATTGGATTATTTTCCCTCAATGACTCTGCTCTTTTTTTCAGTTCAGTAATATCAATATTAAGTTCTTTTCCAAGGGCAATAAGTTTTTCTTCATCGTGAGGGACAAATTCATGAAGTGGAGGATCAAGAAGTCGAATTGTTACTGGATAACCATTCATAACCTCAAGAGTTGCTTTAATATCATTTTTCATGAATGGATAAAGTTCATCCAGTGCTCGTCTTCTTTCCTCTTCTGTTTTGCTCATAATCATTTTTCGAAGTAAGAACAATGGTTTTTCACTACCCTCTCCATAGAACATATGCTCAGTTCTAAAAAGCCCTATCCCTTCTGCGCCAAACTTAAGTGCCTTCGCTGCATCTTCAGGAGTATCAGCATTGGCACGAACCTTCAGTTTTCTCACTTTGTCAACGATTTTCATAAAACGCTGATAAGATTCATTATGTTCAATGTCAACTTCTACCAGGGGTAAACTTCCCTGATAAACAAGTCCTTTTGTTCCATTTAATGAAATCCAGTCACCTTCTTTGACTACAGCACCACTTTTTGTGCTGAATGATTTATTATCAGGGGATATTTCAATATCCGAGCAGCCGACAATACAACATTTACCCCATCCCCTTGCGACAAGCGCTGCATGCGAGGTCATTCCACCCTTACTGGTAAGTATTGCTTCTGCCTTGTGCATACCATCGACATCTTCAGGAGAAGTTTCTTCCCTTACAAGAATGACCTTTTCTCCCTTTTGTGCCCATTCGACTGCATCTTTTGATGTAAAGACGACCCTTCCAATTGCTCCGCCAGGACCTGCCGGCAACCCTTTTGCTATTGGTTTTGTTGTGGCTTCAACTTTCGGGTCAAGCATTGGAAGTAATAGTTCAACAAGCTGTGACGGTGCTACCCTCATCACAGCAGTTTCTGCATCAATGAGCTTTTCATCGTACATATCAGCAGCCATTCTTACAGCAGCAACACCATTCCTCTTTCCAACCCTGCATTGAAGAATGAAGAGTTTACCTTTTTCAATCGTAAATTCAATATCCATCATATCCCTGTAATGTTTCTCAAGTTTTCTCTGAATTTTATCAAGCTGTTTATAAACATCTGGCATCAATGACTCAAGGGTAGGAAGATGTTTGCTCTGTTCATTCTTTGAATATTCATTAATCGGTGCAGGGGTTCTTATTCCAGCAACTACATCCTCACCCTGGGCATTAATAAGGTATTCACCATAAAATTGATGTTCTCCTGTTCCTGGATTGCGGGTGAAAGCAACGCCTGTTGCAGAATCATTGCCCATATTTCCAAACACCATTGCCTGGACATTTACTGCAGTTCCCCAATCATCAGGAATTTTTTCAATTCTTCGATATTCCACTGCACGTTTTCCGTTCCAGGATGCAAAAACAGCACCAATGCCACCCCACAATTGCTCCATTGGGTCATCCGGAAATTCTTTACCAAGTTTTTCCTTAACAACCTTTTTAAATTCTCTCGCAAGAAATTCAAGGTCTTCGGCTGTCAGGTCAGTATCACTGCTATAGTTTTTCTGTTTTTTTAAATCTTCAAGCATTTCGTCCATAATTTTTCTTATTCCTTTTCCATCTTCAACTTCTATGCCTTCTGCCTTTTCCATAACAACATCAGCATACATCATAATCAATCTTCTGTATGCATCATATGCAAATCTTTTATTTCCACCACTTTGTTTGATTAAACCAGGGAGTGTTTTTTCTGTTAATCCAATATTTAAAACAGTTTCCATCATACCTGGCATTGATCTTCTGGCTCCTGATCTGACTGAAACAAGTAAGGGATTTTCCGGGTCTCCAAATTTTCTTTCCATCAATTTTTCAACTTTTTTTAGGGCTGTTTCAACTTCCTTTTTGAGTGTTTTCGGATAGGTTCGATTATGCTTGTAGTAGTAGGTACATACTTCTGTTGTAATGGTGAAACCAGGTGGAACTGGCAATCTGAGGTCAGGATGACCTGCCATTTCAGCCAGATTTGCGCCTTTACCTCCAAGTAAATCCTTCATACTTTCATTGCCATCTGCTTTTCCACCACCAAAAAAGTAAACATATTTCGCCATTTCTTCCTCCTTTTGTTAATCGTCTTGTTATCCGGAAGGACTTTTAATACTACAATGTTTTTTTAAAATCGTCAAGTTTAACAGAGTCAAGAAGTTTTTTTGTGATACAGACATCCTGACTGATCTTTTCAGAAAGTTCCTTCTGACTATTGAATTGTTCAACGTCTCTTATTTTTTTTACAAAGATAACAGTGAAACTTTTGCCCTGCACGTTACAAATTTCAACATCAGGTATATGTATTTCAAAGGATTTTTCTGTGTGAAACATTCTGGGAATTCCATAAAAAACGGCTGCCTTATAAATGTTTTTGTTATGCTTAACAAAACATGCATAAACACCATCACTGACCGGACAATTTTTGTTCTCCAGTTCAAGATTTATTGTTGGAAAACCAATTTTTCTTCCAGTTCCTCGTCCAGAAATGCATCTTCCTTTTACTGTAAACCACCTTCCCAGCATATCTCTGGCTTCAGAGAAATGTGAATTTTTAATTAATTGTTTTATTGAACTGCTGCTAACAGGTGTCCCCTTAACACAAACAGGATTTGTAATAGAAACTTTTATGTTATTGATTTTTGCCCATGATTTTAAAAACCTTATATCCCCTTTTCTGTGAAAACCAAATCTGAAATTCTTTCCAACAACAACTCCTTTTATATCACAGATATTCTGAAGCAAATTTAAAAAATCCTGATGTGTAAATTTCTGGATATCTGTGAAATCTGCCCAAAGGCAGAGTTCTATTCCACTTTCTTTAAAAAACTGCTTCCTCTGATTCCACGAACTTAATGTGTAAGTCGCAGGATAGTTCCTGATTGTGAAAACCGAGGGGGTACAGATGAGTTTTTCTGCAAGATTCACCACCTGTTTTATAATTTTCTGGTGTCCAATATGGAAACCGTCAAACTTTCCAATTCCTATCACAATCGATTTATTTTTCCCGTTTTTGTAATGAAAAATATGGGACGTTTTCATTTATTAACTTCATAAGTTATTAAGTTATTAAATTCATAGCATTTTCGTAAAAATTTCTTCAAAGTCGTTTTGATTGAAGCGACTTTTCATGTTTCTAAATGACCTTTCACATCCTTTCAATGCCATTTCAGAAAGCTCAGGAATATCAGAGCGATTCAGCCCGATATCTTTAAGCGAAGATGGTAATTTCAGGGACTTATTCAAACGAATAAGTTGCTGAGAATTGAAAAATTTCTCCAGTTCCTTAATTTCCTCCTGGTATCCATGTGTCTTTAGAAAATCAATCGCATATGGAAGACACAGTGCATTTGCAGTTCCGTGATGAATTCTGTATTTTATGGTTAATCCATAAGCCATGCCGTGGACAAAAATGGTACCGGAGTGATTAATAACAAAACCAGCATAAAGAGAGCCGAGGAAAACCATTTCAAGATTTTCATCACTGGATAATGCTTTTTCTATATTTTCAAGGATTAACCTTATTGATTCAATTGAAAAAATTTTCGTAATATGGCTTGCTTTTATTGAAAGGAATCCTTCGACTGCGTGGCACAGGGCATCCATACCTGTCCCTGCAATCAACATTTTTGGCAATGTTTTGATTATCAATGGGTCAAGAATTGCGATTTTTGGAATAATTCGTTCTGATGAGACAGTCTTTTTTGTTTTTTCCTTTTCATCAATGATTACCGCATATCTTGTTACTTCACTTCCACTTCCACACGTTGTTGGTATTGCGACCACAGGTATGGGCTGGTTCTGGAATTTTTCTTCACCAAAGTAGTCCTGAAGTGTTCCACTGTTTGTCATCAAAACAGCACCTGCCTTTGCCACATCCATTGCACTGCCACCACCAATGGCAATAATAACATCAGCCATGTATTGTTTTCCCGCCCGGGCAACATTTTCGCAGTCGGTGGTTGAGGGTTCAGGAGTAACGCCTTCAAAAACATGAAAGTTTATGGCATTGTGCTTCAATATTTGACATACTTTTTCAAGCAGTCCAGTTTCCCTTGCAAATCTTTTTCCTGTTACCACAAGGGCATTTCTTCCTATATTTTTAACCTCTGGTAATGCCTCATTAATAATGTCTTTGCCAAAAAATATCTTTGATGGAAGAAAAAATTTAAAATTTTTCACCATAGGTTTTCTCCTTCTGCAATTTTTTCAATACTTATTACCGGGACAGAACCCGGACAATCAGGATAAGGCCCTTTCTTCGAACCCTTCCTTTTCAATTTTGACATATCCCCATCCACAGGGTTATAGAATTCCCAGAGTTTTCCTGTATTTTTAAAAGTATCGTAAATATTTTCAAGTGATGTTTTCGCAATGTTTTTTGCTACTTCAAAATATCCATATCTCTGAAGTCCCAGACATACCCAGAATACTTCTGATGGGCTCAGTGTTCCCCTCCACAGATCAAGTTCGAATGCTGGTTCTGCCATTGACACCACAGGCATTCCTTTTGGAGCAGAAAATTCTTTTGGGTCAAGTAGTAAGCCAATCATTCTTTCAACATCTTCTGTCATGGCAAGCCCGCTAACAAGAGAAAAAAAGGATGCTGTAGTTTTCTTCGCATTAATTGCCAGCAGATCATAATCACAGAATATCCCGATGATTTCGTCCCAGAAATATCTATCCATAATTTTTTTCAGGTTTTGATGAGACAAAACAAGATGGTTTTTTTTATCGTGCTGTGCAAGTTTATCTGCAAGCCAGATAAGGTTTTCAATGTAAAGTAATATCAAACAACTCAGGTCAATGCATGGAAATGGTCCAAGGTCCTTGAAATCCCATCGCGGAGAATTTTCGTAGCCTGATTCTGAATTTTTTTCATCAGGATAACTATCAATGTACCAGAATAGACCAATCCTGTCTTTTCTGTTTTCTTCCCACCATTTTAAATTCATCATACCTGCGTTAAAACAGAACTCTGCAAATTTGGGATCCCACTTTTTTTCAAGCATTTTTTTCGCTACAAAACTCCAGATTGGTGGATGGCTGTATTGATATATCCTGCCCTTTTCTGTCTTTGGATACAGCGAGTCAGATTTCGCAACAGTCATTGCAGCCAGCATTCCATCCTCTTCTCTCAGGCATGAACGAAGGTAAAGCAAAAGGATGTGTCTTGCGTAATCTACATCAAGTTCTATCATTTCATGAGCGATCATTGGAGTATGACTACCACCAAGCCCCTTTACAGGATAACCCTTTCCAAAAGAAACCCATTCACTGACAAACGGAAATTCCGCAGGATATGTTGCTTCGTCAACCAGTTTTTTCCATGCGTTTATGATGTCCATGGTGAAGATATGTTTTATAAAGTTTTACCCATAACAGTTGCAAATTTTTCAATTTCTTCCATGAGTTTTTCAAAAAGATCAAAGGTAAGGGACTGAAAACCATCTGATAAAGCATTTTCAGGGTTTGGATGGACTTCAATAATGAGACCATCTGCTCCTGCAGCAATGGCAGCCCTTGACATCGGTATAACAAGTTCGCGTTTACCTGTGCCATGGCTCGGGTCAACAAAAACGGGAAGATGTGATTCTTTTTTAATAACAGGAACTGCATTCAGATCTAAGCAATTTCGTGTAAATTGTGAATCAAAACTTCTGATACCTCTTTCACAGAGAATTACCTTTGTATTGCCTTCTTTCAAAATATATTCTGCACAGTTTAAAAATTCATTGATTGTTGCCTGAAAGCTTCTTTTGAGCATCACGGGTTTTTTTGATTTTCCAACCCTCTCCAGCAGTCGATAATTGTACATATTCCTGGCACCAATCTGAAGAATATCTGCAACATCTTCAACAATATCGACATCCTCGGGTGAAATCACTTCTGTTATTATTGCAAGTCCTGTCTCCTCTTTTACTTCCTTTAATATCCTGAGTCCTTCCTTTCCAAGCCCTGAAAAACTGTATGGAGATGTTCTTGGTTTGTATGCCCCTCCTCGAAGAATTTTTGCCCTGCATTTTTTTATAAATTTTGCTGATTCCAGCATTTGCTCTTTGTTTTCAACAGAACATGGACCTGCGGCAATTACAATGTGTTTTGAATTAATAGTAAAATTATTGAAAGCAATTTCTGTATCTGCAGGATGGAATTCCCTGCTGACCAGTTTGTAATCCCTGAGGATACTGATTGTGTCAATAACACCAGGGAAAGAAATGAATGTTTCTTCAGATAGTCCCCTGGTATCACCAATAATCCCTATCAGGATTTTTTCTTTGCCCCTGCTGAGGTTTACATCATAACCCAGGGATTTTACTTTTTCAATTACAGCACTGATCTGTTGTTCAGTAGCGTTTCCTGACATAATAATGATATCGACCATCAGACCCCCCATTTTGGATACGAACCAAGAATTTTCAAAAAAACACAATTTTTTTCAAGCTCTCGGAGGGCTTTACAAACATTATTATCATTCCTGTGTCCAACAAAGTCGACAAAAAAGATATATTCCCATGCCTTTTTCTTTGTGGGTCTTGATTCTATCCGCGTTAAACTTATAGAGTACTTTTTGAACGGAACAAGCATATCGTGTAAAGCCCCAACACGGTCTTTTACGGAAAACATTATTGACGTTTTATCATCACCGCTTGGCAATGAATCATTCATTCCTATGACAAGAAACCTTGTGACATTACCCTTAAAATCCTCAATATTCGGAGCAAGAATATTCATGTTATAAAGTTCTGCTGCTACCTTTGAACCAATGGCTGCTGAAAAAACTTCTTTTTGTGCCAGTTTAACAGCAAGTGCTGTGCTTTCTGTTTCTATTCTTTCTGCGGATGGAAGATGTTCATCAAGCCATTTCTGACACTGTCCGAGTGCCTGGGCATGAGAATAAACTTTCTTTATTTTTTTCAGTTCGCTTTCTTTTGAAAGAAGGAAATGATGGATTTCAAGGATAATTTCTGCTGATATTTTTAAATCGCTATCAATAAACATATCAAGCGTGTGTGTTACTACTCCTTCGTTAGAATTTTCAACAGGCACAACCCCGTAATCAGCCCTTCCCTTTTCAACTTCTTTGAAGACGCTTTCAATTGTCCGGCATGGAATCTGGATACTTTTTTCTCCAAATTGATGCAGGGCTGCCTGATGGGTAAAGGTTCCTGCAGGTCCAAGGTACGCAATTGTTAATGGTTTTACAAATGACCTGTAAATTTTAAAAATTTCCTGCATAATACTTTCAATATCACTGTCAGACAATGGCCCTGTATTGATTTTCAGAAGCTTGTTGATGATTTTCTTTTCTCTGGCAGGATCAAAAACTGGCATTGACGATTGTTTTTTCACTTCGTTTATTCTATGAACAATTTTTGCTCTTTCATTAAGGATTTTCACCAGTTCCCTGTCAAGCCTGTCAATTTCTTTTCTTAAGGATTCAAGTTCGCTATTTTTCATTGCCATTTCTCCCAGTTTGATATAATATCATTGGTTGAAATTTCAACCCCTGTTTTTACTGCTCCTGGTTTTACTGGAAGTACAAATCGTAATTTTCCCCCCTTTGTTTTTTTATCGAACAAAAGAGAATGGACAACCTTCTGACTGCTGATGTTTGTTTTTGTCGGAAGATTGAATTTTTTTACAAGTTCTTTGATATTTTCAAACAAACAATAACAGCAAAAACCTTTCTGTACTGCAATAAATGTTTCACATATCATACCCAGTGCAACACATTCTCCGTGATTTAATTTTCTGCTGTTAATTTCAATGGCATGGCCAATTGTATGGCCAAAGTTGAGAATTTCACGGATGCCCTTTGTATCTTTTTCGTCCATTTCAACGACTCTCTTTTTGATTGTGATGCATTCTGAAATTATTGAATCAAAATGGTTTTTTATTTCTTTCTTATCCGTAGACAACAGGAACTGGAAAAGTTTTTTACTTCTTATAATACCGCATTTAATGACTTCTGCCATACCCTGCGAAATTTCTCTTTCAGGCAAGGTTTTAAGGGTTGAAATATCCATAACTACAAAGGATGGCTGGTGGAATGTTCCAACAAGATTTTTTCCCCACGGAAGATTGACGCCATTTTTTCCACCAACAGAGGCATCAACCTGAGCAAGGAGTGTTGTTGGTATCGAAACCAGCGATATTCCTCGCAAATAAATGGAAGCCACAAATCCTGCAAGGTCACATACTACCCCGCCTCCGAGAGCAATGATTGTATCTGTTCTGTCCAGTCCAAATTGGGAGCATTTTTCAATTAAATGATAGGCAGTTTTGATTGTTTTTGATGGTTCACCTGGTTTCACGACGCAAATATCTACCTTTTTCCCTGCGTTTTCCAGTGAATGCCTGACAGCATTGGAATAGAACCTGCTGACATTTTCATCAGTGATAATAAAGATCTTGTTCCCGCACTCATGTTTTATAAACAATTGCCCGATTTCTTCTAAGGGATAACCAAGATAAATGGGATATTTTTCTCTTTTTAAGCAAACTTCAATAATTTTCATGACTCACCCCTGAGAATTATTATAACATATAAAAATCGTGATGAAACAATTGTGCTTCTGACAACAATTTACAAAAAATTGAAATTGTTGTAAAATTTAATAAAGGCAAAACAGATGAAATTCAGAGTCAGAAAGACAGAAAAATTAAGTGGTGTTGCAAAAATTCCTGCAAGCAAATCCCACACAATCAGGGCAGTGGTCATTGCTTCACTGGCTGATGGCAGGTCAAAAATATTAAATCCCCTTTATTCACAGGATACACTGGCTGCCATCAATGCATGTAGATTACTTGGGGCAAACATTCAGGAGTATTCGGACTACATGATTGTTGATGGTTTTGGGAAAAATATTGTAAATCCTGAAAAGGTCATTGATCTTCAAAATTCTGGTACTTCCTTCAATCTTATTTGTGGGGTGGTATCCCTTGGTAATTTTGAAGTAATTCTTGATGGAGATGATTCACTGAGAAGTCGCCCAGTTGAACCACTGCTTTGTGCCTTGAGAAAACTTGGTGCCGAAGCCATTTCAATTCATGGAAATGGCAAACCTCCAGTAAAAATAAAAGGACCCATACATGGTGGAAAAACTGTTGTTGATGGAATAAATTCACAATTTGTATCATCGTTGTTGATAAGCACGCCCTGTGTTGCAGAAGACACTGAAATCAATGTGATAAACCCATGTGAAAAACCATATATATTGATGACGCTCAGGTGGCTTGACGAACAGAATATCAGATACACTGCGTCAGATGATTTATCTCATTTTTATGTCAGTGGCGGTCAGTCATATAAAAGTTTTGAAAAGAAAATACCTGGAGATTGGAGTTCAGCGACATTTCCTCTTGTTGCAGCCGCGATCACAGATTCAGAATTATTGATTGATGGTCTTGATATAAATGATGTACAGGGAGATAAAAAGGTTCTTGAATATCTAAAAAGATCTGGAGCGATTATTTCAGAAGAGGTGGCAGGTATCAGGGTTAAGCACAATAACCTTATCGGAAATAAAATTGATTTAAATTCAACTCCTGATGCATTACCAGCAATGGCTGTGCTTGGATGTGTGGCTGAAGGAAAAACAGAACTTGTTAATGTTCCTCAGGCAAGGATTAAGGAGACAGACAGGATTAAGGTAATGGCACAGGAATTGAGTAAAATGGGAGCAAATATTCAGGAAATTGAAGATGGTTTGATCATTTATCAGAGTAAACTCAAAGGCACAATAGTAGATGGACATAAAGACCATAGAGTGGTAATGGCACTTGTTCTTGCAGGTATTGTTGCAGAAGGAGAAACAATAATAACAACTGCAGAATCAGTTTCTGTTACATTTCCAGAATTTTTTCAAATGATGAAATCAATCGGAGCCAGTATAGAAATTGAAAATGATTGATTTTAACAGGGAGGGTTTTTTATGCTTGGAAATACTTTCGGAAGGCTTTTCAGGATTACAACATGCGGTGAGTCATATGGTAAGGGAAAGGGTTCAGGTCTTGCAGTAATTGTTGATGGAGTTCCGCCGGGGCTCAAGATTACGAGGGAATATATTCAAAAAGAACTGGACAAAAGGAGACCTGGTGTTGGCAAACTTAACAGTCCGAGAAAGGAAACTGACCAGTGCGAAATTTTTGCAGGAATAGGTCAGGATGGACTTACAACAGGTGCACCCCTTGGGATCATTGTTTATAACGTGGATACAAAAAAAATCCATGTAGAACAATATCGTTCATACAAGGATATTTTCAGACCAGGGCATGCAACATACTCATTTTTTCTGAAATACGGAGAATATCAGGACTGGTGCGGTGCAGGAAGGGCTTCAGGAAGAGAAACAGTGGCAAGGGTTGCTGGTGGGGCTGTTGCAAAATTTATTCTTGAAAGGGAAGGAATAGAAATCCTTGCGTATACAAAAGAATGTATGGGTATCAGGTGCAGGGAAATGACTTTTGAAGAAATTAAGAAAAATTATAGAAAAAATGAGATTAACTGTCCTGACCTTGAGGCAGCAAAGAAAATGGAAGAAAAGGTTCTTGAGATAAAACAGCAGGGGGATACAGCAGGTGGTATTATCGAAGTAATTGCTCATAATGTACCACCAGGGCTTGGAGAACCTGTATTTGATAAAATGAGTGCACTAATAGCCCATGCATTGTGCAGTATTGGAGCAGTGAAAGGAATTGAATTTGGTGCTGGTTTTCGTGTTGCGAATATGAAGGGTTCAGAAAATAACGACCAGCCCTATATCGATAACAATGGTAAAATAAGATTCAAGACGAATAATGCTGGAGGAATTCTTGGTGGTATTACAAATGGAGAGGATATTGTGGTACGATTGGCAATAAAACCAACGCCAACAATTTCAATAGAGCAAACCTCAATTAATATGAGAACAATGAAGGAAGAAAAACTTAAACCTATCACAAGAAGAGACCCTACCCTTCTTGGAAGGATTTATGCTGTTGCAGAGGCAATGATGGCAATTGCCATTGTTGATGCCTTATATATGGCAAGAGCATACGATGCCCTTGCTAAGCTTGATAGCAAGTGGATGAAATTAAAAGGAGTTTATTAATATTTGCTGAACCCTGTCGGCTGTTTGTTCGGGTGTGAGTTCAGATGTATCAACGATCCTATCTGCAAACACAGAGAAATCATGTTCTTTAAGAACATGCCTGATATGTACAAGTGCCTGCTGTTTGCTTAATAGGGTTTTACTATCCTTTCCAGGGTGCATTCGAAGCAGTATTATGGATGGTTCTGCTGTTAGCCAGATGATGATACCATCGGATTTAAGAATCCTGCGGTTTTCTTCACTGGCAATGACATCAGGATTTATAGAAAATACAATGTCTTCAAGACATGAAATTTCTTTGACAATTTTTTCCTCAATCTGCCTCAAATAATCTTTACCTTTAACCTGAGAGATGTGAGCGACCCTATCTTTTTCCCTTTCTTCTATGATCTCTTCTATATCAAAGAATTGTTTTTTGAGTCGTATTGATAAAATTTTTCCTGTTTCTTTTCGCCATGTTCCATTAAAACCAGCCAGAATAATTTTCAACTGCTGCTCCTTTCCTTTTTATATTCGATTAATGATTGTTTCATTACATCAATTGGAGCATCAAGTCCTGTCCATAGAGAAAACGAAACAGCACCCTGAAAAACAAGCATGGACAGTCCATCAAGACACTGGATTTTCTTTTTTCTTGCCATTTTTATTAATGCTGTTTCTCTGTTGTAAACAATGTCATATACAAAGATGTTTTCATCTAAATTTCTATTGTCCACCAGTATTATGTCATCATTTTTCATACCCACAGATGTTGTGTTTATCAGAAGGTCAATTGTTTTCCAGATTTTCGGGTCATTTCTTTTATCAAACGGTATGATTTCAACATTTTTAAAATCAAAAACATCTTTTATATGATTTTTTAACATGATGGCTTTTTCTTCTGTACGATTACAGATAAAAAGAGACAGAATTCCTGATTGTACAAGAGCACCTGCAATTGCAAAGGCAGAACCACCAGCACCAAAAATAAAAATATTTTTACCTGCTGGATTAAATTGCCCATCTTCCTTCAATGAACGCAGGAAACCTTTACCATCAGTGGTATATCCCTTTAAAATTCCCCCATCATTTACGATGGTATTGGCAACACCAAGAATTTTTACTTCACTATCAACAATGTCAAGGTATTGAATAACATCCTTTTTATGAGGTATTGTAATGTTGATACCTTTGATAGAGAAAATTTTTATTGCTTCCACTGCATCTTTAAGATATTCTGGACGGACTTCAAAAGGGACATATACCCAGTTTAATTTCAGATGCTGGAAAGCAGCATTCTGGAAAACAGGAGAAAGTGAATGTTTGACAGGCCATCCAAAAACACCTGTGATTATTGTTTCTCCGTTTAAATGTATTGCAGCCATAATATCTATTTTACAATTTTTGTTCAGATTTACCAATTTTGAAATGCTTTGTCGCAGGCAATGGAGTTTTGACACCCTGGTGGAATAAAAGTAAAATAAAACTCATGGACAAAAAGAGAAAAATCGAAATTTACGATACAACATTAAGGGATGGTGCTCAGGGTGAATCTGTGTTTTTCACACTTCATGACCAGATTAGAATCACAGAGAAACTTGATGAATTTGGTTTTGATTACATTGAAGGTGGCTGGCCTGGTTCAAATCCGAAAGCAGAGGAATTTTTCAAAAAAATGGCTGAACACAGATTGAAACACAGCAAACTTGTTGCTTTTGGAAGTACCAGAAGAAAGAATTTATCTCCAGAGAAGGACCCTTTTTTGAAGGCACTTATTGAATCAGGAGCAGATGTTATAACGATTTTTGGAAAGTCATGGGACCTTCATGTTAAAGATGTTTTTAAGATTTCCCTTGATGATAACCTGAAATTGATTGAGGACTCAATCAGTTTTCTCAAGGCAAATGGAAAGATTGTTTTTTTTGATGCCGAACATTTTTTTGATGGCTATAAGGAAAATCCTGATTATGCAATAAAAACGTTGCTGGTGGCTGAGAAAAGCGGAGCCGAACGACTTGTCCTATGTGACACAAATGGTGGGACATTACCATTTGAGGTTGAACAAATTATCAGTGATGTCATTAAGATTGTCAAAACACCGATTGGGATCCATGCGCACAATGATTCAGCAACAGCAGTTGCCAATTCCATTGCGGCTGTAAGGGCTGGCGCAGTGCATGTTCAGGGAACTATCAATGGACTTGGAGAAAGATGTGGAAATGCGGATTTGACTGCAATAATTCCGATACTTCAGATTAAAATGGGTTTTGTATGCCTTGAAGAAAGTAATTTGAAACGTCTTACAGAGCTATCACGATACGTTTATGAAATTGCCAATATTGTTCCTCCTGGAAATCAACCATTTGTTGGATTCAGTGCTTTTGCACATAAAGGTGGAGTGCATGTTGATGCTGTTGGAAAAAATCCAAGAACATACGAACATATCCCACCTGAAAGGGTCGGTAACCAACGAAGGATACTTGTTTCAGAACTTTCAGGGAAAAGTACAATCCTTCAAAAACTAAAAAAATTTCACCTTGAAAAACAACCTGAAACAATAAAAAAGATTCTTGATACAGTTGGGCAACTTGAAAAAGAAGGTTATCAATTTGAATCTGCTGAGGCATCATTTGAATTGATGGTAAGAAAATTGCTTGGGCTTTATAAAAAGCCCTTTCATGTTGAGGGATTCAGGGTAATTGTGGAAGAAAGAAATTCAAAAGTGGTTGCTGAAGCTACAGTAAAAATTAAGGTTGGCAAAAATATTGAGTATACTGTTGCCGAAGGAAATGGTCCTGTAAATGCACTTGATAATGCCCTGCGAAAGGCGTTGATTCCTTTTTATCCCTTCCTTTCAAATCTAAAACTGACTGACTACAAGGTAAGAATCCTTCATCCCGAAAAGGCAACGGCTGCTGTTACAAGGGTACTGGTTGAGTCAATGGATGAGCAGGAATCATGGGGAACAATAGGGTTGTCTGAAAATATTATTGAAGCATCATGGAAGGCACTTGTGGACAGTGTTGAATATAAGATTCTTAAAGAAATTTCTGATGTCAGTTAGAAAGTTTAAACTGTGTACTTCTTACAGCGATGCTGTTGAAATAATTCAAAAAATAGGACGCAATATCTTTTGAGTCAATCAAAACAGCGGTCTCATTGTTTTTTTCAAGGCTGTAATATGACCAGTTGAAACTTCCTATTACGACAAATCTGTTATCTATGATCAGCAGTTTTGCATGGGTTGTTTGTTCAAGAGGGTCAAACATGACATTGACACCTGCCTTTTTTAATATCTTTGCTGCTTCAATGTTTATATCTTTTTCTTCCTTCTTTTTATCAGAGTCCCTGTTTAGAATTACATTTACGCTGACGTTTCTTTTTGCTGCCCTGCACAGCAGATTAATCAGTTTATTTGATGAACTATCAGGATATTTGTCATACCATGCCATGTTATACATCACAACATATATTGAAGTTTCTGCTTTTTCTATCAATTCCATAACCTTTGGCAGGTAATACGCGTTTGTAATTGGTTGAACATCTGCAGGCAGACAGAATCCCTTTGAAAATAAAACGAAAGTCAAAAATAATGCAAAAATTTTTAACTTTTGTCTCATGTTTGATATTTCCTGATAAGAGTTTGAATTTGAAGTTTCTTCTCATAAATGGCTTTACCTATTACAACCCCGGATATTGGAAGCCCGGAATTTGCAATGATCTCTACATCTTTTTCTGAGCCGATTCCTCCACCTATGATAAGTTCGTAGTTACTATTATCAAATTTTCCAACAGCATCAATAATTTTTTCAAAAACTTCTATATCAACTCCGTGCAATGTTCCATCCCTTGATGTATCGGTAATCATAAATCTTGTGAAATCTTTTTCAATAAGTTTCTTTATAATCCAGGAAGGCTCTACTGGAATTGTGACAAGCCATCCACTGAGTGCCACTGAATTTTTAAAGACATCTATGCTCACAATAATTCGTTTTTTTGTCTCTTTATTGATCTTATCCATCAGGTCAGGTTCTGGTATTTCTTTAACAGTGTCAAATTTTTTATCAGCAAGAGCATATGCCCTTGCAATATCGCTGAGGGAAAAATTTGCTTCAAGAATCTGTGGTAAAACAATGGCTGTTCCAAGAATTACATAGTCAACGCCTGCTTCAAAAAATTGTTTTATTTCATGACTTCTTCTTATTCCGCCGCCCAGTTGTATTTCACATTTTTCACCAGCAACAAGATTTCTCATTTTCAGCATTTCCCTGATAACACTGTAATCATGTTCAAGAATTTTCCCTTCTTTTGCCCCGAGAAGAGACACAATATGAATGCGACGCGCTCCTTTTAAAATATAATCCTTGACAAGGTCCACAGGATCAAGTCCATAGGAGGTTGCCTGTTCAAATTTCCCTTTATACAAACGAACAACCTTACTTTTTTTTAGGTCAATTGCCGGAATGATTATCATTGTTTTTAATCTTTTCTTTATATCTGCATTTTGGAAAACCTGTACAACCAATAAACTTTCCGAATTTACTTGTTCTTATTATAAGAGATTTCCCACACTCTGGACAAATTCTTTCAAGTTTTTCATTAATCTTTGTGTCTTTTTTTTCTGTTGAAAAGTCAATTTTTATTTCGTTTGATGCCCTTTCAAGGGAAAGTTTAAAACTATCATAGAACTCTTTTAATAATGAAATCCAGTCCCTTTTACCTTCAGCGATTTCATCAAGTTGCTGTTCCATTTTTGCTGTGAATTCAACATTTATTACATCAGGGAAATACTTTGACAGAGCATCAGAAACGTCTATTCCAAGTTTTTCCGGGATAAAAACCTTCTTTTGTTTTCTAACATATCTTCTTTTCAGTAAGGTGGCAATTGTTGGTGCATATGTTGATGGTCTTCCTATACCAAATTTCTCCAGTGTCCTGATCAAGGAGGCTTCAGTATATCTTGGTGGAGGTTCAGTTTTCTTCTCTTCAACCTTTACATCCTTTATTTTAATGGTCTGACCAATTGTGATATCAGAAGGAAGATTTTCTTCTCCTGAATCAATGTTTATTTTCCAGAGTTTTGTAAAACCATCAAAAATGATTTCTGATTTTGTTGCTTCAAATTCAAATTGGTCCACAGTTGCCCGTATTGTTAATGTTTGAATCCTTGCAGGCGTCATCTGGCTTGAAACGAATCTTTCCCATATCATTTTGTATAAAGCGAATTGTTCCGTTGTCAGATATTTTTTCATTTCCTCTGGAACAAAATTAACATGAGTGGGCCTAATTGCTTCATGTGCCTCCTGAGCACTTGAAACTCTTGCTGAATAATGAGGAGGTCTGTCAGGAACATATTGTTTTCCATAATTTTCGTAAATAAATTTCGCTGCCTGGGTTTGTGCAAGTTTTGAAACAGAAGGTGAATCGGTTCTCATATAAGTAATCAAACCAACAGATGTTTTTTTATCAAGAACAATCCCTTCATAAAGTTGCTGGGCAATTTGCATTGTTTTCATAGAACTGAAACCGAGTTTTGTGGATGCTTCCTGTTGAAGAGAACTTGTGATAAAGGGCGGATATGGTCCTGTGTTTTTTTCCTTTTTTTCCACATCTACAATTGTCACAATCTTATGATCAATTTCATTAAGATACTGCTGGACTTTTTCTTTTTCCAGAATACCTGGGGACTTGATTTTTTCATTGTGAACCTTTATCAGTTGCATCTGAAATAATTTTCCATTATGTTCAACAACAATTTTTATTACCCAGTACAACTGAGGAACGAAATTTTGTATTTCTTTTTCTCTTGCGACGATTAACTGTAATGCGACTGATTGAACCCTGCCTGCAGAAAGATGTCTTCCAAGTAAAGGACTTAATTTATAACCAACAATGCGATCAAGGATCCTTCTTGCTTGTTGTGCGGAAACAAGATTAATGTCAATCTTCCTTGGATTGTTAAATGCTTCAAGCACAGCAGGTTTTGTAATTTCGTGGAAGGCAACCCTTTTTACTTCTTCTATGTTTTTTCCAAGGACATTTGTGGTATGCCACGCAATGGCTTCCCCTTCTCTATCTTCATCTGTTGCAAGGTAAATGGAATCAGAATTTTCGGCTATTTTTTTTAAGTATGCAACAATCTTTTTCTTTTTCGGAAGAATTGTATATACTGGAGTGAACGTTTCAAGGTCAACACCGAAATCATCTTCAGGTAAATCCATAATATGCCCTAACGTTGCTTTGACAGTATATTGTGAACCGAGAATATGACCAATTGTCCGTGCTTTTGCAGGCGATTCAACAATTACAAACTTTTTTTTCATAATTATTTTCCTTTCCGCAGTTGCAATATTATAATACTTTTGATAAAATCATAAAAATCACAGGGGAATTCAATGGGCCATTATCTATGGAGTGGGAGAATGAAAAAGGAACTTTGCTCTGTTGCAAAGAATTTTACATTTTCTATTGATGTGGATAAGAAACTTGCCTTATTTGATATTTCTGGAAGCATTGCACATGTTCAAATGCTTGTAAAACAAAAAATCATTAAAAACCATGATGGTAAAAAAATCATTTCAGGGCTGAAGAAAATACGAGATGAAATAAGAAACAATTCGTTTGTTTTCAAGGAAAATGATGAGGATATTCATACTGCTATTGAGAGAAGATTGAATGAATTGGTTGGTTCAGTTGCAGGTAAGATGCACACAGCGAGGTCGAGAAACGATCAGGTTGTTCTTGATGAAAAACTTTATCTCAAAAATGTAATGCCTGAAATTGAAAATGCAATTTCTTCTTTACAAAGTGTTCTGGTAGATAAAGCAGACGCATATTTTGATATCTGTATTCCTGAATTTACACATTTTCAGCCAGCACAGCCGGTTTTATTTTCTCATCACCTGCTTGCCTTTGTTGAAATGTTTGAAAGGGATAAACAAAGAATACAGGATTGTCTTAAAAGAGTAGATATCTGTCCGCTTGGTGCATGTGCGTGCGCAGGAACAAGTTTTCCAGTAGATCCAGAATTTGTTGCTCAAAAACTTACTTTTCAACAGGTTTTTCGTAACAGTATAGATGCTGTCAGTGACAGGGATTTTATTTTGGAAACACTTGCAGTTAATGCAATGTTGATGCTACACCTTTCAAGGATGGCAGAGGAACTGATTATATGGCATAACCCACTTATTGGATTTGTTGAACTACCGGATGAGTTCTGCACAGGTTCCAGTATTATGCCGCAGAAAAAAAATCCTGATGTTCTTGAATTGATAAGGGGAAAAACTTCAACTATCATTGGTAATTTAACTGGAATGTTTACCCTTATAAAAGCGTTACCACTTTCATATAATAGGGATCTGCAGGAAGATAAAAGATTTTTATTTGAAAGTTGTGAGATTTCCCATTTATCATTAATTTTGATGGCAGAGATTATGAAAGGAACGAAGATAAACCGAGAAAAAATGGAGAATGCCTGCCATTATGGTTATATTGAGGCGACTGATATTGCTGAATTTCTTTCAGGCAAAGGAATACCATTCAGACAGGCGCATCATATCGTGGCAAAGATTGTGGGATTTGCCTGTGAAAAGGGTGTCCGATTATTTGAACTTAAAGATACTGAATTAAAAAAACTTGGCATTGATGATGATACAATTAATTTTATTAAAAACCTCGATGTCCACAAATCTATACATTTGAAAAGGTCACCAGGAAGCACAGGTATAAAACAGGTGAAAGAAGAGGTAAAGCGATGGAAAAATATCTTGAAATAATTTCTAATGGTCTTTACAGTTACAGGAAAGGGAAATTGTTTATTGAAGATGTTGATGTTGAAAAACTCGTTTCAAGGTTCGGTACCCCACTGTATGTTTACAGTTGTTCGCTTATTCAGAACCAGATTAAAAAAATCAGGGATTCTTTTAAAAATGTTTCTCCTCTGATTTGTTATTCAATGAAAGCAAACAGTAATTTAAAGATTTTAAAACTTGTTCATAAAAGTGGTTGTGGTGTTGACATTGTTTCTGGCGGTGAACTTGCCAGGGCGTTGAAGGCAGGTTTCAAAGGAAACAGTATAGTATTTGCAGGTGTTGGGAAAACAGCAAATGAGATAGTTGAAGCAATAAAAGCAAACATCTATTTTTTTACTGTCGAAAGTATTGAGGAGTTGAAAACAATTGATAAAATCGCCGGAAATTTGAAAAGCAAAGTAAATTGTTGCTTACGTATAAATCTTGATGTTGATGTTGATACCCATCATTATACAAAAACTGCAAAGAAAGAAACAAAATTTGGATTGTCCCCACAACAGGTCAGTTCAGTGATTCGGCATCAACGTGATTTTAAACATTTAAAACTTGCTGGGATTCAATTTCATCTCGGTTCAAATATTAAGATTTCTTCTCCGTATATTGAGGCGCTAAAGCGACTTAAAACATTTCTGGATGACACTGGCTTTAAACCACAGATTATAGATATCGGAGGTGGATTTGGTATTCCTTATCGAATTGAAAATATTGAGCCAATTGAAGTTTTCGGCGAGAGAATTTCTGATTTTTTTGTAAAAAATTTTCCCTCTGTGTCCATGGTCATTGAACCAGGTAGGTTTATTGTTGGTAACGCTGGGGTTCTTCTGACACGTATCATTTATAAAAAGAAAACAGAAGCAAAAAAATTCTTAATAGTTGATGCAGGAATGAATGATTTAATCAGGCCTGCACTGTACAACAGTTATCATGAGATAATTCCTGCGGTGGTTTACAAAGGAATGAATGAAACTTATGATATTGTTGGTCCGATTTGTGAAACAGGTGATTTTCTTGGAAAGGAAAGGTCTCTTTCAGCAAACCTTGACGCAGGAGATGTTCTTGCTGTGATGAGTGCTGGTGCATACGGTTTTTCAATGAGCTCGAATTACAATGGCAGACCTCGTCCTGCAGAAATAATGGTTTCCGGGAAAAAGGTTATTGTGTGCCGTAAAAGAGAAACCATTTCTGATCTCTGGAAGCATGAGATGTAGATTATTGTTTAATTTTTTCTTTCAACCTTTCAACAAGTGTTTCTTCGTCAGGGATATTTTTTAGATTCAACTGGACATTTCTGAAAGCATCTATGCATGCTCTTATTATTGAATTCTTGGTTATTCTTTCTTTTTTGTAAATGGGTTCTCTGTTTTTTAAAATTTCTCTCTGCAGTTGGTCAAGAAACATCAGATGCTGTTCTGTAAAAGGGACTGTTAATCTGACTTCAAATGTTTTAAATTTTGGAATGCCCTTTTGAACGAGATTTCCCCTTTTCTTTTGTTTCTCTGACACTGTGGATGTGATCCAGCTTAGAGGGTCTTTCCCGAGTCCGCTTTTTTTCATGTTCACCTCCCATTATGATTTCTTTTGCAAGTTTCCTGTAGTCCTCCGCACCATGAGAGTTTGGGGCAAATTCAAATATTGTCTGCCCGAAACTTGGAGCTTCAGCCAGTTTGACATTTTCTCTTATTTTTGTTTTGAAAACCCTGTCACCAAAATGTTTTTTTACTCTTTCAGCCACTTCCTTGCAGATGTTTTTTCTTTTATCAAACATTGTGATTAAAACGCCGGAAATGTGTGTTGCAGGATTGATTCTCTCAGTCACCAGCTGAATTGTTTGAACAAGTTTTGTAAGTCCTTCAAGTGCAAAAAACTCTGCCTGAATTGGTATGATAACCTCGGCTGCTGTTGTTAATGCATTGAGGGTTAATAACCCCAGTGAAGGTGGACAGTCAATAAAAATGTAATCAAAATCATTTTTTGATTTTTTTAATGATTCACGAAGGATGATTTCTCGCCCTATGGTATTAACAAGTTCAATTTCGGCACTTGCCAGTTCAATTTTCGCTGGAAGAAGAAAAAGATTTTTTGTCTGTGTTTCAAGGAGAACTTCGTCAAAGGCAGTATCATTGATCAGCACATCATAAACAGATTTTTCAAGTTTAAATGGCTCGAATCCGAGATGAATCGTGGTATGTGCCTGAGGGTCAAGGTCTATGAGAAGAACCTTCTGTCCCATTTCTGCTATGGCAGAACCAGCATTTACCACGGTTGTTGTCTTTCCCGAGCCACCCTTTTGATTTATTACGGCAATTTTTCTCATTTTGTTCCTTATGAAGTTCATAACTTAAAAACATCATGATAATTCTAACATAAAAAATGTTTATGTCAAATCCAGATAAAAGACAATTTTTTTGAACAATTCAGTAAATTAATATTCCTGCATATCCGACAACCTGCTCAAAATCGCCAGATACTTCTCCACTATTTGTATATTGCACAAGATTGCCCTTTTTGGCTCCCAGTACTCTGGATGCTGTAATCACAGAGACAATGGGTGCAAAACCGCATATACTCATATCATATTCAGATACATTGTCAAGAAAGGTATCTGCATCAAGTTTGCAAACCGCATCAATGGCAAGTTTATCTTTTTTTTCTGCCTGTTTTGCTTCCTCATAATGTGTAAAATCAGAACTTGCTATTATTACTATTCTTTTTTTATATTCCTGAACCACCAGCCCTATGGTATACCCGATTTCATACCATGGATTTGCATCATGATAACTTGAAAGTACAATCGGAACAATCTTGATTTCAGGATTTATAAATTGAAGGAATGGTACCTGAACTTCTATGGAGTGTTCTGCTCGATGCGCAATTGAATCCATCTGCAGGTATCTACTTTTTTCTATAAGACCATCCCTTATTTCCCTGTCAATTTCAACATTTCCAATAGGAGTTTGCCATACGTCACAACTATCTATGGCATATGGTTCTCCGTATCCGTGATGGTTGGGTCCTATGATGATTGCGGTATCAGGTGGAACAATTTTACTGTAAACCAAACCTGCTGTTTTCCCTGAATACATATAACCCGCGTGTGGACATATTGCTCCAATTGTAGCAATTTTTTCTGTCTCCAGTGGGACATATTTTTTTATTTCTTCAATCAGTTTGGTCTTATCCCCTGGATAAAAATATCCACTGACCGCTGGTTTTCTGATTAACATATTAATAATTCAATTTTTTTGCAAGGCTTCTGAGAAAATCTCTCGCCTTTATAATATCCTCTGCAGGATTTTCTCCGACCTCTCTTTCAATGGTAAAAAATCCATTGTATCCAAAGTCTTTCATTGCTTTTAAATATTCAGGAAAATTAACTTTTCCTTCACCAAGGGGAAGTTCCTTCCATCGTTTTTTTCCATTTTCATCAGGAAGTTTTATCCCATCTTTTGCATGTGTGTGAACAATGTAATCCTTCAGTGTATAAACCCCTTTTACAGGATCATCTCCAGCAACCATGACAAGATTTGCCGGGTCATAGTTTACTTTAATTCCCGGGTTATTCAATGCATCAAGCAATTTTTTAAGGATTTCTGCTGGTTCAGGACCTGTTTCTGTTGCAAGGACAACATTTCTTTCGTATCCATAAGTTCCAACTTCAGGTAAAGATTGAAGTAATAATTTCCACTCAACTGCATCTGTGTTTTCCGGGACAACTCCAATGTGAGTCGTTACAATTTTTACACCAAGGTCCACCGCAAGATCTATAACTTCTTTTGTTCTTTTGACCCGCCAGTCGAGTGTTCTGGAATCAACAAATCCATGACCACCAAAATCACCAACAATCGCTGATATTTCAAGTCCAAGGTCAGAAACAAATTTCTTAAAGTCATCTCTTCCTGTTTTTGATAAATTTGCAGGGTCAAGTTCTCCACATGTTGCATAGGGCTGAATTCCATCAAGAGATAATTCAGCTGCCTTCTTTATTGCTTCTTTTATTGGCATTCTAAAGCAATCAGGAATTACCCCAATCTTCACGTCTCCTCCCTGTTGTTAGGTTCATTTTCGTTTTCTTCAAGGAAAAGTTCGATTGCCGCCTCAGGACATATCAGCGTGCATCTTTTACATCCTCTGCAGTTATCAGCTGTTATTTCAGCATAGTGATATCCTGATTTATTGAACGATTTTGACATTTTCAAAAGGTTCTGCGGGCATACCCCTATACACAGCATACATCCCTTGCATCTATTTTTATTGATTTTCAGGATAAACCTTTTCCCCACGAGAATTTTTCCTTTAGTGTTTTCCAGAAGTCCCATTCTGGTGGCACCATCAATTTAAATAGTTGTTTTCCTGGTTTTATTTCAATTGTATTATGCTGTTCAAGATTGATTTTTTCCTGTCCGTCAAGGATTATATCACAATCACGAGATGGCTTCAATAAAATTTTGTCTCCCTCATATACACAGTTTCTCCATGTGGCAGTAAATGGTGCAAATGCAACAATGACCATTGACCTGTCTTCAGGAAAAACAATAGGACCTCCTGCTGAAAAAGCATGTGCTGTTGAACCAGTTGGAGTACTGATAATTATACCATCTGCTTTAAAATAAAACGCAGTGGAGTCAAGGATTAACTCAAATTCAACCATTCGTATATCTTTTCTGAATATGACCATTTCGTTCAGGGCTTTACCGACAAAGCTTCTATTGATGAACCCTTCAAGATAGATTCTCGGAGAAATTTTAAAATTTCCTGAAATTGCATCTTTAATGATTTTTTTTCTGTCTTTACAATCTATCGTAAGAAAACCAAACTTTCCGAAATTCAACCCAAGAAGGCATGTTTCAAAGGATTGAAGCATTCTGAAACCTTTTAATACAGTGCCATCTCCGCCAAGTGTGATTAAAATATCAGTATCAGGACTGCAGGGAACAATTTTTGCTTTTTCTTCGCAGATAATTTTTTCAAAGTCCCTGATGATTTTTTGTCCATCAGGAATTTTTGGATTTATGATAATGGATACATTAATCTGTTTCATAAAAGTGTCTGATCCTTTCTGTAATTTGATCCTGGTCAAGTTTTAATTCCTTTAAAATTTCCTCCCGTGAACCTGTCTCAATGAATGTATCAGGAATCCCAAGTCGTAAAATTTTTGGTGATATGCCTTTTTCATTGCATCGTTCAATAATACCCGAACCAAATCCACCGGTTAGTATGCCTTCTTCACAGGTAACAATTTTTCTGTAATGTGACAGAGTATCTATTAAATCTTCTTCAACTGGTTTAACTCGGTTTACAGGTATAAAATCAATATTGTAACCCTGCTGATTCAGTTTGATACAGGCATCGTATACAATTTCTGCCATTGAACCAAGTCCAAGACATAGTAGTGTACCATTATTTTTTATTTCCTGCACATTTTGTGGTAGTAAGTGTCGAGGATATCGAATGACTGCAGGTGTTTTATAATGAAGGCAGTTTACCAGTGTTTCTTCCAGATCTGTCAGTGAATAAGGACAGAAGATTGTAATTATTGGGATGGTTCGTAAAAACGCAATATCATAGATACCCTGATGTGTGGGACCATCTCCTGACACAATACCTGCTCTATCTACGAGAATCACAACTGGCAGTTTCTGCAAACATATGTCGTGAAAAATCTGGTCATATGTTCTCTGTAGAAAAGTGCTGTAAATTCCAACAAAAACTTTTTTTCCTGTTTTTGCTATGCCTGCTGCAAATATCATGCTATGGCTTTCCGCAATACCAACATCAAAAAATCTTGACGGAAATTTTTTTGCAAATCCGTCAAAACCAAGTCCATATTCCATGGCTGCCGTGATTACACAGAAGTCATGTTTTTCTCCTGCCTGTTCAAGGAATTTTCCCACAAATGTTCCTGTTGATGGTTGTTCTGTCAGGGATTGGCCTGTTTCAATTTTGAATGGACCGATGCTATGATATTTCTCTGGATGTTTTTCAGCAAAGGCATATCCTTTTCCCTTCCTGGTAATTGCATGGAGCAATACTGGACCCTGGCTTACCAGAAGGTTTTTAATTACTTCAAGGAGTTGAGAAATATCATTTCCATCAATTGGTCCAAAATACTGGATTCCGAGTTTTTCAAAGAATACTCCAGGAATAATTAAGTATCTTGTTCTTTTTTCAATGTCCCTGCCCATCTTCACAATTTGTTCACCTATTCCTGGAATTCTCTCAATAATTTCCTTGATTTCGTCTTTTGATTTTGAGAGAACAGGCATCGTGATTAATTTTGTTAAATAATATGATAGTGCACCCCTTGTTCTTGATATTGAGAAATTGTTATCATTGAGAATGATTAAAATATTTTTTGTTCCAAGGTTATTAAGTCCTTCAAAGGTAACTCCATTTGTGAGGCTTCCATCTCCAATGACAACAACAGTTTTTCCTTTTTCATTATTCAAATCATGGGCTGTTTGGATTCCTATACCATATGACACAGCAGTACCTGCGTGACCTGTTTTAAAAAGATCTGCTGGACTTTCATCAGGATTTGGATAACCAGAAATACCATGATACTTTCTCAATGTATCAAATTTTTCCAGTCTTCCGGTAAGCAATTTATGTGGATATATCTGATGACCAACATCAAATATGATTCTGTCAGGTGGAATATTTAACAGATAATGAAGAACAACTGTAATTTCAACTACTCCGAGGTTAGAAGCAAGATGTCCTCCATTGCTTGAAACAACCTTTATAATGGTCTGTCTTATTTCCTGACAGAGTTGTTCAAGTTGTGTTTTTGTAAGTTTTTTTAAAAATTCTGGATTCTGGTTTATTGTTTTGAGAAGATTATTCATTTCTTGCGAATTAGTATTTGATTCTTTGCTGTTTCGATCATTTTTTCTACTTCGTCCTTTGGAGCAATTTCCAGAGACCTTGCCCACCAGTAAATTGCTTTTACCGGGTCGTTTAATTTGTAATAGAGATAGCCAAGGTGTTCATATATTTCTGGATCTTTTTCTTTTTCTTCAGCCATCACAAGATATTTTTCAGCCATTTTATAATTTCCCTTTTTATAATAAGCCCAGCCAAGGCTATCAAGATATGCTCCATTTTCAGGGTCAAGATTCACTGCCTGTTGAATTAAATTAAATGCTTCATCAATATTTTTGTCTTCCAGCAGGAATGAGTATCCAAGATAATTGAGTGCGAGATGATTTTTTCTATCCAGTTCTATTGCTTTACGCATACATTGTTCCATTTCATTTTTTTTATTCATTCTGTCATAAATGATACCAAGGTTAAACCAGCCGGATGATGTTTCTTTTATCATCAGTGCTCTTCTGTAATAAGTTTCAGCAATTTCGTAGTTTTTGTTCTGAAAATTTATGAATCCTAACATTTCGTTTATTACTGATGATTGTATGTTAAGTTTGATTGCTTTTACTAAAATTTCCTCAAGTTTTTGTGGGTTTTCCTGTCTGATATAAAGAGAAGCCAGTTTTTCATATGCAGATGGGTCTGCTGGAGCAATTTCCATTGCCTTTGTGTAATATTTTATTGCACTGTCAGTGTTGTTTTGCTCGTCATATATAGAGCCAAGTTCAAGATAACTTTTATAAAACACAGGTTGGAATTTTATTGCTGTAAGAAAAGATTCTTCTGCTTCATTTTTTTTATTCAATTTTTCAAGCAAAAGTCCGTAGTTATAGTGCAGAAGAAAGTTCGATGGAAAACTTTCTATTAAAATTTTGTAACAACCGAGTGCCTTATCATACTGGTTTGTTGCTACATAAAGGTCGCAGAGTACCATTCTATACGATGGAAATTCTTTAATCTTGAGCCCTTTTTCTATATAGAAAATGGCTTTGTCATATGACTTTAAATAGAAATACACCAGTCCAAGATTCAGGAAATTTTCAGGGTCCTGTTCATTCAGAGATATTGCCCTTTTGAAAAATTTCTCAGCCTGCTGGTATTTTCTTTCTTTTAACAGTACTTTTGCTATTTTCCCTGCAACAAAACTGTTTTCTGAATCAATTTCAAAAGATTTTTTGTACTGTGCAAGGGCATTTTCCATATCTCCATCTGCTTCATAAAGGAGACCCTGAATATAAAACCTCCTTGCTGTTTCTATTTTGTTTTTTTCTACAAAATTCACTGTGGCGCATCCAGCAAGAAGGAATGCAAAAACCGCCAGATGCACAATGATTTTCATCTTTTTCTCTTTTTATGCCTGAGTGCGCGCAATCTTTTTTTTCTCTTGTGCGTTTTTATTTTTCTTCTCTTTCTTTTTCTTCCACAGGGCATATCGTCTCCCTTCAGTAAATAAGTTTGTTTATACTGTATTCAACAATGCCTGACGCTCCAAGTTTTTTTAATTCTGGAATTATGTTTTTTACCTCATTTTTATCAATGATTGTTTCAATGGCGAACCATCCTCGGGCTGAAAGCTTTGCAATTGTAGGTTTTTTTATTGCAGGTAATCTTTTCAATATTTTCTCAAGGTCCTTTTTCTGTACATTCATTTTCAACCCAACCTTTTTACTTGCATTCAATGCACCTTCAAGAAGTAAAGCAATTTTTTTAATTTTTTCTCTTTTCCATTGATCCTTCCATGAATCCTTGTTTGCAAAAAATCGTGGTGTAGATTCCATGATAACGTCAATGATTCGTAATCCATGTGAAGCAATGGTTGTTCCTGTTTCTGTAATTTCAACAATTGCATCAACAAGATAACCTGCTTTGATTTCAGTCGCACCCCAAGAAAATTCTACATTACACTGTACATTATGCTTTTTCAGATAATCCTTTGTTAAATTTACCAGTTCTGTTGCAATGATTTTTCCTTCAAGGTCTTTCACTGATTTTATATTTGATTTCTCCGGCACAGCAAGAACAATTTTTACTGGTTTCAATCCATGCTTTGCATAGCATAAATTGGCGATCTCTACGACATCTGCCCTGTTTTCAAGTATCCAGTCCTTTCCTGATATACCAGCGTCAAAAACTCCCAGCTGAACATATCTCGGGATTTCCTGTGCCCTTATCAGTATCGCCTCAATTTCCGGGTCGTCAATCGAAAGATAATAGCTTCTTGTTACACTTGACACTTCAAAGCCAGCATTGGTAAAAAGGGCGATTGTTGATTCCTGCAAACTTCCTTTTGGTATGGCAAGTTTCAATTTTTTGTTCATATTGCTTCCTTATTTCCTGTTATAAAAACACCAATGTTTCTATATTTCTGGTATCGTTGTTCCATTAAAACATCCAACCCGGTAGAAGATAATTGAGCCAGTTGTTTTTCAATGTAGTCACCGAGAATCTTAATCATTTCCTGTGGTTGAGCATGAGCACCGCCAGCAGGTTCATTTATAATTTCATCGATCAAACCAAGTTTTAATAGTTCAGGAGCCGTTAATTTCAGGGATTCAGATGCTTCTTTTACTGCTTGCTGGTCCTTCCAGAGAATTGATGCGCATCCCTCAGGTGAAATAACAGAATAAATGGCAAATTCCAGCATAACGATTTTATCTCCGACACCAATTCCAAGAGCACCACCGCTGCCACCCTCCCCTATAATTATAACAAGAATTGGGGTTTGCAGGCATGACATTTCGTAGATGTTATTTGCGATCGCCAGTGCCTGGTTCCTTTCTTCTGCCTGTATGTGAGGATGAGCTCCGGGAGTATCAACAAGACTCACAACAGGAAATGAGAATTTTTCAGCTAATTTCATAACCCTGAGTGCCTTTCTGTATCCTTCAGGATGAGCCATGCCAAAATTTCTTTTAATATTTTCTTCTGTATCTTTGCCCTTCTGGTGACCAACCATTGCGATGGGTAATCCCCTGAACTTACCGATGCCAGCAATAATGGCAGGGTCATCACCATAAATTCTATCACCATGGAGTTCATAAAAATTTTCCATTAATCCATTAATATAATCAAGGGTATGAGGTCTTTGAGGATGCCTTGCAACCTGAACCTTCTGCCATGCATCAAGATTTGAATATATCTGTTTTGTTTTTTCTCTGAAAAGCTGTTGAAGTTGTGTTATTTGTAGCTGGTTGTCTATATTTTTCTTCTTCTTGATTTCCTGAAGATGCTGAATCTGCTTTTCTATTTCCTCAAGAGGTTTTTCAAAATCAAGGTATTTTCGGTCCATTTTGTTTAAATAATTTTGGGAACTTTGAATAAATTTGTTGTTTTTTCTGGAGCATTCTTAAGAACTTCTTCCACTGGAAGAGACGGTTTTACTTCGTCTTTCCTGCAAACATTGAAAAATGGAAGGACATGCTTAGCAGGTCCAATATTTTCTGTATTTAATTGGTCAAGCTGGGAAACATATGAAAGGATGCTCTCGATATCAGAAACAATCCTTTCGATCTCGTCGTGACCAATTTTTATTCTTGCAAGCTTTGCAAGATAATCAATAGTATTTTTGTCAACAGTCATTTTTTTCTCCTTTGTATCATTATACAGGTAAAAGGATAATCAGTCAACCTTTTTTGTGTTATAATTTCTTTTGGAAAAAAATGAGAATCAATGTGCTTTTAAACATCGGGAAAAAACCGAGTGGTGCTGCTCGACCCATAATTGAGTTTTGCAATAAACTCTCAAAACATCACGATATTGTGATGTACAAGGCATTTAATCCAAATAAGAATGGACTTGAATACTTTGTCAGGGAGAAAATTGGATTTTTATTAAAAGGTAAGTCATTTATTCCAGAATGGATTGACTGCGATTTTCCTGTAGAAATCATACCCCGTTATGATGAAAAATGGATAAAAGATGCAGACATTACTTTTTTTCGTTCACCTCACCTCGCATGTGATGTAGGTGGATGGAGTAAAAGAACCGGGAACAAGGCAATGAGGGTATCAAACATTCATCTTCTGAAAAATCCTCTTGATATCCCTGAGAGTGTTTTTTTGATAGCTTCTTCTACGATGGTATATGAAAAACTGAAAATACTGTATCCTCGGCACAGAATTTTTCGTGTTGCTAACGGTGTAAATTGTGAGTTCTTTTCATATGAAAACAGGTTTTATGAGAAACCACAATCCATAGGCATGATATTCTATGAGGGTAAAAATGCAGGACATAAAGGAGTAGAGATAGGGCTTGAGATTTTTAAAAGAATAAAATCAGAATATCCACACCTTCATTTTTTAATTGCAGGATTGAAGAATCCAGGGAATTTGCCTGGTTATGTTGAATTCATTAAAGGAGAAAAAAGCTCTGATATGTTGGAATTCTATCAAAACACAGACATTTTCATATTTCCTTCTCTTGAGGATGCTTTCCCAAATCCACCAATGGAAGCAATGGCGTGCGGATGTGCAGTTGTAACAACAGATGTTGGCGGAATCAGAGATTTTGCAACCGATGAGTCAGCAATAATCTGTCAGCCAGGAAATTTACAACAGATGTTAAATGCAATTAAAACACTTATCGAAAATCCTGAGAAATGGCGAAACATCGCTCAGAATGGAAGAAAAAAAATAAAGCAATTTGATTATTCAAATCAGGCGAAAATTCTTGAAGAGGTCTTCTATGAAATTTTATCAACCAGTTGATTATCCTGAGGCAAGGTTTGAAAAATTTTATAAAAACCCCGCATATGTAAAATTACGTAATAGAATAAAAGGAATTCTTGTTTTTATTGGCGAATCTCATTACGGTGATTTTATGCTTTCAATGCCATTTTTCCAGGCACTGAAAGAGATGTTTCCGCAATCAAAAATTATTTTTGCAGGACATAGATTAAAAGGTCTTGAGAAATTTTCATCAATTTTTCCTTTTGTTGATGTTTATTTTGAATTCAGAATGAAGAAAAAAAGGGAAGTACTGAAAAAATGGTTTTTGTTTTATCGCCTTTGCAAAAGGGAAAAGGTTGATTTGCTGATTGATACTCAAAGATATTCCATTGTAAATTTATTACTTGCACTTCTACCTGTCAGGTATAGATTGAGTTATGGTACTGGATGTTTTTTTTCACACTGGAAATTTAATCAGAAAGGTAGAGATAGAATTCATGATATATTTCAATTGTTCTCACTATGCAGGGTTCTTGGAAAAAAGGATATAAAAATTTATCCAGAAGTAAATTTTCCCGAACAATATGAAAAAAAGGTCGAGCCGATTATTTCTACTTCTGAAAAATGGGTGTCAATTTTTCCAGGAGCATCTGAACAGGTGAAAAGGTGGCCAGAAGAGAGATTCGCAAAGGTTGCTGATGCTTTGTATGAGGATGATTATTCAATATTACTACTGGGAAGTTTAAAAGAAAAAGAACTTCTTTTAAGAATTAACAATTTGATGAAACATAAACCAGTGATACCTGCTGTAATTGATGAAGAGTTTGCACTTGATCCTGTTTATGGCGCTTTGTTTTGCAAAAAAAGTAAACTGTGTATCAGTAATGAAAGTGGTGGATTGCATTTTGCAGGGCTTGTTAATACTCCTGTTGTTGGAATTTTCGGTTTAAAAAGTCCTGTAAAGTGGGGACCATTGAGCAGTGGTAGTATCGCTCTTTATAAAAATCTACCCTGTTCTCCCTGTAAAATGCGAAAGGCAAAGTTAAATTGTCCATATAATAGAAGATGTTTACTTGATATATCGGTTGAAGAGGTAATCGAAGCAAGTAGAAAATGCCTTGGTGTATCATAATCCTGCAATTTCAGGTAATTGTTTCCAGGGTAATATATGACCGTTTAATCTTTTTAAAAGCTCATCCACATAAGCAAAATTACTCTCTACTTCTGCAGCCCAGTGCAATGTGATAGGGACAATTAATGACTGTGGTTTTAATTCTTTAAGCCAGTGCAGAGTGGTTTTTGCGCTTCCAGAAAAGGGTTTATAACTTGCCACATAGACAGAGTGATTCAGTATGCAGGGGGTGATATAGAATCCAAATGTTCGTGCCGAAGGGTACCCTCCACATACTATCTTGAAATGAGATGTAAAAATTTGAAAGTTTGTTTTATCAAAGGTGTCAAATGGAGCGATAAAAGCAACTGGAAAAAGGTTAAAACTTTTCAGTACTTGAATTCCTTTGGCGAGTTTTTCTTTTGTTTGTTTTTCTGCTAACCCCATGAATTCAGAATGGTATTTATTTTTTAATGTTTGATGGGTGAGGCCGTGCAGTGCAATTTCTATTACTGAGAATTTTTTTATTGTTGAGATTTCTTTATCAGTCAATGGAGAAAAATCTCTTTCGTATGGATTATGCCGATTTTTGCTTAACATGGGAGTTATACCAAGTAAAAATTTTATTCTGTTTTTTTCAAAAATTGAGGCGAATCTTTCGAATTTTTCAGTTCCATATTCCCAGTGAGGAAAATCATCAACCCTGATAAGAAATAGATTTTCAGAATGTTTCAGTTCAATGTTTGAAAATTCCTGGAACATCATCCTAATTTTCTCAATTTTCTTAACAACCGTGAAGTACTGGGTATTCTTATAATTCGTAGACAGCGTCTTTTTTATAAGATAGAGCCTGTCTGCTATTAAATTGATTTTCACAGTAGAAATGAATCTGGTAAGTTCATAATCTGGATACTCGAAAGAGTGCAAAAGTAATTTGAGAGTTTCCCGTACACATTCATTCACCATTTTTTCTCCAGAATATTTACAAATTTTCTTGCCATTTCAATATGGCTGAATTTCATAATTTCCTCTTTTATTCCGCAGTATTTTACAATCCCTGAGTTTTTCCATTCAAGGTATGTTTTAAGAATGAAATTTTCAATCTCCTCTGTTGTTCTGCAATGAATACCGGCGTTTGTTGCTTTTAAAAGTTTTTCTACCTCTCCGCCTTTTTCGCCAATTGAGATAATGGGTCTCCGGGCTGCAAGATATTCAAAGATTTTTGCAGTAAGGGTGCCTTCTTCACCTGCAGATTGTTGTGTAATGAGCAGTAACAATTGACTTTTCCTTTGAATATGAATGATTTCATTTCTTTGTTTTCTACCGTGGTATTTTACGATATCCTGAAGCCCGTAATTCGAAGCAAGTTCAAGAATCCAGTTTTGTCCTTCACCATAAAAGTCAAGAACAAAATCAGTTTTTGTAATAGCATTCTTTTTGACAAGATTGCTCAGGGCATTAAAAAGCATTGATGGATTTTTTACCACTGGATGCATTGAACCGGTATATGTAATCGTAAAATAATCTGCTGGCGACATTTCATCATAAGACATTTCTTCTGGATCAAAGCCATTGGGAATAACGAAAACAGGTTTTTGTGGATAGTTTTCTTTTAATTTTTCAGCAAGATATTCAGAAACAATGGATAAAGCATCTGCATTTTCAAGGACTTTTTTTTCGAGTTTTTTTTCAAATGTTGTCCTCAGGGAATTCTTTCTGAATTGTGTCCATGGGTCCCTGAAATCAGCAAGCCAGAAAATTTCTGGATTTCTTCTTTTTAAATCAGATGCTACAATATGACAGGTTGCAGGTCCAAAATTGCTCACAATTGCCTGAATCTTATCGTTTTTGATAATTTGATCACCAACTGATACCGCAAACGGGAACCATCCAATTCTACTATCAGGAATGTCTATCATTCCCCTGAAAAGGGAATAAATTCTCGTACGAAAACACGGCAATGGTCCTTTAATTTCTTTAATTCTTTTACGCAGTTTTGAATTAAAAATATATGGAAGGAATTTCTGATATGGCGGGTGTGTTTCTATAATATTGAAATCTTTTTCTGGGTAATCAGGAAGAAGAACTGTTAGAACAGTGACATCCCAGCCAAATTCAGGTAGATATTTTGCAAATCCTCTTGCCCGAATTGCTCCAACTTTTTTTGATGGTGGAAAATGATATGTTATGTAGAGAACTTTTTTTTCCATTAATTTGTTTTCTCGGTTTTTGATTAATAGTTTACCCGACTGTAATGGATAATTTCTGATTCATAGGTCTTTGAAAATGTCATTCAGGATCAGGAACCTACAGTTGCTATATATGTTAACACAGTATTAGACAAATTGCTAAATATGTTATCAATGTAATGGAGAAAAATTTGTATCATGTTTGATGCAATAACAGAATGCTGTTAAAAATTACGACTTATTATTTATTGCAAATGCCGACTAACTCCATGGATTTTTCAACCAGGTTTTTTTGTTCTACAAGATAGAAATCATCCATTGAAAATTTTTCAAACAATTTACTGAACGTTGTTTCAGTTTTCTCCTGTTTCATTTTTGAATAAAATTTTCTCAGGAGTTTTTTTATCTTTGTTAAAATTGTTTTACGAACTCTCTGTCTTTCTATTTCTTCAATCCAGTTGGTTGCTCTCAGACCATTTATTTGAACATTATTGAATGTCCTTTTTAATATTTGTAAGAAACTTCGTGCTGTAAACTCCTGATAATGTTCTGAATTAAATGGCTTCTGGTACCATGGTAATCTGAATTTTCTATTGGGCGTTACGACAATAAAAATTCCTCTGTCAACAAGTAACCTTTTCACTTCTGAAAGAAATTCGTTGATTTCTTCTGGAGGGATATGTTCAATAACCTGTGAAGCAATAATGACATCAAATGAAAAATCTTTATATGGTAATTTTTTTGCTTCTATATTTAAAAATTCAACATTCGGCAGATTTCTATTTTCTCTTGCGAATTTGATTGCTTCAGCGTCACTGTCAATGGCAACTATTAAATTTGCCTGTGGGCTAATAATAGATTCACCATAACCAATGAAACACCCTATGTCAAGTACTTTTTTGTTAATACAGAAAGGTGAGATAATTTCATATGTTTTGATATGACGGGCATGCAATAGAAATGCCGCAAAATTATTTTTATATTTTTCTGGATTTTTCAATTTTTTATGCTCTGCCAGATAGTCCACCAGAACATAAAAATCTTTTAACACAAAATCCTCTATTTTTTTGCACATAGAATATCTCTGTAAATATTATCAATTTTCTTTCCAATGACCTCGTGAGTGAAGTTTTCTTTTACATACAGGGATATTTTTTCAGAAGAATAATTTTGATAATGGTCTAACATATAATCTATCGCATTCACAAGATCCTGAACATTTCCGGGTTGGACAAGAATTCCTCTTTCTTGATTTATTTTTTCTTCAAGAACCGGTATTTTTGTACCAATGACAGGTTTACCACATGCCATAGCTTCTATAAACGTAATGCCGAATGTTTCCACCACGGATGGTTGAACGTAAAAATCACATTGCTTCATGAACTTTGCCACATCATCCTTTGATTTAAGCCCATGGAACCTAACCATTTCATCAATTTTCAGGTCCCGTGATAGATCTTCATATCTTTTTCTATCACGGCTGTCTCCGATGATATCAAGAATAAAGTCCTTTCTTTTTTTTGCAAGCACATTTATAGCATGGAGTAAATATGACAGTCCTTTCGTTTCAGATAGAGAACCCACAAATAATATGTTTTTTATTTTGCTTTTATAATTTTTGGGTTCTTGATAAAAAATGTCAGTATTGACAACATTAGGTATGACTTCAAACCTGTTTCTAATTCCGCAGGATTTTATCGCCTTTTCCAGGTTCTTGCTTACCGGAAGAATTATCTTCGCCTTATTGAACACAAAACGTGCCATTGATATTTTTGATTTGCTTAATTTACTGCGAGTAAAAACGCTCCAGTGTTCTGAAACAATTACAGGAAGATTATAAATTTTTCCAAGTAAAACTGCAGGAAGTCCTGCCAGAAAGATATGGGCATGAATGATATCAGGTTTCCATCCGCTGTTCAATATTTTTCTGAATAATTTTATTGTGATGAGAGAATAAGTAATTTCTTTAGGAATCAACAATTTTCTGTATTTTACTCTGATAGTTCTTATTCCATCTTCCTTTCTATCTGATAAAGTTTTCCATAATGTTTTGATGTTTCCATCATATTCTAAATACAGTACTACAACATCATTAAAGAGAGAAACGGCTTTCGCATGTTCTTTTATAAAAATTCCTTTAACCGGATTGTATTCTGAAGGATACCATGATGGCAAAAAAAGTATTTTCATCTGTAATTACACACCATAATTTTTTTGAAAAAATTCTTTGATATTTGCGATGACGTAATCCTGCTCTTGTTCTGTCATTAATGGGTCTATCGGTAAACTTATTACCTGTCTTGATACCCTTTCAGCGCTGGAAAGATTTTCAAATATTGCTCTATTGTTAAAAAGTTTCATTTCATGCAGGCACACAGGATAATATACCATTGTTGATATTCCTTTTTCCTTTAAAAATTTTTGAAGGGTGTCTCGCTTTTCTTCAGGAACCCTGATTGTATATTGGTGAAACACACTTCCTTCTTTGATTTCAGGTGTTTTAATTTCTTTTATTTCGGAAAGAAAATTATTGTATCTTTTTGCAATTGATTTTCTTCTGTTGTTAAATTCATCAACAAATTTCATTCTGGCAAGAAGTACTGCTGCTTGAATTGTGTCAAGTCGAGCATTATAACCAAGGAAATCAACATTATATTTGTCTTTTCCTCCGTGCTTAATCAGTATTCTTACGATTTCTGCAATTTTATCATCAGATGTTGAAACCATTCCACCGTCCCCAAAGCATCCAAGATTTTTACTCGGGAAGAAACTGAAAGCACCAGCATTTCCTATGGTTCCGAGCTTTTTCTCTTTCCATTTCCCACCAAATGCCTGGGCAACATCTTCGATTATAAAAACACCATGCTCAGAAGCCAGTTTGCATATTTCATCCATATTGCATGGAATTCCGTACAGATGAACAACAACGATGCCACAAACCCTTTTCTTTTTGTCATTTTCAAGATACTTTTTTATTTTTTCAGGGGCGATATTGAACGAGTTGAGCTCTATATCAACAAATACTGGTGTGGCACCACTCCTTAAGATTGCATCTCCTGTTGCTGTGAAAGTAAACGGAGTTGTGATAATCAGGTCATCTTTTGAAAAAAATTCTTTACCCTGGCTGATTGCTATTGCACGTAATGCCAGCACAATGGCTTCTGTTCCAGAGCTACATCCGATACAATGCTTTATACCAAGAAATTCTGAACAGTTCTTTTCAAAATCATATACTTCAGGTCCCATAATCCATTGTTGATGATTCAGGCATTTACTGATTGCATCATCGATATCCTTTTTCATGTAGTCATACTGTCTTTTTAAATTAAGCATCGGTATATTCATTGTTTGCTCCTATTTTTCGTTCACTGGTTTCAATGCATCCTTTTCTATAATATAAGTATTCCCGCATTCAGGGCACTGGAAAAACTCATTTTCTTTTTTTAAGGTACATCCACATTTACATACCCAGCCAATCTGTTTTGCAGGTACGCCTACCACAATCGCATAATCAGAAACATCGCGTGTGACAACTGCACCTGCTCCAACAAGAGCATACCTGCCTATTGTATTTCCACATACGATTGTTGCATTTGCTCCGATGGTTGCTCCTTTTTTTACAAGTGTCTGTTTAAACTGGTGTTTTCTTTCAATAAATGCCCTTGGATTTATGACATTAGTAAAAACACAGGATGGTCCACAGAAAACATCGTCTTCAAGTGTTATTCCTTTGTATATGGAAACATTATTTTGAATCTTGCAGTTGTTTCCTATGATAACATCAGGCCCAGCCATCACATTTTGACCGAGAACGCAATTTTTACCAATTTTTGTATGGGATAGAATATGACAGAAATGCCATATTTTTGTCCCTTCGCCAATTTCAACGTTATCATCAATAAAAGCCGATGGATGCACAAAATGCTTACTCATTTTCCCTCCTGTTCAGTGTTCATTGTGCGTGAGCACACCGTTAAGTGAAGTTTTAACATTATCGATAAATGAACCTTTGATTTCAAAATCTATGCAATCCACCTTTGTAATCTATGTCATCAAATGTTCTGTAATCAAACATTTTGATTTTTACAGGACGACTTCAATGAATTTTCAGCCATTTCAAGAACTTTCAAAACATTCAATGCCTCATAACCATCAGTATAAGGTTTTTCTTTATTGGTGACACAACTAATGAAATGGTTTACTTCTTCTTTAAGTGGTTCAGTTTTTTCTATTTCAATTATTTCTGCTTCTGCCTTTTCAATTGCAGGAACTTCAGTTTCATTCCACGAAATTTTGTGCTGGTAAGTTACAAGTTTTTTTTCTCTTTCTGTATCATCGAACACAGCCATTTTTTTATTCCCGATTACTACAAATTTTTGTTCCTTGAATGGATTGAGCCAGGAAACGAAAATATGTGCTTTGATATTGCCCGGAAAACAAAAGAATGTGAGGGTTACGTCTTCAACATTATGTGGTAGAAAAATACCACCATGAGAAATAACAGTTGCAGGTAAACATCCTGTCAGGGAGAGCATCAGAGAAATATCATGCGGGGCAAAACTCCAGAGAATATTTTCTTCATGCCTGATTCTGCCAATATTGGTTCTATTTGAGTACATATATTCAATATCCCCGAGTTCTCCTGCTTTTAATAACTGTTTTAATTTTTTCACTGCTGGATGATAATGTAAAATATGCCCCACCATCAGGATAAGTTTTTTATCTTCAGCAATTTTCACAAGTTCTTCTGCTTCTTTTACATTGAGAGCCAGTGGTTTTTCACAGAATACATGCTTATGATTTTCGAGAGCAAGTTTCACAATTGAATAGTGAGTGGAGGCAGGTGTTGCAACAACAATTGCATTTATATCTTTATGATTGATGATATTTTCAATATTTACCGTAAAATTAACATCAGGATAAATGTCTTTGTAGGTTTTCAGTAGTTTTTCATTTGAATCGCATATTGTATGAAGTACTTCCTCTTGATGAAAAACTCTTATAAGATTCTTTCCCCAGTAACCTGCACCAATAAGTCCTGCTTTTACATACTTTGTTCCTTCACTGAGTGTATCCATTGCTCAATCCTTTTAAGTTCTTCAACGGTGTTAATATCACAGCTTTCTTCGGCTGGAATTTCAACTGTTTGAATTCTCATTCCATCCTTAACAAATTCAGCATAGACATCTGTTAGATAGTATTCTCCTGCAGCATTTTCATTTTTTATTTTTCTTAACTGATTGAATATTGAACCTGACTGGCACACGATGAAGCCTGCATTAACTTCCTTTATGTTCAGTATTGATTCGTCAGCATCGCGTGCCTCTACCACACGTTCAAACTTACCATTTTTCCTTATAATTCTACCTTTACTTCCAGGATTTGGAAGAATTGCAGTTGCTATTGTTATATCAGCACGATTTTTGATATGAAATTCAATAAGTTTTTTAAATGTCTCAGTTGTAACAAGTGGTTTATCAGCAAAGGTAACAAGAAGTGTTTTATCCATTTCTTTGAAGCAGTTTTCCACACACAAAAGTGCATGACCTGTTCCGAGTGGTTCCTTTTGAATTGCATATTTGATATTGTTAAAATGGCTTAGTACTTGCTTTATTTCCGAATTTTCTGGTCCTGTAACCACGATAATTTCATCGACCACAGGTTTTATTGCTTCAACAATCCTGACAATTATGGGTTTTCCCTGATACTCAACAAGAAACTTTTGTTTTTTTAACCCATATCGTGAACTTTTTCCGCCTGCGAGTATAATTCCTGTAATATTTTTCATAGCAAAATTATACACTGTATTCTTCAATTTTCAATTTTTAGCATGGATGTAAGGATATCTGGAGTAATGGATTTCATACATAAATGACTGGAACAGTTTTTTTTATAACACGGGAAACAACTGATATGTGGTTTCACATATTTTACTTCTGGTGGACAATGATACCCCGGATCTGTTGGCCCAAAGATTGCAATCGTTTCAGTGCCTGTTGCTGCTGCCATATGCATTGGACCGCTATCAGTTGTAATAAAAAATTTAGCATTCTTCAATAAGAGAGCAGTTTCAAAAAAGTCTGTTTTACCTGATAGGTCAACTACCCTGCCCTGGATCGATCTTGCAATTTTTTTGTTCAATTTTACGGAATTTTTATCACCGATAATTACCACAGGAAAATTTTTTCTCGTAAAAAAATTTCCAAGTTCAACCCAGTATTCAGTTTTCCAGAGTTTTGTTTTCCATTCCTTTGATGCAGATGGATGGAAAACGATAAATTTTTTTTCCTCAAGGCCATTGATATCAAGAAAAAAATGAAATTTTTCTTTTTTTTCTTCAGGTATCCATATTTGTAATTTTCCATCACCACAATAATTTATAACTTTTCTCCAGAACCTTATTTGAAATTCAACAGGATTGACACCAGAAAATTTTTTTACAGATGCTGTAAGAAATATTTTTCCAATGGGTCTTCTATATAGACCTACTGTTTTTGTGCCACCAGCCAGAAACGAAAAAAAGTTTGTTTTCAGATTGCCCTGAAGGTCAAAGACAATATCAAATTTCATTTTTCTTAGGTTCATGAACAATTTTAAAAATTTTACAATATTATTATCTCGAGAAAGTGTGAAGATTTTTTTTATTATCGGGCAGTATCTATAAATTTCTGCGTAATTTTCAGAAGTAAGAAGATAAATTTCAGAACCAGGAAAAATTTGGTGCAGGATGTTTACTGATACTGACAAAAGAATCATATCTCCGAATGCGCCTGTTTTTATAAGAAGTATACGATTCATTCGTGTAATAGTTCTTGATAAACTTGAACCGTTTTTTTAACCATCTGTTCAATTGAAAAATGTTCAATAACAAAATCTCTTCCCCTGAATGCGATTTTTTTCATCTCTTCCTGATTATTGATTACGTAGTTTATTGCCTTAGCCATGGCAGGAACATCGCAGGGTGGAACCAATAGTTCCGTATCTGTTTTTATAAATGTGCCATACGGGACTCCGTGCAGTGTTGTGATTACTGGAGTGCAGCTCAATTGTGCTTCATAAACAGCCCTGCCCAGCCACGGAATAACCCCGCTTTTCAGTGTCTCAGTTTCTATGTGTGGCGCTACGAGAAGGTCTATTTCTGAGAGAAAATCAGACATTTTTCCCTGCAAAAAATTTGTATTGATGTTTAATTTTCTGTCAAGTGATTCAAGTCGTTTTTTATAAGGTCCGTCACCTATGAGGTAAAGTCTGATATCGGGATTGGTTTTTTTTACAATAGATACTGCACGCATAAGATTTTGAAAACCCTTCAGTTTTGTCAATCTTCCAACGCCTGCAATAATAAATTTCTGGTGCTGCTTCTTCTTGATATTAATATACGGTTCAAATTTAATTCCATTATGGACAATCCTTACACGTGCAGGATCTGCACCAAGTTTTTTGACGGCAAAATCACCCAGGGAATCGCTGATGACGATGATTCTTTCCCCACGTGCAAGAATTCTGCTATAAATTGACCATTTATAAAATCCATGTATGCTTGTTACAAATTTTGTCCTTGAGTTTTTACCAGTGGCATAATATCCAACCCATGCAGGGAATCTACTTCTGCAATGGAGGATATCAGGTTGTTCCTGATTGATCAAATCCTTTAATATTTTTAGGGATTTCAGGAAAACCCGAGGTGTTTTATTTTTTGTGGAAAGATTAAACCATTTTAACTTTTCTTTTTCAATCAGGGGAATATACCTTCCAGGTCCTGAAATGATAGTAACATCGATACCGATGTCTCTCATGCCCCTTGCCAGGTCAAAAGTACCTTCTTCAACACCGCCAAGGTCCATTTCAGGAATCATGAGAAATACTTTCATGTCATTCAAAAAGGAAAAGTTGTTTACCTTCGTCAAGAATGAGTCGGGATGCTTCAATGACATTCTCTGGTTCAATGCTTTTTATGCATCTGTAATTTCTTTTACAAGGTCTTTTCTTATCGCATGGGAAACAATCAATTTGAGCATGAATATTGATATATCTTGTTCCAATCGGACCAAATCTGTAAGGGTTTCCTGCTCCAAAAATACTGACAACAGGTGTTTTCATACTGCAGGCAATATAGAGAAAAATTCCATCTCTTGTAATTGCAAGATTTGTTCTTGATAAAAATGCTGCGATTTCACGAAGGTTGATCATTTCAGACATATCCCGGATGGAATCTTTGTGTTTGCTGTCAGCAATTATTTCTTTTATCAAAGAAGAATGAATTTCACCAAACAAAAAAACTTTTGCATTGTATTCGTCAATCAGGACATCGATAAGTTTAACATAATTGCTTGCGTCCCATTGGTCAGGAGTTTTTGAATCACCTGTATGGATTGCAATTATTGTTGTTGAGCCAGTGATATTATTGCTTTTTAAAAATTCTTTCATTTTTTCTCTGTCCGATTCTGAAATCGGAAAATAAAGTTCGTTTTCTTTTGGCTTTCCGAAAACTGGTTCTATGAGTTTTAAATATTTGACACTTTCATGGGTGAAAAATCTGTCTGTGAATAATCTGTTCGGCAAAAATATGAATTTTTTCTCGGCACGCACAATATAAGGAATTATTGATGGTCGAAAGGCAATAACCATTTTGTATTTTTCCCTGCAGGTGTTTCTGTAAATTTTAATGGGAGAAAATTTCCCGCAGATAATAATTCTTTCAAACCATCCTGTTTCTTTTAAAATTTTTTCACATCCTGTACCTGCAACGATGTCAAATTTTGAATTCCTGTTTTGTTCCCTGATTTGTTTTATAGCTGGCAAAAGTAAAAAGGTGATCTCAGGGTTACTACTTCCGACAATCAGAATTCGTTCTAATTTATCAATTGCATAATTTTCTGCGCACATTTTTGTGACTCATTTAAAATCGGGTAATTTGAACGACTGATTGCGTCGCTTGCAATTTCAGGAATTTTTTCAAATTCATCAAAACCAATGTATTTGCAATAACCATTTTGCACAAGTTTTTCTATGGTCATATCAAAAACCAGTTTTCTTTTTTTCCTTTTAACTCCAACAACAATGACAGGTTTCCCGGTTGAGCATGCTTCAGATATCATTGTGATACTGTCTTCAGTTACAAAAAGAATATCACATACTCCCAGAATTCCAAAATAATACGAAGTAGAACTGATTCCTGGAAACTCCTGATAGATGAAATGGTTTTTTGATGTGCTGTTTTGAAAGTACTTAACAACTTCTTCTGAAGTCCTTCTCGAAGTTGTAAGAAAAAATGATGTTTTTCCTTTTACTTTTTCAATGGCATCTAAAAACTTTTTAGCCCAATCTAAATCAATGAGGTAATTCTGGTCATTACCTCCAATGATAATTCCTGCTTTTATTGAATCATCAGGAATTTTTATTTCTTTTTTTATTTTCAATTTTTCCGCTTCGAGTTTTTCAGGTTTCACTCTATTTGGTGCGGCAAAAGTGAAAAAAGTATTATTGAATTTTTTTAGTCGAGGATAGCGGATTGCATCATGCATCGGAATGATGAGGAGGTCAAAAAGACCAATCGGTAGCCATTCTGGCGTCATTATGCAAACAGATTTTGCTTTCAATTTTCTTGAAATGACAAGATTTAAAGGTGCAAGATATGAGCCAGCAGAAATTACAATATCAAATTGTCCTTCAGGGAAAGAATTTATTGAAAAATAACCAAAAATTTTCAGTGCTAATTTATAAGCTCTGACGGAAACAAGTAATGCAATAATTTTTGAAGCAATTTTCACAGAACCTTTTCTTCCAGGTAAGGTGTAAGAAAGTCCTTTGAGTTTTACTGGATAAACTTTGAACATACAGTTTAAAGATTCTGCAATTCCAAGTGCCTGATTGGTGTTTCCTGGTATTCCATCATCAAGAACAAGAAGTTTCATATGTGTTAGACAATCCTCACCGGGATTTTTTTATCAAAAAGAAATTGCTTTATCTGGCGTATTGTAATCTGTTTGAAATGAAGAATAGTTGCACAAAGTACAGCAGAAGCATTACCATATGCCAGTACATCATAAATGTGCTGTAACGAACCTGCACCTCCTGAAGCAATTACAGGAATTTTCACTCTTTCTGTGACCTTTTTCATTAGATCAATATCATATCCTGCAAGCGTTCCATCAGCATCAATACTAGTAAGCAATATTTCACCTGCTCCGAGGTCTTCAACCTTTTTTGCCCATTCGAGTACATCCATGCCAGTGGGACTTTTTCCTGATTCAATATAAACTTCCCATTTGTTATTTTCTTTTTTTTTGGCATCAATTGCTACTACAATGCACTGGCTTCCGAACTTTTTCGCGCAATCATGTATGAGGCGTGGGTTTTTTACTGCCTGAGTATTTATGGAAACTTTATCCGCTCCGTTTTCGAGCAGAATCTGAATATCAGAAATGTTTTTTATTCCTCCACCCACTGTAAAAGGAATTGAGATATTTGAAGCAACACTCTTGACCAGATGTTTCACTGTTTTCCTCTTTTCCAGTGTTGCACTGATATCAAGAAATACAAGTTCATCTGCTCCCTCATCGCTGTAATATTTTGCATATGTAACAACCTCTCCTGCTTCCCTTAAATTCTCGAAATGAATTCCTTTGACGACCTTTCCATCTTTTACATCAAGACAGGGGATTATTCTTTTTGTAAGCATTTTTTATAATTTTAAGTAGTTCTGAATGAAAAGCAATCCATATTTTCCACTTTTCTCTGGATGGAATTGTACACCTATAATGTTATCTTTTTGTACGCAGGACGCGAATTTTATACCGTATTCTGTTTGTCCGATTACCATTTTCTTATTTTTAACAACAGGGTAGAATGAATGTGCAAAATAAAAAAAAGAACCGTCTGGAATGTTATTGAAAATTTCAGAGTTCCCTGTGATGTTTACTGAATTCCATCCCATATGAGGAACAGGGAGCCCGTGTTGATTGGGAAATCTTTGTACCTTGCCCTCGATACACTCCAGTCCTTTTTGTTTTCCTTCCTCACTACTTTCGAAAAGCATTTGCATTCCAAGACATATCCCAAGAAACATTTTACCCTTTTTTATTTCATCTTTTATTTCTTCGTAAAGTCCTGTGTCAATAAGAAATTTCATTCCTGGGTCAAAAGAACCAACTCCAGGGAGAATAATCCTGTCAACTTTTTTCAGCAAGCCCGGCTTCGATATGATGGTTACCTTTTCGCCATATCTTTCCACAGTTGTTAAAACACTGAAAATGTTTCCGGCTCCGTAATGTATAATTCCCACCATTTTTGGTTTTTGTTGAATAAAAAGGAAATTATTATGCAAATTCAATCATGCCAGGAGGTTTTGGTGTTACATCATAAAGCACCCTTACTACCCCGGGAACTTCATTTAAAATTCTTTTTGTAATCTTTTCAATTTTGGGCCACGGAATTCTGTATGGTCGGGCACTCAGGTAATCTTTTGTTTCAATAATTCTTATCGCAATCACATCCCCGGTTACAACCGTATCATTATGAATTCCAGGAACCCTGTCAACCAGTAACACAGGAAAACCCTGATAAATTTTTGGGCTGGATAATTCAGATTCTACGATGGCTGTTGCTATCCTGATTTTTTCAACACGTTCATGGGTAATTTCGCCTGTGATTCTGATTGCAAATCCAGGACCCGGGAATGGTTGCAACCTTAGAAACTTCGGTGGGATTGATAGAGTTTTTGCTACCATTTTTACGCGGTTTTTTGTTAATTCCTTCAATGGTTCAAAAATTGTCAGGCCATAATTTTGAGGATTTATACCTGCTTCATTCAAAACATTAAAATGTATTCTTATCCCTCGCTGTGTTTCTATGATATCTGGTAATATTGTTCCCTGAACAAGAATTTCTGCTGAATAACTTCTTAATGCCTGCCCCATTGTTCTGTAAAATACATCTCTGAAAATATTTCTTTTTTCTTCAGATGAAATGATTCCCTTAAGTGATGAGAAAAATCTGTCCTGAACATCCCATTTCTGTAATTCAATACCATATTTTTTTCTGAAGTATTCTTCTGTGCTTTTTACCTCATTCTGTCGTAATAAGCCAGTGTCAAGAATGAGGGGAATAATCTGTTCCTGCACTTTTATTGAGGCATTTCTGGCGATTTCAAAGCAGACAAGACTATCGATGCCTCCAGAAACAGCAACAAGAATTTTCCTTCCTTTCGCGTATGAACGAAGGGCTTGGACTTTCTTTGAAACAAATTTTTTGGGCTCAAATCGTTCCATTCTTATTTATTATACCACAAATTTTTTTTATTTCAATTGTAGTTTATCCAGCATTAATTTCTTGAATTTTTCTTGCTGTTCAATTTCAAATTTAATTTCAAGAGAAACAACAGGTACTTTTAGTTCAAATTTTTTAAGTTTGACAAAATCTTTCGTTGTTGTTATCAATAAGTCAAGATTTAATGTCTTAAAAATTTTTTCTATCTCCTGCACGTCTATCTGTGTATAGGAAAAATGGTCAGGATAAACTGCTGCATAAATTTCAAGGGGATGAAAATCTTTAAGCATTGTTATGAAACCGGACGGTTTTGCAATTCCACACAGTGCAAGTATTCTTTTATTTTCAATTACTGATAGTGGAACTTTGGCACCGGACACATCAGCAAGATACAATGGAATGTATCTAGCCGTAAAAATAGGTTTACCGAATCGGTCAAGTTTTTCTAAGAATTTTTTGTAATGTTTTTTCTTATTCATTCCTTTCTTCACAATGATAATATCAGCATACTTGAGAAAACTAATAGGAAATCTCATTCTTCCTGCTGGAATTAAAAAGTCTGTTTTTGTTTCAGGGTCTAAAATAACGATATCAATCTTGTTATTAATTTCAAAGTATTGAAAACCGTCATCAATAATTACAAGTTCGGGTTTGTCTTTAATCATTTGCCAGAAAAGTTTCTTACGATTTTTTCCTGAAACAACCCTGATCTCTGATAATTTATTTGCGATCACAAGACCCTCATCCTTTGTTTTTTGATTTTTTTCGTAACAGACAACATAAATCTTTGAAAAAAATTTTTTCAAAATTTTTCCGATTTCCACTGTCAATGGAGTTTTACCTGTACCGCCTACCTCAAGATTTCCTATCGATATGACAGGTATATCAATAAATCTTTTTTTTGTTGTTAAATATTTAATGTGGCAGCCGAGTAACCATATCAGTGAAACTGGAAAGAATATCAATGCCCATGTTAATGAAAGGAACCTGTTTTCTTCAATCAAAATCAGGATGCTGTGCAATTTTTTAAAAAAGGGTCTGCTGGACCTGATTTTCAGATAATAGGGGGTTAATTTTGACTGTACCGAATTCTCCATCATAGCCCGGTATAACAATAAGTTTTTCCTCCCTGACAAGTTTTATTCCTGTTGCAAGTTCTCTGGGGAGGTTTGAAAAAAGGACCTGTTCAGGAACTTCAAGGAGGATTTTCATTTCTGGACCAAGTTTCGATATTGTTTGCAAATACAGATTCTGTGTAAAACTTGATTCAACTTCTTTCTGATAAACTGAAGCAATAATCTGGTCAAGGGGTACAAGTCGTTTAAATCCTATTCTATTTTTTGCTTCATCAGGGCTTTTTCTATCAGCAAGACTCATCACCCTGTGCAACACACCAACAGTCACTTTTTTACCGCATACAGGACATATGAGTTTGTTTTTTATTGATTCTTCCGGGGAGAATCTTATTTTACATAACCTGTGTCCGTCATAGTGATATTTTCCCTCTTCAGGGAAATACTCAATTGTGAACAAAAAGCGTGTTTTATCATTTTTTTTGAGAATATCTTTCAACTCCTTAAAGCTAAAAGGAGCAGAAAAAACATTCGCTTCTCTTCCGATTTTTTGCGGTGAGTGCGAATCAGAATTTGAAACAAGGGCAAATTTATCAAGTGCAGAAATCATCCAGTTCATCGGAGGATCACTGCTCAACCCGGTTTCAAGTGCAAAAATGCTATCTGTTTCTTCCTCAAAGCAATCCTCAATCCTATCAAATCCTGAGTTTGACCCGAAAAGGGAAAAATGGGGTGTCCAGATGTGTGCAGGGATTACAAAACCTTCAGGATCCGCATCCCTGACCATTTTTACAAGGGTTCTTGCATCAATCTGGAGAATGGGTCTACCATCAATAAGAAGTTCAGTAAATTTTTCCAGTTCCTTATTAAATTTTTCAGCACCTTCAAATGATGAAAAAAACACAATATTGTGAATCTTTCTTACCTGATTATCTTTCGGAAAGATGTTATTGACTTCTCCTGTTAAAATAAAATCAACACCATCAAATGTATAGATTCCTTCTCTATCTGATTGTTTCAATTTCTTTCTCATTTCCGCAAACCAGAGTGGGTGTGTGATATCCCCTGTTCCAAGCATTGAAATACCCTTATGTTTTGCCCATGTTGTACAGTGTTCAATATCCATGTTTTTACTTGTTGCACGACTGTATTTCGAATGAATATGAAAATCAGCAATATACATATGAGTTCCTTTTAAATTTTTAAAAATTCCTTTTTCAATACCTTTGACAATTCTTCAATTGACTGCGGTATTACCTTTGTAGACGCAATGACAGGCATAAAATTTGTATCACCGATCCATCTTGGAACTACATGAATATGCAGGTGATCCGGGATTCCTGCGCCAGCGCACGTTCCAAGATTCATTCCAATATTATAACCATGTGGTTTCAGAGTTTTATTAACAATTTTTATGCTACGTTTCAATATTTGTGCCATTTCGTTTATTTCATCCTGAGAAAGTTTTTCTATATCACCTTTATGAGCAATTGGAGCAATCATAAAATGGCCATTATTATAAGGAAAAATATTCAAAACCACTATTGAATAACTGCCTTTCCATAAAACAGAAACTGCTTTTTCCTGTTTACTTGCCTGACAGAGGAAACATCCTTTTTGTTTTTTCTTCCTGACAAAACTCATTCGCCACGGTGCCCACAGAATATCCATTATCTTTTTTTCCATTTTCAACCTCTGAAAGTAATTCGTTACAGTGTTTTTTTAAATAATCTCTCAGTTTCGTTTTTTTGTTTTCAATCTCTCCATTTAAAACCATTTCTTCAAGTTTTTTCTTGACAAGACCAACCTGTTTACCTGGTTTTAGCCCACAAATTTCCATAATAACAAAGCCATCAATTGCAAGTTTGAATTTTGATAATTTCATTTTTCTGTTCAGTTCTTTTATTCTTTCGTAGAGTGCAATAATTTTCTCCCTGCCCTCTTTTACCTTTTTTTCATTTTTGCTTGTGATATCTGCCTGAGCAATGATAAATAAACTTTTCATATGAGTGCCTATTTCTCGTATAAAGCGTGCAAGGGCATTGTCTGTAGGATTTTCTTTTGCAAGTAAGTGGGGTCTTAAATGATATTTTATTAAAAGGGATACTGTCTCTGCATCCTTTTGGGAAATTTTCAATCTTTCACAGACCGCCAAACTTTTTTTTGCTCCAACAATTTCATGTCTATGGAAAGAAACCTTTCCATTTTCTATTTTTAATGTTTTTGGTTTTCCAATATCATGAAGAAGTGCGGCTATTCTTATTACAGGATTTTTTGTTAATCTGGCAGTATTATCAAGAACCTGTAAGGTATGTTCAAAGAGTTCCTTACATGGATGATCTGTTTTCTTTTCTTTCAGTGAAGCAATCTCTGGCATAAGTAAGTCGAGCGCTCCAATTTCATCAAGAAGGATAAAGGCAGTTGAAGGTTTTTTTGCTGCAATCATTTTCATTATTTCATCAGCAATTCTTTCCTGACTGACTATTGATAAACGGTTGACATTCTTTGCCATGGCTTTCTTTGTATTTTCTTCAATGGCAAAATTCAGCACAGTGGCAAACCTTATTCCTCTTAAAATTCTCAGTGGGTCATCGTAGAATGTAATATCAGGGTCAACCGGGGTACGGACGATTTTCTTTCGTATGTCGGTTTTACCACCGAACGGGTCAAGTAATTCTCCTGTAAGTAAATTTTGAGCCATTGCATTAATTGTAAAGTCCCTTCTTGCAAGGTCTTCAAGAACAGTTGCTGGTTTTACGTGTGGTTTTCTTGAAAACTGGTCATAACTTTCTTTTCTCGCAGTTGCAAACTCAATCTTATTTTTTTCAATCTCTATCATTGCTGTTCCAAATTTTCCATAAAATACTGGAGAAGGATACCCATATACTTTTGCAAACAGTCGTGCAAATTCTAATGCGTCATTTTCAACCATGATATCGATATCATGATTGGCACGTCTTAAAAACTTATCCCTGAGGTATCCACCAACAAGATATGGTGTGATGTTATATTGTTTGCCGAGTTGCCGAATTTGTTCAATAATAGTATCGAGTTTTAGCATAATTCACCTAAAAGAGTCCGACAATCTTTCCATTTTCATCAATATCTACATGCATACCTGCTGGCTCTGTAGGAAGGCCGGGCATGGTTCTTATCTTACCACACAGAGGATAAATAAATCCAGCACCTGCTGAAAGTCGAACATCCTCAACAGGTAAAGTGAATCCTTTTGGCGCACCTTTCAAATTTGGGTCATGGGACAGGGACAGATGTGTCTTTGCCATGCAAATTGGAAGATTTCCAAATCCCCAGCGGGTATAACGTTTGATTTTTTCTTCAGCAATACTTGAATAGGAAACCTTTTCAGCCCCGTATATTTTTGTTGCGATGATTTCAATTTTTTCCTTTATTGATTTTTCAACACTATACAGGAAATGAAAATCATGTTTTTCGTCACATGCCTTCATCACCTGCTGTGCAAGTTTAATGCCACCACTGCCTCCTTCTGCCCAGACGTTACTTACTTCTGCAGCCGTTGCCCCAGCTTTCAGCGCAATCTCTCTGACCAGTTCAATTTCTTTCTCTGTGTCAGTGGTAAATTTGTTGATTGCCACAACAACGGGAATACCAAAGAGTTTTACATTCTCTATGTGCTTGATAAGATTGGACGAACCCTCCCTTATTGCCTCAAGATTTTCCTCAACAAGTCCCTTATCAAGTGGTTTTCCAGGTACAACCTTGAATTTGCCACTGTGCATTTTCAATGCCCTTATTGAGCAGACAAGGACCGCACAATCTGGTTTTAATCCGCTATATCTGCACTTAATATTGGCAAATTTTTCAAAACCACAATCAGCACCGAAGCCGCTTTCTGTAACAACATAATCAGCAAGACGGATTGCTATTCTGTCAGCTATGATGGAACTGTTTCCATGTGCAATATTTGCAAATGGTCCTGCGTGAACAAATACAGGTGTATGTTCAAGTGTTTGCATCAATGTTGGTTTAATAGCATCTTTGAGCAGAACTGTCATAGCACCCGATGCTTTCAGATCTTCTGCAGTCACAGGTTTTCCATTTCTTGTCGTTCCTATGATAATTCGCGAAAGCCGTTTTTTTAAATCAAAGATATCGGTTGTCAAAGCAAGAATCGCCATTACTTCAGAAGCAACAGTAATGTCAAAACCTGTTTCTCTTGGTATTCCATCTTCTTTTCCTCCAAGACCAATGACGATATGACGCAATGCCCTATCGCTAACATCAACAACTCTTGGCCATGTAATTGAATGAATATCAATGTCAAGCGGATTATTTTTAAGAAGGGAATTATCAATAAATGCTGCAAGAAGATTATGAGCAAGCCCAACTGCATGGACATCACCGGTTAAATGTAAATTAAAATCTTCCATCGGAATTACCTGAGAATAACCACCCCCTGCTGCTCCACCCTTTATTCCAAAGACAGGTCCAAGCGATGGTTGTCTGATGCAGGTGAAAACCTTTTTCCCGAGTTTCCCTATTGCCTGTGATAAACCAATAGTAGTAACTGTTTTACCTTCACCAAGGGGTGTTGGAGTAATGGCAGTGACATCAATGTATTTTCCCACCGGATTTTTCTCAATTTTTTCCAATATTTCAAGTGAAACTTTTGCCTTATAATTTCCATAAAGCTCAAGATATTGTTCATCAATACCAGCACTTTCTGCGATTTCTCTAATATCCTTTATTTTTGCCATCTGTGCAATTTGAAGGTCAGTTAACATAAACCCTCCTCTGTTAATTACTGACGGTTCAACATCTTTGCGGCTATGATTGTATTTCTCAATAAAATTGCGGTTGTCACAGGTCCAACTCCACCAGGAACAGGTGTAATCCACCAAGCCCTTTCTTTTGCTATATCAAATTCAACATCACCGACAATTTTATCTCCAAGTTTGTTAATTCCAACATCAATAACGATTGAACCTTCTTTTACCCAGTCACCTTTTATTAGATGTGCCTTGCCCACGGCTACTATAAGGATTTCTGCCATTCTTACATGCGTTTCCAGCATTCCCTTTTCGCTTGTTCCTATATGGCAGATGCTTACTGTAGCAAATTTATCGACAAGAAGCATGGAAACAGGTTTTCCTACAATATCACTGTGTCCGACCATAACAACTTCTTTTCCGTATAAATCAACACCTGTAGAGTCAATCAGTTCTTTTACTGCAAGTGCTGTGCACGGCGCAAGCAGTGGTCTTCCATAGACAATCCAGCCAAGATTTGCAGGATTTACTCCTTCAACATCCTTCTCAACAGCAATATTTGATTGAACCTTTCTAACATCTATTCCCTGTGGCAAAGGAAGCTGTAATATTATTCCTGTGATAGAACTGTCATTATTCAAAGTATGTATGAACTGAATCAATTCATTTTCAGTTGTATCCTGGTTTACATTTTTTACTTCATGTTCGATGCCCATTGCTTCACAACTTTTCTTCTGCGCATTGAGATAAACACGTGAAGATGGATTTTCTCCAACCTGAACAGCAACAAGTTTTGGCTTAATTCCTTTTTCCTTTAATATCTCCAGTTCCTTTTTAACATCCTGCTTGATTTTCTCTGCGATTTCTTTTCCCGAAAGAATTCTTGCACTCATTTTTCCTCCTTGATTTTTGTTTCAACTTTTTTCATCACATCCTTCGCCATGGTCAGAAGTGGAAGATATAATCGTTCAATTTTACTCTCGACACTGGAAACATAGCCACTGTCTTTGATTTCCTTCAGGTTTATCAGGATATTGATTTTTGTTGCTTTTATTGAGCCCTCTATCAAAGCCACAGATACCCCAACATCACTGATAAGGTATGGGTTACAATGTTCGGAAAGTATTTCGTTCAATTTCAAAAGTTCCTGACAGCAGTCAAGGATTTTTACATGTAAATCAGCGCTTTCCTTTAATGCTTTCTGATATTCATCAGCCATTTCGGGATTGTGTCTTGAAATTCTCATTGTCTGTTGAATTTTTTCATAGAGGACACTATCCTGTTCGATTGATTTATTCAAAAAAGGTTGAAGTTTGCTTGCCTGATCAAAAATATTCTTTGCCATTTGACTGGATTCCTGACTTACCTTTTTGCTTTCCATTGTGAAATTGCATACCATTAACACCAGTGCGCACGCACATGACAGAGAAAGGATCGCTGCGCTTCCACCACCAGGGCATGGTGTTCTGGCAGAAAGTCGTTCGATGTAACTTGCCAGTGGTTCTTCCAGATATCTGTATTCCATAGGACCCTTGATTATTTATATTTCGAAAGGTCAAAAACAAATTCTGTAACGATGTGATCAGGTGATTTCCTCCCAACGACGATTTCTGATTCCTTATGATCCTTGTGTGAGAATTGTTCAGTTTCTTGTTCTTTGGGAAGAAACTCAATACATAATTTAACAATTGCATTTTCAGGAATATCTTTTCTTGGGAATCTGACTTCTCCATTGATCTGCTGGTAATAATCTCGGTTGAATTCTCCATAGGGAGGAAAATGAGCATAAACCGGTTCTATCCTTTTATTATCATAGATGAGATATGCGCGGATTCTCCTTGATGAATCTGGTTCATCTCCATAAGTAATGACAGAAAAATTCAGGGTATCGTATTTTCCAGATACTACTTTTCTAATAATGTTAATATCAGGTTTTAATCTTTTTTCTTCAGCATTTTTTGCCAGTTGTGCTGCCTGTAAAAATGGTGTAATAATTGTTGCCCTGCCCTTTCCCACTTCGTATCCAAGATATACGCTCCATGGTTCAACAAATTCAAAATACGATAGACCTGCTTTTGACTTTCCATATTCAATAGCTTCCTGAAGCATCTTTTCATCGATGGCTATTGTGGATTTCTGTTTTCTGGAAAAACAGCCAGCAAACATCACACTGATACATAGCAGTCCAGCAAATATTATGGTGAATTTTCCGAATTGTTTCATGCTTATAAATATATTCATTTTTGCATTTTTTGTCAAATTGAGATAAAATAAATTAAGCATCATTTAAAACCGCAGGAATAAATATGGATAGAATAATTTTTTTTGATACAACATTGAGGGATGGGGAGCAATCTCCTGGAGCAAGTTTGACAAGCAATGCCAAATTAACGATTGCAAAGCAACTTGCCTTGCTTGGTGTCGATGTTATAGAGGCAGGGTTTCCTGTTGCTTCTGAGGACGATGCCAAAGCAGTTGAAATTATTGGAAAACATGTAAGTGGTCCAGTAATTTGTGCTCTTGCACGTTGTGTTACAAAAGATATTGAGATTGCATTGAAATCCCTTGAAACTGCCAGAAAACCTCGTCTGCATCTATTCCTTGCGACTTCAGAAATTCACAGGAAATTCAAATTGGCAAAGGCAAAGGATGAGATTATAAGAATAGCAAGGGAAATGGTCAAATTTTCGAAAAAATTTATTGACGATATTGAATTTTCACCAGAAGATGCCACGAGAACAGAACCTGACTTCCTTTTAGAAGTATGTAGAACTGTAGTTGATGAAGGTGTGAGGACTGTGAATATTCCTGATACAGTTGGTTATGCAGTACCCGAAGAATATGGAAACCTTATCAACTATTTAAAAAACAATTTACCTGACAATGTTGTGATAAGTGTTCACTGTCACAATGACCTTGGTCTGGCTGTTGCCAATTCTCTCACGGCTATAAAAAATGGTGCAAGGCAGGTAGAGTGCACGATTAATGGGATTGGCGAAAGGGCAGGAAATGCATCCCTTGAAGAAATTGCAATGAATCTTATTGTCAGGAAAAAATATTATAATGTGGATGTTGGGCTTAAAACAACTCACATTTATAGAACCAGCAAGCTTGTTTCATCTCTTACTGGAATTCCTGTTCAACCAAATAAAGCCATTGTTGGTGACAATGCTTTCAGACATGAATCTGGAATTCATCAAGATGGGGTTTTGAAATACAGGCAGACATATGAGATTATGCATCCAAAGATGGTTGGGATTCCGGAAAGCACTCTCGTACTTGGTAAACACTCTGGAAGGCATGCATTGAAATTAAGACTTAAATCCCTCGGGATCAATGTTGACGATGAATCATTAAACAAGATTTTTGAACAATTCAAGAAACTTGCAGATAAGAAAAAGGAAATCAATGATATGGATTTGCTTGTTCTTGCTGAACAGGAAACATTACCTGCTGTTGAACCTGTCTACCAACTTGAATATTTTCATATTGTTTCAGGTTCATCAACTCTTCCAAGTGCCACTGTAAGAATTCGTAAAAAGGACAAGATTATCGAAGACGCTTCACTTGGAGATGGTCCGGTTGATGCGCTTTATAAAGCAATAGACAGAATTGTAAAATTGAGTCCAAAACTTAATGACTATAAAATCAGCGCAATAAGTAGTGGAAAGGATGCACAGGGAGAGGTTGCGGTTTCTCTTGTGATAGACGGTATCACTGTGGCAGGCAAAGGAATCAGTACAGACATTATTGAAGCAAGCGCAAAGGCGTATCTTCACGCAATCAATCAATATTTTATAAGAAGGACCATCACAAAGAAAAAATATCGCGGTGCCTGATTCACACATTTATTTATAAAACCTTTATAAAAAATCAATCAGGAGTTTTTTAAATGACAATAACAGAAAAAATTCTGGCAAATCACGCGGGATTAAAGGAAACATTCCCGGGGCAATTTATTGAGGCAACTGTTGACCTGGTTCTTGCAAACGATATTACAGGACCTCTTGCAATTGAAGAATTTGAAAAAGCAGGAGCCAGGCAGGTTTTTGATAGTTCAAAAATTGTACTTGTTCCTGATCATTTTACTCCATGCAAGGATATAAAAAGTGCTGAAATGGTTAAACGTTTGAGAAATTTTGCAAAAGAACAAAATGTCTTGTTTTATGAAATTGGCAAGGTTGGAATTGAACATGCTTTGCTTCCGGAACAGGGTTTGACATTACCTGGACAATTGATTATTGGTGCAGATAGCCATACATGTACATATGGAGCAATTGGAGCATTTTCAACAGGCGTTGGAAGCACAGATGTTGCATTTGCAATGATCACAGGAAAAATCTGGCTGAAAGTCCCTGCCACAATTAAATTTGTCTATACAGGAAAATTAGCAAGATTTGTTGGAGGAAAAGATATTATCCTTTATACCATTGCTAAGATCGGCGTTGATGGTGCAAGATACAGGGCAATGGAGTTTACAGGCGAAACGATAAAATCACTTCCAATGGATGACAGGTTTACAATTTGTAACATGGCAATTGAGGCAGGCGGGAAAAATGGTATTATTGCACCTGATCAGATTACAGGAGAGTTTTTATCTTCGGTTACAAAGGAAAAGGGAGTGTTTTATTACAGTGATGAAGACGCAAAATATGAAAATGTGGTAGAAATAGATGCCAGTGCAATTACTCCTCAGGTGGCAGCTCCGCATCTTCCCAGCAATTCAAAAGATGTCAGAGAGTACTCCAATGTAAAAGTTGACCAGGTTGTGATTGGATCATGTACTAATGGCAGAATTTCAGATTTGAGGAAGGCAGCAATGATTGCGAAAGGTAAAAAGGTTCATCCTGATGTTAGAGCAATTATTATACCTGCAACGCAGAGAATCTATCAGCAGGCGATAAAAGAGGGACTTATTGATATTTTTGTTGAATCAGGTTGTGTGATAAGTCCTCCAACATGTGGCCCCTGTCTTGGTGGACATATGGGGGTGCTGGGAAAAGGAGAAGTTGCAATTGCTACAACAAACAGAAATTTCATAGGAAGAATGGGACATCCTGAAAGTTTTGTTTATCTGTCAAATCCAGAGGTTGCAATGGCTTCTGCCATCAAAGGCAGGATTTCACATCCAGATGAGGTGACAAAATGATTGTAAAAGGAAAGGTGTGGAAGTTTGGCGACCATATCAATACAGATGATATCATCGCAGCCAGATATTTAAATACCACTGATGTAAAAGAACTTGCCAGTCATTGTATGGAATCAATTTTTCCGGATTTTTCAAGAAAAGTTTCTATTAATGATATTATTGTTGCAGGAGAAAATTTTGGCTGTGGGTCAAGTCGTGAACATGCACCTATTGCGATTAAGGGATGTGGTATATCAGTTGTTGTTGCAAAGAGTTTTGCTCGAATTTTTTTCAGAAATGCCATCAATATTGGATTACCCATTGTAGAAACTGATTTTGTTGATAAGATTTCACAATCCGATATACTTGAAGTAAATTTTGACACAGGAACAATTGTTAATTTAACCACTGGAGAAAAGGGAAATTTTATCAAGTATCCCGAATTTCTCCAGGAAATTGTTAAAAGCGGAGGATTAATGTCATGGGCAAAGGAAAAGTATATAAAATAGGTGTGATTCCTGGAGATGGTGTTGGTCCAGAAATCATCAGTGCCGGGCTTGAGGTATTAAAATCTGCTGCAAAAAGGTTTTCTTTTTCGCTGGAAACAATAAATTATGATTTCGGGGGTGAAAGATATTTAAGAACCGGAGAAACACTACCCGATTCTGCAATTGAGGAGTTCAAAAAACTTGATGCAATTTATCTTGGAGCAATCGGGCATCCTGATGTGAAGCCAGGAATTCTTGAAAAAGGGATTTTGCTAAAAATTCGATTTGAACTTGACCAGTACATTAATCTCAGACCTGTAAAATTATACCCGGGCGTCTGGACACCATTGAAAGATAAGGGTCCACAGGATATTGATTATGTGGTTGTCAGAGAAAATACAGAGGGAGCATACTGTGGAATTGGTGGAACTTTTAAAAAGGGATCACAGGATGAAATTGCAACCCAACTTGATATTAATACAAGAAAAGGCGTTGAAAGATGTGTGAGATATGCCTTTGAACTTGCGAAAAAGAGAAATAAGAAAAAAACAGTTACCTGTGTTGACAAAGCCAATGTTTTGACTTTTTCAGGTGACCTGTGGAGAAGAACATGTCAGGACGTTCAGAAAGAATATCCTGAAATTAAACTTGATTATGCTTTTGTTGATGCCACGTGCATGTGGATGGTTAAAAACCCTGAGTGGTTTGATGTACTGGTTACAAATAATATGTTTGGCGATATTATCACAGATCTTGCAGCAATTACACAGGGTGGACTTGGTGTTGCTGCAGGAGGAAATATTAATCCACATGGAGTAAGTATGTTTGAACCAATTCATGGTTCAGCGCCAAAATACACAGGGAAAAATGTCATTTGCCCTATCGCAACCATAGCAGCAGGCGGTATGATGCTTGAAACACTTGGAGAAAAAGAAGCAGCAGAATGTATTGAAAAAGCCATTTGCAAGGCACTTTCTGAAGGACACATCAAAAGTTTAGAGGCAGGAAAAATGGGGATGGGTACATCTGAGGTTGGTACACTAATAGCAAAATTTGTGTCAGAAATTTAGTTAAAGGAGTAAAACATGTTTCAGGCAATAAAAAGATGGGATAAATTGTGGTCAAATTATTTTGTATGGATCAGCGCAACCGGGATTTTAGAAAAGATTCTACTTTCTTTGTGTTTTGCGTTTTTCACAGGAATTTCTGCCCAGATTATTATCAGATTACCTTTTACTCCAGTACCTGTGACCCTTCAGGTTCTTGTCGTTCTATTAAGCGGGATTTTGCTTGGAAGATTTGGTGGCTTGAGTCAGATTTTTTATTTAACCGGTGGAATAATGAAAATTCCGTGGTTTTCTGGTGCAAGTTTCTTTACTGCTGGAGCAACAACAGGTTATTTGATTGGTTTTATCCCTGCTGCATTTTTTGTTGGATATTTTATTGAACGTGTTGAAAAATTAACCAGTTTTAAAATTTTTCTCATTCTGATCAGCGGGCTTTTTATCATTTATTTCTCCGGGGTAACCTGGTTGAGATTCTTTTTTCATTTTGGTCTGATGAGAGCATTTCTTATTGGGGTGCTACCATTTATTGGTTTTGACATGGTTAAGGTAATTTTTGTTACGATGATTGCTCGAGCAATTCTTGATTATAGATTCATAAGAGGAGATTGTAATGGGAAGAAAGTTTAATGTGGCAGTGGTTGGTGCAGGTCTTGTTGGAAAAAAGATGGTGGAGGTACTGATTGAAAGAGAATTTCCTTTTAATAAGATAAAGGTTCTTGCAACAAGGGAAAGAGAAGAACATATTGCTGGCAGGATTTTCAAGGTTGAAAAAACTACTGTAGAAGGTTTTAATGGAATTGATTTTGCCTTTTTTGCAGGGACAGAAGGAGAAAAAGGAGCAAGTCAGGAATTCGGATGGAAGGCAGTGGAAAAAGGTGCCATTGTTATTGATAATGGTGGTGATTTTAGAATGCATCCTGATGTTCCACTGGTAATTCCTGAAGTTAACAGTCATCATTTGAAAAATCACAAAGGTTTTATTGCAAATCCGAATTGTTCAACAATTATCATGTTGATGGCACTTGCGCCTCTTCACAAAAGATACAGAATCAAAAGAATAATTGCTTCAACATATCAGGCAGTTAGTGGAACAGGAAGTAAGGCAGTTGAAGAACTTGATAGACAGGTTCATCAGTATGTAAAAAAAGAACAATTAACAAAAGACGTTTATCCTCATACTATTTGTTTTAATGTGATTCCCCATATTGGAAATCTTTCAGAACAGTTCCCGGGCTATTATTCAGAAGAAGTGAAAATGATTCTTGAGACAAGGAAAATACTTGATTGCCCTGAAATTCTTGTTTCAGCGACATGTGTGAGGGTTCCTGTTTTTAATGGACATTCTGAAGCTATCACTGTTCAGTTTGATTCGCAACCAGATGTGGATGAATGTCGGAAAATCCTTTCTGCTGCTGAAGGAGTAAAACTTGTTGACCAGCCAGAAAATGCAGTATATCCCTGTCCGATTGATGTTTCTGGCAGTGACGATGTTTTTGTTGGAAGGATAAGGAAAAATTCAGCGATGGAAAATGCGCTTGACATGTGGGTTGTTGGAGATAATATTAAAAAGGGCGCAGCCCAAAATGCAGTTCAGATTGCTGAAACAATGATAAGAATGAATCTTATTTAGAAGTAGATTTTCTTCTGAGGCAAACATATTCATTGTTGATTTTCTTGATAAGAAAGTTTGAAAGTTTTCCTTTTTTTAAACCAAGTTTTCCAATAAGAGCAGGAATTGCTTCAAGTGCAGAATCTGTATGTGCTGGTGCGATTGCGGTTCCTGATTCTTTTTCCATTGTTTTTATGTCAAGTATACGCCAGTTTCTGTCAAGGAAAACGACCTGTATATCACTGATAACGGTTCCATAACCTGGATTTGTGTTCACAAATACAGTTGCTTCTGAAATCGATGGAAACCAGATGACTGTGTTTTTAAATTCAGATTCATTTGCATCACAGAAACCCTGATGAGCAAGCTGGTCAGTGTCTGCCACAATAATGTTGATTTCAGGGAAAAAACTGCATTTGACATGGGGCCAGAGGGAAAAAGGAATTCTTTTTTCAATACAAGTTGCCTGATATCTAACAAGATCAGTGCCCAGGAAGACAAAAATTAAAAACAAAAATATTTTTTTCACATTATTAGAATTGAATAGATATCGTACTTTTTGATTTTTTCTCTTCCTTCAAGATCCTTTAATTCTATCAGGAACAGAATTTTTTCAACCATGGCTCCAGCGGATTCTATTAAAGCGCAGGCAGCAGAAGCAGTTCCGCCAGTTGCAAGTACATCGTCAATCAAAACGATTTTTTCATTTTTTTCAAAAGCATCTGCAGGTATTTCAATAGTATCCTGACCATATTCAAGAGAATATGTGTATTTTATTGTTTTACAAGGAAGCTTTCCAAATTTTCTGATCGGGACAAAGCCCTTATTCAATTTGCTTGCAAGTGCACCTCCGAATATAAATCCTCTGGATTCAATGGCAACAATCTTTGTCACTTCAGGAGGTACCTGTTTTGAAAAAAGTTCAATACTTTTTGAAAATAACACATTATTTTTGATCAATGGAGTAATATCCCTGAATAAGACACCCCTCTTTGGAAAATCAGGAATTGTCCTTATTGCGTCATATAATTCCTTCATTTTTCATCTCCTTTGTTTCTTCGTGTAAATGTTTCAGGCACGTCTTTATAATCTGATGTACCCTCTGTCGGGTAATACCCAATTCCTGTGCAATTTCCTTGTATGACTTCTGGTTTCCGTTTTCAATCCCGTAGTGAAGTTTAAGTACCTTTAACCATGTATCAACAGCGATTCTTTTATTTTTTTCTTTCAACCTTTGAAATATTCTGGTCAGAATGTCCTGGTCCATGAGTATCTGATCCCATTGTTTTTTCCCTTTTTCAAAATTTGTAAATTCAAATAAATCGTGTTCTCCATTCTGGTCATTATGAAGTGTTGGAATTACCCTTGTTGCTTCAAAGTATGGTTTATATTTTAGAAATGTTTGCTTATCGAGCCCGAGCAGTTCTGCCATTTCAGAATCATCAGGATGCCTGTTTTTCTCAATTTTCAGTTTTTCTGCAAGATTTCTGTATTTTGTTTTAAGTTTCTGAAATTTTTCCGGGACCTTGAACGATTCTTTTGCAATGGCTCTCATAACATATCTTTTAATCCAGAAGTAAGCGTACGTTGAAAATTTTGTGTGCTTTTTCGGGTCAAATTTTTTTATTGCTTCAAGAAGCCCAATATTACCTTCAGAAATCAGGTCTTCAAGAATATCAGGAGTAAAAGCATACTTTTTGGCAATTGATACAACAAGCCCCTGATTCATTTTTAAAAATTTTTCCTCTGCCTCCCTATCCCCGCGTTGAATTCTTTTCAACAATTCAACTTCTTCTCTGTTTTTCAAATTTTCTGATTTCTTTTTTTTCTTTTCCATATCAGTTCAACTGCTCTGAAATTTCTTTTATTATATTGTGGGCATTTGATATAACTTCATCAATTTTTTCTATCTCTTTTCCTGAACCCTGGGCGAATTCTGCTTTTCCACCACCTGAACCACCGAGAATTTTTGTTATATGTTTAACAACATGTGATGCCTGAATAATTTTTGAGACATCAGGTGTGATTTTGCATAGAACAATTGCCCTGCCATTAACGACACTGGTTAAAAGTATAATGGCATTTGTTATTTCGGATGCCGCACCATCTGCTATTTTTCCCAGTTGTTCAAAAGAAAGTCCGTCAAAACGGCCTGTCACAACAGAAACATTTTTATTTTTCACAGAAATCTCTTTTTTATTCTTTTTTAAAGTTGAAGGTATATCCATTGATGCTTTTTCCATAAGGGTGTTAATCTTATTTTCAAGTTCCTGTATTTGTTTTTTCATCTTGTTGATCGAGAAAAGTAGATTTTCAGGGGTTGTTTTCAATTGAGCAGTTGCCTGCTGAAGAATTTCAATCTTCTGTTTGAACCAGTGATAAGCATGCTGTCTTGTTACTGCCTCAATTCTTTTTAAATTTTCGCCTATGGACGAAAAAGAGAGAATCTTCAATATACCGATTTCACTTGTTCTTCTGACATGGGTTCCACCGCACAATTCTGAATGAAAATCGCCTATGCTTATTACCCTGACTTTTTCTCCATATTTCTCAGTAAACAGTGCAATTGCGCCTTTTTCTATTGCCTTCTGGTAGGTCATTTCTTCAACCTTTACAGGATGATTTTCAAGTATGATTCTGTTAACTTCTGATTCAATAAGGGAGACAATATCCTGATTCACAGGAAGAGGATAAATGAAATCAAATCTTAACCTTTCAGGACCAACATATGAACCTGCCTGTTTTGCCCTGTTGTCTGAGATTTTTCTAAGGCAATAATGGATAATATGAGTGGCAGTATGGTTTGCACACACATCCAACCTGTGTTCCATTGAGACCCGAGCCACAACTTTCTCACTTTCTTCTACATCCTGAAAGGTTCCTGAAATAAATCTTCCGATATGATAAATAATTCCTCTGGGGTCTATTTGAGAATCAATGACTTCAAACGACCAGTTTTTGCCACTGATGATACCTCTGTCTCCGACCTGACCTCCTTTTTCCGGGTAAAATGGTGATTTATCAAGGACAATTTCCCACATTTTTCTGTCAGGTAGATGATAAAGGGCGATAATATTTGATTGTTCCTCAGTGTTGCTATAACCAGTAAAAATGGTTTCATTTAAAGGACTCATTTCAAAAATCGGTTCTCTTCTCTGTTCAAAAATTGATTTTTGTCTTGCCTGCTGTTGTTGTTGCTTTAGATGCTTTTCAAACTCCTGCCAGTCAGGTTCAAATCCTTTTTCTTCTGCAAGTTCAGCAATCAAATCCCTTGGTATTCCATAGGTATCATACCATCTGAAAAGCATTTCTCCAGGGATGATGTTATTTTTTAATTTTTCGATATCAGTAGAAAAGATTTTTTTTGCAGAAGCAAGTAAATCAATGAATTTCTTTTCTTCTTCGAGTATTACACTTTCAATCTCTTCTTTAGTTTTCTCAAGATTTGGATAAACATCGTGAAATATTGAAACAACAGGACTGACAAGACGCAAAAGAAATGGTTGGTTGATTTCAATTTTTGTTCCCTGAAAAAAAGCCCTTCTGATAATTCTTCTTAATACATACCCCCTTCCTTCATTATCAGGATAAACCCCGTCACCAATCAGAAAGACAGTTGCACGAATATGGTCAACAATAATTCTGAACTCTTTCATTGTTTTTTCTGTATATTTCAATCCTGATATTTCCTCAAGTTTTCTAATCAGGGGGATAAAAAGGTCTGTTTCATAATTTGAACCTGCACCCTGCATAATTCTTGCTATTCTTTCAAGACCCATACCTGTGTCCACTCCCCTTCTCTTCAATGGCAACAATGTTCCATCTGCCTGCTGATTGTATTGGGGAAAAACAAGATTCCAGAATTCCAGAAAACGATTACAATCACAGCCAGGTTTACAATCAGGATTTGAACAGGATGAATCAATACCTGAATCAATGTAAATTTCGGTGCATGGACCGCATGGGCCTGTATCTCCTGCGGGTCCCCAGAAATTATCTTTTTTCCCCAGTGGTATGATTCTATTTTCAGGCAAAATTTTTTTCCAGATGTTAATTGTTTCGTGGTCTTCTGAATAATATGATACCCAGAGTTTCTGCGGGTCAATTTTCATTTCACATGTTACAAATTCCCATGCCCAGTTAATTGCTTCTTCCTTGAAATAGTCACCAAAGGAAAAATTCCCGAGCATTTCAAAAAAAGTATGGTGTCTTCCGCTTAATCCAATTTTTTCAAGGTCACTGTCTTTTCCACCTGCCCTGAGACATTTCTGACAGGAAGTGGCTCTTGTATAGGGAATTGGTGTTTCTGTTGCCCAGAATTTTTTAAATTGCACCATTCCTGCGCTCGTAAACAATAGACTGGGGTCATCAAATGGAATTAAACTGCTGCTGGGTACAATCGTATGATTTTTCTTTTCAAAAAACTCAAGATATTTTTTTCTAATTTGACTACTGTTCATTGATTTCCTCTCTAATTTTTTCAATGGTCATCTGACTGAAACCCCTTGTATTTAAAATGCTCAATGCCTTTTTTAGTGGCTTTTTTGTTTCTGCCAGTAATTGTTTGGCTATCTTATATTCTAACTCTTCAGGGTAGTTTTTGGCAAGCGTTTCATCAATAATATTTTCCGGGATACCTTTTTTTAATAGGTTCAACCTGATGTAATCAATCCCTTTTTTCTTTTTGATGAATTTTTCAATCAAAAACAGGCAATATCTTGAGTCATTCAGGAATTTTTTTGTCTTCAGAAATTCAATGGTTTTTAATATTTCTGATCCTGAATAGCCACGTTTCTCAAGGGCAGATTTAAGTTTTGATTCAGAAACATCACTGATGCCAAGAATCCTGAAAGCATCCTGTAGAATCTTCTGTTTATTCACCTTTGATCACGCAGAAGCGGTTGTTTCCTTCCTGACGGATCCAGAGTGTCACAGGAGATTTTTTATCAATTTTACTTATTACTGACTTAAATTCTTCAACACTGGAAATATTTACATCATTAATTTTTCTTATGACAGTTCCAACAGTTATTTCGCATTCATCTGCTTTTGAACCAGGTTCAACTTCCACAACAACAACACCTTTAATTGACTGTTCAATACCAAATCTTTTTCTCATTTCATCAGTAATGTCACTTACTTTTAATCCCCTCCAGTATTTTTCCGTAAATTCAGGTTCTTTCTTTGCAATGCTTTCCTCATTAGGTCTTTCGGCTATTTTAATCTGAACTGTCGTTTTCTTTTTGTCTCTCCATATTGTGAGTGTGGCGTTTTCTCCTACTTTTGCATCCGCAACTTTTTTTTGAAGCTCTCTAACATCTGAAACAGGAGTACCATTGAATTCAAGGATTACATCACCTGGTTTTAGACCTGCCTTTTCTGCAGGTGTATCAGGCATTACATCAGAAACAAGTGCCCCTTTTGTATCTTTCAGACCAAAGGAGTTTGCGAGTTCTTCATTCAGTGGCTGGAGATATACACCAAGGAAACCTCTTGTAACCTTCCCTGTTGTTTTCAATTCCTTAAAAACTTTCTTTGCAATGTTTATCGGAATTGCAAAACCAATGTTCTGGGCAACATATGGAGCAATAATTGCTGTGTTGATTCCAATGACTTCACCCCTGATATTAACCAGTGGTCCTCCTGAATTTCCTGGATTGATTGCTGCATCTGTCTGAATGAAATCCTCATAAGGACTTGTTCCAAGTACGCTTCTTCCCTTTGCACTTATTACCCCTACTGTAATTGTTTCTTCAAGACCCATTGGATTTCCTATTGCTATTGCCCATTCTCCAATTTCTATTGTATCAGAGTCACCCAAAATAACTGTCGGAAGTTTTCTTGTTGCATTAATTTTTATTAATGCAAGGTCAGTTTTTGGGTCGGTTCCAATGACTTTTGCTTCATATTTTTTTTCGTCGTCCATCAATTTCACAAGGATTTTATCCACTCCTTCAATAACATGGTTATTTGTCAAAATATATCCGTCTTCATCAACGATAAAACCAGAACCAAGTCCTTCCTGTTTTTTCTTAAAAGTTTTTGGTTGCTGCTGTCTTTGTCGGGGAAAACCAAAGTCCTCGAAAAACTGGTCAAAGAAATCATCGCCAAAAGGATTCCAGTATCTGTATGTAACGATTTTTTCTGTTGTAATCATTACCACAGCAGGCTTAACCATCTTTGCTACTTGAACAAACGCATTCTGCAGTGAATATGCTCCAGCACTGTCGACAACCTGCAATGGTTTGATGTTTGTGCCTGAAACAATTTTTTGATTCGTAATTGCATAAATGGTACTAAACGCAAAACACCCTCCTATAATTCCTGCAATTACTGCAATGGCAAAAAACTTCCTCTTTTCCATAGTAACCTCCTGTTGGTTTTCTATTTTTTTAGATGCTAAAAATGTCTGAAAGGTTTATACCCTTGATTTAACCTTTACCCACTTTTTCTGTTTTATTGAATCTTCAACTGCCTGGAGGACCTCCTGACATTTGACTCCATCTACAAAGTTTGGCGTGGGCATTTTGTTCTGTGCAATTGCCTGTAAGATATCTGCAACCATATTAACAAATGAATCACCATAGCCAATGATATGGCCTGCAGGCCACCAGTTCGCTGCATATGGATGTGATCCGTCTGTTGCAATTATTGTTCTGAATCCCTGAACACAGGCAGGGTCATCAACTGAATAATATTCAAGTTCATTAAGTCGCTCAAGATTAAAGACAATACTTCCTTTGCTTCCATTAATTTCCCATCTCTGACCATTTTTTCTTCCTGGTGCGAATCTTGTTGCTTCAAACGAGCCAATCGCTCCATTTGCAAATCTTGCAAGAAAGATTGTTGCATCATCAACATCAACCTTTCCTTTTTCCTCTGATTTTTCAGTCACCACCAGTCCTGTATTTAAATCATCCTTTTCAATCAATTTTGGTCTTTCCTTAATAAATGTTTCACTTAATCCAATTACTTCACTGAATTCACCAACAAGATATCTTGTCATATCAATTAAATGAGCATTTAAATCACCATGTGCACCAGAACCTGCGATTTTCTTTTGAAGCCGCCATACAAGTGGAAATTCAGGGTCAAGAATCCAGTCCTGAAGATAGACAGCGCGAACATGATAAATTTTACCAATTTTTCCTTCTTCAATAAGTTTTTTTGCAAGTCCTACAGCAGGAAGTTTCCTGTAATTAAAACAGATGGCGTGTTTTACATTGTATTTTTCCACTGCTTCAAGCATCTCGTATGCCTCTTTCAGTGTTTTTGAAAGGGGTTTTTCACAGAAGACAAATTTTCCGGTTTTTGCGGATTCAATTGCAATATTTTTATGTTCATCTGGCGGGGTCGTAATATCAACAAGGTCTATGTCATCTCTTTTAACAATTTTCTTCCAGTCAGTAGTTCTTTCCTGCCAGCCAAATTTTTCCTGGGCAATTGACAGGGGTATATCATGTCTTCCGCAGATTACTTTCATTACCGGGGTAATTTCTGTATCAAAAAACAATGAAACATCTCTATACGCGTGGGAGTGTGCCTTTCCCATAAACTTATAACCAATTAATGCCACATTAATATTTTTTTTCATCTTATCCTCCTTTCCCGGCCTGTAGCAGGCCAGCGACGGAATAAAAATGTTTATTTGTTTGTTTTTTCTTTTTCAGTTTGTTTTGTCTGTTCCTTTTTTTCCTCCAAGCCTGCAACCTGACGAATCTTTTTTATAATTTGTTCAAGCAGTTCGGGATTTTCTTTGAGAAATTTTATTGATGCTTCCCTACCATGTCCAAGGGCTTTTTCTCCAAAATAGAAATGATTTCCCTTTTTTTCTATGACTGATAAACTTAACCCTGCGTCAATGGCTGAAGCTTCTTTAGATACACCTGAATCAAAAAGAATATCAATCTCTGCTTCTTTAAAAGGTGGTGCAACCTTGTTTTTTACCACCTTTGTTCGCACTCTGATTCCGTACATTTCACCATTACTGGTTTTCAGATTTTCAATCCTTCTTACTTCAAGTCGAACTGAAGAATAAAATTTTAAAGCCCTTCCACCAGGTGTGGTTTCAGGATTGCCAAAGAATACTCCTATTTTTTCCCTTACCTGGTTGATAAATATTGCTGCTGTCTGGGATTTACTGATATAGCCAGTTAATTTTCTCAATGCCTGGGACATTAACCTTGCCTGTAATCCCATTACTGAATCACCCATTTCTCCCTCAAGTTCAGCCCTTGGAACAAGTGCTGCAACAGAGTCAATGACAACGATATCAATGGCATTACTTCTAATCAATGATTCAGCAATTTCCAGTGCCTGTTCACCTGAATCGGGCTGACTTATCAGAAGTTCATCAAGATTTACTCCAATTTTTTGTGCATACTGTGGATTTAAGGCATGTTCAGCATCAATAAAAGCCGCCTGTCCTCCATTTTTCTGGGCTTCTGCTATTATTTGCAATGCAAGGGTTGTTTTTCCTGAAGATTCCTGCCCGAATATTTCTGTGATTCTTCCTCTTGGAATTCCACCGACACCCAGTGCGATGTCCAGTGAGATTGCTCCTGTAGGGATTACGTCAACCTCAAGTCGCGTCTTTTCTCCAAGTTTCATTATTGAGCCCTTACCAAAGGTTTTCTCAATTTGTTCTATTGCCATTGAAAGTGCTTTTTCTTTATCCATTTTCGTTTCCTCCTAAGGGTATGTTTAAAAGTTGTTTGTATTCTGGTCCTTGTTGATGAAGGGTTGATTCAAAGATTGTGATGTGGTCAACAATCATTTTTCCCCAGCATGTCTTACCAAATTCATTTTCAATTTTATTGATGATTTCTGGGTTGATTGAGTATTTGATTCTTCCTGCTGTAACATGTCCCTGAAATCTATTTTCTTCAGGTAGCCCTATTTTCCTTGCAGCATTTTCAGTGATTTGATAAAGTTGTTTAAGCCGCTTGTTTTTATCAACACCTACCCAGATGACTCTTGGTTTTGATTTTGATGGGAAAAAACCGATACCATTAAGTTCCACCTGAAATTTTTTTACTGGTGGTACAGTACTGAGTAAAATGTTAGAAAATTCCTCATACTCTTGCTGGTTTATGTTTCCAAGAAATCTCAGTGTTATATGTAGATTTTTTGGTGAAACCAGTTTTATTTTATCATTGTACTGTTCAAGCACCTTGAGAAGCTTTTTTATGTTCTGCTCCAATTCAGTTGACAGTTCAATTCCTGTAAAAACCCTCATGGTTTTTTTGTCAGAAAATCCTCGAGCCATTTTTTTACAACATCTTTTGCTCCAAGCCCGAATGCAAGAGCAAAAGCAAGAGCGCCACTTGCAAGGATAATATTAAACACAGAGGTAACAAAGTTTTCTCCTATGCCCATTTCATCAAGCGCAAGTACAACGCCAAAAATGATTATGACTGTCTTGGCTGCCTTTCCAAGAACGTACGGCTTCTGGATGCCAGCATTTCCTGCCGCAGTATTCACGACTCCTTCAACAATGTTTCCAACAAGCAATGATGCAATAAATAAAATAATTCCCACGATTATCTTGGGAATAAAGGCAAGGAGATTTCCTATGACCTCGGATGGAATTGGAACACCTGCGACATTGATAGCAAGGAAGACAACAACAATGACCAGCAACCAGTAAATAACACTTGCGAGCAATTCTGATGGTTCTTTTGTTATCTGCCCTCTGAGAAGGATTTCTCTGAAACCTGAGTCCTCCACAAGTTTATCAATTTTACACATTTTCAGAAGTTTTGCCGCAAGGATTTTGAAAACCTTGGCAATAATCCATCCAACAATAAAAACAAGTAACCCAAAAATTAGTTTTGAAATGACAGCACCAAGTTTGCTTACAAGTTCCTTTGTTGGCGCAAGCAGCAGCTCGTTCATATTGCCTCCATCAGTTATTTGCATTTATTTATTTTTTCTTCAGCCACGGCATCATGCTTCTCATTTTTGCACCGACTTCTTCAATGAGATGTTTTTCAGCCCTTTTTGCGAGGGCATTAAACACAGGTCTTCCAATTTTATTTTCAAGTATCCATTCCCTTGCGAATGTTCCGTCCTGAATTTCTTTTAATATTTTTTTCATTTCCTGTCTAACAGAATCAGTAATGACTCTTGGTCCACGGGTCATATCACCATATTCTGCTGTGTCGCTGATAACCTTTCTCATCCCCTGAATGCCCCTTTCAATAATCAGGTCTACAATCAACTTCAATTCATGGCATGTTTCATAATAAGCGACCTCTGGCTGGTATCCTGCTTCAACGAGTGTTTCAAAGGATGCCCTGATGAGTTCTGTAACACCACCGCATAAAATTACCTGTTCACCAAAAAGATCAGTTTCTGTTTCTTCCTGGAAGGTTGTTTCCACTACACCACATCTTGTTCCACCAAGTGCCTTTGCATATGCAAGGGCAATTTTCAATGCATTACCGGTTGGATTTTGTTCAACTGCTACAAGGCACGGTACTCCTTTTCCTTCTGTAAACTGAGTTCTCACCAGATCTCCTGGTCCTTTTGGAGCAACCATAAAAACGTCAATGGTTTCAGGAGGTGTAATCTGGCTGAATACAATTGAAAATCCATGCGCAAAACCAAGTGCCTTTCCGTCTTTTAAATTTGGTTTAATTTCATTTTCATAAACAAGTGGTTGAAGGTTGTCCTGGGTGAGCATCATCATCACATCTGCCTTTTTAACAAGTTCTGGTGTGCTTAATGGTTTAAAATTGTCTTCCTCTGCCTTTTTCCAGTTTGGAGTTCCACTGAGTTCTGCAACAATCACATTCAATCCACTATCCCTGAGATTTAATGCATGCGCCCTTCCCTGACTTCCATAACCGATAATTCCAACTGTTTTGTTTTTCAAAACTCCAAGATCTGCATCCTTATCATAATAAATCTTTGCCATTTTTCCCTCCATGGTTATTAATAATGGTTTATTTTTCTTTACCGGCTTCCCTGCAGATTGCGATTCTTCCTGTCCTTGTTATTTCTCTGATTCCAAAACCTTTCATCAGGTCTATCATTGCATCAACCTTTGATTTGCTTCCCACAAGTTCAATTGTAAGACATTTTTTTGAAACATCAACAATTTTGGCTCTGAAAATATTGACCAGTTGTACTATTTCATTTCTTGCATTGCTACTGGCAGTATTAACCTTCAGTAATACCAGTTCTCGTTCAATATGTTCTTCTGTGGTCAAATCCTGAACCTTAATAACGTCTATGAGTTTATTCAACTGTTTGTATATTTGTTCAAGAATTTTCTCATCTCCTCTAACAACAATTGACATCCTTGAAACTGTAGGATCTTCTGTTTCTGCTACGGCAAGGCTATCAATATTATAACCACGAGCAGAAAAAAGTCCTGAAATTCTTGCAAGAACTCCTGATTTATTTTCAACTGTCACAGATATGATATGCTGCTGATTCTTGTCTGACATTTATGCAAGTCCTCCTATCATTTCCTTCAAACTTGCCCCTGCAGGCACCATCGGAAAAACATTTTCTTCTGGTTCCACAATGCATTCGACAAACACAGGACCATCATTGTATTCGAATGCCTTCATCAATGTCTTTTTCAATTCCTCTTTTTTTGAAACTCTGTATCCCTTTGCACCATATGCCTCGGCAAGTTTTACAAAATCAGGTTGTTTGCCTTTTAAACATGTGAATGCATATCTTTTGCTATAGAAAAGTTCCTGCCACTGCCTTACCATTCCAAGATGACAGTTATTAAGTATTACAACCTTGACAGGAATTTTTTCACTCACTGCTGTACTGAGTTCTTGAATGTTCATCTGAATGCTTCCATCCCCTGCAATGTCAATGACAATTTTATCTTTACGGGCAACCTGTGCTCCAATTGCTGCAGGAAAACCAAAACCCATTGTTCCAAGACCTCCTGATGAAATAAACGACCTTGGATGCTTGAATTTATAATAATGGGCTGCCCACATTTGATTCTGTCCGACTTCTGTTGCAATGATTGCTTCACCTTTTGTAATTTCGGAGATTGTCTCAACCACAAACTGCGGTTTTAACCCATCAGCATTTTTATAAGTAAGAGGATACTTTTCCTTCCAGGCAGTAATTTTTTCAATCCATTCCTTTGTATTTGTTTTTGGAATGTTCTCAATGAATTGTCTAAGAACATTTTTCACATCCCCAACAATAGGGATATCCACTGAAACATTTTTTCCTATCGAAGCAGGGTCAATATCAATATGAATGATTTTTGCGTGCGGAGCAAATTCACTGATTTTTCCTGTGACCCTGTCATCAAATCTGCACCCAATGGCAATAAGCAGGTCAGTTTCCATTATGGCATTGTTTCCATACATGGTTCCATGCATACCAACCATGCCAAGATGTAAAGGATGTTCTGTTGGGAAACTACCCAGTCCCATAAGCGTAAGTGCTACAGGTATTTTTGTTTTTTCCGCAAATGTTCTGAGCTCTTCTGAGGCATTAGCACTGATAACACCTCCGCCAGCAAGGATTACGGGCTTTTTTGATCCCTCAATCATTGCCAGGGCGCGTTCAATTTGAACAGGATGACCATTGTAAACAGGTTTATAACTTCTTATGTCAACCCTGTCAGGATAATCAAAATCAGATTCACCTTTTTGAACATCCACTGGTATATCAATCAAAACAGGTCCTGGTTTTCCTGTTTTTGCTATGTAAAACGCTTCTTTGAAGGTTCGGGCAATTTCAGCAGTACTTTTCAATAAATAGTTATGCTTGGTAATTGGTCTGGTAATGCCTGTTATATCAACCTCCTGAAATGCATCATTTCCAATCAAATGTGTTGCAACCTGGCCAGTTATTGCGACGATTGGAATTGAATCCATGTATGCTGTTGCAATGCCAGTGACAAGGTTTGTTGCACCAGGACCTGATGTCGCAAGGCAAACTCCAATTCTTCCTGAAGCCCTGGCATATCCATCAGCAGCATGTGCTGCGCCCTGCTCATGTCTTGTCAGAATGAATCTAATTCCACTATCATAAAGAGCATCACACAGAGGCAAAACAGCACCTCCAGGATACCCAAAAATCACTTCAACCTTTTCTTTTTTTAAGCATTCCACAATAATCTTTGCACCAGTCATTTAATCTCCCGGGAGGTTTCTAAAAATGTCCAAAAAAACAGTTCTTTTCGTATCACATCATTATAAATTGTATCAGTTTTAATGTCAAGCAATATGTAGTTTATCAGTTGTGTGGTAAAATAACAGGAAACCTTTTCATTAATAGTTTGAAGACCTTAAAACAGGACAGGAAAATGGAACACAGAGAAAAATTTATTTGTGCCCTTGAAAGGAAAAAAATTGAAGGACTTGTACCTCATTTTGAACTTGTTTTCTTTTTAACAATGGAAGCATTTGGAAAGGTTCATCCTTCGCACAGGAATTATTCTCAATGGCATCAGATGAGTGAAAAGGAAAGGCAATTGCACAGGAATGACATGGCTGATATTTATATTAAAACAGCAGAAGAATTTAATCACAGCGCAATTTTTCTGCATCCGAATCCATGGACAATTGAAGAAACAATTCGTTTGATTGACATTGTAAGAGAAAAAACAGGAAACAAATATTTTCTTATGATACATGGAGATGCGACATTTGGAATTCCTTCAGGCGATAAAATGATGGAATTTGTTCAGAGAATTGCTGATGAGCCCAACAAATTAAAGGCAGAAGCAGAAGAAATGGTCAATGATGCATTGAAGAGAGCAGAAACCATAAGAAAAAAAACCAATCTTGATGGTTTTGCACTTTGTGCTGATTATTGTTTCAATTCTGGACCCTTTTTAAGTCCTTCAATGTTTTCTGAATTTGTAACTCCGTATCTTGAAAAGTTAATAAGAATTTATAGAGACATGGGATTTTATACGATAAAACATACAGACGGAAATATTATGCCGATATTAGATCAACTTGTTCAATGTAATCCTCATGCACTGCATTCTCTTGACCCACAAGCAGGTGTTGATATTAAAAAAGTGAAAGAACTTTATGGAAACAGAATATGCTTGATAGGAAATGTCAATTGCGGTTTACTGCAAACAGGAACAGAACAGGATGTGATTGAATCATGTTTATATGCATTAAAAAATGGAATGCCTGGTTACGGTTATATCTTTTCAACATCAAATTGCATTTACACTGGTATGCCCTTTGAAAGATACAAACTCATGCTTGATGTGTGGAAGAAATATGGAACGTATGAATAAAATTTGTGTTTCTGTAGAGCCAATCATCTTTTGATAATTTGTTCTCTTGATGAACCAACAGAAATTTCTGAAATTTTTACACCTATCAGTTCTTCAATTCTGTCAATGTATTTTTTTGCCTGCTGTGGAAGTTCTGAGTATGATGAAATACTATTAAGATTTTCATCCCATCCATCAAGTTCTTCGTATTCAACCTTTACATTTTCAAAAATGTTTGTGTCGAGAGGATATTTTTCAATATACTGATTATTATAAATGTATCTGACGCCAATCTTTATTTTTTTCAATCCAGACAACACATCAAGTTTTGTAATGATAATTTCATCAAGACCATTGAGCTGTGCAGCATATTTTACGATTACTGCATCAAACCAGCCACATCTTCTTGGTCTACCTGTTGTCGCTCCGAATTCATTCCCTGCTGTTCTTAATTTTTCATTTAATTCATCCTCAAGTTCTGTCGGAAATGGTCCCATGCCGACTCTTGTTGTATATGCTTTTGCCACACCGATAATTCGCGAGATTTTTTTCGGTCCAATACCGAGCCCAATGCATACTCCACCTGAAATTGGGTTTGATGCAGTGACAAATGGATATGTGCCAAAATCAATATCAAGGAAAGTTCCCTGTGCACCTTCAGCAAGAACCTTTTTCCCACTGTTTATTGCTTCATTGATGTAAGCAGAAACATCAATCGCAAGTTCTTTAAATTTATTTCTAAATTTACTGTATTCATCAACAATTTTTTCCGCACTTATTGTTGCTTCTTTGTAGTATTCCTGCAACAGGTAGTTTTTTAATTCAAGTGCAACCTGGATCTTTTGATAAAAAATATCAGCGTTAAGAAAATCAACAACCCTTACCCCGATTCTTCCATATTTATCAGTGTATGTGGTTCCGATGCCTCTTCCTGTGGTTCCAATTTTTTCTTTTCCCCTTTTTCTGTCTTCAATCTGGTCAAGAATTTTATGGTATGGTAGAGTCAGATGGGCATTTTCCGCTATGAAAAGTCGACCTGTAACCTGAATACCTTTACTTTCAAGTTCAGTCAGTTCCTGAAAAAAAGAAGCAGGATCGATAACAACACCATTACCAAGAACTGAAATGACATGCTGATGAAGGATTCCAGATGGAATTAAATGAAATACAAATTTTTGATTATTGTGAACAACAGTATGACCTGCATTTGCTCCACCCTGATATCTTGCAACAATATCATGTTTTGATGCAAGTGTATCAATGATTTTACCTTTGCCTTCATCACCCCACTGAGTTCCTACAACGACTGTTACCATTCATTCTCCCAATTTTTTTATTATCGCATCGCCCATTTCTGTGGTGGAAGCACCTGATGTTCCTTCGGGTCTAAAATCATATGTGGTATATGTACCTTCTGCAATAACCTGAGCGAGTGCATTTTCAAGTTTTTTTGCTGCATTTTCTTCGCCAATATATGATAGCATTAAGACAGCAGCAAGTATTTGCGCAGAAGGATTTACAACATTTTTACCTGTGTATTTCGGAGCACTTCCATGGGTTGGCTCAAATATTGCAACTTCATCTCCATAGTTTGCTCCAGGAGATAACCCCAGTCCACCAACAAGTCCTGCACAAAGGTCTGAAAGAATATCGCCGTAAAGATTGGGACACGCAAGAACATCATATTTTTGAGGTTTTTGAACAAGTTGCATTGCCATATTATCGACAATCCTGTCTTCAAATTCAATATCAGGATATTCTAATGCCACCTTTTTTGCAACATCAAGAAACAGTCCATCAGTAAATTTCATAATGTTTGCTTTATGGACCGCTGTTACCTTTTTCCTTTTATTCTTTCTTGCATACTCAAAGGCAAATCTCAATATTTTTTCACTTCCTGATACTGAAATTGGTTTTATACTGATACCTGAGTCATGGTTGATTTTTTTTCCTGTGAGTTCGCTTATTTTATTTATAATTTGCTTTGTTTCATTTTTTCCAATTTCAAATTCAATTCCTGCGTAAAGGTCTTCCATATTTTCCCTGACAACAACAAGGTCTATGTCCTCATAAAAGGTTCTTGCACCTTTGTAAACCTTAAATGGTCTTACGCATGCGTAAAGATTGAAAATTTGTCTCAATGCAACATTGATGCTTCTGTATCCAGTTCCGACAGGTGTTGTAATAGGTCCTTTGAGACAGACCTTATTTTTTTTAATTGAATCAATTGTTTTTTCAGGAAGGGGGTCTCCAAATTTTTCAATTGCAGGAATCCCTGCTTCGCATTCTTCCCATTCAATCTCAACACCTGTTGCTTCAATACACCTTTTTGTTACTTCAGTAATTTCTGGACCGATACCATCTCCAGGGATTAATGTAATTTTATATTTTTTCATATCTGAAAATCTCCGTGTTTTTTTAAATAATTGATGACACCGCCTTCTTTGATGATATTCAGTAGAAATTCAGGCAATGGTTTGATTTCGATTGTTTCATTTTTTGTTTTGTTTACAATTTTCCCGTTTACAAGATCTATTTTAAGTTCATCGTTTTGGGAAATTCTATCTGTATCTGCTTCAATAAGAATAAGACCAACATTTATTCCATTTCTAAAAAATATCCTTGCAAAACTTTTTGCAATGATGGCACCGATCTTTGCATGTTTCAATGCTAACACTGCCTGTTCCCTTGAAGAACCACAGCCAAAATTATTTCCTGCGACAATAAAATCACCAGGAGACAATTTTTTATAAAAATCAGGGTCGATGTCTTCAAAAATATGTGTTGCCAGTTCATTCATATCAAGTGTCTTAAACTTGTACCTGCCCGATATAATGTAGTCAGTGTTAATATCATCGCCAAACTTATGAACTTTACCATTGATAATCATATGGCACCTCCAAAGATATTATTTTACTGGAAAAATTGAAAAAGGTCAAAAAAAGATTTAGAAAAGAAAGACCCCGGCTTCCCCGGGGTCTTTGCCATTATCCTGCACCAAAAATTTATTTAGAAACCTACTCTGATGCCAGTAAATGCTCTGAAATTTGGAGTACAATATCCATCGTTTATTGAACTACCTAAACCAATGTACCATTTTGTTTTTTTACCAAGCAGGTGTGAAATAGAGCCAACTGCTTCTATTGGGACACTTTTTCCACCTTCAAAAAATCCATTATCACTTCTTCCTGTAATTTCAATTGTTGCATATGTTTTTTCATTTGGCAGTAGTTGCGTATAGCCAAGACCAAAAAGAATGGCATTACTAACTTTTATCTGCCCTATTTCTTCTTTATTCTGATGGCTTACACCAATATTAAGGGTCAAAAATGAATGATTACACCAGTTTCTGTCAACGACAAGTTTGACTCCTAAAACAGTTGAATCTGCGCTCACAAAATTTTTTTCATCTCCGGTATCGAAACCAATAAAGGGAACAATAGCAACTCCCATCTGATCTTTACCACCAAAGAATTTGTACTTTCCATAAACAGTGAGGTTCCCAATGCCATTATCTTTCACATCAATAATACTTGAAGGAAGTTTTGTGCCCTGACTGATAACGATGGGTAAATCAGCACCTATGGTGAGTTTATCATTTATTCCATAAGCCAGACCCATTATGAGGAGATGCTGGTCTTCAACAAGTGTCTGTGTTTTACCTGATATTTTTGCTTTTGAAACCTCATCTGTGAAAGAATAAAAGGCATCAAACTGATATGAACCTGATTTCAATGTTTGGCTTGAATGGTTAATCAAAAAATTTTGTTCTCCATTTGCTGGCTTGAACAAATTAAAATCATAGGCAAATGCCTGACTTGAAACAAGTAGCAGTCCACAGATGATCAGGGGAAGCATGATTTTTTTCATCATTTTCCTCCTTATGAAGAGCGATACCAGAATCGCAGAAAGCAACAGCCAGAACATTGCACTGAATTTTAAGGTGATCAGGGCAATGCCGTAAAGTGGTAATAACGCAACTCTTACAATTGCCCTTAGCAATTCATTTTGAGCAATGATAGAAGCATATTTTGGACTGTGTTTGTAGTACCATTTCACAAATGCTTTGCCGATTGGGTTGGTTAACAGATACTTATCCCTGAATTGTCTTAAAATCCATACATGTTTTTCTTGATATGAGCCAAACGCAGCTGTTGCAATAAAGCATCCACCTCCACCACCTTTTACCTGCGCTATTCCACCAGTTGCGCCAGAACCCGATGGGTCGGAAATAACACCGTTCTCAATACCATCTGCATCGTATTTTCCGCCATCTTTTAACTGGAGTTCGACCTTTGTATATCCAGGATTACCGTCACTGAGTTTTGCATAGTTACCTTCACTGTCTTGTGTGGAAGGTATTGAAACAACAGTCCATTCCTGGTTTTCATTATCGTATCTATATTTCAGCCATGTTGAATAAGACCCTGGAACTTCGAAAATGATTAGTGCAGTTGCTCCTGCAGTAATATTTTCTACCCTTATATCAAAAAGATTGGCAAATACACTGGATGCGCCAGGGAAATCAGAAACCTTTAAAGGAGTAATTCTAAGGATACCTTCATCAGAAGCAAGTGTTACAAGTGCTGTTTCTCCAGTAGTGCTGTCTGGAAGTGTCACCTGGCTTGATTCACCAGGGTTAATTGTGGTTGGAGAAAGTTTTTCTTCATTAATAGAGATAGAGAAATATTCTCCACTGGTGTCAGATTCTTCACCATAAGAATCCCAGCACTGTACTGTCCAGTAGTATTGATGTCCTTGTTTAAACATCGCGATCGGAAGAACAATTTTGTTTGTTGTTCCTGATAACTCAATTGTTTTTAATGGAGAAGGAAACGTTTTTCCCATCATACCCATATCATAAATATTCCATTCTGAACGAGTAATTGTGCCTGCGAAACTGGTGAACTTTGCATTAAATTCAACCGCTGTTTCAACAGTGATTTCATCTTCAGGGCTTATTGCCTGCGCTATGGGCGACTGGTTGATAATCATTTTAACAGAAATATTTGCATTTCCACCATTTGATGTTACAGGTACAGTTGCATTATAAACTCCTGTTTGTAAACCTGATCGGTCAACCTGAAGAATCACTGTTTCTGATGCACCAGCAGGCAATGAACCAGAAATAGTTCCATTTTTATCCTGGTACACAGTTATCCATCCAGTACCCTGTTGATAAACAATGTTTGCTGGATTAATTTCCCAGTTAAGGGTTCCTGCACCACTTCCTGTATTTTTTATTGTAATATCTGTCTCTTTTGTTGTTTCATCAACATTGATATTGAAATAGAATTGAACCGAAGTTGGATTTACATTTAACACAGGTTGATTTAATGCAAATTTTGCCACTACATTATGAGAAGCATTCATGCTAAGATTTAAAGTAGGATTGTTTCCCTGCTGTTGTCCATCAACAATCCAGTAAAGGAAGACATAGTTTGTTTTTGGTGTTGCTGTTAGTGTAATAGGGGTGTTTTCATCATACCAGTTTCCAGTTGCTGTAGGACTTACTGCAACTGTTCCTCCTGCGGCAGGGTCTGCACTATATGTCAATTGATACTGAGTTTTCCAGTTCCATGTGATTGTTGAATTTTGATTTATTGTGAACGTTGTACTTGTTGTTGAACCTGTTGCAGGAACACTGCCAGTACCAGTCCAGCCCGTGCAAACATAACGTGTTCCTGCTGGTCCTGAAACAGGGGATGTAACTGAGGCAGTTACTGAATCACCTGTGTAATAAACATGCTGTCCCACTGAAGGATTTGGAGAACCGTGAGCAGAAATTACATCAAGTGTTAATGGTTCTTTCAATGTAATATTTACTCCTGTTTTGTTTTGCCCAGCAGAGAGAGTAAATGGGTTTCCTGAATATGTGCCAGATGGTTCTGTTGCCTGTTCCCATTGTCCACTGCCATTGACATCCATAAAGGCAGCAGCATAATATGTTCCAGGAGCAACATTTTGAATTTGATACGCACCTGGACTTGTTATGGTTGTTCCGTAAGCAGGTTGTCCTGTAAAAGTACTGGATGTAAAAAGACCAATATGAATTGTTCCTGTTTGAGTTCCCAAGTATGTTATTGTTCCAGAAACAGAGCCAAGTGCATTGCCAGTAAAATTCTGTCCTGTAACATTAGCATTTGAAACCGTAACATTTCTTGTTGCTGGTGTAAAAGCATAACCATTTAAGGAAGGAGTTATTTCATAATCACCAGGTGCTAAATCAGTGAAACTATAATTTCCCTGAGCATTTGGATTTGTCGTACTTTTTACTGCCACCTGATTCAATGTTAAAACAACATTTGTTACCTGTCCTGTTCCACCTACGAGTGTTACTTTACCTGAAATTGAATAACCATTGATGTGAAATAATCCATCGTTTGCGGTATGAGAAATCTGTTGAGCATTGAAATCTGATAATTTACTTAATGAGAAATGCAAATTTGTTGAACTTGCAGGAGTACCAACAACATTAAACTGTAACGTGCAAAGACTGCCAGAACCACCAGTCAAGGGGCTTGATGTTGCACCAATGACTGATATCTGTCCTGCTGTTTGTGTATTGACCTGTAAGAACCATCCACTTGTTAATGAACCAGTAGTCGCGCCTGTGGCATTTAGAACACTATTATCAAATGTCACTGTAAACTGAAAACCTGCAACTCCTGTTGCATTATCAATATTTACTGGAATCTGGACTGTTGTTGTGCCTGGATTAACATTTGTATTCGGGATGGAAACAGTCACTGCAAAAGCACTTGCACATGCAAATAGGACTAAACCTGCTAATGCTAATATTCTTTTCATACAAATCCTCCTTTTGTTTCAAAACATCTGCCAAGTTTAATTATAACAAACGGTTTATTTTTGTCAAATTTTTCAATCAAGTCCTATTGCTTTCCTTAATATCAAAATTACATCTGAAATATCTACAACTCCATCATTATTCATATCAGCTGTTTCAAGGTCAACAGGATCAAGGGATATTGCCATCCTCAAACATAAAATTACATCTGAGATATCCAGTAATCCATCCTTGGAAATATCGCCTTTTGTTATTCCTTCTTGAAGGATGTAAATATCATCTATTGCCCAGTAAAATGCATCAAAAGCGTTTTGATAATTCCATCTGATTTTTATTTGAGCAATATTGTTCGTATTGATATATGGGTTCAATAAAAATATTGATTCTCCACGAACATCCTGATACTGATATTTTGCAATATTTTGCCATGGCCCATCATCAACACTGATATCAATACTTGCTATTTCTGAACCATAAGAATTGAAAAACTGTTTTTGTGTGAGAAATATTTTTTTTGAGCCATCTACTTTGATTGTTTTTGTAATCAATTGTTCATTCATCCATATTCTTCCAGCCCAATCGCTGTCTACGATTGCAAAAGGATTTTCCATCTCCTGTATATATCTATTTTTGGGATTTGATGTTGTCCATGTTTTTCCATCATTGTTTCCATCAATAATTGTCCAGTCATCTGGCATACCGTCTGAAAAGTTTTCATATAAAAGGATACTGAAACCACATGTTACATCAGAAGAAAAAAGATTTTTAAGAAACTCTTTCCATATACCAGATGCAAATTCAAGATTTTCTGAATTGTAATTTGCATCTATTCCATTTTGTTTTTCTGGTAGATATATTGAGAAACCATTGCCATAACCATAATTAGCAATTATCATTGAATTAACAACACTTATAATGTCATTCAATTGTTCAGCAAGATCCTGGTTTGATACATTATTTGCTGAAAACAATATAAAGTCCTTAAAATCTTTGTAATCAACATCATCGTATTTTCGTGTTGATTGCATTGCCAAATAAAAATAAATCCACTGATTGTTCAAGTTTATAGCAGTATTGCATGCATTTTCAATACTTGAATAAAGCAAATTCATCAATGACAGGTCAATTGCTGAAAGAGTATTTGTCCCAAATGCTCCATAATATTCACCGTATTTTTGAACAATTGTAGAAGCAAATTCTATGGGTGTCATTTCAGGGTTTTGTATAATTTCCGAAAGAATGGAATCATATGGAAAGCCCGATACTTCGATTGCTTCTTCAGATGCAATCATAATGCGACAACAATTTCTTATTTCATAACCAATTTCTATCATTCCCATTAGACACGCATCAAAAGCAACAATATCAACAAAACAACCTTCATCTGAAAGTGCCTGCCTTACCTCCTTTATTGTTAATTCGTCTCCTGATGTATTGTCAAAGCAAACGCTTTTTAAGTATCTTCTTGAGTAAATTTTTCTTTTCAATTGTTCAGCAAATTTTTTCAGATTATATCTTTCCTGCTGTGATAAATCAGATTTCTTTAACGTGTTTTCAATTTCCTGCACAGTACTATCCATTGAACGCCATCCATCTCCATGATCCCATAAAATCAAAGCATAATGTTCAGCAGGAAATGTATTTTTTGCCCACAATACAAAATCTTTCAATGTTTCTGGATCCCCTGAATTTGTTTCCCTTCCACCAAAACCATCTCCCCAGTCCTGTACTGCACTTGAAACAACTGGTTCCATCCCCTGTGTTACTTTGAATCTTTGAGTATTTGTCCAATTTCCATAACGTGTGTCAAAACCAGGGGTTCTATCAAATTGCACAACTATATTGACCAGGGAATTTGAACCAATGGATGCCATTTCAAGAAAATCATTGATTGCATATTTTTCAAGGTCATTGTCTCCATCGAGATAAACCATGATTGTCCATTTTGCCTGTGAAAATGAAAAAACAGTAGCAAAAAAGGAAATTAAAACAAGAAATAATACTTTTTTTGAAAAAGTATTTCTCATTTTATCTGATAAAAAATAGGTAAAGGATTACCATCTTCATTCCAGAGAGAAACTTTGTTGACACCAATGGAATCTTTTTTAAATTCCTTTGAAAATGAAAATACGATATCTAAGAGATTTTTATCGGTTTTTAACGGCGGAACAAGGCCACCACTAATTTTCAATATTTTACCTTTTTGAGTAATACCACTGAAGATTTTTATATCTGGCTGGCATGGCTCAATTTTAAGAAATTTTATGTCATCATTAATTGTTAAATAGAACTCAAAACTTGAAATGTTTTCTAACTTCCCGTTTGTAATTAGTGGAATTCTGACTGTTTTTTTTGTTTCGTCAATTACTGCTTCACCTGCTGATATGTTCGCATAAACAAGAATACTGATGTCTTTTCTTGTTTTTAACTTTTTATCTTTTGATTCAGCAATTATTGAAATAGGATAATTTCCAGCAGTAATTTGGTTATTTTTTTTCAAAGTCAATATTGTTTCTTTCTTTTCAGGACTTAATTCTGTTTCAGACAAAACAATATCAAATGGTGCTGTTTCTGCTTTTAGCAAAACATTATTATTAAATCCACCCAAAAACCTTATTTTTACAGGGATATTAATTTCCTTCTTTACAGGTTCAAAAACCACCTGGTTTTGTGATTCTATTAAGATACCTGGTTCAACTGGTATTTTTTTCCATTTCCAGACAATTTTTGAGTCCTTTTCTATAACAAAGGATATACTGTTTTTACTGGTATTAAATGCAGAACCCTTACCTTCGCATCCAGTACAAACAACCTTTTCTGTATCACTGATTAGAATATCAGATTCCACATAGCAATTTACCCTATCGCCTTTTGTAAATGTTGTAATACCTGTTGGGGGTATTGGTTTTCCATATTCAGAAAACACAAGAAGCGTGACAGTATTTACTGGTTTTGATAATAAAGTTGTTTTTTCCTGTTTTTCAGTTGAGGAAAGTAGTAGTTCAGTTTCCATACTTAGAAATTGGTCAATGTCAGTTGTTTCTAAGGGAGGTTCTTTGACTCTGGGTTGAGTAGGTTCAGGTACTGGTGGTGTGGGTATTGGTTTTGGTTGAACTTGTGGAGTAATAGCAGATGGGGTAGATGATTTTTTTTCTGGTTCTACAGATACAGGGCTTTCTGATTTTGGTTGTGGTTTTTGTGCTTCACCTGCTTTAATATACCCTGATGATGTTGAACATGGAATTGATTGACCTGATGTATCCGAAAGTTTTACAGAAGAAAGAATTAGATTTGAATAACCCTGTGAGATAATCTGGAATCTCAAAGTTGCAAGGATACCGCTACCTGATATTCCAGAAAGTCCAGGGTCAAAACCAGCAATTTTTATTGTCCCTGGTATACCAGTATTTGTCATCATTGTAAACGATGAAACCGCAGAGCCCTTATAGACATCAAGTAACTTTAAAATTTCTTGATTATACTGTACAGTAAACTGGTAGCCAGCAAATTTTTTTTCTGATGAAAAATTTACATTAACATCAATGGTTTGCTGAGATGCAGGATTCTGGATAGTAATACCAGGAATATCAACACTTGCTGGAAATATTTTCTGTACAAATACAAGGCATATTAATGCGAGGAAAGGAGAGAAAAATTTTTTCATTGTTTTCTCGTATAAGTCGGGGCGCCCAGATTTGAACTGGGGACCCTCTGGTCCCAAACCAGATGCTCTAGCCGGACTGAGCCACGCCCCGAACTAATAAAATTATACAATAGATTATGTTTTATGTCTACTTCAATGTTACTGCACCTGTTGATGGGTCATATTGATATTGCATCCCTGCTGGTGGTTCAGGAATTTTATCGATAAATCCTTCATCCACAAGTTTTTGCAAGGAATCAGGATATTTTCCATTTTGCCTCTTATAAGTATTGATTTTGTTTTTTAAATACAAAAGATTATCCTGATGGGCAGTTGTTTTCATTTTTTGAAACACTTTTGCTCCTGTTTCCTTTGCTTTTTCTTCTATATCGTGCTTTTTTCCGCAACCTGCTCCTGCCAGCAAAACAATAAAAAGAATCGCGAGAGCATAAATTATTTTTTTATTCATCTTTTGACTCACCTCCTTCAAATTCATTTTCTAATACCGAATTGATTTCATCCATATAGCATCGTTAGCTGCGTCGTCGGATTTTTCAACATACATCAGTATGCCTCGTTGCCTTCTCCTTGCCGCCTTGCTCTCTGGCGAACTCAATTCGGTATTCCTACAATTTTGACGGCAAATTGGTGTATCATTGATATGATATAACCAGGGTCGATCTTTTGCAAACAAATTACATCCTTACATTGTCTCATTTTTTCGCTATTGCAGGGTGAACATTCTAATGTTGATTTTATGATTTTTACATTTTTTCCTCTGGGTGTCCAAATATCAGGATTTGTCGGACCAAAAATTACAAATGTTTTTAACCCTGAAAAAGCAGCAAGGTGGCTTACTCCACTGTCGTTTCCAAGGAAAATACTTCCATTATTAAGAATTTGTGCAAGTTCAGAAATATTCTGTGGCATAATGATGTTATTGTGTCCAATATTTTTCTTCCAGAATTCATAGTCATCAATTTCACATTCCCCGAGTATTACCTTACAATCGCATCTATTTTGAAAAAATTTGAATACTGCTAAAAAATTATTTTTATCCCAGTTTTTCTTTTTACTTCCGCTTCCTGGATGAATAAATAAAACATTGTTATCTCTTTTTCTTTCAATATGGGGATAATAACATTTTTCAATCTTGAGTTTTTCAAGTGGTTTAAGAAGAAATTCTGTCATATGGGATGAAATTTTTTCATCAGGCGGATGGAAAATAACCTTATTTCCAAATGTCAACAGTAGATTTTCTGAGAATTTGTTGTCTTTTTCAATATAACAAAAAACAACATCAAAGTCAGGGAAATCATAAATTTTCACTTTTTTTGTTTCTACAAAATATTCAAGAATTCTCATATCACCAAAACCAATTCCTCTATCAATTAGATTCATGCTTTGAAAATATTCAATTATTTTTTCACAACCAATGAGAAATACGTTGTATGATGCCTTTTTCAATGAATAAAAAACAGGGATCGTAAGAATAGAGTCCCCGATACTTCCGGGTCTGACAATCAGGGCATTTTTACCGGTTCCTTTTTTCATAATATAATTTTACCAGACAAAAAGGATAGAAAAAATGTTTTTTTTGTGGCCAATTCGTGATGAATTTGGAGTCAAACGATTTCCTTATGTTAATTATACGATAATCTTCATTAACATTTTTGTTTTCATCTTATTCGGATTCCGAAGTTCTTATCAGGATATTGTAAATACATTCGGTTTTATACCTGACAGATTCTCAATTCTTACAATATTTACATCAATGTTTTTACATGGTGGACTGATGCACCTGGCAGGAAATATGTGGTATTTATATCTAATGGGAGATAATATTGAGGATCGGTGGGGACATGTTCAGTATTTGCTTTTTTATTTATTTTCAGGTGTTATTGCAACCCTTTTTTATGGTTTATTTGCCACTGGAAACGCAAGGTCTATTCCGTCAATAGGAGCATCAGGTGCAATTTCAGGTGTACTGGGAGCATATGTTTTGTTATTTCCGAGAAGTAGAATCACATTCTGGTACTACATTTTCGTTTTTTATAGAATTTATTCAGGTACGTTTGATGTTTTTGCATGGTTCTGGATTTTACTGTGGTTTATTCAGCAAGCCGTTGGAATGATTACAAGCATGCATTCATCAGCAACCGGAGGAATTGCATTTGGTGCTCATGTTGGTGGTTTTCTTGCCGGAGTACTGATTGGCTTTTTAACAAAGACATTTCAACGAACAAGGTATGTCAGTAATGTGTTATCAGGTAGAAATGCACTTTACAGAATTACTGGAGATGTGCCATATCGTATACTTCCTTTTGAACAGCAGGTTGAACTTTTTAACAAACAAAAAGAAATCGATAGATTGATAGAAGAGAAAAATGAAAGGGAAGCAGCAATTGTTTACGGTGAAACATTGAGAAAATATCCTGAAATTACTATTGCAAGTTCATACGAATATAAATTTGCTGAGATGCTTCAAAATCATGGTCTTATTGATGCTTCAATTGAAGCATACAAAAGATTTGTTCGTAATAATCCTTTCAGTAAACTGGCTGACAATGCTCTTTATAATCTTGGGAAACTGTACCTTGAAAAAGGTGAGAAGCAAAAAGCAAAGGATTGCTTTATGCAGATTGTATTATTTTATCCTTACAGTGAACTTGTTGATGCTGCAAGATATGAACTTATGAATATCAAGCAGGACAATGTTTTAGAAATTCAGAATTTTCAGGTATAATTTAATCAGTGCCCTCGTAGCTCAGTGGTAGAGCAGTCGCTTCGTAAGCGACGGGTCGGGAGTTCGAATCTCCCCGTGGGCTTTACTTTTTGTGCACTTTTTTCACATAAAACAAATATGCAAGAGGAATTATAAAAAGGGTTAAGAGTGTTGAACTTAATAGTCCGCTAATAACACTTACTGCCATAGGTGCTTTAAGTACTGAACCCTTTCCTACAGCAAGTGCAAGTGGTAACATTCCTCCTGTCATTGATAATGTTGTCATTAAAATGGGTCTTAATCTTGATGCGCTTGCTTCAACAACTGATTCTTCGGGGTCTTTGCCCATGAGAATAAGGTTTTTTGCAAAATTAATGATAAGGATACCATTACTTACAACAATTCCAACAAGAACAATGATACCCATTAAACTGAAGATGTTAATGGTTTTACCTGTGAGGAAAAGCCCTGTGAGAATTCCTATAATTGAAAGTGGTAATGTTCCCATGATGATGAACGGTTCTATCCAGCTTTCAAACTGTGCCGCCATTACAAGATACACAAGAAGTACTGAAAGTAAAAGTGCAAGGAAAAGGTCCCTGAATGCCTCGCCCATTCTTTCACCTTCTCCTCCGATGATTATTTTTACTTCTGGAGGAAGTTTTTCACTTTTGATTTTTGCTTTTATAGAAGAAAGAACTGTTCCAAGTGGTTTGTTAACATCTCCCTGTATTGTTACACTTGGTCTTCTATTATATCTTTCTTTCATTGTTGGACCAGTGCTTTCTTTGATTTCTGCAACCTGTTTCAAAACAAACATATTTTGCATTGAATTGACAACAGGCAAATTTTCAAGGATTTTGTGGTCTTTCTTCATTTTTTCAGGGATTGTTACACGGATGTCATATTCATTTTCTCCCTGCCTGAACTTTGTTGGAACAATGCCTTCAAGTGCTGCCCTGCAAATCATGGCGACCTGACTTGAACTGAGGTTATTTTCAGCAAGTTGTTCTTTTTTGACGGCAAAATTTATTTCGGGTTTTCCTGGATGATATGAAGTATCAATTGTAGAAACACCAGGAGTTTGTTTGATGATTTCAAATACCCTTTGTGATGTTTTTGTAACTGTGTTTTCGTCTTCTCCTGTAACATAAATCTGTAAAGGACTTCCACCCTTTGACATTGATGTATATTGTGAAACTGTTATTGTTCCAGGGATTGTCGCAAGGAATGGTTTGATTTCTTCAATGATTTCTGATGTGCTTTTTTCTCTTTTTTCTTTTAATTTCACCTGAATTTGAGCATACTCTGGTCCTTCAGCACCGATTGATGTTGCACCACCTACAATTTTCCCGATTGTTGAAAAAATTCGTTCTGTTTCAGGATAGGATGCTACTTTGTTTTCTATTTGTTTTACAATATCTTCTGTCTTCGCAAGATTTGTGCCAGGTGCAAGTCGAATTGAAACCTGATACATTCCTTCGTCTGTTTTTGTTATCATTTCAAAACCAATCAATGGAAGCAAAATAAAACTTGCTGGTATAAGAATTGCAATTAAAGCAAGGATTGCCTTTGGTTTTTCCAAAAATTTCATCAATGCCTGTTTGTATCCATTCTTAAACCTGTCAAATTGTTCTTCTGCCTTTATAACCCAGGGTTTATCACCTGTGTCCTTTAGAAACTTTGTTGTTAACATTGGTGTTAATGTGAAACCAACAGCAAGAGCAAGCAAAGATGTATAAACCTGCACCATACCGAATTCTTTAAAAAACTGACCAATGAGCCCTGACATGAAAACTATTGGAAGGAAAACTACCATATGTGTGAGCATGGTTGCAGTCACAGCAGATGAAACTTCCATAGCACCCTTCTCTGCTGCAATTTCTGGCGACTCTTTCAATTCTCTTCTATGACGATAAATGTTTTCAATAATTACGATTGAACTATCAACAACTATTCCAACAGAAAGTGTCAAACTTGAAAGTGAAAGGATGTTCAATGTAAATCTCGAAATATAGGCAAGGAATAATGTTCCAACAAGTGAAATGGGAATTGCAAGACATACAATGAGTGTACTTCCTAAACTATAAAGGAAGGCAAAAAGTATTATGCCTGTGAGAATCACCGCAATAAACAATTTATGCCATACATCATTCACAGAATCTCTGATAAATTCAGAATTATCAAGAACAATTGTAATCTTTGAACCTGCAGGAAGATTTTTTTCTATTTCAGGTAGTACTTTCTTTACATTGTCAACAACTTCTATTGTATTTGCGTCAGGTTGTTTTTGAATAATTAATCCAACTGATTCTTTACCGTTTGTCCTTGTTTTATACCTTATTTCTGCTGAAGTATCAACGACTTTTGCTATTGAATCTAACCTTACAGTTCTCACTGTTCCCATTGACATATCAAAAACAGGGATATTAAGAAATGGAATTTCTGAGGGATTTTTAAATTCAGTATTTACCCTTCCTGAGATTTCTCTTTCAGTTAAAATGTAATGACCCGATGGGATATTGACATTTTCAAGTTTCAGCCGCTGGGCAAGACCGGATAAATCCATTCCATAGTATCTCAATTTTTCCGGAAACGCCTCAACCCTGATTTCTCTTTTTTCTCCGCCAACAAGTTCTATTTTTCCAACACCACTGACTGATTGTAATTTCGGCTTTATGTAATTATCCGCAATGTCATAAATGTTTCTCAAATTATCTCCTGATACACTTAAATAAAGAACAGGCATTGCATTGATATCAACCTTCATAATTTCTGGTTGTTTGACATCTTCAGGAAGGTCTCCAAGTATGCCAGAAATTTTTTCCCTGACATCTGTTGTTACGACATCAATAGAAACTCCCATATTGAATTCAGCAATAATAATTGAAACACCTTCTATTGAGGCAGACCTGATATTTTTCAGGTTGTTTGTTGTACTGATGGCATCTTCAATTGGTTTTGTAACAAGGGTTTGAACCTGGTCAGGACCTGCGCCAGGATAAACAGTTGTTACAGTAACCACTGGAATATTCACCTTTGGTGTCAGGTCGACCTTTAATTTTGGCAGTGAGAAAAATCCCAGTAGCATCACAATAAAAAACATTACCATTACCAGCACAGGTCTTTTTAATGCAAGTTTTACAGGATTCATTGATTATTCTCTCTTTCTGTAATTTTGATCATTGTCCCATCTGAAAGATTTTCAAGATTTGATATGATAACCTTTTCCCCTGTTTTGAGTCCTGAGATGATTTCAACAGTATCATCTGTTTTTTCACCTGTGACAACTTCAACTTTCTTTGCTTTATCAGAGTCAACAACATAAACAAATGTTTTATCGTTTTCTTTGAAAATTGCCTGTTGTGGAATTACAATTGTATTCTCTTTTGCTCTGGTGACAATTTTTGCATTTACAAACATACCTGGTCGCGCATCTTTAGGGATGACAGGTAAGGAAGCATACACAATGAACATTCTCGTTTTTGGGTCAGGTGAACCAGAGATTTTTTTGATTTTTCCATTTATTTTCTTTCCTTCAAGGGCATCAATTTCAATGATCACATCCTGGCCTGTCTTTATTTCAGGAAGATAATTTTCAGGGGTCTTAATTTGCACATTGAGTTTACCTGTATTGAATAAGGTCATCAAAACCTGTCCTGGTGCAACAATTTCACCAATTTCAACATTTTTTATTCCAATAATTCCAGAAAAAGGAGCCCTAATTACACAATCGTCAATTTGAGTTTCAATAAGTTTTAAATTGTCTTTAACAATCTGAAGATTTTTAATGGCTGATTGATAATTGTTTTTCAGTGTATCGAGTTTCAGTTGATAACTTTCAAGTTGTTTCTGCGAAATTGCATTTTCCTTGAAAAGTTGTTCCATCCTCCTGAGGTCTCTTTCGGCATCGTCAAGTTGTAACTTGATTGTATCAATATTTGATTGGGCAACAATTATTTGATTTTCAATCTGAGATTTCTGTATTTTTAATTGCAGGTCATCTATTGTAATGAGAACCTGATTCTTGTTGACACTCATTCCTTCCTGTGCATAGACACCAGTGACACGTCCTGGAATTTTTGTTGAAATTTTTGCCTCTTCATCGCTACCAATTGTTCCTGTCAGGGAAATGTAATCAGTAAAAGTTTCACTTTTCACTTCTGACACTTCAACTGGTACGCCTGCCTGCTTCTGAATTTCTGATAAACCAGGTGGTATTTTTGTAGTAATTTTTTTGTAGAGACGAAAACCAAAAATCAAAATAAAAACCACAATTACAATCGCAATAATTTTTCTCATTTTTTCCCCCATGTGCCTGATGCTTTTTCAAGTTCTGCTAAATAAATTTGATACTGATAAAGAGAATCAAAGAAATTATTTTTTGCCTGAGTAAGGGCAGTATTTGCATCTATCACATCAGTTGTTGTTGCCATGCCTTCATTATAAAGAAGTTGAGCGACCCTGAGATTTTCTTTGGCTGACTCAATTTGTTTTTTTGCCTGCTCAATTTTCATTTTTGCGGAGTTTAAATTTAAATAGGAATTTTTTACTTCCATTTCAATGGAATTTTTCACCAGTTCAAGTTGTTTTTCAATTTCCTGTTTACTTTTTTCAGCCTTCTTTACTCTTTTTTGAGTTTCTCCCCAGTTCCATATGTCATATGTCAGCAGAATTCCTGTATTCCAGTTATCATCCCAGCCATTCCTTGATGATTGAGTTCCTCTTTCGACATTGTAATTGAAGAAAAAATATACCTGTGGATACAGATTGCTTTTTTCAATTTTAATGTTTTTGTCAGATATTGAAATCAACTTTTCAAGACTTTTTATTTCTTTTCTGTATTTCATTGCAGCATCCAACCACCATTGATATTCCTTTTCTGCTTCTGTTTGCTCAGGTACATCTTCTATAGAAAAATCCCGGTCAATGGGTCTGTTCAATACAAAGTTAAAATTTGATTTTGCAAGATTTAAAAAATTTTCACTTTCTGTAATTTTTGTTTCTGCATCCTTGAGTGCAACTTCTGTTTTCAAAATATCAAGTTTTGTAACAAACCCCATTTCAAACATTTTCTTTGCATTTTTGAGATGATTCTGGAGAGATTCTTTGTATTTTATACTTGTGTCAAGAAACTTTTGTGCCCTCAAAACATTGAAATATGCTTTCTTTACATCAAGCACAAGATTCTGAATTTCTGTTTCATAATCAATTTTTGTTTTTTCAAATGAGTCGACTGCAATGTCATATGCCCGTTGTATCTTCCAACCAGTGAAAATTGGCTGTGTAATCTTGAAATTCAGTGTATACAAATTATCATCTGTCATTTTGAATGCCGGAAAAAGGGGGCTGAATTTTATTGGCTGATTGTCTCCGAGATAGGTGTAATTAATCGATGAACTGAACTTCGGTAAAAAGGATGTTTTTGCAATTTCTTTTTGATAATATGCCTGATCAATTCTGCTCTGCGAAATTTTTATTTTTAAATTATTTTCAATAGCAATTTTGATACTATCTTCCAGCGATAGGGTCTCTCCAGCAAAAAGAAGCGATGACACAAATAAAAAGAAAAATGTAATTTTTTTCATCTTTATTTCCTTATTCCGTTTATAAACAGTTCGTAAACAGTATCAGTTTTTTTTGAAAGAGAATGTTGCCTCCCACTCAGGAGCCACCTGTGAATATTTCCGTGTAATATTCCGAGAAATGAATACATTATATCATCAGGATCAAGTTTTTTTAATGTACCTTCCTTTATTTGTTTTAAAATCTCATTTTTAAGAAAATCCCATTTTGAGAAAAATGTGTTCCAGAATTTTATAAACTCTCCCCTTTTGAGAGATGGTTTTTCCTGAACAAGGATTTTGAACAGAAAATAATTTTTTTCATGATGCAACAAATACATTTCAATGAACTTTTTCAACCTTGCGAAAAAGTTATCAATTTTTTCAATTTCAGTTTTTACTTCATTGAGGAAATTATTGAAATTTTCCTCAACAATTGCGTAAAAAAGGTCATCTTTGTTTTTGAAGTAAATATAAAATGTACCTTTACCAATCCCTGCTTTTTTTGTAATCTCATCTATTGTTGTCAGGGAATAGCCCTTTTCTCCAAAGGTTTTTGATGCTGCCTCTATAATTGATTCTCTTTTGTTTTTCATTTTATTTTTGACTGACCAGTCAGTCAGATATTTTTCAGATATTTTATAGAGGAAAAAAAATTTGTCAAGTGATCGGCGTTCCTCAAAAATAATCTCTCTGAAATTATATAGTTTCCTCAAAAAAATACTTCTCAAAAAAAATGCCATACTGTATCCTATTCCCCTATATTTATTTTTAAAGATGAAAGGAGGGACACAGT
>JAMWCD010000010.1 GCA_023818965.1 Candidatus Omnitrophota bacterium | reverse complement strand
ACAGTTCAATTGACATTTCTATTTTAACGTGTCATACTATAGAACGAATGGTAAAAAGAAAGTCCCATTCATACCAGAATTCTCTTATATAAGAATCACGATAAAATTTGTTCAGGTGCATTTTCCACCCACTTAAGGGAGGTAGCATGAGCCACAGAAAAATCATTGGGCTATTACTATTGTTTTTTAGTTTTGCGTATGCACAGGACTGGGCAAAAATACATCCGACAGGAGTTCGTCCATTAACACCAGAAGAAGAAGCCCGTATAAGACCGAAAATGTTTCACATCACACAGCCACAGAGAATTTTCAAAACACCACTTCCCCTTTCAGTAAAAAATACAACGTATCTTCCTGTTGTTACAAGTCAGGGACAACTTGGTAGTTGCGCTGCTTATGCCACATGTTATTATTTGAAGACACACCAGGAGGCAAAGGAAAATGGATGGATAAGACCTGATCCTCTTGCTCACCCTGAAAGAATTGCCAGTCCTGCCTGGGGTTATAATCTGGCTACAAGGGTACCGGCTTATGGAGATGCAGTCAGTCACTTTGAAGTCGCTGATATTATCTGTGAATATGGAATCGCAAGCTGGCAGGATATGCCCTATGATGGCAATCCATCAACCTATCAATGGGATGCCTGGCCTTCTGAATCTGTCTGGAGACGTGCAATAAACTGGCGAGGTCTTCAGGCAGGAACAATTTATATTCATTCTTCTGAAGGAATTGAGGCATTAAAGGAATATCTTGCTTCTGGAAATCTTGCTGTAATTACAACACCTGTTTATTCCAATTTTGATGCTTATCCAGATGGCGAATACACAGACAATGAAGTTTTATATGCAAACACAACAACAGGTTTCAGAGGTGGACACGCCCTTACTGTTGTTGGTTATGATGATAATAAACAGTATTTCGATGCGATAGAAGGAAAAACAAAAAGGGGTGCGTTTTTATGTGTGAATTCCTGGGGAACTAACTGGGGTGTTTATGAAGAAACTATGGGTTCAAGAGGTTTTATCTGGCTACCATATGATTTTTTCCTGCAGAAGAAAAATGGAGACCCTGATGCTCTTGTTATTATTGATAGAATCAACTATAAGCCAGAAATCACTGCTACTATCGGAATCAACCACACAAAAGGAAGAAAACTTATTATCAAAATCCTGGGTGCAGAAAAGAATTATCCCAATTACCCACCTGACAGTGTCAGATGGATAAAAGAAGCATTGCCTTCCAGCAATGATTATCCATTAGAAAATAGCCGTGTGGTGATTGATTTAACTGATTTCAAACATTATCAAAATTTTTCCTGGTATCTTGAAGTAATGCAACTACAAATGTATCAGGGCACAGGTGAGATAAATTATTTTGCCGTTCAAAATGGGGATAATGAACCGATTGAATCTCCTGATGTTCCAAAATCACCGCAGACAAACTGGTATATCTGGTGTAAAGCAAGTGTTTTTTCTGATGCAGGAGATATCTTTGGTTCATTAAAGGTAAGAAGGGGCGGTATTGCCTGGGCTGATTTCAATAAAGATGGAAAAATTGATTTACTTATTACTGGCTATGACTGGAAAACAGGTAGCGCTATTCCAAAAACACTGTTATTTTTCAATAATGGCAATGGTTCATTTCAAACTGGCATCACTGGAAATCTTCCTCAATTAGGAAATAGTATCATTGCCGCATGTGATTATGATAATGACACATGGATTGATGTTGCAATTTATGGATATGACCCATCAACACAATCCACAATAACAAGAATCTATCACAATAATGGGAATAACACTTTTTCTCCTGTATCAATAGTACTTCCACAGGAAGAGGTCAATGGTCTTTCCTGGGTTGATTTTGATAATGATGGAAAATTTGACCTTGCAATATCCACAAGCGAAAATTTGCTTCTTTATAAAAATTCGGGTGGAAATAATTTCAATCTTTTTAAGACATTAGAAGTTTCAGGAAATATTTCCTGGGCTGATTATGATAATGATGGCTGGATTGATTTTATTGTTGCGGGAGAACATAAGACAGCGATTTTCAAAAATAATGGTGATGGAATATTTACTGAAGCAAATAATAATTTCCCTGCACTCAAACAGGCATCTATTGCCTGGGGTGATTATGACAATGATGGAGACCTTGATTTTGCTATTTCTGGGAAATTATCTGATTCTACTGCTTTCACAGGGATTTATAGAAACAATGGCGATGGAAGTTTTACAAAAATTGAAGCATCAATAATTCCTGTTTTTGCAGGTGATATGGTGTGGGCAGATATTAATAATGATGGTTATCCTGACCTTGTCATCACAGGTAGAACTGAAGATGAGTTTTCCAGCCGCTATCTAGGAAATTATCCCAATCGTTCCACAGTTTATCTTAATGATACTCTTGGTGGATTTTTTAATGGCATTGCAGAATTACCTGGTGTTTCTGTGGCTGATTTTTTCTGTGTTCCAGATTACAATAATACAGTTGCAGCTATTGATTATGATAATGATGGTGACCTTGACATTTTTCTTTCTGGAACAAATACCTTCATGTATCCTACAAACCCTTCTGGTATCTACACAGGTATCCAGAAAAATTTGTTTGCTAATAAATGGCTCAATCAACCCAATAATCCTCCACAGCCACCAGATTCTCTTTCCACAGAACCAGGATGGGAAAATGGTTCAATTGTATTAAAATGGAATAAAGGAACTGATAATGAAACACCATCTGATGGACTTTATTATAATGTTAGGGTGGGTTCATTTTCTGGTGGCAGTAACATTGTCAATCCTGTGAATAGAAGCATTATGCCAGGGTTTAACCCCATCAAAGGACAGAAACTTCTTTTAAGACAACTACCACCAGGAACCTATTACTGGTCAGTTCAGACAATTGATGCAGGATTATCTTACTCAAACTGGAGTACAGAAAATACATTTGTCATTGGCTCACATACTCAAACATATAACCTTTATATCAATGCTGACTCTTATGGCACAACCAACCCATCTCCAGGAGTTCACGCATACAATTCAGGAACAAATGCTCAGATTACAGCGATTCCATATGGTGGTTTTGTTTTCAGTCACTGGTCAGGTGATGTAGAAAATCTAAATCAAAATCCATTGATTTTAACTATGGATAGACCACGTACCATCACTGCACATTTCACAATTGCCTATGATATTTCACCACAATGGACATCTGTTTCCAATTCTATTCCAGGAAGCAGCACCATTTATCATTCAACAGTCATTTTCAATAATAAAATCTGGCTACTCGGTGGTTATCAGGGTTCATATAGAAGCAACAGTATCTGGTATTCATCTGATGGAACAAACTGGACTCAGGTATCAACTTCAAATTGCTGGAGCCCGAGAATTGGTCATGTTTCATTTGTTTTCAACAATAAAATCTGGGTAATAGGCGGTTATGATGCCACAGGATACCTGAATGATGTATGGTATTCGTCAGATGGAATAACATGGACTCAGGCAACAACAAATGCTCCATGGCAAAAAAGATATAATTTTGCAGGACTTGTTTTTGATGGAAAAATGTGGATTTTTGGAGGCAAAGGAGCAAATGGATGGTTAAATGATGTCTGGTATTCAACTAATGGAACAAACTGGACTCAGGCAACATCTTCTGCTATGTGGCAGGTAAGGGAAGGTCATGCAGCAGTTGTCTTTGATAATAAAATGTGGATTATAGGTGGTTATCAGGGACCAATGAATAATTCAGCCAGTGATGTCTGGTATTCAACAAATGGCTCAACATGGACTCCTGCGACTCAATCTGCTGTCTGGTCCCCAAGATATATGCATTCTGCAGTGGTTTTTGATAATAGAATCTGGATGATTGGCGGGATTATAAAAGATGGTTCAGGATGGATCAATCCCACAAATGAGGTGTGGTATTCTTATGATGGTATTTACTGGTCTTTGTTCAATAATGCTTCCTGGCAGCCAAGATACGGTCATACAGGTTTTGTTTTCAACAATAAAATCTGGATTTTCGGTGGCTCTTACAGTGATATCTGGTCAGCCAGTATTCCTTCTATTCCTTCAGGTACTTTGCGACTGACAATTGGAGTAAATAATGGTGATGCAGGAACAACAATTCCTTCTCCTGGATATTATTATGATGCATCAGGCAAGGTTTTTCACTTAAAGGCAGTTGCAAATTATGGATATAAATTTGATAACTGGTCAGGTGATGTTGCAAATCCTGATTCTCCTGAAACAACAGTAACTTTGAATTCCAGTAAAACCGTTGTCGCTAATTTTTCTAAACTACCAACATATACACTCACTCTTTCCATAAATCCTTCTAATTCTGGAACAATATCACCTTCTCCTGGTTCGTACTCCTACCCTGAAGGAACAGTGATAAATCTTATTGCTACACCTTCCTTCAATTATACTTTCTTAAACTGGACAGGTGGAGTACAAAATCCTGATTCACCAACAACAACTGTTGTAATGAATTCAAATAAAACCATTACTGCCAATTTTATTCCTGACCCATTTGCTCCCTCAACCCATATTGCAGGTGGTTTAGCGCATACTGTTTTCCTTCAGAATGAAGGGACTGTGTGGACGTGGGGACTGAACAGTTCCGGGCAACTTGGTAATGGAAATAATGAAAATTCATCTGTTCCTGTGCCCTATGCTGTTTTAGAATCAGTAAAAGCAGTTTCTGCTGGTATGTATCATACTGCTGCCTTAAAGACAAATGGAACTGTATGGGCATGGGGAAACAATGATAAAGGACAACTTGGTAATGGTTCATCTGTTCCATATTCAGCGTCACCGGTTCAGGTTTCAAACCTTTCACAAATCGTAGAGATTTCCTGTGGTGGTAATCACAATCTTGCCCTGAAAAATGATGGTAGTGTCTGGGCATGGGGGAAAAATGATAGTTATCAACTGGGTCTTGGTCATTTCTACGGTACATCCTATCTGTTAGAACCAAAGCAGGTTGTTGGTTCAGAAGAAATTGGTTATCTTACTGATGTCATAAGGGTTTCTGCTGGTTATGACTTCAGTTTAGCGCTGAGAAAAGATGGTAGTGTCTGGGCATGGGGAGGTAACAGCTGGGGTCAACTTGGAACAGGAAATACAACAGATAGTTTTTACCCATTAAAAATCAATGGGCTTTCTGATATTAAAGGCATTTCTGCTGGTGGTTCAGGTATTTTTGGAATTCATGCGATGGCAGTGAAATCTGACGGAAGTGTCTGGTGCTGGGGAGCAAACAATAAAGGACAACTTGGTGATGGAACAAACACAGATAGGTATCTACCTGTGCAGGTAAAAGGAGAAAATGGTACTGGTTTTCTCTCAAATATCAGAAAAATTGCTGCAGGTGGAACTCATTCTCTCGCTCTTGACAAAGACGGTAATGTCTGGGCATGGGGAGACAATACTTATGGTCAATTAGGAAATGGTACAAACAATGATAGTGTTTATCCAGTGAAAGCGATGGGGCTGTCTGAAATAAAAATGATTGCAGCAGGGCAAAAACATAGTATGGCTATTGATAAAGACGGAAATGTCTGGATATGGGGACAGAACATTTCGGGTCAAATAGGGAATAACTCTCAAATAAATTCAAACATACCTGTAAAAATTGAGGGTATTGGATTGAATAATATTTCCTTCACACTCACTGTTTCTGTCAAGCCACAATTATCAGGAACAACAACACCCTCAGGCACAAGAAAATACAGAAACAATGCTCAGGCAACAATTACAGCCATACCAGGACCAAGATATCAATTCAACCACTGGTCAGGCGATGCATCTGGCACAGAAACACAGATTACCATAATTATGGATAGTAATAAAAATGTGGTGGCTAATTTTGTTTTGATACCAGGATTGAAATGTAAACTGAATATGGTCTGTAATCCACCTGGTGCCGGTTATTTGATACCAGAAGAAGGTGAACATGAATTTGATGCTGGAACAGCAGTAAATATTCTTGTTATCCCTGGCTATAGATACAATTTTGACAGGTGGAGTGAAAATGTAGCAAATCCATCTGCAAAGGAAACATATGTTTTACTTAATGGTGATACAACTGTTACTGCCTATTTTACAAAACAGGATTTCTCTGCTTTTCCTGATATTTCTGCAGGTGGTCAACATAATCTTGTTTTAAAACATGATGGGTCTGTATGGACAAGTGGCTCAAATTATTATGGCCAGTTAGGAATCAACTCCACAGTTACGGATTCTCCAAATGTTCAGGTAAAAGACACAACTGGTAATGGTTATCTTTCTGGAATAATTATGGTTTCTGCTGGTGGTTTTCATTCATGTGCTCTTTCTTATGATGGAACTGTTTATACCTGGGGAGCAAATTCAGCAGGACAATTAGGAGATGGAACAACAAGCAGGAGAAATATACCTGTAAAAGTAAAATCATCTGATGGCACAGGTGAATTAAAAGGAATTACTTATATTTCTGCTGGCTGTACTCATACAGCAGCAGTGAAAATGGATGGCTCATTATGGATGTGGGGAAACAACAATTACGGACAATTGGGTAATAATTCTACAACAAACTCAAATCTTCCTGTTCAGGTTCATGGTGAAATGGATAGGGGGTTTCTTACAAAAGTTAAAAAAGTTGCCTGTGGACCCGAGCATACACTTGCTTTACTTGAAGATGGAACTGTCTGGGCATGGGGAAGGAATCACTATGGACAATTAGGTAATGGCACAACACAGGATAGTTTTGTTCCAGTAAAGGTTTTAAATCTAACAGACATTGTTGATATAGATGCCAGTGATTATGCCGCTGGACCTCCTTTTTCCATTGCATTAAAAAGAGATGGGACTGTCTGGACATGGGGTGGCGGAGACAGGGGCCAATTAGGTAATGGCCAATCAGGTGAAGGATATTATAGCAGTGTTCCTGTAAAAGTTTCTTCTCTAACAAATGTTATAAAAATTGCTGCTGGTGATTTCCACGCACTTGCATTGAAAAATGATGGTAGTGTCTGGGCATGGGGTTCTAATTCTATGGGACAATGCGGTGATAATACCTACGATAATATCAGAACAACTCCGGTTCAGGTTAAAGGACAGGACGGAAATGATTATCTTACTGGAATCATTGATATTTCTGCTGGTTACAGTTATTCAATGGCATTGAAAAATGATGGAACAGTATGGTTTTGGGGGATTAACCAATATTGGCTTTTTGGTGGGCATCCATGGTCACTACTTCGTTATCCATCGCCTGTTCAAAGACCATATACCCAGTTTGATCTTTCAGCACAGATTGTTTATCTAAGAATGAATGTTTATCCATCTGGAGCAGGAAAAACAAGTCCGATTGAAAGTATTCATGCCTATAATTTAGGTTCTATTGTAAATATCAGGGCAATGCCTGAAAACGGTTATGTTTTTTCACACTGGAACGAAGGAGAAAATGTATTTTTGCCTGATACAACCGTGACAATGAATCAATCAAAGACAATCACAGCGTATTTTGAAAAAATTTTGCCTCAAATCGGAGATATTAATAAGGATGGTTCAATTGATATTCAGGATGTAATACTTGCTTTAAGAATGACGATTGAACTACCTTTAAACATCGGTGCACAAACAAAAAATTATCCATATTCCCAGGATTATCTCGCAATTGCTGATGTCAACAGCGATGGTGAGGTGAATATTGCTGATGCAATATTAATACTCAGAATTGCTTTAGGACTCACAACACAATTACCTGACCCATACGCACCAAGAACTGTTGTTGGTCCAGAAACAACTCCAGAATCAAAAACTGTTAATGTATCTTCAGGTCAACAGGCAGTTGTATCATTGAGTGATGAAACAAAAATTATTTTACCGCCTGTTAACACAAATGCTTCTGTAACACTTGGCAGAATTACAAATTACATAGATATTGAAAAAGAATTGGGTCTTAATCCTGAGGAAGGTTTATCACCACAGACCAGTGGAAGTTTAAGAACTTTGCAAATTGTTTTTGGTTCAGCGCTTACAGATGAAGAAAAAATTCAAATGATACCTGAAATTACAATTCCGAGAAAGGAAATAGGTATTCTCAATCCTGATACAGTGAACATTTTGAGGGTCTCAGAAAAAATCGTAGATGGAAAAATTGTAAAAAATTATTCACTTCTTCCTGTCCATTTTGATAATAATGGAAACCTTGTAACAAAGGATATCTATCTTGCTGGTGAATTACTTGAGGAACAAACTCCTCCTGGTGGAACAAAAGCAGGTAGTCCTCCGAAATACATCAGTTATATTCCCTTAACATTTCAGAGAACAATTAACTGGGTAAGAGAATCAAAATTTGTTCGGATGGTTCCTGATGCAAAATCAGAAGCAAAAAGAAAACCTCTTGATTCTTTAAGTGATGAAGAAAAGAAATGGGAACTGAAAAAACCAATAAAAAATGTTATTGTCCTTGTCCATGGTCATAATGAAGCAGAAAAAACAGGGCTACCCGGTCAGTTTGAACGTAATGCTCCATTTCCGTGGGCTGTTGATTATAAAAGAGATGTCTGGACATATCTTTATGAAACATTTCTCAAGGACTATCAGGAATTTAATTCCTGCACTGTTTTCTATGAATTCATCTATCCAACATGGAGACCAATCTTCGGCCATCTTGATGATATGCTTGTGGAAAAAATTACTTCAGAACTTGAAAAACAACTTTCGTACAATATTGAAGAAAAGGATAGTTTCCCGTTCAATCTTTTCATTGTTGCTCATTCTATGGGAGGTGTTGTATCAAGAGCAGCAATCATTAAGTTTCCTGAAGTTGTTGATGATCAGTTTAAGCATTTTGTTTCCTGGGGAAGTCCACATCGCGGTGCAGCAATGTATTCATTAAGGTATCTATTAACAAGCCCTGCATATGAAGCAAAAACATGGACAGGTTCTGCTCTAAGTACTGCTATGGGTGCATATGTGGGAAATAATATTATTGATGCGCCTGGAATTATGGATTTAAGATGGACAAATGGTTCTCCTGGAACAAGGAGATTCTTACAATTTGACAAATACTTTGAGGTAAAGAGTGAATATCAATCACAGATAGCAACTTATGATTTAAGAAACGGCTCGCTTCTTTATAACCAGAGGTTACAGCAATTAAATGAGAATGATGACAGGGGAGCAAAGTACACATTTATTTATGGAATTACATCCAAAGGAATTCCTGCAGACGAAATTGATGATATGGGATTGGCTGATTTAGTCAGTGTTCTCAGTAGTGGAGAAATTGCAATTGGAGCAACAATCAACAGATTTTTGATAGAAAATGGTTTTAATATTCTTTACAATAGAATGGAATCAGACAGTGATGGTGCTGTACCAATTGTCAGTATGACAGGGTTAGGTCTGAATCCTTCATACCTTATTGATGTTGGCGATATTGACCATGAAGAATATTACGGTGTTAAGGATAATGCCAGGTTTGTAGCACATCGTACCTTGGAAGCATTTGGATTTAACACAAATCCCTTGTATGACCCACCTGAAATTATCTTTACAAATCCTGTGGAAGACGAATTACTGGAAACGGATGAATATGGTAATATCACCATTGAAGGAAAACTTGACTGGAAAGCACCAAGAAAATTTGGGGGCAATACAGTTAAGGATGTAAAACTATACAAATATACCTATGCCTATGAAATGACACATAGTTTCAACTGGGAGGGAGAAGAAATACCAGTGGAAAAGGGCAACTGGGCGATTGATGAAAGTGGCAATTTTTCAATTACTGCAAATATCGCAAATCCTGAAATGATTTATGCCTTGAAAGTTGTCATTGTTTTCAGGGATGACACAGAAATGCAAGGTGTTTGTATGTTAGGTTGTCCTGACGAATTTTCAACAAAAGCACAGGGTGAAACTATCACCTGGCGACTTGATGGACTGGGAAAAATTTTCCAGATTGACAGTGAGACATATGTCTATGAAAAACCAAAACAAGGGCAAACACCAGCAGTTAACATTTATGCTCATATCTATCCTGTATTAAAACAGGATAATGCGGATTATCTACTTTTCATAGGTAAATATGGTCCAGCAGGTGGAGACCCACTGGAATATACACAAACCGAAGTTATCTGGGTTAAAGGGGTTGAACAACCAGCAGAATTAGAACATATGGAAGCAAGTTTATCAACATCTTATGACGATGAAAATTTATTTGTTATCGCCTATGATGCTATTGACTATGGTGATGATTCTTCTGGTTTATCATTCTTAAAAAGAGTATTTGCTTTCCTTTTCCCATGGCAATTCCATGAGAAGGAAGAACTTTTGCCACCTTATTTCAGAAAGCAAATTTTGCCTGAGGATGGAGATTAAAAAATGAGAAAAAAATTTGTCTTCTTACTATCACTGTGTTTTTTCTTGATTGTAAATAAATGTTTTTCATCAGTTGTTAGTATCCCTGATATGACAGGGAGTCCAGGGTCTATTGTAAAAATTCCAGTTGAAATAGACAATGCTTCTGGAATTTGCGGTTTTCAGTTAGTTATTTCATTTGACCAGGATGTACTGGAAGCAATACAAGCAGAGACAGGAATTTTAACAGAAAACTGGCTAATTTTTTATAATACGGTTATTACCGGACAAATCAGTATTTCTGGATTAAATATTAACCTTGATGAACTGGAAAATGTCAGCGGATCCCTTGTAACAATTTCATTCCTTGTGAAAGGAGATATCGGGCAAACAACAAATATCAATGTCTCTCAGGCATTGTTTTATAATTCGCTGGCAGAAAAGATACCTGTTTCTTTGCGACAAGGTACATTTACTATTGATGTTCGGATTGGAGATATTAATGGAGACGAAATAATTGATATTTCAGATGTCATCTTGTGCCTGAGAATGGCTATCAAATTACCTGTGACCATCGGCAATCAAAGTTATTCAGAACCTTACCCTTTGTGGTTGAAGACCCGTGCCGACATTAACACTGATAATGAAATTGATATTTCAGATGTCATCTTGTGCCTGAGAAAAGCAATAGGATTGAATTAACCTATTCTAAAAATGCATCAAAAAGATTACTGGCAATTACAAGATGACCTGTTGCATTTGGATGCACTGGTTCAGGGCAGAAAGTTTCGCTGTCCCTGAATTTAAGGTGACTGGTGAAAATATCCTGAAGTTTAACAATTTTTGTATTGAATTTTTCAGCCATTTTCCTTACCACAGAATCATATTTTTTCAATTCAACAAGAACATTTTTCCTCCAGAAATTTTCTGTTTCAACACTGATATAAAATGGCTCAAGAAGGACAATTTTACAATTCAATTTTTCCTTTGTTCTTTTAAGAATTTCTTCATATCTTTCAGCAAATTTTTCACTCACACATTCCTGCCAGTCAGGACTTTTCCTTAAAACATGATGAAGGTCATTAATTCCGATAAGAATCGTTAACCAGTCAGGTTTGTGATAAATAACATCATCCTCCCATCTGTTCTGCAGGTCAATAATTGTATTGCCACTGATGCCTTTATTGATGACGGTAATTTTTCTTTCGGGATAATGTGCAATCAGCAAATCATTGAAAAATTTTACATAACCATTGCCAAGCGGAGCAAATTGGTCTCTTCTTCCGCAATCTGTAATACTATCACCTATGCACACTACCTTTTGCCCATCTTTTATTGCAAACTTCATTTCTTCCTCCATGTTGAAAGTTTGAATTCAATCTTTGAGAACTATTTTGCTAACAAGTTTCCAGTTTTCAATGCACCAGTCAACTGTTTTTTTAATACCATCTTCAAAAGAAACTTCTGGTTGCCATTTCAGAAATTTTTTTGCTTTTGATATATCAGCCCATGTTGCAGGAATATCGCAGGCAGGCAATGGTTGATGCTGGATTTTTGCCTTTTTCCCGAGATATTTCTCAATCAATTTGATTGCCTCATTGAGTTTATACGGTTGATTTCCTCCAAGATTTATTATTTCAAAATCAAGTTTTTTTAATCCCAGCAATGTTCCTCTCGCAATATCAGAAACAAACGTAAAATCCCTGCTCTGATTTCCATCTCCATATACAATAATTTGTTCTCCCTCATTAATCAACTTAATAAATTTGAATATGCTCAAATCAGGTCTGCCTGCTGGACCATAAACTGTAAAATACCTGAATATCGTTACATCAATTCCATAAAGATAGTGGAATGTATAACATGTTAATTCTGCTGATTTTTTCGATGCTGCATATGGAGAAATTGGAGTATTCACAGGTAAATCTTCAGAAAATGGCATTTTCTGTCCTGCATAAAGTGATGATGTTGAGGCAAGAATAAATTTCTTTACATTGTATTTTTTTGCCAGTTGAAGTAAGTTTAAGTTTCCAAGTACATTTGTTTCAAAATAAATATGTGGATTCTCAATACTTGCTCTTACTCCTGCTCTTGCAGCAAGATTAATAATGGCATCAAAGTTTTGTTTTTTGAAAATTTCTTCAAGTTTTGAATAATCCCTGATATCAATTGTTTCAAAGATAAAGTTTTTTTCGACTGCAATATCTTTGATTCTCCATTTTTTTAACCGTGTGTCATAATAATCATTAACATCATCAACACCAAAAACACAATGACCCTGTTTCAAGGCAAGTTTTGCTGTATGCCAGCCAATAAAGCCAGCACAACCTGTAAGTAATATTTTCATTCCATCCTCATTGTTATACCATAAACCGCAATGTCTGCTTTCATTGATTTTTTTTCATAAAGTACATTTTTTAATGTTTCCTGTGTCTGATTTTCTCCGTGAACCAGTATTGTTTTTTCAGGTGTTTTTTCAAAATTTGATAGCCACCACAAAATTTCATTCTGGTCAGCATGTGATGAAAATCCGTTCACCTGGACAATGTTTGCATTGACCTGCCTGTATTCTCCAAGGATTCTTACCTGTTTTTTCCCGCTGACAATTTCCCTTCCAAGTGTGCCATTTGCCTGATAACCAATAAACATAATTGTACTTTCTGGCCTGCTAATATTTGTGACAAGGTGATGTTTAATTCTACCACCAGTACACATTCCAGAACCAGCAATAATAATTACTGAACCCTTCACATGGTTGATTGATTTTGATTCTTCAACACTCTCTGTTGGATGAACAAGTTCCATTTCAAAAGGACTTTCATTTTCCTGTACTTCTTTATAGAATGATTGCCTCAAAAATTCAGGGTATCGTTTAAAAACCTCTGTCACCTTAATTGCCATTGGGCTATCAATGAAGGTCAAAAGATGTGGAATTTTATTTTCATCAAGAAGTTTTTTCAAACAATACAAAAATTCCTGTGTTCTTTCAATGGCAAAACTTGGAACAACAATATTACCCTGTTTTTCTGCTGTTTCAGTAATTGTCTGTGCAATAATCTCATATGAAAGTTCATCTGATTCATGAACACTATCTCCATAAGTTGATTCCATAACAAGAAAGTCAATTTTTGAAAACCTTTCTGGTTCAGGAAGTAATGGCCTTTCAGGTCTTCCAAGATCTCCTGTAAAAACAAGATTTTTTCCTGTTTTTCTATCAATGAATTCAAACATAACTGAACCAAGGATATGCCCTGCGTTATGACAGGTTAACATAAGCCCATCAGTAATTTCAAAATTTTCATTGCAGGGTATTGTTTGAAAATACTCAAAAACATCGTATGCCTCATCAACTGTATAGAGTGGAACAACAGGATGCTCAGGTTTTTTTCCTGAAAGTTTATGCCTTAAGATTTTCTTTTGTGCATCTTCTTCGTATAATTTTGCGGCATCAAGTAAAGCAATCTTTGCAATTTCAATTGTTGGTTCTGTTGCATAAATTGGGCCACGAAATCCTTCTTTTACAAGACGTGGAAGAAAACCACAGTGATCAAGATGAGCATGCGTAAGAAAAATTGCATCAATATTTTCTGGATTAACAGGAAAATTTTCCCAGTTTCTTGATAATAATTCTCTTTCCTGATACAATCCACAATCAATCAGGAAATTCTTGTTATTGTAATTCAGAAGATGCCTTGAGCCCGTTACATTTCCTGCAGCCCCATAACATGTCAATGAAAACATTATTTCTCCTTAAACATATCAACAAGTGTCTCACAATGTGCTTTTGAGGGCTTTGAAATGTTTCCCTGCTTATCAGACCATACAATCCACCAGTAAAGTTTTATTCCTGGTCTGAGTCCATAGATGTGTTGCCCATTTTTTGCACCATCAGGTGTCATGTTCACTGCACCTCTTCCATCAGGATATGCACCAACCCAGATAAAATATTTGTCTGCCTGTTCAACTTCTTTAAAATAAACATGAACATTTGTTCCATCTGCACCCCATGATGGAGGTTGAAGTTTTACTATGGATGTTGGTGGATAAATCCCATTTTTTTCCATTTCAACAATAGGATTTGGCAACTGTGGTATTTCCTTTGGTTCTGGCATTCTTATTTTACTGACAGCAACTGCTTTTTCTGTAGCATCTTCCTGCTTTTCAAACTCAACATAGATTTTCCCAAAACAAACAGTATCCGATGAAACAGGTTGAACATCATTAACATAAAGGATATGCGTTCTTTGTTCCACAATGATATTTTCCAGTTTCAAAGGTAAATCTACAATTCCATCTCCTTCAACCGAACGATACCATGTTGTTGTATATTTTCTGAAACAATCGTATGGCTCATGACCGGGCAGTTCAAATCTAATATATCTCCATCCATCAAAATTGAAATAACTCCATGAATGAACATCATCGCAATTCCACTGGTCCTTTGTACCTATACTAATCCATCTTTCACCTTTTGCATCCCTGAGACAGAAAACAACTCTTCCCCAATCACTTGCACCCTTGACCCATATGCCAATATGGGAAGGTGCTCCTGGAAGTACAATGGGTTTTTCAGGTGCAAGAATGCTATACCAGGGCATAAGCTGGTGAACCTTATCCTGTTTTTCAAGTTTTGATACAAGGACATTTCCAAAAACAGGGTCTTTTTGAATTGAACTTGAAAATTTCCCCTTATATCTGAATGTGTCAAAATTGTTATTTTCATAAATCAGGTCTCTTTGCTCAGTAAATTTCCATTTTCCATCACCAGTATCTGCAACAATTTTTGCGTTTTTTGATGACATTGAGTCAGAATGGTCAGGTGTACCCACATCAACACTTACCAATTCATTGTTTGTTGTTACATAGGTCACCGAGGTGGAAAGAGTAATGATAATTCTGTTGCTGACAGGCGTGAGTATAACACTATTATTCATAACATCTGTAATGGTGATGTTTTCGTTTCCAGACACAGTCAGGGTAACAGGTCTTTTTCCTCTGATTGTCCACAAAGAATATACATTTCCTTTTGGTCCTTTAAATTTCAGACAGTAAACTGTCAGAGACCCCGTTGGTATCCATTTCTCAAATTCTGCCTCGTTGAGTTTATCTGTCATTGTTGCATATGCAGCATAAGCAGGTTTTGGGTCACAGTAGGGTATTCTCCTGAAAATCCCACAGCCACCATAATGCTCGGCACCGTAATAATTCCCACAATCAAAGGCAAACCACCCTGAATAAAAATGTTTTATTCCATATGCCATACTGATTAATGCCCATCTATTGTAAATATCCATTTGTTCCTGCCATGAACACGCTCCAATTTCAGTTGGAACAAAAATCCCCTCGCAATAACGTAAATCAGGATTTTTAATTCCTGCCTTTTCATATTCTTTTTTCAATTCATACAGGCGATGAACACTGATTTGATGAAGTTGCTGTTCAGGTAATCTTTCAAAACCACATATGTCAAGACCTGAACCGTCAATAAGGTTTTTTGGGAAACCCGCACGTAGAAGTGGAACAATAAAAAGTGGGTCTCCCCATGGAATAAGAATTTTTAATTCAGGCCATGTTTCTCTAATGGCTTCTGCCGCGCATTGCGCTGTGACGAAATACATCCTGATGTTTTTCTTTTCTTCCTCTGTTGGTTCAAAACCAGGTTCCCCCCAGTACTCAGGATAATTACCTGCTGTCATCCGGTTGCTGATACCAGGTTCAGGAAAAAAATAAACATGGTCGGGTCTGTATTGTTCAGGAACTGCATTTCTTGCTTTTGTATATGCCTCAATCACCTTTTTCTTATACTGCTCGTATTTTGCTTTATCGTATGGTTGCTCTGCTGCCCAATCCTGGGCACTTACCTCCCATGCACCTGCAGGAACCCTGCTCCAGTGTTTCTTTACATATGGATTGCTTTCAGCACCCTGTGGAAGCCCTATTGAAGTCCTTGCACCTGCCATTGTCATTAATCTTATGTGGTGTTCGGGTTTTGGAGTATAATGACCACCGTGATAACTCCAGTATCCAAACAATGCTCCCTTTCCATTCCATTTTTCGCTTCTTGTATCAGGTGCAAGAACAACAAAATTTCTTGTTTCAGTCCATGTTTTATCCTGTGTTTGCAGGGTTGCAAACATCTGATACCACCCATATAATTTTGCTGGTATTGGAACCTTTATTTCCTGGACAGATGGTTTTTCAAGTGCTACATTTTTTTCAATATTGATAACATCTGTTTTATCATAACTTATTGCCTGCAAATGTATTTTGCCCGAAAATTTTTCTTTTGATGATGAGATTTTAATTATGTATGAAGGAACTTCGGGACTTGTCCAGACACTTCCAAAAATTTCGGGGTTGATGGAAAAAATGAAAGGGGATTTTTCGAGAGTCACAGCATAAATATGAACAGAAGACGGAAGCCCTGCCTGATGCCAGCCATAAATAATCGGGTCAGGATATGAACGATACTGCACAACCTTTTTCGTCAGTTCTATTTCAAAAATGTCAAGGTCAGAAAAGGATGATAACTTGCCCATATCAAGGGGAATTTTCAGCAAATGAAGATTCACTTTCTTTCCGTTTGAAAGCACAACAGGAAATCTTGCAATACTTCCGCTTGTTGAAGTAAAAAGTGGAACCCTTGTTTCGAAATTTTCTGCGTATCCTGCACCAGGTCTGTAAAACATCGCAGTAACAACAGGTATTGAATTTGGTCTTCCATCTGCTGCTGCGAGCATATAAAGTGCATCATAATAATCAAAGGGTATCCTTAATTGAATTCTTGTTGGATCCCTGTTTGCTGAACCTGCAAAAGCATGTTGATAAACCGGGAAATAACCCTCAAGATTTCCCTCTCTGTAAAAACTTTTGCTTACATCAAGATGGTCATTACCTTCTATATTAACCGAAGGAAGAATAAAGGGAATCCCTGAAATTCTTGTTATTGCATCAGGATTGCTGAATGGTTTTACATAAACTTTCCCATTAATAAATCTTCCATTTGCGTAGCCACTAAGTCGGACAGGATAAAAATTTCCTGGTATGTCTTCAGGAACTGAAATTGAAACATTTGAAATCTGAACACCACTGCTAAATGTGATTCCTGCATAACCCTGTTCAGGAATACCTGCATCTTTTTTGTAAACAATAAGTCTATCATCAACCCAGCACCACACAGAATTTTCTTTTAAAAGGATTCTGACTTCAATCCATTTTGAATTATGGTCAGGCAATTCTGCCATGTCTTTTTCAATCTGCCTTCTGTATCTTTCTTCCCATCCGGGTAGTATTCGTGGATATGCTTTTAACAGATATACGAAATCATTGGAAAAAGCAGGAATCCAATCCATGTTTTTACCAATTTCATTATTATCATGAAGATATTTTCCCTGATACCTTACTGAGCAATTCACCCTTTCAGGATACAATGGATGGTCTGTCAAAGATAGTGAAATTGTTAAACCCGGATCAGAAACCTCTTTTTTTGCAATCTGGAATGACGCATACGAAGATTTATTATTTATTGTACGCAATCTCACAAACCCACGAAATTCAACAGGCGATGAAACAGGATTTTTGCTAACAAGAACAACCGGCGCTGGCTTCGAGCAACCAATAACATAATCAAATCCTTTTTCTCTTTCAAAAACAATTTCACCCTGTTTTACTGTCCATTGGTTTTCAAAGACAAATCTGGTTTTCGATTCCTGCTGACAGAAAACAACTGAAGTAGTAACAAACAAAAACCATAAAAAAATCTTCAAAATAAATTCTTTTTTCATAGAAATTCCTCTTAGTGCTTCATAAATCTATTACAGATTTAATCATTGATCTTCAAAAATTTCAATTTTTATTCCAGATACAATTTTACCATTCTTATGCCAGAGACAGGATATGAATTCCAGTTTTCAACAAAATTCTGTACATCGTAGAAAACAAGTATTTCATTGTTATCAAGAACAACAAGGGCAAGATAATCCCCGGAATCCCAGTATCTGATGCATTTATTTGTATCTCCTCTAAGTCGTAAGTTCTCTGGAACACCCATGATTTTTTGAGTTTCAAGTTCCCACTCCTGCAGGTCAAAATGTCCCTGCCACTGGTTTCCTGTTCCAGTTGGGTCAAAAATTATATGCTTACCAGGTCTTCCATAAACCATAACAAGTGTTCCATCATCAAGCATTTTACAAACAGGCCAGACCTTCCCTGGTTTTATATCTGAATCAACAAGTTCAAGTTGTTGTGGTTTTTTCCAGGTTAAGCCATTGTCGTATGAATAAGTGTGATAAAGGTAATCTCCGGTTCGACTTACAGCATACAAACTTTTATCTCTTAATTGAACAACAGTTGTCTCATCAAATCCTTCTGGCATATCAGGGTCATATGCAACAATTGATTTTTCATACCATGACCTTCCTCTGTCATTTGATTCAAAACATGCAAGTGCGTATTTGTTCATATCAGAATTTTTCTTTGGATACCAGTATCCAAAACCAAGCAAATTTCCATTTTCGAGTTCAGTAATATTTGTAAAATATGCTCCACCAATAAATACATCTGATGCTGTTGCTTCTTTTTTCCCTGTTGCAAAATTAAATAGTTCCCACCATGGATATGTTGGATAACCATGTTTCTGTAATATTTCTAAATTTACAGGTAAAAACGATGGTGCGTAAATTTTTACATATTCTTTCTTTACAACATCATTCGGTTTCCCGGGATAACTCCACGCTCCATACATCAGATATGTATCCTTTTCCTGATGATACAAAACACCATATGTATCAAGTTCAAGAAGTTGCCCATCCTTAAAACTATGTGCAACAGATACCCTTGGAACATTTGCTGTCATTTCATTCCATGTTTTTCCATTATCTGTTGAACGCAATCTGAAAGATGGAGAAAAATTTGCATCATAACCATTTTCAACATAAAGAAGTAAACTTCCATCAGTATGTTTGAAAACAAAAGGAAACCATCTTGTATCAAATCTAACGCTGTGAATAGTCACAGGTCTTTCAGCAACAAATTTCTTTTTCATAGAACCTCCCTGCATGGTTAATTACTTCTTCTCTTTCAAAGATAATCCAGGCCACTCAAGTGGAATTTCATTAAACACATAATGGCAGTTTACGCTGTTTATGTATTTTTTCCAATGCTTTTTTTATTCGCAGGATGGAAAGTTCAAAAAAAGTTTTTTCAAGTTCGCAGCCAACAAACTTCCTTCCTAATTTTATAGCAGCAACGCCAGTAGTTCCACTTCCCATAAAAGGGTCAAATATACAATGCTGTTGTTTTGTGCTCGCCAGTATAATTCTTTCAAGTAGTTTTAACGGTTTTTGAGTTAGGTGTTTGCCAAACAACTTTTCTTCTTTCCCTGGAGCTGGTATACGCCAGACTGTTTTCATTTGTTTTCCCCCACCCATCTTTTTCATTATTTCATAGTTTGCTGCCCATATAATTATTGCAAAACCAACCGAATAAATAACATGATGCGTTCCTGTTAGCCAGATTGTCCCGTCATTTTTTAATAATTTCTGACACCTCGAAAGCCACGAAAGATTAAAAGCATGATTTTCCTCAACACCCTTTGATTTGTCCCATTGTCCCCTATCAACAATTGCCATTCTGCCTGCATAACAGGTAATTCCGCCATTTGATAGAAAATAAGGAGGGGCAGCAAAAATCATATCGAAAACGCCTGCAGGAAATTTTTCAATTAATCTATCCATCAGGGAAATGCAATCGCCTTCAAATAGCCATGTCCCATGCTTTTGTTCCGAAAATTGCGGAAGTAAGGACATCAATCCATTTTCAATGCCATTACTAATATTTGTCACCATTTTAGCACTACAGAAAGTTCCCAAATTTGTACGATTGTTTTTTCTCGAAATCCTTGGTTTTTTCTTTTGACATTATAACACAGTTTTAATGTGTCATTGATGAACTCATTGAAAAAAATTGTGAAAGAATTTTCCGCTCCATCAGCGTGATGGATTGATTAAAATTTTCTTCTGTAATATTTTTCACTTTTATATTCAACCTCTTCTATTTCATTCCTCTCAATCAAAGACCCTATAATTTTTACATCTCCTTTATTTTCGTTTATAAACTGCTCAATTTCTTTTCTACTCATGGGATGGACAGAAACAATACTCAAAATGTCTTTTGTTAAATCCCCTGTATAGCCAAATTTTTCTTCTTTTTTCTCCATAACCTTCACATTTATTTTTTTATCTTTGAAAACAATATATGCAAAATCAATCTTTCGTTCCTCTGGAATTTCAACCCATTTTTCTGCTGGTGGCCTTGTAGGATAGCCAATATATGCAATTGATGGTTTTACTTCTTTTAAAAACTCGCCTATTTTTTCTATTTCTTCTTCTCTGTCATTGATACTTTTTATGAAAAGTGTCTCTGTGAAAAGTTCCCCTTTAAACTCACTTGAAAAAATTCTTATTCCTTCAAGTATTTTATTTAAATTCAAATCTTTGTGAGGTCTATCTATTTTTTTCCATATGTCTTCACTCACCGCATCAATTTTTAATGAAACAGTATCTGCCTTTTTCAAATCATCTCTTACATCTTTTCTCCATATCAATGATGAATTTGTAATAACTGCAATTTTTATACCAAATTTTTTCAATCTATCAATCGATTTCCCGAGATTTATATCAAGGGTTGGTTCTCCATCAGGAACAAAACTTATATAATCAATCCTTTTATCGTTTAAACTTTCAATAACTTCGTCTACCTGTTTTTCTATCTCTTCGGGTTTGTAAAATTCTTCCCTTTCAATCCTGAAATCAAATGTTCTTCCAATTTGACAGTAAACACAGGAATAGGTGCATTTTTTGGGATATGGCACATTGTTTATTCCCAAACTTTTCCCAAATCTTCTTGAAGGAACAGGTCCAAAAATTATTCTTTCCATATGTAGATTGTAAACCATTTTCCCGCCGCGGCGGGATTACTGTGGATCAGGCATTTTTTCCTGCGACGAAGCCAGTTGAAAATGCTGCCTGAAGATTAAAACCACCTGTTTTACCATCAATGTCAAGAACTTCTCCTGCAAAAAATAGCCCTGGAACAATTTTTGATTCCATTGTTTTTGGATTTACTTCTTTTACACTCACTCCACCACGGGTAACAATCGCTTCATCAAAACCCCTTAATGAATCAAAGGTTAACTGGAAATTTTTTAAAAGTGATAGAATGGTTTTTCTTTGCAGAACATTGATTTGATTACCTTTGATTTCTCCTGAAAGTCCTCCCATCAATAAGAATTCTTCAATGATGTTTTGCGGAATAAGGTTTTTCATAATATTTCTCAGTGATTTATTACTGTTTCCCGAAAATTCCCTGATTAAACGGGTTTCAAGTGTTTTTTCATCAAGTGCTGGCTTGAAATCAATTGAAATTTTTATATTAGAGCCATTTAAACCAGCAATGGCTCTTGAAAGGTCAAGTACTGCTGGACCACTAATTCCATAATGGGTGAACAACATCTCACCAAATTCTTCTGCAATAATTTTGTCCCTTACAATTGCTTTCACCATAACATTTTTCAGTGATATCCCCTGCCATTGTGAAATCCATTGTTCTTTCAAATTAAAACCAGTCAACACACCAACAGGTTTAATAATTGTATGCCCGAGTAATCTTGCAATTTTATATCCATCACCTGTTGAACCAGTACCAGGATAACTTTTCCCGCCTGTTGCAATGATTACACTTTTTGCAAATATCTCTCCCTTTTTTGAAATAATTTTGAATATGCCATCGTCCATTTTTTCTATCTTTATCACCCGATTCCTGAACCACAACTGAACATTGTGTTTATCAAGGATATTTCTAAAAAATTTCACAATGTCTTCGGCTGATTTTGATGCAGGGAAAACCCTGTGTCCTCTTTCAACATCAAGCATGATACCATTATCTATGAAAAATTTCATCAGATCCTCATTTGAAAACTGTGCAAAGGCATTTCTTAAAAAATCCCCATTATGATAGTTTTCAAAAAATTGTTCTACTGGAATATTACTTGTCAGATTACATCTTCCTGCACCCGAAATCAAAAGTTTTTGCCCTATTGACCTGTTTCTATCAAGAAGAAGAACCTTTGTCCCTTTTTCAGAGGCAGCAATCGCAGCCATCATTCCTGCAGGACCTGCCCCGATGATTACAAGCTGGTTTACCATTATAATGTTTTACCAGTGATTAATGTTTGAAATGCCTGGTGCCCGAAAATACCATTGATATGCCTTTTTTGTTGCATACTTCTATTACTTCGGCATCCTTCAGTGAACCACCTGGTTGAATGATTGCTGTAACACCTGCTTCTGCTGCAACTTCAATGCTGTCAGGGAATGGGAAAAAGGCATCTGATGCCATCACAAGAGGAGAAATTTTCTCCTTGAAATTGTCTTTCATTTTCATCACAGCCACACGCGTTGAATCATATCTTGACATCTGTCCTGCTCCCACTCCAACAATCTGGTTTTTTGTTCCAAGTACTATTGCGTTTGATTTGACATATTTACATATGACATTGGCAAATTTTAGTGCCTCAAGTTCTTCTTCTGTTGGTTTCTTTATTGTTTTAACCTCAAGTTTTTCAAAGTTAACTGTGTCATAATCCTGAAGAAGAATTCCTCCTGCTGTTGCCCTGATTTCAAATTCACCTAATTTCATCTCTGGCATTTCAATCAGTCGCAGATTTTCCTTTTTTGAAAGAATTTTAATTGCGTCAACTGAAAATGAAGGAGCAATGATAACCTCAAAGAAAGTTTTTACTATCAACTCTGCTGTGTTGCCATCAAGTTGTCTGTTAAATCCGATAATACCACCAAAAGCACTCAAAGGATCTGTTTTTAATGCAAGTTCAAATGCCTGTGTAATGTTTTCTGCCTTTGCTGCACCGCAGGGATTATTATGTTTGATAATACAGCAGGCAGGCATTTCAAATTCACACACAATTATATATGCACTTTCCATATCAAGGATGTTATTGAATGAAAGTTGTTTTCCCTGCAATTGTTTCCATGTAATTTTTTTGTCAGCACTCTGATACCATGCTGCTTTTTGATGTGGATTTTCTCCATATCTCAGTTGTTCAATTTTTTTATAAAAAAATCCAATTTTTTCTCTGAAAGTAACATTTTCTTCCCTGTCAAAATACCTGCTGATGAGCCAGTCATAATAACTTGTTGTATGAAACACTTCGCCTGCACATTTTCTTGATGTGCTTTCAGAAATACCACCATATTTTTCAATTTCTTCAATAATCACAGGATACATTTTCGGGTCTGTCACAACACAGACAAATTTCCAGTTTTTCGCTGAAGCCCTGATCATTGATGGTCCACCGATATCAATGTTTTCAATCAATTCTTCATCATCGGCATTTTCAGTAAAAAACACCTTTTCAAATGGATAAAGATTCACAACAACCATATCAATCGGACTGATATTATGTTTTGCAATCTGTTCAACATGCTGAGGATTATCACGTTTATAAAGAAGTCCCCCATAAATAAAAGGATGAAGTGTTTTCACCCTTCCATCAAGAATTTCTGGAAACCCTGTAAACTCAGAAATTTCTTTAACCTTTATCCCTGCTTCCTTTAATACTTTTGCAGTTCCGCCTGTTGAAATAATCTCAACATTATTTTTTGCAAGAACCCTTCCAAGGTCAATAATACCTGTCTTATCAGAAACACTTATCAGAGCCCTTTTCACCTTAATCACAATTTCCTCCCTGTTGAACAATTAATCGAAAAACCAGTGTTCGGTCAGATTGCCTTCAATTTCCTGTATAAATAATGATTTGCGATATGAGAAATTTCTCGGATCTGAAAGGTAATATGTAATATAAAGGTCTTCTTTTGCCCTTGTAATTCCAACATAAAATATTCGACGTTCCTCTTCAATCCCTGAAAAATCATTACATTGCAGATTATGTGGGAAATGGTACGCACAAACACCTACAATGAAAACGATTTTCCATTCAAGCCCCTTTGCCTGATGAATTGTAGACAGTGTTAAATGTCCTTTATCCTGTTCTGTTTCTCCCCTGAAATATTCCTGTAAACTTGTCTGAGTGAGTAATTCTTCAATGTTATTCCATCCTGCTGCAATTTCTTTCAAACTTTCAATATCTGCAATTCTTTGCTGCGCATCAAGATAGTTTTTTTCAAGGTATTCTCGATAAAAACTATCCATAATAATATCAATCTGGTTTGAAATTTTTTCTGTTTCCTTGATGTTTTTGAAAATATTTTTTAATTTTTCCCAGCCCGCCATAGCAGAGGAAATCAATTTCAAACCATTAGAAGAAATAATTTCATCCATATTGTTTTTGGTTTTCATAAAATCAATAATTTTGTCTCTTGATGATTTACCTATGCCTTTTGTGAGATTAAGAACTCTTGTCCACGATAGTTCATCCTTTGGATTATGGTAAACCCTGAAAAAGGCAATAACATCTTTTATATGAGCCATCTCAAAAAATCTCAGTCCACCCCTTACAACATAGGGAATTTTCATTTTGTTCAATTCAATTTCAATTTCTGCTGATTGATATCTGGATCTGAAAAGAACTCCGATGTCTGATGGTTTATTAGTTTCAAGTAGTTGCCTGATTCTTTGAATGACAAAAACACTTTCACTGTGCTTATCCTCACATTTTACAATAACCGGCTTTACCCCCGAACTTTTAATACTTTTCAATACCTTGGGAAACTGATATCGATTGTGAGAAATCACTTTGTTTGCAAGATTCAATATTTCAGGAGTGCTTCTGTAATTTGTTTGAAGATAAAAAAGTTTTGCCTCAGGATATATTTTTGGAAATTCAAGGATGTTTTGAATTGTTGCACCACGAAAACTGTAAATTGCCTGGGCGTCGTCTCCAACAACCATGATATTTTTGTGAATACGGGCAAGTTGATAAAGGATTAATGCTTGAATTCTGTTTGTGTCCTGATATTCATCTACCAGTACATAAAGTAGTTGCCTGGAAATTTTTTCCCCTGGTTCCTGCATTGAGAGTATCTTCAGCCAGAACGAAAGAAGGTCATCATAATCAACAACACCGAGTTCCCTTTTCCTTTTGTGGTATGCATCATTAACAGTTTCAAGCCGTGCTATGATATGAGAAAACTGTGGATATTTCGTCATTATCAGATCCCTTATAGTTTCACATGTGTTGGCTGAAAGAGAAAGCAATTCATGTGCAACTTCAGGAGAAATTTCACCATCCTTGAGTAATGCCTTTGAAACTTCCTTCAAAATTGAGAGGGCATCTTCTCTATCAACAATAATGTAATTTGAAGGAAGCCCTGCATATTTTGAATATCTTCTTAAGAAAACATTGGCAACATGATGGAATGTTCCTGCAAGAAGTCCTTCTGGAACAAAACCAAAATGCGTCTCAATCCTTCTCACCATTTCTCTTGCTGCCTTGTTTGTGAAAGTCAATAGACATATTCTTGAGGCAGTTATGCCGTGTTCAAGAAGGTACATTGTTCTGTATGTCAGTACCCTTGTTTTTCCTGAACCAGCACCAGCAAGAACAAGACAGGGTCCTTCTGCATTTTTCACTGCATACAGCTGTTCTTCGTTCAATACCCTTTCATAATCAATTTTAACACTATTTTCTATTTCCTGTTTCATACTCAATGTACCTGCCTTACAGTAAGATAAAGTACTGCCATTCTCACAGCGATACCATTGGTAACCTGCTGAAGAATCAAAGAATTTTCTTTTTCTGCTGCATCTGTTGATATTTCCAGCCCCCTGTTCATTGGACCAGGATGCATGATGACAAATTTTTTCTTTGTAAGATCAAACTTTTTTGTATCAAATCCAAAATAATTTCTATACTCTGCCTGAGATGGAAAGAAATTCTCCTGCTGTCTTTCCTTCTGTAATCTTAAAAGATAAACAATATCTGCCTTGCTCACGGCTTCTTTTATTGAATAACAAACAGAAACTCCTATTTTTTCAATACCCCTCGGCATTAATGTTGGTGGTCCACAAACAGTTACCTTTGCTCCAAGTTTTGTGAATCCCCATATATTTGACCTTGCAACCCTGCTATGAAAAATGTCACCAATAATTGCGATTTTCAATCCCGAAATTTTACCAAAAACTTCTCTCACTGTAAAAAGGTCAAGCAATGCCTGTGTTGGATGCTCATGACAACCATCTCCTGCGTTTATCACTGCTGACTTTACAGCATTGCTGATAATCAATGGTGCTCCTGAAACAGAATGACGAACAATAAAACAGTCAACCTTCATTGCTTCAATATTTCTTGCAGTATCCACAATGGTCTCGCCTTTTGATACACTTGATGTACTGACCTCAAAATTCAATACATCAGCAGAAAGTCGTTTTGCAGCAAGTTCAAATGATGTTTTTGTTCTTGTACTTGGTTCAAAGAAAAGATTGACAATGGTTTTACCCCTGAGTGCTGGAACTTTTTTTACAGGTCTTGTGCTCACTTCCTTAAATGATTTTGCTGTATCAAGAATAAATTCTATCTCCTGACGGGAAAGTTCCTCAAGTCCGAGTAAATCTTTTCTTTTCCAGTTCATTTTATGTCAGTAACAACAACTTCTTCTTTTTTATCAATTTCTTTCAGTCGCACTTCAACAATTTGCTTTTTTCCGACAATCATCTTGATACCTGCATAATCAGGTTGAATGGGTAATTCCCTGCAATTTGTCCTGTCAACAAGGACAAAAAGTTTTATCATTTTCGGTCTGCCATAATCAATAATCTGGTCCATAGCAGCACGAATTGTTCTTCCAGTGTAAAGAACATCATCAACAAGAACAATCTTCTTATCATCAATTTCAAACATCAGTTCAGAACCTGAAACCACAGGTCCTGGTCCTATGGCGCTAAAATCATCCCTGTAAAGAGTAATATCAATAGAACCACATTCAATGTTTCTCTTTGTCTTTTTATCAAGTATTTTTTTTATTCTTTCAGCAAGAATTGCACCGCGTCTTTTGATCCCGATGACTGCGATGTTGCTCCCCATTTCCCTGATAATCTGGTCTGCAAGTTTATTAAGGATTTTTTTTATTTCGTTTGCTGAAAGAATTCTATTTTCCATATAGATATTTTACCTTAGAATGCGATTTATTGAAAACTGTTAAGAACACGTCTTGGCACTACCGAGGCCCTCAGCACGAACAAAGCAGTTCATAAGGAGGCGGTTCATGCGTAACAGGGTTTTCTCTTTTTACAGGACTTTTAGGACTTGCCATCAATAAAACTGATTGTTTGTCGGAGTATACACCTGTTATTAATTTATTCTCTTCGCTTACATTAGAGTATTGAAGCAAAGTGCTCGTATGTTGCTTAAATTTTGTCTCTGATTTACCTTCTACTCAATGGATGATGGATATACTTGTCTACCTTTTTAATAGATGCCATGGATACTGGATGTTAACAATCAACCACCCTTGTCGGGACGTTTGCTATTTAAAAGCGGAGGGGCAGGAGTAGGCGGCTTCAAAACTCTGTCCAGTTCTCTGTGTTCAATGATGGAAATCATGTCATTTATTCTAGAACAGAGAATCTTATCAGAAGTTTCTTCTAACATCTGTTTGAGGTCTGTAAGGATGGAGGTGTCTTTACATGTAAAAAGCAATGCTTCCGCAGTTTCAACCTGAATTTCCATGGGATATTTTTGTCTTATGTGGAAAATTTCCTTCAGACAGAATTCAAGTCTATATTTCAATTTCTGATCCATCGATGTCCATTGAATAAAACTTCTTATAGTTCGAACCGTAGACACCAGTATGTTAACATTCGTGTTCGAGTCCTTCATTAGATTTGCCATCAAATCCGGAATTTCAGGGAGTATTCCGGGAGAGGTTCCGAGTATTCCGATGATCCGGATGGCTCCACTTCTTAATATAGGGTCTTCCTCTCGCTCCAAGGCAATCTTTTTGAGCATTTCATAATACTTCTTCTTGGTTTCCTGATTTTGTACCGCGTACTTTTCCTCTGCCACTCGCATGATGAAATCTCTCCATGCAGGTGAACGTTGAGGATTACCGATTTCCTCCAGAAACGAAGAAAATGGGATGACCTTTGATTTAAAATATTTTGATAATAAGATCCCCATTTCCGTACTGTAACAATCATCCAAAAACCAATTATTCCCGTACTCTTTGGCAATATCTTCTCCTATTGAAACTATATCTTTAAAATTAAGATTGTTTATGTATGTTGTTATTTTTTCTATTTTTTGTTGAGCAGAAAGTTTTTCATTCTGAAATATTTGGCGAATATAAGACAAATGTGTATTTTCTGCTCCAAGTGCGGTAAGTGTAAGACTTATAATTAAAAAAATTGGAAATATTCCAGTTTTATCCAGTTTCAAAAATTTATTCATATATTCCTTGTAATTGTTTATTTACATAGTATCGTAATAAAGAGAAATGTGCCAGGCGAGAAAATATAACCACCATAAAAAGAAAACGATAAATGCAAAAATAGTAAACAAAGAAATGAACATGCATACTCTGAATCTACAACTTTTACGAAAATATAATATTCCAAAAATCAAAAATGTAAATTGCGCTACGGGTGTGAAAAAGAAAACAAAAGCAGAAAAATGATAAAATGCAATTAAATATAATAAGCGTATGTTTATAACCAAATCCAGCAGTAATATACATGAAATTTGCCACATCATTTGTCTAAAATTTACTTTCTCCATTTAATTTACTTCCTAATTTACTCAGTCAACATTGGTTCATATGGCTCCCCAACTCCTGATATAATACTCGACCAATCTTGCACAAAACTTGTATTGTCATTTAAAAAAGCTCCCCTTTGTGCCGCAGGAGAAAACTCGGTATAGGGGTCTATTGTGAGATCTGGCCTGTCATTATGTTTTGCTGGATAAGTCATAACGCTATCAAAAGATTCTTGGTTTCCTACCCATCTCCATACCATCAGATTATTGTACTCATAGCACACTTCTATCAAGGCATCACATCTAAGGTAACCAATCTCGTTTATACCTATTGCGCCGGAGGGGCACTCACCAGAGTAATATTTTATCGCATAAGGGATGAATTCGTCAGGATACCGAATATTCCGTGTCTTCAGATAATCCAATGTTTTTAAGATGTAATTTCTATAATAGTAACTTATGGCAGAACTTGTATATGGGCCGTAATAAGAATTGTTATTCTCTGTGGAGAACGTATAAAGATTCGTCACTCGCATGCCATTCCTTTGCATGTCATAGACTGTGTAGTTAGCGTAGTTGACTATATCTGCCCTGCACCGTCTTCCTATGTAATCCCTTATGATACCTACATGGTTATAGTTAATTGGCGGCGTGAAAAGAAGTAATTTATCCCTATATACAGCGTCGCCCTTTTTGATAAAAACAACAGTTATTTTTACATCATCATACGTATTTTTCTGGACTCCGTTAACAGTATTGGAATACTTTAACTTTAGAGTAACATCTCTTTCACTACCGCTTTTCTCTACACCTTCTACATAAAGAGTTGTTGGAACTGTCTCCTGCGCTAGATTCCATGTTTTTGGAAGATTTATTTGTGTCCCCTTTGTAGCGGATGTCCAGACTTTGATTTTCGATGAGCCAGCAGGTGCATATAATTCAATTGTTCCTTGATTTGTGTTACCTGGAGTTATTGAAAGATTAAGAGGAATGACATCGTCTTCGTTTGTTACTGCCCCTGTCTCGTCCATATCGCAGGTATCGTTGTTATTGTCATCATCCCAGTTTAAGAAAATGTAACTTCCAGTGTCAATCTCTGCTTCTTCAGAAAGATTATCCATCATCAGGTTTACTCCAACTACTGTCATAATGCCAGAAATCGCTTTTTCTCCCTTTCCATTGGGTTGTGTGCTCACAACAACCTTTCCATCGTCTCCTGCTCCATTGGGAAGATAAAACTTACACTTGACTACCCCTGTTTGAGGATGTGGAATAGAATAAGGGTGATTTGGGTCGCTAATATTTAAATTCCAGCTATAACCATTTTCAATATATTGTTGGAAAAATCCTCCTTGCGGATTTTGGCCAGTATTTGATGGTGATGGGTCCTGCCATGTCCAGTAAAGTTTACCATCAAATGCATCCGATGGATGCATTTGGGCTTCTACATTATAATAGGGATTACCTGTCTCAGGCCTGGGTATATATTGAGTAATTACAGGGTCGTTAAATTTTATATTCCACACTGTTATTTTTGCTTTATCTTCTGCTTGTGTATCATCCGGGGCTTGATAGGA
>JAMWCD010000011.1 GCA_023818965.1 Candidatus Omnitrophota bacterium | reverse complement strand
ATGAGGGAGCATGAAAAAAATGCCATGTATTTGGCAGAATTTCTTGAAAAACATCCAAAAGTGGAAAAAGTTTATTACCCGGGACTGAAAAGTTCAAAATATTATGAAGTTGCCAAAAAACAGATGGATGGCTTTGGAGGGATGATAAGTTTTGAATTAAAGGGAGGATTTCACCAGGTAGAAAGATTTATCTCAAAACTTAAAATATTTTTGCTTGCCGAAAGTTTGGGTGGAGTAGAATCTCTTGTTTGTTATCCACCAAAAATGACGCATGGCGTCTTTTCAGAAAAAGAAAAAATTCAAAGAGGAATTAAGGATAATCTTATTCGCCTTTCTGTTGGTATTGAACACAAAGATGACCTGAAATCTGATCTGGAACAAGCACTGAATTTTATTTAAAAATTTTTTTATACTTTTAATACGATGGAAAAGAAAAAAGCGGTTGTTCTTATTTCTGGAGGACTTGATAGTACACTTGCTACCCATATTATGCTTCAACTGGGCATAGAACTTGTCGGTGTACATTTTACAGGAATTTTTTGCAAATGTCCTTCTGCAAAAACCAGTTGTATTGCACTTGCACATGAAATAGCATCAAAAATAAATATTCCTATCAAAACATTTTTCAAAGGTATGGATTATCTTGAGATGGTAAAAACAGCGCCACATGGTTATGGCCGTGGCCTCAATCCTTGCATTGACTGTCGCATTTATATGCTGAAAAAAGTTCGTACATTAATGTCTGAGGTGAACGCTTCTTTCATTGTCACAGGTGAAGTTATTGGACAGAGACCAATGTCCCAGCATAAAAAGGCAATGGAAATTATTGAAAAAGAAAGCGGTACAAAAGGATTGATACTCAGACCACTTTCCGCTCATCTTTTACCACCGACCATTCCTGAAATTAAAGGCATCGTTGATCGCAATAAATTGCTCGCTTTTTCAGGCAGGTCACGCATACCCCAGATGAAGCTTGCCAGAAGTTTAGGACTTAAGGATTATCCTTGCCCTTCAGGAGGATGTCTTCTTACCGACAGAAATGTTGCCATCAGGGTTGCTGACCTTTTTTTGCATAAAAGCGATTTTACATTGAATGATGCCCGTTTAACAACTTTTGGCAGGCATTTCAGACTTGATGAACGTGTAAAAATTGTGTTAGGCAGAAACAAACACGAGAATGAAAGATTATTTTCTATGGGGAAAACTTGTTTCACACTTTATATCCCTGAAAACTTCCCGGGTCCTACTGCATTAGTGCCTGAATCTGAAGTAGACGAAAGCTATGACGAAATTATATGTGGCATCGTTGCATTTTATAGCAGAAATAAGGTATCAGGAATGATTCGTAAGTATTCAGCAAAGATACAGCGAATTATTCATTTACCTGAACCTTTATCAGAAGAGGTAATAAAGCGCATTAATATCATCAATTTTTCATTTCATCGAATTTGTCAGAACATGAAAACCTTTGAACGTCAAACCTGATAAAGGGTATTAATCAATATCTTTTCCCTGGATCCCATTTACAGTCAGATTTGGATCAGGATATCCATCATTAGCCGGAAGTAACTTTTTCACATCAATATATTCAGCATGTCCATCTACAAATAAATAATTCCTGGCACCGTTCCAGCTCCACCAGTTGTATTCACCACCTGTATGATTATCAAGCCATTCCCCGGCGAGAATTTTCTTTGAAGGATGTAATACTTTATTGGCTTTTTGCCCAATAGACGGAACTATATAACCTGTACTATAAGTGAAAGCAGGAGAATTCATCAGGTTTATTTGCTCAGGGGAATGATAAAAACACATTGAGTATGCATAAGAAGTTGACTCCCACTTATTCGGAGCTGTCTTATCAGATGGACAGGTGAGAATTTTTGAAGTTATCATAGGATTGGAAACACCTATGTATGGACTGACAAATTTCCTCCATCCCCTTCCCATCCATAGCCAGTATGTGGGGTTTGTGTTCACAGGATCCTGGGCACATGGGAAATAATCATCGTAATCCTGTATGTACAGTAAAAAAGCAATACCAATTTGCTTGAGATTACTCAAACATACCTGCCTTTTTGAGATCTCACGCGCCTTGCTTAAAACCGGAAGAACAGATGCACCAAGAATCAAAACAATCGAAATTGTGATAAGCAGTTCAATAAGTGTAAATCCATTATTCTTTGTCTTTTTTAACAATGGATCCTCTTTTATGGATGCACCAGCGAATTCAATCCAGGAAACAGATAATCTTAAATTACACCAGTAATTCCTTTTTTGCTACAAGCAGACATTCTGCAACTTCAGCGGCTTTTTTCCCTGATAACAGCATTGCTGAAAATGTTGGACCCATGCGAGGGATACCATAAACTGTTGACACTGCCATACCAGTTACAATTAAACCTGGATAAACCTGTTCAGTATGCTTAACTATTTCACTTTCAGAAGTGATGACGTCCATGGGACCAAAACCAGAAATCTTTAATAAACCTCTTTTTTCAAGAGACCTGCAAACATTTGCATCATGTCCTGTAGCGTCGATCAAAACCTTGCACTCCAGTGCAATTGGGTCAACGCAGGTTATCTGCCTGGGCAAACTTGATACTGGTGTCCAGTTTATTACAACCCCCTTGATCTGGTTATCCTTTAACACAACATCCTCAAATTTTACCATATTAAGGATTTTAACCCCTGCATCGCAGGCTGATGAAATAAGTTTTGAACAAGCATTTGGTCCATCAGCAACAAATAAATCATTTTCAACCTGTCTAAAAGAAATGTTAAATTCTCGTAAAACTTCTTCGCCAGGGGATCTGAAAGTAACCGTGTTCATAAGAAAGCCTCCAATCCAGAATCCACCTCCAAGGTAATTGTTGCTCTCAATCAGAAGCGTTTTAAAACCCCTTTTTGCAAGATAATAAGATGCCACAAGTCCACTTGGCCCACCACCAACAACGACGGCATCTGAAACAATATATTTGTCAAACCAGTCGGAAAAATCTCTTACTATTGCCCTGCTTATGGCTACTTCACCATTTTTCTCAAACATTTTTTCCTCCTCGTAAAAATAAAAAAACCCTTATGCCAGCACATAAGGGTTAGTTAAAAAGTTTCCCTACGCTGGCATTACCCAGATCAGGTTCATCGGGTCATCTGCTTTACGCAGAACTCTCAGGCCGTATACGACCTCCCCGTCTACGCAACATTTTCAAATATCTCATTTTATTATAAGAAAAATAAAAAAAATGTCAAGAATTCAAATTACCTCATTAAAAAACTAATTAAAAATTTTTCTCACCTTCGACACAATAGAAACTCAATCTCCCTTTGTCCCCCTTTGCCACTTCCCCTCTTTCCCCTCCTGAAAGGAGGGGATGCAAAAGGAGGTTCAAAGAGGAAATGGAAGGGGGGTATAAAAGGGGAAAATAGGGGGATTTAGCCTCGCCCGCTGCAGGGGCGGGAATTTATTTTGACTCAAGTTTTTGAATCAGTTTTGGTATCACCTCAAAAATATCACCGACAATGCCAAGATTGGCAACCTTGAAAATCGGAGCATTCGGATCTTTGTTGATCGCAATGATATAATCAGAGGTTGACATTCCAGCAAGATGCTGAATCGCTCCTGAAATCCCGCAGGCAATATAGATTTTTGGCTTTACTGTTTTTCCTGTTTGACCGACCTGATGTGGATAAGGAATCCATCCTGCATCAACAGCAGCACGAGAAGAACCAACTGCTCCACCAATAAGTTTTGCAAGTTTTCGTATCATGTCAAAGTTTTTCCCATCTCCGAGTCCTCTTCCACCAGAGACAATAATTTCTGCTTCCTGAAGGTCAATTGTCTGCTCAACTTCCTGCTTTGAAATAAGGTCAACCCTGCAGGTGGCATTAAATGATGTAAAATCATCCCTGACAATTGTCCCGTTTCTGTTTCCAACAGGTTTTGCTTCTTCAACTGCCTTTGGTCTTATTGTTGCCATTTGAGGCCTGTGATTTTCACAGATGATTTTTGCCATTAAATTTCCACCATATGTCGGACGAATCTGCTGGAGTAATTTTGTTTCAGGGTCAATGGCAAGGTCAGTACAATCAGCAGTGAGCCCTGTTTTTAATCTTGCTGCTGTCTGAGGCAGGAAACTTCTTCCAATCATTGTTGCAGAAGCAAGAACAATGTTTGGCTTGTATTTTTTCACCAGTTCAGTCATCAAACACACATAAACATCCTGTCTGAATTCATCAAGTGATGTGTCTTCTACAACATAAACCTTATCAGCACCACGACTAAAAAGTTCTTTTGCAGCATCCTCACCTTTTGAACCAAAATAAACACCGCAAACTTCTTCTTCCAGTGTTCGGGCAAGTTTTAAAGAAATACCAAGGAGTTCATAAGCAACATGTGAAAGTTTCCCCTTTTTTTGTTCAGCAAAAAACCATATTCCTTTATACTTACTTAAATCCAGTGTAGAAACCTTCTTTTCCTCACCAATTACCTCAATCGCATTGACAGGACACTCACTCACGCACAGTTTACAAAGTGTGCATTTTTCATTGATATATGCCTTTTCATTTTGAATTTCAATTGCTCCAGCAGGACACACATCAACACAAATCTTACAGCCCGTACATTTTTCCTTATTGACTTTTATCTCCATCACGCAACTCCCAATTTTTTAAGTTCCTGAAAAAGTATTTCTGCAAGTTCATCAGGTTCACCAGTAACAATTTTTCCTTCTTTTTTTATTTCTGGTCTCCATATTTCAACAACCTTTGTTGGAGAACCATCCTGTCCAAATTGTGCATCATTTCCACCAATATCCTGCTTTGTCCAGGTAGGTATCTGTGCCTTTTTTGCCTTCAGCATTCCTTTCAATGAAGGCAATCTTGGTTCATTGATTTCTTTTATCACAGTAATGAGCACTGGAAGTGGAGATTTTAATGTTTCATAGTGGTCTTCAAGCAAGCGAACGCATTCCATTTGATTTTCGGCCACATTGATGATTTTACTAACATAAGTAATAACAGGTATTTCAAGATGTTCAGCAAGTTCTGGTCCAACCTGACCTGTACTACCATCCATTGCTTCCCTTCCACACAAAATTATAGAAAAATCGCCTATTTTTTTGATTGCCTGTGAAAGGGTATATGATGTTGCCAGTGTATCACTTCCTGCAAATGCTCTATCACTTAATAAATATGCCTCATCAATTCCAAGTGATATGGATTCTCTTAATACTGCCTCTGCCTGTGGTGGTCCCATTGATATGGCAATAGTTGTTCCACCAAATCTTTCTTTTAATCTCAATGCTTCTTCAACGGCATAATAATCATAGGGATTCATAATACTGGGAACACCTTCCCTGACAATCCTTTTTGTTTCAGGGTCAACCTTTACATCCATTGTATCTGGAACCTGCTTAATACACACAATGTATTTCATTCTACCCCCTGCTGTGTGGATAATTAAACTTTTCTTGCAAGTATCAATATACCTGAAACAATCAAGATCACACCTGCGATTGATTGCATAAGCTTTACAGGAACAACCTTTGCCAGATAATTTCCTAAGGAACACGAAATCAGAGTACTGAGTACAAAGGCAATCATGGCTCCAGTAAAAACAGGAATAATTGAAACACTTTTTGTGCTTAATGAAAAACAAACAAGCTGCGTTTTGTCTCCTATTTCAGCAAGAAAAATCGTTGAAAAAGCCAGCCAGAATAACTGCCAGTTCATTTCATCATCTCCTTGAGTTTTTCCATAAATTGTTTTTTAATTGCTTCCAGCGATTGTTCTGTCATACCTTCAAATCTTAATACAATTGCTGGCTGTGTATTAGAAACCCTTGCAAGGGCCCATCCATCAGGAAAATAAACCTTTACTCCATCAATTTCAGAAACATTGAATTTTTCTCTATAAAAATTTCTTAAATTTTCAACAATTTGATATTTTTTCTCTTCACCAACGTCAATCCTGATTTCAGGGCTTGAATAATATCTTTTCCTGCCTTCAAGTAATTGTTCAGGATTTTTACCTGATTGGTCCATTATCCTCAGTAATCTTAAACATGCATAAAACGCATCATCAAAACCAAAATATTCATCTGCAAAATAAATGTGACCTGAAAGTTCTCCACCGAGGTCTGCTTTTTCCTCCATTATTTTTGCTTTAATCAGGGAATGGCCTGTTTTCCACATTACAGGAATACCACCTGATTTTTTTATTTCTTCTTCAAGAGCAAGTGTGCATTTTACATCAAAAACAAGTTTTGCCTGTGGCTTTCTTTTCAATATATCAAGACCATAAATAATAAGAAGCTGGTCTCCCCAGAGTATCGAACCATCACTTCCGATCACACCAATCCTGTCTCCATCTCCATCAAAACCAAATCCTGCATCAAGTTTTTTCTCTTTCACAAGTGTTATCAGGTCATTTAGATTTTCAGGAACAACAGGATCTGGAAGATGATGTGGAAAGCGATTATCGCTGTCAAGATATAGTCCGATAAAATCCAATCCAAGGGAAGAGAAAAGTTTCTGAACAAAAGGTCCTGCAGTGCCATTGCCAGTATCAACACCTATTCTCATTTTTCTTTTAAACTGAAATCTTTCCTTCATAAACTCAATATAGTCCTGTTCAACCTGAATCATTTCACATTTTCCATGACCTGATGAAAAGTTCTCCTTCTCAATAATATCTGCAAGATACTGAATTTTTTCTCCATATAATCCTGTATCACCAACAACAAGTTTGAATCCATTAAATTGTGGTGGATTATGGCTTGCAGTTACTACTGCACAGGCATCAAGTTTATATTTTTTTTGTGCAAAATATGCAACAGGTGTTGGAATCATTCCTGCATCAAATACATCTATTCCTGATTCTGTCAAACCATTAATAAAATACTTTTTCAATTCAGGAGAACTTTCCCTGTTATCACATCCAATAATTGCTGTTTTCAGATTCATTTCTCTGATATAAGAACCAAACGCCCTGCCGAGAATAAAAGCAAAATCATTATGAATTTGTTCTCCAATAATTCCCCTGATATCGTACTGACGAAAAATCACTCTTTCAACCTTCATGTCCCAACCCTTTTTTATAAAATTTGTCTGTAAATTATAACAGAAAAGAATGAAAAATTCCAGTTTCTTTACTTTTTCTCCAGACACAGGGTATAATATGTCGTGGACAAAAAAACAAAAGAAAAAAAGGGTTTTGCAGTTCTTGAACTCATCATTTTCATAGTAATCCTTTTCATCATCGCAGGAATTAGCTTTCGCCTTGTCTATGCAGTAAATCAAAAAGCAAAGATTGTTAAGGCAAAATCAGAAATCACGCAGTTTGCCATTGCCCTTGAAAACATGAAAGATGACACAGGTTATTATCCGGTAAGATTAGGAGCAATTTTTGATAAAAACCCACCTGCAGGAATGTCAAAAAACTGGAATGGACCCTATGCAACAAAAATGAGTGAAACAGTCAATAATGATACACCCATTGACCCATGGGGAACTCCTTATTTTTATCAGATTCCACTGACTGATGTTCCACCAGAAACATACTGTTCCACACCTGACATTGGAAGGTTCACAGGTCCGCCAAGGACATATAATTTCCCATTTACAGCACCTGGTGGACCTGCACAATTAGTCCTGACAAATTACGGAATTACATCAGGCGAAATCAGTGTAAATGGTGTTGTAATAATACCACAGAGAGAATTTAAAAATAACCCATATCCACAGATTATTACAAAAAATGTGACTCTTCCTGCAGGGACAAATATTTTAACCTGCTGGCTTGCAAGTACTCCAGATGATTACTTTCAGGTCTCAATTGGAAACCCTGCAAGAAAAGAACTGAGACCAACAACTGACTACTTTATCATCGGAAGTTACGGAAGAGACAAAAAACAAGGCGGTAAAGGTTTTGACAGGGATATTATTTTTAATTCAAAAACATACCCTAATTTTCAGTGAGGAAAAAATGGCAAAATTCAGAAGAAGAAAATATCTCATCAACAAACCCGTTCAAATTGGTTATTTTGGTCTGACAGCATGGTTTATATGCTTAGGCATATTACTGGTAGGAAGTATTACATATTATTTCACACTTAACACAATCATCAATGAAATTCAAATTGCTTCCCCTGCTTTTGATACTGTTGAGGTCGTAAACAAAATCAACCTGATGCTTCAAAAAAAACTTGCTCTTGTATTCGCAGTTTTAATAGTAATTGCTGCTATTCTTGTTATTCTTTATCTTCACAGGGTTGTAGGACCTGTTTTCAGAATAGAGAAAACATTACGTGAGTCAATAGAAGGAAAGCCATTTCAATCCATTAGATTGAGAAAAAAAGATAGTTTCAAGTCCCTGGCAGAGACAATCAATATTTTTGTTGCTAATTATGAAAGTAAGATTCAAAAGGTAAAAGATGTTGTGCAGGAACAGATTCCTGATTCAGAAAAAATTGAGAAAATAAAAGAAATTTTTAAAGATTGACCCTGTCTGCATCAAGCCACAGTTTTTCAAGATTATAAAATTCCCTTACCTCTGGCAGGAAAATATGAAGGACAAAATCACCATAATCAAGAAGAATCCAGTTTGTCTCAAATCCCTCAATTGAAAAAGGAGGACTGTTAAATTTTTCAATCACTGCCTCAGCAATTGCTCGTATCTGAATATTTGTCTCGCCTGAGGTGATTATAATATAATCAGTAATCCAGGTAAGTTTCCTTACATCGAGGATTACAGTATTTTCTGCTTTTTTTTCCTCTAAAATCCCATAGATTCTCTTTAGTTTATCAATAATCTTGCCCCCTTTTTATCACCTGTTTCAATCTCGTCCTCATTAGTAAAGGAAACAGAGTAGGTTGCATCTTGTTTTTAATTATTATACCAGAATAATTTTTTTGTTAAAAGTCATTCTCAATCAAATTCATATTCCATTTCATCCAATCTGTAAATTTTCCACTTAAAATCTTCCTTCCGCATTTTCAGGATAAATCTACCTGCTTCTTTATAAAGTTCACCATCTGTTGTTCTTATGACTGCTTTTGCAAAAAATTTCACTGTTGCATCAGATTTATTCCTCTCAATTTCCATCTGACTTATGTCAATGTCAATGTATCTACACATATTGATATTATTTCGTAAAAAAATGTAAAGTGTGCCATAGGTATTATCAAAACCATCCCTGTAGTCAAGTGTAAAATGCCTGATAAAATTATTTATATCTTTATTTTCAAGTTCAGAAATTGCCATGTTGATTGTCTTTTGGATTTTTGCATTCTCATCAGGAAACAAAACAAATTTTACAAAAAAAGCAATCCCGCACAGAAAGACAAGAGAAAAAAATAATCTTAATATAAATTTTCTCGTTTTTCTTCTCATTTATATCCGATTGCCTTTCCAATAATATTCTTCATTGAAATCTGAGGATGAAGATGTCCTTCCCAGAAAGTTAATCTATTATCACCGCAAACAAAGAAATGTCCTTCTTTTACAATAAATGGTTCAACATTCCAGTCCCCGCGCTCTTTTATATATGGCTCAATTATTTCTTTATCATTGATAAAAAGTTTTCCATTTCTGAATTCAACTTTTTCTCCAGGGAATGCAATTACCCTTTTGATAAAGTAAACATATGGCTTGTTTGATGTTCTAAAAATTACGATGTCTCCCCTTTGAACAGGACGAAATCTGTAAACAAGTTTATTTGCAAGGACGATAGAACCATCTTCAATTGTTGGTTCCATACTCATTCCGAAGGCACGAAACCACTGCAGGGCAAAGGTTCTAATTAAAATAATAACCAGGACAAAAGCAGTTGTCCTGATGACGGCGATTCTCCAGTTTTCAGGGAAAATTCTCATAATAATATTTTACCAGAATTTCGCCTTTTCTACCCGTTATAATCCTCTGTGCTCTCACTCCTGAATCTACTCTCCTCGTAAACTATCCCTTGTTCACATCTCCTCTCAGTGGACGAGGATGAAAGGTGAGGTCGAAATCCCCCTGTGTCCCCCTTTACAAAGGGGGAATGGAAGGGGGATTTGGAGGGCTGGAATGGATTTTTTTCCCAAGTTCCCCCTCTTTTCCAAAGAGGGGGCTGGGGGAGATTTTAATCCCTCTTGCATCTCCCTTTGAAAAGGGAGAAACTACTTTTGAAAATTTCTATGTATTTTCGTTTGAAAAAAGCGAAGGGTGAGGGATTTGAGCGGCTTCGCCTCCCACTGCGGCTCGGGTCGGCCAGCCGCATTGGTCTTCGCTCACTCAGACCAAAACATCGTCTTGCACACTTCGCTTCGGTCAGCGAGCTCACCTTCTCGCTCGCAGTGCTATACTGTGCTCGTTCTTCCTCGCACAAGCACCGCTCCAGTTCAAATCCCTTTCAAAGAAGAAAAAACGGAGGGTGAGGGATTTGAGCGCCCTCGCCTCCCACTGCGGCTCGGGTCGGCCAGCCGCATTGGTCTTCGCTCACTCAGACCAAAACATCTTCGCTCCAGTTCAAATCCCTTTCAAAGAAGAAAAAACGGAGGGTGAGGGATTTGAACCCCCATGTCCCGTGAGGGACGGTGGATTTCAAGTCCACTGCCTTACCGTTAGGCTAACCCTCCAGAATATTAACTGTCACCAATTTATATTATACCAAAACTTGGCTCTTATTTGAAATACAGACATTTTTTCATTTCATCTTCTTTCTGTTATTGCATAGCAAGGTTATTGCATAGCAAGAAAGACCATTGACACAAAAAACACAAGTAGTATATTATATCAATGAACTTGAAGCAAGGGGGTGATTAAAATGAGAAAATCTTGTGGCTTTACACTCATCGAGCTTCTCGTAGTTATTGCCATCATCGCAATCCTCGCAGCAATGCTATTGCCAGTATTAACCAAAGCAAGGGAAAATGCAAGAAGAGCAGTGTGTATGAATAATTTGAAACAAATAGGACTTGGCATTATGATGTATGCAAATGACAATGATGATTATCTTCCATTGAATCTTTCTCCACATGGTTACTGGTTATGGGATGGTCAGATAGGAAATAGATACACTGCTCTTGGAGTATTGCTACAAGGATGGCGAGCAAAGGGAAAGGGATTATATCTTGATAATCCTCAATTACTTTATTGCCCGTCTCCTTATGCTGGAAGCGGCCAGGGATGGAAAGACAGGGGTAGTTTGCAGCATATCAAAAGCACATTTGAAGTACCCGGACAAAGATCTTTCTGCCACTATACTTACAATACTTATGTTAATTCAAGAACTACCTGGTGGGGTGGAACAAATCCTCCGTCAAAACCTCCTGTTCCAAAGGAAATATGGGATAAACCAAGATTGAGCAGGGCAGTAAAAATAAGAGCAATTGCAGTTGCTGATTATTTCTATCTTCCTTCTAATGCAGACCCAACAACATATTATGCTGGTTTTAACCATGGAACATTTGGAGGTGAATTTTATCCTGCAGGTTTTAATATTCTGTCTTTTGATGGAGCGGTGAAATGGGTAAATGATTCAGGGCATCAGATTGCGAATGAATTAACTGAATATTATCAATGGAAAACAAACGGACATCCAAATTCATATTTCTGGTCGCATACATTTGATGAGATGCAGTAAACTTTACGAAGGGAAAAAGATTGGAATTGGACTATCAGTATTATTTTTGCTGGTTAAATTTTGTAATGCTGAAACACTGATTACAGGTATTCACCAGATTCCAGTAAAAAAACCAGCATGCCTGAACCGTCTTTCAAAAGAGAAACTTACTCCTTCAATAAACATTTATCTTGACAGGTTTTTATATCTTGATACAGATAAGGATGGTCAGGGTCTTGTTGTGATCAATCCACCAAATTTGTTGTATGAAGGAAAACTTAATGGCTGCATTGTCCAGATTTCAGTAGAACATGAGAAAACAGAAAAAGAAACAAAAGAAATTGAAATAAAAAACTCAGACCACATTGGCTTTGATATCAATGTCCCTGAATTCCCAACAGGCGAATCCACCATAATAGCAAAACTTCTTGATTCAAAGAAAAAAATCATATGTGAGACAAGCACAGAATTCACAAAAAAAATTTCTGATAAAAAAATATATCCTGATACAATTCAACTTGTTGTAACAGATTCAAGCGCCTTTGGTGATAATAAAAATTTTCCAGTAACAACAGGTATTCCCCTGCCCGATGGAGTCATTGATAATCCCGAAAATGTGAAACTTCTTGAAAATGGTAAGGAGATACCAGTTCAAACATGTGTAAGAAGCAGATGGAGTAAAAAAGGTTCAATCAAATGGCTTGGAATAGATTTTCTTGCTAATTTCAATCAGGGCAAAGCAGAAAATTATACATTGAAATTAGGAGAAAAAAATAATGTGTTTCCTGCCAGTCCTGTAAGAACCACTGAAGACCCCAGTAGCATAGAAATTGAAAACGGTATCCTTCAAGTCAAGATTTCAAAAAAGAAATTCCATTTGTTTGAAGAAGTCAGAGTTGATAAAAATAATGACAGGAATTTTGATGAGTCAGAAATATTTATGAAATCAGATGAGACAGATGGACCTTACTGGATTAATGAAAACAGGAAAATATTCAGAATGTGTTTTGATGAAAATGTCAGCGTCCGCATAGAGGAAAAAGGAGTATTAAAAACATGTATCAGGGCAGATGGCTGGGCAGTGTCTGAAGATGGTCAAAAGGCAGGAAAATTTATCACAAGAATCATTGTTTACTCAGGACAATCTGAAATACAGGTGAACAACACATTTATTGTAACCTGGGATACAATGCAAGCAGGAATGAAAATCAGGGATATTGGAATAAAGACATCATATAAAAATACTGGAGAAAAAATTACTACAATACCACACGAATGGTGGAAACAGGGATTTGAAATCCCGGAAGATAGAAGTATATTCTTCCTTGCAGACAGATGGAACAGTTTTTACATAAAAGATAGTAAAGATGAAAAAGTCCTTCAGAGTTTTTTTGGAACATTCGGGTATGCTGAAAGTATTTATGGTAAAAACTATTTTAACTGGTTTGGAATAATGGGTGAAAATATTGGAATAGGAATTATTCAAAGACATCTTTTTCAATTGTTTCCCAAAGAAATTGAAATAAGCAAAAATTCTATCATATGGCATGCCTGGCCTTATCATTCAACAGAAAACATAAAAAGCGGTCTTGATATCAGTGACTATGTAAATTTGAGATGGCTCCATCAGGGGAAATTGCTTGATTTCCAGATTCCTGAAGAGTATTTTGAAGCAATGGAAAAATTCAAACAATTAAGTCCTGACCATAATTGGAGGTGGGGTGGAGAAAAACATCCTGGATATGGAACAGGAGTCGCTATAACAGGAGAACTTTTATTTGTCTTTGATAAAAATTCAAAGCAGGCATCCCAGTTCAGTATGAATATGAATAATAAGGCAGGTGTCTTTGAAAATTATCCCCACGCTATTGCAGAAGCCGAATGGGTAAGGAAAACAGAAGTTCTTGAAACAATTGTTGGTTCAACAAGTCCTGAATATAAACAAATTGAAGAAGGCATTTCAACCATGTTTGACAGAGTTACAAATGTCATTGCTGATAATAAGGAATACGGGCAGTTTATCTGGCCAGATGCTCATTCATATTATACTCCTGGAGGTAGTCCTCCTGCATTGCACAGAGCAAAGACCGGTTATCATCATGGCTCAAATCTTTCTGTTTTATACCTCTATCTTAGAAGCGGGCAACTAAAATACTGGAATTTTTATGAAAGTTTTTCAAGACATCTGTTTGACCATGTTTCTGTGAACTATGACCCATGGGATTCAGAAAACGATTTACAACCTGTATTTCATTGGCCTGGTGCTGTCTACCATTGTGATGGCTATGTTCCATGGGGTTCCTATCATGAGTTGTGGGGACATATGGGAGCAGAATACAGTTATTTGATTCATTATTATCTTACAGGTGATACAAGGGCACTTGACCTTGTAAATGAATGGACTGAATCAGTTCTGAAAAAATATCGTATTTCGTCTGATTTTGATTTTTCAGGAATGATAGACAGAAACCCAGCAGGGGGCTGGATGATAGCAACGAATTATTATGCTGACTTGCACGATGCACGACTTTTACGGTTGATATGGGAATTCAGAAACAGATTATTTGCACAACCAATGGATTATATGTCTGATGCACCTCCACCTGCGCAATCAGGAAGATACTGGTTGTGGACATATACAAGATATTTCAGAGACCCATTGCCATTGAAACTCGTTTTTGAATGGGTTGATAAATTTTCAAGAAGTGGTCCTTCAACTCCTGGTTACAAATGGCCTGTCAAGGCAACAGATAAAAATGGAAAACAATTAAAAGCAATATGGTGCCATGACGGAAATTCAAGGGAAGTTGATTTAACAATTGCAGGTCCAATGTATGGAAGTTATAGCCCGTATTTTATTGATGCCTCCCTTTTTTCAGATAATGATGCATATATCAGGTATTTCTGGTTTGAAACAACAGGACTTGCCACAATAAGGCAATGGGCTCATGGAAATCCATCTCCATTTTTCTCCCTTCAATGGACAAGCGATGAAGTATTAAGAATGTTGCCCATGGTACCAGTAATGAAGGATATTGGGTTACCTGAAGTTCCATGTTTGTTTCCAGTTTTTCCTGATTCATGGGATAAAGTTGTTACTGTGTTGAAAGAAAATCAAGACAGAGAATTCACATTGACAATATGGGGTTATATACCTGAAAAAATAAAAGAACCAGTAAAATTCCAGATTACTGGACCCGATAAAAAAATTATTAAAGAAGGTGAGATACCAAAAGGAGTTTTATTTCCTGATAAACCATTTACAGTGAAAATTCCAGCAGATGGAAAAACAGGAGAGTATCTGTTGAAATTTACTGGTCAGGGAATTTCAGGTTTTATTAATTGTCCCATCAGCGATTTGCCAGGTGAGGTTTATGTTGTTCCTGAAAATGTTTTCATTTCAACAGCAACAAGATACTTCTGGAAACCTGTTAAAGGTCAAAAAAATCAAAGTATTTCACTGTCAGGCAATACGCTTTTTAGATTAGAAACATATATGGGCGACACAATAAAAACAGAATATGAGCAGAAAAAATTTTCTTTTCCTGTTGAATATGAAAAATACATCTTGAGTTTCTGCCAGAAAGGTGTTTCATCAAGTGGTCCAGGAAGATTCATCCAGTCAGGTGGATATGATATGATACTTTCAGTGGATGAATCTCACTGGTTTGAACCAGAAAAATAAAAGGGGGTGTATGATGAAAAGAAAGGGGTTTACTCTCATTGAACTTCTTGTGGTTATTGCGGTTATAGCAATTCTTGCAGCAATGCTGTTGCCAGTCCTTTCACAGGCAAGGGAAAAGGCAAGACAAACGGTTTGTATGAATAATTTGAAACAACTTGGTCTTGCCACACATATGTATGCCCAGGATTTTGATGGATACCTCCCACCAGGAAATGGTATTGTTAATAACGGTGATGGAAGCGGAGGTTCAACTGATATTTGGGAGTGGAGGGTTTCGTCAAACCCAACGTTTGTGTTATCAAATGGTGGTTACAGGGGACCAGGGTATTTTCTCAAAGGATACAGGGCAACAGGCAGGGGATTATATTTACCAAGTATTGAAGTTTTCATATGCCCGAGTTGTAAAAGATGTGGAAATGCAGTGGTTGGAACAAAACAGTATCTTGTTGGCCGTTATGAAAATACTTCAAGTGATATCAGTTGTCCAACTGTTTATGCATGGAATCACAGTACTGATATTTATACTCATTCATGGAATCCTGTATCAAAGGCATATGGAAAACTTGATAAGGCAATAAAACTTGGTGCTATCTGGATGGCAGATGCATACCAGCCATATTCCTGGCCTCCGACTCCAGGACAAACGCCATGGTATGGGAATCATCTTGATAAAACAGGGCTTCCAACAGGATTTAATGTTTTGTTCTTTGATGGGTCTGTGAAATGGATACCTGGCTGGCGTATTTTTAATATACTTCTGGGATATGGCACAGGTGGTAATTATAACCATGGTTGTGATTTCTGGACAAAATTGAACTGGAATAATCTCTCGTACTGAAAATTCAGGAGGTAAATTGTGAAAAAAATTCTGATAGTATTTTTATTTTTATTTTCCTCTTGTTTTGCAGAGGACTTTCATCTTTTCACCAGGGGCATTTATTTTTATGAAAAAAATGATGTTGAATGGCACATAAATTTTAAGGGAAAAATACCTTCTTTTTGTGGATTTTATTTTATTCTTTTTAATGTCAATGGCAATTGCCTTTACTGTGACGCAATTTTTTCTTCTGATTATTCTGAAAAACCATTTACAATCACGATACCAAAAGATAATATCACGGGTTGCTACAAATCTGTTATTGTAGGAGAGGAAGCAGTTTTTGATTCATTGAAACTGCCATTAAGTGACCTCGATTATGAAACATATGGTTCAGATTATTTTGCGGTTCATTACAAAGGCAGGATATATTTTCAAACACCCACTGATGATACATATGTTCTTGGCGCCTACAAAGGTCACTTGAAGGTATTCAATGAAAAAGGAGAAGTGATTGCTGATACAAAAATAACAAAAAAACAGGAAAAATATGATAATTTAACTGAATTTGCAGGAAAAAGAGAAATTACATATTCCCTTGAACTGGAATGCAGGTATTTCAAGGTGAAAAATGGTAAAAAAATCTTTGTCAGCAATGACCCGAAAAAAATTTTTATTCCTGATGAAAATATTGATAAGATTGAATGGTGGAAAATACCGTTATTAACAAAGGAAAAAAGATGAAAAAATTTATCATCATTTGTTTGTTTTTTAATCTTTTGGTTCTCAATGCAGCATCCCTTAATCCACGTATTTATTATCTTGACTGGGAACAAATAAGCAATGAATTAAAATTCAATGTTGCCCTGGAAAAAGAGGAATTTTCGAATCTTGACAGGGAAGGCAGAATTGTTTTTGGCATAGAAAAAGGAAAAACAATAAATTCTTTAGAGGAATTAAGTGTAAACTGCAGAATTTTATCATTGAGAACTTCAGAAGTAATTTTTGAAAAAGAGATTCCATTGCAAAAAGGCATTATTGTAATGGATTTTAACCTGGAAAATCTTGAGCCAGGTAGTTATCAGGTCACAGGTGAGATCAAGAAAGCACAAAATGTATTAAAAAAGGATGAAAAAATTTTCAGATACGTAAAAAAACCAATGCCTGCAAACAAGGGAAAAATTCCCTTATTTTTTTCAACTGATGTAAAAATTAATTCAAAGGATACTTTCCCTGTTTCTTTTGGAATACCTTTTCCTGAAGGAACTTTATGGAATGAAAATAATGTCAGGATTCTTGATAAAGATGGAAAACCAGTTGCGTGTCAGAAAACAATAAGGTCAAGATGGGGACATAGTAATAATTCAAGTATCAGGTGGCTGGGAATTGATTTTCAAGCACAAAACACTGTATCAAACTGGCAGAACAAAAAACAACCATCTTATTTTGTTGAATTTGGTCCATCTATCTCAAGTCCTCCTTCTTCTCAAAAAATCAATATTGAAGAAACAGAACAAACGTATAATGTTGATAATGGAGAAATAAAATTTGTGATAAAGAAAAAATCATGGAATTTCATAGACAGTGTTATTTCAAACAGAAAAGAAATATTCAAAAACACAGACAATGATGGATTTTATTTGATTGACCACCAGGGAAATATTTACAGGGCATCAAACGATAAAGATGTTAAGGTTGAAATTGAAGAAAGAGGCGACTTGAAAACAGTTTTCAGGATAGAAGGATGGTATGTAAAGGATAATACAGAAGGAAATACAATAAATTATAGATTGCCAACTGATAAACTCTGCAAATTTATATCACGAATAGAAGTTTTTGCTGGCAAACCGTATGTAAGGGTTTTGCACACAATAATTTTTACATTTGACTCCAATTCAGTAAGATTAAAAGATATTGGATTTTCACTGCCATCCACTGAAATAAAAAATGCTTATTTTGGCATTGAAAACGACCAGTTTTTCAAAGTTGATAAAAATGCCATTGATAACGGTCCTGTGTATCTGGTCCAGCATCTTGCAGACAAATTTTCAATAGAAGATGCTAAAAAGACAATCAAAGAGGGAAAGCATAGTGAAGGATGGTTTGCAATTGAAAAACAAAATGGCGACATCATAGGAATTAATCACAGGGAAACATGGCAGAGGTTTCCAAAAGAAATGGAAATAATAAAAGATGGAATCAAATTCCATATCTGGCCTGCGCACGGAAAAACACATCCTGACATTGATGAAATAGATTCAAAGGAAATTTATAAACTGTGGTTTGCGCATCAGGGAAAGGAGTTAAATCTTGCGATGCCCTGGAAATATTATTTCAAAGCAGCAGAATTGTATAATGGTCCTGCAACAGACGTTTATTCAGCACCAGGGCTGGTGCTTGCTGGTGTTCATTCAAGCATTCTTGGAGCAAGCATTACAAGCGATATGCTGGTGACATTTTTAACAGGTGAAAACATTGAAAAACAAAAAGAAATATCAAATTGTTTTCAGTCACTTCCACATTGCATTCCTGACCCTGAATGGACAAGCAATACCCTTGCACTGGGTTATATTTCTCCATATTCTCCAGAAAAATTCAAAATCATAGAAGATTGCATTGAAAAACTTGTTAAAGGATACTTTGAATTGCAGGATTATACAGGTCAATATGGTATGTGGATATACAGGTCATGGCATCATACTTCATACAGGGGAGATAAGGTATTTGACCTTTACAGATTTTTCAATACTACCCATCATTATGATGCTTTTATGCCATGGTTGTTGTATGTCAGGTCAGGAGACCCATTTTATCTCCAGCAGGGAAGGGCAAATATAAGATTAATTTCTGACCTTGGTATTATTCATTATGACGACCCTTCTTATAGCCATCGTGAATTACATTTCCATCAAAAAAGAATTATTGGTTCAACAAGACACACAAATGGTTTTTGCCCATGGGGTGGAGACCATGCCCTGATGGCACATCTTACATGCTATAATGCGCTTATGCTTGTATATTATCTCACAGGAGATTTAAGGATAAAAGAAATACTTATTGATGAATGGCAGAAAACAATTGTCTCTGACAGAAAAAATCCTGAATTTCCTGGTGCAACAAGATTAGAACCAGGTAGAGACAATAATAATACACTCGGCGAATTAATTGACCTTTATCAAATGACATACCATCCAGCATTACTGATATACATAGACGATTGTCTGAAGAAATTTTTGACAGATATGTATCACTGGGGACAACCACTTCATAATGTCCTGCTGTACTATAAGAGTGAAAAAGCACTGAATCAACTTTTTGAAGGTGTGATTGACTGGAAATCCAACAAAGCAGGGCTCTGGACCACACATTCCCCACACGAAAACTATGCACTTGCATCAATTTTTGAAAATGACAAGGATAAAAAGATTGAGTATGCTGTAAAAGCATTTTTCAATTCAGACATTTACTCCTGGAACAGTAAAGCGGATAAACTGAAAAACAAGGAATCTTTTGGTGCTTTCTGTGCAGTTCCTGATTTTGTTTTATATATACCAAGGGTTATTTATGCGCTTGCTCAAGCCGATATACAGGACCCAACAGGATGGAATTATTCTCAAGCTTTACCTGGATGCCCCGGTGGAACATACTGTATTGTGAAAGAAGAAAAAGACAGAAATTTTGATATTATCATTCGTGGAGAAATAGGGAAAAAAGATGCTGGAGGATTCCCTTTAAAAGTCATTGATCCAGAGAAAAAAATCATTATTGATACAACAATTGAAAAAGCGTACACAAAATTAACTGTTCAGCAGGATGGAAAAACAGGAGAATATGTAATAGTTCTTGGGCTAAGGGATGGAAAAGATGACCTTTATATGCCTTTGACTGACCTTGAAAAAGAGGTCTATTATGTAAATTACTGGTGGCAGTCAACAGAGACAAGATTTTTTACAAAGCCCGTATCACAGAACATGAAAACAATTGGAATTCAGCCACATGTTTATTCAGCATATATTCTTTCAAACAAAACAAAGGAATTGATTGCATCAACTGAAAAAGGTGAGAAATTGGAAGTTGAAATACCTCCTGAGGGCGTATGGATTATTGGAAAAACAAGATATATGCATCTTAAACAGCCGCTTATCCTTTCAATAGATGAAAAACACTGGTTTTTACCTGAAAGCATAAATGATTTACAATTTAAGACAAAATGGAACTGGTAAAAAAGGAGGTGAGAAAAATGAAAAAGGGATTTACTCTCATTGAACTTCTTGTGGTTGTGGCTGTTATATCAATCCTTGGAGCGATGCTATTGCCTGTTTTTTCGCGCGCAAGGGAAAATGCAAGACGAACAGTTTGTTTGAATAATCTAAAGCAACTTGGTCTTGCCACACATATGTATGCCCAGGATTATGATGGATACCTTCCACCTCAGGGATGGAGAACAATGGACCATGAAAGCGACTACACATGGCAAATATGGACTTATAACAGTGCACTCGGCAGAGGTGGTTATATTGGTCCTGGATATCTTCTTATTGGCTATAAAAGTGATGGCAGTGGTACAGGAAAGTATATTTCAAGTATTGAATTTTTCTATTGTCCAAGTTGCACAAAATGCGTATACTGGTCAGGCCATCTTAAACTTTCAATAATGAAACAGAGATGGGAGTCCTCAAATACAGATGGTTGTCGTATACCATATGCATGGAATCATAGTGAAGCCATTTATAAACATTCATGGTCAAGCTCTTCTCCTGGATATGGAAAAATTGACAGGGCAGCAAAACTCGGTTATGTCTGGATTGCAGATGCTTACTGGCCTGCCTCTGTGCCAGTGTCACCAGGTGTACCGCCATATCTTGGAAATCATCTTTACAATTCAATGCCCATGGGCTTCAATTGCTTATTTTTTGATGGCTCAGTGAAATGGATTCCAGACCCTGACCATAATATTGCAAACACTGGTGGCAATTATAGAACAGACCCATCATTGTGCAAATTCTGGACAATGGTTACACAAAACAGTTATTAATGGAAATTATTGTACCGATTGTAACGCCGCTTGATGAGGACTTTGCTGTTGACGAAAAGGGCTTGAGAAACCTGGTTGATTTTGTTCTTGATAAAGGAGTTAGTGGTATCTTTGTCCTTGGCACAACAGGGGAATTTCAATACATAAGAAACAAAAAAAGAACAATTGAAATTGTAATTGACGAGGTTTCAAACAGGTGTCCTGTTTATGCAGGAGTAACAGAATTTACTGTTGAGGAAACAGTTTATCAAATAATGGAAATACAGAATTTAATTAAAAAACCCGATTTTCTTGTTATTGCACCACTTGTTTATCACAGTAACAGGAAACTTTTCAGGCATTTTGAAAGAATTGAAAAATTTTTGCAAATTCCTGTGTATCTTTATAACAACATTGGTATTATCACAAGAAAACTCAAGAGAAAGGATATTATACCAGGCATTGTGGAACAATTGAGCAAACTTGATAAAATAAGTGGTATAAAGGACTCGTCAGGAAACATAAAATACTTCAAGGAAATAATGGGTTTCAGGGGTGAAAAATTTAAGGTTCTTCAGGGAGACGAAGGTTTGATAAGAGAAAGTTTTTTGCTTGGAGCAGATGGTATTGTTCCGAGTATGGGAAATATATTTCCTGAAATTCTTGTCAATTTAATCAATTGCCTTAAAAATAAACAGGACGAAAAATCAAAAATTTTACAGGAAAAAATAATAGAAATCCGTTCAGTATATTTGAAATATGGAATTACACCTGCTGTGTTAAAAGAATACCTCAAAAGACAGGGAATAATAAAAACAGAAACAAGTTTTTACAAGTCAAATAACCTCAATGAAATTGTGAATCAACTTGAAAAAAAGATTGAAAACATAAAAAAGGAGGTTTAACAATGGGAAGAAATGTTAAAGTTATCTGGTTATGTCTTGCAGTATTGTTTTTTTCAGCAAATGCCTATAGCAAATGGGTCATAGACAAAAATTTATTTACAGTATGCCTTGATTTTGGTGACAAAAAATCACCCATTGCAGAAAATTTTACAGGGATAAATCAGGATACAATCTATAATGAAGAAACAGGGTATGGATGGGAGAAAAAATACAATATTTATTCAGTATCAACAAATGATTTAACATCAACACCAAATCAAGACGGACTGGCATCAACAGAACAGGCAAATTTAATAATAAAACTGCCCGACGGAGTATACAAAGGAATTATAACACCTTCCATTGTGGGGAAAGATATCACAAGATTATATCAATATTCACTCACTGGTAATGACAGGATTCTAATAGAAAGGGTTGATGTTCCTGAAAGAACATTTACAGTCACAGTAACTGGTGGAAAATTGAAACTGACATTTAAACCATTGAAAAATGGATGGATTGTTCACAGTATTGTTCTGATGCCTGTTGAGAAATTTATGAAATATCCTGAAGAATTTGAAAAAGCCAGAAGATTATTGATTATTGGAGACGAAGATAAAATAGAAAAACTTCAAATACCTGAACTCAATTACATAAAAACACCCTTGCCTTCTTTTATGAAGCAGGACATACTGGTATTTAAAAAATCAATCACAGATACAATTGTTCCAACATATAGACCTGATGAAAAAGAAATAATAAAGAAAATAGAAATGACAGCAGCAGGAGATGAGTATGAATCATATCAATTCGGAATCCTTTCAAAAAAGCCTGTTGCACAATTGAAATTTGCTATTTCAGATTTAAAGGGAAAAACAATTATTCCTTCACAAAACTTAACATTAAGAACCCAGTACTACTTTACTTATAAAACCCATTTAAGCCCAAAGACACTTGATTTAAGGGAAGAAATTGAGTTAATTCCTTCCTATACTCAGGGTTTCTGGCTTACTGCATATATTCCACCCAATACCCCTGAAGGTGTTTATAAAGGAAGTATTACATTGTATGGTACGGATATGAAAGAAATAAAAATACCACTGGAAATCACGGTTCTACCATTTAATTTACCTCAGTTAAAATATCATTTTTACAATATTATGTGGCTTGGAACATACGATACAAATCCTGACTCACCTGCCCAGGAAATATGTAAAATGGCAATCCTTGACCAGAAGGCACATGGAATCAATGCATTTGGCTGTGAATTGAGGTTTCCTGCCTGCAACATTTATAAGGAAGGGAATGAAATAAAATTTGATTTGAAACCACTTGAGTACAGAATCAATTTTTATAAATCCCTCGGAATAAACCTGGATAAAAATGGAAAATTCATCTGGAGGATAGGAATACATCCTGAAAAAATTCTTGCAGAACTTACTGATTCAGATACACGACTCCTTGATAAATATATTGTCGAGCCACTGTCTTTTACAGATAAATTTCTTGATGTTTACGTTCAGATTGTCAAAGCAGTTGAAGAATACGCAAAGAAAAATAATTTACCTGAAATGTATCTATTCAATATTGATGAGCCATACGGCATTTATAAAAACAAAGTTGCTTTGCAACTACTACAGGCAACAAAAAAAGGTGGAGGTCATCCCTGGGTCACAGTAAATGACACATATTATGAGCCACTAAAAGAATATCTTGATGTGCCTGTCTTTGCCAATGGTTATGCTTCATATAAGACATATGAAGAATACAGGAAAGCAGGGAAAAAATTCTGGTTTTACAGTGCTGCACCAAGGTCATTAAGACCTGCCTATGCAAGATATGAAACAGGAATATATCTTTATAAAATTGGCTTTGAAGGAGCAACATGGTTTGTTTATACCTGGAGTTTAGGAAATGCATACAATGGTCTTGTCAGTATGTGGAATGCCACTCATCCAGGATTCTGGGAATTTGTTCCAACAATTTCATGGGAATGCACAAGGGAAGGTATTGATGATGTCAGATATATGGAATTCCTTGAAAATTTACTGAAAGAAAATCCTGATGAAAAAATCTCTTCTGCTTTCAAAGGACTTCTTGATATCACTGACCCTGACATCAACAATTTCCAGCATATAGACCCGATTACTGATGTTGTGGTAGGAAAGGATGCCAGCACATGGAAAAGCAGGGACCTTGATTTGATGAGGGATTTTCTACAGAAATCATGTACTCAACTGGTAAAAAAGCAAAGTAAACAGGTTGCACTCAAAACAAAGGCATTAAAAGATATTAAGGTAAATTTTGGTAAAAAATCAGACCAGCAAATAAAGACAAGGGATGTGGAATTTTACGACAGTAAATACATCTGTACAGCCCCTTTAATAAGCACCAATTCCATAAAGATTGATGGTGATATTGATGAAGTATGGAATCAGGGATATAAAATTAATGATTTTGTAAAACTTGTCTATTTTTCAAACGAATTAACCCCTGCAGAGGATAACACAGAAGTTTATCTTTTGAGGGATGCTGAAAACCTTTTTTTACTTTTCAAGTGTTTCACAAAGGATATGTCAAAATTAAAAGCAACGATTTCTGGCGAAAAAAAGGATATAAAAGAAATATGGAGGGAAGACGGCATTGAAATTTTCTTTGACCCTGGATGCAAATATCTTACCTATTACCAATTGATGATTAATGCCAATGGAGCATTAACAGATATGAAGGTAGATATAGAAGGAACAAAAAAGGATGATATTGAATGGAATAGTGGTGCAGTGGTAAAAACAAAAAAATTCAAGGATTTCTGGACAGCAGAAATAAAGATACCATTTAAAGCACTGGGAAATTATGATGTTTATGGAGTGAATTTCTGCAGAAACAATTCACAGGAAAAGGGAACTTATACATTATGGAGTCCAACAATAAAACCATCTCTTGGAAACCAGGGATTTGGTGTTCCTGAAAAATTTGGAAAACTTGTACTTTCAGATAATACTGATAAATTCAAATCAATAAAGAAAATAGATTGCCAGTTGCCTCTTCAACCCATTGGTATAGAAAGCAAATTATCCATTGGGCTGGACAAAACCATGATTGGAAAAATGCTTCAGTTTTCTATTGTGAATGAGAAAATGCAGAAAATCATAGAAAAGGAAATCCCTGTAAAACAGGAAAATATTGAAATACCATTTTTGATATATCAAACAAATGATGATCCCCTGTTTTATCTGAAAATCAAATGTGGTGATTTTGATTTAAGTTTTCCATTTAGATTTTTGACCAAAGACATTGCATTTTTTGCATTCCCTGTTGATGCCTTCCTGATATATTCTTCTGATGAAACAGATACAAAATTGAAAGGAATTCTAAAAATAAGTCAGGAAATATTGAAAAATAATGAGACGAAAATGGAATTGACACTGAAAAATCTGTCTGAAGGAAATGTTCTGTTAAAAAAGCAGGTGGTGGTAACTTCAGACAATTTCGAAATCCTTTTACCATTGAAAGACCTCGCTCCTGCAGCATACACACTTGAATTAAATGTTATCATCAATCCTGAAAATGCGCTGAAATCAACCTACAATTTTCTAAAACTATAGAGGAGGGAAAATGAATAAACTGAAAACTGAAAATATTATTGTTTACAGAAAAGAAAATGAATTTTCTGCCTGGCCAAGAAACTGTGGTGTTTATAAATACAAGGGGGATGAAATTGTTGTCAATTTCTTTACAAGAACCTGCTATTATCAAACAAAAGAAGAAGTAAATCATGGTTATCAACCACCAGATAATTCTTCAAGAATTATGCAAATCAGGTCAAATGATGGTGGAAGAACATGGAATAATCCAGAAAAAATAATGTCTTCAATAAATCTTGGACAGGGCAAACCTGATGAAATTGAATTTTTACCTCCAAAAAAATTTGATTTCAAAAATCCTGATTTTATGCTGGTAGCAATTAAAAACAAATTACTATTTTCTTCTGACAAGGGAAAAAACATTTATGGACCATGCAGATTGCCACTTTTTGGTTATGACTTCAACTGGGCAAGACCTGATTATCTTGTAAGGGACGATGGAAGTTTAATTCTATTTTCAACAGTCAATTATGCAGATGGTAGGGAAGGAAAACCAATCGCAATAATTTCAAAAAATCACAGTATCTCATGGGAAATACTTTCCTACATCAACTATGAGAAAAATGATTATATGCAGATTATGCCCTCAGGGGTAATACTTCCATCAGGAAAAATGTTATGTGCCATCAGATGCCAGAGGTACAGGCATGGATTCAGTTTCTGGTCAGAGTGTTATGTTTCTGAAGATTATGGAAGAACATGGAATTTCCTTTCAAGAATCAATGATATTGGTAGTCCATGTCATTTACTTTTGCTTGATGATGGAAGAATTTTAGCCACTTATGGATACAGGTCATACCCATTCGGTGTACGATGCTCTTTCAGTGAAGATGAAGGAAAAACATGGAAAAATGAATTCATTATCAGGGATGATGGTGGTTCATGGGACCTTGGTTATCCTGTGAGTGTACAGTTAGATAATGGCGATATTTTTTCTGTCTACTACTTTAATGACAGCACCGATAAAATTCAGCAGGATGGCGGTGTAAGATATATTGCCGGTTCAATTTTCAGGATTTAGTTTTGCTGTCTTAAGTCAAGAATTTTTTCAACAATTTTCTTCCTGTAATTATAGACAATATCAGGATTTTCGTTGTTTTCTGTTACATCCCTCAAAAACTCATCAATCAATTGTTCTGCATCTTTTTTCTTTTTCTCATTCTTTGATTTTTTTATCTCCTGTTTCAGGCATTCAATATATTTGACATCATTGATGCCCTCTCTCATTGCTTCCCATCTATAGGAAGTAATCGGATTTTCTCCTGGATAAACAACCATATAAGAATCATTTTTCCATAAATTATACCCATAGAATCCACAACCCCCAATACCCAATCTGTATGCACAAACTGGTTGTAATCTATATCGTTTATATGCCATTATTTCCTGATTTCCTCTTGTAAGCACATTATATGACCATATTTCTTTTCCTGTTTTCTTGATGAAATCAAAAATTTTATCAAATTCCTGTTTTGAAGCCCATGCCTCAGACCAGTAATCTTCATAAGAAACAGCAGGACACCATATATCAATATAAGGAGCAATTTCCTTTACAGGAAGCCCTTTCTGTGCTTCAAAAAAACCATGGGGAACAATTGTCACAAAAATCCTTGCATTCTTATCTGTTTGTTTTATCAACTGGTATATTTTTAAAGCATCAGGAACTGATTGAGTCCCTATTTCGTCATAAGGATAAAAAGCAAACTGACTGTAATCAAGACCAATATCCTTAAAATGTTTTATGATACTTTTTACCCATTGAACATAGCATTTTTCCCATTTTTCAGAACCATACTTGATTGTTTCTTTCTGTCCTTCAATTCTAAACTCTTCAGTGTGAGAACCCATATTGACAAGGTATTGATATTCTTTTTCTCTGTAGGGAATCCCTGCATCAAATCTGCTGAAATCTTCTTTTATAATTTCACCATCACCATTGAATAAAATGCCTGGTCTTTCATATGAAGAAAGATGGAAGACATTAACCCCATGTTCAGCCATATCCTGGTGATATTTCATCCAGTTATCAGGAGAACCTATCATTTTTTCTCTTACAGAACCTCCAGGAACAAGATCCCAGACAGTTAATTTCAGTGGGTTTGTTTTTGAAAGTTCTATCGGGAATATTCTTATAACAAGTTTTATTGTTTCTTTTTTGTTCCCACCAAAATTCAAAATCATATTCCCTTCATATTGCCCATCCTTTAAATCATAAGTATTGAGGGAAAGCCATACAATACCTGTTTTTCCTTTCTCAATTGAAAAATCTTTCTTCTCGGGCATTCTATCAGGCATTCTTCCACCATCAAACTCAAGTTCCATAACCTTAAGTTTCTCTACAGGTATCACAATACCCTTCGTCTTTTCCTTTATTTCAGGGATTTCAACCCTGAAGTTTAAGTCATTTTTTTCGCCTGCTGTAATCAAAAGATTTGTTCCTGTAACTTCATTAACACAAGCATTGATTTCAATTTTATCTGTTTTATTTTTTTCAGGTGCATTTTCTTCGTACGGAAATTTCGCATAGGGTGTTTTGTACCATATCACGTATTCTTTTTTTGTCTTGTATCTTGTGTTTGCCACTGGAATTCTTTTGACCTCTTCACCATAAACAAGGGAAAAAATGTTTGATGCATAAATTTCCCCTCTTGTTGCATGAGAAAAAATTCTATTTATGCCATTAAATATCACTCTTCCTTTTCCGAAAACATTTTCCTGAATCACCATTACTGCATATTTTGGGTCTGCTGATGCCCTGAATGGTGCAATCTGATTTTCTGCCCAGGAGACAAAGGTTGCACACCATTTAAGATTTTCAGATGGAGTAAGTTGGTAAGGAAAATTTACGATTGGATGTTTTTTTTCTTTTTCAACATCTGAAATAACAGGGTAAATCTCTTCACCAGAAACACCCTGAATGCCGCCAGATTTTGGAATTGAAACTCCTGCTTCTGTAAGGAAACTCAAGGTATCCTTTTCAAAAGGTGCACCCATATCAAATATTATTGTTCCTCCATTTTCAAGAAATTTTTTTACTGCTTCCCTGTAAGATGGATTGCTGAAAATAGCATCCTTTTTTGGACCTATGCTATTTCTTGATTGACCAAAATAAAGAAGTTTTGAATTTGCAAGATCCTGAATGAACTTATCATTCAGATTTGACTTGAAATTCACCCTTTCTGGAGGAATGTAATATCTGTAATCAGTAATTTTATATTCATCAAGTGGAAAAGAAGGAAAATCCCACCATTTTGTTGCATTGCATATTACTGCTGATTTTGCCATAAGATTTACTGCCCAAAAAATTAAAAACAACACCATCCATATTTTTTTCATAATTTTCCTCCTGTTAAAATTTTTTTACCGATGTCTTTTCCATTAAAACCGAGAATATCACTGACATTTCCATCAACCATAATCTGCCATTTTTCAGGATTAAATCTCATGGTGACGACTGAATTTTTTAGAATTTCAATATCATTATTATTCCTGTTCATTGTAATTTTAACCTTTTTTAATTTTTTATGGAACATCTCTATTCCTTCTTTTGAATTTACATCGTCCTTTCCTGCAATGTAAAACCCTATTTCTCCTGTGCCTGCATCTTTCTTTTTATCAGAGTGCACTACTGTCATCCGCAGCACACTGTATTTGTTTCCATCATTTATCAAGTAAATTGCGGGTTTTTGCCCTGATAAATCCGTCGCATGAAAAATTCTTATTCCTATTGCTGCTGACCTATGTTTCAATATCAAAACATCGTCAATCCCGATATCAATCTTTTCTCCCTTTTGAAGATAAATTCTTTTTCCATCCTTAAAAATTTGAACTGACGGGAAAACAAAATGAGTATAAAAACCATGGACAACAGGTGCAATTCTTGGAATTGAAGGATCATCTGCCTTTATGCTTGCATACATTATCAGTTCATTCCTGTGCTGACTGGCAGTGATAAAGGGAACAAGGTGAAGACATACCTTGTGTTCAAATCCTGACCATGGCTGTTTTTCTGGTTTTTCCCCATAGGGGTCATTCCTTGCATCAAAAACAACATAACCATTTGCTAAATCCTTTGATGGAAAAAGAAAAACAAGTGGTTTATCAAGTGGACTATAGCAAAAACCACAACATCCTAAACTGAATTTTTTACCGATATAATGACATGCCCATTCTCCTTTGCGCGCTCCTATTTTTCTTTCAATAAACCTTGGATATTTTTTTCTTAAATTGCTTATTTCTAATGGTGGTTTCCATTCAGAAAGTTTAATAAGATAGTCCAGGGCAATATTTTTTTTTCTTTCTAACCATCCATAATAAGAAAGAAGTTGTTCAACCCCATCTTTTCCATAGATATAATCATAGTCCCTGCTTCTTGAACCTCCTATTCTACCTGCTGGCTCGAAAAAATTCAGGGCAAGATCTGTCCAGAAAAGTTTTAAACCAATCTCACTCTTTTTCCTGATTTCATCATTATGTGTGTACCGATAAATCAATCCAAGCGCAGTAATATCAACAAAATAATAGTTTGGAGAGTTATATTCCCTGATTCCATTTTCACCTGTATATTCAAGCCATTCATCCAGCATTTTATAAGCAAGTTTTTTAATCTTATCATCAGCAAAATTTTCACCATAGGCAACAAGGTTCCAAGTTTTTACTAAGAAAATGTTAGTATATCGTGGAAGGACCTGATGATTTAGTACACCTTTGATACCTGTTTTTAATAATCCTTCAAGAATTTGTTTTGTGTTTTCATTTAATCTTTCTCTGTGCCGTATCCAGAGTAAAAGCCCTTCCCTTAAAGAAAATTCAACTGAATTCAAATCAACAATTTTTTGAGAATTAAAATACCATTTGAAATTGCCATATGTCTTGCTTTTTTCATCCCTGTCCTGCATTTTTTCAGCAATGGAAAGATATTTTTCTATTCTTTCATCATAAATTCCATGTTCAGCAAGGACAAGGCAGAAGGCAAAAATTTCTCTTACTGTTTGAATACTTTTTTCCCAGGATTGAAGAAATATCTCATTCTTCGGCATTTATCTCGATCCGAACCTTTACCCCAAATACTCTAAGCAAAGCATTAATAAACCTTAAGCCAAACTTATAACCTTGGAGGAGGTGGTGGTCCAAGTGGGTCCTTTTCAACACGTTCTCTCACCCACGAACCATAAATGTACCAGGTACCTGTATCCCGACCATTGTTGCTTCCACCAAAAGTATTAAAAATAAGGTGATTACTATCGCTCACTCATATCACAGAACCATCTCCAAAACCAACATTCAATCCATCAGGTTTTCCATCTCTTCCAGGATGATTCCAGGCAGTGGACACTTCCCATCTATCCCATACAAGAGCATATCCAAATCTTTCAACCCTTGTCATTTTCCCTGAGCATGCCGGAAAACTTTTTGATCCCATACCAAGCCAGCTTCCCACAGTGATATAATTTGCGTTCCTGTAAATGACTTCTGTTGCATTGTAACAGATATTTGTCCTTGCTGGAGCAGAAGTATATGTTTCAAACTTATTGTAAAAAGCATTCCTGTTGAAAAATGTTTTTTTCCAGTATGCTCCCTGTGGTCCACCAACAGAAGGGCAGAAAAATGCTTCTGGTCCTGCAAGATAATTCTGTTTGTTTGGAGTTCTCCCTGTAATTCCTATTAAAAGAAGTCCCATATTCACATAGCCCTGTCCTGGATTGGTATTTGCTAACTGATACTGGTCACACCATGTTACAGGATATGGAAGGAGATCATTGAAGTCCTCTGAATACATTTTTAATGCAAGAATCATTTGCTTCATATTATTGATGCATACTGCCCTTCTTGCATTTTCCCTTGCTTTGGTTAGTACTGGCAATAGCATTGCAGCAAGAATCGCTATGATTGCAATAACAACAAGTAATTCAATAAGAGTAAAACCATTCTTTCTCATCTTTCACCTCCAGTGTGATCTATATCATCAGAAACAGGAAAATCCTGTCTCTGGAACACAAGGAATTAGAGATAAAACAAGAAAAAATAATTGGTTTTTTGTATCTGAAGGGCAGGATAAAGCAATTTTTTTCCATTTTTGCCTTCTTTGGTTTCTTTTTTTTAATAATACCTGAGCAAAAAATTTTTGTCAAGTAAAACT
>JAMWCD010000003.1 GCA_023818965.1 Candidatus Omnitrophota bacterium | reverse complement strand
TGGAAAATGCACCTGAACAAATTTTATCGTGATTCTTATATAAGAGAATTCTGGTATGAATGGGACTTTCTTTTTACCATTCGTTCTATAGTATGACACGTTAAAATAGAAATGTCAATTGAACTGTAGTTGGAAAGTTAAAATGTCGTATTTTGCCAGGGTAACTCGTCAATAAACTGGTCATTATGCTATACCCTGATTCTTATCCTCTAATCTGTCTTGTGGACGAAGATAATAACTCTGCTGCCTGTCTCTCTGTAATTACTCCAGAAACCAAAAGATTCATCACTTCAAACCGCTTCATTATCTTTCCAGCATACGACATTCTATCTTTTAAAAAACAATCATATCAAATTTTTCTTTCTAAAAGCTGGAAATCCATCTGGGATTTTTCACCTTAAAAATTTGAAGGGTCTAAATGGCGGACAAAATCTCTGTTGCAACTTTGATTTGGAGAGTGGAAAAAATATTTTGGAATCCCCTGTGTCCAATGTAAAAGGAGGATTATAAAACATGTGATTTTGAGATAAACTTGAAACAACAGTGGTGAAAGGACAATGAAAAAATTTGGAAATCAAGAACTCTATTCGTGGTATAATAAAAACATTATGAAAAATTATCCTGAATTTCCAGATTTCAAGCCGATTGAAATAACTGACAGGGATTTTATCAGAGAAATATTATGGTCATATCAACCTGAAGTATCGGAGTTGACATTTACCAATTTTTTCATCTGGCGAAATTACTATCACTTTTACTGGACAGTGCTTCATGGATGTTTTATCACTTATTATCGTGATAGGGATGGTAGTTTATCAGCCACGCAACCGGTTGGCAATGGTGACAGGGTTAAAGCAGTCAGTGAAATTTTGAAATTTCTCAGAAAGGAAAAAGAACAAAAGCAGCCAGAAATAAGAATGGCTGACAAACGTATAGTTTCAGAACTTATTAAATCTGGTGAATACCAAATAGAATCTAATCGCGATTACTTTGACTATGTTTACAGGACTGAAGACCTTATTAAGTTGCCAGGAAGAAAATATCACAATAAACGCAACCACATAAGTCAATTCATAAAAAAATATGAATTTCAGTACAGACCGTTACAACAGGAATTCATTCCTGAGTGTTTAAACCTTTCAAATGTTTGGTGTACAATGAGAAAATGTGAAGAAGACCCTGGCTTAATGGGAGAACAGCAGGCAATTTTTGAAGCATTGAATAATTTTGACCAACTAAGTTTGAATGGAGGTGTGATTCTGGTGAATGGCAGGGTTGAGGCTTTTTCTATTGGAGAACTGCTGAATAAGGATACTGCAGTTATTCATATTGAAAAGGCAAATCCAGAAATTCCTCATCTTTATGCTTTAATTAATCAACAATTTGCTGAAAATACATGGTTAAATACAAAGTGGATTAATAGGGAAGAAGACCTTGGAGAAGAAAATTTACGAAGAGCAAAAGAATCATATTATCCTGACCATCTTGTTGAAAAATTCACTATAAGTAAGGTAAACCCTGCCGACTGAATTTAAATGAAAAATTTGGGGTCTATTTTTGACATTTTATGAATTTGGGTTGAAAATATTTTTATGGATAAAAATCACATATTAAAATCTGGTATTGAGGAAATTTTTGTTACATCAAGTATTGATGGCTCAAAAGAACCAAACCTTGTCTGGAAATGTTTCTCGAATAAACCTGCACCACTGCTTGTTGGATTGCACACATGGAGCAATGACAGGTATAATCTCGTTGAATCATTGTATCCACTGGTTAAAAAAAACTTGTGGCATTTACTTCTTCCTGAATTTCGAGGACCAAATTTGAAAACAAATCCGAGGGCTACTCAGGCATGCGCCAGCCATCTTGCAATGCAGGATGTTGTGGATGCAGTGGAAAAGGTATGTTCAATGTTCCCTGTTGATAGAGAAAAAATTTTTCTTTTCGGTGGAAGCGGTGGCGGGCATATGGCTTTGATGCTTGCTGGGTATAGACCTGATTTATGGTGTAGTGTTGCAAGTTTCTGTGGAATCACTGATCTGATTGCATGGCATTCTCAAAACCCAAATTACAGCCCTCACATTGAAGCATGCTGTGGAGGTCCACCAACAACCCAGCATATTGATGAGTATAAAAAACGTTCTCCTTTGTTTCATGTTGAAAAAATAGCAAAATGCAAAGAGGTTTATATCTATCACGGGAAATTTGATAAATCTGTACCATTCACCCATGCGACCATTCTTTTTAATGAAATAAGTAAAATTGCTCCATCTTCAAGGGTTTTCCTGTATGTTTTTGATGGTGGGCATGATGTTCTTATGGAGAGAGCAGAAAAACAATTTTTGAATGCCTCTGAAAAGAAAATAACCGCCACAGGTTAATTTTTAAACCTGATTGAGTATAAATCAGCATCATTCATCACAAATCTTAATCTAGCTGGCTTTCCCTTTAATTTGCTTACATCGTCTCCATTGTTCCATCTTACTTTTTCTTCTATAGAATCACCGTAAATTTCAACACAATCATTGATGGAATAATTTTTAATCGGTTTGCCATCAATATTCTGTATTTCTACTTTTATAAATCCTGCTGCTGATGTGGAATAATTCAATACCAGATTGTTTCCATCAAAAATAATTGGATGAGTGACAAATTGTCCCTGTTTTTTTGCATTGATTGAAACAAAGCCATCCAATCTGATTGTAAATCTTCTTAACCTGTTTTTGTCTGTGTAATATGCTTCGCTTGAATATAAGGAAATTTCATCAATTCCTGGATTCAATTTTGATTTTGTCACAAGTAGCCCCCATGCAGTCATATTATTTCTGTTAATCCATCTCTCGGGTTGTATTCCTGGTCTGATAAATGCTTCAGTCCATCTTTTCCATTTTTTTCCATCCCTGCTTGTCATAAAAATTCCATCTGAAACCCCTGGGTATTGATGCTGAACTTTTTGTCTTTCAGGGACAAATCTTTTTGGAAATCCAATATAAATGTGCGGAGCACGAAAATATGGTGTTATGGCATTTGTATAAAGATGCTCCTGTTCAACATTATCCTGGTACTCAAGAAATTCTGATTCTGACCAGTTCTCAAAATCTTTTGATTCACTTCTCATAATGGCTCTGTAACCCTTATAATCACCACCAGTCCATCCCCTGTGATATGCAATGTATGAATTTTTTAGATTGTCATAAAAAACGATATTTTGTGAGTCAAATATCACATATTTGTCTTCCTGAAGGATTGGTGTATTTTTCATTAATTTCCAGGTAATTCCATCTTCTGACACAAAACCAAACAATCCCTTTAATCCTGTGCCATCATACGAGCCAACTGCTTTATATTTTTCATTCTTTTTGACTGAAGGATTTGTATCAATGAATGGAGTGAAATTATGACTTCCAATCCCCTGCCAGATGATATTGTTTTTCCTTGACCCATTGAATTCAATGATATTCAATTTGGGTCTTGTCCATTTTATGCCATCTAAACTTTCAGCACAACAGACAAACACTGGATGGCTTTCCTTTCCTGCCTTGAAATCATAATTTGAAGCCCTGTAATACATCTTGAAAACATCTTTATCCTTGAAAATAGTAACATACCCGCTTGTGTTTCCTTCCCATTCTTTATTAAACTCGAAAACAACTTCTTCTGGAATTGGATGATGAAGTTGCAGGGATAAATTATCCATGGTTGAAATCAACCACTGGTCAAAAAATGGTTCAATTCTTGAACCAATTTCTTTTATTTCCATGTTTCCTCCATTGTTATGATGTTCAATTTTTGATTACGCAAATTAAAACATAAATCTTTTTGAGTTTCAATTTTGACTCGCTTTTCATTTCCTCAAAATCCCTCTTGCATCTCCCTTTGAAAAAGGGAGAAACTACTTTGGATCCCCCTGTATCCTCGTTGCTCTCCCTCCTTTTCTAAAGGAGGGTGGGGGTGGATTTAAATCCCCCTCAATCCCCCTTTTACAAAGGGGGAGAACGAAGGGGTCCACCTCCCCTCCTTCCCCTCCTGAAAGGAGGGGATGCAAGGGGAGGTTCAAAAAAGGGAGAAGTTGGAAAGGGTGGGTTATAAAAGGGGAGGATGGAGGAAGATTTGAAAAAGGGGAAAATGGGGGTGGACTTTGCAAAAGGGAGAAATTGAGGAGGAATTAGCAAAAAGTGAAAACCGAAGATGAAAATTTGAAAATGGTATAATTTGCAACCAGGGAAATGTATCAGATGACCTATGTAATCAAAATCAATCGTCAAGCAACCAGTATGGTACTGTCAGATTTTCATCAACATCATAACCCCATTTTTTTACATATTCTTCGCCTGGTAAAAATTCATCATTTGTCTCTTTTAAAATTTCATCAAGCAGTTTATCAAGGTTGGACTGAAGTTCAGAATAATCAGGATTATTACATAAATTTTTCAATTGATACGGATCATTTTTATTATCATAAAGAAGCCATGGTCCTGATAAATCCCTGACATAGGTGTATCTTTCTGTTCTTATTCCCCTGTATTCCTTTCCACCATTTTTTCTTATCCACTGTCCGAATGGACAATAACAGGATATTACTGCTGCCTTCTGAGGTGAAGGTGAGAGACCGAGCAATGCTTTTGAAAAATCTTTTCCTTCAACAGTTTCAGGTATCTCTATCCCGCACAGAGAAAGAAGCGTCGGCATAATGTCAGGTGCATTAAAGGGTGCAGAAAAAACTTTTCTTTTTTTGCCAAACATTGCAGGATATCTTAAAAGAAATGGAACCATAATTGATTCATCCCATGGCTTTTGCTTGTTAAAGTGTCCCTGAGAACCAAGCATATCACCATGGTCAGAAGTAAAAATTACAATTGTATTTTCCTGTCTTTTATGATTTTTCAGTGCCTCAAGAATAATCCCCATTGAATAATCAAGAGCAGCAATGTGTGCGTAATAGCCACTGAGCCATTGTCTTGCCTGGTCTTCAATGGATTCAGGAACATTTTTTCTCAAAATCAGTTTTTCTGGATGAAAAAGTTTTTTGAAATTTTCAGGGGCTGTGTCATATGGGTCATGAGGAGGTCCCCATGATACAAAAAGAGCAAAGGGCTTTTTATCATCATATTCTTTTATAAATCTTGCTGCTTCGCGTGCCTGTGCGATTGCATCATATCCGTCCCAGTACAGTTTTCTGTCAGTATCAGCATAATAGACAGAGTGGTTATAATCATGTGTGCATTCAACTGCTTTCCAGAATTTAAATCCCTGTCTTCTTTCAGGGGGTGTGAATTTTGTTCTTCCATGACCATCAAGATGCCATTTACCAATCCAGCCCGTATTGTAGCCATTTTCATTGAAAGCATCAGCAATTGAAACTGCTTTATGCTGAAGATATAAATCATTAAGAAAGATACCATGGGTGTGAGGGTATTGGCCTGTTATTAAACTTGCTCTGTATGGACTGCACACAGGACAACCTGCAATAGCATTTGTAAATATAATGCTTTCACTGGAAAGTTTATCAAGATTTGGAGTAATGGCATTGTTGTCTCCTGCATATCCTGTTGCCTGTGCCCGCATCTGGTCAGCAAATACAAAAATAACATCGGGTTTTTCTTTCATAATTTTGATCCGTTTTTAGATAAAAGTTATTCTATCATCTTTCGTTTTTATTTCCAATTTCGGTAATCTCAAATCATATCCTTATCCAAAGGAAAATAAATGGAATTTTGAAATGGCGGGTATTGGAATCTATACGAATTGGAAGACAATGGAAAATTTCATTATTTGCAGGAAAAATGATGGTATAGTAGTAAAGCAAAAGCATAATAGTCATAGAGACCACCAAGTCGCGAACTTGATGGCCAGAAACTTGTTTTTTGTCCGGAAGAACTTTCTTTGTTTATTAATAAACCAATTTTTATCAGTTTTTTTATGTCACTGCTTTTTATCTTTTTTTCCTTTGAAAACTTGACCAGAACCTCATCGTACAATAGTAAAAATTCAATAGCCCATTTGGTGGCTTTTACAAGTGCATATCTTTCATCAAACCCATCTTTGAAATTCCAGTTGCACGAAAGAAGTGATTTCTGAATTTTCACTGTTTTTAAGCGATTTTCTGCCCTGATCACTTTTGAAAGAAGGTTTTTATAATGATACTTTGGAAAAGGAAGAAAACTTTTTTTATTTTGTTTACTTGCAGATTCAAACATTTTTTTCAGTACATCCTGGTAGATAGAAAATTTACTTCTATCCCATACATAGGGGCATACTGCACTTTTAATTCCATAAGTAATACGACGATTATTGATACTATAGCGAGCAAGATCACTTAGTACTCTTTTTGAACCATATAATTTCAGGGACAAGATTGTCATTGATTTTTTTGAAATAATATCTGGTTTCCATAGATTACCTTTCTCTGGAACAAATTCCCAGAGTTTTCGTGCGGTTTCAATATAATATGGTTCAAGACCAGTAAATGCACGCGTTGGTCCCCATGCATGAGTATAACCTGTTTGACGAAATCTGTTGTATCCAAAAATCTCAAAATAAATCCGGGGAAGAAAATCATGAGTAATACCATGTTCTCCAGGAAAAGGAACATAATCAAAAGTAAAATTTTCAGGAGCAAATTTTTTGAAAACTTTCAAATTTTCAACATAATTTTCAGGATTTTTTAACCATTCCTTTCTTTCAGGAGGGTTTCCATACCCGCCATTTAATGGAACATGAAGGATCCATCCAATTTCCGAATTTTTGCTACAATTTTTTACAACCTCATTGAGTATTGATACCTGATGTGCAACTTTCTTTGAATATCCAGAAAAAATATCACCAAATGCCTTATGGCATAACTCACATTGACTATGATGTTCAAAAGAAACGGGTCCTTATTCTGTTTCAAAAACAAAATCGTCAATACCCTGATCTACAAAAAACTGGATGACTTCTTTCCAGTACTCAATGAAACCATTTTCATCCTTTACACACGGAACCCTTGGTGTTGTAAAAAGACCTGTTTTCATTCCCCTGCTGTGAATCAGGTCTGTAATTTTTCTAAATAGTTTTTCATCCTGAATAAAGGGAGGTCTCCATAATTTACGAACAAGTTTTTGTTTGAAATTGTCCCAGAATGCCAGTGGTATTTGTTTTTCTGGTGGATAACAAACACTGAACAGGTGTGAATTTGAAATTGTTTTACCTTTAATTGGAAATAGCCATGGTTGAAAAAGATGTCGTTTTTGCCAGCCATCCTGCTGAAATTTAAGTCCCCTGTATGCAACAGGTAAGGACCATGCGATTGTTGTTTTTCCTTTACTCTGCCACAGTTCCCATTCATCATCTACATTCTTATCCTGTTGTGGTGGGCTGGGTATGGTACAGCCCCATTGCATAAAATCAATACGGTGAAAACGAAGCTCTGATACAAGGTCAATAAATTCTTTCCACCTTTCAAAATCATAAAAAGGAAACTCAATAAGATTTTCCATCCAGGAAAGCGAGATTATAAGATTACGATGATGGTTTTTTGTTTGTCCCTTTTGAAATTTGAGTTTTGTGAAAATGTTTTTATCATTGATTTTTGATTCCTGAAAAAACGCCTGCACTGCATAATAGCATGATATCTCTGTACCAGAAAACTTCACAATTGTACAGGATGATTCCTTTTCTATTTCAACAAAAAATTGTTCATCTTTTGATTGAATCAGAGAAAAAATAATGGTATCACAGGATTTGTGATTATTCCCTGATAATGAACCAGAATAACCCTTTTTTCTCAAAACATCAATGAAAAACTCTGAACATGGTAATAAAACATTGTTTTTTACCAGAATACTTACAGGGGATTTGATTATTGCGTAATTTTTATTAAGTTTTTCATCTTTCAGAAACAGTTTGTCCATTGTTTTTAATAACACGAAAAGTACTGGATGTGTTTTTGCCGGTCATAATATCTGTGACTACAATCTTATATGTGCCTTGTTCCATGGATAAATCAATTGGAAGGTTAAAATGGAAAGAATTGCCATTACATTTAATATTCATAGCATAAAATGGTATTTCCCTGTTTTTGTCATCATAGACCTGAACCCTTATTACATGTCCATCTGCAAAGTTTGAAGTTGTGAGAATTTTTCCATTGACATCTATGATATTTCCCTGATGGCATTTAGCAGGATGACTTATTTCTATTTTTTTCACAGTATATGGCAAAATTGCAAGAAGACCTGTTTTTTCAGGTATTAAATTGTAATCAATCTTTTTCCCTTTTCCGATAAATTTCTTGTTTCTTACATCGTACACATTTTTTTCTTCTTTCAGCACAATGGTTATCTTTGTATCATTATTTAACCTCGGCGAAGGAAGAAATCCCAAAAGATAACTTTTATTTTCAGGGCAGGAAAAAAGAAAGATTTCTTTACAGGCATTTTCTGGCAGAATTTTTATTTCTGGTTCAATACCGCACACTTTAACAAAAATCTCTTTCAAAATCTTTTTATAAGAATCTTCTATTTCCTTTGCACCTGGTTGTTCAATAACAATTTCTCCTGCAGCACCAGAGGAAGAAATTTTTGAATATGGGGTAAGATGAAGATTAAGATATATTGCCTTTCCCTTTCCATAGGAATTCACTGTGATTACAGGTGTTTCATCCTCTGTTTTCCCCAGTGGTATAGAAGAAGTAGTTTTTAATCCTGACTCAGCAACCCAGATAGTAAAAGAACCAGAGTTGAATGTAATTGTTTTTTTCTCTGGCGAATATTTTACTTCGGAACGAGAAATCCCGAAAAGTTCGTCAGCAGGTGAAATATTATACTTTACGCCATGATTGTCATATATGGCTGTCTGAGCATCAGCAATAACAATACCACCTGAAGAGACAAATTTTTTCACTGATTCAATTTCAGAATTAGACATACTGATGCAATCAGCAAGGAAAATTACTTTTGTGTTTTCAGGCAATTGATAATTTTCAAGTTCCTTATAAGAGACCAGGTTGTGTTGATAACCAAGATTCTGAACAAGGGTTTTTGCAGCAAAATAAGAAGAAGTATGTCTGTCAAAAAGGCAACTTACATAGGAATATGTAAAAACAATTCCATCATCAATGAGTTTTGAATTCAATACAAGTTTTCCTGTGCCCTGTTTGATTTCTTTCAATTCTTCATTGTAGAGGTTTCTGTAAATATTGCGGGCAGTGCCATCATAATTTAATATTGACTGGAAAATTCCACCAGCACCTATTACATTACGCATCTGGTAGTATAAGATCCATTTTGAACCATGGAATAGATTTTTCCATGGGGTAATTCTGTTGTCATAGGTTAATTTTTCTCCCATTTCATATCCAGTATACTGTCCATGGATACAATTTTTACCCATTGTCCTGAACCATTCTTCAAGGATGCCATTATATCGACCTGTGATTGAAAGAAGTGGAATAATCTTTGACATATCCCATGGACGACCTGAGGAAGTTGTATAAATACCATGCATTCCAATTGTTGCGTTTGGGTTTGCTTCCTTGACCCACAAGAGCGGTTGCCTTGTATAAAATTCTTCAACAATCCATCCAGTATATTTGCGAAAATCAACATATGGTGCAAGATTATCTTCCTTCAGTTTTTCTTTTCTTTCAGGTCTTACCTGGTCAAATGATGTATAATTTGTTCCCCAGACCTTATTTAATTCTGAAATTGTTCCGTATTCTCTTTTCAACCAATCAGGAAAATGAGATAAAGTTGTTTCTGACCAGTCAAAATCACCTTTCAAATCTCTTTCATCATCAAGCATCATAACATTTGCACCAAGATTTTTTCCGTAATCATAAGTTTTCTTAATAACATCATTTTTTACCTTTAACCATTCGTTCGCCTCAGGATAAAGCGAAGGAGTTGTAATAAGATTTACAGGGTCTCTCTTTTTCAACCTTGAACTTAAGAAAAGTTCCGAATTTGTGTTCGGAGGTCCGTAAATATGTCCATGATTTCGATAAACATGGTCTGCTGCAATTTCTCCACCATAACTATAAAAATAATCAATACCATTTTCAACTGCTGAACGAGTACTTACCACTGCACCAGAAGGGTTGCCATAAGGATGTCCCCAGCAACCAACAGAAAAATCATCATCAGGAATATTTTTCTCTGGGAAAATAAAAAGCAATTGTCTTTTTTCACTGATTTGTTTTCCATTCTGATAGACCTTCAAAATAATTTCATGCCAGATGTTAAGCAAAAGTTTTAAATCAGGATTCAGGGAATATGAACCATTTTTCAAAATTTCACTCTGCCATACAGTACGATTCCATGCGTCCTTTATTAAAAGAATTCCTGTGATGTCAGCAGTAAAATCTGCTGGAATGATGTCAAGTTTTATATTGATGGGCTCATTTCTATAATAGGCATTGTTACAGTTAATTTGTGCCTTTATTGTAGAGGGTTTTTCAATTTTACCTGATGTCCAGCCGAGTATTTTACCTTTATGGTCAGAAACTAAAATTTTGACGATTGACAAACCTTCCTGAAACTGTTCCATTTTGCCAATTGTAAGTGTGTATTCTTTGTCTGAAAGAGAAACATTGTATTGGGATGATGAATAAATCTGGTGGTACTGATTTCTTATCTCTGTCTTGATTTTTACTTTTTTAACCGGGATGTTTGCAAAAAGTGTGATTTTACAAAGGTCTGACTCAATTTTTAAAGGGCTGAATGTTATCGGAATTTCCTTATGGGATGCCCACAAAATGGCAGAAATCAAATAAGGATAATTGTATTCCCATCCAGGAATCCATGGATTAGGTCTGTATTCCCCTATCGGGAAATTATCTCCTTTCGCAATCACTCCACCTTCAAGAATTACTACTCTTCCTTTTCCTATCTCATACAATTTGACCTTTGGCAGTGTAAAAGGAGAAGAACATAAAACCTTCTCAGGTTGAATCTCCTTACCCTGGTTTATAAGTTCAAGAACTGGCAGGAACATTGAATTTGAAAGGTTTGCATCAATAACAAGTCCTCCCCCCCGATAAACCCAGTTTGTAATAATATCAATTATTCCTGGTGGAAATCCTGATTTCCAGTCAAATGCAGTAAAGAGCATAACTTCAGGGGCAAAGTTTTTGATCCTTTCAGGAATTTCTCTCATCTGTTGATATGGTTTTTCTGGAGTTGTCGCAAGAAGGGATATATCAAAATCGCCACGTTCTACGATTTCACGAAGATGAACAAGTGTATGACTTCGATAAACAAAAAGTAATTTTGTTTTTCCATAAACATAAGGTTTAGCCCATTGCTGGTGTGGAGAGACGAAATTCAGGTCAATTTTTTTCACTTCTTCAGGAACAGGTGGCCTGCCATGAACAAAACCAGCACTTTCCCCATATTGTTTTTCATCAGGTATTTTTGCCTGATAAAGTTCAATATTCCTTCCTGTTTCAACTGGTTGCTCAATTGTCAACAATTGTTTATTTTCATCACTGATTTCAGCAGAAATTACAGTAAGTGTGTCTCCAGATGGAACAGTCCATGGTGTTTCAATTTCAGCAGTCGAAAATCCTCCAATTTCAATTTCGCCCTGTTTCAAAATACGCACGTTACCTTTTATTTTTTCTGAAATCCTGTAATTGATTTTTTTATCTTTTACACTGTAAACATGAAGTTTTATTGGAACCGTACTACCCTGCTTTAACTGGTCACGTTGCAAAGGTTTTCCTGTTTCATTTTTGGTACCTATCATTAATGAACCAACAATTCCTGATTTTGCACCTGAGATATTAAAAAGTCCCTGCACGGGATAAATCACATAATTTGTTTCCCATGATTGACCTGGAGAAAGCATAAATATCCTGTAAAACCACTGGGCAACAGAACCTGCACGTGAGCTTAGCCATGCTTCAATACTATCAAGATATTTCCAGTCAAATTCGAACACAATACCCTTTTGAATTGTATCAGCAATACAACCAATCCATGCTCCAGATGGGTAAAGAGTAAAAAGACCGTGACTACCTCTTCCATCACTTCCTATTGGAGGGTCATAATCTATTAAAATGCCAGAAATATCAGGAACATAGTACCAGACAGTTTGATTTTCAAAATGCACAAGATGACTTGGTCTATAAGCAAATTTTTTCTTTTCGCTTCCATTGTTAATCATCCTGATACTGACATAAATAAATGGTTCTCCTTTTTTCAATGAATACTCTTTTTGAAATATCCATCCACTGTAATCAGGGTAAATTTCATCGATTTTCAAGGAAAATCTTATTTTTGCAAGATTTTCAGAATCACTTAAAATTTCTGCCTGATATGGATAATCAGGATACAGAAAACCAAAGTCAAACAATTTTCCTTCTCCTCCTATTTCTCTGAAACTATCAACAAAAAATCCATCCTTTGTTGTCAGGTTAATAGACCATGGTTTGAAAAAAAGATTTGTAGCCCTGCCTGTTTTTTGAGGTTCAAAAGTTATCTGAAAGAATTCATTTTCAAGAATAATTTTTCCACCGTCAGTCAATCGTGCACTTTTTTCTTCTGAAAAAGCAGAAAATGAGAAAAACCAAAACAACAGGAAAATTGAAAAGATTTTGAAAATTCTTCTGGTGCACATTTTATTTCAGTGATTGTTTTGTAGATGTATTTCTCAATTTCAAAATCATATTTACAACTTTTTCTCTCCAGATTAGTGGAAGTTCAGGGTTTTCTATTTTTTCTGTGATTTCCTTCAATGCAATATTTATTGTATTTTCTGCTTCATTTATCAAATCTTCTGAAATCTTATTTTTTCTTGCCTTCTCTATTTCCTGTTTCAATGCTTCAAAATATTTCACATCGTTCATACCTTCTCTTAATCCTTCCCATCTTGGTGTTGTCACTGGTTCAGGACCACTGTAAACAACAGCAAGAGATTCAGTCCCTGCTCCCTGTTTTACATTTCCCTTTTCATCAAACACCTCCCAGGGATTTCCTTTCCATACATTGTATGCCCAGAATCCATAACCACCAACACCAGCACGATATGCACCAACAGGTTTTAATCTGAAAGAAACATAATTATCATCCTTTGTTTTCCATCTGCCTGTGTTTTCATAACTCCAGACCATTGCACCTGTTGATTTCATAAAGTCAATAATTTCTTTTCTTTTTGTATCATTTGTGATGAAATAACGATAAAAGAAAATATGCGGACACCAGATCTCAATATATGGGCTAACATCTTTTAATCTATCAAAATGTGCCATGCCACTACCACCTACAGTAAGAAAAATCTTTGCCTTCGGGTCAACTTCCTTGATAATTTTATATTCATTGATTGCATTTGGAATATCATTGCTTGAACTCAATTCATCCCATGGATAAAAGGCAAACTGGTCATAATCAAGACCAAGTTCTTTTAAATGTGAGATTATTTGTTTTACCCATTGCCGGAGCATTGTATCGTATTCTTTACTCGGATACTTAATATGAGAAGGTGCACCATAAACACGCGGTGTTGAAATCAAATAAATGTATCCCTTCTCTTTTGTGTAAAATTCCTGGTCAAATAGTTTAAAATCCATTGGTGCAATAATATTTCCATCATTATCGCACTTTACATTTGGATGATTGAAACTCATTACAGGGAACACATTAACTCCATGCGATAAAAGGTCTTCGTGATAATTTTTCCAGTTTTCCCAGGCACCAATAAGTTTTGTTCTTCCTTCATTTGGAACATAGTCCCAGACACAGAAATACAATGGATTTTTCTTCTGTAATTCAACTTGCCATAAAGTAACATTCACTGGTATCTTTTGCTGTTTCTTTTCATATTTTAAGATGATTTCTCCTGAATATGTTCCAGGTTTAATATCAAATGTATCAAGAGATATCCAGACCTGCCTTGTCTCCCCCTGTGGCACTAAAATTTTTTCAATCTTCGGCATTGGGTCATAAATCCAGCGACCAGAAAAATCTTTGAAAAATTGAAGTTCATAAACTGTAATTTTTTTGGAAGGAATCACACCATTTTCACCCTTCAAATCGGTTTTTTCAATTGTAATTTCAAAAGGACCTGTTTTTTCACCTGCTGTGATGCAGAAAAGAAAACTGACAACTTCATTGATGCATGCCTTGAAAGAAATGTTGTTTAACTTGAATTTATCAGGAGCATCAGATGGACAATCAGAAAGTGGGAAATACGGATTTTTTTGCCACAATGCAAGGGATTGTTGTGTCTTAAATTTTTTAAATAATGGAATTACATTTGCTTCAGTAATAGGTTGGCCATAACAATAGGAAAGAATGTTCATCAGAAATTTCTGCCCCTCACCCCAGAAACCATTTCCAGCATAATCAGTTGTTGACAGCGCCCACATACAATTGAAAATGATTTTGCCACTACCAAAAACATTTTCCTTTATCAGCATTGTTGCTCCAGTTGGATCATTTCTCAAACGAAATGGAGCAACAAAACTTTCATCCCAGTTTCTCCAGCAAAAATGTCCCTTGCAACCATATTTATCACTGATTTCATATGGTGATTTCAAAATCGGATGCTTTACATCAGAAGCAGGAACTCCAACAATAATACCCTGATTGGTTGTATCCTGAGGAGGAAGATTAATGTTGTTTTGTTTTAACCATTTTGTTGTAGCAGGTTTGCCAAATGTAAATGATTCAAACCAGATTGTTCCACCATTTTTAAGGAACTCTTCTACTGCTTTTGCATATTGAGCGTTTTCAAAAATTGCATCAGGATTGAATGTCTGCCCGATATAGAGAATTTTTGAAATTTTTAAACTATCAAGAAATTCGGGATTAACTGAAAAATATCTGTGTTCAATAATTCCATATTCATCCAGTGGATACTGTGGGTAGATAGCAAATTGATTGGCATTGAAAATTGTAATATGCAATTCACCAGCAAAAACGATATTTGCAAAAAAAACAAACAAAAACCAACCCCGGACGGCTCTGATACTCATTTCTCACCTCTATTTATGGGTTAGTGCTATTTCAAAAAACTATTATTCATGTACGCCCACATATTACCATAGGAAAGATAATTGCCGTATGTAAGGTCTCTTGTCCAGAGGAAATGAGTGTTATCATTAATCCATTTTGCTGAGCCGTCATAAAAAACAACATTCAATCCATCAGGAATTCCGCCACTAACAGGATGATTCCAGAAGTTATTCGGATACCAGGCATCACAGGCAAGAACATAACCCTGTTTTTCAATTTTATCAATTTTTTTTGCTGGAGGACCATAGACATAACTTGATGAATTCCATGCATAATTGGTGAATGCCCTTTGTCCTGTAACTTCAAATCTTGCATAAAGATTGAAATTACTTGCCCATCCACCCACACGGCATGAAGGACATTTGATACCTGTAGGGTTTGTAATATACCTACCCTTTCCTGAGATTCTCCAGCCTGCGATGAGATGCCCCAATCCTGAATAAAGATTTACACCTGCGTTACCCTCCCATACAAGTGCTGTACTAGCAGATAAACCTGCTGGGTTTGGTGGAAAACCATCGTAATCAATACAATACATATGTGTTGCAAGGGCAATTTGTTTGAGATTATTTAAACAAACTGCACGTCTTGCATTTTCCCTTGCCCTTGAAAGAACAGGAAGCAACATTGCAGCAAGAATTGCAATGATTGCGATTACCACAAGTAATTCTATAAGCGTAAATCCTTTTCTCATTTTTCTCACCCCCTTTCAACATTTATGTTATTCAATTTTCTGAAAGTGTCAAGTTCGGTGTGATAAAAAATATTCATTCGTGTGGTATAATAACAAAGAGGTGACTTATGGGAATTTTAGCAATTAATGGTGGAAAAAAGGCAGTACAGAAAACACCAAAAACGTCTGAAATCTTTAACTCCATGGTAGACGAGCAGGAGACGCTTGTCAGACAACTTTTGAGAAAAAGAGAAATATCAGCATCTTCTGTTGTTGAAGAACTTGAAAAAAATTTCGCACAGTATACTGGCACAAAATATGCCATTGCTATGAATAATGGCACTGCAACACTTCACAGTGCATTTTTCTCTGTTATAAAAGAGCCTGGAGATGAAATTATTACATCTGTTCACACATGGCATTTAGGGGTTACACCTATCATTTGCGCTGGAGGTATTCCTGTTTTTTGTGATATTGAGCCTCTGACCCTGAACATTGACCCGTCAAAAATTGAACAAAAGATTACATCAAAAACAAGAGCAATATGTGTGACCCATGTTTATGGTCATCCTGCTGATATGGATAGTATCAATAACATTGCAAAAAAATATAATCTTGCAGTAATTGAAGATGCTTCGCATTCTCACGGCGCAGCATATAAAGGCATTCCCACAGGAAAACTTGGAGATATTGGATGCTTCAGTCTTCAGGGAAGTAAACTGATGACAGGTGGAGAAGCAGGAATTCTTGTTACTGATCACACGAAGTTCTATGAATCATGCATTATGCTGGGACATTATGAAAGAGTATCGAAACTATCAAGCAAATACGATAAATACAAAGCAAATGAAAATATTCCTTTTATGAATCTTGGCTACAAATACAGAATTCATCCATTTGCTGCCGCGATGGCTTTGATTGAATTAAAATATCTTGAAGAAAGAAATTCCCTTCAGATGAAAAACTGTTCATATATCAACAGGGGTCTTGCATCAATTGAGGGATTTGATGGTGCTTATGTTGCTCCGTATGTGACAAAACATGCCTGGTTGAATTATTTGATAAGATTTTATCCTGAACAATTTGATGGGATACCAAGAGAAAAAATTATTGAAGCATTGAGGGCAGAAGGAGTTGACGCAGCAAAAGGAAGACCTGGTTATATTCCGCTTGTTAGACAACCTCTCTTAAATGAGAGAGAAAACTCACCTGCGTATGCAATCTGGTATCATTTTTTGAAAAACCATCCTGAATATAAAATTGAAGATTATCCAGTTGCTGAAAAGGTTTTGTTTGAAAGAATCGCAATTCCGTCGTTGAGGGATATTGAATACGATGTTGAATATCTTGAGCAAATTCTTGATGCATTCAGAAAAATATCAAAACACAGAAAGGAACTCAAATAATGGATAGACAGATTATTGATTGCCACATCCATCCAGCAGTTGATAGAGAAACTGATTTTTGCTGGTACAAAAAATCCGGTACAATCAGAAAACAGTTTGATGATTTGAAACGGGCAGGAATTTCAAAAGCATGCGGTAGTATTGTTGTTGCAAAAATTCCGAAGTCCTTTGAAGAAATAAAAAAACTGAATGACTGTGCCCTTTCCATAAGAGATCGATTTCCTGACTTTTACATTCCTGGTATGCAAATACATCCAGCTTTTCCTGATGAATCATGCAGGGAAATAGAACGATGCTGTAAAAATCATGATGTGAGATGGATTGGTGAACTTGTTGGGTATCTGATGGGATATCCTGATGATTATGTTTCAAATAATATGATTGAAATAATGAAAATTGCTTCAAAATTCAAAGTTGTGGTCAACTTTCATTGTGCAAGTATCCCTGTAATAGAAAACCTGTGCAGGAAAATCCCCGGTATCAATTTTGTTCTTGCACATCCAGGTCAGGGAAAAGAATTTCTCGAACGAATTAATCTGGTTGAAAAAATAAAAAATCTTTATTTAGATATTTCAGGCACAGGTATTGATAGATATGGCATGCTAAAAAAGGCAGTGGAGATAGCATCGTATCAAAAAATCATTTTTGGTACTGATTATCCAATCAATAACCCTGCTGTTTATGTTCATGGAGTTATTTTTGAACGGCTTTCAGAAAATGCTACATGTGCAATATTTTCCAATAACTTCTTGAGAATCACAAAACTTTTAACTCATTAGACAAAACCCCCTGAAAGGATCATTAAAATGATAAAGGCAGTAATTTTTGATCTTGATGGTGTGATTTTTGATTCTGAGGTTCTTCATAAAAAGGCATGGGAAAAAGTTTTTGGAAATTATCACATTATTGTTGAAGAAAAATATTATCTTGAAGGAATAGGAATTTCAGACGTTGACTTTCTTAAGAAACTAAAAAATGAAAAGAAAATCCCTGAAAATTTTGGTATCGAGCAGTTGATTTCTGAAAAAAGAGAAAAACTTCTTGAAATTTCTGAAAATGGAGCAAAAATTTTACCAGGGATGGATAAATTTATAAAGCAACTTCATCAACATTATATCCTTGCTGTTGCATCAAATTCAGATAAAAGATTTATTAACAATTTACTGAAAAAGGCAGGACTAACAGAATATTTTTCTGTTATCCTGGGATTTCAGGACATATCACAGCCAAAACCATCCCCTGAAATTTATCTGAAATGTTCAGAAAAACTTAATATTCCGACATTTTTTTGTGCTGTCATTGAAGATTCACCAGCAGGAATAAAAGCAGCAAAGGCGGCTGGAATGAAATGTATAGCGATTGCTTCAATGCTACCTGAACATTTTCTTTCTGAAGCGGATTTGATTATCAAGAACATTGATTTTTTGACTGTAAAACATTTTTTAACAAAGAAAAACTAATATGAAAGGTTTTCAAAAAATCGTTTTTTGGGTAAAATATTGTAATTGTAAAGGAGAAGATTATGAAGGAGATTGACAGGCAATTTGAAATTATCAAAAAAAATACTGTTGAAATTATTGAGGAAAGCGAATTAAAGAGAAAACTTGAAAGATGTCTTTCAACAGGAAAACCATTGAAAATTAAGTATGGCATTGACCCTACAAGTCCTGAAATACATCTTGGTCATACTGTTGTCATAAGGAAACTTAAGGAATTTCAGGAACTCGGGCACAAAGTGTTTTTTCTTATCGGCGACTTTACAGCAATGATTGGAGACCCTACTGGTAGAAATGAAACAAGGCCAATTCTTTCAAGAGAAGAGGTCAAGAAAAATCTGGAAAACTATGTTGAACAGGTCAGTAAAATTCTTGATGTTAACAGGGCAGAATTTGTGTATAATGGAAACTGGCTGAGAATATTAACCATTGAAGAATTTATAAAAATTGCGTCATGCTTCACAATTGCCCAGATACTTGAAAGGGATGATTTTACATCCCGATACAAATCAGGAAAAGCCATTTATTTCCATGAATTTATGTATCCACTGTTTCAGGGATACGATTCTGTGGTACTTGAATCAGATATTGAAATAGGGGCAACAGAGCAAAAATTCAATCTTCTTGCAGGTAGAGCCCTTCAGGAGTTTTTTGGGCAGGAAAAACAGGTTGTTATCACAATGCCCATACTTGTTGGAACAGATGGAAAACTGAAGATGAGCAAATCATATAAAAACCACATTCCTGTTTCCACAACGGCTGAAGATATGTTCGGCAAGATTATGTCAATACAGGATAGTTTGATGGAGCAATATGCAAGATTACTTACTGATATTGATATGAATGAATTTGCCATAAAAATCAAAGAGAATCCAAGGCAGGCAAAGGCGTATCTTGCGAAAACTATAGTAGGTCAATTTTTTGGTGATGAAAAGGCAGAAAAGGCAGAAAAAACGTTTGACAGGGTTTTTAAAGAAAAACAAATTCCTGAAGAAATTCCAGTAATTAAAATACCTGTATCAAAACTCGGAGGCAAAAAGGCAAATATCGTTGATGTTTTATTTTTATCAGGACTTGTGCCGTCAAAGTCAGAAGCGAAAAGGATGGTCATCCAGAATGCTGTAAAAGTTGATGGAAAATCTATTACTGATGTAAATCAGGACATTGAACCAGATGGTAAGGTTATTAAAGTAGGAAAACGAAAGTTTGGAAAAATCAAAATTGTTCAATAGAAGGAGTTTATAGAATGGAGGATATTAGAAAGGAACTTGAGAAATACGGAAAACTGATTATTGAAAAAAATCTTGCTGCTGGACCTGGTGGAAATATCAGTGCAAGGTCTGGAGATTTTGTTTATTTATCTCCGAGTGGATTTGCACTTGATGAAATAAAATTGAATCAGTGGGTAAAAGTCAATATAAAAACAGGTAAACAATATGGCAAATTAAAACCGACATGTGAAATATCAATGCATCTGGGTTGTTATCTAACAAGACCAGATATTAAAGCAGTGATTCACACGCATCCTCCCTTTACACTTGGTTTGATATCAGCAGGCATTGGATTAAAGCCATTTTATCCTGATTTTGTTGCAATTCTGGGCAGGGAAATTCCTATGGTTGAATATGTCATTCCTGCAGGAGAAGAAATAAGAGAGGCGGTTGTTGAAAAAATAAAAAAATATAATGTGGTTCTTCTAAAGAATCACGGAGCAGTGAGTGTTGGCGAAACACTGAAAGAAGCATTTGCGCGGGCATGGTTAACTGAGGAGACAGCAAAAATGCAGGTAATAGGAATGATGGTCGGAAAAATCAGGTATTTTACTGAAAAAGAAATTCAGGGAATTGAAAATTTACAAGCAGAAGATTACAGAAAAGCACTTCTGAAAAGTATGAAATGAATATCAGAGTCCTTACTCCTTCCACGATAAAACAAGAATTTCAGAAAATTGATGTTCATCCTGCTGGTATTGAATTGATGGAGCCAAAATCAAGGCATTTCTGTGTGAAAATTTCTGATGTGAATGTAAAACAGGCAAATGTATTAAAACAGGAATGCCTTGCTATTGGTGCAGATGCAGCAATACCCTATTCGGTATTAAATCTTGAAAATAAAATTGTTGATGTGATTATTATGGCAAATGTCAAACAATATCAAAAACTTGCTGAAAAACTTGAAAACCAGTTTTTCAATCTTAAGCAACTCGGCCATGATATTCTTGAAGCAATTGAAAATTACCAGCATCCAGCAATGACTTTTTCAATATCAAACAGAACCATTTCCATCAATGATTTTATGGTTATGGGAATATTGAACGTTACTCCTGATTCTTTTTCTGACGGCGGCAAGTATTTTGATAATATTGAACATGCGGTAAACAGAGCAGTTGAAATGGAATCTGAAGGGGCTTTCATTATTGATATTGGTGGAGAATCAAGCAGACCCGGTTCAAAGCCCATTGATGAAGAAGAGGAAATAAAAAGGGTCATACCGGTGATAAAAAGGGTGAGAAAAAAAGTAAAATGCCTGATTTCCTGCGATACCTCAAGATTTTCTGTTGCTGAACGTGCCCTTGATGAAGGGGCAGATATCATCAATGATATTTACGCATTAAGAAGGGATGAAAAACTTGTACAACTTATTGCAGAAAAAAAATGTGCAATTGTTTTGATGCATATGAAAGGAACCCCGCAGGATATGCAAAACAATCCTGTTTATAATGATTTGATTGGTGAAATTTGTGAGTTTTTCTATGAAAGAATTGATTTTGCAACACAGCATGGTATCACAAGGGACAGAATTATTATTGACCCTGGCATTGGTTTCGGAAAATTGCCTGAAGATAATCTTTGTATTATCAGAAGATTGCGGGAATTTACTTGTTTTGGACTACCTGTTTTACTTGGCCCATCAAGAAAATCCTTCATTGGAAAATTTACAGGAAATATTCCTCCTGAGAAAAGAATTTCAGGAACAATTGCCAGTTGTGTTTCAGGTTACATAAATGGGGCAAGAATATTCAGGGTTCATGATGTAAAGGAAGTCTGGCAGGCATTAACCATCACTTCAAAAATTTACTCATATGAACAGCACCAGAGTTCTGGGTCTTGATCTTGGAGAAAAACGAATAGGTGTTGCTGTCAGTGATGAATTCAGAACTGTTGCACGAGGACTTGGTACAATTGATGTTGATGGAAGAGAACATGAAAGAATAAAAGCACTTGTGAAGCAATATAATGTTGGGAGAATTGTTTATGGAGTTCCCTTAAAAAATGATGGTTCTATAAGCAGCAGGGCAGAGAAGATGCTTTCCATTATTACAAAACTGAAACAACTGATTCCTGTGGAGTTTGTTCCCTGGGATGAGAGAATGACGACGGTTGAAGCAGAAAATATATTACTCCTTGCTGATATCAGCAGGAAAAAAAGAAAAAAGATCAGAGATAAACTTGCTGCCCAGATTATCCTTCAGAGTTATCTTGATTCACTGTATTTAAAAGATGCACCTCTGGAAGAATGATTAAAAAAATAATAAAACATTGTGCCAGCGTAATGTCAAAATGGTTAAATGGTAAAAATGCTATTGCAAAGGATGATTCGGAATATGGTTTTCATTTGATTGATACAGAAGAAAAACTCCATGATCTGATAAAAAAATTAAGAAACGAAAAAGAGATTGCTGTTGACTTAGAGAGCAATTCCCTTTACAGTTATCATGCGAGAATATGCCTGATGCAAATTTCAACGAGAAAAGAAAATTACGTTGTGGATACCCTTTTAATAAAAAATATTTCAGACATTGATGAAGTATTTTCAAATGCCCGTATCAGGAAAGTTCTTCACGGAGCATATTATGACATAGAAATGTTTTACAAATGTGCTGGTATTCAAATCAGAAATCTTTTTGACACTCAAATTGCAGCAAGTTTTACAGGTGAAACTAAGACAGGTCTTTCATCACTGGTTGAGAAAAACTTTGGTATTCACCTTGAAAAAAAATATCAGAAAAGCAACTGGGCAATAAGACCATTACCGCCAGCAATGATACAGTATGCTATTTCTGACACAAAGTATTTGCTTCCCCTTTTTGATATATTGAAAAAACAATTGAATGAAAAAAATAGATTTGAATGGGTCATTGAAGAGTGTGAATTGCTTACGGAATCAGTAATTTATGAGAAGAAAAAAATAAAATCAATCAAAGGCACAGGAAAAATTCCCAAAAAATATCTTCCTATCGTAGAAGCCATAATTGAGTTTAGAGAAAACATAGCAAAGGAAAAGGATATACCACCTTTCAGAATTCTTGACAGAGAAACAATATTCAAAATTGCCACAATGGAACATCCTGATATAAAAAAACTCAGGGATCTTACTGTTCGTTGCAGGATGATTCAAAAACACATCCCAGAAATTCTTGAAATAATAAAAAACGCAAGGAACAAACCTGTCAAAAATAAAACCATTCATAAAAAGAAAGTATATTCAAATGAATGTTTGAAAAGGTCAGAAAATCTTCACCTGTGGCGGCTTGAAAAAGCAAAATTACTGGGAATACAACCACATCTCATTCTTTCACACCAGCAGATTGATTCCCTTGTTTCAATGGATGTGAGAACAATCCAGGATATTGAAAAAAATACCTGTTTGAAAAAATGGCAAAAGACAGTTTTTGGCAAAGATCTTTATTCCATATTGACCAGCAGTTGATACCACTATTTATGAAATACCAGTTTTTCAAGTTTTTTTAAAAGATTTGCATGATAGCAGGCAGAAACAAAATGCACAAGCCCCCTGTAAACTCTTGCATATTTTTTTGTTGTCAGTACATCTCCTGAAAGCCAAGTCATATTGTTCCATGATTTAAAAAAAAGTTCAAAATGCCAGAAACTTTTTTCAAGATATTTTTTGTCCTGAGTGAGATAGTATGCATATACAAGAGGTTCAATAAATAATTCTGTTACCCTCGGTCCGTATTTATGGTCTTCAAAATTTTTCATTCCATAATTAACCCATTGAAGAAATAGTTTTCTTGCCCATTTTTCTTTTGTTGCCTGATGGTAAGCCATAAGACCAAGTAAAACAGTATTTTGTGCAAATCCAATTCCAAAGGCATTCTTTTTTTCATCTTCAGAAGTATTTTTCTCAAGTTCCTTTATCATACTGGCTGCTTTTTCAATATATGATTGAGAACCTGTTGTTTCATAACCATAAACAAGTGCAAGGATTGCCCATCCATATTCCCTGTTGAAAAAGTTATTAAACTTAAAATGTGTTTTATCAAAATATGTTGCATCATAGTCGCAGATTGCTTTAATCACTTCTGGTACGTCATCATCGCCTGTCATAATGTAGTAATGGTAAAGACCCTGTGTCCATTGATGACTCGGGAGAGAAGACATTGTTCTTGTGTGACCATAAGCATGCTGTGGAGTTGAGTGATGTTGTTGCCAGTAGTCTGAATAATGGACAAAATCGACTTCTATTTGATGTCGGGCTGCAGATATCAACCTTTTCAATACCACAGGATTTTTTGTCCTTAATGTTTCAAGTGCAAGACAGTATATTGCATCGTATTCATTGTTTGACCACACAGGTTCAAGATTTGATTTAATTTCGTAAATACCTCCTGATGTATTAAGCAGTAGACCGGATTTTTTCATTTCAGGTGGGAATCTATTTTGAGAAGCATAATATTGAGTATAACCTTCATCAGGTGTATCTCCATAATGAAACATTTCAGAAATTGTATGAAAACTCATAGTTGCACGTGAGAGTAAATATGAAAATATACCTGCTGTTTTATCTTTTTCAGGAAAAAGATATTGCTGGTGCCAGGTTGCACCTGCCTGTTTTGAATCAGATTGTTCAATCAAGCAAAAAACAGGTTCAACATATGTTTTTTCATAATGGTCTAAAAATTCTTTACTTTCAGATTCATCGGAAAAGCGAAAATCAAATATGGTTTTGTAAGACATTCCTTGCTGTAGATTAAGTATTCCTGCAAATGATGGCCATATGTCATAACTGATTTTTCCTGGTCGAACAATGACCCTTTTCGGTCTGTGATGTATGAAATCTCGCATGGTTGATAACACACACATTTCGTTTTTCTTCAAACAGAATACTTCGCCAACAACCTGATTCAGGTTTCTTAAAAACACAGGATATTCGAAGAAATCTCCAAGTATTGCAGGGTCTTTCACAAATGGCTTGAAATTTGTTTTATCAAGAAATACTTCAACACTGTTTTTTGTTTCAATGATTTTCTTTTCCCCAAGATTTCCATAGTGTTCCTGAACAAGCACAATGTTATCATTCACAAGCGGGAAAAGAAAATCACATGAAATTTTTGATATGTCAATAAATGGTTTTTTTTCAAGCAAATGGAAAAACTGAAATGATAGAGAAAAGCCCTCTATTCCAGCGAGAAATTCTATCCTGCATTTTACATCAAGCAGTTTTTCTTCTGTCTGTGTATTTATAAGTTTTCCTTTCCACATAACCTGAAATCTATTCTGACCGCTGCTTTCAATAATTAAGTCCCCTTCTTTCACAAATTCAAAAACCTTATCTGCGGCATTAACATTGTATTTACACCAGTTTTCATCATCCAGAATTTTTTTATTTTTGTAAATGATGGAATGAACAGGAAATCCCTTTTTCCCTATTTTCACACACAGATTTTTTGTTTGTACAAAATATCCTTCAGGTGTTTGGTTCACAATAAGAATGTTTGAAATTTTGTTGACAAAAGGGCTACCTTCAATAATATATGTTCCATTTCCATTACCTGTGAAGTCAATTTGAATCCATCTTGAACAACCATCGCTGTATCTTACCAGAGTCCTTGATTGAGCAGGCACAATTGAACCATCAGGTCTTTTTACCGAAAAAGATTCAATTTTTTGATCTTTTTCTAATGGAATACTAACCCTGCACGGAAACTCTTTTTTTCCGGCAGGGAAATTGTTTACTGAAATATGCCATTTTTTAACCATTATCTACCTTTTTTGCATACTCAATAAATCTTTTTCTATCTTTCAACACAGGGAATTCACTTCGTATCTTAGAAACATTTTCTTGTTCAATATCACACACAAAAATTCCTTCTTTGTTTTTTGCATCAAGAATAATTTTTCCCCACGGATCAATGACACATGAATTTCCACAATATTTATTATCAGGGCTAATACCAGTTCTGTTAATGCCAGCAACATATGCCTGGTTTTCAATAGCCCTTGCCTGAAGTAAAATTTTCCAGTGTGTTTTTCTTGATTCAGGCCAGTTTGCAAGAACAAGAAAAATATCTGTATTTTCTGCGTATATCCAGAACAGTGGAGCAAATCTCAGGTCATAACAAATAAAAGGAGTAATCCTTGTTTTTCCAAGAACAAATTGATGTACCTTTGAAGAATCTTTATGCTGTTTGTGTTCTCCTGACGGAGAAAAAAGATGAATTTTACCAGTTTGTGAAATTATTTTTCCTTCTGGATTGACTGTAATACAAACATTTTTACCATTTTTAAGAGCGCCAAAACTGACATACGAACTGTATTTTTTTGCGATGTTAGAAAAAAATTCAAAATCATCATCAGTTAACTGAGTAATGTTTTTATTAAACGAAAAACCTGTCAAACTCATTTCAGGAAACACAATCAGGTTAACATTTTTCAGGATGGATTTTTCAAAAAGATTTTCAATTTTTTCTTTATTTTTCTGCTTGTTTTCCCAGATGATGCTATACTGGCACAGGCATATTTTCATTTTTCAGTTAAGGAATTATTTAACCCCTGAAACAAGATTTCTGATGATTGGAAGCAATCTCTGAATATTGAATGGTTTTGTTACATAATAATCAACACCCATTTCATAACCCTTGATTTTATCTTCATCAGATGTCTTTCCAGTCGCCATCATTACTGGAACTTTCCTGCTTCGCCAGCCTGATTTAAGCCGTTCAAGAACCTCCCAGCCATTCAATCGTGGCATTTCAACATCAAGAAGCACAAGGTCGGGTTTATATTCACGAAATCTTTCAAGTGCCTGTTCTCCATCTTCAGCAATAATAACCCGGTATCCAGCACGTACCAGTCCCTGTTGAAGTATCAGCCGTGTTTCAGGGTCATCTTCAGCAACAAGAATAGTTTTTATCTGTCCGTCAGCCATAAAAATATTATACAACAGGGATAAAAGAGATGCAAAAAGATGTTCGGGATGAAAAAGGGAAATTCTACTTAGTGCCAATGGAATGAAAGCACAAATTTTATTGATAGATTATTACTGTAATTTTTGTTAGAACGTTTTCCCTGCCTTTTTGCATTATTACAGCAAATTCACTTACCAGCAAGATTTAAAATTTTCTCTTTATTTACCGCAACTCTTGATGTCTTTTCTGAAGATTTCAATATCAAGAAAGATAGCATCGTTAATTCGCGATGATTCACTGTGGCACAGATGTTTTCCATCATAGAAACCTACTATCTTCCAGTTGAAGAATTTAAATGTGAAGGTTCAGGGAAAACTAATCTGATCAACAAAAATGGTGCCTCCTGACATTGGTTCAAAAATTGGCACAGGTTTTTGGATATTGTGTTTTGCAATCAAGTACAGGCGATGGTATCAGTTCACACCATTATTATTACGAACAATTTCATCCTGTGAAGAGTATTTGAGGAAACTTATATCCCCATTTTCCCTTTTTATAAGCAGTTCTTTTTCATCAATCACATGGCCTATGATGGCTGCAGGTATTTTTTGTTTTTTATATAGAGAAAGCAATTTTTCTGCATCCTTTTTTCTTGCAACAATAAGCAGGCATCCAGAAGAAATCAAACCAAAAACATTGAGTCCAAGATAATCAGAAAAAACTTTTGCAGGTTTGTATAAAGGAATTTTTTCTTCCTCAATAATAAACCCACAATTAATTGATTCAGCGAGTTCTGCAATTCCCGCGGCAATTCCCCCTTCTGTTGGATCATGCATCCTGACCACTGGAATTGTTTTCCACGCAAAAATTGCCTCTTTAACAATTGAAATGCCTGGTTTTTTTATTGCATCTAATGCTTTTTTTACTTCATATGGAAATTTCTCAGCAAGAGCGGGTTCTTCCCTTGCGAGAATTGAAGCACCCTCAATCCCGATTTGTTTGACAGCAATTAAAACGTCTCCCTGCATTGCTTTTTCAATAATTTTTATTCCTTTGATTCTTTCTCCTGCAATTGCACAGGAAATGACTGGTTTTGAAACACTGTTTGATATTTCAGTATGACCACCAATCCATGATATTTTTTGTTTTTTGCAAACATGTGAAATATCAGAGAAAACTTTTTCAATCTCAGGAAATGTTGTTCCCTCTGGGAATATCAGTGTTGTCAATAACCATTTTGGTTGAGCACCAAGGCATACAACATCATTGGAATTAATGCTCACTGCATATTCACCAATATCCTTTGAAACAAGTGTAATCGGGTCAGATTTCATTATCAGAATGTTTGAATCAGTTTTGACCACTGCTGCATCAATTCCTATCCCTGGTCCTGTGAGAACACTCGAGTCAACTGTACAGTATCTACCAAGGAGGTATCTTAATAACTGCTGTTCAAGTTTGCCGGTTGGTAATTTTTTAATTCCAAGGAAACCACCCAGTTCAGTGATATCATTGTAAATGAAATCAGGAGATACATCAACAAAGTCCTGTGGAGTTTTTCCTCCAGATAATACACCACACGAAAGAACACCTGCTTTTTTTGCAGCAATGATATCAAAAGGATGGTCGCCGACAACAAGTGTTTCGTCTTTCCTGATCTTTAGTTTTCTTCTCATCATTTCTATATGAAGAGGATGCGGTTTAACCTCTGGAACATCTTCACGTGCAAGTAAACAATGGCAGCAAAGATTTTTCTTTTTCAGCAGGTGACTTACGACCTTTTTACTGTTTCTTGTAACGATGCCAATTGCGAATGAATTTTTTGAAAGTTGGTTCAAAAATTCAGGTATTCCCTTAATGGGTTTAGCATTTTTTGATGCCTGCTTTTCTCTTTCAAGAAGTAATTTATGTGCATTGATGAGAAATTCCTTTGCAGAATTACCGTTCAATCTTTCCACTTCTTTGAGATATTCAAGAATTGGTAGTTTTGCTTCTGGTTCTTTGAGATTGTAAGAACGAAGAAGTTGTTGCATCTGCTGGAAAATTGCCTTAAAGTCAATTTCCTGGCTTACTATTGTTCCATCAAAATCAAATATAATTCCTTTGACACCCATATTTATATTTTACCGATGTTTTTGGACAAAATAAAATCACTGTTGCATATTTTTGTAAAATGGGGTACTATAAAAGCAGAAAAAATTTTTTCATTTTATTGTCATTATGTAAATGGTTAGCAAACGTGCTGGTCAGGTAATTGAAGATTATGAGATAGTTGAGCAAATATGGCAGGGCTCGACATCCGGGGTTTATCTTGCGAAAGCAACTTCAAATAATTCCCAGTATGGTCCCTATGTTGCAATAAAATTATTAAATACCCGCCGTTCCAGATTCAGGAATTCAGTACACATTGCTCAGTTTAAAAAACAGGCAATGATTGCAATGGAGTTAAATCATCCAAACATAGTAAAAGCATATAAATTTTTTCAGGATGACCATGATATCGGTATGATCATGGAATATGTCCCAGGGAAAAGTATGAGACAGTGGTCTATGGAAAGGACTTTTTCCCTTGATGAAGTTATTATGATTTTCAAGGCAATGCTACTTGCACTTGCCCATCTTGAAGAGCATAAAATTGTTCATAAGGATGTGAAACCCGAGAATATTTTGATTTCTCCGGATATGCAGTTAATCAAATTGACTGATTTTGGGTATGCGACAAGAAAAAGTTTCTTTTCCTGGGATAAATTCCCCTATGCAGGAACAGAAAGATATATGGCACCAGAAAGAAGAACAGGTCAGGCAACATATAAAAGCGATATTTACAGTTTAGGCAAGGTAGTGGAGGAATTTTTAATCAAATGTAATTGTGAAGTTCCTGATTATATCATAGCCATACTGAAGAATTGTATAAATCCTGATCCAAAAAGCAGATATGAACATGCTTCCACAGCGTACAAGGATCTTGAATTTTTAATAGAATACCACAGGAAAAAAGATGCTTTACGGCATCATTTCTGATGTCCACGGTAATTTAGAAGCCAGTCTTGCAGTAAAGGAATTTCTCCAGAAATGCCGTGTAGAAAAAATTATTTTTCTTGGAGACATCGTTGGTTATGGAGTAAATCCACAGGAGTGTTTTGACCTTTTCAATTCACCTGAAACGATTTTTATTAAAGGAAATCATGAACAGGCGCTCATCACAGGTAAATACGAAGGGTTCACTCTTGATGCAAAGATTTCAATGGACTGGACAAGAAAAAATGTTTCTGAAAAATACGTGGAACAAATGGTAAAATGGAAAGAAACACTTGAAATAGATGATTTTGTTGTATGTCACGGTGGTCTTAATAATCCATTGTATTTCTACACAAATTCAAGGACAAAGGCAAAGAAGATGTTTGATGAGTTTGAATTTAAGTATTGTTTTGTCGGTCATACCCATTTCCCAATGGCATTTGTACTTGATTCAGGTCAGGAAATTCCTTCAATCATTGCCGAACAGGCAGATGGAAGAATTTATATGACACTTGAAGAAACAAAAAGATATATTATCAATGTTGGAAGTGTTGGACAGCCAAGAGATGGCAATCCAGAGGCATGCTGCGGTATTTACGATGAAGAAAGCAGAATGTTTCAGTTATGGAGGATACCTTATCCTGTTGAGACAACTGCGAGAAAAATTATTGAGGCAGGACTGCCTTCTTCTCTGGCAGCAAGAATTGTCAGGGGACTGTAAAGGTAATCAGTTTTTATCTGCTTGAAGGAAAACCCTTTCATATTCTGACATTGAATTATCAATTAGTGTTAACTGTTTTTTATTATCAGGTTTTCCAGAGACATGCCCATCAGAAAAAAGAATATTTACAAATATCCCCTTATGATTATATTTTTCGCCTTCCGCAATATTGAAGTCCATCAAAACTGCCACAATGCCACCAGTACCCTGTATTTCTGGTCTATAAACATAGGCAGATTCAACAATTCCTGTTTTTTCGTTTGCCATTTTTACCTGTTCTCCAGTTGCATAATTACTTGAAGGACACCCATAGATTTCAATATTTCTTACACTTGTATAAAACCTGCCAATTCCGACATATTCGCCATTTTCATTGCGGATGATATTTCCATAATACGATTCAGAATATATTGCTGTTCCATCAAGGATTTTCATTCCAATGGTCATACCGAGTTGTTTCAAATTATTCATGCACAACACCCGTCTTGCCGATTCTCTTGCCTTTGATATCACAGGCAAAATAATGCCTGCAAGAATTGATATAATTATTATCACCACAAGCGTCTCAATAAGAGTGAACCCGGTGTTTTTTAACTTTAATTTCTCCATTCCTTGTGTTTTTCAGGTAATTTGGTTCTTCGTTATTCACCATTATATCCTTGAACCCTTTCTCTCAAAGAACTGATGGTAAGGAACGAATTTCAGTAAAACAGGAAGTGAAATCTATCCTTTGATGATGAGAATTTATTTAATTTTCAGAGACACAATTTCATACGGATTAATCTCCATTGAAATTGATTTTTTAGACAAAATTTTTGATATCTCCTGTTCATTAAGATTTACACGAAAAACACTTTCTGGTTTTCTATCAAAAATAATGGTAAATTTTTGTTTTTTCCCGAGCATTTCCACAACACGAATGACTATTGCCTTTCCATCAAGAGAAGGTTTTACAGATGAAACAATCACATTACCTTTAATTTCAAATAATTGAGTCATGTTTTTTAATCCGGCATTTGTTTCAAAAACAACTGGCATCAGAGTAAATTCTTCTGCCATTTTTGTGATTTCAACAGGATTAAGTTTTCCAAAAAATAATCTGTAATAAATTTCGTGATGACCTGTGTCTGATTGGGCATCAGGTTCATACGCATTTCTTAAAAGTGTGCAGGATAATGTTCTTCCAGAAGCATTAAAACCGTGCCTGTTTTTTAAAATTATCCCAGCCCAGTAGTTTTTTTCTTTCATTCCAGCCCACCTGATTGCAGGATATTCTTTTCCTGTAATATTTCTCTCAATGCAACCAAATGGGATTTCATAATATGCAGATGGATTTTTCATTGAAAAAGAGAAGTTTGTTCTCACCATTGGTACTCCATTAATTGAATTTCCCTGTTCCTTCCAGTCAATAAGTGTTTCAAAATCAATATAAGGAAAATCAGAATACAAAATGATTTTTTGGGTAATAAGAGAACTTTTGTATTTTCTTATCACTGAAATAATCGTTCTGAATGGTTCATCCTTGACATTGATTGAATCAGCTTCATACAGATATTTTGTACTTAAAATGTTTCCAATAATCCAGGCGCTCATTCGGTGTGGTTGTTCGTAATGAACAGAAATGAGATTGCTTGATGTTTCTGCCCACCATGAGCAGGGATCTTCAGCAATGGCTGGGCTGGCTATGGAAACAACATCTTTTTTATTCTTTTTATCATAAAGATTTTTTATCACGCCTGTCTTTCTATCAATTGTGATGGTATAAAATTCTGTTTCATATATTTCCTCAGATTTTTTCTCAATCGTTCGGGATGAATTTTTCTTTATTTCACCAGCATTTTTTATTAAAAGTCCACATGCAGGAATTTTCTCAAAAAGAAAATGTTCATTCGAGGAAGGAATATTTATCAAACAATTTCTTTCCCGACATAAAGGATTGAATATTACAAGATTGTTTTCCTGCCCATCGCCTGAAAGGATTTTTACATACTTTTCCATCAGTTTTTTTGCTTCTGTAATTACACTATTTCCAAGTTCCACAGAATACCTGTATGCTTCTTTGATTGCAGAACCGCAGAGAATATCATGAAACTGATTGAACAATGTTTTCTGCCACAAATTTTCCAATTTTTTTATGTCTTCTGATTCAATCTTTTTTCTCCACACAGCGATAGCCATAATGCTTTCAAGTGTAAGGAGAATGTCTTCACATTTCCTGTTGATATCTTTGATGTCTGAATGCGTTGTATAACAACCTTCAAAAATTGTGTTCAGTTCTCCTTTAATGACAGGAAGTTTATTCCTGAATTTTTCAATTGAAGTAAAAAATTTTTCTGCGGTTGAGAAAATGAGATTTGGAAATACAGGTTTTTTATCCATCTTTTCCTTCATTTTGTGGTCACGCTTTGTTGGTCCTCCTCCATGATCACCAACACCATAAGGAAACATCATCTCAGATATATCAGGAAACATGTTGATAAACTTTATCAGTGCAGGTGCAATTGTTTCTGGAGAAATTTTGTTATTATAAACTGCTTTATAAACAATTACCTCGCTTCCATCAGGACCTTTCCACCTGTATAATGGGAAATGGCTTCCGCATCTCATGTGGAAGTAATATTTCATGCCAGCATCAGAACAGATGGAAGGCATTGTTGCAGGATGACCGAAGGTATCAGGGCACCACATCACAGATGAAACGTTTCCAAATTTTTCTTTTGCATATTTTCTTGCATAAAGAATATGTCTGACAATGCTTTCTCCACAAACAAGATTTAAATCATTTTCCACCCAGGCGTTTGTATTTACTTCCCATCGTTTTGCTTTTATTTTTTTACAAACTTCTTTAAAAATCTCTGGCTTGTTTTCTTCAACAATTTTATATACATGGGATTGACTCTGTGAAAACGTTAAGTCAGGAAATTCTTTCATCAGAGATATTACTGAATTGAAATCCCTGATGCAGACATTTTTTGTTTCTTCGTAATTCCAGAGCCAGTTCATATCTATGTGAGCATGCCCAATAAGATGGACATTTATTTTTTTTGCATATTGCCTGAATGGTTCAAGTAAATTTTCAGCCGCTTTTATTTGTTCAAGTACCTTATCCCAGCGTCTTTCATTAATATCTGACACTTCAATCACAGATAAAGCAGAATCAATGATTTTTTTGAAATTTTTATTTCTTACTTTCTTTGCAATTTCCATTGCATACAAAAGTTGATACCTTATAGAGAATAATTCAAAAAGGATATTTTCTACTGGTTCAAGGTTTAATTCAGCGAAAATTCCACCATGACCATCTCCCTTTGGCACTACAACCATAAGTGTGTGAGTTTCACCGCATGCTGCATTTTCAATTATTGTCATTGGCTCTACCCTCATATCTGCCCAGAACTTCTGCTCGTAAATCTGTTTGCCATCAAGAAAAAATATCATTCCAGAAGGAAAGACAAATGTAATTTTGATATCTGACCCTGATACTGGAATACCTTCAATTTCTGATGGTACAATAAGTTTATATCTCAAAAAGGCAGTCCCTTCACCAGTTGACCAGCTTGGGTCTTTTACTTTTTTCCAGCGTTTTTCATCATAATGTGCTTTATCATATTCTTTATTGACAATCTGGAATTCCCATTCCCTTATCCATAATTGATTGTGAATGGCAGTGAAAACATTATCAATTGCTTTTTCTATTTCAAAAATTTTATTCATGTTTGCCTCCTGAAAAAATTATAGTCCTGTGTATTTTATCAAAAAAGGGCAATGATTCCAAAAAGGGTGTATAATAATGGCTATGTTTGGAGAGCAAGTTTATGTTCGATTATAATCTTTCAGTTGCGGGATGGGTAATACTTTTTCTTGCAGGTTTTTTTATAGGCATATCAAAGACAGGTATTCCGGGTATTGGAATGCTTGCAGTTGCGATGGCTGCGATAGTGATTCCTGCAAGATTGTCAACAGGTATTATTTTGCCGATGTTAATTTTAGGGGATGTTTTTGCCGTCTTATATTACAGGCGGCATGCAATCTGGAAATATCTGATCAAACTGATACCTTATGCAGCAGCCGGCATCATTGCAGGTTATTTTGCTCTTGGTAGAATGGATGACCAGCAGTTGAGACCCATCATTGGCTTTATTGTTCTTTTAATGCTCGGACTCAATGAAGCCGATATCTTGAATCAATGGAATATCCCTGCTCAATGGTGGTTTGCAGGAATTATTGGATTGAGTGCAGGATTTACGACAATGATTGCCAATGCTGCTGGTTCAATTATGATTATCTATCTTCTTGCAATGAGATTGCCAAAACAACAGTTCATTGGAACTGGTGCCTGGTATTTTTTTCTCTTAAACTGGTTCAAAGTCCCATTCAGTGTAAATCTTGGATTGATAAATTCAAAGTCACTACTACTGAATTTGAAGGTGGCACCAGCCATTATTGTTGGTGCAATAATAGGTATTCACATTATCAAAATTATACCGCAGAAGACATTTGAAAATATTATCAAGATACTTACTCTGATAGCGGCAATAAAATTGATTACAGGATAGGGGGTATTATGGAAGAAAAGACAAAAATTGTGTTTGTAGGAACAGGTTCAATGGGTCAGTGTGCGCATCTGAAAAACTATGTTTTAATCCCTGATTGTGAAGTTGTTGCAATCTGTGAAATTAAAAAGCAACTTGCATCAAAGGTTTCGCAGCGATACGGAATTAAAAATACCTATGAGAAGTTTTCTGACATGATCGAAAAAGAACAATTTGATGCCATTGTTGCTTCACAACCATTTACAAGGCATCTGATTGTTTTAAAGGAAATTCTGAAAGTCAGGAAACCTGTTTTTATTGAAAAACCACTTGCTGGTTCTGTTGAAACAGGTGAAAAAATCATTCAGGAAATAAAAAAATCTGGAACATGGGTGATGGTGGGATATCATAAAAGAAATGACCCTGCAGTGATTTATGCAAAACAAAAAATTGAACAGTTTAAAAAAACCAATGAACTGGGAAAAATGAGATATATCAGAATTACAATGCCACCAGGCGACTGGATTGCAGGTGGTTTCAGAGGCCTGATTAAAACAGATGAAAAGGTCGCGCTTGAATATGACAGTATCCCGCAGGATATGGATAAAAAAACTTTTGAAAAATATCTTTCATTTGTCAATTACTACATCCATCAGGTCAATTTGATGAGATTTTTTCTTGGAGAATCATATTCAGTAAAATATGCCGATAAATCCGAAGTTTTGATGGTTATAGAAAGTGTTTCACACATTACAGGTGTTATTGAAATGGCACCATACACAACGTCAAACGACTGGCAGGAAAAAGTTGTTGTATGTTTTGAAAAAGGATTTGTTGAAATTTATCTTCCTGCTCCACTTGTTTCAAATAGATGCGGAAACGTAAAAATTTATAGGGATGTTCCTGAACCGTTGACAATAATTCCACATCTACCGCCTGTGAGTGCAATGTACCAGCAGGCATTAAATTTTGTTCAATCTGTCAGAGGCAAGGCACAACCAGCATGTCTCGCTGACGAAGCACTTGAAGATCTTAAAATTGCACAGCAGTACATCAAGTTTTTAACTTGCAGTTGAACAATTCGCAATTATAATTAAAATAAAAGAACAAACAGGGAGTAAAAATTAAAGCATTGCTATTACTTGGTGGATTGGGGACAAGACTCAGGCCATTTACTTTTACGACTCCAAAGTCATGTTTGCCTGTAGCAAATGTTCCCTTGATTCACTATCAATTTGATCTGCTTGGGAGACATGGCATAGATACTGTTGTTCTTGCGGCAAGTCCTCTCTGTAAAAGATATAAAAATCTCTTTTCGATGGCGAAATCATATGGAATAAAACTGTATTTATCCTGTGAAACAAAACCACTTGGAACAGCAGGTGGAATAAAAAATGCAGAAAAATTTTTAAAGAACGAAGAAGCATTTTTTGTTTTTAATGGCGATATTTTAAGTGATTTTGATTTAACGCAGATGTTACAGTTTCATAAAAAGAACAATGCAGATGTCAGTATTGGAGTAGTTGAAATTGATAATCCAGGAGATTTTGGTGTTATCTGTATTGACAACGAAAGCAGAATTCAGAAATTTGTTGAAAAACCACAAGTACCTGAATCAAATCTAATCAACGCAGGAATTTACATTATTCAACCTGAAATTCTAAATGAAATACCGTCCGGGACCGTTGTTTCTATTGAAAAGGAAACATTTCCACAGTTAATTAGTTCAGGAAAAAAAATATTTGCATATCGTCATTCAGGATACTGGATTGATGTTGGGACAATTGAGAAATACTGGACTGCAAATATGGATGTTGCCAGTGGCAAAATGAAAATTGCATCAGGAAAAATTCCTTTGCAAAAGGAATTCGTATCGTCTTTTGTGCATGTTAAAGGAAGATTGATTACCGGGAAAAATGTTATTTTTGGAGATAATGTTGAAATCAGAGGGACAGTGATTATTGGCGAGCATTCTGTTATTGGTGAGGGTTCAGTAATTGAAGATTCAATTTTATTCAAAAATGTGTTTATAGGGAAAAATAGTTTCATAAAAAAAAGTATTATTGGAAATTCAACTATTGTTGGCGAAAATTGTGAACTAAAAGATTTTGCAATAGCAGACAATAGTCATCTTTGTCCGTTTACAAAGATGATAGGCGCAAGATAACATCATAGTTTGCGCTTGTAGCTTAACAGGAGAGAGCGCTGGCCTCCGGAGCCAGAGGCTGTGGGTTCGACTCCCACCAAGCGCGTTTTCCCCTAAAGGGGTTATTCCGCCCTGCTGCGGAATGAGGAAAAGGAGGCAAGATGAGTCAATATGATGTGATTGTTGTTGGAGGAGGACCTGCAGGTTATCCGTGTGCTATCAGATGTGCGCAGTATGGACTTAAAACATGTTTGATTGAAAAAGAGCAACTTGGTGGTTGTTGCCTGAACAGGGGTTGTATTCCTACAAAAGCACTGTTCAATGCTGCAAGAAAGGTAAGTAAATATCATTTTGGCGGGATTAATTACAATAATTCTGTCAACTGGAATGAACTTATCAATTATATCAAAACTGGTGTTGTTTCAAGGTTGAGAACAGGTGTTGGAATGCTTTTGAAAGCAAATGGCGTTGATTATATCAGCGGTCATTGTCAGATTAATGAACCATTTTCAGTTTCAGTAAATGGACAGATTCTTAAGACGAAACATATTGTCATTGCTACTGGTGCCAGTACAAATATTCCTGAAATTTTTTGTTCAGACCCGAGAATTATCACAAGCGATACAATATGGAATCTTGAAAAACTGCCTGAGTCCCTTGCAATTATCGGCGGAGGTCCCATTGGTTGTGAATTTGCTTCAATTCTTTCATGTTTTGGCATAAAAATCACAATTTATGAAATGATGAATCAAATTCTTCCTGGAAGGGATAGAGAAATTGTTTCAATTCTTGAAAAAACTTTTGCTCAAAAGGGAATCAATGTAAAAACAGGTATAAAAATCAACTGCACCGATGAAATAAAGGAGGAAAAAATACTGTGGGCAACAGGCAGAAAACCATTACTGGACTCAATAAATATTTCAGGGCTGGAAATGTCAGAGAAAGGTATTAATGTTGATGAAACAATGAAAACAAGTATTGATGGTATTTTTGCTGCTGGTGATGTAACAGGGAAATGGCAACTTGCTTATGTTGCGACAAAACAGGGAGAAGTCGCTGCTTCAAATTGCGCAGGGAAAAATGAAACAATTTCTTATAATAATATTCCTGAAACGATTTTCACATTGCCTGAAATTGGTTTAATTGGTTTAACAGAACAACAGGCACTTGAAAAACATATGAAAATCAAAACAGGTAAATTTCCCTATCAGGCACTTGGAAAGGCACATACCTATGGTGAAACAACAGGGCTTGCAAAAGTCATTGTTGACCAGCAAACACAAAAATTACTTGGAGTTCATATTATTGGTGAAGGAGCAACTGAAATTATTCATACTGCGTCAATCGCAATGGTTGCAGGTCTTACAGTTGAAGATATGTTAAAAGCATACTGGAGTCATCCAACATTTTCTGAAATACTGATGGAAACATTGTTTGTTTGCCAGGATATTCCACTTCACATACCGAGAACAAAAAAATGAACAGATTACCAGAATGGGTGAGAAAGAAAATTACAACGAATGAGGACTTTGGTTTTACAAAAGAAATTATAAAAAAATATAAACTCAACACTGTTTGTACAAGTGCCAGATGCCCGAATATTTATGAATGCTTTTCAAAAAAATATGCAACATTTATGATTCTCGGGAATGTTTGTACAAGGAACTGCAAATTTTGTAGTGTTGAACATTATGGTTTTCCAGCAGATGTTGATATGGGGGAACCTGAAAATATTGCTTATGCTGTCAGGGAACTTGGTCTAAAATACGTTGTGATCACATCAGTCACAAGAGATGACCTTGATGATGGTGGGGCAAAGCACTTTGCAAATTGCATCAGACGCATTAAAGAAATAAATCCTGAAACAAAAATTGAACCATTGATACCTGATTTTAAGGGAAGTTATTCTGCCATTAAGACAGTACTTGATGCACGACCTGATGTGATTGCACATAATCTTGAAACAGTACCATCTCTTTATTCAATTGTAAGACCACAGGCAAATTATAATGTTTCTCTCAGTGTTCTTGAAATTGCAAAAAAAAGGAATTTTCTGACAAAATCAGGTATTATGGTTGGACTTGGTGAAACAGAACAACAGGTTATAGGAGTAATGGAAGACCTGAGAAAAATTGATTGTGATTTTTTTGTTATCGGACAGTATCTCAAACCATCCCGTGATTGTCTTGATGTTAAAGAATTTGTAAGACCTGAAGTATTTGACAGGTACAGGATTATTGGTGAAAAAATGGGTTTCAAGAAAGTTTTTGCAGGGGTTTTTTGCAGAAGTTCTTATATGGCAGAACTTGCAATGGAAAATGGGTTTCAAAAATGAAAAGAAAGAATAAATTATTCACAATTGCAGGGATTTTCTGCATTTTTCTTATTTCAGAGCAGTGTATTGCTGAGGAAAAACTTGTCATTATCAGTCCTCACTGGGAAGGTGTGAAGATTGAAATTGAAGATGCGTTCAAAAAATACTATAAAAAATTGAAAAACACTGATATCAAAATTGAATGGATTGACCAGGGTGGAAGTTCTGATGATTTGAAATATGTGGAATCACTTTTTAAAAAAAATCCTGAAAGTACTGGCATTGATATCTTTTTTGGAGGAGGACTTGATCCATATCTTCGTTTAAAGGAAGAGGGTTTTTTGATACCATTCAGGGTATCAGAGAAAATACTGAAAGAAATTCCTCCATTTTGTAATGGTATTCCGAATTATGATAAGGATTATACCTGGTATGGAATAGTACTTTCCAGTTTTGGAATTCTCTGTAATAAAAAAGTGCTTGAGTTTATTAAGGCACCTGTACCGAAAAAATGGAATGATTTGACCCTTCCGACTTACTATGGCTGGGTAGGGGTATCTGACCCACGGCATAGTGGCAGTATGCATATGATGTTTGAAATTATTCTACAATCCAATGGATGGGAAAAGGGATGGGAAACAATAATTGGAATTATTACAAATAGCACCAGTGTTCCCGCAAGTGCATCGCAATCAGCAAAAGATACTGCAATAGGACAGAATGCTGTTTCTCTTTGTATTGATTCATATGCACTGGCACAAATTGAAGTTAATGGAGTTGAAAATATGTGTTTTGTCCTTCCTGAACATCAAACAGTTATCAATCCTGATTGTGCAGGAATATTGAAAGGAGCACCGAATTTAGAAAATGCAAAAATCTTCATTGAGTTTTTACTCACAGATGAATGTCAGAGATTATGGATGTATCCAAAAGGTAGTGAAAAAGGACCCAAAAAATACTCTTTGAACCGGCTTGCTATAAAGCCATCTGTTTATGAAAATAACCCAACAGCGACAGTAAATCCATACAAAGAAAAACTTGAATTTTCCTTTGATTTTAAACTTGCTTCTCAAAGATGGGCACTTGTTAATGACCTTGCAGGAGTTTTTGCCATTGATTGTGCGCCCCTTGCCAGGAAAGCATATAAAAGGGTACTTGAGGGAAAATGTGACAGGGATAAATTTTTCTCAATTTGTGTCAAGCAAAAACAACAGGATGAATTGATTAAAAACTGGAAAGACCCTGTATTCAGGAATAAAAAATTAAGTCAGTTTCTCAAATGTTCTATAGAGAAATATAAAGCGTGTTTATCAGGCAAATAACAGGGAGATTGCGTGTGATCTGAACAGGTAAAAAATTTAATTAAAAATCAACGACGAGTAATTTCTGACGAAAATTTTGTGAAGGAAAAACTGGATTTGTTATGTCAATTTTTGTAACAGGCATTTTAAGAAAATGTAAAATTTTTTCAAATTTACCTTTTGATAGGAGGGGAAAATGGCAAATATTGGGCTTCAACTTTATTCAGTGAGAGAAGCATGTGCGAAAGACCTTGTTGGGACATTGACAAAAATTGCAAGAATGGGTTATCAGGGCGTTGAATTTGCAGGGTATCATGGAAAAACAGCAAAGGAATTGAGAAAAATTCTTGAAGATCTTAATCTTGTTTGTTGTGGTACACATACAGGGCTTGAAACACTTCTTGGGGACGAACTTTTTAAGACAGTTGAGTTTAATGCGATTCTTGGCAACAAATACCTGATTGTCCCTGGACTCAAAGAAGAATATCGCAATTCAATTCAGGCATGGGAAAAGACAGCAGAATTATTTAATCAGATTGCTGAAAGATTAAAAAGTTATGGAATGAAAACTGGCTATCACAATCACTGGATTGAGTTTGAAAAACTCGAAGGAAAAATTCCAATGGATGTATTTTTCGAAAAAACATCAAAGGATGTAATCATGCAATTTGATACCGGAAACGCAATGCGTGCCGGTGGCAATGTCGTTGATTATTTGAAAAAATTCCCTGGCAGATCAGACACAATCCATATGAAAGAGTTTTCATCAAAGAACGATAAAGCCATCATTGGAGAAGGAGAAATTCCATGGGATAATGTAATTGAATTGTGCAGTACAATTGGAAATACACAATGGTACATTATTGAGCAGGAAAGTTATGCTTATGAACCAATTGTTTGTGTTGAAAAATGTTTGAACAACTTCAAGAAATTTTTGGAAAGGAAAAAATAAATTTTTGACAGAGCGACCAAAAGAGGTAAAATATCAAAAAAAGCATTTTTTAACAGGAGGAAAAAATGGCAAAACTTGCAATAGAAGGTGGTCCAAAAATTAATAATACCCCGTTTCCAATGTGGCCTGCATTTTCTGAAAAAACCATTGAAAAAGTTGTTGAGCCATTAAAAACAGGAAAAGTTAATTACTGGACAGGCAATTATGGAACTCAGTTTGAAGAAGCATGGGCAAAATGGAATGGGGCAAAGTATGCCATTACAACAACAAATGGAACAAGTGCACTTCATACTGCTGTCGCAGCCCTTGGAATTGGACCAGGTGATGAGGTGATATGTCCTTCATATTCATTTATTGCGTCTTCCTTTTGTGTGCTTCAGGCAGGAGCACTTCCTGTATTTGCTGATGTTGACGAATCTCATACCCTTGACCCTAAAGGGATTGAGCAGCATATTAATGAAAGGACGAGGGCAATTATTGTGGTTCACCTTTATGGTGTTGTCGCTGATATGGATCCAATACTTGAGATTGCGAAAAAACATAATCTTTATGTGATTGAAGATTGTGCCCAGTGCTTTGGCGGTATTTATAAAGGGAAAAAGGTAGGTACAATTGGAGATGTTGGCTGTTTCAGTTTTTGTCAGAGTAAGCATTTTACAACAGGAGGAGAAGGAGGTGCTGTTATTACCAACGATGAAAATCTTCACTGGGAGTGTAAATCATTCAGGGATCATGGTTACGATGTTCAACAAAGATTAAAACTTCTTGAACTTGAAGCGAAGTTGACATACATCCACAAAAGGGTTGGATTTAATTACAGGATGACAGAGATTCAGTCTCTTATAGGATTGTGCGAACTTGAAAGATTTGATACATGGAATCTTCCCAATCGAAAGAAAAATGGGAAATATCTAATAAATGCATTGAAAGACCATCCACTTGTTCTTTATCCACCAGTTGATACAGAGGAAAGACAGAATGCATTCTGGTGGGCACCATTTGTTCTAAATGCTGAAAAACTCAAGGTATCTGTAAAACAGTTTGTTGCTGCTATGGAGGCAGAAGGAGTTCCTGTTTATGGTGTCCAGTGGCCAGAAATGTATAAAGAAAAGGCATATGTTGAGCAAAATGGTTTTGGTAGATTGAAATATCCGTTTAAGGATCCAAATGCAAGACAGATTGATTATACAAAGGTTGAGTGTAAAAAGGCGAAATGGCTTTCTGAAAGAACAATGTCATTCTTCACTCATCCTGTTTATGAAGAAAAGCATATGAAACTTTATGTTGATGCATTTGAAAAGGTTGCAAAAGCATATATGAAATAAAAATATCAAGAGGGCACAAACTTTTTGTCTCTGTGGTCTGTGCCCGTTTTTCTTTTAACAGGACTTGACTAAATTTCTATCAGTGATATTTTATGAATAAATAACATTGAGGGAAAAATGAGAAAAATTTGCTTATTAACATTGATCCTTTTTCTTTTTAAACATTCTTTGTTCAGTGAGGAATTGAAAATATTTGGGCAGGATTTTTTTTCAAATGTAAATTTAACTTCTCCTGAAGCTGTTAGATTCATACCCGAGAAATATTTCCTTGGACCAGGTGACCAGATTGAAATTTCTGTCTGGGGAGTTGTCGAAATTCGTCAGCAACTTGAAATTGACAGAGAAGGAAATATTTTAATTCCAAGGTTGGGGAAAATTCATCTATCAGGTAAAACCCTTATTGAAGCAAGAAAATATCTTCAGGATTTATTTAATCGCACATACAGGAATGTCAAACTTGAATTAACATTGACAAGAGCCCGTCTTATCAATGTGTTTGTTATGGGGGAGGTGAAAAAACCAGGGACATATACCATTACTCCATTCAGCACCATTATGGAAGTTCTTGGTATGGCGGGTGGAATAACAGAAAAAGGAAGTATGAGAAAAATTAGCATCATCAGGAGAGATGGGACAAAACAGGAGGTCGACCTGTATCCTGTATTTTTTGGTTCAGGACTTCCTGAAATCGTTTTCTATCCTGAAGATACTGTATATGTACCTCTGGGCAGCAAATTTGTAAGCATTAAGGGTGCAGTAAGGAGACCTGCAATATATGAAATTGTTGCACCAGTTACGATTAAGCAATTGATTGATTTTGCTGGCGGTTTTTTGTCTGATGCTGACACAAAAAGGATTGCTGTAATACGAAATGACACTTCAGGCAAAAAATTGATTGATATTTTCCCACAGATTGAAAAAGATGCTCTGGAAAAATTTGTTCTTGAAGATGGCGATGAGGTTGAAATTTCTTTTATCAGTAAAGATATTGTTGACTGTATATTTGTTGAGGGAACAGTTAGAAATCCAGGAAAGTACCAGTGGAAGCAAAATTTGTTTGTTTCTGACATTATTTCAGAAACCGATTTTTTACCGGATACACTTGTTGAACTGGCAGAAATTATAAGGGAAAAAGAAACCGGTAACAGGGAAATTATCCAGTTTTCACTTATTGATGCAGTGAAAAAAATAAAAGATATAAAGCTTGAACCAAGGGACAGAATTGTTATAAGGTCAAAGGAAAGACCTTTGAAAAAAGCTACAATTTCAGGGGAAATCAAATTCCCTGGAGAATACGTGATTTATCCAGGAGAAACATTGAGTTCACTGATATCCAGAGCCGGTGGCTTTACCCCACAGGCATATCTTCCAGGCGTAATATTTACAAGGGTATCTGTGAAACAAAGGGAAAAACAGGAACTTGAAAAGTTTATTATGGAGAAACAAACAGTTCTTGAAAAGGAAGCAGGAAGAACAGAAAGTGAAGAAGAAAAAGCACTCATTGAAAAAAGTAAAACATTACTTCAACAACTTGCTCAAGCTCCTGTTACTGGAAGGGTTATTGTACATCTTGAGCCCTGGGAAAAATTCAAGGGTTCAGAATCAGATATTCTACTTGAACATGGAGATTCTATTCATATTCCGTCAAAACCTACAGTTGTAAGTGTCGTGGGAGAAGTGAATCATCCTGCAAATGTATTGTTTAAAAATGGAGCAGATGTCAATTATTATATAAATAAGGCAGGGTCTTTTACCAAGAATGCAGATACAAAAAATATATTTATTGTTAAAATAGATGGAACAGCCAGTACTGATTTAAAGAAGATTGACCCTGGTGATGTTATTGTTGTAGGTTTTCTTGCAAAAGACAGACCAGGGAAAATTCTTAAGGACATTTTACAGATGCTTTATTATGTGAAGATGATTATTGTGTGATGGAAAAAACAACAAGAAATCAAAGAGTAATTGCGAGTTTTAAGCGACACATATTGTTCATTGTGTTGTTCTGGATACTCGGGGTAATTCTTGGGGCTCTTTATTATATGATATCGCCAAAATATTACAGGGCAACTGCCGCAATTTTAAAACCCATAGGCAGTATTGAAGGACTTGATGTTGCCACAAAATCCAAGACAACGGAAAAACAGGATACAGGTACTGAACTTTTTATGTCAATCCTGACAAGCAGAAGGATGTACGATGATATTATTCATAAGTTCAATCTTCCTTCTGTCTATGGAATATCGAACATTGATAGAGTGAGAGAAATTTTGCAGGCAAGTTGCTCTATTTCTTCTTCAAGCCAGAGAGTAATTTCAATCAGCGTCATTGACAGAGATCCAACAAGGGCTGCTGAGATAGCAAATTTTTTCTGGGAAAATCTTGATAAACTTCTTCAAGAAATGACAATCACCACAGCAAAAAAGAACAGGATTTTCATAGAAGAACGGCTCGCAACCACAGGAAAAACTCTTGCAATGCTTCAGGAGCAACTCAATCATCTTCAGCAGGGGAATAAACTTCTTGCAATAAAGGATACAGGCGAAATCAGTACTCTTGCTACAGAATTGATGACGAAACTATCTGAGAAAAAACTTGAACTTGAGAAATTGAAAAGAATATATCAACCCGACCAGCCCGAGGTTTTGTTGCTGGCTGCAGAAATAAGGGATTTACAAAATGAAATAGATAGATTAACGTCCTACCAAACAAAACTGACACAAATTTTAAGAGAACTGAAAGCACAGGAATCCCTTTATTCTTTTCTAACAAACCAGCTTGAAACAGCAAAATTAGATGAAACAAAGAACACTCCTTTCATTCAGGTTCTTGATAGGGCTATACCACCTCAAAAGGTTTATAGTCCCGATGTAAAGAAAATCATCATTGTGATTTCAGGAATCGTTATTGGGATCGGAATTATCGTACTATTTTTTGATGTTTTGAGATTTCTCGGTAGCATCTAAACCAAATGGAAAAAGAACTTTATCAGGTTCTTGCGCGTAAATACAGACCCAGGTTATTCAGCGAAGTTGCCGGTCAACAGATAGTTGTAAAAAAACTTCAGCAGGCAATATTAAGTAAAAGAATTCCACATGCTTTCTTATTCGCTGGTCCAAGGGGCGTGGGAAAAACAACAATTGCAAGGATTTTTGCAAGGGCATTAAACTGTATTGATGGACCCGCAATTGAACCGTGCAACAAATGTATTTTCTGTAAGGAAATTTCTGATGGCACATCAATGGATTTTCTCGAGATTGATGGTGCCTCCAACCGTGGAATAGAAGAAATCAGAGCATTAAGGGAAGCAGTTTCTCTTCAACCCGCAAAAGCCCGATATAAAATTTATCTCATTGATGAGGTTCACATGCTCACAAATGAGGCATTCAATGCGCTTTTGAAAACACTTGAAGAACCTCCAGAGTATGTTAAATTTATTTTTGCCACAACAGCGCCTGAAAAAATTCCTGCTACCATTGTATCAAGATGCCAGAGGTATGAATTTAAACCATTGAGTTTTGAAGAAATTTCAGGGATGATAAAAAAAATTGTTGAAAATGAAGGATTTTCTATCCAGCAGCAGGCAATGAAAAAACTTATTGAAGCAGGTTCAGGTTCTTTCAGGGATATCCTCGGGTATCTTGACCAGATGATGGTACTGGCAGATGGCAACAGTATTGATTTGAAACTTGCTTCACAGGTTCTTGGTTTAACATCAGGCGAAACAGTGTGGGAATTTCTGAAAATCATTGTTGGTGGAGATATAAAGGAAGTAATTTTGACATTGCACAGGATTGTTTCAGAGGGCAAGGACATTACAAATCTTCTTGGTATGATGGCAAGAAAAATGCAACTTGTCATATGGAATCACTATGGAATTAATATCTTTGATGAAGAAATAGACCGACAGTATTTTGATTTTTTTAAAGATATTGACGTTGATAAAATTGTTAAGGCGCTTGAATCTGTGATGGAAACAAAAGAAAAAATTCGTTATGAACCCCTCGAACTGGTTCTTGCAGAATTGCTTTGTTTCAAACTGGTAGAATTGCTTAAAATGCCTTTGAAAGAAAAAGAAAAACCGGTTGAAAAAAATATTGATAATGTTGAACAAAAAGAAATACCCGCCATTGAAAAAAACATTGCTATCTCAGTGCCTGAAGGTGGAGATGATTTTACTACGATAATTCAGAACTGGGATGAAATTCTTCTTAAGATTAAGAAAAGTAAACCATTATTATATGCTGCCCTGAGGGAAGGAAGACCTGTGAAATGTGAAAATAAATGTTTGCACGTGGTGTTTGGAGAAAATTATTCATTTCTCTGTCAGCGGGTAATGGAAAACAAAACGGTTGTAGAAAAAGTACTTGAAAAAATCTTCGGTAGCAATTATACTATCAATTGCGCTGTATCAGCATCTGAAAAAAAAATTCCATTGAAACAAAGATCAGAAGTGAAAGAAATAATTGAATTTATGGGTGGCGGTGAAATTGTCGAAACGGAGGACTAAATGGTTAATATGTTTGAGATGTTAAAGCAGGCAACGCAGATAAGAAAGCAGGCAGGGAAGTTTCAAAAAATTCTTGAAAGCAAGGTTTGTGAGGTCTCTTCTCCTGATGGAAAAATAAGGATGAAACTCAACGGGAAAATGGAATTGCTGGCAATTGATATTGCTCCTGAACTGCTTTTCGCTGAGAACAAACTTAAACTTGAAAAACTTCTTCTTCAAACATGGCAGAAAGCACAAAAGGAAATTGAAAAAATTATTCAGGAAGAGACAAAAAATCTTCTTGGAGACTTCGGAAATTTGCCATTCTGATGGAAATATACCCTTCTATAATAAAGGCAATTATTGAACAATTTAAAAAATTGCCAGGCATAGGTTCAAAAAGTGCAGAAAGAATTGTTGAGTATCTGCTGGAAATGGACGAAACTGAACTTTTGACTCTTGCTGAAAATTTGAAAAAACTGAAAAAAGACATCAAAAAATGTAAATATTGTCTGGCAATCTCTGACCAGGAGATTTGCCAGGTTTGCAGTGATCCCGCAAGAGAAAAAAAGATAGCCATTGTCGAACAATATAAGGATGTTATTGCTCTTGAAAAGGCAGGATTTCGCGGTAGATACCACGTCCTTGGAGGAAAAATTAATTTTCTTGAAAAAATTGGTCCAGAAAATTTATCCATCAATCATCTTCTCGAAAGAATAGAAAAAGAAAGATTTGATGAAATCATTATTGCAACAAATGCAACACCAGAAGGTGAAACAACTGCAATGTATTTGATGAAAATATTGAAAAACAAGCATCCCAATGTAAGCCGTCTTGCCACAGGAATTCCTGTAGGCGCTGAAATTGAATACATTGACCCTGAGACACTGAGAAAATCAATTGAAAATAGGTTAAAGACATAAACAATACCCTATGGAATATTTGCTTTACAGGTTTTTTTGTTTCCTTGGTATTCATCTCCCTGAATGGCTTGCGTATTTTATTGGAAATGTTATCGCTGAATTGAGATATTATTGCTCTCCGGGATTAAGGAAAATCATTACAGAAAATTTGAGACAGGTTCTTCTTTATAAATCAAAATGCGAAAATTACACATTTAATGAAAAAATTCTAAAAAAAACAGTCAAACAGGTGTATAAAAATTTTGGGATGTATATGGTTGAATTTTTTCAGATTCCACGATGGAATAAGGAATGGGTAAAAGAAAGGGTTGAGATTGTCAATATTCATTATTTGCAGCAGGCATTATCACAGTCAAGGGGCGCAGTTGTTCTTACCGCACATCTTGGAAACTGGGAGCTTGCAGGGGTTGTAACAAGTTTACTCGGATATAATCTTTCAGCAGTTGCACTACCTTTTAAGAATGAAAAAATTGCAAAGATTTTTATTAGAAGGAGACAGGCAAAGGGAATACATGTGATACTTACTGGCTCAAATCCAAAGGAATATTTCAAGGCATTCAAAAGAAACAATGTGATTGCAATTCTTGGAGACAGGTTATTTACGGAAAAAGGGATTCAGGTAAAATTTATGGGTAAAGATACATTTTTGCCAAGGGGACCAGCAACTCTTGCAATGAAATGGAAGACAGGTTATCTTGCAGGGTTTTTAATCAGAAAGAAAAAAGGAAAATATATGTTAATATTTGATGAACCAATGGAAATTTCTGAAAGTGGAGATGACCAGAAGGATATTTTAGCAATGGTTGAAAAGGGGAAACAGTATCTTGAAAAATATATTTTGAAATATCCTGAACAGTGGTTGAATTTTTCACGGATGTGGCAAAACAACAGTTAACATGGAGGAAAATATGATAAAAAATGGATTTTTAATTTTTGTTTTTATTTTTCTGGCTGGTATTAAACTTTTTGCAGATGTTCATCCTGCAGCGAAATTTAGAAGTAACAATGAACCAGTCATACCTGCACCTGATGGAACAATTTTTTGTGAGGCAGAAGAATTCAAGGTTGAAAAAGGTCTCTGGCAGGCAAAAAACTGGGGAGAAAATTATTTTGCAGCAACATTTGCCAATACCTTTCTTTCAAGAAAAGCATTTTTATCTGCTCCTGAAGAGTGTGATGAATCAATTGCTACAATCAATGCAAGGATTGATAAGGAGGGAGATTATCTTGTTCTTGCAAGATACGAAGCACCATATAGATTTGAGACACAGTTTCGCATCAGGATTGAACAGGATAAAAAAATTCTTATGGATAGGATTTATGGAGCAAGAGAAAATTTGAAAATATGGGCATTTGGGCAAAAACTTCAGAAAGAGGTCGCCTGGGATTGGGGAGCAGTTGAAAACATTGTCTGGGAAGGTCATGATACTTTTGTTCATTTAAAACCAGGTATTATAAAGATTTCACTGATTGCAGGAAGACAGCCCGAGCCAGCCGCAAAAAGAAATGTTGATATTATTATGCTGACAGCAGATATTGAACAGGTGAAAATGAGAATCCAGAAAGAGGGTTATCTACCTCTTGATGGATGGTTAACTCAGGCAGGCGATGTATGGATGAAGGTGAGAAATACAGGGAATGAAAAATTGAATATTAAAAGTTTATCATTTACAGGAGGACCGTTCCAGCAACATTCTCCCTACTGGGTTCATTTAAGGAACTGGAAAGGTATTAATATTTCTGTTGAACCAGGACAAACAACTGAATGGATTGAGGTCGGTTCAACAATGGATACATTAAATGATGGTCAATGGGGATTTTCAGCAAGCGGAAAATGTGAAATAGAATTTGGGGTGATGAATGCCTCTGGAACAATTGAAAAAATCAGGCAATTTTCTTTAAACAATCCAGGTAATCTTGAACTTGTTGGTTTTGCTGATACAAGATACAGTAAAAAGATTCAGATACCAGAAGAAGCAACAGCAGAAATTGTTGATTATTTAAAGAAAATCAGTACATATGGGAAAACACCTGAAAAGACATTAATTTTTGCAACAACAGGAATAAAGGAGTTTCCAGCACTCTTTGGTCTTACAACAAAACCAGGTATCGGCGTTGACTGGAGAGGAAAAACTCCAGAGCAACTTGAAACAATCTGCAAAAATTTAACACAAAACGAGAGAGAAAATATCAGGGTTGTAAGTTTGGGAGATGAAATCGGACTACCTTCACCGAATCCAAAAGAAGCAAAAGAAGGATTTGTAGATTATCTTAAAGGACAGATGGTAAAACCAGAAGATATTGACGCTACAGGGAACTGGGATAATATTTCTTACAATCCTGACCCAAAAATAAAGGATACAAATCCTGCGCTATATTACTGGTCAAAAAAATACCAGCATTATTATGGAATTCAAACAATAAAAAAACTTACTGATGTGTTGAGAAAATATTTACCGAATGCAGGTATAGGTGCAAATTTTTCTCCTCATGGAGGTTATGCTCACGCTTATCTTGGTGAAATTTTTCAATGGGTTAACTGCTTCAGGGATGATGGTCTTACGATGCCATGGTCAGAAGATTATATCTGGCAGGTACCTGTTGGAAGTCCGCAGATGAATGAAATAAATCTTGATTTGTTCAGAGCAGGTATAAGAGGAAAGCCTGGTAGAAAAATACATTATTATGTGATGCCACACTGGCCTGGAAATACGCCGAATATGTGGAAAAGACAGTTTTATGGAGCACTTGCACATGGGATGAAGATTATCAATCTTTTTGAATTTCATCCTGTTTATATGGCATACACTGAAAACCATGTTTCAAGCAAGGATATGTTTGCGATGGTATTGAAAAGTTTCAGAGAATACGGATTGTTTGAAGATATTATTCAGGAAGGAGAAATAAGGCAGGCAGATTGTGGGCTATGGTTCAGTGAAACAGCAGATATATGGGATGATAATAAAGGTTCTTTTGCTGCTGCAAAAAGAGCTCTTTATATTATGATACGAAACAATCAAATTCCGCTTGATTTTATTGTTGAACAGGATGCACTTGATGGAACAATTAACAAATACAAAACAATTTTCATTACTGATAAACATGTTTCAGTATCTACTTCAAAGAAAATTGAACAGTGGGTTAATAGTGGTGGAACATTGTTTCTCACAGCAGGTTCAGGTATGTTTGATGAATACAACAGAAGAAATGATGTGATGAAGCAATTGATTGGTTTTGAGCCATTAGAAATTGTGGAAGACAATTCAATTAATTACATAAAACAGGACCTTCCTTTTGCGAAACCCATTGATGAAATCGTAGAAATCAATGGTATTAAAGTTTCTATTCCTGTTTTTGGAGCAAAGGCAAAGATTAAACCTGTTTCAGGAGACATAATTGGTAGATTTTCTGATGGCTCACCTGCCATTGTTTCAATTCAAAAAGGAAAGGGTAAGATTATCTACTGTGCATTTCTTTTGGGACTGAGTTATTTCAAACCAGCAATTCCATTGAAACCAGTAGACAGGGGTTCCACAGATGATGCCATGGCTCATCTTTTACCTGTTGACTTTGAACAAAATTTAAGAGGTTTGATAACAATGGCTTATTCAGGTAAACCAACCACCTTTGTAAAAAACAATGAGGATCCTATAGGATTTATTGAGACAACTGTTATACAATCAAAAAATGGAATGGTGATACCAGTGATAAACTGGAGCAATAAAAAGGTTTCTGATATTTCAGTTGAGATTAACATGGATCTTCAGGGAAGGAAAATTTCACTTGCAAGTGGTAGACAGATAAAGGCAGTCAAAGTATCAAAAGGAAAAACAGAGATTTCCTTTGAAATTGATATTGCTGACGCAATCGTAATAAGATAAAAAAGGAGATTCAATGTGGGATGATTTGAAAGACAGTAGTTTCACGTCTGAAGCACCTGATCCATTGAAGGAAGCGAATATTTATGCACAACTGATTAATTCAGACAGACACTATTATCTTGAATCAGGTATTGAGAGAATTATTGCTGATGCACCTTGGATTAATAAGGCACAGTTGATTTCTGAAGTTGTTAAATATTATGATGAGGCAATAAGCCGAATCCCTTCTTTTACAAAATTTCCTGAGGCAAAGATATGGGTTGATTATGTGCTTACAAGGGATAAAAAACTGATGGAACTTGCAAACCTGAGTAAGCAGGATATTGCCATTTTGAGAAGTACCAATGACTATTTAACATTTCGCGGATACAAGCAATTCGGAATTAAAAAGACAAAAAATGATGAAAAATGTAGAACAGTATTTATTGTAGAAACAGATCATGGTCCTATGCATATTAAAAATGTTGATGACCCGATTACTTACTGGAAACCATCCCCAGCATTACCAGAAAAAGCACATATTTCAAAAGCATGGTGGTATCACAAAAGATTTATCATTGATGGAGTTGGTTCTGGGCTTCATATTGATGATGAACCAGAAGAGATATTTCCTCTTCCAGTATTGCAGATGGTAAATATGTATGCGTATGATACATTTTCAGCAGTTGAATTTTTGAAAAAATATTCAATGTTCTGGGGCGGATGCAACATTATTATATTTGATAGAAAATACAATGCGGTAGCAATTGAAAAATGTAGTAGAAATTTCTTTGAATTATTTCAACAGGATGAATTAACAGGTTCTGTGCATGTTAGTGGAATGGTTTGCAGAGACCCATCTTCACCACAGGCAAAATATCAAAAGGAAAAAAGGACAGAATACATGAAACTGTTTAATCTTCCAGGTGATGGTCCTGATGCCTGTTTCTGGAATGTGTGTGATAAACTCGAAATAATGTTAAGGGAAAATTTAAGAAATCTGGGAAATAAACCAAAATCAGATGATATTATAAAATTGTTTATTGCCCCATATCCTTCTGGTTTAAGAAAAGATGCATTGAAACTTCATCCACAGCAGGGACTTACTGACTATACATTGATGACACGTTGTACCTTTTTTGAAAAGAAAAAATTTCTATTATGGCAGAGAAAAAGTGCTGATGAAGGCGGAGTATATCCAGACAGTCCTGAAATATGTCAGTATGAGTAACCGAAAGGGGAATTAAGGAAGGGCAAAAATTGCCAGGTTAAAAGATCTATGTTTTAATTTATTTGATTAAAAACGATAAGGAGGAAATATGTCTGATAAACTATTTAAAAAACGACTTGAGAATTTTTCAGCAAAAGACGAAATTCTTGCATACAATCTTGCAATGGTTGCAGAAGCACTTGATACAGTGAAAGAATTGAGTGATAAGAACATTGGATGGGAAGAGGTAGAAAAACGACTCGGCGAATATAAAAGCTGGGATCCTGATATTCTCAGGGTTGATAAGGATACAGAGAATGGATATAGAAAAAGATTAGAGCAATGGGGTATTCCTGTAATACTTCTTTCTGAAGAAGCAGGAAGAGTTGAAATTAATACTGACAAACCAGGAGAACCCTTTTATGTTGTTTGCGATCCCTTTGATGGAAGTTATCTTTTTAAACATGGTGTCAGGGATTTCTGGTACAGTTCGATTGCCTTTTATGATAGCCACTTCAATCCTGTTTGCTGTTGTGTTGGCGATTGTGTGAGCAGAAAAATTGCCTATGCATGTAAAAATGGGGCATACCTTGCTGACATTGAAGGAGAAAAGATTGTTAGAGAGGTGAAACTTGATAAAAAATACAGGCAGTCCATGGGAAGACCTGATGTTACTGAAATGGATGGAGCAAGTATAGAATCATATGCAATGAAACCGAAAAAATTTTTAATTCCATTAGTTGATAAATACAGGGAACTTTTGCTGCCCTTTAAGTTCTTTTTACCCAATGGTGGTCCTTATGGTTTTGTTGATGTGGCTGAAGGTAAGATAGATGTTTATTTTGCCATGAAACAGCCATTTGTTGATGTGTTCTCAGGAATCTTTGTTGCAGAACAGGCAGAGGTGATTGTTACTGATTTCAATGGTAACAAGGTTGTATGCAGTGATAATGTGAAGACAGTGCTGGATGTTGTTGTTTCAACAAACGAAGTTCTTCATGAAAAAGTTCTTAGAAAAATCAGGGAATGTGAAAAACGTTAACGGCTGGCTTTCCTGGCAAGTTTATTTTTATACATATTTTTATCAGCCACTTTTATTAGTTTTGAAGGCGTATCCCCGTCTTCAGGATATCCTGCACAACCAGTACTCAAAGTAATTTTTGTTTTCTTATCTATTTTTTTATTAGCTTTGTCAACGATTTCTTCTAATCTTTTCGCGCATACCATTGCACCTTCTTTATTTGTTTCTGGAAGAAGCAACACAAATTCATCACCACCATATCTATAAATAACATCTGATTTTCTTAAACTTTTTCGTATCTTTTCAATCATGTTTTTTAACAGGTAATCTCCCTTTAAGTGTCCAAAGGTATCATTGAATTTTTTAAAATTGTCAAAATCCATTACAATGATTGAAAAATTTTTACTGTATCTTTTGCACCGTGCAATTTCCTTTTTAATGTCAAAATATATGTGTCTTCTATTATAACAACCTGTTAACTGGTCTTTGATTGAAAGTTGTTCAATCTTTGAATAAAGAAAACTTCTTTCAATAATTGAAGAAAGTTCAGATGCGATAAGCTTAACAAAATTTACATCTTCCTTTGTAAAGGCATTTTTTTCTTTTGAATCAAGATGTATAATACTTGTTATTTTTCCGTTTGTTTTTACAGGCACGCAAATTAAGGAATTCATTGAACATCCCTCAGGTATACAACTTTTGAATGGAGAGTTGGGGACATCTTGAGAAATAATGCTTTTTCCTGTTTTTAAAATATATCTGATGGGCTTCATTAACATACTGAACTTAACCTTTTTCAAATTTTTTAAAAATCCATACCTGGCAACGACATCAATTTTTCCATTATCAATCATTAATATGGCACAACCATCACTTTTTACAAAGGATCTGATTGTTGATGCAACTTTTTTGAAAATATGTTCTTGTTTGAGGTCTTTAACAACCTTTCTGTGGAGTAATAGAAGGGCTGAAGTAATGTTTTTCTGGTTAATCTTGTTAAATTTTTTTTCCAGTATTTTATTCATACACCACTATTTTACCATTTTATGGAAACTATTGAAATTTTTTCCCATTCATATTATAATCACAAACAACCAAGGAGGCAAAATGGAAGAAATTATCAAACTAAAGGAACTTTCTCCAGATGAAGTTCCACAGAGGTTAAAGGTTGAATTCTATTTTGATTTTGAAAAGCATCCGTTTAAGCATCAAGGGCTTTTTTCCAGGCGTGATGTGAATTCTGTTGTTTCTGTGCTTGATGCAATTCATCCCTATGCTTGCGAATGGATAACAAAAGCAATCAGCGAAAAAAAGGAGACATCTTCATTAAAAGAAATGGATAAAAATTATTTCAAAGGAAAATGTATTGGTGATTTTGTGATATATGCAGAAGATGGAGCAATTGTAGAACCATCTTTTATCAAGGGTTCACTCAATGGTAAAAGGTTTACTCTTTTTGTTGGAAAAGGAACGGTTCTCGCAGGTGTAAATATTTTTCTTGATGAAGGTGATATCTATATTGGAGAAAACAATTCCATTGAACCTGGCGTTGGTATTAAAGGACCAACAATCATAGGGAATAAAAATGAAATCAGACAGGGCACATATTTAAGGGGAGATGTTATTATTGGAGATAATGGAACATTCCGCGGAGAGATAAAAAATGGAGTGATGATGGATAAAGCAAATTTTCCGCATCCATCATATGTTGGTGATAGTATCTGCGGTTATGCTACGCATTTCGGGAATCAGGCAACAACAGCAAACCTTGGAATTTATGCAGGTATCTTTGGCAAAAAAAATGTTGTGATTGAGATTGGAGAAAAAAAGTATGATATAGGAAGACCAAAGATAGGTATTATCCTGGGCGATTTTTCACAGGTTGGTTGTAATTCTGTTTCTGACCCGGGTGTTTTTGTTGGACCAAACACAATTTTTTATTCACTGTGTAGAATCAGCAAAGGATTTTACGGTCCCAATGAAGTATTGAAAAATAAACCAATGGAGCATGGTGTTATTGAAAGGTCTTCATTGAGGATTTAGTCCAAATTTTCCAGTATTTATAAATGTTGTGATTTCATCATAGGTTGGTCGATTTCCTGAAGCATATAGTTTCATAAGTGCAAGAACTTTTGACTTTATCAGTTTAATTTCTTCTTCAGAAAATTCACATACATCCTGTTCATCAGGAAATGTTTGTTTCATTTGTTTCAATAACCTTTTATAGTCATCAGATGTTTTCACTTTAAAAAATTTTACTCCTGCTTTTCTTGCATATTCAAAGTCCTTTCTTGAATCTCCTATAAAAAGAATATCCTTGTATCCTTTCTCTTTTATTTTTTTCAATATCACTGATTTATCAATGTCTCCTGTAGTGTTGCTACCCATAATACCTGCGAAGTATTTCTTATCAAATCCGTGATGTTCAAAATCTTTCTCAAGAATTTCCTGAATAATACCAGAAGCAACATACAAATCATAATCTTTTGAAAATTTTTCAATAATTTCCTTCACGCCTTCAAGCACCTTCCAGAACTTTTTTGCTGCTGCCTTATTAAGTGAGGAATAGTATTCATTATATTTTTCCTGTAATTTTTTGTACTGTTGTTGAAGGTGACTGTCTATTCCAAGTTCAGCAGGGCTCTGTACTGCCTCCGGCTTATCCCTTACAAGACAACTGATAATAGCAGATAGTTGCTGGAAACGTGGTGCTCCAGGATATTTTTTCAGTCCTTTGAGCATTTTTTCAAGGTCAATTTCCGGATTTTCTGGATGGAGAAATTTTTTGAAGCAGGTTTCCCAGCATGACACATATGCTGAAAAAAGAATATGAATTGATTTATCCCTGCCGCTTCCAACAAGAGGACCGTCAAAATCAAACACAATTGCCTTGTTTTTCATATTGTTATTATACCACGATTGTGCTTCTTTCTGGACAATCAACGGTTTCTGTTGTAATATTATTTTTTTGAAAATTTAAAAAGGAGGTTTCTAAAATGTTAAAACTGAGCAAAAACGGAAAGAAAATAACTGTTGAAACAGGTACAGGGAAAATTACGTGGGATGCTGAAAGAGGTGGAGAAATAGTTGGTTTTGCCTGTAAAAATGAAAAGGAAACACATAAACTGGTTGATGGAAAAGAGCCAGTATGTGATATCAAATTTATCATTGATGGACAATCGTATAAATTATCCGATACACATTCAAAATTGACTGTGGAATCAGAAGATAATGATAGAGTTGTGATAAAAAATGAAGCAATGATTGCAAAAGGGCTGATAAAAATAACCCAGACATATGAGGTGCATAAAGAGGGTGCTGTTTTTTGCGAGCAAATTTTTGATGTTGATGAAAAAAAATCGTTCGTTTTGAGTGAGATATCAATGAATACATTTCTTGATATATCGGGTGTAAAAACTGCACGATGGGGATATTTTACAAGAGAACCATGGTATAAAAGGGATTATTCAACAACACATGTATTTTATGGCATGGATCTTTATAAACGTCCTGATGAGATTTCCTGCCAGAGGGAACTATGGCCACTTGCATCAATTGATCTTGGATGGGAAAATACAAAATTTTTTAGCAACAAAATTGAATTTGTTCTTGATGAATGGACATCTTTTAATGACGCTGCACGACAGTACACAATGAGTTATGGTGGAAAACAGGGAAATAAATGGACTTTACAATGGTATATTTTTCATGGGACCCAGATGAATGTTTCTGAACCAGTGAGATACAGAAACAAGTGGGGCATGATATTTTTAACATCCAGAACACAGAGCGGTAAAAACGTTGATCCTGCTTACAGGAATAATGTTCTTGGTTGCAGGGTTGCCCACTGTATGTATCCCTATGCTCAAATTGGCAAGGACTGGCCATGGGTTTTGATGCCGATCAAACAGGTGGCGTGTCAAAAACCACAGTTGTTTAAGGGAAATCCTGATATAAAAAGGGTTGATGAAGCAGCAGACCTTGGAGCCAATGTGATGATTATCCATCAGTTCTGGATGAGAAATCCAGGTACAAACTGCGAGCCGCCTGCTGATTATGTTGTTAAGGACCCTGAATGGTTTAAGGCATTTGTTGACAGGTGTCACCAGCGTGGAATGAGGGTTTTGACTTATATTAGGGGATGTGAACAATATCAAATGTATCAGACATGGTTTGAAGATTACATGAAAAAGGACTGGGATGGTTTTTACCCTGACTGGAACAGTCCCCATGCGATGGGCTTTACAAAGACAAGCTTAATTCACTGGTCTTCTTATGGTTATTTTATGTATTTGAAAGCAATCAGAAAAAGAATCGGAGAATACGGTGCAATTATTGGGCATACGGGTTTTCCATTCGCTCTCAGCCAGAGTTGTCTTGATGTTGCATTGTGTGGAGAACTATCAATAAGACACGACGAACTTCTTGAATTACCAGAAAGTACCGCATATTATTCATGCCTTGATTGTTCAGGTGCACATCTAATCAGCGGGAACTTGAAAGATAGGGCAATGTTTTCAGGGAAAAAGGCATCTGCAATCTGTACTGCGTTTGGAATGACAGGGCATCCTGTTCTTGAACCAAATGTACCTTTTGAAAAGGCAGTTGCCTATATAAAGCCATTATGGGATGCTATGCTGTCTGTACCTGGAAATTATATAAAACTCCACAATCCTGCATATTGTCCTACAGAGGCAGTGCATTGCGAAGAATACTGGCTCTTTCCGAGTTTGTGGCAATCAGACCAGGGTAAATGTCTTTTACTTGTGACAAATCTTTCTGATAATGAGAATATTAGCGGTAATGTCATAATAGAAACAAAAGAGCTTGATGTACCGAAAAATGCAACGATGAAAGTATTAAAAATTAATGGGACTGTTCCTGAATCAGCAGAGATAAAAGGTAAGATATTGAAAATCAAGAATTTACCACAACATTCGTTTTGTGCTGTTGTTATTGGATAACAAATTATTTTGCTTTCTGTATCTCAATGTTTCTAACAGGTACCTGCGTTTTTTGACAGATGCCTTCCTTATGATAAAATAAATATAAGGAGAATTTCAAATGATAAAAGTACTTGCAACAGACAATATTGAAAAAGAGGGTATTGAGGTTTTAAAAAGGGAAGGATTCCATGTTGACGAACATGGCAAGTTGACTGTGGAGCAACTCTGTGAAATTATTGGAGATTACGATGTTTTGATAGTAAGAAGCGCTACAAAGGTGAATGCATCTGTTATTGAGAAAGGGAAAAAATTAAAAATTATTGGTCGTGCCGGGGTTGGACTTGATAATATTGATGTTGAAGCAGCAACGCAACGTGGTATTATAGTTATGAATGCACCTGAAGGTAATACTATTTCTGCTGCAGAGCATACTTTTGGTTTGATACTGGCTATGGCTCGTCAGATTCCTTCAGCGTGTGCATCAATGAAAAGTGGTAAGTGGGACAGGAAAAAATTTATGGGTACAGAACTTTTTGGTAAAACACTCGGTATTATAGGACTTGGAAGAATAGGAAGACGCGTTGCACATTATGCGACTGCCTTTGGAATGAATATACTTGGATATGACCCATTTGTTAGCGAAGATGAGATGCAACAACTTGGTGTAACTCTTGTTACGCTTGAGGGTGTGTGCAGTCAGGCGGATATTATTACACTTCACCTACCTCTGAATAAGGATACAGAAAATATTTTGAAGGAAAAACATTTTTCAATGATGAAAGATGGGGTGATGATTGTTAATGTTGCAAGGGGCGGACTTTTTGATGAATCCATATTAGAAAAATATATCAAAAATGGTAAAATAAAGGCTGCAGCACTTGATGTTTTTTCTACAGAGCCACCTGTTTGTTCGGGATTGATAGGTATGGACAATGTTGTGGTGACACCTCATTTAGGGGCTTCTACAAAAGAAGCACAGATTAATGTTGCGCGTGATATATGCAAGCAAATAGTGGATGCCCTTATTCATAAAATCATAAAAAATGCAGCAAATGTTCCATCAATTGACAAGGAGGTTATATCACGGTTTGGCGGCTATTTAACCCTTGCTGAAAAAATAGGATTGTTTCTGGGGCAGATGATTAGCAAAATGCCTGAAAGTTTGACAATCGAGTACGCAGGGGAAATAACCAATTATGATACAAGACCAATAAGGGCATATTTGATGAAGGGTTTTGTTGAATGGTTTCAGCCTGCAACATATGTAAATGCACCGTTAATTCTTAAAGAAAATGGAGTAAAACTTGCTGAAAAGAAAAAAATTTCAGCGCAGCAATTTTCAAACCTTATTACTGCAGAAGCTGAAATCGATGGTAAAAATATTTCTCTCGCAGGTACTGTTGTTGCATCTGAGCCAAGAATTGTAAAAATAGACGATTATCCTGTAGAGGCAGTACCTGACGGAGCACTTATTGTATGCAGGAATGATGATGTTCCAGGAATCGTCGGTCATATTGGGATGGTTCTTGGAAAAAGAAATGTAAATATTGCTTCAATGACGATGGGCCGTAAGGTCAGGGGCGGTCCTGCAATAACAGTGTTAAACCTTGACCAGGAAATAGACAATCAAACAATTAACGAAATCGGGAAATTTCCGGGAATCAGGTCAGTGCAATTAATAAGGTTATAAAATGAAAAAACAAATTGTAACCCTTTGTTATGTAGTCAAAAACAGTTTTGTGAGTAGCACGCATTTGCTACTACTGCATTAATCTTCCCGGATTTCCCCGATTTACTGTAAGGGGGTGGTTACCATTAACTCAACACCAATAATTATACCGTTGTTTATATTCTGGGGTGCCCTTGCGCTTCTGATAGGGTACCTGTGGAGGAAATTCGTCGGCGAAAGAACCATTAAAGCAGCAGAAGAAAGAGCAAAAGAAATCATAAGAGAAGCAGAAAATATTGCTCTTACGAGAAAAAAAGAACTTGATATTCAAACAAAGGAAACATTATATCGGCTTCGTGCTGAATTTGAGAAAGAAACGAGAAATAAGAGAAAGGAATTACAATTTCTTGAAAGACGTTTGAATCAGAGGGAGATTCTGCTTGAAAAGAAATCTGAACTCATTGAAAAGAGAGAAAGTGAAATCAGTATAAGGGAAGCACAGCTTGCTGAAAAAGAACAACAGATTCAACAGAAAATCCAGGAACTTGAAAACAGAATTGAACAGGAAATAAAAAAACTTGAAGAAATATCAGGAATGACAAGGGAACAGGCAAAGGAAACGTTGTTAAAAGCCATGGAACAGGAAGCTAAAAATAGTTCCATTGAAATTATCAGAAAAATAGAAGCAGAGGCAAGGGAGATAGGAAATAAAAAGGCGATGGAAATTTTACTTTCAGCGATGCAACGGCTTGCTTCTGAAGCAGCAACAGAAAGTACTGTTGCTGTTGTCAGTTTGCCAAATGATGAAATCAAGGGCAGAATAATCGGAAGAGAAGGCAGGAACATCAGGGCTTTTGAAGCAGCCACAGGGGTTGACCTGATTGTTGATGATACACCTCAGGCAATCACAATTTCATCTTTCAATATCTATAGGAGGGAAATAGCAAGGATTGCCCTTGAAAGGTTGATTGCTGATGGAAGAATACATCCGGGAAGGATTGAGGAAGTTGTTCAGAAAACAACTCAGGAAATGGAAGAAAAACTGATTGAGGATGGAAAGAATGTTGCATTTGACCTTGGAATTGAAAACCTCCATCCAGAAATCATAAAATTGCTGGGTAGATTGAGATATCGAACAAGTTTTGGTCAGAATGTCCTTCAGCATGCAAAGGAATCAGCATATCTTGCAGGAATGATTGCAGCAGAACTTGGGCTCAATCCAAAAATGGCGAGAAGGGCTGCGCTACTGCATGATATAGGGAAGGCACTTGACCAGGAAGTTGAAGGAAGTCATCCTGATATCGGAGCGGATGTTTTGAGAAGATGTGGAGAACCAGAAGAAGTGGTTGATGCTGCACTGAATCATCACAAAGACCTTGATATCGCATCTCCATATACAGTGATTGTTCAAATTTCTGATGCTCTTTCTGCAACAAGGCCAGGTGCGAGACGGGACACTCTTGAAAGTTATTTGCGTCGAGTTGAAGAACTTGAAAAGATTGGGTCTTCATTTAAGGGAGTTGACCAGGCATATGCAATATCAGCAGGCAGGGAAATCAGGGTGATTGTGAAACCTGATGAAATTTCAGACCAGCAGGCAATGATGCTGGCAAGGGACATCGCAAGAAAAATCGAGGAAGACCTGAAATATATTGGACAGGTTAAGGTTACTGTTATAAGGGAAAAAAGAGAAACAGAATTTGCAAGGTAATAGGAAACAGGTGCAGAAAGAAAAACAACCTGTTTTCCAGTTCATATGTGGAATGTTATATATACTGGTGTTTTTCTGGTTTCGTTAATGTTTTCTCTTGCGAGTGTCCCTGTTGCAAGAAGATTTGCTCTTGCTTTTAATGTTCTTGACCACCCGTCTTCGCCAAGGAAAATTCATAAATTACCAACGCCTCTTTCCGGGGGTATTGCAATATATTTTTCAATTCTCGCCACAGTTATTACAGGACTGTTTTTAAAAAAATTTCTTCCAGAAAATTTTTCTTCATATTCAAGTGGAATATTATCTGTTCTACCAAAATTGATTATATTTCTCATCACATCAGCAATTGTTGTTATTGTCGGATTTCTCGATGATGTGTATCACTTAAGACCAGTTATAAAATTGGTTTTTCAGATTGTTTGCGGAATTATAACCTTTCTTGCAGGGATAAGGATTTCTTTTTTTTCGCCATATACGATTGTTCAATTAATTTTTACTCTGGGCTGGATTGTTGTTTGCATGAATAGTTTCAATTTGCTTGACCACACAAATGGTCTTGCTGCAGGGGTGGCTGCTATTGCTGGTGGGATATTCTTTTTCTCAGCAGTGAACAATGGACAGATTTTTATTTCAACTCTCCTTGCCTGTTTTACCGGTGCTGTACTTGGTTTTCTCAAATACAATTTTCCCGATGCAAAAATTTTTCTTGGCGAGTGTGGAAGCAGTTTTCTTGGATATTTTCTCGCCTGCCTTGCAATTATGGGAACCTATTATCGTTACGAGCCGCAATATAATATTTTACCCGCATTAAGCCCATTATTGATTTTTTCACTCCCATTTTTTGATACTCTTAGTGTGATCTACATAAGAATAAAAAATAAAAGAAGCATATTTGAGGCAGATACAAATCACATTTCCCATCGACTTGTTAAACTTGGAATGAATCAGGTACAGGCAGTGATTTTCTGTTATCTTCTGACGCTTGCCACTGGTCTTGGAGCACTGGTACTTAATAGAACAAACTTTTCAGCAGGTATTATTATTTTCTGCCAGGTAATACTGATTCTTATTTGTGTGGCAATTCTCGAAAGCACAGGAAGAAAAAATGTCTGAATTGATTGTAAGTCTTGATATCAGTGAATGGAAACAGTTGAATGATATTGTTGAAAAACTCGGTGAAAATGTAAACTACTATAAAATCGGAGCCATACCATTCACTGCATTTGGTATTGATGTGGTGAAGATGTTACAGCAAAGGGGTAAAAAAATTTTTCTTGATTTGAAATTTTTTGATATTCCAAACACAGTGGGTAAAGCAGTGGAAATTGCCTGTGATATGGGGATTTCACTTTTGACCGTTCATATTTCTGGTGGTAAAAGGATGCTTGGATCAGCAGTTAATGCAAGGAATAAAAAAGGATGTGAAACAAAAATCATAGGTGTGACAGTGCTTACCTCATTTTCTCAGGATGACCTTGCAGAAACCGGTATTAATGAAGACATTAATTTTCAAATCACTCGTCTCGCAGATATTGGATATCAAAGCGGAATTGATGGTATTGTATGTTCTGTACCTGACCTGAAATTTTTAAGGAATAAATTTCCAGAAAAATTTCTGATGATATGTCCTGGAATAAGACCTTTTGATACTAAAGATGACCAGAAAAGAGTTGCCACTGTTTCCCTGGCAGTAAAATCAGGAGCAGATTTTATAGTGGTTGGAAGACCTATTATTGAAAGTAAAAATCCTGTGGCGGTTGTTGAACAAATAAGAAGGGAAATGAAAGAAAATGAACAGTAGAACACTTATCATTGACCTTGATGCTATATTACATAATGTCAGGGTGATAAAAAAAATTACAGGGAAAAAAGTTCTTGCCTGTGTAAAATGCAATGCCTATGGAATGGGTGGAACAAGAATCAGTAAAAAAATTGAAAAGGAAGTTGACTGGTTTGGTGTTGCAACCATTGATGAGGCAGTATCATTGAGGAAGGCAGGGATTATAAAACCAATTCTGGTAATGTCTCCTGTTGTTCCATCAGAAATTAGAAAGGCAACAGACCATAATATTACCCTTACAGCATCAAGCATCAATTTTTTAAAAGAAATTATTAACACAGACGGTATTTCGATTTTTTTGAAGTTTGATACTGGAATGGGAAGAACAGGGATTATGCCCGAAGATACCTGTGAAGCAATAAAATTACTCAGAAACGTAAAGAGATTAAAGATCTGCGGGGTTTTTTCCCATCTTTCAACTTCAGAAAGCCCTGATAAAAAATTTGCAATCAATCAGATTGAAATTTTTCGAAAAATACTTTCTGCAATTCCTGTGAAAATGCGGGGTATTACACATATCGCAAATTCAGGAGGCATTGTTAATCTTCCTGAAAGCATTGAAGATTTTTCTATGGTGAGAACAGGATTACTTCTTTACGGGGTCTATCCATCACTTTATTTACGGATATTCAAAAAAATTCCGTCTTTGAAATATGCAATTAAGGGGATGGCTTCTGTTATTTCAGTCAGAGATGTTCCTGCAGGTACATCTATCAGTTATGGTAGAAGCTTTGTCTGTCCTGAAAAGACAACAATTGCTGTTGTTGGGATTGGTTATGGAGATGGATTAAACAGATCCCTTTCAAATAAATTCTATATGAAACATCATGAAGATCTTTACCCTATCAGGGGAAAAATATGTATGGACCAGTCAATGATTGAAATAAAAAAAGAAATGAAAGAAGGTCAGCCCGTCATTTTTCTTGATGAACAACTTTCCATTGAAGATATGGCAGAAATATGTCACACTGTTCCGCATGCAATTATGACAGGTTTTGGTGTACCACGGCTGAAAAAGGTGTACATTGGATAAAAAAACCATAGACAAATATTTAGAAATTGTTGACCGGTATTTAAAACGGTGCTTGAAGCCCACAGGGGGTATGGCAAAAACCCTTGAAAAAGCAATGTATTATGCTGTGTTTCCTGGTGGAAAAAGAATTAGACCACTTCTTACAATTGCTGTTGCAAAAATTGTAGGTGTTCCATTGAAAAAAATCTTACCGTGTGCCTGTGGCATCGAATTGATTCATAGTTTTTCACTTATTCATGATGATTTACCATGTATGGATAATGATGATTTTCGAAGAGGAAAACCAAGCTGTCATAAGAAATTTGGTGAAGCCCAGGCACTGCTTGCAGGAGATGCTTTATTATGTCTTGGATTGAGGGAAATTTCAAAATGTGGTATTCCTGAAGCAACGATAAAGGCATGTGATGCTCTTGGTTCTGATGGTATGGCAGGTGGACAATCCCTTGATATGATTTTTAAGGGAAAAACAATTCCACATAAAACAAAAATATGGATTGACAGAAAAAAAACAGGAGAATTGTTTTCATTATGTTTTGAAATCCCTGCAATGATAGGTAAATCTGAAGAAAAAACATTGAAAAGGATGAAAACAATTGGTACACTTTTCGGCACTGCATTTCAGATTCTTGATGATCTTTATGATGAAGAAGGAAACGAAGAAAAATTAAAAAAACAACTGAAAAAAACACTGGATATACTTGTGGAAAAGACAGAAAATTTTGGAGAAAAAGCAAGATTGCTTCTGACATTGACTGGTATGATATTTGGAGATTTTGTCACCAACCATAAATTGTGATAGAATAAAACTTAAATTGTTAGTAATCGAGGAGGAAATCATGGCAATAATTGAAACAAAGCAACTGACCAAACATTATATCCTTGGAAAGAAAAAGGTTGTTGTTGGTCTTGAAAATGTTGACCTTGAAATCAATCAGGGCGAGATTTTTGGAATTCTTGGTCCAAATGGTTCAGGAAAAACAACCTGTTTGAAACTTCTTCTTGGAATTCTTTTTCCAACCTCAGGTGAGGCAAATATTATGGGAAAGCCGCCGTATGACATTGAAATGAAACAACACGTTGGTTTTTTGCCAGAAAATCCATATTATTATGATTATCTCAATGGACCTGAACTATTGAGGTTTTATGCAAGTTTGTATTCAATGGATTCTGATAAGGCAGATAAAAGAATTGAGGAATTATTAGAACTTGTTGAATTAAAAGATGCAAAACGGCTTGCCCTGAGACATTATTCAAAAGGTATGCTTGAGAGAATAGGGCTTGCTGCAAGTTTGATTAATGACCCTGAAATCTTGATTCTTGATGAACCAACAACAGGTCTTGATCCTATTGGTTGCAGGGATACAAGGAATTTGCTATTGAGGTTGAAAGAGCAGGGAAAAACGATTTTACTTTCAAGCCATTTTCTTTCTGAAGTTGAAAGAGTTTGCGACAGGATTGCAATTTTTCACAGAGGACATCTTCTTGCCACAGGTACTCTTGATGGTTTGAACAAACAATATCAGGCAGAAAATCTTGAAGACCTATTTGTTAAAACCATCTGTGCTTTTGATACAGAGTTTGCAGCCAAAACAGGAGAAAGAAAATGAAGAAAATGTGGTTGATTGGAGTTAATACATTCAGGGAATCAATAAGAAAAAAGACATTGTATATCATATTGATTTTTGCTCTCATTGTTATTGGAGCATCAAAGTTGTTTTCGTTTCTTACTGCAGAAGAAGAATTGAAAATGATTAAGGATGTAAGTTTTTCTGCCATTGAGTTTTTCGGTGCCTTAATAGCAATCTTTGCTTCTCTTGCAGCCATTTCAACAGAAATTGAACGTCGTACGATTTACACCCTATTAACAAAACCAATAAGACGTTCTGATTTTGTCATTGGGAAATTTTTTGGTGTATCCATGATTATCTTTGTCAATTTTATTCTTGCCACAGCATTTTTCATTGGTCTTTTGATATTCAAGAAAAGTCCTCCTAATATGGATGTTTTCAAAACATTACTATTGATATTTTTTGAATTGATCCTTATTGGTGGCATAACACTTGCTCTTGGAACATTTACATCTGACGCCTTTAACATCATATGTTCCTTTTTCCTTTATATTGTTGGACACCTTACTTCTTATGGAAAGCAACTGATAGAAAGAACAGAAAACATTATTGTAAAGGGACTGGCTGATATGCTTTATACCCTTGTTCCAAACTATGAAAACTTCAATATCAGAGATAAAATTGTTGTTGGACTTAATGTAAGCTGGGGGTATGTCGGTTATACAATTGCCTATGGAATTTTGTATATGTGTGTTGCATTATTTATTGCACTTTATTTCTTTGAAAAAAGGGAAATATGAGAAGAAAAGGTTATAAGTATTTCCTTGCCATTGTTTTGTGTTTTGTTGGAATACATCTTGTTCAGATTCAGATTGATTACAGGAAAAAACTTGAGAATCTTGAGAGTGCCCTTGTTTTGATGCCAGGACAGGTTGCAGGAAGTTTAATCCTTGGCGGCTTTAAGGGTCTTGCTGCTGATTTATTGTGGCTACAAATGGAATCTTACTGGCACAGCGGACAGCATTACAAAATCCTGCCACTTCTTCAAGCAATCTCGTGGTTGCAACCAAGTTATATCCTTGTATGGACAATTGGTGGATGGCATATGGCTTACAATATTTATGCTGAAGTAAAGACCCCTGAAGAAAAACAATACTGGTATGAACAGGGAATTAAATTTTTGAAAAAGGGGCTATCCTATCCATTCAATGCAAATAAATATGATATCTATTTTGAACTTGGATGGACATATTATCATAAAGGCAAGGACTATCCGAATGCAGTAAAATATCTTGAAAAAGCAATCAAATATCCTCATCCTGATTATGTTGATGATGTACTTGCGCATGCCTACGAAAAAAATGGTCAGATTGATAAGGCAATAAAACAATGGGAATTTGTCAGGGATAATTATGTTGGTTTTTTTGATGTTGCAACAAGAATGATCAATGACCTCAAAACAAAGGGCAAAGCCACGCCATAATTGTGGTCACATTGTTGTTCTTTCAGCACCATCAGGAACCGGGAAGACCACGCTGGTGAAAAAATTGAAACAGATCCTGCCTGATATTGTTGTTTCTGTCTCTTATACAACGAGAAAACCAAGACAAAAGGAAAAAAACAGGATTGACTATTTTTTTGTTGACGAAAAAGAATTTAGAGAAAAAATCAAGAAAAATTTCTTTGCTGAGTGGGCTTTTGTTTATGGAAATTTTTATGGAACACCGAAAAATTTTATTGAAGAGAATTTGAAAAAAAACAAAATCGTTCTTCTTACCATTGATACCAACGGAGCATTGCAGATAAAAGAAAAATATCCTGATACATTGCTTATTGGTATTCTCCCTCCCTCTCTTAAGGAACAAAGAGAAAGATTGAAAAAGAGAGGAGAAACAGATGAAAATATCAGACACAGGTTAAAGGAATCGTCCAGGGAAAGAAAAATTCTTCTGGAAAAATATCACTACAGATTTATAAACCGGGATATTGAAAAAACAGCAAAAAAAATTTCTTCCATTATAAAAAAAGTTTGTGGTATTTAAGATGAAAAATTTTTCTCCATGGGTAAAGGGCAAGCCAGCAATTGAAAACAGGGTTGTCCACATTGACCTGAAAGGTCCAAAAATTCCGTTTGAATCATTGAAAAAATTCCTTAAATTGCTTGCAAGATGGGGTATTAATGGAGTTCTTGTTGAATATGAGCATCGTTTTCCTTTCCTTCCTTTGAAATACCAGTTTCCAGAATCAGAAAGATATACAAAGAGCCAGATTATTGAGTTGGTGAAATTTGCAGATGATAATGGTATCCAGTGGATACCTCTATTTCAAACATTTGGACATCTTGAGTATCTTTCAAGAGTCAAAGGGACATCCTGTATGTTTGAAAGGCATGATTATATACAGCAGGTATGTCCATTAAATGAAGATGCAAGAAAATACATTGAAAGGTTGATTGAAATTGCCTGTGAATTCCATTCGTCCAGCAAATATATTCATGTTGGTCAGGATGAAACATTTCAACTTGGTTATTGTCCTGAATGCAGGAAAAAGGTGGGAAAAATTGGAAGGATGAATTTTTATCTTGAACATACAATGTGGGTATGGAATCTTGTGAAAAAATGCGGAAAAATACCAATGTTCTGGAATGATATGTTTTTTACAGAAAACAATATAAAACTTTTGAGTATCATTGACCCTGATGTGATTCCAGTTGTATGGGAATACCAGGATATAGGAAAATCAAGTTATTTTGTTAATATTGGAGGAACAAGACCAACAAAAAATCTTTCAAGAAATCCATATGAAAGTATTGTAAATGCAAGACCTGTTGTATCTTTTGTTGAAAATGGCAAATTTTTTGAAGACCTTCCTGAAGAAATAAAAAATCTCATAAAGGTTGATGAAAATGGTTATCCAGAAAGTTTTTCACAGGTAAAAATTACTGCAAAATACAACAAAAATTTCTGGGCAACATGTGCTGTGTATAATTGTTCTGATATGCTTTCTATGCCTGACTTTGTCAGGGGTGTACTCAATCCAGTATCAATGTGTGATACTGTCTGCAAACTAAGTGGGAAAGGAATTATTGCAAGTTCATGGGCAAGAGCCCATTCCTATGCTCCAATCAGCCCACCATGGACATTAACGCTTTATAATCTTGCTTACTTTGCTTTTGCTTCATACACAGGGAAAACAAAACCATGTGATTTGAAGGAAATTTCCGGGGTAATTGCAGATGAAATCAATATGCCATCAAAATTTGGTGAATTTTCTCTGTCCGACATTTTATGGGTGATATCAAACCAGGCACCAGGTCCTGGCGTTATTGGGAGGGTAAGAAATCTTGAAAATATTTTAATTTGTTTAAATGGAAAAAATATCACAGGAATTTTTGGAAAAGGGCTTTTACTCAGTATAGAAGCAGAAACTCTTTACACGAAATTACTTTTTCTACAGGAAGAGGCAAGATGGTGGAATTCAACAAAAAAACAAATTCCTTCAATGATACAAAAAGAAATGAGAGAAAGATTTGAAAAGATAAAGAAAAATATCAGAAATCTTAAGTCAAGAGCAAAACAATATTATGTTGAAAATGTCGGAGACAAAAAGTCCTTTGAAACATGGTGGAAAGGACTATTTGAAATAGACCTGTACCTTACTGAGAAAGCAATAAATTATTTGAAAAATTTCTGAGGAAGGAAGAGACGATGAAAAATATTCCAAGGTCAGAGCATCCAAGGCCTGATTTTTTTAGAAATCAGTGGTTGAATTTAAATGGACAATGGGATTTTGAAATTGATACATCAAATACTGGAATAGATAAAAAATTTTATTTGTTAGAAAAGAAATTCAGAGAAAAAATTGTTGTGCCATATCCGCCTGAAAGTAAACTTTCAGGTATAGAAAACACTGATTTCATGGTTTCAATATGGTACAGAAAAAATATTAAAATTCCAGAACACTTTGCGAAAAAAAGAATTTTTTTAAACTTTGGAGCAGTTGATTTTCTTACAAACGTGTGGCTCAATGATATCCATATTGGAACTCATACTGGTGGATATACACCATTTCGTTTTGAAATCACTGATGCTATTAAGAAAGAAAACGTTCTTACTGTAAATGCTTATGATGACAATAGAACATACCTTCAGCCATGTGGTAAACAATCCCAGCGATATTATTCCTATGGATGCTATTACACAAGAACAACAGGAATATGGCAGACAGTGTATCTTGAAGCAACAGAACGAAATTACCTGAAAAATTTTAAGATTTATCCTGATTATGATTCAGGAGATGTTTTATTTTTTTTGAATATTGATGGGCAATCAGAAGTAAAAACAATGATATTTGCTGAAAATGAATGTTTCTGTGAAAAGACCGTTTCTGGCAGTGGAAATACTTTTTTTACAATAAACATAAAAAATTTCATTCCCTGGAGTATTGAAAATCCGTTTTTGTACAATGTTAAATTTGTTCTTTACTCAAATGGAGTAAAACAGGATGAGGTTGAGTCATATTTTGGTTTCAGGAAGATTGAAATAAAAGGAAAAAAAATTCTTTTGAACAATAGTCCTGTATTTTTGAAAATGGTTCTTGACCAGGGATATTATCCAGATGGAATTTACACAGCACCATCACAGGAAGACATCATCAATGATATTAAAATCGCAAAACATATGGGATTTAATGGAGCACGACTTCATCAAAAAATTTTTGAACCACTTTTCCTTTACTGGGCTGATAAACTTGGTTATCTGGTATGGGATGAATATCCAAACTGGGGTATAAAAAGCAGAATCAGTCATGAGGCATTTTCTGTTTTGATAAAAGAATGGATTGATGTTATTGAAAGGGATTTTCATCATCCTTCGATCATTGGATGGTGTCCATTAAACGAAACCCGTATGCCACAGGATAATGAACTTGTCAGAACAATTTATCATATTACAAAAAAATTTGATACGACAAGACCTGTGATTGATACAAGTGGTTATATTCATGTTGAAACAGATATTTATGATTGCCACAATTATAACCAGGACCCTGAACAATTCAAAAAGGATTTTGAACCATTTAAATCACAGGAAAAAATCTGGCAGAACTATCCTCAACTTGATGCTCCTTACAGAGGACAGCCATACTGGGTCAGTGAATACGGGGGTACGTGGTGGGCAGAAGGAAAACAGGGATGGGGTTACGGAGACAGGCCAAAAACAAAAAAAGAGTTTATTGAAAGATACAGAAAATTAACAGAGGTTCTATTAAATCATCCCAAAATTACAGGTTTTTGCTATACACAATTGTATGATGTAGAACAGGAAACAAATGGGCTTTATACTTACTATAGAAAACCAAAATTTGACCCTGAATTGATAAGAAAAATCAATCTTAAAAAAGCAGAAATAGAAAAATAAATTGACAGAATTTGACAGAATGGTTCTTTTTGTGATATAAAAAATACCCAAAAAAGGAGGTGTATTATGAGAAGGAAAGGATTTACATTAATTGAATTGCTTGTAGTAATTGCTATCATTGCAATACTTGCAGCGATGTTGCTTCCTGCCCTGAGCAAGGCAAGGGAAAAGGCAAAGATGACATCCTGCCTCAGCAATCTTAAACAGATTTCACTTGCAATTAAAATGTACTCTGAGGATTATGATGTCCCAAGGATGCCTTCTGAAGAACCTTATGGTTCGGCAAATGCCTGGTATTACATGTTATATGATCTGGGCTACATAAAAAACTGGTTGCTTTTTAAATGTCCAAAGGATTCAAGAAAAGTTGTTTTCTCAAGACAAACAGGTTATGAAAGTTATAGTATGAATCAGGGAGCAATGAGGGGTACAAACTGGATTGGTTCAACGGCTGACCAGAGTCCTGAAGATACAATTTACATTTACTGCAATTTTAATTTTGGTGGAGCAAGACCATATGTTCCATACTTCAACCAGGACAGGCCAGGCAACCAGATATATTATCTTACCCATGGGGGATTTGTTCCTGTAATTTTCTGCGACCTCCATGTTGGAACACTTGATGCAAAAATAATGGCTCAGCAGGCAGGAGGACCTGCGCCACCTTACTATTATAATTACAGAGGTGTATGGACATTACCAAATAATGATTAAAGAAAGGAGGTGGACTATGAAAAGGAATGGCTTTACTTTGATTGAGCTTCTTGTTGTTATGGCTATCATTGCAATACTTGCAGCGATGTTGCTACCAGCACTTGCAAGGGCAAGGGAACAGGCAGTAATGTCAACATGTCTTTCAAATCTGAAGCAGATAGGAGTGGCAGTTCATATGTATTTGAACGATTACAATGAATACTGGTATCCGAGATGGAGGGGATTTACGGGCTGGACACCAACGACAAGCTGGAACTGGTCAAGTGTAGGATTTCTTGATACACTAACTCAACTTGGCTATTTAAAAGGAAAGATCTATTTTACAAGTGATAATCCCACAAAGTACAGTGGCACAGCACCAGATGGGACTCCTGACTGGTACGTCTACACATCTACTGGTATTGTAAATTGTCCCTGCATTGATAAAGGGCAGAGATATGCTGAAGCATACTCTTATAATACAAGTCAGATAGATTTTGGATACAATGCAAAATTACCTTCTGTTTCAAAGAAACTTGGTAGGGTGACAAAGCCCGATACTACAATAATGTTCTGTGAAGCAAGGTATGGAGAACTGAATTTTGGGAATCCGACACAGGCATATAATGAATATCCATCTATTTACCTGCCTAACCCTTATTACGCGGGTTCTCAAGGAAGGCATATGAGAATAAAACTTGTTAATGCTGTTTTTGTTGATGGACATGCAAAGGCAGTGTTAAGGCAAGAATATGTTGATGGACTTGGTTATAATCCATAATAAAAACTGCCTTGAGATTTTAGTAAAGGTAAAATTGAGATTTGTTCTCGGTAAATGGGATTACCTTCATAGAATTAACCAAGTGGCATTTAAATACGCAGGAATTATCTTGGTGTTGCATCAGGAAGCCCACCATCAACAGGAAGTGTTGCTCCTGTTGTAGGAGTTTGCCTTGAAGCAAAAAATAAAACAGCATTTGCAACATGCTCAGCAGTGATTTGTGCCTTCAATAAATTCCTGTTCCTGTAATATTCTTCAAGCCCTTTTTCATCAAGACCCCTTGCTTTCATTCTCTCTGGTCCTATTTTTTGCCACAGTCCTGATTTTCTCTTTCCATCTGAGAAAACAGCATCAGGAGCAACCATATTGACCCTTACACCCAGTGGTGCAAACTCAAGGCATGCTATGCGTGCAAGTTGATGTGCGGCTGCCTTTGTTGCACTGTATGCACCAAATGATGCTCCTGGTGAGAAAACATTTTTTGTTGAAATCAGAATAATATCGCCGCCTGTGTTTTGTTTTTCAAAATGTTTTGCAAGTTCTTTCAATACAAGCAATGTTCCCTCAACATTAACCTTTTCAAGTTTTTGAAATTCTTTAACATCCATGTCCTTAATAGATGAAACATGGGCGATACCTGCGTTGATCACTGCAATGTCAAGGGAACCAAAATTTTCAACGATTGCCTTTATCCCGTTTGCAACTGAGTCAAACTCTGTAACATCCATCACAAATTTTTTTACCTTTTCACCAAATTGTTCCTTTAATTCCTGGTAAAGGTCATCAAGTGCTTCAATAGATACATCTGTTATTGCCACATTACAGTTTGATTTCAATAGTCCCCTTGAAATACCTGATCCAATAGCACCTGCAGCACCAGTAACCATTGCCACCCTGCCCTTGAAATCGTATTTGCATTCTGGTTCTGGTTTCATATGGATTTTGTTCTTCCTTTCTTTAATGTATCAATAAAAAATTTTGCATTTCCTATAATATCCTTTCCATCAAAGATTGCACTTCCAGCAACAACAATATCAGTACCCATATGTGAGACATCAACAATATTATCCTTTGTAATTCCACCATCAAGACACAGTAGTATATCTCTTCCTGACTCACCAATTAATGAGATTGCTGTTTCAATTTTTTGTTTTGTTGTTTTGATGAATGACTGATGTTGCCATCCTGGATTTACTGCAAGGATTGTAATCATATCGGCAACATCAAGAACATTTTTTATTGCTTCAACAGGTGTCCCTGGATTTATTGCGATACCAGCAATGATGTTTCTGTCTGGAGAATTTGCATTTTTCAGTTTTTTTATTGATTGAAGTAAAGCATGAATATGAGTAGCACCTGCTTCATAATGGACCGTTATAATATCAGCACCTGCTTCAACAAATGATTCAAGTTTCACTTCAGGATTTACAATCATCAGGTGAACATCCTTAATCATTTTTGTCTTTATTGATTTCACAAACCATGCTCCAGCAGTAATATTCGGGCAAAATACACCATCCATTATATCAAAATGAAGTAATTCAACTCCGGCTTTTTCAAGTGTGCTGATATTTTCAGCAAGATGCATTACATCACCTGCAATAATTCCAGCACTTAATGTCGGGGTTAATGACCTGATATGATTGAGAAATGATGAATTCATGATTTATCCCTTTTTTTAATTTGTTCACAATAATATTCGTATGCCTGTTCAGGCGTGAAATTTTTATGAACAACCATTCTTACTGCCTGAATCATTGCCACTGGATTTTCCGCCTGAAAAATGTTTTTCCCCATATCCACGCCACATGCCCCTTTTTGAATTGCATTGTACGCCATTTTCAATGCATCAAATTCAGGGATTTTCTTTCCTCCTGCAATAACGATGGGTACAGGGCATGATGCTGTAACTGTTTCAAAGTCAGGTTCAACATAATAAGTTTTTACATATGTTGCACCAAGTTCTGCGCAGATTCTGCATGCAAGACGCATATATTTTGCGTCCCTGACCATTTCCTTGCCAACAGCAGTAACTCCAAGTACTCCAATACCGTATCGTTGTGCCATATCAACAAGTTTTGTCATATTACAAACAGTTTGCGTTTCATACTCGCCACCTATAAAAACCTGAACAGCCACAGCCGCAGCATTTAATCTGATGGCGTCTTCAATATCCATGGCAATTTGTTCATTTGAAAGTTCTTTTAGAATACTTGGACCACCACTTGCCCTTAATACAATTCCATTGGGATATGTTGGTGGAATAATCGATCGTAAAATACCGCGTGTCAACATTAATGTGTCTGAATATTTTAAAAGAGGCAAAATGGTAATATCAATCCTTTCAAGTCCTGTTGTTGGTCCTTGAAAATAACCATGGTCAATGGCGAGCATTACTGTTTTTCCTGTATCAGGATTGAAAATGTGAGAAAGACGGTTTTTCATTCCCCAGTCAAAATTGTTTGAACCTTTAAGAAAGAATGCTCTATTTTTTTGCTGAATTTCAGGATAGAAATTTTTTTCCTTTTTTTCATCGGCTTCAGGCATATTAACCTCCTTTGAATTTGAAACTTTAAACTTATTTTATCATCGTAAATATAAGTTGTAAACCAGTAAGCAAAATCAAACAACTCAATGTAAAAAAATTGGCTGAAGCTGGGAATTGAAGAAAAAAGGTTCTTGTGGTATCATTAAAAACAACAACCCCCAGGATGATATGAAAGAAATCCTTGACCTTGTTATAAAAAAAGAACAGGAAGCAAAGGCAGAAATAGAAGCAGCCGAAAAAAGGGCTGAAAATATTGTTATTGAAGCCGAAAAAAATGCAGTAAAAATCATTCAGCAGGCAAAAAATAATGCCTTGAAAATCTCTGCTGAAATGATAAAAAATGCAGAAAAAAATACTGAGAAGCAAAGGCAGGAAATAATCCAGGCAGAGAAAAAAAGAATAGAGGAAAAAAAGAAAAACTGGCAAAATCTTGTTGAAAATACCGCTATTAGAATATTCCACAGGATTATTGATGTAGGTCATCCAACAGGCAAACTTTTTGATTGAAATGAAACAGATTTCAAGATATGCCTATGCCAATACAAGAATAAGGGCAATGGTATCAAAATTGCTTGATGAAGAATTTTTTATTCGTGCAGAGACATTAAATCTTCAATCCTTTATTGAATTGCTTGAAAAAACATATTATGGAGATATTATCAAGAAATTTGACAGGCAACTAAAAATAGAGGACTTTGAAATAATGTGTATTAATAAGGACAGGCAGTTATTGAAGAAAATTTTTAATATTTTATGGTCAAAGAATGAAAAACATCTGATTTTTCTTCTTGATGAGAAATACAGGATTGAACAATTGAAATTTGTTCTCCGACTGTGGAAGAAAAATCAAGGTACAGACATACCTGAGATGACTGGTGAATTTTCAATGTTATTGAAAGCAAAATCAATAGATGACATCATTGATTTAATTGATGACAAAGAATACAAAGAGGCAATTAAAAATTCAAAGGATGCATTTTTAAGTTCAAATTGCCTTTATCCTGTTGAAGTATCAATTGACAGAAAATATTTTGAAAAACTTTTAAAAGCAATTGAACGACTTTCCTCTGCTGATAGAGTGATCGCAAGAAGAATTATAGGAGCACAGATTGATAGAGAAAATCTTATGTGGCTTGGAAGAATAAAATTATACTACGAAGGAAAGATACCTGAAGAATTTTCAGGTTTTATCCCGGGAGGAACCCTTTCAGAGAAACATTTAAAAATGCTTTTGTCACAGAGTTTTTCAGAGCAATATACAGGTATTCCACGACAGTACGTTGATATTGTTGCTGGTTTACCTGAAAAACTTTCAGAAATTGATAGTGTTCTTGAGGGAATTATAATGCACGAGGTGAAAAAGGCATTTGTTGAAGGGCTTTTTACAATTGGTGTTCCTGTTGGTTACATTTTTCTGAAATTGCGAGAAACAAAGAAAGTCATAAGTTTTCTGGCTAAAAAATATTATGCAACTTTCGTCTATCAATAATGATTTAACATGATACCTGAAAAACTTGTTTTTACCAATGTGCTGGTAAGGAAAGAAAAAGCAGGAAATTTGCTGACAAAACTTTTAGGTTCTGATGTTTTTCATCCAGTTGATGTTACACCTGTTTCTGGTAATGAGAATATAAAACTCTGGCAACAGGAATTCCAATCATCACGGTGGGATGATATTACAAGGAGGTTCAATACTATTATTCAGCAACTTCGTATATCTATTTCAGGGGTAAATCCTGCATCATATAATGAGGCGAGAACAACCCTTGATGAAATAGAAGAAAATCTTATGCCTCTGGTTGATGAAAAAAATCACATTCAGCAGGAAATTTCCCATTTGCAGGCAATGATTGATAGAAAACCTGTTTATTTGCCGTTTCCTGCTGGTATGCAATATACATTTATTCATACAGAAACAGGTGAAATTGAGACAGATAAAATTTCAGTTTTTGCCAGTTTACTTGAAAACATTCCTCATCTGATAATTACTGGTGGGACAAAAAAGAATCATACAATTATTGGTGTTGTTATTCTTAAAAAAGATATTCAAACACTTGAAAGGGTAAAAAAAGAAATAGGATGGAAGCCACTTTCTCCAGAAATCAGCATTACTGATGTTCCTGTGAGTCAATACATTGAAAAGATGGAACAATTGAAAAAGAATCTGGCTGAAATTGATGGAAAAATAAATGAGATTGCAGAAAAATATAAGGAATCTCTTGCAAAAATATCAGTTTCCATTGAAATACATCAAAAACTTTCTCAGGTAAAAAAAGGTGTTTTGTTTACTGATACAATGATGGCTCTTTCAGGATGGGTTCCTGAAAAAGAAGTTCAAAACATATCACATCTTATCAGAGAAACTGATCCTGTATCTTTTTATCAGTTTATTCCAGCAGAAAAATCAGGATTGCCTCTTGATGAAATACCTGTAAAACTTAATTATAACAAATTTCTGAAGCCCTTTCAGTTAATCGTGCAAACATATGGTTTACCGAGATATGGTGCTATTGACCCGACAGTATTTGTAGCAATATTGTTTTTGTTAATGTTTGGCGCAATGTTTGGCGATATCGGCCATGGCGCAGTTTTTATTATTCTTGGGCTTTTACTTTCATTGAAACAAAAGTCAGGAATAAGGCAGGCAGGGTATCTTATGAGTTTTACTGGTTTATCATCCTGTATTTTTGGATTTTTGTATGGTAGTATTTTTGGGATTGAGTTCCATCCATTGTGGATTAGTCCAATGGAAAACATTTCAGTAATGTTCCGCACATTTATTATTTTTGGAATACTCACATTGACAACAGGAATTGTTTTGAATATGATAAACAATAAAATCAATCAAAAAAAAGAAGCATTTTTCTTTGATAAGGCAGGGCTTTTTTCAGGTTTGATTTACTGGGCAGGCATTGGTATTGCAGCAACATATTTTGCAAAGACACAGGGAATGCTGACAAAAATTTTTGCGATACTCCTGTGTACTGGAATTTTTTCAATCTTCTTCAGGTCATTGTATGATGCAATCAGGCACAGGGAGGGAATTTTGGTTGGTTTTATTGAGGGGATACTTCATATTTTTGAAATTGTGTTGGGATATCTTGCAAATACTGTTTCTTTCATTCGTATTGCTGCATTTGCTCTTAATCATTTTGGTTTTTTTATGACAATTTTTGCAATTTCTGACATGTTAAAAAAAGCAGGGCTTACACCACTTTCATATCTTTCAATATTTTTGGGCAATATTTTTGTGATCTGTCTTGAGGGGCTTGTTGTTTTGATACAATCGCTTCGTTTAAATTATTATGAGTTTTTCTCACGATTTTTTGAAACAGGGAAACATGTGTACCAGCCGGTTAAATTGAAATTTTATCAAAGAATTGATGAGTATTTAACCTGAAAGGAGGAAATTTATGAGAAATTCCTGGATAAGGAATGTTTTGGGTTCGTGTATTCTGTCTTTTTTTGTGATGGCAGGTTATGTCTGGGCACAGACAACTGGAACTGACCCAGCGAATGCTGGAAAAGCATTTTATGCTGCTGCATTATCCACAGGCCTTGCTGCACTGGCAGCCGGCATTGCAGTTGCCTATGTTGGTACTGCTGCAGTTGGTGCACTGGCTGAAAAACCTGAATTGACAGGAAGGGTTTTAATTTTTGTTGGTCTTGCTGAAGGAATTGCAATATACGGGCTTATTACATCAATTATGATTCTTGGAAGGGTACAATAATCTATGAAATTCTATTGCATTTCAGATATTGATAGTGCCACATGTTTCAAACTTCTCAATATAGAAACTTTCGGGGTTCGTGATAAAGATGAAATATTAGATGTTTTTAAAAAGGTTATTAAATTAGAAGATGCAGGCATTGTTCTTATCACGGACAGTGTATCAAATTTTGTTCAGAAAGAGATTATGGCATTTAAAAGAAAAAACAATAGACCGCTAATTCTGGAAATACCATCGTATGCAAATACTGTGAAAAAATATGGAAGAAAACAAAATGGAAATAAAAACCGATGAGAAAAATGCTGGTGGCTTAATTGAAGAGATTGAAAGACAGACAAGGTTAAAAATTGATGAAATTATTGGACGTGCCAGGGCACGTGCTGATGAAATTATTGCGAATGCAAAAAAGCAGGAAGAACAGATATTGCAAGCTGAAAAAGAAAAAGCACAAAAGACCATTGAAATGATAAAGCATCGTGCCCAATCCACATTAAAAATGGAATTGAGAAAAATAAGACTTGAAATGAAAAAAGAATTTGCAGATAGTGTTATCAAAAAGACAAGGGAAATATCTATTTCTTTCAGAAATCATGTTGATTACAAAAAATTCCTTGTTAATGCAATACTTGAAGGAATTGAAGTGATTGATAAGCCAGAAATTATTGTAGAATTTTCACCAGATGACAAAGATTATTTCACTGGGGAGTTTGAGAAAGAGATTGTTGATAAGTGTAAAAATGATCTGAAGAAAAATGTTTCAATAAGATTTGTTCTTGGAAATTTTGATGATATTGGTATTATTGTGAAGTCACAGGATGGCTTTGTAATTTATGAGAATACGTTTTCTGCAAGAATGAGGAATTTATACGATTCAATCTATTCAGAATTACTGGGAGAAGAGATTTAATGGCAGAATTAATTGGAAAAATTATCAGGGTCAACGGACCTGTTGTTCAAATAAGATGTCAATCAAATCTTAAGATGCTTGATATGGTTGAGGTTGGAGATGAAAAACTTGTTGGAGAAATCGTTAGATTAAAAGAAAATATCGCATATGCTCAGGTATATGAAGATACAACATCTTTAAAAGCAGGAGACCCTGTTTATTCTGACAGAATGCCCCTGTCACTTGAACTTGGTCCAGGATTGATTGGAAACATTTTTGATGGTATTCAGAGACCCCTCGAAATTATCAGAAAACAGGAAGGTGATTTTATATCAAGGGGATTACATGTGTCAACACTTGAAAGAGAAAAAAAATGGCATTTTATCCCATTAAAAAAACAGGATGAAAAAGTTCAACCAGGTGATATCATTGGAGAAGTTGAAGAAACAAGTTTAATCAAACACAAAATTATGATTGCTCCTGATGCTGGTGAAGGCATATTAAGTTACATTGCTGATGAAGGTGATTATTCAGTGGATGAAACCATTGCTGAACTTGATACAGGAAAAGGTAAGTATGATGTGAAAATGTATCACAAATGGGCTGTAAGAAAGCAAAGACCTTACAGAAATCGTATTCCACCCCAGCAGCCACTTATTACTGGACAGCGGGTAATAGATGCTTTATTTCCAGTTGCCAAGGGAGGATGTGTTGCAGTACCAGGTGGATTTGGTACAGGGAAGACAGTTGTCCAGCATCAACTTGCAAAATGGTCTGATGCTGATGTTGTTGTTTTTGTTGGATGCGGAGAACGAGGAAATGAAATGACAGATGTTCTCACAAACTTTACAAAACTTGTTGACCCCAGAACAGGAAAACTTCTTCTTGAAAGAACTGTCTTTATTGCAAATACTTCAAATATGCCTGTGGCAGCGAGGGAAGCAAGTATTTATACAGGTATCACAATTGCTGAATATTTCAGGGATATGGGTTATGATGTGGCATTGATGGCTGATTCTACATCAAGATGGGCAGAGGCATTAAGAGAATTATCAGGAAGAATGGAAGAAATACCCCTTGAAGAAGGTTTTCCTGCTTATTTACCTGCAAGGTTGGCTGAATTTTATGAAAGGGCAGGAAGGGTAATATGTTTGAATGGACAAACTGGTTCAATTACAGTAATTGCTTCTGTTTCGCCACCAGGAGGTGATTTTACAGAACCAGTGACTTCCCATACAAAACGTTTCATACGATGTTTCTGGGCTCTTGATAGGGACCTGGCATATTCACGACATTATCCAGCAATCAGCTGGATTGATAGTTATTCTGAGTATGTTGATGATATTAAAAACTGGTGGGATACACATACTGATGGGAAGTGGCTTGGTCACAGGAGCATGATACTTGATTTGCTTCAAAAAGAACAGAGATTACAGCAGATTGTAAAATTGATTGGTGCAGATGTACTTCCAAATACTCAGAAATTAATTCTTGAAACGTGTTTACTGTTCAAAAATGCATTTTTGCAGCAAAGTGCATTTGATGATACTGATACCTATTGTTCTGCGAGAAAACAATTTTTGATGTTTGATGCTATTATAAAGTTCCACAATAAGAGTGAGGAGTTGATAAAAGAGGGAGTGGAAATTCCAGAAATAAGAGAAAGTCAGGTTTATCAGGAAATTGTGAGAATGAAGACAAAATATACAGAAAAACAACTCAATGAACTTGAAAAATTTGTAGATTCCATTGAAGAACAACTTGAACAATTAAAAAAATGAACATGCATAATTTACGTCAATACACTGAACTGGAAGAAATCGCAGGGCAACTTTTTGTCATAAAAAATATCCACAATGCTGGATATAATGAACTTGTTGAGATTACTGAAGAAAATGGAACAGTAAGAATTGGAGTCACCCTTGAGGTTGGTGAGGGTTATGCAGTTGTGCAGGTTCTTGGTGGAACAACAGGGTTGTCTTTGAAAAATTGTAAGATTAGATTTAAAGGCAAACCACTTGAAATTGGTGTTTCTTCTGATATGCTTGGTAGAATTTTTGATGGACTTGGAAATCCCATTGATGGTATGCCGAAGGTTGTGCCTGAAGAAATAATGAATGTTAATGGTACTGCAATGAATCCAACAGCCCGCGCATACCCTGAAAATATTATTGAGACAGGAATTTCAACAATTGATGTAATGAATACACTGGTTCGTGGGCAAAAACTTCCATTTTTTTCAGGTAGTGGACTTCCCCATGATATGATTGCAGCACAGATTGTCAGGCAGGCAAGAGTAAAGGAAGAAGAATTTTGTATTGTTTTTGCGGGTATGGGAATAAAATATGATACTGCCCGATTTTTTATAAAAAGTTTTGAAGAAACAGGAGTTCTTGATAATGTTATTATGTTTCTTTCTCTCGCTGATAGTCCTTCCCTGACAAGATTGATGACCCCAAGATTTGCACTGACTGCTGCTGAATTTCTTGCTTTCAGAAAAGATATGCATGTTCTTGTTGTTCTAACTGATATGTCAAATTATTGTGAGGCATTAAGAGAACTTTCAACAATGAGGGGTGAAATTCCAGCAAGAAAGGGTTATCCAGGATATCTTTACAGTGACCTTGCCAGTATTTATGAAAGGGCAGGGAGAATAAAGGATAAAAAGGGTTCAATTACACAGATACCCATCCTTACAATGCCAAATGATGATATTACCCATCCTGTGCCTGACCTGACAGGTTATATCACAGAAGGTCAGATTGTTGTTGACAGGGAACTTCATGCAAGGGGGATTTATCCTCCGATCTCAGTACTTCCTTCCCTCTCACGTTTGATGAAGGACAATATTGGAAAAGGAAAAACAAGGGAAGACCATCCAGGACTTGCATCTCAACTTTTTGCTTCATATGCGAGAACAAGAGATATTAAGTCAATTGCTTCTATTATTGGAGAAGAAGAACTTTCTGATCTTGATCATCTTTATTTGAAATTTGGTGAAGAATTTGAAACAAAGTTTGTCAATCAGGGGTATAATGAAAGAAGAACCCTTGAAGAAAGTCTTGAACTTGGCTGGGATATTATTTCAATTCTTCCAGAGGAAGAACTGATTAGAATAAGTCAACAACAGATAAAACAAAGATACAGGTATAAAAAATGATTGTAAAAATTTCACCAACAAAGACAAATCTTTTCAGGACAAAGAGGACGCTTTCATTATGTAAAGAAGGTTACCGGCTACTTGATGAAAAAAGGAAAATTTTGTTAATGCAAATTTCATCTCTTACACAAACAATAGAAAAGATCAAAAAAGATGTGGAGGATTCACTTGCCAGTGCTTATTCAGCCGCTGAGAGAGCAATAATATCAATGGGGAAATTGAATGTTGAAAGGATTATTAGCGGGATTGATATTGATATTGAACTTGATATAACAGAAAGAAAACTAATGGGGGTAAATATTCCATCAATTTCTTTAGGTATCAAAGAAAAGCCACCATATTTCAGTCCTGCAGGTGTTAATCAAGCCATTGATGAGGCAATTTTGTTTATGAAAGAAGCAATAAATAATATTTGTGTTCTTGCAGAAAAGAGGACTGCCCTTGAACGGCTTGAACAGGAGTTTATGAAAACAACAAAAAAGGTCAATGCTCTTGAAAAAATTCATATTCCGTATTATAGTGAAGTTGTGAAGTTTATTACAGACCGTCTTGATGAAGAATCAAGGGAGGCATTTGCGACACTAAAGGAAATTAAGAAAAAACTTGCATCAAAGGGGACATAATGATTGTAATCAGACATATTGTTGTTGCATGTGCTGTTGATAGTACCTCTGCGTATGCTGTTAGATATGCAATTGAACTGGCAAAACTTTTGAATTCAAAACTTACGATTCTCCATATCGTTGATACATCAAGATTAAAGGAATTGATGAAAATGGGTCTTTTTAGGGAAAATGAAAAAACAATCATTGAAAAGGATCTTGAAGCAGAAGGTAAGAGATTTGTTGAAAGATTTAGCAATATCGCAAAGGAAATTGGAGTTGAATGCGATGTGCTGGTTTTATGGGGAACCGTTCATAAACAGATTGCCCATGTTATAAGAGAAAAGGAAGCAAATCTTCTTGTTATTGGTGGAGACCCTGTTATTTGTGAAATGGGGAAAAGTACCACAGGTGAATTAATACTTGCAGAATCACCATGTCCTGTACTTGTTGTGAAAAGACCGAAATTTTACTCACAGGAGGTGTGAATGATGAAAGAAAAAATACTTTTGCCAGTAATTTTGTTTCTCTGTTGTTCTGTTTGTTTTAGTGCTGATAACACGAAAACAAAAAAAGGAGGTGCTATGAAGATTACAAGTCCTGCATTTCAGCATAATACAATGATTCCTGCAAAATACACCTGTGAGGGTATGGATATTAATCCACCACTTGTTGTGGAAGATATTCCTGAAAAAACAAAATCGCTTGTGTTGATTATGGACGACCCTGATGCACCTGTTGGTACATGGATTCACTGGATCGTTTTCAATATTCCCTGTACAGGTAAGAAACTTGAAATTAAGGAAAATTCAATTCCAGGTGTACAGGGATGGAATGATTTTAGAAGAGTGAATTATGGAGGACCATGCCCGCCCTCAGGTACCCACAGATATTTCTTCAGAATCTATGCTCTTGATACTACCTTGAACCTGAAGGAAGGAGCAAAAAGACAGGAAGTTGAAGATGCGATGAAGGGTCATATACTTGCCAGTGCAGAACTGATCGGGCTTTATAAAAAACAGGGTATCAGAAGATAAATTGAGGGTTAAAAATCAGGTAATTGGGGGTTAACTGCAGGACATATTGCCTGGCATTCAATTTCTACAAGCCATCCAGGTCGGCATACAGGACCAATGACAACAAGAAATGGAGTATTTTTAAATTTTTTGTTCATTTCCTTATAAATCAATGATGCATCACTGAGATCTCTGACATATGTGATAAAAACACAGACATTGTGAAAATCTGAACCTGCCTGTTTAAGAAGTAATTGAATATTTTTTAATGTATGTTCAAATTGTTTCAGTACATTGCCAGGATAAACAATTTCACCCTTATTGTTGATGCTGGCAGTACCTGAAATCAAAATATGATTGCGGTCACGATATTTCACTACAGTTCCCCTTTCAAATGTGACCCCATAGGTATAGGCAGGACTGATATGCTCAGGGTCTGATAAAAACTTAATCTGTTCATTTCTAATTCCTGAGATTGAATAGGCATCCATTGAAACAATAGCCCTGATATCAATGCCTGTTCCTCCAACACCAGTACTTGCAATAAAATGTGTCTGTGGTGTAAGACCATTTTTTTCAAAAAATTTCCTTCTTGCTTCAACAAATCTTTTATAATTCAAATCAATATTCTGGATAAAAAACCATGTGCGAATTACATTTTCTGAAACAGTCATATTTCTTTTCTTAAGTAATGCCTTGTAATTTGATAAAATTTTTGTGGTTTGAGCAAATGTTGAATTTTTTTCTGAATGTATGAAATTTGTGTCCCAGAAATGAGAAAGCGATTTTCTTTCAAGTTGTAGGGAAAAATTATCACGTCTCTTTTTCAATAACTGGTTTCTATCAGAAATATGATATGCCCACATTGCAATTTTTGCCGCTGGATATGGTGGTTGAGAAACAATGGATATTGCACAATTTTCTTTGTTTTCATCAATAAATTTTTTTATTTCACCATACTGATTGTGAATGTCACTACAAAAAAATCTTTTGAAAATAATGGTATCAGGATTTAAATTCAGTGATTTGAGCAAATACCTGTGTGCTTGATCTATTGTTTTAAGTTGTTCGTAAATACCTGCATAGCTTACAGGTATAATTGTTATATGGTATTCGTCGACATTGTTTTTTCCTTTAAAAAACCAGTATTTTCCAGTTGCATCACCCCTATTGATTATATTATTCATTTTTTGTCACCTCGTATTGTATTGCAGGAAGAAAACCTGATAATATTTTCCTTTTCATACCACCGGGCTGGGTGATTTCATCAAAAACTTCAATGATTAAGTTATCCCTGTAACCTTGTAGTTTTTTATCTGCTTCAATTGTTAAAGTGTATTGTTTTGAATCAAAAGAAACATTTTTGATTCTTATGCCTTCAGGTGGCTCTTTCAATCCAAAACTTAATGAACCTGCCATTGATCTGAACAATGTTTCAACTTCACAGGTAATTGCTGTTGAACCACCTGCAGGAATTTTAATATAATTCTGTTCCGCAGATAGTTTCAATGACCTGAATCTTTCGTTTGTAGTAGAAATAAGAAGTTTTTCTGATGGTACAAGATGGTAATATGCAAATGCCTGCATTTTTGTTTCACATGGTATTGCAGTGTGCCTGACCTGGTTTCCATCAATCATTGCAACTCCTTCTATTTCAACAGGAAAAACCTCTTTTGAAAATCCACCAGGTGCCTTAATGGTAATAAAAACTTTATCCTTTCCTTTTGGAATTTTTTCTCCATTGAGAATAAAACCCGAAGGAGCATTTTTTAATTGTAGTTCAATATCCTGGTCCCAACCATCATTTTTTATTGCATAAACAGTGGCTACGGCTAAACCGCCTGCAGGTATATTGATTTGTGAAGGGCTGACAAAAAGAGAAAAATCAAATTTGGGTTGCGTAATTCTCATAAAATACTGGTATTCGTTTCCACCATGTCCTTCGACATCAGTGATAACAACAGTATATGAACCTGTTTCTGGTAGTTTCGCCATTAAATACGAATCAGCATTGTGGGTTAAAAGACCATAAAGGATGTTTTGTTTCATATCATCATTGAACTGCAAGATTTTACCTGATGGTCCTATTAACTTCACAAAAGAATCAACAGGAGATCCAATTCTTCTACCAATAACTTCAACAACCACTGTTTCTCCCTGTTTTCCATAAAACCTGTACCGGTCAATGTCACCAGGATAATTGATACATCCTTTGATTAACACAGGGATTGAAATAGATGCAGGAATCTGTCCTTTATTTTCAATTTCAAAGTATTTTGGGAGATTACTGTATTCTGCAGGACACATCAGGTCAACTTTTTCATTGGTTAGACAAACACCTCCAAATAAACCATTCGGGAAAAAAAACTGTGCCTGTGATTGGTCAATAACATAAATACGATAAACAAAGTCCTCTCTTCCACGATAAATTGAGTCCCTGATTTCAAGAGTGTATTTACCATCTTCAGGTACATTGAATTTTGTTGCAGGGTCAGGTTCAAAACCGCAATCATCAACAAAAAGAATTTGTTTCCCATTTTTGTCATATATTGCAATCACAGGCTGAAACCATCCAGGTACAGCATCAGCGATAAATGGTATCAATTTTCTTGCCTGCGTAAAAATTAGAAGGTTCTGTCCTTTCTGTAATTGAAGTAGAAATCTATTGACCTTACCAGGCATTATTCTTCCATTCAATACCACTGGCACCTGAAAGACCTCTGTATCCTGTTCTACTTCACTTTCATACCTGTACTGATAATTTTTGCAGCAGGTTTCCTGATATTCCCCAATTTGAAAAACAGCAGGATTTGTTAATCCATTTGGTGTCTTCAGTCGAATTTCACAATCTCCTAGTTTTGCATCAGATGAAATCTCAATCTGCAATGTTACCTCTTCAGCCATTGGTGGCTTTGGTCTATTTTGCTGATTCAGATATTTTTCAAAAATTTGCTGGAGTTGTCTGGGCGTTTTATTTTCAAGGTTCTGAAGCTCAGGAATATCAGGGAGTGTGACTTTTTTTTCTGTTTCTGTTCTTGTAATTTCTTCAATTTTTTTACCTGCTCTTTTATCTCTGATTTCCTGTATTCTTCTTCTGAGTTCTTCCTGCTGTAATGGGGTTAATATGCCTGATGGACCCTGGTAATTGATCACAGTGGCTTTTAATCCTTCTTTTGAAAAATATACATCATTTGCACCCCTTAGATTTTGACCACCAACAATAACTTTAAAACTTGTTCCAATTTGACCTCCAGCAGGATAGATGTAGGCAATGTATGGGTTTCTTTCCTGTGAAAAAATACTGGATGCCACTGTAAAAATCAGCAAAATAAAAATTTTTATAAAATTTTTCATTTTTTCATAATTTCCTTTAGTTCTCCTTCTCCTGAATAATTTTCAGGATATGGCATGACCTTAATATCAAGACCTTTGTCATTTGGTAAAGGTTCATCAGGGTCAATACCGCATAATCTTAAAATACTTCTGAGAAGGTCCTCTGGATACACAGGCCTTTTTGCAACATATTCTCCTTTTGCATCGGACTCACCAACAACACAACCACCCTTAAATCCACCTCCTGCAACGATGGCAGAAAAACAGTATCCCCAGTGACCTCTTCCTCCATTCCATGGTGGAGACCAATCAACCTTTGGTGTTCTACCAAATTCTCCACAGCACCAGACAATAGTTGTATCAAGTAACCCACGTTTTGACAAATCCTCTATAAGAGCAGAAAGTCCCTGGTCAAATTCAGCAAGTTTTCTTTGCATTGTTTGAAAATGCTGTTTGTGAGTATCCCAGCCAGGATAATTGATTGTAATATATGGTACTCCTGCTTCCACAAGACGTCTAGCAACAAGACAGCACTGACCAAACCAGTTCCTACCATATCTATCCCTGACTTCATCAGGTTCTTCAGAAAGGTCAAAAACCTTTCTTGTTTCTCCCAGAATCATTTCATATGCTTCTTCTTCTGCTTTGTTGAAAAGAAGGAAGTCAGGGTCATCAGGAATGGATTTTCCCAGTAAATCTAATTTTTGTAGCAGTTCTCTTCGTTTTATCTGTTGCTGATCAGAAATACCAGGAGCAACAATACCTTCAACAGCAAATTGCTTCTGACTCGGATCTCCTCCTGTCGCAAATGCTTTATATGCAGGACCAAGAAAGCCCTCTTCTGAAAAGCGTCCCTGGGATTGAGTAAGAACTATGTATGGCGGAATTTTTCCATTATATCCCTTTCCATAGCCCTTGAACAGAGATATAATTGCACCAAGTGAAGGATAAACAAGTCCTGTACCTGGTTTGTGTCCTGTTTGCATATAATAGGCAGCTGATTCATGGGCATTTATTCCGTGAGTCATACTTCTGATGATTGAGTATTTGTCTGCTATTTTCGCAAGCATGGGTAAAGAAGCATTGATTTCAATGCCTGGCACATTGGTAGGAATTGTTTTATCAAGCGGACCACAGTAATCATATCCAGCAGATGGCTTTGGGTCAAATGTATCATTTTGAGAAGAACCTCCCCACATCCATATTTGAATAACTGACTTTGCCTGTGATTTGTTTTGTTCTGAATGTGCATAAGAAACACAAATGACAAACAGTAGCGTTATGTTCAAAAGAAAAATCCGTTTCATGTTTTCCTCTGTTTTCAATGTTTAAAAATAAATTCCTTACTGTTTAATAAAGCCCATGCTATATCTCCAACAACCTGGTCTGTCCTCAGTCCTGAATTATTAAAATATTCCTCAATTATTGATATTTCTTCCTGTGTTGGAAGCCGGGATAATATAACTTTGTAAATTGTGTTGATGGCTTCTGTTCTGTTTTTCCATACCTGAGAAAATGCCTTTCTCAAAATCGGACTTGATCTAATTTTTTTCTGAATATCAGTTGAATTCAGCATGTATAATCTTTGTTTATCGGTTGGTTTGTTATTACGTTCTGAATCAAGTCCAGTATCACGTGATGGCCTGCCAAAGGTCATCAGAAAGGAACTTGTAATGCTTCCATCAGCAAGGGCAATTGTTCTATTTTCTTTCGGAATATATGTAGATGGTTCTGGAATCTGGCTGACATAACCTTCTCCTTCACCACTGAGCCAGCATAATGCATCAAGCAAGACCTCTGCTTCCATCTGACGGACTTTATAGTAAGCAAAATTTGTGTCTGGATGTTGTTTACCAGCAGGTATTGAAGATTGTTGATAAGTTCTTGAATTGAGAATTAATCGATAGATATGTTTTAAGTCATAATTTGATTTTGTCAGTTCTTTTGAAAGAAGTTCAAGTATTTCAGTGCCTGGTGGGTTTTTTTGAAAAATGTCATCCACAGGAGAGATAACTCCCTGACCCATCAGATAAGCCCATATCCGATTGACAATGTTTTTGTTGAAATAAGGATTGTTGGGAGAAATCAGCCAATCTGCAAATATCTTTCGTTCATCCTCCTGTGGAGAAATTTCTACTGTTTTCCCATCAGGAAAAACCAGTTTAATGCTTTTCTCTGGAGTTTCTGGATTCAGATAAACAATTTCTTCCTTCCATTCTGATGTCTTTTTATAAGAGACACGGGAGAAAAAGGCACTCATGTTTTTTTGTTGTTGTTCAGGTAATTTTTCAAATCTAATCCCCATAAAGGTGAGGGCAACTGCCTTTGCAATTGACGATGGGTCTCTTCCTCCTGTAGCACGATAAAAATTTACTGCAGGCACACGAAAATTACTTCCACTGGAAGTGAGTAATTCCCTTACGAATTTATCGTATGGCTGATTTTCCCTTATTTTTTGATAGATCCACTGATAATATGCCTGGACAGCATTGGGCCAGAGGTTAATAGGATATTCTGATTTTACTCTCAACAGGTCGCACCATTTCATTGTCCAGTACATTGCATATTCATCTCTATCAAGCAATTCATCGATCAATATCCTTCTTTTATCAGGTCTTTTATCATTGATAAATGCATCTATTTCTTCTGGTTTTGGTAAAGTACCAGTGACATCAAGATAGACGCGTCTGATAAAAACATAATCAGAACAGGGATTTCTTAATTTCTGACCGTAATTGGAAAGAAATTTAACAATCTGTGTATCAATAATATTTTCAGGAGTGGGCCATTTATCATCTTCATATGGTTTGATAATCGTCTGTCCTGTTTGGGGGAAAACATAAACAGATAGCAAAATCATTGCAAGAAACATCGTTTCTTTGAGAAATTTAAAAAAATTACTTTTTTCCCAGGACATTTTTATCCCTTTTGAGTATAACACAAAATATCATTTTCTTCATTTCAGAATTTAGACGATACCGTTTAAAAAATAGTTTAAAACCAAACAGTGGTAAAATATAGTATCACGTGGGGACAATAATGGAAACTGTTGCAATCGTGAAATGCCCTGATTATAAAAAGACGACTGTTAAAGATGCGATATCAAGGATTTTTGATTTGATTGGTTTTGATTTTCCATCAGGAGTTTTACTGAAACCAAATATGCTTTCAGCAAGAAATCCTGATGAGGCAGTCACCACTCATCCTGTGATTCTTGAGGTTCTTTCAGAATTACTTCCACATCCTGTCTTCATTGGTGATAGTCCCCCAAACACATCAAAAACCATTGAATATTACTGGAATCAATGTCAGTATGAAGATGTTAGCAAAAAAACAAAAGCAAAACTTGTTAAACTTGAAGGTAAAAGCAGTATTTTTACCCTAAATGTAAAAGGAAGAAAAGTGAATTTTCCTGTTTCATCTTTTGCTTTCCAGCACCCAGTATTTAATCTTCCAAAATTCAAAACACATAATATCACAATATTGACCTGCTGCATGAAAAATCTTTATGGATTAATCCCTGGTTATCCAAAGGGGCTTCTACATACAGAATTTCCTGAACCTGAATATTTTAATCATTTCATTGTTGAATTTTATCAACTGCTGAAAGAGACCGTGGTGTTTAATATTGTTGATGCTGTTGAAGTTATGGATAAAAATGGTCCTTCTTCTGGAAGAAAAAAATATTATGGTTATCTTATTGCTGGTAAAAATGGTGTTTGTGTTGATTTTGTTTGTGCAACACTTGCGGGCTTAAAAATTCATGAGGTTCCATTTTTAAGAATTTATGAAAATATTTATGGAATCCCAAAAGTGAAAATTATTGGTGATCAGCCAGAAAACATCCCTGGTTTTCAGGTTCCTTCATCATCTGCAATCTTTAAAATGCAGGAAAACCGATTTATGTCAGGAATCATCAGGACGATGGCAAACCAGTTGAATATTATACCAGTAATCAACCACAATATTTGTGTGAAATGTATGGAATGTGTAAAGGTTTGTCCTGCAAGGGCAATTTCAAATGACTTGAAAATTGATAGAAAAAAGTGTATAAATTGTTTATGTTGCTTTGAGGTGTGTCCGAACAGAGCAATAAATGTAAGGAAGAGTTTTTTAGCAAGGATCATTTTACCATGAACAAAATACGGGAGACATGGGGTTCGAAAATTGGGGTAATTCTTGCTGTTGCAGGAAGTGCCATTGGGCTTGGTAATTTTTTACGTTTTCCAGTGCAGGCAGCAAAAAATGGTGGTGGTGCGTTTATCATCCCGTACCTAATATCACTTGTTCTTCTTGGTATTCCATTGATGTGGATTGAATGGACACTTGGAAGATTCGGTGGTGGTTTTGGTCATGGTACTGCGCCTGGTATGTTTCATAATATTGCAAACAAAAACAGGTTCATAAAATATTTTGGTGTTATTGGGATTTTTGGTCCCATCGTCATTTTCACCTATTACACATATATTGAATCATGGCTTCTCGGCTATAGTTTTTATTCTTTGACAGGTAAACTTGGTTTGTGTCAGGATCAGGTATCAATGGTTTCATTCCTCAAGGGTTATCAGGGACTTGAAAAAAATCAGTTTTTCTCTTCCATAATTCCTGCATACATATTTTTCATCATTACATTTTTCATCAATATCATAACTATTTCTGGGGGAATTCAGAAGGGTATTGAAAGGGTATGTAAATACGGGTTGCCTGTTCTTTTTATTCTTGGAATAATATTGATGATTCGTGTATTAACGCTTTCACCAATTTATCCCCAGCATCCTGACTGGACTCCAGTGAATGGACTTGGTTTTTTATGGAATCCTGATTTTTCTGCGCTGCTAAGTGCAAAGGTCTGGCTTGCAGCAGCAGGTCAGATATTTTTTACTTTGAGTGTTGGAATTGGAGTAATTCTTACATATGCCAGTTATTTGAAAAAAACTGATGATGTCATACTTTCTGGTCTTACAGCAGCAGCAACAAATGAATGGGCAGAGGTTGTTTTAGGAGGAAGTATTGCAATAACAAGTGCATTTTTATTTTTTGGACCACAGGGAATAAAAGATGTTGCATCAGGTGGAGCATTCAATCTTGGTTTTGTCGCGATACCATTGACATTGAACCACATTTCATACGGTTTTTTGTTTGGATTTTTCTGGTTTATACTTCTTTTTATTGCAGGCGTTACTTCATCAATCTCTCTTGCTCAACCAGCAATTGCATTTCTTGAAGACGAGTTTGATTTTGACAGAAAAAAGGCAGTTGGTGTATTTACAATATTGACATTTGTTCTGTGCAACCTTTCTGTTTTTCTTCTTGGCAAGGGATTTGTTGATGAAATGGATTTCTGGGGTGGAACATTTGCCCTTGTTCTCTTTGGAACAATTGAAGCAATACTTTTTTCATGGGTTTTTGGTATTGATAAGGCATGGGATGAAATGCATGCGGGCTCAGATATAAAACTTCCAGTTTTTTACAGGTTTGTCATTAAATATATCACGCCGTGTTTTTTGATTCTGATTTTAATTTTCTGGTTTATTCAGGAAGCAAAGGATGTTATTTTAATGAAGAATGTTCCTTCAGAGATTTTTTCCTATATTGTGTTCTGCAGATTTATCCTGTTTTTATTGCTTTCTGTCATTGCGTGGATGGTTCATATCGCATGGAAAAAGAAGGAGAAAGTATGACAATTTCGGGCTGGGTATTAATGATATTCACCTGGACTGCAATCACTCTATTACTTGTTTTTTGTTTTTATGCTACATTTCGTACCGGAAAATAATCTTTGTTATGTCTTTTTTTTTTGAAGGAAGTATTTACTTCCTTGCTTTATACTTCTGAACCCATTCACCAAATCCTTTTTTTTGACAACACTGTTTTTAGAGGGCGAAAACCATCTCAATTAAATCTTGATGCTACGATGCGGGAACCTGACAGGGATACAGGTTTACTATATTATTTCTGTAAGTAATAAATTTTTATAACTTGCGGAAATGAAATACTTTGAGTTTAAGAATGCGATTTCCAGGTTTTTGTTTTTTTCAACCCATATTTCTTATATGGGAATTCTTCGGGTGCAGCTGAGTAACTGGGAGAAAAAAGGATTGATTATCAGGTTAAAACGGGGACTTTATGTTTTAAATGAGAATAATAGAAAAATTGAGCCATCAAGAATTTTTCTTGCCAATTCCCTGTATTCGCATTCTTATGTAAGTACTGCATATGCCCTTGGGTACTACGATTTAATTCCGGAAAAAGTAGAGGATGGAACACAGAGCTTTCTTTAGTAAATAGATATTTTGTTTTTATTGTTTTACATTTTGACCTTGCCTCTCTTTATGCCACAAAACTGCATACCTGTTTTTTTAGAAAATATACTAAAGGCAGGGATTTTTATGACCTTATCTGGTATTTTGGTAAAAGAATACTTCCCAATTTTGAACTTCTTAATAATGCTATAGAACAAACAGAGCACGAAAAAATAAATTTAAATGCTGATAATTTTAATGATTTCATAAAAGAAAAGTTAGCCCGAGTTGATTTTGCGAAGGTCAAAAGAGATGTTGAAGCATTTGTGAAGATAAGAGTGAACTCAAACTACTGAATAAAGATTTGATATTGAAACTTATAAAGTAGAAAACATATGGATGGTGAAGTAAAATAATGTAGAATATCAAAGCAGGTAGTATTTTATTTCACACAGATACTATGATAAAATTGTTGAGAAAATTTGAATCTTCAGATGATACTGAAGGGGAGAAAAATGGCATTGAAGGTTGGAATAGCAGGGACAAGGCGGGGACTGGTTTATATCGGATGTTTTGATGCAATAAAAAATGTTCGTGTTACTTCAATCTGTAGCAAAAATGAGGAAAAATTAAAGGAAATCGCAAAAAAAATAAAAGGAAAAAAGTTTTTTACTGATTATGAAGAATTTTTGAAATCAGATATTGATATTGTTGTTGTTGCTGTTCCATTACCACTTCATGCGGAATTTTCAATTCGTGCACTTGAAAAAGGAAAGCATGTGCTTTGCGAGGTTCCTCCTGTGAATTCAATTGATGAAGGAAGAAAACTTTATGCCACAGTGAAAAAAACAAAGAAAAAATATATGCTTGCACAGAATACATGCTGGTGGGCTCATATAAAGGCGTGGGAGAAAATTATAAAGCAGGGGAAAATTGGAAAGATTTTTTATGCTGAAGCTGAGTATATTCATAACATAAAAAGTTTGCTTGATGAAGAAATGAAGACAAAAAACATATGGAGAACTGTGATGCCTCCCATTCATTATTGTACCCATAGTTTGGGTCCTCTTTTAATGATGATGGACGATCGATGTATTCTTGCTCAGGGTTTTCAAACAGAAGAAAAATATGATGTTTCAGGAGTAAAAAATCCTGCATCAAGAATGGAAATTGGAATTTTCAAAACAGAAAAGGGAGCAGTGATTAAAATTCTCTGTGGGTTTGGTGCTATCAGGGAACCAGGTTTTCATTATTATTCAATATACGGGACAAATGGGTGTCTTGAAACAAACAGGATTGGAGAAGAAAAGACATTTGCTTATTTTGGAAATATTCCGAATTTGAAAGAAATGATAACAATTCCCCTGAAATCCGGTTATACTGGAATAGAAGTTTCTGGAACACATGGTGGAACAGAATATTTTCTTGTGAGAGAATTTATTGATTGTATTGTTAATGATACAGAACCACCAATAAATGTTAAGAAAGCCCTTGAATTTGGTTTGCCAGGTATATGTGCACATTTATCTGCAATGAAAAATGGTGGAGTGATTGAAATTCCTCAATTTGATTAAAAGGAGGGAAAATGCCAGAAAGAATCTATAATGAAAGGGAAATTGAATTATTGAAACAGGTTCTTGCTTCAAAGAATCTTGGTTCACTGAATGGAAAATTTACACCTGAATTTGAAAGATTGTTTGCTGAAAAAATTGGAGTAAAGTACGCCATTGCCATGAATTCAGGGATGAGTGCACTGCACGCAGCGGTGATGTGTGCAGGTGGTGCTGGTAGTGAAGTGATATGCGATTCTTTATTTATTTTCGGTGCACTGGCTGTCCTGTACAACAATGCTATTCCAAAATTTGTTGATATAGACCCTGTTACCCATACGATGGACCCTGAAAAAATTGAAGGTGCGATTAATGAAAGAACAAAAGCAATTATTGTAACGCATGCATGGGGATTGCCTGCTGATATGGACAGAATCAATAAGATTGCAAAAAAATATAATATTGTTGTCATTGAAGACTGTGCACATGCGATACTTGCAAAATACAGGGATAAATACACAGGAAACCTTGGAGATATAGGTTGTTTTAGTTTTCAGGCAAGTAAACAACTTTCCCTTGGAGATGGTGGGATGGCAACAACAAATAATGAAGAAATTTCAAAAAATCTCGACCTTCATGCAGGAGCACCAACGTTTTTTTCTATTGCTCACGGACTTCATTATAATTACAGGATGAATGAATTAACAGCAGCTGTGGGCATTGCCCAGCTTGAGAAAATTGCTGATTTTGTTGGTGGCTTACAAAAAATTGCTTCATATTATGACATGGCAATTGAAAATTGTAAGTGGATTATACCACAGAAAGCGCCTGATCGGATTCACACCTACCATTACTGGGCAGCCACATTTGATGGTGAAAAATATGGTTTATCACTTGAAGAATTCAAAGAAGAACTGAAAAAAGAAAAAATTGGTGTCAGTGTGGGCTACACAAATATGCCATCATATAAACACCCTGTCATCAGGGATAAACTTGCACATGCATTTCATTGCAAAAATTATCCATTCAAAGTTGAATATCCTGATGGTTTATGTCCGGTGGCAGAAAAGGTAATTCCGTCTATTTTACTTGCTTACACAGTGAAAACCGAAGAACAGGCAAAATATGATTCAGAAAAATTGTTTAATCTGATAAAAAAACTTGAAAAATGATTTTTGATTCGGGCTACGTCATCAATAAAAAACTCTGGGAACAGGAAAATACTAGGAAAAGAAATTACTGGTGGATTTATATAGAAGAAATACTTGGTAGATTGGGAATGTCGTGTAAATCGATTGATATTGAAAATCTTGATAATCATCTTGATTCCTTAAGGATTTTATTTCTTGGTCCTGATGATTATGGTAAATATCACCATGCATTAAAGAACTGGGTGAAAAATGGCGGAATTCTTTTTGGTTTCAATAGTTCCAGTATAGATGAAATTTTCGGGAATAAATTTGAAAAGAAAATATTTTTAGAGAATCCTTTTTCAATCAATGGATACCTGAATTTCACTGGAAACAGTTTTTTATCAAGCATTAAAGGAAAATTTCCTGTTGCTTCAGATGTAAATCTTGTCACTTCAATAAATTCAAAAGTTCTTGCCTGCTTTAGAAATTTTCCTGTCATTACTTCAAGAAGGTTTCACAATGGTTATGCCTTTTATTTTGGTTTTGATATTGCAAAAACATTCTGGGTTATCAATCAGGGACGTCCAGTTGATATGGATTATGACGGAGACGGATATTTACGAAATGGAGATGGAATTATACTGAAATCAATTAGATTACCAGTTACTGATGAATTTTTGTTTTTTCTTCAAAACATCCTTTGTTCCTGCCTGATGATTCCCTTAATTTATCATCTTCCACCCTTAAACGATAAAGATGTTGTTCCTGATGCTGTGTTTTTTTATGGAGGGGATGACGAATCAACCAGAGGAATTCATTTTTCTGCATGTGAATTTATGAAGGGGCTATCTCTTCCGTACCACATCAATATTATGCCTGATAAAAATTTTGAATTTGCAATAGATGGTGAAGAATTCAGAAAACTTGAGGAAAACAATACCGAAATTTCCCTCCATTACAATTTTATGGACCATTTTACTCATCCAGCAGGTTTTACCGAAGATGATGTGGGAAAGCAGACAAAAATTTTTATTGAAAAATTCAAGAAAATCCCTGTATGTGTGAATTCTCATTATTTAAGATGGACAGGATGGTATGAGCCTGCATTATGGATGGAGAAATATAATATCAGGGGATATAACGGGAAAATTCATTTCAGGTTTCCTCCAGTAAACCCTGTAAACAGAATTGGTTTTGCTTTTGGAACATCCTTTCCGTTTTTTTACTGGACCGATTATACATATGAAAACAAAAAAATTGAGTTTGTTGATTTGCCGATTACATTTTATGAATGTGGATATATCGGCGAAAAACTGGATTCTGGAAAAATTGAAAGGGCTGTAAAGCTGGCTGCAAACTATCATACAATTTCAAACTTTTTTTATCATCCTGTTTATATTGCAAGATTTGATTCATGCAGAAAAGCGATAAGAAAAATCGTTGAAATTGCTGACAGGAAAAATTTGAAAATTTTACATTCAACTCCTGACAGAGTTACACAGTGGTGGATTGAAAGAAGCAAAAGCAAAATTTCAGATATTGAATTAAAAAATAACACGATGACATTCAATGTTTTTTGCACAGCAAAACAGGGTATCGCTGTTAGAATCTATACAGGGAATAAAAAAATTATTGATGCAAACTTCCCTTTCAAAATGAAAAAGCTTCATTCAAAAAAATTTCTTTTTCTTTTTATTCCGCACGGCGAAAATAAGGTTAAAATAAAATTTTCATTATAACTTCTCAATCGCAGATAGAGTTTTCTGTATTGCGCTGGAAGTGCTATTGGTCATAATATACCTTTCTCTGATTCCCAATCTATCATAGACCCTGATACCCCAGTGCATTGCAAGTTCCCAGCGTGACCATCCATCAAGCACGACAGAAAAAATTCTTGGAGCCATTAATCCTGAGGCTTCCGTAATATCAATTTCCTTCAAAATTCCTAAAATGAAACATCCATTTTCATGGGTATCAACAACATCATCCAGTATTACAGCAGAGATTTTTTCATCAAAAATTGAATAATAAAGACATGCTCCTGCTGATTCATTTTTTCCGTAAAGAATAAAATTTGTATTCCTATATCCTGCCATATTTCTGAAAAATTGAATAATATGTTTCAGGTCATTCATCCACATCAATACAGGTGTAATTCCTGTCATTGCGCCTGCCCTGTAAAGACAGTGATTGCCCTGATTCATATCAGCAGCATTTCTTCCACATGCCCTTGGTTCAACAAGTATAATATTGCAGTTTTCTGTATAATCTGCTATTTCCTTCAATAATGAATATGTATCATCATTGAAACTACCAATGCAGAAAAAAGTATTTTTCACCGGTGTTTTTGAAACATTCTCCTCAATATAACATTCCATACCAGAAACCTTTCCCTGATACCTGTGGAAATTTCTTGATTCCCATTCCCATGTTCCTGTTTTCCGTATTTCCATGACTTCATTATTTTTCTCAAGCCAGTGAAAAACATTTTTTTTCAGTTGATTTATTGTTTCAATTCTGATTGATTCCCATTCATCTTTATTCTTCGGCAACTGCCTTGTTTTTTGAACTGTTAAAAATTCTGGAAGCAGGTTTAATCGATTGGGTTCAGGAGATTTCCCGTTAAAGACAGACAGTTCTTGTTCACTGATTGTTTCATTACCAAGACCAATGTCAGGATGCTTTTGTCCTGCAACATATCTGTCAAACCAGTCATTTATCTTTTTCACTGATGCATCAGAATATGCATGTGGACCTGGATATTCAAAAAGTTCACATTTTTCTTCACATCCGTACAGGCGATAAATTTTCTTCACTTTTTCATAAAGCATCCGATATTCTTCATTGAAAAAAAGATTATCCTCTGATGCAAAACAAAAAAGCAAAGGTCTTGGAGCAATCAATGCAGAAAAATCGCAGATATCTCTCTGGAAATTACCATTGGCATACATACAATCACAATGTTGAAACATTGTCCTGTAACCAATAGCAAATTTCAGTAAACTGACCCCGCATGATGTTGCAACTGCTTTGATTCTTTCGTCTGCAATTCCAAGGAAATGACTGTGTGCGCCACCTCCTGAAATTCCTGTTGCTCCAATTCGTTGTTTATCTATTTCTGGCATCTGACAGAGAACATCAAGTGCACGAATTGAATTCAAAAGTTCTCCACCTGCTGATGTATATCCGCGCGAAATCCAGTCCAGCCTTTTTCCTGTGAAAAGACCATGATGGATGCCATTGTTTTCACTCTGTCTTATTGTGTCAAAGATAAAACAGCCATACCCCCTTTTTGCCCACATAATCCCATGTTTTTGGTACCAGAAAGTTCCAAGTCCAGAATGTCCGCATGCATACACAACTGCAGGAACTTGTTTTTCTGGTAATGGGTCAGGTAGATATAGATGTCCACTGCTCCAGCAATCAGGAAGAATCTCATATGCAATTTTTTTTGCAATAAAACCATGTCCTTTGAAGTCACCGAGAAAATTTATCGATAGTTTAGTTTTTTCCGGGAAAGGTTCAAGACCCATAGAAATAAAAAATTCTCTTTTTCTCTGCTGTCTTTCATCTTCCCATTGTTTGAGTGTTTTTATATCCTCAAGTGCATTGTCAGTGATTTCATTTGCCCTGTCAACATAATACTGCCACAGTGTTTTACTCATTTTCCCTCCCTGAAAATTGAAATTAGTTATCATTTTATTCCCTGTTGCTGCCAATGTCAATGAAGCAATTTTATTTCAACATCCTTTTAATTCCCATCCTCATGAGATACCCTCACCCGCATTTTCTCTCCCTGAATGGGAGAGGGTGAAAGGTGAGGGGAAAAGAAAATGAAATCGATGTTATAATAAAAAGATGAAAAAATTTAACCTGTACAGATATCTCGGGAAAAGTTTTCTTTGTCCTTATTGTGGTTTGCAGCATCATATTCCTGTAAAGGCACTGGTGACAGAAAAAAATGCAATTATGTCCCTGCCAGATATTGTTTCTGATTTTATCAAAGGAGATAATGTTTTAATTTTGTGTGACAATAATACTTTCATTGTTGCTGGCGCTCGGTGTCAAAAAATTCTTTCAAAGCATTTCAATGTTTCCATCCTGATTCTTCTTCCAGCAGAGACAGAGGAAAAAGTTTATGCCGAAGAAAATCTATTTCCATTAATCTTGAGAAAATTGAAGAAAAAGGATGTCATTATTACTGTTGGTTCAGGCACAATTACAGATCTTGGAAAATATTCGGCAGATAAAATGAATATCCCTCTGATTTGTGTTCCAACAGCACCATCAATGAATGCGTATACATCAGGCGTTGCTGCCTTTATTTCAAAAAATTTGAAGAAAACTGTGCCTGTGAAACCAGCAACGGCTGTACTTACAGATATTGACATCATTTCGCAAGCCCCACTTGAAATGATTAAATCAGGTTTTGCTGATAGTCTGGCAAGGTCTTTTGCAAATGCTGACTGGAAGTTATCAAGTTTCATTACAGGAGAAAATTTTTGCGATCTTCCTTTTGAAATCGCAAAAAAACTTGAGGCAGATTATATTGGTAAAGGAACAAATATTCTCAAAAGGGAAAAGAAAACCATAGTGAAACTGATGGAATCCCTTCATCTTGGAGGCCTTTCAATGGTTCTTGCTGGAAGTTCTTCTCCTGCATCAGGTGGAGAACATCTTATTTCTCATTTTCTTGACATGGTTGCCCACAGAAACAAAAAAGATACTTTTTCTCTTCATGGATTACAGGTTGGTCTTGGTATTATTGTTTCTGCTACAATTTACGAGCGATTAAAAGAAATGAATACAAAAGATGTAGAAAAATTGTTGAGAGTTCATAAAGTGGATTACGATGACGCAAGGATTTTTATCAGAAAAAATTTCCGCTCTGAAGAGGAATTCAATAAAAAATTGTCGTTACTTAGCATTTTAAGGAAAAAACTTCCTTTTATCTGGGATGATTTGAAACAGGAAGTTTTTCCAATGGTTGTTGGTGTTGAAAAAATAAAACATGCTTTGAAGAACGCAGGATGCCCGATAAAATTTTCAGAAATTGGTGTTGACAGAGACCTTGCATACAATGCGATAAAATATAGTCGGTTTGTAAGAAACCGTCTGACAATTCTTGATGTTGCAGGAGAAATTGGAATACTTCCAGAAATTGCCCGTAATCTTTCTGAATAATTCTTTTAAAATGGAGGAATTATGATTAATCCAGATTTTGTTTGTGGAGTATTACCAGGGTCATTGAATCGTTTTACAGAGGCACAATTGAATTATTATCGCTCGTGCGGGCAAAGTGCTGAAATCAGGGCAGCCTGCCTTTCAGGAGCATTTATTGGAGTCGAGAGTAAATCAAAAGTCATTGAGATTGAGTTTATAATCAAAGGAAGAGCAAGAAATTATTTAGGTTTTGATTTGGAAGTTGATGACAGGGTTATAAAATCAATAAGAATTGATTTATTGCCAGAAATGAAAAAGATGAAATTGAAACTTTTCCAGTTTTCTGATGAAAAAACAAGAAAAATAAAACTCTATCTTCCTGTTTCTGTTGCAATTGAGATTTTATCTTTCAGTGCAGAAGGGCAGCCACTGAAAAGCCCAGAAAAAAAATTGCTCTGTCTTGGTGATTCAATCACACAGGGAATGGATGCTGTTTTTCCTTTTTGTACATTTCCAGTTATTACTGCAAAAATTTTGAATGCTGATTTAATCAATCAGGGTGTTGGTGGACAGATATTTGATGAAAAAACCAGTGATGAAAATTTTCCTTTTCAACCTGACATTATTACTGTTGCATATGGAGTAAATGACTGGTATAGAGATTTTACAATTGAGAAAATTGAAAAATCAGTATTTTCATATCTTGAAAAATTGAAAAAAGTTTTTCATCAAAGCAAAATTTTTGTTATTACTCCAGTATGGACAAATGTTGAAGACCAGACAAAGGCAGCAGGAAATCTTCAGGATGTAAGAAACATTATTGAAAACATAGCACAATCAACAGGATGTAATGTTATTGATGGTCTTTCTCTTGTTCCCCATAACAATTTTTATTTTGTTGATGGCATTCATCCGAACGAAACAGGTCATCTTATCTATGGAGTTAATCTTGCAAATGCCATTATAAAAAATTATACTTGACTTCTTTAAAACTTGTGTTATAAAAGAAATGGAGTAAGTCCTTGCTAAGCCCCGTCAAAAAGAAAAAATTTAAGGTGGTTTCATAATTAAGTTGTTTTTTATCTCCTGGTCAGATTTATCTGGCAAAAGATTTTCCCTGCAAAAGTTTTTCTATGATATTATTTAAAAGACAACTCTGCATGTTGAAAAATTAGTTCGGAGACAAGATTTGACAAGTAAGATTAGATGGGGTAAATAAATACAACCGCAACGGTTCTGTTAGGTTTAAGTTCAGGAGCAGCATTAGCAACTGTTTAGACGTGCTTATAGATGTTCTTGTTATGCTTATGCTGGCAAAGATATGTATAAGAACTAAACACTGGTTTTAAACCTGAGTTGTAAGAGTTGGCAATATCTCTTCAATAAAAGGACTTATGGAAGGCGGTAACAATGTTCAATAAATTTTTGAGTGAAACAGGACATTTTATAAATAAATGAGATGAGTTTTTATCTATTTTCTGGTTTTTTAATTGCAGGGATATTAAAGGTCTTGATAGCCCAGGAGCAAATTTATTATCACCTATCACCTTCAAGTTTTTTATCTATCCTGAAATCTACCCCTATAGGAATTCCTTTCCTCGTAGGTTGCTGTGGTCTCATCCCTGTTGCTACGCATATCAAAAAAGAAGGTGCAAGTAATGGTTTTACTATCTCTTTTTTAATCTTTACTCCTCCCACAGGTGTTGACTCAATCCTTTTTACCTATTTTCTTTTGGGACGGCTCTTAGCAATCATCAGACCTAGCTGTGCTATCTTTTCAGGAATTTTCGCTGGCTTACTTGTAAATAGATTTGGCAATAAAGACAAAAACCACGATAAAAAACCAGATAACTGTACCTGTAACATATGCGAGAAAGAGAATGTCCATACGCACTCTTTTGATGAAAAAATAAGAACTGCCTTTAGATATGGTTTTTTTGAGTTTATAGAAGACACAGGTAAGTGGATACTTGCAGGTATTATTATAGGTGGCATAATCTCTACTTTTGTTCCTGAGGATATGGTCTCAAGGTATCTCGGGAAATCTTTATATTCCTATCCCTTAATGTTACTTATAGGTATTCCACTTTATTTATGTGTAATGGGCTTTATTCCCATTGCTGCTTCATTGATATTAAAAGGTATGTCTCCCGGAGCAGGATTTGTCATTCTGCTTACCAGACCGGCAACGAATTCAGCAACACGGATGTTTGTCTTTGGTAAACTTGGCAGAAAGAACTTTTTTATTTATCTGTTCTCAATTGTGTTATGGGCGGTTATCTTTGGCTTACTTATTGACCATCTGTGGACATTTCAGTTCAGGGAAATATTGCATATCCACCGGAACAGATTTTTACCTTTGTGGTTAAAGGTCCTGTCATCCTGTCTGCTTATGATTCTGATATTAAGAACCTTTCATTTCAAAAGGAAAATTGAAATGTAGGTTTTTACAAAAATGAAAAGGAAAGAGGTTATTGAATTTGAAGAAAAGGATATGATTGAAATCGAAAGAGTTGTTATTGATGAAAATAAAGAAGAGGCATTAAAGTTTTTAAGAAGAATATACAAAATTATTAAAGAAAGAGAAAAATCACACTGTAAAACAAGTCATGCCTGGGAGAAAAATGGAAATAACGATTGAAAGAATAATGCCCTGTATTGCTGACCCTGGAAAAATAAGATTCGTTGCCTTAATTGATGAGAATATAGACGAAATTCTGCCATATTTAAATGCAATATTACCAACGGCAATTTACAACCACGCAGGAAAATCTCTTACAGTTACAAAAGGAGAAAGAATAATCACAATTTATCCCAATAGAATTTTAGCAGGAAAGATTGATAATGAAAAGGATGCGAAAGAAGTAATAGATTGGTTGAAAGAAAATATTGAATATTGTAGAAAAAACAAAGATAAGATAAAGCCGGAATATAAAAGGAGGGTTAAACTTGAGGTGTTACATGTGTATAAGCTTCTTCCCCGGATAAATTGTGGAAAATGTGAAGAAAATACTTGCCTTGCATTTGCCGTTAAGGTTGTGAATGAGGAGAAAAATATTATTAATTGTAAGGAAATATTTCTGCCAGCCTATGATGAGAAAAGAAAGATATTGTTTGAATTACTTAAAAGTTCTGGTTATAAAACCCCTGATTTTTATTAAATGGATACCTAAAAATAGGCATGTAATTCTTCCCGAAAAATTAAGGGTTTAAAGAGATAAGGAACATTAATATGGTTTCTAAAGACCTGATAAAACGCAGCAAATGTCCACTTAATCTCGTTGAGCAAGTACTTATCAATTTTTATACAATGCACCTTCTATATTATTCAACAGATGGATTATTTTATCCACAGCAGGGTCAAGATACTTCTTTAATGACCTGGAAACATCCTCGTATCCTTTTAATCTATTGCTTTCAATCACAAATATCATTTCTCAGGATGAGGCGATACAGCTTGATATAAGTCGCTTTGTTTCATACCGCTCCTTTTTAATGTTTATACCTTTTGCACTATTCCTTATTACCTCTCTTATTCTGTGGATGTTCTCCACCATCCTGCCTTTCTCTTTCTCGCTTAAGTTATTTACAACATCATAAAGAATCCCTTTTTTACTCTGGGTCATACATAACTCTTTCATCTCATTCATTGTCTCATCAGGGATGTTGTTTAAAAGATAGAATGTCGTATATTTAAAAGATAAAATGTCGTCCTTGACTTGAAAGATATATTCAGTAAAGATAGAGAAACTGTTTGAAGTAATGAATCTTTTGGTCTCTGGAGTAATTACAGAGAGACAGGCAGAAAGGCAATTATTTTTATCCACAAGACAGATTTTGAGGATAAAAAATCAGGGTATGGCATGATGACCAATTTATTGACAAGTTACCCTGGTAAAATACAACATTTTATCGTTCAAACTACACAATTATGACAATTGTACTTGACTTCTTTAAAACTTGTGTTATAAAAGAAACGGAGATGAATATCAGGCATTTTTTAATTTATGTCGTATTTTGCTGGTTCTGTATCCTACCAGATGTATTCTCTGGGACTCCTGGTACGCTCAAATGGGTAAAACAATATGAATCTGGTTATATCCCTTCAGTCGCTATTTCAAAAGATGGTACTGTTTATGTGACCGGTGGTAGTAGTTTAAAGGCAGTAAATCCTCAAAACGGTGAAATTATTTGGTCGTATGATGCAGGAACAAGTTTAGATTGTGGTTTAGGAGGTGGAACACCGGTTATACTTCCTGATGGTAATATCTGTTTTGGTGGATTTAATGGCACTCTTTATGTTGTAACTCCAAAAGGTCATTTAAAATGGTCAAAATATTTTGGGAATATGCCAGTTAATTATCCTGTCGCAGTGACAGGTGATGGCAGAATTTTTCTCGTTTATGGAAATGTTCTTTACTGTATGTCTGTAGACGGTGACATCATCTGGTCTTATCAAGCTTCTATTCATGCTAATGAAAACTTTCGTAGTCCTCCTGTTATTGGACTGGATGGTTGTATTTATGTTTCAGGAATCACTTCACGGACACTTTACGCTATTAATAGTGATGGAACACTCAAATGGCGACAAATATATCCCTGGGCAGCGGGAAATCCTTATGATGATCCTGCAGATCTGGGAACGCCTGCTATTGGATCAAATGGACATATTTATGTAGGAGATTCTAGAGGGTATTTGAGAGAAATTGAACCCATTTCAGGTAATTGTGTGCAAACATGGGCTGGTATGGATAGGTCATCATGGGTTTATCAACCAGTAATACTATCGGATGGACGAATAATTATTGGTTGTGATAATGCGCGTATTGATATGTGTACGCCTAGTTATGGAAGTCCTGTAACCACTTTTTTTACACAAGGAGCAGTGCGTTGTAGTCCTGCGATTGGCTCAGATGGAACAATTTATTTTGGAGTTGCATATCAAACAACATGTCACGATTATTATTTTTATGCTCTCAATCCTGATTTCAGAACAGTAAAGTGGCAGTATTATGTTGGTCATGAAATGAAGTCTTCTCCTGCAATAGGTCCTGATGGAACTGTATATATCACTACCATTGATGGATATGTTTATGCATTTTATGCTGAGAATACAGATTATCAAAAAGGCAGTCCTTTCCCTAAATTCAGACATGATAATTCAAATACAGGCAACAGCATATACAATTTTTTTGTTAAATGTCAGCCATCGTTTTATGATTTTGGTAATGTAAATCTTGGTTCAAGTGCATATAAAACATTTTCTCTCACCAATGTTTCAAATGTTTCTTACACAATTGGACAAATAGGTTTTTCAGGTGAAAATTTTATTTCAGGGGAATTTTCTCTAACAGAAGATTGTTCAAATAAAACAATAGCCCCTGGAGAAACAATCAATTTTACTGTCAAATTCAGACCTTTGTTGAATGGAAAGAGAAGTGCTTCAATAAAAATTCCATTCGGCATATCGGGTTCAGGTAGTATGGACTGGTTAATTACTTGTGGGTTAACAGGCAATGGTGGAGGAAACAATCAATCAGCACTTACGGTAGTTGTTTATGACGGCTCAAACGGGAAGACACTTGATGGTGCAAATGTTAGAATTAATAACCAGTCAAATATTACTGATAATCAGGGAAGATGTATTTTTACTCCGATAAATGCTGGTTCATACGATGTTAAGGTGAGTAAAGATGGATATTGTGAAATTACAAAACCAGTAGAAATACCAGCGTCAAGCAATCTTTATTGCAACATTGTTATTTATCCATCAAATTTTACAGCAATTCAAATTCTTGATATTTTTACTCCATACGAAGGAAATAATTTCTTTATTGATGGTGTTGATTTTAATGTTGAATTTACTGTAAATATTGATTGGGCAACATTTACTCCTTCTATGGTTAAGTTCATTACACCAAAAAGAGTGATTGAAGTTCCTGCGGTATCAAACACAGTAAAACAAACTTTCAATATGGGTTCTGAATTCGGGGTTGGAGGTGAATTAAGAGTTCAGGCGATATCAAAAGAAGGTGCGATTTCTGAAGAAAAAAAGGCAAATTTTGTTATAATGAAAAAAATACCATTTTTCTCATTTATTCCAGTTGCTAGTGGTTCCTATTTTTCTTTTGAATCAAGTTTTGGTATAAACTTTAATTTCTTTAATGAAGGAGTTGATGGTAACTCGATTCCATCGGACATTCCATTATTTGGTGGAAACCCTGTACTTTTTAAATTTATACCAACAATTTCCTGCGAGGTAAAGAGTGATGGTAGTGCTTCAATCGGTCTTGATTTCAAAGGATTAAAAAAAGAAGAAAAGATTGAATCAGGAACTTTTGCTGGTTTTTCTTTTAGTCTTTACCCACTTGTGAGTATTGATGGTCAATATTATCCTGCATTAAAGGAATGGGACCTGGATGGGTATATTGGTCTTCATGGTGAGGCAGAATTTAAAAAAAGCTGGCCATTTGTTGTTATGGCAGGACCGGTTCCGATTCCAATGTATGCCAAAGCAGGTTTTACGCTTGAAGCAGAAGCCCTTGCTGGTGTAACATCCTTTGACCCTCTTGGACTCAATGGAAAATTGTCAATTAATCCATATGTGCGTGGTTCTCTTGGGGCTGGTGTTGATGAAATGCTCGCAGTTGAAGGGTGGATTGGTGGAGGGATTGACATGGAACTACAATTCCCTCAGCAACCTGCACTTGATGAACTTTCCATATATCTTAATGCTGGGTTTAATGTTTATGCACTCCTGTTTTCGTGGGAAAATGAACTTCTTCACTGGGCATGGTCTCTTGTTGGTGGCAAGGTAGTGTTAAAACATATACCTGAATTAACAGCAAACGCAAAAGTTGTCAGCAGAGATTATATTAATCATCCTGATTACGGATTATTTACAGGGGGCAAGACAATTGTATCAAAATTACAAACTCCTTATACAAAATATTCAACATTACAGGAAAATGTATTTCCTTATTCAGAGCCAGCGATTGCATCAGCAGGACAGTATCTTTATGCAGTGTGGTTGTATGATGACCCTTCAAGAAGTTCTTTGAATCGCACAAAACTTGTGTTTTCATATTTTGATGGCAATGAGTGGTCTTTGCCTGTTTCAGTTGCTGATGATGGAACAGCAGATTTTCATCCTGATATTGTTGTTTTTGAAGATGGTTCTGCAGCAGTCACATGGGAAAATGTAAAAGTTCAATTGCAGGATGATGCATCTTTTGACTTGATGAAACAAAATCTTGAAATATGTGTTTCCATTTATGATCCCCAAACAAAAACATGGTCAAATCCTTTTGTTATCACTTATAACAATTCCCTTGACAGAAGTCCGAAAATCAGAGGTTCTGACAGAAATAATCTTATGGTGATGTGGATTTCAAATCAGAATAATCACATTACTGGTAACAATGAAAACCCTAACGTTGTATATTCTTCAATCTGGAATGGAAATCAATGGCAGCAACCACAGATTGTTTTTAAAGAAGTAATAAACTGGGACCCATATACAGTGATTGACAAGGTTTATAAGCCAATTTTGAATTATGATTTCTGTTACGACTCCTACGCAGTTGGAAAGTTCTTTGCAGATGCCTGTTTTTCTGTTGATATGGATAATGATTTAACAACAATTAATGACAGGGAAATTTATTATTGTAACTGGAACAATAACAGAAGGGATTGGAATCAAAACTGGACAAGAAGGTTAACCAATGATGACCTACCGGATGTAAATGTGCATTATTTAAAAATTGGAGAAAAATACGCGTTTTTGTGGCTTAAGGAAAATATGTTGATGAAATACATTTCAGTAAACAACCCTGAAAATATTTACAATTTTGAAGATTTCTATTCCACTAACCTTGCGTCTTTTCGTCTGGCAAAAAGTCCAAATGGAAGAATTGCTTTACTGTGGAGTGAACCTTCACAATACAGTTCAGATATTTTTGCAGTTTTCTATGACCCAATTTCATCGATGTGGGGTAAGCCACAGAGGTTAACATTTGACCCTGAAACAGAAAATTCACCAGCATTTGCATTTTATGGGGATGAACTTCTTGTAGGGCTATATGATAAGGTTGAAATCAATGTAATTGAGGAAAAAGTAACAACGTCGACCGGTAAAAAAATCAATTTACCTGAAAGAAAAAAAGGTTCAACAAACCTTGCTTTATTGATGCATGAGATTGAAACTGATGTTACTTTTGTTCCTGGAACTTTTGTTATAACTCCGCGGAATCCTTCCTGCGGAAATTCTGCTGATACCTATGCAACAATAATAAATACTGGTAACACTGTGATACAGAATATACCTGTGTTTTTCTATGAAGGAAATTCTGAAAGCAGGGGAGATGTTATTTACAGTACAACAGTATCTCTTGTCCCGGGTGAAGAGAAAACAATTTCCTTTGAATGGATTGTTCCTGATGTCGTGAGTCCTGTAACTCTTTATGCAGTAATTGATCCAGAAGAAACGATTAACAATGAAATCAGGACAAACAAGATTGTATCGATTGAAACTGTTCTTCCGGATATAAAGGCAGAACATATTTCAGCTTCATTTATCAAAGAAAATTTACTTTCTATTGCTGCGACAATACAAAACACTGGTGTATTACCAGCAGAACAATTTACAGTGAAGATTGTTAGAGATAGGCAGGATGGAAATGTGTTGTTTGAGAAGGCGATTGATACGCTTGGTCCCTGTGAAATCGAGCAGATTAATTTTCTTCTGAATACCGAAGGAATGTCTCAGGAAAATCTCTATTTTTATCTCATTGTTGATAGTGAAAATGATGTAAGGGAATTTGATGAAACAAACAATATCTGTGTTTTTAAAATGAACCCTTCAGTACTCAAGGGCGATATAAATGAAGACGGTATTGTAGATATTTCGGATGTTATTTTGTGTCTCAGAATGGCAATAGGACTGCCAGTGGTGATAAATCAACAGATCTATAATCTGCCATATACAGAAAGATTAAGATATCTGGCTGATTTAAATTCTGAACAAAATATAGACATCAGTGATGTCATACTTGTACTTCGCAAAGCAATCCATCTTGATTAACTGATGTATTTTTTTATTTCGTTATAATCGGGGATACTCATTGGTCCCTGTCTTGTACATTTCAATGATGCTGTGATACTGGCGATTTCTCCACATATTTTGAGATGTTTCCCCTGTAATAAAGATGCAACGAATGCACCAGCATATGTATCACCTGCTCCTGTTGGGTCAACTACTTTCACCTTCAATGCAGGAATGGAGATTTTTTCTTTTCCTGAATAAATTTCTGAACCTTTGTCTCCTTTTTTGATGACAATAATTTCAGTCCCCATTTTCTGTAGTTCTTTTATCATTGATTCTTTTGACTTTCTGCCAAAAAGAATGGAAGTTTCTTCCTCTGTTGTAAAAAGAATTTTTGTATGCTTGAGAAACAAATTGACCTTTTTTATATTTTTTTCAAAAGAAGCCATTTCTTTTCTGATATTCGGGTCAAAACTGATGATGGCTTTCTTTTTTAGTGCAAGTGAAAGTGCTTTTTTACATGCCTGAAAACTTGTTTCACTGATAAAAAGGGAACTTCCTGTGATATGGAGAAGTTTGAGTGATGAGAAATAATGCTCTTTGATATCATCTGGACCGAGTAATCCTGCAGCACCTGAATGAAAGATGAATTTTCTACTACCATCGGGCAGATACCTTATGAATGCAACGCCAGTTGTAATATTTGTTTTTCTAATACAGGATACGTCAACACCATCATTTTTAAATCTTTGAATAACAAGTTTTCCAAAATCATCATTTCCACTGACTCCAATAATTCCTGTTTTGATTTTTTTGTTACTGATTCTGCTGACAGCAGAAATAAAAATTCCTGGTGCACCACTTGGATACGGTCCGAGAAAAATTCCTGGTTCGAGAAAAGAAACAACTGTTCCTTTTCTCATAATCTCAACAAGTATTTCGCCTGCTGTAATAACATCAATTCTCTTCATATTAGCTCCCTTTAAAAAGAAGAATCAATGTGAAACCAGTTTTTATTTTTTGCAAAGTAGCAAATGAAAAATAAAAGAATGTATAAAAGGGCACCTGTCATTAACGTTGATGAAAAGCCCATTGTTTTTCCAATGACCATTGCAAGCACTGAACCACAGACACTCATTAGACCATTAATTGCCCATAGCCAGGAAATGGTACTGGTGTGATATTTTTTGATGATTCTGATGCCTGATGGAAAAGGAATACCCATAATAAATCCTGCAGGCAGAATAAGAATAACACTTATCAATATCCTCAAATACCTTGTTTGATAAAGAAAAATATCAAAAATTTTTGTAAGGAACAAAAGATAAAAAATAAAAATAAGACCTGTTATCAGTGCTGAAATCATAACCTTTTTTATCAATTGTTTTTCCCACATCTGACTTACAAAACTTCCTATTCCACTTCCTGCCAGCATACTGAAAAGGACGATACTTACTGCAAAAGTTGGGTGTCCGAGAAAAAGCATAAATTTCTGGATTAAAAATATTTCAATGAGCATGTATCCTGTTCCAATGAGGGCAAAATACATGATGAAAAACATTGTAATGTTGCTTCTTTCCCTGGAGTTTTTTAAGACATATCCTGCACATAATATTACAGCAATCAGGATTGAAATCAAAAGTTTTTTAAATTGTGATGGCACACCAAAACTTAAATCAAGAAAAAATGGCTGGTCATCGCTCACAGGCATAATGTTTACTGGTTTTTCCAGCAAGGAATTTATCGTTGAAACAAAGGTATGCAGGTCAACAAAGTCACCGAATTTGTCAAATGGAGGTTTTGCAACAATTCCAGGAATAAAAATTGTTTTGATTCCCAGTTTTTCAGCCATGTCCTTCATTTTTTCTTTTCTTTCCCTGGAAAAATCAGTTTTACCAGCAATAAGAACATATCTATATGGTGTTGTTGCAAACTGTTCTTCCGGGGACATAAAAACCATCATTTTTGGAAGTCCTCCGAGAGTATGTGGTTGATTGAGAATTGAAAGAAATGTTGCAAATGCACGAAACAAAAGAAGTTCATTTTGTGTAATAAAAACAATCATACCGTCATCGTTAAGTTTTTCAAGATAATCTTTGAATGCATCACGAGTATGAATATAGCCCTCAGTAAGGACTCCTGTTGCTGCTTGTCCTGTTGCACTCTGGGTCAGGGCAAGATAAATAATGTCATATTTTTCTTTTGTCCTCTTTACAAAACTTCTTCCATCATCAAGATAAACTTTAACCCCAGGATATCTATAAATATTTCCATTGAAATAAGAAAACTTGTCCATAATTGAAAATATTGACGGATTTACTTCAACACCCGTAATGTTTGAACTTCCGCCAAGGACTGAAACAAGTATGTCAAGCCCACCACCAGGACCAATTGAAAGAACCTCGGGCTTTTTCAGATCAGCAAATGGAAGGTAGAAAACAGTATTTTTCAATGAACTGATTGATTCAATGGATCCATCAAAAAAATGCATTGTTGTCGGCACATCGCCATCAGTATAAATATACTTAATATCAGGTAAATCTGAAAATTCAACAACATCGGTTCTTGCAAAGGCATTCCATTCAGTGTAAATAATTTGTGCAGAATTATTCTCTGCTGCTGTAAATAATGGCTTTGTTGCTTCGGGATTTTTACTTGAGATAAAAGGAATTTTGAAAAATTTATGATTGAAATTAAGAAAAACAAAAGAAAAACAGGCAAAAAACATAATAACTGAAATAATTGGTTTTTTCCATGTTAATGATTTCCATGCGAGAATAAAGGATGCCATTGCAATGATTGCACTAACAAAAAAAACAGTATTGATTCCACCAAATATTTTCAGCAAATATAAAACGACCAGACAACCAGCACCTGCTCCAATCAGGTCAGAAAAATACAGTTTTCCCATAATACTTCCATATGTTTCAAACACATATGAGAAAAATGCACCTGCAATCATAAATGGAATAAAAGGAATTATACTAATGGCAGTATATCCCAAAAGAAAATCCTTCAGCGGGGTCTTTAAAATCAGTATAACTGATAATGGAATTGAAATGCTCGTGATCAGAACAAGAAAGAAAATAATTTCAGTTATTTTTTCCTCATTTTGTATTTTTTTCCTCAGATATGCGGATAGAATTCCACCAAAACCAAGGCCACACATTGCCATTGAGACAATCAGAAAAACAAAATGATACCTCATCAACACTGAAAATATTCTGATGAGTGAAATCTCAAAAATTAAAATGCTTAAAGAGACCAGAAAAATTGCAACAAGAATTTTTTTCGGCATTCTGTTATGTTTCAATTTCCCTTACACCAGAAAGTTTATGATTTTTGCCAGTGGTATACAGCCGTTTCAATTGTTTATCCGTATTTTCCCAGGCACAGACAACCTTTCCAACAATTAAAGGACAATCACCTGGCATTGTGATTTCAACGAGTTCACATTCAAAATTTGCTACAGCATCAACAAGAACTGGAGCATTGACAATACTTGCCTGCTGAACCCTTAATCCTGATTCCCTGATTTTATCTCTATTATAGCCATGAACACTGCCTGCAAACAGAGTTTCCTTTGCCATTTTCTCTGATGGAAAGGCAACAACAAATTGTTTTGTTTCTATAATATTCTGGTATGTGCATGCCTGCTGGTCGATACCGAGTACAAACATCACAGGTTCACTTGAAGCCATTGCAACCCATCCAACTGCCATTACATTGTCCTTTCCCTGTTTGTTCCTTGTGGTTACAAGGACAACCTGTTCAGGATATTTTCTTTCAAGTGCCTTTTCAATATCAACCTGTTTTTGCATGGTGCTCCCTTGTTTGCTTCTCCAATAATTTACTGTTTTTTGCTTTTTCAGTCAAAAATAAGGGAAAAATAAATTTTATTCATTTGTCCAGGAAATGACGGGTTCAAGAATATATGTGTTTCCAATAATTCTCCCTATGGCATAGCTGAATTTCATTGCATCAAGCATGTTCTTTGTGAATTTTTCTCCTGTTTTTTCATATGTTTCTGCATTGATAATAATCAAATTGAACTGTTTCTCTTTTATCATTTCAACAATGGTTGTATCATCCCATCTGCCATATTTTGCAAGAAGTGAAAATTGATAGGGTTCAAGATAAACAGTTTTATCAGCATAAACAAGCCAGCCAGTATTCTCAGAGAGAACAGGGTCTGATGTTCCCATCAGTTCAGAACTGATGATTTCATCCACCTCCATAAGTGTTTTATCAGGTTCACTGCTAATTGCACCAGGTATTTCCTGTCCATATGTTTTTGTAAAGACAGGTGCAGGTTTAAATGGCAGGAAAAGGAAAAGTTGTCCAAGACAGGCAACAGCGATGATTTGTTTTGCCTCAACATGGCTGAAAATTATTCCTGCTGCTATTGATGAAAGAGCAATGATTTCAAGAAAATAATTTGATTCAGAACCAATTTTTGCTGAAAATAGCAATGTCAGGGGTATAAAAATACAGTACCAGTATAATGGATTTTTTCTGTCTTTTATAATTCCAGCAAGCAATGGAATTGATGAAAAAATAAATGTATGTCTGACCCCAACCTGTGAGAAAACATTTAAAAAATGAGAAAAATTCAGTGGTAGCATATTAAACAGCAGAAGATGTTGAAAAAGATTGTTTCTATATTTGAAAAAAAGAATAGAGAAAACTGCAAAAAGGGTTACCAGAAAAGCAAAAGGAAATAGTTTTCTTCTGACATTTTTATCAAAGAAATTTGAAAAAAGCATACTGAGCCCTGGTATAACAAAAACTGGCTTTGTTAAAATAGAACAAGCACAAAAAATTCCTGAGAAAATCATTGATCTGTTTGTTTTTTTCAAACCATAATAAATTCCTGCAAGGCAAAAACATAGTGCCATCATATCAACAATTTCAAGACATCCGTAATTTGTAACAACAGGGCTGCAGAAAAAAATTCCTGCTGAAAGTAAACCAGATATTGTTGTTCCATACATTTTGACAATACCAAAAATCAACATACTGGTAGCAACCAAACATAAGAAACTTAGTAATCTTCCAGCAAGAAAAATACTTTTTGTCTTCATTAATTTTTGAGTAAGTCCTGTAACCACATAATACAATGGGGTATATGGATTATGAACATATGGTGGATTTTGCTGAATTTCCGGGTAAAGTGATTGACCATTGACAAAGTTTTTTACCCAGTAAGCAACAACTCCTTCTCTGTATTCAAGATTATAAGGAAATTTTATACACAGGATATGGTGGCGAAGATTAAACAACACAATAACTACAGATATCAATCCGATTACTGCTGTCAACCATGTTATATGATTTTTTTTCATTTTCTTCCTTCAAGTATCATTGTAACTTGTTCAACAAATCCATCTGTCTCAGCAATGTGATTGCCTGCCTGTAGAAAAATTTGGGTGTTATCCCTCACCTGAGTTCCATCAATCAAAAGATTTTCTCCTCTAAAATAAATTCTATACCATCCTGAAACAAATATATCAAAATCAGTTTTTCCACCAGTCAATTGACTTCTGTCTATGTTTACTCCTGGTAAATAAATATCGGGCTCTGATGCTAAACAATAATGTTTTTGTATAAAGTCCTGAATTTGCGATGGCATTTCTTTTACCCTGTAATCATATATGACAACAGGAAAATTGTTTTTTTTCAATGATTCAATAATATGATGTGAGTATTTTTCAGGGTCAAGCATCTGCAATAATTCATGATGCATAAAACCGTAATAACCCGTGTGCATACGGTAGTATAATAGACACCTTCCATCAAAAAATGTAGTATCAGGAGAAATACTGTCAATTTTTTTCATTTTATTGATGTCTGAAAAATTTGTTTGCTGAAATTCCTTTGATATTGATGTAATGGCAGAACTGATTGCACAAAAAATTAGAATAATCCCAGAAAGAATTTTTAATTTTTTCTGCTGGACGATGCCTGAAATTTTATGAATTGTCCAGCCAGAAGCAATAGTCGTAACAATAAAAACTGGTAGAAAAATCTGTCTGTATGGAACAGGAACAATGAAAATTCCAAGGAAACATCCAGTTAAAAGGCATAACAATGATAATGCCATTTTCTTGTTTTTTTCTATGAAAAATTCACCAATAATTCCTGAAATCCCGCAGGCAACAAGAAAACCTGCTGTTATGAACATTTCATAAAGATATCCAGCAGGAGAAAATCTGTATTTCCATTTGAAATTCGTAATAATTGTTGAATTGATAAATTCAGGAACAATACCTTTGAGAAAAAGATACAAAAGAAGGGGAACAAGGGCAATGAAAGATCCTGCAATAAATGGTTTTATATTTTTTCTTCCAGTGATAATGATATTTGCCCCAAAAAGTCCTATCCAGGGGAAAAAATATTTTTGAGAAAAACAACACATCAATCCACTGAAAAGTCCAGAAATGAAGGAATTTTTATTTTCAGAAATAATGTTCATGGTTGCAATTGTAAAAAACATAACTGCAATGCTTTCAGGTCTCGCTTCTGTCATTTTTATCAGATACATCGGGACAAAAGCAAGAAGTATCAAAGATATTACTGCAACAGAAGAATCATAGTTTTTTTTCAGGTATCTGTAAATAAGGGAAAATGTCCAGAAACTGCACAGTAAACTTATGATTCTGAATAAAAAAATTGTCCAGTAATGCGAACCAGAGATAAAAAGTGGCGAGAAAAAAATATGGTACAGTGGCAGGTGATGTTCAAAAAAATCCTTGTAAGGAGTAAGACCATTCCAGATTAAGAATGCATTATGGCAATGTTGAAATTCATCATCATCAAAACAATGGAAAAAGGAAAAATAGAGCCATAATATTCCAATAATGATGAATGTGATTCTTTCAAAAAGTCCTTTTTTCATTTTTCAAGGTTGACTGTGATATCAGTCGCTCTGCCAGAGGTGATTTCTGCATTATAAAAAACAGGTTTATATCCATCTGCCCTGAATTCAAAAGTATATGAACCCTGTTCAAAAGGAAGAATAAGACCAATATCTTCGTACACAGGTATCTGAATTCCCTGATAAATCATTTTCACATTCTTGAATTTTTCGGGTACCTTTACTCTTAAAACCCCAGGAATTGATACTTCTTTTACATCAAAAAAACCACTATTTGTATAAAGCCATTTGCCATTTGAATCATATAGTTCAACCCATAAAGAATAAAGTCCTGCCTGTTCAGGTGCAGGAAACTCAATATTTCCTATTTCATCCTGTCTTTTATTTGATACATCAAAATTTATGCTGCCTGATTTAATTGTTTTATTTCCCTTGATAATATACCATTTTGCTATCAGGTTTTTGAATGATTTTTCTCCAGGATTAAAATACCTTATTGATGCACGGTAAGTACCATTTTGTTTAACCATTGTGTCTTCTTCACAAATATAAAGTCGAATGTCTCCATTAAAAAGATTGCAAATCGTATAACCGAGAATTTTTGGTTGCCTGTTTTCATTAAGAATTCCATGGGGCAGGAACTGGTTTTCACCATAAAAATCTGCTAATGTCCATACACTGATTCCACAAATCTGTTCTGATTGTGTTGCACAGTACTGAACACCATATCTAACAATTTTATCCTGATATGTTTCTGAACCCCGTGACTGGTCTCCATAGCCACCTGAATATTTTCCATAATTTGCCAGTCCTCCTATTTCAGCTACCCAGATTGGTTTTCCTTCTGAAGCATTTAATACAACTGGAAGTTTTTCCCTTAATGCATAAACACTCTGTGAGTGATACCATCCATAATGAAAGTTTCTTGCAACAATGTCTGCAATTTTGTTTGATTGGAGGTCTGATGTTGAAGCACAAACAATTGTGATAAACCTTTCTTTGTCCAGAGAGCGGACAAAATCAGCAGCCCTTTTATGATAAACAGGCACATCATAAAGTTCATTGGAAAGTCCCCAGAAGGCAACACAGGCATGATTCCTTAAACTTGTAACCATTTCTTCAAGTTGTCCTTTAAGCCATAGATTCCATGCTTCATCTGACTGGACAAAGTTTTTATCAATCTGCCATGCCGGGATTTCTGTATGGACAATAATTCCCAGTTTATCGCAAAGGTCAAAAACAAGAGGGTGAAAAGGATAATGACCTGTCCTCAGTGCATTGGCATTGAAAACATTTTTCATCAGTAACAGGTCTTTTTTTGCATTTTGAAAATTGAAGATTGGACCATAACCAGGATATTCTTCGTGATTACCAAAACCCTGAAGGTATATTCTTTTTCCATTAAGATACAGTTTTCCGCTCATCACAGAAAATTGTCTTAAACCAACAGGAAATTCAGCTTTTTGTGGGATAGGGTAAGAAAGGGAAATGCTTAAATTATAAAGATACGGATTTTCAGGAGACCACAATTTTGCGTTGCTTATTTTGAGTTCAAAAAATACTTTTTTCTTTTCACCTGCAGGTAATGTGACAAATGCCCTTTGATACGCAGAGATTTGCTGTTTATCTTTTAACTGCAAAACAATATCTCCGCTGTATTTTGATTTTGAATTATTTACAATGTTTGCTTCAACTTTTAATGTTGCTTGATTTCTTTCAATGATTGTTGAAGTTGAAATACTTTCAAGATGTACAAAACCCCTGTGAATGAGATACACTTCCCTGTAAATTCCGCCATAAGGATGCCATCCCATATGTCCAGCAGGAATTGTTTTTCCGCGACGGTTATCAACCCTTATGACAATTGTGGATTTATTCCCTGGTTTTACAAATTTTGTAATATCAATAAAAAATGGAGTATAACCACCCCTGTGGACTCCAGCATAATTTCCATCAACCCATACATCTGTTGTATACATTGAGCCGAGAAAAACAATAAGAACCTCTTCTTTCCAGTTTGATGGAATGGTAATATTTTTACTGTACCATCCGATTGTTGCTGGAACAGGAAATTTAATATCAGGTGGTTTCTTATTCCATACTCCAGGAACAATAACTTGTTCCCAGTTTTTTCTATCAAAATCGTTCTCATACCATTTTTCTTTGATTCCAATATCAGATGAATCCATTTTAAACAACCATTGACCTGAGATGTCAATATACGAGTTAATACAAATATCTTTCATTGGAAACTCTGTAGCAAAACAAGCGCAGACAAAAACGAGCAAAAGAAAAAATATATTTTCTTTCATCAGTATTTTCTCCATTTCATTTTGAAAATCGTTAGCAGTGCAGTAATACCATCCCTGAATTTTATTTTTTTACCACTTCTGGATGTTCTTGGATGATATTTTACTGGAATTTCTTTGATTTTGAAATTATTTTTTTTAGCCCATATTGTAAACTCGGGTTCAAAATCAAAACCATCTGATGTAATGTGAAGCTTTTCAAATGCTTTTTTTGAGAAAACCTTATAGCCAGTTTCCATGTCAGTAATTTTCAGTCCATATAGAATATTGCATAAAAATGTAAGAAATCTATTGCACAGATACCTTAAATAACTTGTGCCTGTTGGTCTACCGTAATAGAATCGCGAACCAAAAACAATATCTGCTTCGCGTTTGATGATTGGTGTTATAAGTCGAATATAATCAGATGGGTCATATTCTAAATCAGCATCCTGAATAATAATAATATCGCCTTTTACAAAAGAAAATCCTGTTTTTAATGCCGCTGCCTTGCCTCTGTTTGAAGGATGAGTAATGACAACAACATCACTGTATTTTTCCTTTATCTTTTTCAAAAGATCTGGGGTTCTGTCATACGAACCATCATCAACCACAATAATCTGTTTCTGTAAATTTCCTGTATCAGCATTGATAACGCGCAAGATTATTTCAGAGATGGTTTTTTCTTCGTTGTAAACGGGTATTACGATTGAAACCAGCATTGTTGGCAAATGTTTTTTAAGAAAACTATGATTGTTCTTCTTTCTTTTCTTCTGTGGGTTTCCCCTGCAGCAACTGGTTTCTCAATGTTTCGTTTTCTTTCTCAAGTTCTTTTATTCTTGTTTCAAGTTTTTCTCTTAACCCTCTTCTTCTTAATGCACTCATTCTTACACCGATTCCAATGCATATGAGTGTGATAGCAAGACCAATTTGTTTTAACCAGTCATTTTCAATGATTTTTTCAGGAAAAAAGAGCATAAACACACCCATCAGAAGTATCAAAAATACCCAGATAATCATATATCCTCCTGGTGAAACACTATTATATCATTGCCACTGTCTTGAGTCAGGAACTTCAAGCCAGGTGCTTTTATTTTCTATTGATTGCTGGCTAATAAGTCCGGGTAGTGTCATATCCATTGCCTCATCAATTCCAATTGGACACGGTTTTTTGCCGATTATTGCATCAACAAAATCCATTACCTCAAAAAAGTCACCACCACCATGACCTGTTTTCATTGCTATCTCTTGCATTTTTTTCCAGTCATCTGGCAAAAATTCTTCTTCAAGTTCTTCAATATCAATCCATTCCATGCCTGTACATTTTGACTTTAGCCATATCCTGTTTCTTTCGCCTTTTGCCCTTGCTGATTCATAACAACCATCAGTTCCCTGTAATTGATAATTTGTCATTGCATGGGGTCGGTCTGAAAGCATATCAACACGAATTTTTACAAGTCCTCCACTATGCATTTTGCACAGCATTACACAGGAATCCTCATTTTCATAAAAATTCCCTCGCGGGTCTTTATAATGATGGCCACTTCCAGCACAGCAAACAGAAGCAACCCTGTCAGGATACATCCACTGAAGAATCGGTCCAATGCTGTGTGTTCCATATGTAATTCCATTGATACCTGTTTGCCATTTCCTTCGCCATTTTGTAATTTCATTGAGTTGTTTCAATTCATGAATATATTCGCCCTCAGCATAATATAATTGTCCGAAAAGTCCTTTTCTAACAATTTCCCTTACGATGACATTGGTTTTTATGTAGGTATAATTTTCAGCCATCATATAAACTGCCTTTGATTTTCTCGCTGCATGAACAAGTTTTTTACACTCTTCAATTGAAACACCTGCTGGAACTTCGCTGAGGACATGAATATTTTTGTTCAATGCCGAGATCGCCTGTGGGGCGTGAAAATTCATTGGAGTGCCAAGGATTACTGCCTGTATATCACTTTTTTTTAACATTTCTTCATAATCAGTATATTTTTCAACTGCTCCAAGTTGTATTCTTGCTTCTTCAAGTTTTTCCTCATTAATGTCACAAACAGCATGTATTTTCAGTATCCCTGTGGCATCACATGCAATTTTAAATGATTTTCCCCTTCCACATGCGCCCACAATACCAAGATTAATTTTTTCCATTACATTGAAAGTCCGTAATTATGTTTGTTTACTTTTGTTCCCTGCAATGTTATTACTACCCTGTATTTGTCCCAGTTTCTGATTTTTTCTACTGCTTCTTTCATTGCATCTTCGCTTATTAAACTTTCAATTACTGTTTGAAATATCGGGTCAATTCTATTGTCAACGCCATCCCAGAAAGAAAAGCCATCAATCGGATATTTTGAAAAATTTAATGCCCTCTGTAAATATGAAACAGGGTCTTTTTCATTATAGAGTGAACCAAGAAATGGTAAAAGTTTCACACCTGTGTTTTTTGTCAGTTCAGAAAAATACTTTATGTCAATCTCAACAGGTTCTCCTTCATAGCCCCATGTATACGGGCAGAGGATATCAATGAGTTTTTCATCAATCCATGTTTTGATATCCAGGCCATAGTAAAGACAGATTTCTTCATTTGCGTGAACAATGGCTAAAATCGTGGTATCTTTACCGAGTGCCTGTCTCAGTTCTCTCAGATACTGGGTAACAAATTCAGATTTTACTTTCATAACAGCCGGTTCTGTTTCTGGAAATTTTGTAATGTCTTCGCCATAGAGTTGATGAAATCGTTTTTTCACTGGTTCTTCATAGCATACAAATGGAAAACCCCTGACAAAGCAGTTGGAAGCACCCATAGCACCCATTTCAATGCCTTCGGTAAAGAGTTTTATAAATTCCTGTCTCACCTCTGGATATGCAAAACTCAATCTATTGACAGATATTCCATCAATGTCAACGCACCTGAATTCAGGATGATTATCATAAAAATCAGAACCAAAACAATCCCATGGTGGATTTGCACGATATAATGCCATCCTGCAATAAGCAAATGGAGTAATCCCTGTATTTTTCGCAAATTCAAAATACCTTGCATGAACATTTTGGTTTTCTCTGAAAAATTTTGCAAGAACCTGAAAACACTGTCTGTAAATTTCTGCAGGGAATTCAGTTGATAAAAGTTTTTCAGGGTCTCTTCTTAATGATTTGTGCCTTGTAGGATAATCAGCCATACCTGTGGGATTAATGCCCCTTGAGACATAGTCAGGATTTAATCTTGAGCATGCAATAATATTCCAGCATGCATCATCAATGTTTTCGGGTATTCCATAATTTGATGGAAAACCATCATCTGTAAGATGAATTAAAAACTTCTTTTTATGTTTTTTTTCTTCTGGTTTTCTTGCAAGAATATAACCAATTGAAGCCCTGATGCCTGTTTCCTGTCTGATTATAATGTATTTTTCACCATCAAAATTGGCTGTTTTCCAGTAAACTTCTTCAAACGCCTGATTTTTAAAAATCTTTGATGAATGTTGTAATCTTTCAAATACAATATCATCTGAAAGTTTCACCTTTATCCTGTCGCAGAAGTTCTGGAAAAGACCGAGATAGATGGAATATGTTCCTTTCAATGGAACTTTAATTTTTACTTCAGGTGCATTACTTGATGGCTGGGCAAGAATGAGTTTTCCAGAAAAATCTTCTGTTGTATAATCAACAAGTTGCCATACTCCTTGTTTTGATGTGCCTGTACTTATCTCTTTTTCAGTCAGAACCGTAGAGAAATCATTGAACAACCATTCCCATTGTTTCATTTTGTTTTTTTGATACTACAACAAAAGCTTCTCACGACTTTAGAAATTAAGAAAAAAGTATATTCATTGCTTCTCTAACACCACTTGATAATTCAACTTTGTACCCATATTTTTTCAGCATTATTTCAATACCTGCAATGACTGCAATTGTATCAAATTCATCCTGGTATCCAAAATGCGATATTCTGATGACTTTACCTTTTAATTTGTCCTGACCACCGGCAACACTCATACCAAATTGTTTGCGCATATCTGAACAGAATTTTTCTCCATCAATACCTTCTGGTAAAACTATGGCTGTGACAGCATCTGACGGAGATTTTGAAAATATTTTCAGCCCCATAGCAATTGCCGCTTTTCTCACTGCCTCTGCTCTTTTTTTATGAATATTCCACAAATTTTCAATACCATCCTGTTTTATTTTTTCAAGCGATTTTTTCAATCCAGATACAAGAGATACTGCCATTGTAAAAGGAAAATCAAATTTTTCCATTGATTTTTTGTATTTTTTTAAGTCAAGGTAATATTTGGGCATACTTGAAGTATTGATAATATTCCATGCCTTTTGACTTACAGAAATAAAAGAAAGTCCTGGTGGTAAACTTAGTGCCTTCTGGGAACCAGAAACAACAATGTCAATGTTCCACTGGTCGGTCTTGCATGGCACTGAACCGAGTCCACTAATGGCATCAACAATAAAAATTCTATCAGGATATTTTCCTACTACTTTTCCAATACCTTCAATATCATACGAAGTTCCTGTGGATGTTTCTACAAGTGTCGCAAAGACGGCTTTTATATCAGGGTTCTGTTGCAATAATTTTTCAATTTCTTCAATATTTACAGGATTTCCCCATCCTGGTTCGATTACAATGGGATTGCACTGATATGCTTTTAGTATCTCAACAAATCTTTCCCCAAATTTTCCACCAGAAATTACCAGTGCCTTTTCTCCGGGAGAAAGTACATTAACCACTGCTGCTTCCATGGCAGCAGTTCCAGAACCAGCAATGATGAATACATCATTTTTTGTCTGGAAAAAATATTTGAGGTCTTCAACAACCTGTTTTGCAATTTCAAGAAACTCAGGTGTTCTATGATGAATAATTGGTTTTGCCATTTCAAGAAGAACTTCTTCTGGAACAGAAATCGGTCCTGGTGTAAAGAGACGTTTTTTCATCATGCTTTGGCTCCTGGTTGGATTGGAAATGTTTCTAATGTTTTTTCTGATTCACCAAGTGCAATGTTCAAAACATCCATTATGTTGTCAACAAGAATAATTTTCAATTCCTTTCTAATTTTTTCTGGAATATCCTCAAGGTCCTTCTCATTTTCTCTCGGAATTATAATGGTTGAAATGTCTGCCCTGTGTGCAGCAAGAATTTTGCTTTTCAAACCACCAATTTTCAGTATTTTCCCCTGTAATGTTATTTCTCCTGTCATGGCAATATCGCAACGAACCTTCCTTCCAGTTAATGCTGATACAAGTGCAGTAACAATTGTAATGCCCGCAGAAGGTCCATCTTTTGGAATCGCTCCTTCCGGGACATGGATATGAACATCATATTTTTCAGCAAAATCGCTTGATACACCAATTTTTTCAGCATTTGCCCTGATGAAACTCATTGCTGCCTGGGCTGATTCTTTCATTACAGAACCAAGTTGACCTGTGAGTATAAGTTTTCCTTTTCCTTTCATTATCACGACTTCAGTAAAAAGTATATCCCCACCATATTCTGTCCATGCCATACCTGTAGCAACTCCAACAGCAGGTTCCTTTGCTCTTGTAAACGATGTATACTTTTCAGGTCCAAGATAATCTGAAACATTGTTTACGCCAATCCTGAACGGTAATTTTACATTTTTTTCTTCAAGGGTTTTTCTTGTAACTTTTCTGCATATGCTTGCAATTTCCCTTTCAAGATTTCTTACACCTGCTTCTCTTGTATATTCTTTGATGATTTTTATTATTGCATTGTCTGAAATTTTTATTTCCTCTGGTTTCAGCCCATGTTGTTGTAATTGTCGTGGAATAAGAAAATGTTTTGCAATCTGCAGTTTTTCCCAGCTTGTATAACCAGGAAGATGAATTACTTCCATCCTGTCAAGAAGGGGAGGTGGAATTGTAAATTCTGTGTTTGCTGTTGTAATAAAAAGAACCTTTGAAAGGTCAAATTCAACCTCAAGATAATGGTCAGAAAACATATGATTTTGTTCTGGATCAAGGACTTCAAGAAGTGCGCTTGCCGGGTCTCCCCTGAAATCAGTGCCAAGTTTGTCAATTTCATCAAGTAAAAACACAGGATTATTAACCCCAGCCTTTCTCATTGACTGTATAATTCTGCCCGGCAATGCTCCAATATACGTACGACGATGTCCTCTAATTTCTGCTTCATCCCTGACACCGCCAAGAGAAATTCTGACAAACTTTCTTCCCATGCAACGTGCGATTGATTTACCAAGGGATGTTTTTCCACAACCAGGTGGTCCTACAAAACACAGTATCGGTCCTTTCATTGATTCGGTTTTTCTTCTTACAGCAAGATACTCAACAATTCTTTCCTTGATTTTTTCAAGACCGAAGTGGTCTTCATCAAGGATTTTTTTTGCGTGTTCAAGGTCAAGATTGTCTACTGTTTGATTCTGCCAAGGAAGAGCGATGAGCCAGTCAAGATATGTTCTGATTACTGTTGCCTCAGGAGACAGTGGCATTGTTTTACTCAATCTCCCAAGTTCTTCAAGTGCTTTTGCTTCTGCTTCTTTTGACATTTTTGCTGCAAGGATTTTTTCTCTCAATTGTGCAATTTCAGGACTTTCTGTTTCCTTGCCGAGTTCTTGCTGTATTGTTTTTAATTGTTCATGAAGCAGATATTCTTTCTGTGTTTGTTCAACCTTTTTCATAACCTTGTTCTGGATTTCCTTTTGAATTTCAAGGACATTAACTTCAGAATTCAGTATTTCTATCAGTTTCTTTAATCTTTCCTTCTCGTCCAGTGTTTCGAGAATCAATATCTTATCCTTAAACTTCAGCGGGAGATATCCAGCAACAGAATCAGCAAGTCGCGATGGGTCCTCAATGGTTGTCAATGTTCCGTAAAACTCTTTTGGAATAGAGGTATTTAAATTTACATATTTTTCGGCAAGTTCAAGGATAAACCTCGAAAGTGCTTCTGTTTCCTTGTCTCTTGCAGTTTCTTTTTTAATTTCTTCAGTTGTACATGCGAAAAATTTTTTATCAGAGATGATTTTGGAAATCCTGACTCTTTCAATACTTTCAACAAGAATTTTCATTGTTCCAGTCGGTTCTCTTACACTTTGAATAAGTTTTGCAGAAACTCCTGTGGAATAAAGGTCATCAATTCCTGGTTCTTCTATTTTTGGATCTTTTTGAAACGCAAGAATCAGGAGATTATCAGTACTCATCGCTTCTTCAACAGCATTGATGGACCTCTGGCGACCAACAAGAAGTGGTACCACCATATTCGGGAAAACAACAATATCTCTCAAAGGAATAAATGGTTTTACTATTTTCTTTTTATTTTTTGTTTTATTTTCTTCCATTTTCGTTTTTTCCCTCAGGGTAAATAATTTTATCAGCAAGCCCGTATTTTACTGCTTCTTCAGCATCCATAAAATAATCTCTTTCTGTATCCTTTTCTATTTTTTTAAGTTGTTGGCCTGTGTGTTTTGACAAAATTTCATTGATAATATTTCTCAGTCGTATCATTTCTTTTGTGTGAATGCTTACATCAGTTGTTGTTCCTCCAATTTCTCCAAATGGCTGGTGAATTAATACCCTTGAATGGGGAAGCACAAACCGTTTTCCTTTTCTTCCGCCTGCAAGTAGTACTGCTCCCATACTTGCTGCCTGTCCGATACAATAAGTTGCAACATCACATTTGACAAACTGAATTGTGTCATATATCGCAAGACCTGCTGTAATAGAACCACCCGGGGTATTTAAAAATAAACTGATGTCCTTACTTGAATCTTTGTTCTGAAGAAAAAGCAGTTGTGCAATGACAGCATTGGCAACAGTATCAGTGATTGGGAAACCAATAAAAATAATTCTATCTTCAAGAAGTCGCGAGTATATATCGTAAGCCCTTTCACCTCTTTCTGTGGTTTCTATGACATACGGAATTAATTGGTTGAAACTACTACTTTTTTCTCTGTCCATCTTTTTCCTCGCCTGGTAATATGATCTTTTTGATGTTCTGTGCATTTGATTTTACAAATTCAAATGCCTTGTCAATCTTTATGTCATCCTTCAAATCATAAATTCTTCCGCTTTCAGTAAGCCGTTGTTTTACCTGCTGAAAATCCTCCCCGCTGGTAAGAGAAATTCTTCTAATTGATTGCTCAATTTCTTCATCTGTGGCTTCTATTTTTTCAATCTCTGCAATTTTTTCAAGTATAAAATATTTCTTCAGATGTTCTTCAGCAACTGGTTTCATCTTTTCAAAAATTTCTTCTGCAATTTTTTCAATTTCTTCTTTTGTTTTATTCTGTGTATCTATGTAGTTTAATTGTTCTCGTGTAAGATATCTTGCCCTCTGCAACAAAAGTTTTTCTGGAATTTCAACACTGCTATGTTCAAAAAGCTGTTTCCAGATTTGTTCTTCTTCCATTCTTTTTGCCCTTTGCTGACTTAATTGTTCAAGTTGTTCCCTGATTTTCTTTCTCCATGCAATTCGTTTTTCAGGGTCAATAATAGAACTTGCAAATTCTTTTCTTTTTTCCCAGTCAGCAAGAACTTCATCTACCATCTGTTCTGTTACTGGTTCTGGTTCAACCTGTTTTATTACAAGTTCCTTGTATTTTTTTATAGTAACTTCAGGCTTCACCTCAACATAAACAGTGAAACTCAATGTATCATCAAACTTCACATCAGAAACTTCTGGATCTATCACTGGCTGTATCTTATATTCATTCACTGCAGCAATATAGGAATCAGAGATCAACTGTTCAATAATATTTTTCCTTATGACTTCACTGTATCTGTTTTCAATCACATGTTCAGGCACCTTACCTTTTCGAAATCCAGGAACCTCAGCAGTTTTCTGAATTTCCTTGATAATGCTATTTTTTTTCTCTCTCACTTTTTCTGCATCAATTTCAAAATTGATTTTTCTACCGTATTTTGGAAGTTCTTGAATTTCTATTTTCATTTAGATGCTCCCTGGTAAAAAGATTTTCATTTCGTGGATTTAATATTCAAAGAGCGGGGTACGGGAATCGAACCCGTATAATCAGCTTGGAAGGCTGATGTTTTGCCACTAAACTAACCCCGCTTGATTTTATCCCCCACCAAATTTTCCTCACATAGTGGGCAGGGGAGGATTCGTCGCCCTCTTCTCCCACTACGACTCGGGTCGGACACCCGCGCAGGTCTTCGCTTGCTCAGACCTATACGCCTTCGCTCCCATTCGAATCCTCCCGAGTGTAGCTTTACATAGTGGGCAGGGGAGGATTCGTCGCCCTCGTCTCCCACTACGACTCGGGTCGGACACCCGCATAGGTCTTCGCTTGCTCAGACCTATACGCCTTCGCTCCCATTCGAATCCTCCCGAGTGTAGCTTTACATAGTGGGCAGGGGAGGATTCGTCGCCCTCGTCTCCCACTACGACTCGGGTCGGACACCCGCATAGGTCTTCGCTTGCTCAGACCTATACATCTTCGCTCCCATTCGAATCCTCCCGAGTGTAGCTTTACATAGTGGGCAGGGGAGGATTCGAACCTCCGTAGGCTTACGCCGGCAGATTTACAGTCTGCTGCCATTTCCACTCGGCCACCTACCCATAATATTGCCACCCGTCCCGCCGTAGGCAGTGCAACTTTTGAGACCCGTATTAACAGGTGGGTGCCTTGCTGAACACCGCGACTTCCGTTTCCGGCATGTCTTGAATGTCAGACTCGGCTCCCTTTTTATTGGTGTTGGCTCAAAGTTTCACACTCTGCCCGCGTACGGGACAGGCATTTTTATAATACCAGAAAAAAACAATAATGTAAATACCCCTCTGGTTCTGGATATATGTGTGCTGCTAATGTATAATATTCTGGTGAAAATTCTCGAATTTCTGGTTCAGTGAAATTGTGGTAAGATTTTTGTTATAACAAGGAGTCAAGATGAAATTTTCTTTTATGAGTTTTTCGTGTCCGCAGGCAAGTCTCTCTGAATTTCTGGACTATGCAAGAAAATATGGATATGATGGGGTTGAACCGCGTGCACAGGCACAGCATAACCATGGTATTGAAATTGAAACAGGAAAGGAAAAGAGAAAAGAAATAAAAAGAATTTTTGAGGATAGTGGTATTGAATGTGCATGTATTGCGACATCTCTGAGATATTGTTTTACTGATGAGAAAAAAAGAAAAGAGAGTATTCAACTAACACGTGCCTTTATTGACCTCGCAGCAGATATTGGGGTAAAAAGAATCAGAGTATTTGGTGGAGTACCTGATAAAGAAATCAGTGTGGAGGATGCAACAAAGATTGTCGGAGAGTGCCTTGGTTTAGTTGGTGAGTATGCAGAAAAAAATCGAGTATTTTTGTGCCTTGAGACCCATGACTTCTTTTCAAGGGCTGATGTTGCTGTGGCTGCGGTGAAAATTGCAAACAACCCGCATGTTAGAATTAACTGGGATATTATGCATCCATTTACGAAGAATATGACAATCAAGGAAGCATTTGATCTGGTAAAGGATTATGTTGAACACTGTCATATCCATGATGGTATTTATGACGAAAATAGGAATGTGAAACTAACTTTAATGGGAGAAGGAGAAATTCCTTATAAGACAGCTGTGAAACTTCTTAAGGATTTGAATTATCATGGGTATCTATCTGGCGAATATATTAATGCATGGGAACCAGATATTGTTTTACCCCATGATATAAAAGTGCTAAAAAGTTATCTTCTGTAATGAATCTGTTTACAATTGCTGCCAGTTCCTTTGTTGTTGCTTTATCAGGGGCAGTAAGTCCCGGTCCACTTCTTGCTGTGACAGTAACAAGGTCAATCAATTATGGGGCAATGGAAGGACCTCTTTTGATTGCAGGCCATTCTATCCTTGAATTTATTATGGTCGTTTTACTTATTGCTGGTTTTGGAACCTATTTAAAACAACCTTTGATTTCAAACATCCTTGGAATTATCGGAGGAAGTGTACTTGTGTTGATGGCAGTGTTGATGTTTAAAAAACTGAAATCTGATTTTGTGATACAGGCAGATTCATCCCGAATGAAGGGACAATCAATTTTTAGTGGTATTATCGTCAGTTTTTTAAATCCATACTGGACCATATGGTGGCTGACAATTGGTCTTGCCTATCTTTCCATTGCTCTTCCGCGCGGTTTATCTGGTGTTGCAGCTTTTTTTGTTGGTCATATTATTGCAGATTTTTCCTGGTACAGTTTTGTTTCATATTCAATCAGCAAAGGAAAAAAGAAAATCCCACCATTGGTCTATAAAGTTATTAATACTGGATGTGCTTTGTTTTTGATGGGTTTTGGTATTTTTCTTGTGGTGAAAACACTTATTTGAAAATTTGAAATTGAATTTTGATACTGGTTTCAGGAGATTCAATATCTTTGATGGATGAATAATTTTTTATCTCAAACTTTTGATTCAATTGCTCAATCATGTTTCTGTAGTTTTCCTTTTTTATTTCAACCGTAATAACGCGGGATACTTCTGTATCAGAAATTTCCTTATCTGAAAGAATTTTTCCTTCTTCCATTGTAATCTGTTTTAAAATTTCAGATTCAACATTGATTTGTTCATTTGCAACAAATCTTTTTGTTTGTAACGATGGTTGTGCTATGGATTTCTCCTCTTTTAATGTTTTTTCATTTGTCCTGTCACCAAATTCTTTTTCTGCCCGGAACAGTGGCACAAAAACTTCTTTTTCAGGAGATTTCTTTGCAATTTCAATTGTAATCAATTGATCTTCTCTTTCATGTTGAATCGGGCTATAACTTTGTTGTGTTTTCAGAGCCAGTTGACTCTTTTTCTCTGTTTTTTTAATAATTTCAAAAGGTTGTATTTTTGTTTCACCTGACTCAGATTTACCTGCAATAAGTTGTTGTTTTTCCTGAACCGGTATAGTGACGTTTTTTTCCGGAAAATAATGTTTCAATCCCATTACAATTACCAGCGCAATGATTTCAGCAAAAGCAATTTTGGAAAGTACCAGGGTGATTTTTGCCTTTTTTGACTGATGTTGATGAATTTTTTCTATCACGTTATCTATAAGTCCATCAGGAGCAGAAAGAGCAGGAAGATTTCTAACCATTTCCAGTGTTTTTTTCATCATTTCCAGTTCATTAGAACATTTGATGCAAATATCAAGATGTTCCTGGATATCCTTTTTTTCTTTTTCAGAGACATTATGGTCAATGTAATCAGAAAACTTTTTTCGTATATCTTTACAATCCATGTCTTAAATTCTCCAGTATTTCCTTAAGTTTTTCACGTGCTCTTGCAATTTTTGACTTTACTGTACCCAGTGGAAGACCTGTAATTTTCACAATTTCTTCATAGGAGAATTGTTGAATGTCTCTTAGAATAATCATCTCTTTACAATCGAAAGGCAGTGCATCAATTGCTTTTTGAACCATTTCTTGAATTCGCAGTTTTTCAAGGTTCTGTGCAGGTGAATCATTGTTCTGGATATCAGAGGACTTTTCTCCAAGTGAAAAGGTTTTTTTCATTCTCTGATACTGCCATGACGAAAGACGATTTTTACATGTGTTAACTGCTATTCTATAAGACCATGTTGAAAAAGAAGAAAGATGTTTGAAGGATTTGATGTTTTCATATATTTTGACAAATGTATCCTGTGCGCAATCAAATGCCTCCTGTCGATCTCCCATAAATCTGTAGCAGATATTGTAAATTTTCTCCTGATATCTTTTTACAAGAATTTCAAAGGCGTACATGTCATTTTCCTGTTGAATTTTCTTTACAAGAATCTCATCATCCATATTATTGTCTTTATTGTTCATTAGACAGAAGGCAGGTGATTTTTGTTCCAGATAAAAATAAACAAAATGCAGATATCATTTTTCCTTTTTGAAATAGTCAATGAGAGGACTATCTTTTTTCCCTTCTTTTATACCCTGTAATGTGATTTCAAGAGATGCCTGGACAATATCAGATTTTTTGATTTTCCTGTTGATTCTTCTCAAGATAAACCAAGCTTCATCAAGTTCTGAAAGCAGTTGTTTAGGAAAATAAAAAGTCGCTTTACCTTTTTCCTGTTGTTTTTTTGTTTCTGGTTTTTCTGAACTGCCAAGAAAAATTTCAACTCCTCTTCCTTTCAGCGATGGTCTTTTTGGCATCTTCAATCACCTCCTTTGCAAGATTTCTGTATGATTCTGCTGCTTCAGAATTTTTTGCATAAAAAATCACAGGCATTCCAGCCAGGGATGCATCAGCAAATTTCACTGTTCGTTTAATGATTGTTTTGAAAATCTCATCAGGAAAAATTTTTTCAAGTTCTTCAACCACTTCTTTTGAATGAAGTGTTCTTTTGTTGTGCATTGTTCTTAAAATTCTTCTTTTTAAATCAGGATTTCCTTTTTTCCTTACTTTTGTAATGATGTTACCCAGTTGTTTAAGACCTCTGAGTGCAAGATATTCTGTTTGTACAGGAACAATGACAGTATCAGCACAGATGAGTGCATTTGTTGTCAAAACTCCTAAACTTGGAGGACAATCAATAAAAATAAAATCATAGTCATTTTTCACAAGGGACAGGGCATCCTTAAGGTTTCTATCCCATCCAATCTCACCAATCAATTCTCCTTCTGCACCTGCAAGGTCAAGATTTGAAGGAACAAGGTCAAGGTTTTGAATTTTTGTATTGATAATGACATTTTTCAAAGGAGTTTGTTCACAGTTAAGAAGCGAATCATAGATTGTTGTTGAAAATGAATCAGGATCAAGTCCAAGGCAAACTGTCAGTCCTGCCTGAGGGTCAAAATCAACAAGTAATACTTTGTATCCACTTTCAGCAATCGCTGCACCAAGACACAAGCAGGTTGTTGTTTTTCCTACACCACCTTTTTGATTTGTTACTGAGTAAATAATTGCCATGAAAACAGTATAATGGTAAAATGGTAAAAAGTCAAGAACTGTCCCCTGAAAAAATTTGATTCTTGAACATCTTTATTCATATGATACAATATGCAGAAAAAAAGGAGGAACTATGTTAAAAGTTGGAATTATTGGTTTTGGTCTTCGTGTATCACATATGGCATCAGCAATGAAGGAATTTTCAATTCCCTATAAAATTGCAGCAATTGCTGACCCTGCAGCAGAGGAAATTGAAAAGGCAGTGAGAGAACAAAAAGAAGGAGTTTATGGTAGAAGAAAGATTGACCTTGAATTAATGCAGGACACAAAGTATTTTGTCTCTGCTGATGAAATGCTTGATAGTGTTGATCTTGATGGTGTTATGATTGGAACAAGATGTTATCTTCACACTGAAATGGCATGCAAGGTTGCAAAAAGGAATTTACCACTTTTTTTAGAAAAACCTGTTGCAATCACTTTTGAACAACTGAAAACACTGGAAAAAACATTTCAGAATGTCACTGCACCTGTGGTTGTTTCTTTTCCTCTGCGACTTTCATCAATGGCACAAAAGGTAAAACAGATTATTGATTCAGGAAGAATTGGTAGTGTGGAACATGTGGTTGCATGGAATGATGTGCCCTATGGCTCTGTTTATTTTAATACCTGGTACAGAAACTATCATGAGGTTGGGGGACTTTTCCTGCAAAAGGCAACCCATGACTTCGATTATATTTTTTACCTCACAGGAAGAAAACCAAAAATGATTGCTGCAATGAATTCCCAGAGAATTTACGGTAAAAGGGATAAACCATTTGATTTATTATGCAAGGACTGCGATGAAAAGATGGATTGTATTGAAAGTCCATTTAATCTGTTTTATAAAAGGTTCAGAGGAGAAAAGGTTGACTGGAATGACTGGCAGAAATGCATGTTTTCAAAGGAAATAAAAAATGAAGATAGTGGAAATGCTTTGATTGAACTTGACAATGGTGTGCAGGTAAGTTATACCCAGAATTTCTTTGTCAGAAACCAAAAGGTTGGAAGACGTGGTGCAAGATTATATGGATATAAGGGTACGATTGATTTTGACTGGTATCGTAAAACAATCCTTGTGTATGACCATGTTACCCCGATTGTTGAGACCATTGAATTTACCGGGGAGATGCCACATTTTGGTGGAGACAGGGAACTTGTATTTGATTTTTTAATGGCAATGAAGGAAAGAAAGCCATCACGTTCACCACTCAGTGCTGGCATAATCAGTGCCCTGACATGTTTATGGGCAAGAGAATCTGCTGAAAAAAGGCAATTTTTTGAAGTAAAAATGCCATGACATCAAGGGAAAGGATTATCAGTGCCCTGAAACATAAACAGTCCGATAGAATACCTGTTGACCTTGGTGGTATGGATTCAACAGGTATTACTGCGCCTGCCTATAACAGGTTAAAAAAATTCCTTGGTATAAAAAATGGGAAAACGCGTATTTTTGATCCTTACCAGCAGGTGGCAATTGTTGAAAAGGAAATATTGAAAATTGCTGGTGGAGATGTTCTGCCTGTTTTTCCTGAACCTTTCCACTGGAAGAAAGCAATACTACCTGATGAATCAGAGTGTGAGATACCTGAAAGATGGAATGTGCTTCAACAAAAAGATGGTTCTGAGATTGTTTTTAATGAGGCAGGTGACATTATTGCAAAAAGGCCTTCAAATTCATGGTATTTCGAACCAGTAATTTTTCCTCTTGCTGATGCAAAAACAATAAGGGATATTGAGTCAAAACAGGAAATTTTTGAAAATTTTGACTGGCCATTTTTTGCTGATGAAACAATTGAAGACCTCGGAAAAAAGGCAAAGTATCTGTATGAGAATACTGAATATGCCTTGATGGTAAATTTTGCTGTGCATGTTTTTATGGGAGGACAACTTCTCCGTGGTTTTGAGCAATTTATGATTGATTTAGTCATGCAACCTGAAATTGCACAATGTATTATGGAACACCTTGTTGATGCATATATCAAAAGATTTGAAAAATTTAGGAAATTTGTGTGTCCGTATGTGCAAATTGTAAATGTGAATGATGACCTTGGCACCCAGGAAGCACTTCAAATCTCGCCTGACCTTTATAGAAAACTTGTCAAGCCATATCACAAAAAACTGTACGAGTACATAAAAAAATCAGGGGTTTTCCTTTTTCTTCATTCAGATGGTTCTATTTATGATATTATTCCTGATTTGATTGAAATTGGCGTTGATATTCTTAATCCAGTGCAATTTACAGCAAAGAATATGGAGATTGAAAAATTGAAAAAGGAATTTGGCAGGGATATTACTTTCTGGGGTGGTGGCTGTGATACGCAGCATATCCTTCCTTATGCCTCAGTAGAAAAAGTAAAACAGCATGTGAGACAGTGTATTGGAAAACTTTATTCAGGTGGTGGATTTGTTTTTTGTCAGATTCATAATATACAGCCGGATGTTCCACCAGAAAATATCATGGCAATGTATGAGGCAGTGAAACAATTTCAATCATAATGAGGGAAGAGTTTATCATCAAGGAAAACAGGTTTTCCTTCTTTTATCATACTCATTTTCCCTGCTTCAATTACTGAAACCCCAATAATTGCCTGGTTCGGTAGTGGTCTTGTTTTTTCAAATTCAGACAGTAATTTTTGTCTTTTTTCGAATGCCAGCTCTTTATTCAGATTTTTCGTTTGTTCTGTTATTTTGATGCAATCATCAATCGCCTGGACAATGCTATCTGCACCATATCCAGCATATTCTGTATCTTCAAAGGAATTCCAGTCAAGATATGGTTTAAAGAAATAAGGATTGAAAAGTTCATAACCATCTTTTGTTGTTGAAAAATTTGAATTTCTGTTAGCATTATCAGCCCTGAATTCTCCCTCAGTACAGGTAATTTGAAAGCCCTGATTTGAAAGACATGGATTTTTTTCAGGTAGTATCCATGATGTTTGAAGATATAAAACTGCTCCATTGTTCCAGGTAATCATGCCTTCGCATGAATCAAAGGCATTGATGCCGTGTGAAACAAGAAGTTTTTTCTGTCCCTGGGCAACCACTTTTACTGGCTTCAAACCAGTAATAAAGTAAAACATGTCAATATAATGTGTACCAAGGTATTCAAATGGAGAACTTTTTTCACACCATTTTCTGAAATATTTTAATGGAATCTCTCTTCTCTGTTCATGCCAGGCATGACCACAAAGAACCTCTCCCATTTCGCCTTTTCTGTATTTATACTGACACGCTCTCAATGAAAGATCATGTCGTTTATGGTAATCAGTGAAAACATAAACGACTTTTTCTTTTGCTGAGTTCATAATATTGTATGCATCATTGACTGTAAGGCACAATGGTTTTTGAACAATAACATGATGGCTGTGTTCAATGGCAAAAAGTGCCATTTCAGCATGAAGGTCGTCAGGAGTTGCAATGATTATAATAGATGGTTTTTCTGTTTCTTTAATGGCGGTTTTCCATGCATGACTGTCCTGGTCTTTTTCTGGATATCCCTTGATATTAACGTCAGGAAACAATTTTATCAATTGTTCAATGGTATCTCTTGTTCTTGATGCAACCACAATGGAAGAAATTTTTCCCTTTTTCTTTTCTTGAATGATGGTAGGAAGAATTACCTGCCTTGTAATCATTCCACCACCAATGACGGTAACATTTAATTTAACCATTTTTGTCTTTTAACTGAATTTTTAGCATTGTGATTGAATGTACAGGAAAATCCCACTGAAAATCATTGTTTTTTATTTTTTCCTGAAATCTTTCAATACCAATTCTTTCGCCACCAAAATCATTTGTTGCATCAATGGCAGGGCCATTGATAATTGCAACAGAAACAATACCATTATGTTCAAATTCCCTCAGTTGAATTTTTGCTGTGATGTTTTTTTCAGGATGTCTGTTGACTGTTATGATACAGAGGTAATTTTTTTCTGAATCGTAAGTGGTCGAAACATCAAGATACGGGACATTGTGAATTTCAGGAACAGATTTTTCATCAAGTTGAAAATTGTCCTGACCAACATCAAATGTGGGCCAGGGAAAATATCTATAGTCCTTGCAGGAAAATGTTTCACTGAAAACACATGGAGACAGAACTATATTTCCTGTTTCAGCAGCGAACAATAAAAATGGGAAATATATTGTTTGCCTCACAAGTTTATCCTTTTTGGTTCTCAGCAGTCCAAGGCAGTTAACAAGCATTGATTGATGTGAAAAATCAAGATTCCTGCAAAACTGTAGCATTAAATTCATTGAACTTGCGAAAACAAGGGCATCCTTGAGATTATAAATTTCATCAAGGTCATCCTTGTGGCCCTTTCTGTACCAGACACCCCATTCAGACAGCGCTAAACTTATTCTTTTGTTACTTTTCTTTTTTTCAGACATCGCAATAATGTCGTATTCCATTTTTTTCAGGTGATCTGCTATTGTGAAAACCTGGCCAAAAGAATCAAGATAGCCGTGTCTCCCAATATAAATATGAACAGAAATACCATCAATATAATCCCAGCAGGATTCAAGGATTATTCTGTCCCAGTCAGGGTCATGTCTTCCCATTCCAACAGCAATGACTTTTATTTCAGGGTCAACCCTTTTCATTGCCTTTGAAAATTCTTTCACAATTTCACTGTATTGAACTGCGGTCTTTGTTCCAACCTGCCAGTCACCGTATATTTCATTTCCTATTTCCCAGTATTTCACACCAAAAGCATTTCTGTTTCCATTTTCTCTTCTTAAATTCGCGTAAAAAGTATTTGCTTCTGAATTACAATATTCAACCCAGTTTGCAGCTTCATCTGCAGTGCCATTGCCTGCATTTACAGTGATATATGGCTGGCTTCCAATTTTTTTGCAAAAGTTTATATATTCATCTGTTCCAAATAAATTACTTTCTTCCCTTGTGATATCATCGGCATAGGAGAGTTTTCTTTTTCTTTTATTTGCTGGACCAATCCCATCAATCCAGTGATACCAGGATGAAAAATTTCCACCAGGCCATCTGATGGTGCCCAATTTCAATTTTTTTGTTTCTTCAATAACATCCTTTCTTGTGCCATCAATATCCGATAGTAATGATTCAGGATCAAAAATTCCAGGATAAACACACTGGTGGACATGTTCAATAAATGAACCAAAAAGAAGCGGGTTTTTCTTTCCAATAACTTTTTTCCCATCAATGATAATTGTGGCATCCATTTTCAAATAAACTGTTTAAGATAATCAATCTGTTTCAATCTTTCTTCAATGGGTCTTGATACATCCATATCTTCATTTGAAAGAAAACCATTATAGTTTAATGCCTTTAATTGAGTGAGATAATCACGCCAGTCAATAATTCCTTCATTGACAGGAACACTTTTAGGTTTCCAGACAGTTGTTCCATCTTCCCTTTTTCCTGCATTTTCCCAGATAAGATTTTTGAAATGAACGTGAACAAGATACGGTCCAAGGATTTCAATGCCCATTTTTGCATCTTCCCTTCCTTCAATAACCTGATTCCCGGGGTCGTGAATGACACCGAGATGCTTGGGAGTGAATTTTGAACAAAAATGGTATGCTGCAGCACATGAACTTACAGCAAAACCATTGTGAATTTCAATTGCTGCTTTTATCGGGTAATTTTCAAGAATTTTCTCCACTTTTTCAAACTTTCTCCATCCTTCCTCAATAATCTCGTGATAATTTCTATCTCGTCTGTAGTAAAGCCCTCTGATTCTAAAGAATGGGCATCCAAGTTCACATCCTGCATCTCTTATAATTTTAATGTCTTCAATCTGATCCATTTCAACATATGATGAAAAACCAGCAGTTTCCAAATTGAAATCTGCACAAATTTTTTTTATCAATGGGATATTCTTCTTAAGTGTGCATACTGCAAGATTGTTTTTTACTTCTGGACCAAAGTCCTTTAATGATGCATCAGGTAAGACCCTCCATTCAACACCATTATAACCATATTTATGTGCAATTTCCCCGATTTCTTTTAGATCATTGTACGGAAGAATTATTGTCTGAATACTGAATTTCATTATATCTCCTTTTTTCTCTATTTTTTCAGCAAAACAATATCAGTAAGTCCATTGAATGGCATTGAAAACTGGACAAAACCATTTTCTTCTTTGAATTGAATATCTCCATTTTCTATTGATGTAACTGATTTTATTCCCTGCTGTCTCACCTTAATATCAAGTTTTGGAATTGGATTTCTTCCTAAATTGACCATTACCAATGCCACACCTTTTTCTGATACAAGTGGACTTGCTTCAAACACTCCTTCTGATAATTCAACATCCTTTATCACACCTGCAATCTTACAGGGAAATGAAATTAATTTCCTCTGTAATTCAGGGAATTTTGTTACATATCCCTGAGGATTTGCTTCCCTTACACTGGTGAAAAAATTATGTCCTGGCATAAAGGTGTAGTAAATAATTGTTCCCTTTTTCACTTTGTTGAGAATAATTGCAGGACTTCCATCAGAAAATTTTGCAAGAACCTGTCCTTTAATATTTCCCTGAAATTCTGATTTTCTAAAAAGAATATTTACAGGTATTTCAGAGTCAATTCCAGTTGTTTTGTCCATATAAATTTTGTCTTTACCGATAGTTTCATTGCTGAAGGAGGTTTTTACCTTTATGCCGAGCATTGAGGTAATAATGTCAACAGAATTATTGTATTCATCTTTTTCGCATGCACCTGGTAAAAGCACAAGTGTTCCACCATTTTCAACATATGTTTTTAATTTTTTTAATGCAAATAGAGGTAAATAAACATCCATTAAATAGATTACCCTGTACTGACTTAAGTCCCTTTCACCAATGATATTTTCATCAATGACATCTGCTGGATACATCTCCTGCGCTAAACCAATGTGAAGGTATTGTTTTTCATGACCATTTGAACCATTGTTATTCCATATTTCATCCGTTGTACTGTAGACAATTGCTACCTGTCTTGGCGGAACCTTTCCAGGATAAACAAGTTCTTCTGCCTTCGCTATGTCCCTTATAACTTTTGCAACTCCTTTATACTGTGAGATGCTGTCAGACCAGTAATTTTCTGTTGCTGAATAGGTTGGTCCATAATAGAAATAGTCAATAATTTTCACACCATGACCAATAACGATGAAACCCTTCATTCTTATGCCATCCTCACCATCCATTGTATTATAAAAACCAAGCGGTTGATTATGTTTGCTTGCTGCACTGCGAAGGATATCACAAAGGAATCCAAGTCGCTGATAAAGGCCATTTCCCCATGAGTTTATCCCACCATACATCCAGTCCTCTGTCCACATCAATGTTGTTGCTCTTTCAAGTCCCATTTCAAACCAGTCAGGGCTTCCTGGTAGCATTACTCCACCAAGAATCAGTGGATGGTCAGTATAATTGACAAATGTAAGAACACCAGATTTATATTCTTTTTCAACTACCTCTGTCATTTTTTTGAAATGATTTGTTGTAATGCTTTCAGTATACCTCATTGTCCAGTAATATGTTTTTCTTGCTGCTTCGCCATATTTTGGTCCCCAGTTATATTCAATTTTTTCAATTTCTTTTCTGTCTGTGATTGGTTTAATATCTGACCAGTTGGTTGCATTAAAATCTTTTGGCTTCAGCCCTTTACTTTCTAAAAATTTATGAAAATTTTCAACCGGTTCCTGATTAATTCGGTAAAGACCCTCGTTCCCTGGTTCATCTGTCATTACAACTGCCTGAATTTTTTCAAAGGCATCTAACAGATTTTTTTCATTTTTTGCCTGAGCTGGATTTCCAGGATTATATGTTACAAACCTATCAAAACCAAGTTCTTTGTAAATATTGTATTGTTCCATGTTTGCAGGAAAACTTGTTCCATTTATTCCAAGGATTCTTAATGTTTTCAGTTCGTTTTTCCATATTTCAGGATCTTTATAACAACTTCCATAACCTGAAGCGCCGGTATAAAATGAAAATTTCTTTGGAAGATGATCCTGAGATAGATTGAGTGATTGAGCCATTTTCAAATGTTTTTCTGACTCCTCTCTGACAGTTAAGATTCCTGCAGGATTTGAGTAATAATCATAAGGCAAACTGATTCCTACAATGCTACTTTTTTCCTTGATATTCATTGTTTTGAAAATTCCTGATTCATCTTCTTTATCTGATAACTGTATCTCGACTTCAATATTTTCAATCGGTTCAGGATTTCTGAAATCAAGTATGATTGTTCCCCAATCACCGCCAATTTCAGACCATTTAGAATACTGATTTTGTTTAATCCGAAGTCGTGCATAATTTTCTCCACCCCTTGGTATCGTTGGATAACTTTCATACCATGGAGAACGATGAATATTTTTTCTTACAAGAGCAAAGACACCATCAGCAGATATGGGTTTGAATCTAATGTAAATTTTTTCAGGGTTTTTCTTTTGTTGTCCCCAGAGGTTTGTCATTAAAAAAAGTGAAAACAAGACAAAAACTGTGGTTCTCAATTTCATAAAATTCTCCTTTTGGTTTTTCCTGATTTATTTAACTGTTACCTGAATCTCTTTTTCTGAATCATATTCAATTTTGTATTTTACAACCCTTGCCAGTCCAGGGGCTGTATTTGTTTTACTGATTGGTTCTCCATCCTCAATGACATATAGAAATTTCCCGTCAGGGCTGACAACCGCATCCTTTGGAGCCATAAACTCAAGTTTTGAAGCATCATTTCCAGGAGAACCAAATTGTTTGACAAAATCAAATCCAAACCCATTATCAGAGATTTTAATAATTCTTACAGGGTCTCTCTGAACAAGAAACAGTCCTGATTCCCTGTCAAAAGCCACTCCAAAGACATTTTGCATTATTTCATTTGTCTTTTTTACTGGATCATAAAATGATGTGATGGCATACGCAATTTCGCCAGATGTGTCTTTATCAATCCATTTTGTTATTCCATTTCTATTTGTGTAATAAGCATTTGCAAGATATATTGCTTTTTTTCCGTCAGTATCTCCTGATTCTCCAGGAGCACCACCACTTGATCTCCACAGTCCTCCTTCTTTCTTTGGTTTCCTTCTATCAAAGGCAGCAAAATATGAGTATCCAGGACATGATGCATAAAGACGATAGTCACTATTCAGTCCAACCCAGTTTGGCCAGCCAAGTCCGCCTTTTGTATTTTTCCATCCAACGTCATCTCCAAAAAATTCACCGATATAATAGATATTTGCACCTGTCTTTCCATCATATACAAGCACACTGTGTCCAATAGAACCATAAATTTTTCCCTCTTCATCAACAGCGATATTCACCCAGTAAGGTGCAGATGGAGCAACTATTTTATTTTTCCCTGCAATATCATTGGCAGGGCTTCCATCAGGATTGAATTTGAAAATTATTCCTGCACCATAATCAAGTACATATATGCAACCATTTTTATCAACCCTGACATTCCTCGGACTGATAAAAGTATCATCCCCACCGATGATCCCGTTTTTACCAAAGGATGTATCAAGGGTAAGTTTTAATCCTGACTTTATTTTTACTGCATATTTCCCTGCTGAAACTGGTTTTCCATCAGAATCCTTAAGATTCCATGGAACCTTGAACTGTGTTTCAGTTGCGCATTTTTCAAAAAGTGTTCTGACATATTTACCGTTTGTGTCATAAACTTTGATTGCAATATCAACTGGTTGAGGATTTGTAACTGTGAAGACAAAAATATCTCCTGAACTTAACGAAACAGTATTCTTATCAACAACACAACCAACTTCACCATATGCCGCAGCAAGAAGCGAAATTAATACTGCACCTACGATCTTCAACTTCATCTTTCCCCCCTTGTAAAAAGTTTTCATATTAATTATCCCTTGATGACAGCAAGCGGTATCATTTTTGCAACTTTTTTTGATAAACCTGCTTTTTCAACAACAGCAACGATTTCATCAACATCTTTATATGCCTCTGGTATTTCCTCTGCAAGTCCATCCCTGCTTTTTGCTCTTGCAATGATACCCTTTTGTGCAAGTTCACTTTCAATTTTTCTTCCTTTACTTTTTTTGATTGCCTGTGTTCTTGACATCATTCTTCCAGCACCATGACATGTTGAACCCCATGTTTCTTCAAGTGCCCTTCTTGTTCCGACTAGGACATAGGAAGCAGTTCCCATTGTTCCTGGAATAATAACAGGTTGACCAATATGCCTGTATGATTCGCAAATATCAGGATGTCCTTCAGGAAATGCCCTTGTTGCTCCTTTTCGATGGACATAAACATTTTCTTCCTTTTCTTCGAATTGATGCCGCTCATACTTGGCAATATTGTGTGCAACATCATAAACAACAAAAAGACCTAATTTTTCTGCAGGTATTGAAAATGTTTTCTCAAAGCATTCCCTGATCCAGTGTGTGATAATCTGGCGGTTTGCCCATGCAAAATTTGCAGCGGCACACATTGCAGAAAAGTATTGTTGTCCTTCAGGTGAATCAATGGGTGCACAGGCAAGTTGTCTGTCAGGAAGTTTTATTCCATATTTCGAAGAAACCTTTCCAAATTTCATAAGATAATCATCGCAAACCTGATAACCAAGTCCTCTACTTCCAGTATGAATCATAATTGTAATCTGTGACTGGAAAAGTCCAAACGCATCAGCAATATTTTTGTCATAAATTTCTACAACCTTTTGAATTTCAAGAAAATGATTTCCTGAACCGAGTGTTCCAAGCTGATCAGACCCTCTTTCTTTTGCTTTGTCACTCACATTGGATGCATCTGCATTTTTCATACAACCATTTTCCTCAGTGTTTACAATATCTGACTGCCATCCATAACCCTGTTTGACAGCATACATTGCTCCCTGCTGTAAAACTTCATCAAGTTGTTTTCCTTTGAGAATGATTTTTCCAGTTGAACCAACACCTGATGGGATATTTGCATAAAGACAATTGACAATTGTATCGAGTTTTTCATTAATATCGGAAAATGATAAATTCGAACGAATGAGCCTCACCCCACAGTTGATGTCGTAGCCTACGAAGCCAGGAGCAATGACACCATCCTGTTTTCTGAAAGCAGCAACCCCACCAATTGGAGCGCCATATCCCCAGTGTACATCAGGCATTGCAAGGCTGTAGTTTATAATTCCTGGAAGGCAGGCAACATTTGATACCTGAAGCATGACATTATCTTCAAATGCTTTTTCAAGCATACTGGAAGAAATATAAATAATGCCGGGCACCCGCATATTACCTTCCTGCGGTATCATCCACTTACATTCTGAAATCTGTTTTATTTTTGATTTCCAGTCAACCATTTTACAACACTTCCTCAATAATTCTTTTTCCTTCAGATACTGCCTGTAAATTTATAGATAAACTTTTTCCATCATTGATTGTTTCTTTTAGAGCAGAAATAATATTTTTTTCTTTCACAGGAAAACCTGATTTTTCCATCAGTTTCAAAAGTCCGCCGAGCATTACCATATTTGCTACTTTAATTGTACCAAGTTTTTCAGCAATTTCACTCGCAGGAATTCCTATATCATTTTGTTTTAATTCCAGTCTGTTTTTTATCAGGGAACTGTTCCATAGAATCCATGATTTTTCTTTAAGATATTGATTCAACATTTGCAGTGAATTTTCGTTCAAAAAAACCCCATAATCAGCCTGAGAAATCACAGGTGAAACAAGTTCCTTTGATGAAAAAGAGAGCATACTGTAAACATATCCGCCACGCATTTCTGCTCCATAGGCAGGAAGAAATGTTACATTCAATTTTGCTGAAACTCCTGTATATGCCAGTACCCTGCCAAGTGTGATAATACCCTGCCCACCAGAACCACCGAGGATAATTTTCCAGATTTTTTGATTATTATTTTTTATGTCCACCATGCCTTTGGCTTTGGCTCGCTAATAAGAATTCCTTTCAGGAATGAAATCGCTTTTTTCAACCCTTCCTCAATACTCATTAAACTATCTTCATGTTCAATGCTTAAAACACCATCATATCCAACAAGTCGCAGATTACTGACAAAATTTCTCCAGAAATCTTCACCGTGGCCGTATCCAACAGTTCTGAAAATCCATGACCTGTTGATTTCATCAAGGTATGTTTTTGTGTCAAGAACACCATTGACACTTGTATTAAGGTTGTCAATTTTTGTATCCTTTGCATGGACATGGTAAATTGCGCCAGAAAGTTTTCTTACCGCACATACAGGGTCTATGCCCTGCCAGAACAGATGACTGGGGTCAAAGTTTGCTCCGATGACTTCGCCTACAGCATTTCTCAATTTCAACAGTGTTTCTGGATTATAGACCACAAACCCAGGATGCATTTCAAGACAGATTTCATTGACATTGTGTTTTCTGGCAAATTCAACTTCTTCCTTCCAGTATGGAATCACACAATTTTCCCACTGCCATTTTAGAATTTCTGAGAAATCAGTAGGCCAGGGACATGTGACCCAGTTTGGATATTTTGCATTTTCATTATCTCCAGGGCAACCGGAAAATGTAATGATTCTTTTCACTCCAAGTTTTTCTGCAAGAAGTATTGTTTGCCTCTGAACACGTCTGTGCTCCTGAGCGATTTTTTTATCAGGATGAAGTGGATTTCCGTGACAGGATAGTGCACTGATTTCCAGCCCTCTTTTTTCAACTGCCTGTTTGAATGCCTTTATTTTTCCTTCGTCAGAAAGCAATTCATCTGGATTACAATGGGCATTCCCAGGATAATTTCCTGTGCCAATTTCCACTGCTTCAAGCCCTAAGTTCTTTGCAATGTCAAGGGCTTCTTCAAATTTTTTACCGCTGAACAGAACCAAAAACACTCCTAATTTCATAATTCCTCCCTGTGAGTTATGATAAAATATTATACCTTACTTATAATTTATTGCGAAAAAAGGATTTGTCAAATTTATTATGAATAAATGTCTGTTTTTCCTTGCGCGAAGGTTTATTGGCAGAAGACATCAGGAAAGCTTCATTTACTTTACAAGTTTTGTTAGTGTCGTCGGGATTGCTCTTGGTGTCGCAAGTCTTATGCTTGTCCTTGGCATTATGAATGGATTCAGCAATGACCTTAAAAGAAAAATCATTGGAGCAAATCCACACATTATTATTGATGGAGACCCATATTTAACTAACTATGAAAAAATTTCTGAGGATTTGAAAACAATTCCGGAAATTACAGGTATCAGTTATTTCGCGCAGATGCAGGTAATTTATAAATCTTCCTATTACATGATTGGCGGTTTTCTCAGAGGTGTACAGGGAGACAGTGAAATTATAAATTTAAAAAAGTTTCTCAAACAGGGAAAAATTGATTTTCCAGATTCTGGTGGAATAATACTTGGCAGCGAACTTGCAAAAGAACTTGAAGTATCTGTTGGGGATACAATATCGGTTATTGGAGGACTTCCGCCACAGCAGTTTCTCTTTACGGTTACAGGAATTGTGGAATATGGCGTTTATAACATTGATGTTTCAATTGGAATAACATCTCTTCAGGATTTTCAAAAAAAATTTCTTTCAGGAAGACACCTTGCAGGTATAGGTTTGACAGTCAATGATATTTATCGGTGCGAGCAGATTGCCGAAAAAATCAAAAACATTGTTCCAGTCGAAGCAAAGGTAAGTACATGGATAAGAAGAAACAAAATTTTATTTGCAGCCCTTGCACTTGAGAAAAAAGCAATGATGTTGATTTTGACCATTATTATGCTGGTGGCTTCATTTAATATTGCAAGCAGTTTGATGATGACTGTATACAGAAAAATCAGGGAAATAGGGGTGCTGCGGGCACTTGGCTTAACAAGGACACAGATTCGGACTGTTTTTTTAATTCAGGGAATGTTGCTTGGAATCCGGGGACTGGTTTCAGGACTTATTCTCGGTGGAATTATTATGTGGATTTTGAAACGATACAATATCATTCATCTTCCCGAATACATTTACAGTATTTCATATTTACCTGTTGAGATTTCATGGGTTGAGATTGTTTCAATATGTGTAGCAGTTTTTATCACGACACTTGCTGCTTCTATTTTTCCTGCTTACAGAGCAGGAAATCTTGAACCTGCAACAGCATTGAGATATGAATGAGAGGATTGAACAGAGCAAGGAAATGAATGATACAGGGAAAAATATGTTAGAAAATGTTATGGTAATTTCTGCCTTTAATATCACAAAGACATATGAGCCAGGAACTAAAGCTCTTGATAATGTGTCGGTGTCCATTCAAAAGGAAAAAATCACTGTGATACTCGGTCCTTCTGGTTCTGGTAAAACTACACTGTTGAATATCCTGGCGCTGTTAGATAAACCTGATTCAGGTAAAATCACGCTTGAAGGAAAGGATATTTCCATGCTTTCTGAGAAAGAGGCAGCCATAATCAGGAATAAAATGTTTGGATTTGTTTTTCAATTTTTTCATCTGATTCCAGAACTCACAGTTGAAGAAAATATTATGGTTCCTTTGATGATAAGAAATCCTTATAATTCATTCAATGAACACAGAGAAAGGGTTTATAATCTTCTTGCTGATTTTCATCTTGAAAATAAAAAAAATCAGTATCCGAACAAACTTTCAGGAGGTGAAAAACAAAAGGTGAGCATTTGTAGAAGTCTTGCTGGAAATCCGAATATTATTTTTGCTGATGAACCCACAGGAAATCTTGATAGAGAATCTGCTTCAGAACTGATATCAATTATTGAGCATTTAAACAGAACAAAGGGAAAGACTTTTGTAATAGCCACGCATAATGAAAACTTTTTGAAAATTGCTACAAATGTCGTATACTTATCAGGTGGCAAAATTATTAACAGGGAGTGAAAAATGGGATTATGGATTTATCTCGATGGGAAATTTGTGAATGAAAAACAGGCAAAGATTTCTGTGTTTGACCATGGTTTGCTTTATGGAGACGGAGTTTTTGAAGGTTTGCGAACTTATGACGGAAGATTTTTTCGTCTTCGTCAGCATATTCAAAGATTGTATAAATCAGCAAAGGCAATAATGCTTGAAATCCCTGTTTCAATGGAAGAGATGATAGATATTGTTGTAAAAACAGTAAAGAAGAATAAATTGAAGGATTCCTATGTCAGGGTTGTTGTAACAAGGGGTGTTGGAGATTTAGGACTTGACCCGAGGAAATGTCCAAAACCAACAATTTTTGTGATCGCAAGCAAAATAAAACTTTATCCTGAAGAGTTTTATGAAAAGGGGCTCACTGTTGTTACAATTCCTACAAGAAGAAATCTGACTGAAAGTATTAATCCTGCGATAAAATCATTAAATTATCTCAACAACATTCTTGCAAAGATTGAAGCAACAAATGCAGGAGCCATGGAGGGACTTTTTCTAAATAATGAAGGGTATGTTGCTGAGTGCACAGGTGAGAACATTTTTATCATCAGGGAAAACATTTTAAGTACCCCACCGATATCAGCAGGGGCTCTTGATGGTATAACAAGGGATGCTGTACTTCAACTGGGCAAAGAACTTGGCATGGAAACAAGGGAAGAACTACTTACACGGTATGATCTGTATAATGCGGATGAATGTTTTCTTACAGGAACAGCAGCAGAAATCATTCCTGTGACAATCATTGATGGACGCAAGATTGGTTCAGGTAGCCCTGGAGAAATGACTGATAAAATAAGAAAGGCATTTCACAAACTCACGCTTACTGAGGGTGAGATTTTTTAAACATGCTCTGCAAATACTGTAATAAAAATAGTGCAAACCTTCTGTGTATTGAAATTTCATTTAATGGAAAGGTAAGCAGTACCTATTGTTGTATTGATTGCTTGAAGAAAAACCCTGAAATGAGTGCGATTTTTGAATCCTTTGTTAAAGAAAAATTATCAAAAAGTAAAAGGAAGATCTGTCCATTATGCGGGTTAACATTGCAGGAATGGAGACAATCTTGCTTTGCTGGATGTGCTTATTGCTATAAAATTTTCAGGCAGCAAATAAAAAAGGAAATAAAAAAGTATCATACAGGTTCTTTCCACAGGGGCAAGATTCCTTATGGGGCAGGGGTGAAAACAGATTTTACAGAGGACATTGAAGATAAAATGAGACGCGCAGTTATGACTTCTAATATCGAAGAGATTAAAAACATAAAAAGGTATCTTAACAAATTTATAAAAAATGAATAGTGATTTGAAAAATTTCATATTAAACCAGCCCGATGTTGATGATGAATCAGTTGTTTTTACTGTTAGATTAAGACTGGCAAGGAACTTTAGAAAATATCCATTTCCCCATCAGATGGGTGAAAAACAGGCAGAGCAGCTTGTTGAGCACGTTATTGATGCCATAAAAAATTTTTCACAGGACACTCCATTAATCCTTCATATGAAAGATACGGATAAAATTATTCGCCAGGTTCTTGTTGAACGACATATAATAAGTCCTGAATTTGCAGAAGATTCTTTTGGAAAAACATTAATATGGCTTGTTCAATCAGGTTTGAAGATTCTTGTTAATGAAGAAGACCATCTCAGGATATCTGCTTTCGGGAAGAAGAATGAAATTGAGAAATTATGGCAAATCCTGAATGATTTTGATGACAATCTTTCTCAACACATAAACTATGCGTTTGACAGAGAATTTGGTTATCTGACAAGTTGTCCAACAAATGTAGGACCTGGTTTGAGGGTTTCGTCTCTGGTCTTTCTTCCATCTCTGAAATTAACAGGAAGGATTAAAGTGATATTTAATACCGTCTGTAAACTTGGGTGTATCATCAGGGGATTCTATGGAGAAGGTTCTGCAAGTATCGCAAACTTTTATCAGATTTCAACAGGTCCTGCACTCGGGAAAAAAGAAACAGAGATTTGCAGTGAATTTGATGCAGTGTTAAGTGCCACAGAAAAACAGGAATTATCGGCAATGGAGAGAGTGAGAACATCTTCCATCAAGGAATTGATTAAGAAATTTTTTGACCGTATATACGATTCAAATGAAGGTATTTCATCTGATGATGCAATAAAAGGTATTTCAATTTTGATTTTTGGAAAAAATTTAGGTATTATAAAAGTAGATAGGTGCACATTGAAAAAGATGATTTACAGGATATTGCCTGGGTCGATACAATTTGAAATGGGCAGGTTATTACAGGAAAAAGAACGGGATATATTAAGATTACAAATTTTAAGAAAGGAGCTGGTTGGACTTTATGTTTGAACAATATTTTGAAAGGTTTACAAAAAGAGTAAAGACAGTCCTTGAACTCGCAAGGCAGAATGCCATTCGATATGGGCACAGCCAGATTGAAACAGAGGATGTACTTCTTGCGTTGATTGATGAGGGTCAGGGCATGGGGGTAGCAGTATTGCAATTTCTGAAGATTGACCCCGAACATATAAAATTCGAAATTGAAAAAAGTATAAGAATTGGGATACCCCTTCTTTCTTCAGGAGAAATTCCATTAAGTCCAGGCGTGAAAAGGGTTCTTGCTCTTTCCTATCGTCAGGCACAATATTTTGGACATAACTATGTTGGCACAGAACACTTGCTCATCGGGCTGGTTGCTGAGGAAGATGGCCTTGCTTCAAAGATTCTCACACGTTTTGGACTTACTGTGGAGAATATAAGAAAGGCAGTTGAAACCCTTTTATGGGGCGAACCAGAAAATATTTCAAAAAACAAACAGCACTCACAATCTCATGTTTCTCAGGTTCATACAAAATCAAAAACACCCACGATTGATGCATACGGAAGGGATTTAACTCAACTCGCAGAAGAAAAAAAACTTGATCCTGTTATTGGAAGGGAAAAAGAAATAGAAAGGGTAACACAGATTTTATGTAGAAGGAAAAAGAATAATCCAGTGCTTCTTGGAGAAGCAGGTGTTGGAAAAACAGCAATTGTTGAGGGATTTGCACAGAGGATTGCTTCTGGAAATATTCCTGAAATTTTAAAGAACAAAAGAATTATTATGATAGACCTTGCAAGTCTTGTGGCAGGGACAAAATATCGTGGAGAATTTGAACAGAGGGTAAAACTTCTTCTTGATGAAATCAGGCAGAACAAAAATATTATTATCTTCATTGATGAACTTCACACTCTTGTAGGAGCAGGTGGTGCAGAAGGAGCAATAGACGCATCAAACATACTGAAACCAGCACTTTCACGTGGCGAAATACAGTGTATTGGTGCAACAACCTTTGATGAGTACCGCAAGTATATTGAAAAAGATGCTGCACTTGAAAGAAGATTTCAACCTGTGATTGTAAATCCACCAACAGTTCAGGAAACAATTGAAATCTTGAGAGGGCTTCGACCAAAATATGAAGAACATCATAAACTTAAAATCACAGATGAGGCACTGGTTCTTGCAGCAAAACTTGCTGACAGATATATTGCCGGCAGATACCTGCCTGATAAAGCCATAGACCTTGTTGATGAAGCAGCAAGTAAACAGCGGCTTTTATTTTCAACTGTTCCAGGTGAAATTGAAGAACTGGAGAAAAGGGCACTGCAGCTGGCTTCACTTCAGGAACAGGCAGCAATCCAGCAGGATTATGAAAAGGTAGCAAGAATAAGGGATAGAATCAGAGAAATACGCAGTCGTATCAATGAGTTAAAAGCATCCCGGGAAAAATCTATACCTGATTCTCAGAGGCAGGTTACTGGTAAAGAAATTGCAGAAATTGTTTCAAAGTGGACAGGTATCCCGCTTTCCCAGTTATGCAAGGAAGAAAGAGAAAAACTTCTTGAGATGGAAGAATATCTTCACAGAATTGTTGTTGGGCAGGATGAAGCAATTTCTGCTGTTAGCAGGGCAATCAGACGTTCGAGGGCAGGAATCAAAGACCAGAGACGTCCTATTGGTTCATTTTTATTCCTTGGACCAACAGGAGTTGGTAAAACCCTTCTGGCAAGGGCTCTGGCTGAATTTCTATTTGGCGACGAACAGGCACTGATTCAGATTGATATGTCTGAATATATGGAAAAATTTGCCATCAGCAGATTGATTGGAGCCCCTCCTGGATATGTAGGATATGAAGAGGGTGGACAATTGACCGAAAAAGTTAGGAGAAGACCTTACTCCGTTGTTCTTCTTGATGAAATTGAAAAGGCGCATCCTGATGTTTTCAATTTGCTTTTACAGGTTCTTGAAGAGGGACGTCTCACAGATAGTTTTGGCAGGAACGTAAGTTTTCAAAATGGTATATTAATTCTTACTTCAAATCTGGGTACCCAGCATCTGAAGAACCGTTCAACAATCGGTTTTCAGGAAACCAGTGAATCATTACCCTACAACGTGGTAAAGGAAAAGATTCTTGAAGAAGTGAAAAGAACATTCAGACCTGAATTTCTCAATCGTCTTGATGAAATCATAGTTTTTCATCCACTTGACCAGAACCATTTACTTAAGATTGTTGACCTTGAAGTTGAAAAGGTTGCCCAAAGGTTAAAAGAGCAGGGTTTTTCAATTTCTCTGACTGATAGCGCAAGGGAATTTTTGAAAAATATGGGTACTGACCCACAGTTTGGTGCAAGGCCTCTTAGAAGAGCAATCTCAAGATATCTTGAAGATCCTCTTTCAGAAGAGATATTAAGAGAAAATATTCCACAGGGAGCTCATATTACTGTTAGTGCTGGAGAAAATCGTCTTATTTTCACAATCACTGAAGGAGAAGAACATGTTACCACTACGACTGATAAAAGTCCTGTTACTCCTGATTAGTTTTTGCTTTTCAGTTTTTTTATTCGCACAAACCAGCACTGTCTCAAGTATTTCTATAAAGGGAAACATTAATGTTTCATCAACGAGAATTAATTTAATGCTCAGGACAAAACCTGGAGAAGTTTTTGATGAGCAACTGTGGAAAAAAGATATTCAGGGTTTGATGGAAACAGGGTATTTTTCTTCAGTGAAATATGAGATAAAGAAAACAGAAAAAGGACTTGATATTACTTTAATTCTTGTTGAAAATCCTGTAATAGAACAAATAAAGTTTAAAGGGTTGAAATCTTTTAAAAAAGCCGAAATTGAAAAACTTCTTGAAATAAAAAAAGGTGATTATTGCACTGATGATCTTGTTAATAACGCAATTGAAAAGATAAAACAGAGATATGAAGAAAAAAACATTTTCTATACTGAAGTATCAGCAACAACACAGGTCTTACCTGGCAACCGGGTGATTCTGACTTTTAATATTGATGAAGGAGAAAAACAATTGGTTGTCAGAGAGATTAATTTTTCAGGAAACAGTGCTTTTAATTCGGATGTCCTCAGAAGAAAAATGAAAATAAAACAGAGAAAAATGCCATTTATCAGGGGTTCGTTTAAACCTGAAATTCTCCAGCAGGATATCAAACGACTTGAAGATTTTTATCATGACAATGGCTATCCTGACTGTAGACTTGAAAAAAATGTTTCAATTGATAAAGGTTCTGTCATAATCAATATTATTGTCAGTGAAGGGGAAAAATTTTATTTTGGGAAAATAGATTTTTCAGGAAATTTGATTTTTGATATTGATAGATTGAGAAAATTGCTGAAGTTTAAAGAAGGGGATGTGTATTCTGAAAATAAATTGATGACAAGCGTATCAGCCATCGGTCAGCTATATTCAGACCACGGTTATCTCTACTGTGAAGTAGTGCCGGTTCCCGAAAAAAAACAATCAAGCATAGATTTTACCTTCAAGATTGTTCCAGGAATAGAAGTCAAAATCAATGAAATAAATATAACAGGAAATACTGTGACAAAGGATAAGGTGATACGGCGTGAACTGGAAATTCATCCAGGGGATTTGTTTTCAGGGGAAAAAATTACCAAAAGTTTCAACAATCTTTCAGACCTTCAATTTTTTGATGAAATAAGTATTAAACCAGAACGAACAGATGATGAAAAATTTGTAAATTTGAATGTATCAGTGAAAGATAGAGAAAGAACCGGGCTGTTTACATTTGGGCTCGGTTATAGTTCTCTGGAATCAGGAATTGGTTTTGCCAGTATTGAACAGAGGAACTTTGATATATCCAATCCTCCATATTTCAGGGGTGCAGGCCAGGATTTACGACTTTCTGCAAGTTTGGGTGGGGTTACGAAACATTTTATATTCAGTTTTACAGAACCATATCTTTTTGACAGACCTATTTCTTTTGGTCCTGATATCTTTATTACTGAACAGAACTGGGACACATATGATGAAAAACATAATGCATTTGATATTAGAGTAGGACGCAGATGGGAAAATTTTTCATTGGGATTTAAACTGATGACAGACGACATTAAACTTTCAAATATTGAGATTCCTGAGTTTCAAAGTCAGCAGGGTAGTAACAGGGTTAATAGTTTAACCACAACGTTTGGTTTTCAAAAACTTGATAGAAAGATTATGCCAAAAAAAGGAGATAAAGTACAGTTTGCCATTGAATACGCAGGTTCAATCCTTGGTAGTGATATTGAATACTGGAAGGCAACGATTGAAAATGATTATTATAAGGAACTTGGAAAATTTGTTTTTCACAGCAAAACATACGCAGGAGCAGTTAACAGTTTTGGCTCTACAAAAGATGTTCCACTGTATGAAAGATTTTTTGGCGGTGGTATTGGAACCGTGAGAGGATACAAAGAAAGAGAACTTGGTCCAAGAAGTATAAATGGGAAAGATTATATTGGTGGAAAGTCAATATTTGCACAAAATTTAGAATTGTTGTATCCTTTATCTGGAGAAAATGAGATTCTCTGGGGTGCAGTTTTTTACGATATCGGCAATGTATGGGCAAATGATTTTGATTTTAGTGATTTAAAACAATCAGCAGGTATCGGAATAAGAATAAAGGTTCCGATTATGCCTGTTCCCATACAGGTTGATTATGGGTGGGCAATCAATCCTGAACCATATCAGGACAAAGGACGTTTGCATATAGGTTTTACGATGGGTTTTTAACAAAGGAGAGACAATGAGATTTTTTTTGAAAGCAGCAATGGTGGTGGCATTTGCATTTTTTGTTGCAGGTAATGTAATTTCAGCACCTGCAACAAAAGATACTCCAAAAGCAGTGAAAATTGGATATGTGAATCTTGAAATAGTTTTTGACCAGTACAAGAAAACTGCTGAAAGTAGAAGTGAATTTGAAAAAGAAAGGGACTTACAGCAAAAAGAGATAGCAAAAAAGCAGGAAGAACTCAGAAAAGCTCAGGAGTCATACGAAAAACAAAAGGATGTTTTGAAGCCAGAAGAAAAGAAAAAGAGTGAAGAAGAAATCCAGAGGTTGCAGCAGGAATTCTACAGTTTTGTTGGTGCAGCCAATCAGAAACTTGATGAGAAAAAGAATCAATTGATTGAGGCACGACTTAATGAAATCCAGCAGGCAATAAAAGATTTTGCAATTCAGGAAAAATATGATTTTATATTAAGTTCCCAGGCAGTTCTTTATGGCCCGGAAGGAACAGATATTACAGAACAGGTAATAAAATTTTTGAATAAAGAGAAAAAGTAAGGAAATGTTTAAAATGACTGTACGCGAAATTGCCCAGATAGTGGGCGGTGAGATTGTTGGTGATCCTGACACAGTAATTACTGATGTACAGGGTATTAAAGAAGCAAAAAAGGGATCTATTACATTCGTTGCCAATCCAAAATATCTTGTACTGTTGAAATCAACCGAGGCAAGTGCTGTGATTGTTTCCAGAAACAATCATTACTCAGTAAATTCTGATCTTACGCTTATCAAGGTTGAAAACCCATCTCTTGCATTTTCAAAAATCATTGCTTTAATAGGACCAGAGCCGATAAAATTTAAACCAGGGATTCATCCAACAGCAATAATAGGTAAAAATGTAATGATAGGTAAAGATGTTTCTGTACAGCCATATACTGTTATTGAGGACAATGTTGTTATTGGAGATAGAACAGTGATTGGTGCGTGTGGATACATTGGTCATTATACAAAGATAGGAAGTGATTGTTTTATTTATCCGCATGTAATTATCAGGGAAAGAATAACAATTGGAAATCGAGTCAACATTCATTCAGGAACAGTCATTGGGGGGGATGGTTTTGGCTTTGCCACTGTCAAAGGAGTTCATCATAAAATTCCTCAGATAGGAACAGTGGAAATTGGAGATGATGTTGAAATTGGTTCAAATGTAACTATTGATCGTGCAAGATTTGAAAAAACATATATTGGTAATGGTGTGAAAATAGATAATCTTGTTCAAATTGCCCATAATGTGGTCATTGGTGATAATACCATCATTGTGGCACAGGTTGGAATTTCAGGTAGTACCAGGATAGGGAAAAATGTTATTATTGCAGGTCAGGCAGGCTTGATTGGACATATTGAAGTTGGCGATAATGCAATCATTGGTGGTAAAGCAGGGGTGACAAAAAATGTTCCTCCAGGTGCAAATGTTTCGGGATTTCCTGCAAGAGAAAAATGGGAAGATATGAAGTGCGCTGCTTACTTAAGAAGATCTCCTGAGGTCTTTGAGAAATTGAGGGAGTTTGAAAAGCGTATTGCTGAACTTGAAAGAAAACTTCAAAAGTTAAAAAATGAACCAGAAGACCATTGAACGGCCTTTTTCAATTGAAGGAGTTGGTCTGCACACTGGAGAACATGTCTCTCTTACAGTAAAACCTGCCCCGGTAAACACAGGCGTAATATTTATCCGCAAGGATCTTCCGGATACTCCATCAATAAGAGCAGAAATTGATTATCTTCTTGATGTTGAAAAATATCCAAGACGTTCTTCAATTTCCAATGGAAATGTCCACATTCATACTATTGAACATTTGATGTCTGCAATATACGGAATCGGTCTTGATAATCTGATTGTTGAAATAAACGGAAATGAATGTCCCGGGCTTGACGGAAGTTCCGTTGTTTTTGTTGAAAAATTTCTTGAGTCAGGGATTGTAGAACAGAATGAGCCAAAAAAATTTTATAAGGTCAAAGAACCAGTTTATATATCAGAAAATTCTTCACATATAGTAGCCCTTCCATCTGAAACATTCAAAATATCCTATACCCTTGATTATCCAAATTCACTTATCAAGTCCCAGTATGCTTCGTTTGAAATCAGCCCTGATTTGTATGCCAGTGAAATAGCACCTGCAAGAACATTTTGTCTGCAGGAAGAAGTTGAAAAGTTAAAGATGATAGGACTTGGAAAGGGTTCTGATTTTAACAATACTGTTGTGATAGGTAAAGATGGTGTGATAAATAATAAATTCAGGTTCCCGAATGAACCTGTCAGGCATAAAATTTGTGATCTTATTGGAGATATTGCTCTTCTCGGAGTTCCTATTAAGGCACATATCATTGGAATAAGAAGTGGGCACGCATTGAACACAAGACTTGTGAAAGGACTGAAAAATCTCATTCAGAGAGAAAAGGTAAGTGCTGTTTATTCTTCAGAATCAACAATTGAAAAAAGAAAAGCAATTCTTGAAATTGAAGACATTGAAAAAATTATTCCCCACAGATTTCCTTTTCTCCTTGTTGACAGGATTATTGAACTTGAGGAAGATAAAAGGGCTATCGGGATAAAAAATGTATCAATGAATGAATGGTTCTTTCAGGGACATTTCCCGGGCAGGCCTGTAATGCCTGGAGTACTGATAGTAGAAGCCATTGCCCAGGTTGCAGGGGTACTGATGTTAAGCAAGGCTGAAAACAAAGGTAAACTTGCTTATTTTATGAGTATTGAACAGGCAAAATTTCGACGTGCAGTAAGACCCGGAGATCAGCTTGTGTTGAAGATTGAAGTAAGTAAATTGAAAAGCAGGGTCGGACAGGTTCAGGGGAAGGCATATGTTGGAGATAAAGTTGCCTGTGAGGCAATTTTAATGTTTGCACTCGTGGATGGTTAATGATCAAATGCCACAAATACATCCAACTGCAGTTATTTCAAAAACTGCTGAAATCGGTCAGGACACAACCATTGGTCCATTTGTTGTCATTGAAGGAAATGCAAAAATTGGTCAAGGATGTAAAATTGGACCGATGGTACACATTTCCTCAAATGTTGAAATAGGAGATCATTGCAAGATTTTTACAGGCGCTGCTATTGGTAATCCACCACAGGATTTAAAGTACAAAGGTGAGGTTTCCTTCGCAAAAATAGGTAAAAACAATATAATTCGTGAATTTGTCACTATTAATACTGCAACTGGAGAAAATCAGTCAACCATTATTGGCGATAATAATCTTTTGATGGCTTATGTTCATGTTGCGCACAATTGTGTAATTGGAAATCATTGTATTATTGCCAATGCCGCAACAATTGCAGGACACGTGATAATTGATGATTATGCCATTATTGGAGGACTGGTAGGTATTCATCAATTTTCAAGGGTGGGGAAACATTCTATTGTCGGCGGATGCTCAAAAATTACAAAGGATATTGTTCCTTTTATTACTGCTGATGGGCATCCTGCAAGACCACATGGTATCAACACTATTGGACTGAAAAGAAGAAATTTCCCACCAGAGGTTATTTCTGCTATTGAAAATGCTTACAAAATCGTATTTAATAAAGGATTGACAGTTCAACAGGCAATTGATGAACTGAATTCCTCAGAACTTATAAAATTCTCTGAAATCCAGGAGATGATAACATTTTTGAAATCGTCCGAAAGGGGAATTGCAAGAGAAAGGGATTGAAAAAAGGAGGTTACAATGGAATTTATGGAACTGATAAAGAAAAGATATAGTGTTCGCTCCTATAAAAATATCCCTGTGGAAGAATGGAAAATCAAAAAGATTCTTGAAGCAGTTCAAATGTCTCCTTCTGCTGCAAACAGGCAACCCTACAAAATTATTATAATACATACTGAAGGACGCCAGGAAGAACTTAAAAAGATTTATTCTGCTGAATGGTTTGTTCAAGCACCCATTGTCATCTGTATATGTGGCATAAAAAATTTAGCATGGAAAAGAAACGATGGAAAAAACCACGTTGATATTGATTGTGCAATTGCAATGGATCATTTAGTCCTTGCAGCGACAGACCTTGGACTTGGCACCTGCTGGATTTGTGCTTTTGACCCCTGTCAGGCAAGAAAAATTTTAAAGATACCTGATGATGTTGAACCCATTGCCTTTACTCCTTTAGGATATCCAGCAGATAGCCCGCGGGAAAAGAAAAGGAAACTTATTGAAGAACTTGTATGTTATGAATTCTGGCAGTAAAATATTTTTATGGAGGAAAACATGGCAGGGTTGATAATTTTCTTTGCTGTTGTGGGGTTTCTGGTATTGGTTTTAATTGGTATTTACAATTCTCTTGTACGCTCGAAAATTCAGGTTGAAAATGCATGGGCTCAAATTGAAACGCAATTAAAAAGAAGACATGATTTAATTCCAAATCTTGTCAATGCTGTAAAGGGTTATATGAAATATGAACAGGAAACACTATCAAAAATTGTTGAAGCAAGAAATAGAGCCATTTCAGCCACAGCACTGGGAGATAGAGCAAGAGCCGAAGGAGAATTAACAGGACTGTTGACCAGATTATTTGCTCTTTTTGAGAATTATCCTGATTTGAAGGCAAGCCAGAATGTTTTGCAATTACAGGAGCAATTAACGACAACTGAAAATCAGATTGCCTTTGCACGACAGCACTACAATGATTCTGTGATGATTTACAATACAAAGATTCAAACATTTCCAGGCAACATTGTTGCATCATGGTTTTCTTTTAGTAAAAAAGAATTTTTTGAAATACCAGAGACAGAAAAATCAGTTCCACAGGTAAATCTTGACATATGATTGATTTTTTTCAGTTTCAGAGAAAAAACGCACAAAAAACATTTCTCATTATATTCCAATCGATTATTATCTTTGCAGTTATCGGTTATGCAATTGATCGATTTTATATGAAAAATCAATTTCCTGTGATGACGCTGTTAGCAGTAATTGTTGCCACAATCAACAGTATCATTGCATATTATCACGGTGACAAACTTGTCCTTGCAAGTGTAAAGGCACGACTGCCTGATACCTCTAATTTAAAAGAACAACAACTTGTTAATATCGTACAGGAAATGTCAATTGCTGCTGGTATTCAACCACCACATGTTTATATAATGGATGAAACATCTCCAAATGCCTTTGCTACGGGCAGGGACCAGAATCATGCTTCAATATGTGTAACTACAGGTCTTCTTGATACGATGAACAGGGAAGAACTTCAGGGTGTTATTGCTCATGAATTCGGACATATCAGAAACAGGGATATTCTCACGATGACAATGGTGTCTGCAATTGTTGGGGCAATCGTATTGCTTTCTGATTGGGCAAGAAGAACATTTTTTTATTCAGACACATCAGGCAAAAGAAAATCAGGTAAGGGTTCTTCTTCAGGATTGATTTTGCTCTTTTTACTCGTAATTAGCATTATTGCTCCTCTCATTGCAAGAATCATGGCTCTTGCTGTTTCAAGGTCAAGGGAATATATGGCTGATGCAGCATCAGCAGAATTTACAAGAAATCCACTTGCTCTTGCTTCTGCTCTGGAAAAAATCAGCAAACATTATGATCATGTGGTTGATAGAGCGAGTACAGGGACCGCCCATCTTTTTATTTCAGATCCAAAAGGATCAAAATTGAACGATAGCGAATCATTTTTTTCTGAATTATTTGGTACGCACCCACCAATCAAAAAAAGAATTATGATTCTCAAACAAATGGCTGGTGTGAGTTAATGCTACTTTATTCTGATGATACAATCAATGAATGCCGGCATTTTTAACTGAAGTTTCCTTATAAACTCCTTTGTATTTTTATCCCTGTAACCGGATATGAATGTTTCTGTGCATAGTGATTTGTTAATACCTGTCATAAGAAGTTCTCTCACGTATTTACCATAGATACCTGACAGGACACCAAGAAATGATTTTGATTCTAAATCCTTGATGAAATTTATTGTCATCAGGGAATTGTTGTTTGAAAGTAAATAGGTGGAAATTTCAGGGTATTCATTTTTTTTGATGATTTTCCAGTCCACAAAACCATACTTTAAAAATTCAGTGTAGGTCTTTCGACCCCCAATTTTTCCTGCCATAATGGTAAGCATATTCCCGCAATTTTTGTATCGGTTCATAATTTTTTCAAACAGCAGATAATTAATGTAGTCCTTTTTAAAGTTTTTCCTGCAGAGATTGTTGAATTCCTTTACACACAGAGCCATAGATGTGATAGATGTGATGCTGATAGAATTTTTTTTTAAAAAACTTTCAAGGTATTCTGCATACGATTCAATTTCTGATTTTTTTGCGCAAAATGGGATGTCAGGCAGGGTATTCCAGCATAAACATCCATCTGGCTTGCAGGATTTGTTATCTGTAACTGGTTCAAAAAGTTCAAAAATGTTTTTTGGCATTCTACTGTTTGAAATCATAAAAATGGAAAGCGCTATTTTTTCTATCTTTGCCAGTTTTGTGGCAGATGAAAACAATTTTTTGCTGTCGGATATATCACCAGGCCAGTTTTTTCTTAAATCCGATGACCCTGCGATCCCTGTTGCAACCAGTGGACCGAGAATCGGTCCATAACCATTTTCATCCAGTGCAAGAAACATACAGAATTAGATTTCTCCTATACTTGTGTGTGGTCCACCTTTAACCCTGATGAAATAACGAATTCCACGTTCTTCAATCTCAATATTTTCAATATCAAAATCATCAGGAAGAATTCTTATGTGAGCGATATTATCCCTTGGTATTAAAAGTGTACGTATCTGTTCGTCTATTTCCACAGGAGTAAGTTTACCTTTTGAGATAATCAATCCTCTACCTTCGACCATTATCCAGTTTTCAGAAAAATCAAGAACCTTCCCAACAAATACCCATAATCTCTGTTCCTCAAAGTATTTCTTAAATCTAACCTTGACAATTTTCCCGGTTAACTGAATCATTTGAACCTCCTAGAGGGTACTTTATTATACCATTTTTAAGATTCTATCGCATTAGAAATGTTAGCCATGCAGGAATTGTGAAAAGCGAAACAATGTGTGTTGCAAGTACGCTTGAAGAAGCAAATTCAATATCTGCGTTATATGTATCACTCAGGATAATGCTTGCGATTGCAGATGGCATTATTGCGACAGTCGCGAGAACAAAAAATATTTCTTTTTCTATTCGTAAAAATGTTAAAATTGCGCATGATAATGCTGGAATAAAAATCAAACGCAGAAACACAATCCATAATATTTTTTGTGTTCTTACTTTTTGTATTGGAAATTCAGACATTCTACTTCCAGCAGTAAAAAGAGCAAGTGGAACAGTTGCCTTACCAAACATTTCAATAGAACCAGAAATTTCTGTAAGTATTGTTTTCAACAGTTTATTATTTGACAGGGATGATAGAACAAAACTATCTTTTAAAAAAACAATTGCGATTGACAAAATGAGAGATATGATGGGGACACTGATAAGATTTTTTAATGACTTTTTCCCAAGTTGATTTCCTGTGAGCCCGAGAATACCAATGGTCCATACAGAAATTTCAGAACCAAGAGAAGAAAAAACAAGATATGCAACCCCTTTATCTCCAAAAAACATTGCAATGATCGGAAGTGGTAGGAAAAAATAGTTATTGATTGTACTCTGAAACAGAAATGTATTTTTTTGTTTGTCACTTTCAAATGTGAGAAAATTCAAAAAAAGCATACCAGTAATGTATCCAGCAGTCATAATGATGATTGTTCCTGCAGGAAGCACAAGATGTGAAAGAAGAGAATGTGCTGAAAAGTTAGATGTAATTGATGATATAATCAGGGCTGGATAAAAGAAATTTGTAACACACAGGGAGATTTTGCTTGTTGTTTCGGCGGTCAAAAAATTATTTTTCCTTGCAATAGCCCCAAGAAATATTATTAAAAAAATTGCAAGTACCCTGGTGAAAATCTCAAAAAACATAACACCTCCATTTCTCTGGATTATAACATACTTATGAAAAAATCGTGAGTATTGACTGATTTTGTGTAAAAAGGTAAAGTAATTATGGGGTAATATGGCACCACTTGACCTCAGAAGTGTGAAAGATTTTATCATACGGGTTGAAAACCGCCAGCATACTGCCCGCGCCATTGGTACAGGGAAACAGGGTGAGATTTTTCTTGAATTGACAGATCAATCACCCGGCGAAAGCGGAATGGGGAAAAATGGAACTGCATTTTTTCTATGGGAAGGTAAATGGCATTACTTTACATGCAAAATATTCTGTCCATCTTTGCGAAGGATGACAGTAGTAAGAACATCTCCCATTGCAATTGATAGCAGGAAAGAATATCGTTATGATACAGGGCTGTTAGGTGGTAAAATAATAGAGAAAGGGATTCTTGGTGGAAGCATTGATATCAGTATTATCAATGTCAGCAGGTCAGGTTTAAGGATTGAAACAAGGCAACAATTGAAGGTTGGAAAAACGTACATAGTGGAGATGCACCTTGTAATTAAACATTTCTCTTCAATTGTGAAAGCTGAATGTGTTGTGTTAAATGAAACACGGATTGGCCCAATATTCTATTATGGATGCCAGATTGTTAGTATATCACCAGCGGATGCACTCTCACTTGATAAATATCTCACAATTGTGGCAAAATCATAAACTTATTTGACAAAAACGATGCCATTAAGAAGAAAAAGTTTTCGTGCGAAAATATTTTATACTCTTACTCTCCCATTATTTATTATTATCCTTTCGGGTAACATTCTTCTTGCATATTACATGAAAAAGGTTCACAGAAAGATACTGGAAACAGAATTACTCAGTATTGCAAATACTTTTGCAACATCAATAGAAATAGAGCGCTTTATGCCAGATTCATCTGAGAAAACAATGGATTTTTCTGCTCTTGATATGAAGGTGAAGAGATTTTTAGGAAATATTGGGCAAGTGCGTTCAGTTTATATAATGGTGAGGAAAAACGATGAAGATTTTTATGTTGTTGCGGGTGCTTCTACAGGAAATGATAATAAAACGATTCTCGCAGGGAATTCCTATGCTGCTGAAAATTTTCCGGGAATTATGATGGGGCTTGTTGTTCCCTTTGTAACAAACAGGATATACAGTTATGGTAAATTTCGTTATATGACTGCATACGTTCCTGTGAGGGATTCAGAAGGAAAACCATTTGCAGTATTGAAAATGGATTATGACGTAACAAATATTACAAAAGTTTACAGAATGATTTATTCCCAGGTACTCGGCATTGTAATTGTTCTGACCATACTTGTGGCAGTAGCAGGTTTTTTTATCTCGCGTCAAATTTCAGTGCCATTAACTGACCTTGTGCAGGGTATAAGGGATGTTCAAAAAGGGAATTTTGAATCTCACATACCCGTCAGGGACAATGATGAGTTCGGACAGCTTGCTCGTGCTTTCAATCAGATGACCACAGGACTTAAAACATCAAGGAAATTACTTGATACTTATCTTTACAGAACAATGCGTTCTCTGGTAACCATTCTTGAAGCAAGGGATTCTTATACAAAAGGGCATTCTGAACGTGTTGCTTTTTATTCAGAAATGATAGCAAGAAAAATGAACGTGCCTGAAAAGAAAATAAAAATGCTCAGGGAAATTGCTTTATTGCATGACATAGGAAAACTTGGAATAAGTGAAAGCATCTTACAAAAAATCGAACCTCTGACTGAGGAAGAAAGAGAAATGATCAGAAAACATCCATCTATTGGAGAGGAAATTCTCAGACCTGTGTTTTTTGAAAAAGATGCCCTTGATATTGTAAGGCAACACCATGAAAGATTTGATGGTACAGGGTATCCTGATGGTTTGGCAGGGGACAGTATTAATTTTCTGGCTCAAATACTAACTGTCGCAGATGCTTATGATGCAATGCGTTCTGCAAGGGCATACAGAACACCAATGTCTCAATCAGCAGCAATAGATGAATTGAAACAGAATAGTGGGACACAATTTAATCCTAAAATCGTTAATGTTTTTATTGAAATACTTGAAAAGGAAATGAAAGAAATTGGATAAAAAAATGAATGGTGAAAATAAATTGTGCATTATTGTATGCAGGCATTTGAAAAAGGAAGCAGAGTATGCAAATAAAAGCATTGATAGCCCTTATTTTAAAATTGTTTCAGTTTGTTCAAAAAGTGAAATACTGGAAACTATCACAAATCCCGAATTTTCAAAAATATTTATTTTCTACAGTCCCTGCATGGAATTACCTGAAATGGTTGAGAACGAAAAAATTTCATTGACGAATCTCAAAGGATGCTGGGAATTACTTGTTGACCCATACATGGTGAGAAAATCTGCGGCAAAATTTCTGTTGCCCTGTCAGTTGAAAGATAAAGGCAGTTTTGAGAAAAAAAACATTGTTGTGATTGATACCGGCATATACAGGATAAGTTCAAAAGTAAAATCAAAGTATCAGATTTTTCATGCAGGGATAAATTATTTTTTATCACGAATTGAAAACTGCATTTTGAGTTTCAAAAATGATTGTCTATCCAGTGAAAGTTCTGTTCTTAAAAGGAAGCTTTCAGAACTTTCTCTTACATTTGACCTTCTTGGAAATTTCAGTGCCATAGCAACAGAAAAACAGGTAATTGAGACAATCATTGACATTTATACAGTTGTTTTTCATCCTGAAGAAGTTCAATTTTTTTATCCCTGTGATGTACAACCAGATATTTTAAAAAAACTCAGAAACAGTTCGAGAAAATCACTTATTGAAAGCAACTGTCTTTATCTTCTAATATCTCACCGAAAACAGGAATATGGGGTTTTAAAACTTGATAATTTTATGACAGATAATTATGATGACTATCGCAGATATCTTGCGGAATCAATAGTAAAAGTTGCAGAACTTTCAATATCCAACATCAGGGTCTGGACGAATCTTAGAAAAACAAAAACAATTATTAAAGAAGAAAGAGACATTGCAAAAAAATATCTTGATATAGCCGGTTCAATAATCGTTGTTCTTGATAGAAAAGGGAACATAAAGCTCATCAATAGAGCAGGTCTTGAAGTCCTTGGGTATTCACAAAAAGAATTAATTGGAAAAAACTGGTTTGATACAGTTTTACCTGAGCATTACAGAGAAAAAATACGTAGCGCACATTTTCGTCTGATATCAGGAAAAATCAAAAAAAGCGTTAAATACATAGAAAATCCTGTTTTGACAAAGAATGGACAGGAGAGAATTATTGCGTGGAGAAATACTGTAATATTTGATAGATTCAAGAGAATTACAGGTACTATCAGTTCAGGTATTGATATTACAGAAAGAAAAATCCTTGAAGAAAAATTGAGAGCACTTTCAATAACAGACGAACTTACAGGTCTTTATAATAGAAGGGGCTTTTTCTTACTTGCTGAGCATGAGATGAAAAGAGCAAAAAGGACAGGACGAGGTTTCTATCTTGTATTCATTGATGTTGATGGATTGAAGAATATCAATGATACATTTGGACACCAGGAAGGTGACAGGGTTCTTAAGGAAACCGCTTTAATTTTACAAAAGGTTTTCAGGAAATCTGATGTCATTGGAAGGATTGGTGGAGATGAGTTTGCTGTGATTGCTTCAGAAGCCACAGGAGATGATAGGGAACTTTTGCTGAAACGTCTTTCTGAAGCAATTGATAGGAGAAACAAACAATCAGGACAAAAAACAGAGATTTCATTGAGTGCTGGAGTATTGAAATATGACCCATCAGTGGAATCTTCAATTGATGAACTTCTTTCTCAGGCAGACAGATTAATGTATGAAGACAAGAGAAAAAAGATGTATAATAATCAAAGAGGTGAAATATGAGTCATTTGATTTATATCGTTGTTATTTTTGTAGTCACTGCAATGTATTTTGTCTTTGTCCGCGAGAATTCAAAATCTCTCAGGGAAAAGGATAAAAAAATTTCTGAACTTGAAACTGCGATACAAAAACTTACTGATGAAAATGCCCGCTTGATGGTGGAAATTGCAGAATTGAAAAAAGAAAATCAACTGAATAACGAAAAGATTTTATGGACAGAAAAGGCACAGGAACAATTGAAAGATGCTTTCAGTTCCCTTGCAAGTCAGGCATTAAGGGGAAATGCAGAGGATTTTTTGAAAACTGCAAAGCAATCCCTTGAATCCATTCTTCAGCAGGTTCGCGGTGACTGGACCACTCATAAGGTTGAACTTCAGAAACTTTTTGAACCCCTTTCAGAAACATTGAAAAAAATGGACGATGAAATTCGTGAGATTGAAAAGAAAAGAGAATCTTCCTATGAAGGGCTTCAAAAACAACTTCAGCATTTGTTCAATGCTCAGGACCAGTTGAGGATGCTTACGGTTCAGTTAAATCAGGCACTTAAAAGCACAGAGGTACGTGGTCAGTGGGGGCAAATTCAGTTAAGAAGGGTTGTGGAACTAGCAGGAATGACAAAGCATGTTGATTATGATGAACAATGGAGTTCTGAAGAAGGAAGACCTGATATGGTAATTCACTTACCAAACGGCGGCATTCTTCCGGTTGATGCAAAAAGTCCTATGAGTGCATATCTTGAAGCGATGAATGCTGAATCTTCCCAAAGAGAGCAGAAACTTCGTATTTTTTCGAAAAAGGTTCGCGACACAATCCAGAATCTTGCGAGCAAGAAATACTGGTCACAGTTTAAACAGGCACCAGAGGTTGTTATCATGTTTGTACCAAATGAAGCGTCAATAAGTGCTGCGTATGAAATTGACCCTGGTTTACTTGAGTTTGCTGCTGAAAATAAAGTTCTTATTGCAACACCAGTAACACTTCTTGGTTTATTGAAAGCCATTGCCTTTGGCTGGCAGCAGTACTCCATTACTGAAAATGCCCGCGCAATTGCCACGATTGGACACCAGTTATACGAACGAATGACAATTTTTGTTGAACATCTAAAGGACACAGGTAAAGCAATTGACAGTGTTGTAAAAAATTATAATAATACTATAGGTTCTTTTGAAGCGAGATTGATGCCATCAATAAAAAAACTTCAGGAACTTGGAGTATCACCAAAAGAAATAGAGAAAGTACAGAGTGTTGACAGTACAATCCATTTACCTGAAAACATTGAAGGAACATAACCTTACAGGGAGGGAATATGTATTTTACAGGTTTTGCAGATGAGGCAGCGCCTGATATTGATGGTCAGATCAGGGCAACAAAAGAACTTGGATGGAAATACATTGAGGCAAGGGGAATTGATGGTGTTAATCTTACGATGATTGATGATAGGAAATTTGATGAGGTGGTTGCAAAACTTGAACAGGCAGGAATAAAAATCAATTGTTTTGGAAGTGGGGTTGCAAACTGGTCTCAGAAAATTACAGAGCCACCCGACAGAAGTTATGAGGAAATGAAAAGAGCAATACCAAGAATGCATCGACTTGGCACGAAAATGATAAGAATTATGAGTTTTGCAATTCCTGAAGAAGTTCTTGATAGGGACTGGGAATCTGAAGCAATCAAAAGGGTTAAGACAATTGTGAAAATGGCTGAAGATGGTGGAGTCCTGTGTGTGCATGAGAACTGTTCGGGCTGGGGTGCTCTTTCCTGGGAACATACTCTCAGACTCCTTGAGGGAGTTAATTCACCTGCCCTGAAACTTGTTTATGATACAGGCAATCCACTGTTTCATCCTGATGTGCGAGGACCAAAGCCGTATAAAATGCAGGATCCGTGGGAATTTTATACTCATGTGAAGGAACACATTGTTTACGTTCATATTAAGGATGGGTATGTAAAACAAGATGGTAAACACGTGTGTACATTTCCAGGCGAAGGTAAGGGGATGGTAAAGGAAGTTCTCACCGACTTATTTAAAAACGGTTATGATGGCGGAATCTCGATTGAACCACATATGGCTGTTGTTTACCATGACCCGTCAATAAAATCTGAGGCAGAATTCAGATACAGAAATTATATTGAGTATGGAAGAAGAATAGAAAAACTTGTGGCAGAAATTCTGGAAGAAATTAAAAAGGAAAAAAAATGAAAATAATCGCGGCAGTATTATCTTTTTTTGTGCTTGTGAATTTGTGTTTAGCAAAATCAGTTACAATTGTGGAGAAGGGAAATCCAAAATCAGTAATTCTTATTCCATCCCAGCCAGATCCAGATGAACAGTTTGCTGCAAAAGAACTTGCCGAGCACATTGAAAAAATCTCAGGTTGTAAAATTGAAATTGTTCAGCAAACACCAGAAAAAACATGGCAAATTAATCCTTCACTGGATAAAAAAGTTTGCTATATATTCCTTGGAAAAGCAGGTATGACACCTGATATGGAGAAGGCAATTCGTGCAAAAGGTGATGATCCTGCAAGTTTCATGATTAAGGCAGAATCAAATCCTTCTGGTATCAGTTATATCAGGATTGCCGGGCTTTCTCCTGAAGGAACACTTTTCGGGGTGTACGAACTCCTTGAACAAATCGGTGTACGATGGTATATGCCAGGAGATATTGGAACAGTGATTCCAGAGAAAAAGACAATTACTGTTGAACAGCAGGATAATGTTCAGGTTCCTTCTTTTTCTGCAAGACATCTTCAGATGGCTGTTGATAAAACCTGGTACAGAAGGATGAAACTTGGTGGTCCAAATCTTCCAGCCGCGCACGGAATAAATATTGGGAAAGCAGACATAAATAAAGAGCCTGAGTTATTTGCACTTGTTAATGGGAAAAGACAGACCTCGCAACTATGTATTTCAAATCCAGAGGTTCTTAAAAGAGCAATTCAGGAAACAAAGAATTTTTTCAGAAAAAATCCTGATGCTCCCTGGATTGGGATGGGACCGAACGATGGTGGTGGCTTCTGTGAGTGTGAAAACTGTAAAGCCCTTGATGCAGGAGATTTTGATAAGTTTGAGCACAGGGTATCAATGACAGATAGATACATCTGGTTTTTTAATAAGGTTCTTGAAGGTATTTCTGATGAATTCCCGAACAAAAAAATTGTTTTCTATTGTTATTCCTGTTACATGAAACCACCTGTGAAGGTAAAACCTGACTCGAGAATTGTTCCTTTATTTGCACCAATCAGTTTGTGCAGAATTCATGGGATGTCAAATCCAATATGTCCTGAGAGAAGTTATTACAGAAAAATAATGGAAGCATGGGGAAAAATACTTCCTGAAACATACGAAAGAGGATATCTTTTTAATCTTGCTGACCCTGGTTTTCCTTTCAGCAAAGTTCATGCAATCAGGGATGAAATTCCTGTTGCAAAGGAACTCGGGGTCAAGGGATGGAGGATTGAAACAATACCCCACTGGGCAAGTATGACTCCAACAATTTATATTGCCACAAAACTTTTCTGGAATCATAAGGCAGATGTTGATGCACTGATACATGATTTTGCAGTAAACTTTTTTGGTCCTGCTGCAGGAGAAATGGAAAAGTATATCATTTTGATGGATTCTGCATTAAAAGATGCAGATTATCATACGGGTTGTTCATATGATCTTCCTTTTATCTATAATCAGCAGGTTATGAAAACTGCTGACCAGTATCTTAAAAGAGCAGAAGCACTCACAAAGAATACAAAATATGCTGAAAAGGTTGCTATTTTCCGACTTTCTTATGACTATCTCCAGTCATTTCTTTCAATGCTTGAAAACAGAAATAAATTTGATTTTGTCTCTGCGATGAAAGACCTTGAGAAACTTAAACAAATTCAGCAGATTGCTTTTAAATATAATCCTCAAATGTTTGCTGAAAAGGCAGCAACATCTTACATGAGAAGATTTTTTTCTCCATGTGTGGAACAGGGATATGAAAGAACAACCGGTAAGAATGTTTTTGTTGCAGGATTTGATGATGAATGGGACTTTCTTATTGACCCTGAATCCCTTGGAGAAGAACTTGGTTATTTCAGGACAGGAAAAATTGGTGGAAACTGGACAAAGATAAAGACAAAGACACTGTCGTGGAGTGATCAGGGACTCAGATATTATAAAGGTGATGCCTGGTACAGAAGTTCAGTGATGATTCCTGAAAAATTCAAAGGAAAGAAATTGTTTTTATGGTTTGGTGGTGTTGATGAACTTGCCAGGGTCTGGGTTAATGGAAAAGAAGTTGGAATTAGCCACGGTAAGGCATTTGTTCCATTTGAATTTGATATCACAGATTATGTGATTTGTGGAAGAGAAAATTATGTTGCAGTGAAAATTACAAATCAAAGATTAAATGAACTTGGAACAGGCGGTATCACTGCACCTGTGATGATTTATGCGGTACAGGATTGACATCAAAATAATCTTGTGAAAAACTATAAACAGGCAATATCAAATCCTGGAAAGGAGGGAGTATGAAAAGAAAAAAAGAAGTATTGATGTGTGTGCTTTGTGCCTTCTTGTTTTTTTCAGTTTCCTCTTTGAATGCTGCAAAGGAAAGATTGTATGTTGAAATTAAAGAGCATGATGTTTTGCTTGCCACAGAAGGTGCCCTATATGATGTTTCTTCTGACGGGATATATTCAGCTGGTTATATGATGTATTTTGGTGCAAAAGATTTCACTGCGAATAAGGACCTTATTACAGGAAAGATGAAAGAAGCAAAACTTGTTGTGGATAAGCCTGATAGAAAAGTTGTGAAAGCAATTTTTTCAGTAGAAAATCAAAACAAGGTAATTGACAATGATTATCTGCACGTTATTTTCCTTGAGATAAGGAAAAAATATCCATTTATTGCGGTTGACTCAAGATTTACATATGTGGGAGAAGGAACACATATTTGTGGAATTAACTGGGGTATGAGTGGTAATTCAGAAGCAAACAAGTTTAAATACTATGCCTATCCTGAAGGTGACAAAATTATGAATTATAAACTCGGTCCATTGAAGAGTACACAGAGCAATAAAATTGGGGCTGTCAAATGGCTTTATGCTCATGATGGAAAAGGAGAGGGTGCAGGACTCATATGTGGAGGCGTCCTGGGTAAAGGAGAAGATTTTATTTTTATTAATTCAGTTCCACAGAAAAAACAGTTGAAGAAAAATGAATTTATTGAGGTATTCTTCATTACAATGCCGATATCAAAGGATTTCAAGAAATTACCTGCAATTTTTGAAGAAATAAAGTCAGTAAAATGGGTTTATGAGTGATAGGAATGAAAGGGAGAAATTAAAAGGAGATGAAGGAAATATTGAAAAAGGGAAATAGAGATGGGATTGATTCCTTTTAAATAAACTTAAAAGGAGGGAATATGGGAATTTTAAGCGAAGAAGAAAAAGCGAGAATTATTGAAGAAGAAGAAATCAGGGCATCTGTTAGAAGAAAATATGAGCAAAAATCCACAGGAGCAGCAGCAGTACTTTCAACATTATGTCCAGGTCTTGGGCAGGTTTATAATGGTCAATTTGGAAAAGGAGCATTATTTTTCATTACTGTGGTTGTGGGACTTGTACTTTTTCTGTGGGGTCTTATTGTCACAGTAAAGGAAATAAGATCGTTTGGTGGGTCTCATGAGATGAGCACGGTTTCTGAAGGTACTGGGATTGGTTCAGAAAAGCCCGTACCAATGACAGAAGAAGGAATTGTGATGGAAGAAGTTGAGAAGGAACAAAAAGCCCAGGAAGAAAAGAAGGAAACCAAAAAGGAAGAATCAATTACGAAATACATTCCCAAAAAATATGTTGCATTTACTTTGGTTGGTTTGATTCTTATGGTAGGTGGTGCTGGATTTGCTATAAAAGATGCAATAAAGACGGCAAAAAGAATTAATGAGGGGTTAAGGAAAACTTAAGTATTTTTGATTTTCATAATTGCATCGCGGCATTGTCTTACTCTTTCTGAAGCACCAGCAGTGATAAAAGATGAATCTGAGCCTGAAATCATCAACAATGCTCCTTTACCGATCATTTTTGCAAAATCTTCTGGTGTTTGGGCAGGCATACCCCATGGTTTTTGATATTTATTTGCAATTTCATACCGAATTGATTTCATCCATATAGCATCGTTGGCTGCGTCGTCGGCTTCCTCAACATACATCAGTATGCCTCGTTGCCTTCTCCTTGCCGCCTTGCTCTCTGGCGAACTCAATTCGGTATTCCTATAATTTTGACGGCAAATTAGTTTCAATAACTTTTTCAATTGCTTTTTGTACTTCAGGATGTTTGAAATTTCCCTGAAATCCCATTGAAAAAGCAAGGTCTGTATACCCGATCCATATTCCATCAATTCCATCAAGCTGCACGATTTTTTCTATGTCTTTCACAGCAGAAAACTGTTCTATCTGGCATATCAAAAGGATTGTTCTATTGGCTGTTTCTTCATATTCTTTTTTGAATGTCCAGAAATCAGTTGCACGCAAAGGACTGTATCCACGATTTCCAACAGGTGGATATTTTGAATAATAAATTGCTTTTTTTGCGTCCTCAATGTTTTCAATCATAGGAACCATGATTCCACCTGCTCCTGAATCAAGCACCCACTTAATATGTGATGGGTCATTTCCCCTGACCCTGATGACTGGTGTTACTGAGGTTGGTCTGATAGCATAAATTATGGATTGAATCTGTGTTTCTGTGAATGGATTGTGTTCATTGTCAATCAAAACCCAGTCGTATCCAGCATGAGCCATTATTACTGCTATGGCTGGGTCACACAGGTTTATCCATCCTCCGAGCGATGGTTTTCTCTGTCTGATAAGTTCTGCAAGTCGACTCTGTAGCATAAGTTTATTATACCACTATTATACCACCAGGTGTATTTTAACTTGAAACAAAAAAAATATATGATAATCTAATTCCCGATGAGACCACCAAACGATAGAAAATGGATTGAAGCAGTTATAAATCACAGGGAGATGGCTGTTCCATATAATTTTATGTTTTCTCCTGTTTCACTGCAAATTGCTGAACAGAGATATGGTTCACCCATTGCTGATGCGATTAATTTACCGATACGGATGACTTCTCCAAAATCCATCAAGCCATTGTATGCAGACCCATCAATTTTTGGTCCAGAAGCAATTGATGAATATGGTGTCAAATGGTCAACGAATAAGATAGACAGGGGTGCTCCCATAGGGCCAGTACTCAAAGAACCATCACTTGCTGGATACAGATTTCCTGACCCAGGGCTTCCGTACAGATTTGAAGATATTGGATTATGGTGCGAAAAGCAAAAAGAACATTATCGGATTATATGGGTTGGGGATTTATGGGAAAGAGCAACATTTATGAGGGGAATGGAAAATTTACTCATTGATACTGTTTATAATCCTGAATTTGTGATTGAACTTCTTTCAGGTATTACTGACTATATTTTGCAGACAATGGAAATTTTATTTGAAAGATTTGAATTTGAAGCAATTGCCTTAAGTGATGACTATGGCACACAGAAAGGAATGTTGATTTCTCCTGATGCGTGGAGAAAATTTATCAAACCATTTCTCTGGAAAATTTACAGTTATGCACAGAAAAACAATAAAAAAATTTTTCAACATTCCTGTGGAAATATCATTCCAGTGATTCCTGACCTGATTGAACTTGGTCTTGATATTCTTCATCCAATACAGCCGGAAGCAATGGATATTTTTTATCTTAAGAAGGAATTTGGGATGGATCTATGTTTCTGTGGCGGAATAAGGACACAGGATTTGCTGGTTAGTGGTACTCCACAGCAGGTGCGTGATGAAGTAAAAAAATTAAAAGACATTATGGGAAAAAACGGTGGTTATATTCTTGAACCAGGCATTACCATTCAATCTGATGTTCCTGCTGAAAACCTTTTTGCGATGATTGATGAGGCAATGAATCTTTGAAAATGGTTTATCGCGGAGGAGAAAATGATAAAAATCTGGGAATATGAAAAAGAGAAAAGACGACTTGAAAATTTAAAGAAGGCAAGGATGTTTATCAGAAAATGTAAAAAACACGAGGTGTTAATTGATTATATTGCTGGGCATGTATGGTATAACTGGGGTGAATATCCTGCAGAGAAATGTCCGATGCCCAATGAGTATGATGAGAAAAATTTTAAACTTTACAGGGAAAAGGGCATGGGACTGGTGAAAATTCATGAGGAATGGAATGATGCATTAGAAATCTTCGGTGGAGATAAATTTACACCGAATAACTTAGAGGGTTTTAAAAAAATGATTTCTCTTGCCCATGAAAATGGATTGAAGATTATTCCTTATATTTCAAGCGGTTATTATGACATGAGAAGTAAAAATTTCAATCCGAACTGGGTTTCTTATTACAAAGGCAAAGCACTCTGTCTTAATGAGGGTTATTTCAATTATGCGTTGTGTTCACCAAGGAGTCCTGATTGGAGGGCTTTTCTTTTAAATAATATTGAAAAACTTTTTGAAGAGTATGAAATTGATGGTCTTTATGATGATGTTGGATATGACCCACTTGCATTTCTTGATCCGCCTGAAGCGCAACAGGGACACATTGATGCATTTGAAGAGTCAGCCACACATCATGGAGCATTTGAGGACTTGATTCAGGAAATATACACAATTGTGAAAAGATACAATGGGATTTTTACATTGCATGCATGGGAATTCTGTAATCCAGAGATTTCTTCAGCACCATTTTTTAAATGCTGGGATTATCTTTATGTAGGGGAAGGCATAAAAGATATGAACCAGATGAGAAAAACAGTAAAAAACCTTCCACCATTTGTTTTCTATATACCTGACTGGCGTGTTGTACCTGTTGAAGACCAGAACAAACTTTATGTACTTACAATTCCTTATCTGCAATTTCCTGTTCTTTATCATGGTAGACCAATTCTTGGGAAAATGTATGAAGGCGATAAACTGAAATATAAGAAAGGTTCCCTTGCAGTTGCTCATCCTGATGTTATCAGACAACATTATTCTAAACATCCTGAAGATTTTCCTGTTTATTCTCCATGGGATTCTGTTCCTGGAAATCCAAAAACGATTGAAAACTATTTCCATTATTTTGAGTTTTACAAAAATATGACAAAGCCAGCAACCCATGTGTTTATTGACATAGAAGATGGAACACTTATTTCTGGTAGAAAATGGCCAGGACTGGTTTTAACAGCATATGTTAATGACAATTTTTCTCTTGTTATTGCAAACTATCTTAATGAAAAAGATACACTTATTTTAAGTCAACCATGGCAGAATGTTGAGACAGGAGAAATCAATAATATCTGGGAGTTAAATCCTTTTGAGATGAAAATACTGGAGGAGAAAAATGGCGATGGCAGATAAGAAAATATATCTTGCTGGACTTTCAAATTTGTTGAGAAAACCATGGCCTGAAAACAGGACAGTTAATATTGTATTTCACGGTCACAGTGTTCCTTCTGGATATTTTGCCAATTCACACGTTGACACTTTTAATGCATACCCACACATTGTTCATCAAAAACTTAAAGAAAGATTTCCTTTTGCTGTTATTAATATAATTGTTACTGCTATTGGTGGAGAAGATTCAGTTTCAGGTGCAAAAAGATTTTCAAAGGATGTTTTGTGCCATAGACCTGACCTTGTATTGATTGACTATGGGCTTAATGATAGAAAATTTGACCATAACACAGTGATATGTGCTTGGAAACAAATGGTAAAAGAGGCAAAAGAATACGGGTCTTTCGTAATACTTTTAACTCCGACATGGGATATAAGTGTTTTTGATCCGAACCAGGAATATGGAAAACCTTTAAGACAAATTGCAGAAATTATCAGGACAATTGCATCTGAAGAAGAAGTTGGACTTGTTGATAGTTTTAATGCATTTGAAAAGGCAGTATCTTCAGGAATTCCACCTGAATCACTTCTTTCATGGGTAAATCATCCGAACAGGCAGGGTCATCAAATTGTTGCAAATGAAATAATTTCATGGTTTCCTTTTTGATTACACTGAATAAAAAATTGGATTACATAGATTACGAAAAGTAATCAGGTACAATGAACATTTTACAGGGAGTTTTAAATGATTTTTAGTGATAAAAAAAATCTTCCTTCGTGGAGAGTTGAATTTCAAGTTCCTGCAATCAAGAACAGATTTTTACATATTGACCTGAAAGGTCCAAAAATTCCGTATCGCGTTTTTTCTCATCTTCTTGAACAGATTGCAAGATGGGGAATTAATGGAGTCATTGTTGAATACGAACACAGGTTACCCTGTCTTCCTTTGCCACATCAGTTTCCTGAATACGAAAGATACACTGAAAAAGAAATAAGAACATTGATTGAAAAGGCAAAAGCACTCGGGATTGAATGGATTCCTCTTGTTCAGACATTCGGCCATGTTGAGTATCTTTCAAGATTAAAAGGAACAGAAATTTTGTTTGAAAACCCTCAGTATCCATCACAATTATGTCCATCAAAGAAAGAAGTAAGAAAATACATTGAAAACCTGATTGACATTATTTGTATGCTTCATCCTGAATCAAAATATATTCATGTAGGACAGGATGAAACAAGGCAATTAGGATTGTGCAGGCAATGTTCAAATAAAATGAAAAAACTTGGTGGAAAAATTGAACTTTATCTTGAACATGTTAATTTTGTGTGGAACGAGGTATTTAAACATAATAAAATTCCAATGGCATGGGCTGATATGTTTACTGGCAGTGGTCGGCTTGACCTTGTGAGAGATATTGACAAAAGGGTAATACTTGTGCCATGGGATTATCAATCAACAGGCAATACATCAAAATTTGTTTTTTATAAAGGTTTCAGACCAGCAAAAAAACAATTTTATCATCAGTATCAGGAGCCAGGAACCATTTTACAGTTTCCAGAAAATGGAAAATTTTTTGAAGACCTTGATGAGAAAGAAATCACACAGATTGGTATGGATGAAAACACAGGTTATCCTTTAAGTTTTTCACAATTGAGATTGATGGCAACCACAGGCAGAAAATTCTATGGAGCATGCGGTTTGTATATGAGTGCTGATAGGGCATTTCATCCTGACTATATCAGGGGACTATTAAATCCAGCAGGAATGTGCAGGGCAATCATTGATTACAATGGAGAAGGCATTATTGGAACAATGTGGGCAAGAGGTCATTCCTTTGCACCAATCAATGCTCCGTGGACTCTTGCACTTTACAACATTGTTCAATTTGCAAGGGTTTCCTGGACAGGTAAAACACGACCTGAAGATTTTAGAAAAGCCACAAAAGAAATTGCATCTGAACTTGATATGCCTGAAATTTTTGATGGGCAATGGACTCTTGATGATATATTGTGGATGGTTTCAGCAAAAAATTCATTAAATGAAAATGTTTTTGAAACAATTGAAAAAGAAAAAATTTCAGGTTGTTTCGGTGAGGGACTGAAAAGATGTCTTTCAGCTGAATTATTACAGCATCAACTCAGGTACATTATCGAAGAAGCAAGGTGGTGGTATTCAACAAGAGATCAGATGCCTGTGGAAATGAAAAAGAATATGAAAAAAAGAATGCAGTTGATTATGGTAAAAATTGAGAAATTGAAAAAGTCATTAAAAAAATATTACCTCAAATGGGTTGGTGATGAGAAATCTTTTCTGTTATGGTGGGAAAATTTATTTACTCCTGATGTTACTTTTGTCCAGTGTATATTAAAAAAATTCAAATAACTCAATCAGAGGAATTTTCCCAGTAAGGTCTGCTTGTAAATACGTGGTAGTCCTTGTATGCAAGATTTAATACTTTTTGTCCATAGTTGTAATAATGCCAGAAACACCTGACAATTGGCAGTGTATCAGAAAGTCCCTGTGTACTTGCCTGCCACATTTTTGCTTCTTTCCAGGAAACCGTTCCATCCCGATTTGTATCTGCCATATTCAAATCAGTATCAGTGTATGTTCCACTTGCATAACCCTGCATGAACCATTCACACCGACATGGGCTGAATTCATATGTATAACTGCAGGCAGTAACATTTGGATTACGGTACGCAAATTCTGGTTCATAGGGTGGAGTATATCCTGGTATTTGATTTGGTGGAATATCATTTGCTCCAGGGAACAATGTATTGCCATGTCCTGATACACCCCTGTATCTGTCAGTAAGGCATATAAATACTTTGTCTGTTCCAAGGTATGAAGGTACCATAATTGAAAGCCATGTAGGATAGTCATCATAATCCTGGTAATACATCTCAATCGCAAGTCCAATCTGATGAAAATTATTTATGCAGTTTGCCTGCCTTCCTTTTTCTCTTGCAGTAGATAGCGAAGGCATAATCTGCCCTGCCAGCATAGAAATAATCGCTATTACCACAAGAAGCTCAACAAGTGTAAACCCGCGTTTCATTGTTTCTTCTCCTTGTTTTTGATAAAATCAAGTGTTTGTTTTGCTGCGTCCTTTATTTCAGACACAGGGTCACTATAATAAATTGCGTTTAATCTTCCTTCTAAATCCATTGTTCCTGTTTCCTTCAAAATATTAAGTGCTGAAATTCTTATTTCAATATTTTCATCCTTATTTTCAGCGATTTCCATCAGTTTCTCATTGAGCGACGGATTTTTTACTGATGCCGCAATTCCAATAATTTTCCTTTTCACTTCTTCATTTTCATTGTTAAATCGCTCCATCATATATGAGACGTTATTTTTGTCTAATTTGATTAGTGCATCCATTGCAATCTCTTTTATATCTTTATCCTGAGCATCAAGAAATTTTACTAATCTGTTGATGTCTATTGTTCCAAGAGCCCATGCTGCCACTTTTCTTACACTGATTTCAGGGTCTGTCTTAATGATATTTTCAAGGGTATCAGCCATTTCTTTGACCCTGTATAATCCGATAGTATAAACCCCTGTTTCCCTTTTTTTCGGGTCTTTACTTCTGATTAGCTTCATATAATTTTCTACTGTGGGATTTTTACTTGTTGTGGCTCTATAAATTGTCCTGCCAATTGCAAGGAGGGAAAGAACAATCACTGCAACAGCAACCCAGAAAATAATTCTTTTCTGTTTCGGAAGGTTTTTATAAAAATTTCTTATTTTGTCCATAGTCGTATTTTACCCACTCCCATTTTTTTTGTCAATATCACTTGTAGTTGGAAAGATAAAATTTTACTGGTAACAAAGTTAGGATACCACTATTTTGCTTCTTCTAACAGGGATTCAGGCTATTACCTTTGGAGATACCTGTGCATTTTTCATTGCTGGTGGAGAAATATTTGAAAAAGTTCTGATTATAAATCAGAAGGTTTTGGCAATTCCAATATAATTTTCTCACAGGATATGCAAATGACTGTGCTGGTTATATACCTGATGAAAACGATTTTAAAAAAAGGATATGCTTCAATTGTAGCACCGATGTTTATAGGATTTTTTCCTTTCAAAAAAGATGCTGGGGTTTGATAAACGAATTTAAAGAAATTTTGTATAAAATTTCCTGAAGTGCATCAACAGGATTATTTTAATAATTTCATTAGTCCGATTGTTGATGGATTTTCTGATATTTTAGCAAGGTGGGAAATTGCCCAATTTCTGCTTTTTTCTTTCAGTTCAATATTATCAGGATTATTAAAAATTCTTTCAGCAGCCATCAGTCCTGAAGCAAGAGATTCTACTACTATCGCACGATTTTTTGTTTCTTCATCATCTGCAAAAGCCATTGCCCTTTTTGAAAATGATCTTGTTTTCTGTATCATTAATCTTTTCAGGTTTGGAGTTTCTGTAAGGTATTCTTTTAATGAAGCATTTTCTATTTTCTGAAGGCAATCAATGTAAACAGGATTTAATTCTGCCTGCTCAAGCCATATTTCTGGATTTCCTGGAAATTGATTAATCTGCGGAACAATGTCTTGAATTATTGAAACAAGAGTTTCAGCGAAAAATTTATTACCCTGTTCAGTAAGATGCACTCCATCCTTTTGAATCAATTTTTCCCTTAAAGATGGATCATCCTGTATGATTTTATGATAAATTTTGAATCTATCGTGTAATGGAAGATTTTCATTTTCTGCAGTTTCTCTTATAAATGAGTGGCTGAAAAATTCTAAGTAGTTTTCAAGTCCACCATAAAATAGTGCTTTTGGATTATTTCTCTGACTGTGCCATTGTTCGTCAAGAGTAGGAATGGTTTCAAGAATCATATACTTTGTTGCATTGTTTTTGATTTCTTTCAAAATTTTCCTGTAGTATGATTTGAAATTTTCTCTATCAGGAGCCCTGATACAATCATTTGCTCCAAAATGAATCACAACAATATGGGGCTGGTATGAAATGCAATCACGTTGAATTCGTGCGAAACCTTCTTCAGCAGTATTACCTCCATCACCACATGCAGCAACATCAATAATCCATTCATTTCCATAGAAATTGAGTAGTTTTTCTTCGATAAAATCAACGTATCTTGCGCCAACTGGAACACCTGGCGACCATGTCATTGAATCCCCGAACAAAACAATTTGAAGAAAATTTTTTGCCATATTATTTCAGGAGAATAAAATCAAAAACATCAACAGGCAAATTTATTTTGACAATTTTTGTTTTTGTATCCTGAGTAAACTTTAACTGTCCGTATTGAACTGATTCTACTGATGAAATGGTTTTTTTCGCATCAATATTAATTTCAACCTGATTTTGTGGGCTGCCTGAATAATTGGATAGAACAATTCCACACCCAGAATCACTTTCAAGCAGGTCTGCCTGAATGCAGTCAACATTGCACCACACAGGTCTGTTAATACCACAACCAAGGATAAAGTCAGTAATAATTTTTCTTTCGCTTTCCCTGTATCCTGTCTCAATTTTTCCTGGGATTCTTATCACAGGAACATTGTAAGAATGCCCTGTATAAGTACCAGCATAATAAACTTTTCCTTTTCCATATCTGTGTTCAATAATTGCAGGGCTACCATCTTCCCATTCTCCAATGATTTTTGTTTTCTCAGGGTTTCTGATTTTAAACTGAATTTTTCTTCCAACCCCATAAATTGAATCCTGTGAATTTTTCATTTTTATTACACCTGTTTTTATTGCATCAGACACACCATTTTGAGGGTTCAATGACCTTCCAATGGCACTATCAACAATTGTAATATCATTGATTCCAATAACAGGTAAAAGTAATTCGCAATTCTGTCCATATTCATCACCTGTTGCAGGAATTCCATCAACGAATAAATTTCCACCATTTGCGACCCATTCTGCAATTGCCTTTTTTGATGATTTTCTCAGATACTGGCTGGATAATATTGCGACTTTGTAGTTTTTCAAAGCGCCTTTTTCAACAAGAAATTCATCCACAATGTCAACCGGAATTTGTTTGTGTTGAAGTGCAAGATAAATCAATTGTTGATTCCACATACTTGCGTCATCAGTAGCCCAGACAGGTTCACTTGCTGACCATATTATGGCAACCTCAGGATTTCTTGGCTTACCCGGAAAAAGAATATTTTCTGCTTTTTCAAGTTTCCTTGTAAATTTTGCAACTCCTGATGTCATATCAGTACTACCCGACCAGTTATCAGGCGAATAATAGGCAGGTCCATAACGATAGATATCGATTTTTTTTGCTCCTTTTCCAATAACAGAAGCAAGTTTTAACTGGATATTTGCTTCTCCACCAACAGGCATAACAAATGCACTCAGTTGAGCATTATTAATTTTTGCACAACTTCTGCTTAAATCAACAAGATATGAAACCATCTGAATTCCAGCATTTCTCCAGCCCGAAGTATTTAGCCAGTCCTCATTCCAGAAATCAGTCACACTATTTTGCCTTGCAAATTCCCATATTTCAGCACCCCTCATATAAGAACAGTATCCATATGCCCATGGTGGTCCAAAATTTACTCTAATACTTACATCAGGCATTCTTTTAATAATTTCTTCAGCCAGTATTCTGTATGTTTTTGCTGTACACCAGTTCCAGTATCTCAGTGTCCAGTAATAGTTGATACAGGAATCCACGGCAGTTCTATCTGTTGGTCTCATTTTCCATGAATCCCTCCATGACCAAAAACCATAAATTTTCAGTTCATTCCAGTTCTTTATTTTCAAATCCTGTTCTTTTAATCCCTGGGATTTAAGATATTCTCTATACCCATTTTCGTATTCAAAACCACCAAATACCTCTCCTGCAATTTCGTCTCCTGTATCAATGAATTTTATTAATGGTATTTGTTCTGGATCCTGTTTTCTTAAGTTTTCAAGTGTATTTTCAATGAAAGATGAGCATGTATCTTTTATTTTTTGCCAGTCACATATAACCTTTTTTGTTTGAGGATCTTTTGGAAGATTACTGAGTCTGAATGTATGGTGTGTTTGTTTGATGTTATATTTTTCTGCAATTTGCCTGTAGACACCTGCGAGCCCAGAATACTGGGTGTCAAGGGCATTAAAGCCCATAGTTTTGATGGTGTCAATTTCTGTTTCAACCATGACAGGATCTGAGAAAACACTGCCAAATCCTTTTAGATGTGCTTCAATATAAAACTTTTTCAAATTTACTGGTGGAAGGTTCAGCGACTTTACAAATTCATTCCTTTTTTTTATATCGTCATCAAGAAGATGAAATCCTGAAAGGAAGGAATCAGGGTTGTTTTCTGTTTTTGGCAGGATTAAGCCAATGATATTTCCAGGTGTCTTCCTTTGAAAAGTTTTTATAATACACGACTCATCAGGCATGTAGGCAAAGTCAATAATTGCTTCTATTTCATTGAATTTTTCTGAAACAGGTTCAAAATAAATGCCTGCATAAACAGTGCCTCTACCTTTGAATTCGTCAAATTGCCCGAGGTCAATCCACTGACCTGGGGTTCCAGAAGAAAAAACATTCTTTGCAGGATAAACTGTAAAATACCATTTTGGTGCGCCACAAACACCATGAATTTTTACTTTATATTGTTTGCCTTCAGGTTTCACAAGGTTAAATCTGATATATTCTCCGTATTCCTTCATTTCATAGATTCTGATGTCATCAAAATAGGCAGTTCCGAGTCCATTTGCTTCAAGACGCAACTCACAGTAAGAAATTTTTGGGTCAGGATTTTTTGGTTCTCCATACCCGTAAATATGTTTGCCGCCGACAAAAGTTACTCCTGCTGTTGACCAATCAGAGTCATAACCAATTCTATTTGAATATGGTTCGCCGACTGCTCCATAAACAACTCTGATGGCTGCTGTTATTTCACCAACAGTTTTTATCTTTGCGCAGAGATAGTATTTTTTCCCCTTTTCAACCTGGAATGCTCTTGGTATATAGGTTCCAGTTCTTTTGTTCAATGTTATGGCAAGGGAATACTTTCCTTCTGCAGCTATACTTTCAAAAGAATAAACAATATCTGGAACAACCTGACCTTTTTCAGTAACCCTGATATTCCAGCCCGCAGACATCTGTTCAAAACCAGGATTTGTAATGGGAAATATTTCCTGTTTGAATAATGAGGGAGTTTGTGAAAAACAGGAAATTGTTGACACTGCAAGTAGAACAAATATTTTTCTCATGCTTCCTCCTTAACATGCAACATTAAATGTTAAACAATTTTTCAATTCTTTCAACAGGAACTGTGATTAATTCAATGATTCTTTTGTTTCTGGAAAATGCGATCAGCAAATTTCCATCATACTCAATTGCATGCGGATATTGAAGTGTTGACATACCATCAGTTGGAATATCAAGTCGTGCAATGCCAGTAAAAACCCTGCCGTCAAGTGAAACTGATAGATGCATTTGCTTTCTCAATACATTCATATTTCTATTGGCATTTGAAATAAATACTCTAAAATTCTTTCCTGTCTTCAACCCGAAAAATTTACTCGTGGCATTCGGAAAATTTGTTTTTACCGGATCTGTCCATGTTTTTCCATTGTCAATGGAAAAACATCCGAAAATTTTTCTTCCACCTTTATTGTCTCGTAAAAACATTGCAATGTTTCCATCTTCCAGTACCCACCAGAATGGTTCATCAGGTAAAAAATTAAATCTGTTTTTACTTTTTACAACAGGATAACACTCCCATTGGTCAAGAGATTCTCCTCCTTTAAGAACATAAACATTCATCAATACATCCCTTCGTGTCATCATCCATTTTCCATCGGGTAATAATTGCGGCGGAAAATTGTTAATAGCGTCATCAAAAACAATTCCAATATACTTCCATTTTCTGTATTGCCACCTGTATGCATGAAGTTGAAGTTTCTTTCCTTTTCCAAAAGCCCCAGGACCAGTGAAATAAGCAGCAAGTGCAAGGAACTGGTTTTTGTAAATCCAGAAACCCCTTGCAATATAACCAAAACCTTCATCTTTTGGTTGAGCAAGAATTTCTGGTCTTTCCCAGGAAATTCCGTCCTTGCTTGTTGAATACATAACAGTTTGTCCAACACGTGCCTCTTCTTCTGGTCCAAAACTCCACATACACCAGAATTTTCCTTCATGGTAAATGAGATAATTATGAAGTTGAAATTGCCATGATGGATGCTCATTGCTGATTATGATATGTCTTGAAGGTTTAATGACAGGAAGTTTATCATAGTCGATTTTTTTCACATACTGATTGTTGATGACAAGCATTGTTCTTTGATATTTTATTGGTAGTAAGTTATAACCAGTTTTTGTTTTTCCAGTATTCATATTCTTCCTGCCAATCATGTTTTCTTGCAATAATGATGTTTCTGAAATGATCTTTTCCCTGTTCGATAATTTTCATTTGATTGCTAAAAATTTTTTTGTTTTTGATCGCAGTGGCAAGTTTTTGTCCGAGAATAAATGCCTCTTCCATTTTTTCTTCACTTAAAGGAACCTTTGAATAAACACTACCAGCAAATTGTGCTCCACAGGTAAAACTGTAGTGTTTTAAGTAATCAATGACAGGTTTATCCATGCCACTGCCTGAAGAAACAACACCTCCAACATATTTACCCAGTAATCTTTTGCAATGGATGAAATGGCTTGAACGGTCAAACAATGCCTTCATGGAAGCCGTAACCTGGTTAATGTAATTTGGGGTTGCAAGAATAATACCATCAGCATCAAGCATCTTTTTCAATATCATCAAGACATCATCTTTTATCGGGCAATTCATAATTTTTTTATGACACAATTCACAATGTTTACAGAACTTTATTTCATGATCACAAAGATGAATGATTTCTGATTGTTCTGGATTACATCCTGCAAGAACCTTTTTTGCCAGTGCAAATGTCTGGCTTTTTTCTTTTCTTGGACTTGATGATATCAGGAGAATATTCATTTTTTTGTTTGTTTCTTTTTCCATTCACTTTTCATTTTTTTCATTTCGTCTGTTAGTTTTACTTTGAATGGAGTAAACTGTTGATTTTTGTCGAATATCCATTGATGAGTGATATAGTTTTTCATCACAGGCATTCTTTTTTCAACAGGTGGTGGCTCAATGATTTTTGTTGGTTTACTTGCGTACCAGTATGCCACAGATGAATACTCATTTGCAAGATGATTTCCATGACCGTGTTCAATGGTTACCTTGATTTCTTTCTGAAATCTTACTGGATTTTCAACATGAAAGATGTAAGATGTTTGGTATCCACCAGTGTCCTGTTCATGGATTGAAGAACCATTTCTCAAAAAGGCATTTTTTTGCATTCCCCATGCCTGATTGAAATAGTCCTCACTTCCAGTGCCGTGTAAATCAGGTGGCCATTTATATCCATCGACCCAGATCATATCATCTCCTTCGCCCCACCATGTGCCCTGGAAATTTGTAACACTGATATTACAGCCAATATAATGGCCTGTTCCTTTTGTCTCAAGAATCACATAATTATTATTCCATGCAAGTTTTTCTTTGTTCATAATTTCTGCCTGTGGTGTGTTAACAATAATTTCAGGACCCCATCCACCAAATGGATTTGCTCTTCTGAATTCAGCATGGAAATAACCCTGGTCATCTTCAATTTCATCGTATGTTTCGTAATCAATATAAAAATACTGCAAATGTTTTTCTTTGCTTTCATTAATAAGTTCAATGATGGCACGTTTCCTGAATGGCATCGGAACATAACAGTTGAGTGCACAGCCCTTATTAAATTTATTATTTTCCCTTGTTGAAGCAGTGAAAAACAGTGATTGAAAGGAATTTACAATGCCATGACCAAGACAAAAGAAATCACCAAGTGGAACAAGTACAGAAGGATAGCCAGCATCATCCCATGTAATTTTCAGCAGACATTCCCTGTAATTTTTTCCCTGTGTCATCCATATATGAGTAATTTTTCCTGGTCCTTTAATATCAGCAAGAACTTTTGATGATTCTGGTGGAATTATCCAGTAGTCCTGATTCCTTCCTGTTTTATCCCATGAAGAAAACCGACCTGTTTTTCCTTTTCTAATTCTTGAAATATCAAACATCTTTTCTCCTTTTTTTCAAGTTCTCCTCATCATAGGGGATGAGTGATAGCAATTTAATAATCGTCGTGATAGTTCTCAAGATATTTGTTGTTGAACATATTATTTACAGTAGTTGAAGAAATTGAGAAATTATCACTTACTGATGAAATTTGAGGATTTGTGCTTACGACAATTTTGATTCTATACGAAGAACCAGGAGTTAATATTGCTGGTATTTTCCATTTATAAGAACCTGTTCCACCATTACCGATAGGTACATAATTTGCTACTGTCATAAATGTTTGTGTATCTTTCGTCAGTTGAATATTGACGTAACTACCTGGATTTCCTTCGTATTTCCACACAATCGTTTTCACTTCTCCAGTTTTCCATATTTCTCCTGCAGAAGGCGAGATAACGTTTATTGAGCCAGAAGAAATTGAAAATGTTTCATCGCTTGTATCTGTGATATATGGTTCATTTACAGATGTGATTTTTATTTTATAGTCAGAGGATGGTTTCAATGTAGCAGGGATTGACCACTGATACAAACCAGAAGATCCTGAATTAAAAATCTGTGCAACCATTGTTGAAGTAGTTCCTTTCAAACATTCAATTTTCACATAACAGCCGGTATTTCCATTAAATGTCCATGTAATGTTTTGTTTCGTGCCTGTGTACCATGTTTCTCCACCATCTGGTGATGTTACCTTAATAGAAGGACCAGAAATGCTGAATACCGGGCTTATTGCATAAACTTCTGTGTTTGTTACACTGACAATTTTTATTGAATAATCATCACCTGGCATTATGTTTGGTGGAATTCTCCACAGGTAGGTACTTGTTCCATTTGTTTTTGATGGGGCACTTGTAGCAATGTTTCCTGTGGGAATGCCTGATTTTAAAAGATAAATTTTTACATAACTGCCGATATTTCCTGATGATTTCCACTGTATCAACTGACTTGCTCCCCTTGAAAAACTTGCTTTTTCATAAGGATGTTCAACGATGATTTTGCCAGAGATAATGGAGAATGTTTCATCACTTGAGTCAGTAATGGCAGGATTGTCTGTGTTTGTAATCCTGATTTTATACGAATCCGAGACACCCATTGAAGCAGGTATTTTCCATTGATACGAGCCATTTCCATTAAGACCTATGAATACATTTGTTGCGATAATTGCAACAAGTTTTTCGTTTTTCAGCAGTTCAATTTTTATTTTTCCTTTGACTGCGCCATTGTAAGACCACGCAATTGTTTGAGTACTGCCCTGTTCCCATATTTCTTTACCATTAGGACTGATTACCTGGATACCTCTGCCTGAACCATAAACCTTTATGCATACATTTGTACCTGACATTGATGTTGTAATATCCTGCCAGTTGATACCATCCTTACTAACAAAACTCTGTCCTGGTGTTGCATTTGCTTTGCTACTGTATCCAGAAAATGGCATTTCAACAGGTATTGGATAATTGTAATTTGGTGTTTTGAGTTTTACCACAGCAGAGAATTTTTCATTTTTTGAAACACTGACATCTTCTGAAAGTTTTATCGTATGATATCCTGGGTCTGAAATAATTCCTGTTTTTGCTGTGGCAACAACACCATCCACAGGTGAATTTTGAGAAACATTTTTATAAATTTTCACTTCGTATTGAGAATTTTGTACAGGTGTATAAAAACCAACTGCCTGAATTAATCCATTACTGTTTGCTGTGTAAATGTTTGCAAAATGTGCTGTGTCACTGTTGAATCCAACCGATGTCACCCATCCAAGCGGATCATACTGATATATTGTTTCATAGTTATTTGTTGGTTCAGCATTATTAAATACAACGCAATTTTTTCCAATATTTGAATCATAGTAAGAGATATAAAAATATCCTGATTCTCCCCACAATGTACCCCAGCTATTTTTCACAATAAATGCTCCATCACCAGGCGGAATTCCTGATGCACTTCCATAGAAATTTGTTCTGCTGTAATTATCAATCCATCCAACTATTGAAACAGCGTGATTTGATGTTGCAGAACCATTGTAATAATAGTTTTTCCCTTTTGCAAGAAATGCATTATTGTAATACATTGTTGTGTAAATTGCTCCGTATTTCATCACTGCCTGTTTGATGCCATTATTATCTACTGGACTTTGTCTATCAGGAATGAAAACCACTTCCTGAACATGTTTTACTGGTTTAATATTTTCAGGGGAAGTGCTTGAATTTGCATTGTACGGGTCATCAAGTTCAGAAATTGGTCCTGACCATCTTACAAGGTAAGCAGTTGACATAAACTGGTTACCACCATCAGATGCTTTTCTATCAAATCCTTCTGCATATGAAGAACTCAATGTGTTTTTCATATGATTTTCTGAAAAATCCCATGTTTCACCATTTGAAAGAAGATATGATTCAAGAGATGCATATGTAGCAAAAGCCCAGCAACTTCCTGCAGTTCCCTGGTCCTTTACAGGCGTGGTCCTTTTATACGACCGCAAATCAAAAGATGGCAGTGCAGATGAATAAAGTGCAGGAGGAAGAGACATTGGTGATGGAATTTCAATTGATGATTGGTTTTCATTAGAATAATTCAGAAACTTTGAATTGAAAGGGGCGATTTCAATTGTTTGCGCAAAAAGCGATGACAGGAAAACAAGGAATGCTCCGAAAATCCAGATAAATTTTTTATTTTTCATCATTGCCTCCGATTACCATAATTTTATACTTATTAACCAGGGTGTCAAATTTTTTCCACTGCGGAGGCTGGGTTGGATGTTATTTAAAAAGCATGATGTCATAGTCATCGTAAGAATGAAAGTCAAGTTTCCTCAATCTTGCCGAACTTGAATATTCCTTGCCATTTGGTAAGAAAACTGAATATTCAGTTCTGCAAACAGCAAAATACCATGTATCACCTTTTTTGGGTGGACAGATTCCATCAAAAGAAGAAAAAGGTATTTTTAATTCAATATCCCAACCAGCATCTGTATCTTTCATGTTGTTCAGTGTTCCATATATTTTTATTGCACAAACAACACCAGATGAAAATTCAATGGCATTATGAAGGTATAAGTGTCTGAACTGAAGGCATGCGTCAAAAACAGTTCCAACAGGATTGACATCTATCTCGTAAAAATATTTTGATTTAAAGTTTGGTTTTATGAAAAGTTCAAAAACATCATCAGAGAAAAGTCCGAAACTATCTTTCTTTGTGCAGTTTGCGATAATGTCCTTATCTTCTATATGAGCTGCCACATAGAGGTATTGATGATCATATAGAATCCATACAGAAGTTTTTGAGTTAACTGGCTTTTCAATGTTGTCGGCTCTATAAAATCTGGTTATTGTTGGTTTTGTTCCCCATTCCTCAGGTGTGATATTTCCATCAATTGTGATTTCTTTATTGATTTTTTTAATAACAAAAATTTCTCTTTGTGCCATTGCAGAATTTTCGAACAAAAAAATAAAAAACAAAAAGATGTAAAAAATTTTTTCCATAACGTCCTCCTATCAATTTCTAACATTCTATCATAAAATTTTGGAAGTTGAAATTTTTATCGTAGAGGGTATAATCTTTTCAATTAAAACTGAGAGGGAGGAAAAATGAAGATAAAAGTTTCAGTGATCGGTTGTGGTGGAATTGCTTCGGCTCACATTGCACGGCTTGCAATATTGAAAGATGATGTTGAATTTACTGCATTCTGCGATGTTGTTAAAGAAAAGGCAGAGGCAAAAGCAAACCAGTATGGAGGAAAGGTATATACTGATTTTAGAGAAATGTTTGATAAAGAGAAATTTGATGCATGTTTTATCTGCGTTCCTCCATTTGCCCACCAGGGTCAGGAAGAACTCTGCATTGAAAAAAATATTCCTTTTTTTGTTGAGAAACCCATTCATCTTGATTTGAAAAAGGCAAGAGGAATCGCAAAGAAAGTAGAAGAAAAAAAATTGCTCACTTCGGTTGGGTATGTGTTAAGAAATTTTGAAATAATTGAAAAGGCAAGAGAAATTATAAAAAACGAGAAAATTGCGATTGTCAGAGGAAAATATTATGGACAGGTTCCAGGAGGAGAAGGAAGCTGGTTGATTAAAAAAGAATTTTCAGGTGGGCAATTGATTGAGCAGGCAACACATACTGTTGATATGATGAGATATTTTGCAGGAGATGTTGCTGAGGTCTTTGCATATAAATTTGAAGGTATCAACAATAAAATTTATAAAGGGTATGATGTCGAAGATGCAAGCATTGTGGTTATGAAATTTAAAAATGGTGTTATTGGAAATCTTACCTGCACATGGTTGTGGAATGGCTATCATTCAGGTGTCGAAGTTGTTGGCAAGGGTATTATCATAAACTACGAAGGTAATACCCTGACAATTGACAGGGGAAACAAAAAGGAAATTTTTGTTGATTCAATTGACCCGATGCTTGAAGAAGACAAAAGATTTATTGAAGCAATAAAAAAATCAAAACCCGAACTTATTAAGTCATCCTATGCTGATGCTTTGAAGACACTCGAGGTCACTTTGAAAAGCCATATTTCGATGCTTGAAGGCAAACCTGTAGAAATCTAATTTTTTCATAAATTTTAGATTCGTCTGGTAGGGACTTGACAAATTTATTAAACGTGTTATATTAATCGTAAATGTAAGGGCGAAATATGACATTACGAGATATTGCAAAGCAGGTAGGTGTCTCGAAAACAGTTGTCTCTGCTGTATTGAACAAAAAAGACAATCAGAAGATTTTCGTCAGCGAAGAGAAAAAGAAAAAAATCCTTGAACTTTCCAAAAAATTGGGATTTTTCCCGAGAAAAAGTGCAAGAGAACTTATCACAGGTAGAACAAACACAATAGGTGTTATTGCCCAATTACTTACTCCTTATTTTTCATCCCTTGTTGAACAACTCCAGAAAGCATCATTTTCAAAAGGATATGACATTATTTTGTATCTCACAGAGGGCATTCCTGAGAAGGAGGAACAATTTCTTGAAACAATGGCAGATGGAAGGGTTGACGCAGTAATAATCACTGGATTCACAGAAGGAAGTGAAGTCAGGTATAAAAAATTTTCAATGCCTCCATATAATTTAAAAATTCTTAATATGACACAACCAATTGATGGATTGGTCAGTGTTCATTTTGATGAGGTCAAGGCAGGAAGAATTGCTGCTGAATATTTGATTAAGACGGGATGCAAAAAATTATGTATTGTAGGAGGGGACCTGAATTTTGGCAGGTGTCAGGGATTTATTAAAAGAGCCAATGAACTTGGCTTTAAAGTAGAAACAATTGTAGAGAAACCTTTTTCTGGTTATTATGATGATGGATTAAAATTTGCAAAAAAGATTTTGAGAATGAAAAATTTACCTGATGGAATTTTTGCCTTCAATGACCTTGTAGGTTCTGCGTTAATTTCTGAATTTGTTGAAAATGGAATAAAAATTCCTGAAGAAATTTCAGTAATAAGTTGTGATAATACTGATGTATGTTTATACACAAATCCCTTGATGACAAGTATTGATACAAGGCTCAGGCAAAGAGCAAAAATTGCAATTGATACATTGCTAAAGATACTTGAAAACAAAAAGATTGAAAAATCTGTTATTCTGATTGAACCCGAACTTGTATTAAGAAAAACAACAAAACATTTCAGGGGATAGATATGTGGAATTTTTTCAGCCAGAACGACAGAAAATTTTTTCTGGGGTTCTGTTTACATAAAGACAAATTTAGCCTTCTAAAAGGAGGAATAGAATGAATATAAAAATATATCGTGAAGGAAGGGCTGGATTTACTTTGATTGAACTACTTGTGGTGATAGCGATTATTGCGATTCTTGCAGCAATGCTCTTGCCAGTTTTGGGAAATGTAATGGAGAAAGCAAGACAGGCAACATGCATGAATAACTTAAAACAATTAGGTATGGCTTATTTAATGTATACCCAGGACTGGAATGAATATTTTCCACCTCTTGCGTATGGTCCAACTGCTGGAGGTCAGGAGTTCTGGCAGAGAGGGATCTGTCAATTAAAATACATTCCTTTGAATGAATACTATAAACTTACATCTCAAGCTTCTGCAGGAAAAAATCCTAAAATGCCATGTGTATGGGTATGTCCCACTGACCTTAAAAAAAATACATATAAACTCGGTTCATCCAATGATAATCTTTACTGGACTGGCAATCAGTATGGTAGTTACGGAGTCAATCAATATATCATGGCAAGAGGACCAGCACCTTATTATCAATCAATGAAAATTTCAATGATCAAGAAGCCATCGCAAACGCTGCTTGTTGGCGAAGCAACAATGACTGCAAATAGAGGAGTTTTTTATTTGCATTTTGGAGGTTTGGCTAATCAACCAACCAGATTTAAACATAACAATACAACGAACATATTTTTTGTTGATGGCCATGTTGAAGCAGTTCCATATTCAAATTGTAGTTGGGTGATAATTCAAGTACCTTAATTAGCAGAAAATTAGAGGAGACATCAATGAAGAAATTTATCGCAGGAGTATATTTGTTTTTTTCAATATTCGGCTTCGGTGCAGGTCATTACATTATTCCCTTGATGAAAAACACACCAACAATTGATGGGTATATTGACGAAAATGAATGGAAAGGTGCAGTAAGATTTGATGGATTCGGTAATAATTTCGTTGGAAGTTATTGTCTTCTTGAACCAAGAAAAGCAATTGGATTTATTGGAGCAACAGAAAACAAAATTTATGTCTCAGTATTATCTGAAATGCCGACCAACTTTGATTTAATTGCACAACAGAAACAAAATAATGAAAAAATAATTTATGATGATGCAATAGAAATATGGATAGATCCTGACCCAGAAAAAGAAAATGGATACATTTACAAAATGATTTGTAATTCTATTGGAGCAATATATTATTCAATTTGTTCAAAATCAAAAGATGACCAACAAATTTTGAAGTGGGATGGAAAATATAAGGTTAAAAATGGTTTCCAGAATAAATTGTGGCATTGTGAGATAGAAATACCAGTTGACAACATTGATAAAAATAGAAAAACTCCGATAGGGAAATGGAAAATAAATATTGTAAGGGATTTCAAGCAACCGTGTTCATTCGCAAGTATTGCCGGTGAATTTTCTGATTTTATATCTAACAAAAATGAAAACATATTTGAATTTTCAAAGGACAAAGGAATTATCGTAAAAGAAAAACATTTAAAAGACCCATTTTTCGGAGATATTGATTATGTTTGCAACCTTTATAATCCATTAAACAAAGAAATAAAAGTTGAAGTAAATATTACATTAAAAAGAAGGACTGATGTTGTGGGGTTTACAAAAAAAGAAGAATTCATTCTTAAACCTGGCGAGGAAAAAGAAGCAAGATTGCAGATGAATGATAGTAAAGAATATAGGTTTTTGCTTGAGACATCAGTTAAATCAATGGATGATAATGAAATATTGTTTTCAAGAGGTCCAGTTCACTGGAAAAACTGGTCTGTTTTAAACTGGAAAGATAAAGAAGAAAAATGGATTTCTTATAATGAAAAAATTCCTGGCGCTGATTTTATGTTTTCTTACTATCCTTACTTAAATAAAATGAAATTATTTGTTTCAATTTTAAATGTTCTGGAAAGAGGAGGAAAAGTTGAAAGAGTGAATTTCAGAATAAAAAACATAGAAACAGGAAAAATAGAAGAAGAATTCAATGTTGGTAGTGATGAATTTGAAAATGGATTATGTGAAAAAACAATTAATTTACCACCTTTTTCTGGAAGATACAAAATTATTATGAAACTTATGGGTGAAAATGTACCTGAAGGTGAAGTAGTGAGGAGATTTGAGAGGAAGGTATTTGAATGGGAGCATAACGATTTAGGGAAGTCAAGGAAGGTATACCCACCATTTACACCGATAAAGAAAGAAGGAGACAAGATATACACTGTATTAAAGGAATACAGGATAAATAATTTAGGATTATTATCATCGGTAATTACAGAGGATCAGCAACGGATAAATAAGAAGGAGGTACTTGCAGGGGATATGGGATACAGGGGGAAGGCAGGTAATAAAGAGATAAAGTCGAGAAAAGGGGAGTTAAGATACAAAGAGGTTTCAGAAGACAGGGTGATAATGGAGAGTAAATTTAAGATAGGGGATATTGAAGTTAATTCTGTTTCATATCTTGAATATGATGGGATGTTGAAGGTTGATTTAACATTAAATCCATGTGAAGAGCAGATAGATGAATTGATACTTGAGATACCGATAAGAAATGACATAGCAAAATTAATGCATGCAATGGCAGATGGTATCAGGAGTCCAATTTTGACAGGACAAATTCCATCAGGACAGGGTTTGGTGTGGGATGCAACAAAAATTATGCCTTCTGCATTCCCCTCGAATTTTTGCACATACATATATTTAGGGGATGAACACAGAGGTATAAGCTGGTTTAGTGAGAATGACAGAGGATGGAGCTGGGATAATAAGAAGCCGAACTTACAGATAGTGAGGGAAAAAGATGTATTGAAGTTAGAGATAAACCTGATAAATAAGCCGACGAGGATAACGAAGGCACAGACAATAACATTTGGTATAATGGCAGCGCCTGTGAAGCCGAGGGTAGAGGGATGGAGGTACAGGTGGATAAGTGAGAAATTTGATTTAATAGCGACAGATTCAGCATGGTTTGGATATCCATCATGTTGCAGTGTATATCCTCTGGGCAGGGACATATACTTATGGGAGATACTTGGTAAGGCACACAGGGGGGAAAAGATAACAGAAGGAGAGATAGAGACATTGAAGGAGAAGCTGATTAAATACACAGAGCCATATGGTAAGGAGATGGTGGAGAGATATACAGGTAGTATGATGGCGAAGATAGGGATGCAGAGGAATATTAGAAACACAGTATTTTATTTTAACAGAGCAAGTTTTCCTGCTGCTGAAGAATTTCAAACATTTATGGATGAATGGGCATTTACAGGATATAACAGTGTTTATAGACCATATGGAATCTGGGATATCGGAATTGATGGAGTATGGGAGTTAGATATTGTTCCCACGGATTCATATATAGATCATGCATTGTGGTGGTATAAGAAGGCGATAGAGGTAGCAGGGGCAAAGGTGATATACTGGGACAATTACTTTTTCATTCCATCGTATAACACAATGATGACATCAGCGTATAAGAAGGAAGATGGAAGTATAATGCCATCGACAGGTTTATGGGGGTTAAGGGAACTTGTGAAGAGGACATTTGTGATGATGAATGAGATGGGGGTAGAGCCGATGACGATGGTGCATATGACAAGCACCCAGATACTGCCATTATATTCATTTGCTACGATACAGTTTGATTTAGAGTGGAGGTATGGAGAAGGGGATATGCAGAACAGGTTTAGCAGGGAGTATTTGAGGTTGGTGTCGAGTGGGGACATATCCGGGACATGGCCGATTTTGATAGGTGATATGGGAAAGGTAGCAGAAGGAGAAAGAAACAGGATACAGAAGTCATACATAGGAGTATCGCTGGTGCATGATTTGATGGATAGACCGATGTCAAACTTATTTAACAAATACAGGAAGCCATTTATAGATATGGCGAAGGATAACAAAGATTTAGTTGTGTACAGGTACTGGGATGAAAGGCAGCAGCCGGTATACACAAAGAACAAAGATTTACCCGGGATAGTTTATTCAGTTGGAGGGAAAGAGGCGCTTTATGGTGTAGTTTCATATTTAAAGGAAGATGCAGAGGAGACAGTATTCATAGAGTCGGATAAATTAGGTTTAAGCAGATACAAGGTGATAGATATTGATACAAATCAGGAGATACCAGTTGAGAATAATACATTCAAATTAAACATCAAAAAACATGATTTGAAAGTATTCAGAATTATCAAAAATTAAGGAGTATGATTATGAAAAGATATTTCTTCCTGGTTTGTTTTATTTTTTTGTCAAATCTTTTTTCTGGAGATTTTGTATTGCCTGAAAGATTGAAAAATAATGTGGTTTACCTTAATAGTTTTGAAACTGAAAATGGCAAAGCAGAAATTAATTTGTGGAATATCGAAGAACAGATTATTTCATCAAGGATAATCCAGGATGAAATTTTTGAAAAATCTTATGTCTCTTCCTTGAAACCACCACCAAAAACAGGATATGGCGATGAAACAATGATTTTGAAATCGAATAAGTTTTCTCCAGAAAGAGGATTAACAATATCATTCTGGTGGAGATTCAAAGAAAAGAAAGTGTTCCCGTTTACATTATTTGTTTTTAGAGGAGAAAATGGTAATTTTAGTTGTGCACTTCAAGAAGAAAACTGGGGACAGTTCAATTTTTCTTTGAAAGGGACAAAACCTCAAGTAGGTCGATTTAACGCAAATCCATATAAAACAGAGATTAAAAACACTGTTATTACATTCTCAGCAGGTGGATTAGAAATTAAATTGTATCAGAATAGCCAGCTTGTGGTAGATATTACATCAAAAAGACCAATAAATGAAAATGATGGATTTAAACAAATTTTTATCGGGGATCAAGGAAAAATAGAAATTTTGATTGATGATATTTTAATATTAGACAGGCCAGTTGATTTGAATGAAATTAAAGATTATTACAATATGAAGAAAGTTTATTACGAATACAAAAAGGGGAGGGAAATATGAGGAAGACACTTGCAGGATTGTTTTTTTTACTAATCACTGTTTTTGTTTTTGCTGGAGATAACTATATTGTGCCGCTGCTGAAAAATGTTCCGAAAATCGATGGGTACATCGATGAAAATGAATGGAAAGAAGCAATTAGATTTGACGGCTTTAGTTTTGATGGGAGATTGCAACCAAGAAAAACAGTTGGATTTATTGGGGCAACAGAGGATACAGTTTATGTCGCAATACTTTCTGAACTCCCGCCTGATGGGAAACTAATAACAAATATAAAGTCATCCACAGAGAAAATTGTATATGATGATGCTGTAGAGGTCTGGTTAGACCCATATGCTGGAAAAGAAGATGGAGTTACGTATCAGATGCTCTGTAATTCTGAAGGATACGCATATTATCTGACACATTTGAGGGGAAACATAAAACCAGAAGAGATTTATGGATGGAAAGGAAATTACAATATAAAAAATGGTTTACATGATGGTTTCTGGCATTGTGAAATTGAAATACCTGTAAAAAACTTATATAAAGTATCAAAAACAACAGACAGGGAATGGTTAATAAATATATGCAGGGACTATAAAAGGCCAGGTGGGTGGTCTGCAATAGGAGAAGAAAAATATGTTTTTACATCTGTAAATAGAATAATTTTTAATTTTTCAAGAGACGATGGAATCATTGTAAGACAGAAACACCTGAAAGACCCTTATCTGGGAAAAATTGACTATATTGTTGAATTATATAACCCATTGAATAAAAAAATCGAAGGAAAAGTAAGAATCTTATTGCACAGAGATTTAATGCCTGAGGTTTCAAAGACAGAAAAATTCTTATTAAATCCAGAAGAACAAAAATATATCAAATTTGAGGTTGAAGATGATACATCAATGAAAATGGGACTTGATACTTTTGTTACATCCCTTGATGACTCAAAAACCTATTTTTCAAGAAAATATACCTTTGACAACTGGAAGCAACCAAAGGAAAAATGGTCAATTAGTTCAGGCAAACAAAAGGAAATCCCTGTAGTAAATTTTAGTTTCAGTCATTATCCGTATCTGAAGAAGATGAAAATTTTAGCGGATATCACAGGAAGTGAAGGAAAAGCAAAAATTGAAAAACTGAATTTTGTCATTAGAGAAGAGCAAACAAAAAAAGAGATAAAAAAAATTACTTTTGAGAAGGATGAATTCAAGAATTGGAAATGTGAAAAACTAATTGACCTGCCTGACTTGAATGGAGTATATGAGATTGCAGTTAAGGCAGTCGGTGAAAATGTACCTGAAGGTGAAGTAGTGAGGAGATTTGAGAGGAAGGTATTTGAATGGGAGCATAACGATTTAGGGAAGTCAAGGAAGGTATACCCACCATTTACACCGATAAAGAAAGAAGGAG
>JAMWCD010000012.1 GCA_023818965.1 Candidatus Omnitrophota bacterium | reverse complement strand
CTTTCCTATTGCATCCTGTTGAAATGTAGATGTTTGATAAACAGGAACAATAACTGCTCCTGTCAATGGGTCAGGTTTCTGACCATCATGTATTGCTCGTGTTTCAAATTTCATTGTTGCTCCTTTTTGTTGTCCAATAATTTATCAAATCAACCCTTGTAATTACGCATTGTTGAATTCTTTGGTCATATTATCAATCCTTACTATTCAATCCCTTTGATTCGCAAGGCATCATGCAAAAGACTATTTCCATCACATCTGTAGCAATGATTTTCTGTGCCTGCAGGAACGCCTGATTGATAGACAATATCAGATGCTTCTAAGATTGTGTCAACAAACCATGCGCCTGTGGGAGCCCTGTGGCCTTCGAGTTGTGAACCCGGATTGGGAGACCAAACAAAAGGAACAACATTTGCTCCCAATTCAGTAATTTTTCTAATACCTTCAATGAATGTTTTTTTAGGTTCTAATCCCATAACAAACACACCATATACATTTCCTGCCCCGAAGATTTTAACCGCAACTTCAATTAAGTGGACAAAATCATTATGCGATGTATTCCTGGATTTACCCGGACATATTGCCCTGTAAAGATCTTCATCCCATATTTCCATAGAGAAACCGATTGCTTTTATACCAGTATCATAGTATTTCTTTATCTCATCTTCTCCTTTCGGTGGAGAAGGAAGAATCACGCCAGGAACACGGTCAAAACCTGTATGTTTCTTGATTGACTTTAAGATATCTGTTACCAGTTCTATCTCTTTTTGATGGTTGAAACACCCGCCGGTCAGTAACACATGCTTTACATTGCCTTCATAAAATGCTGCCTGTGCGACCTTACCTATATCGTTAATTTCTTTTTTTTTCAATACAGAATTATAGGTTTTTGAAGTTGAAACAAGATTACAAAAAAGGCATTGCTGGTCATTTGAAAAATGGCTACAATAGTTCTGGTAGCAGAAGAATAAACAATCCACACCACCGATCTGTCCAATCTTAACCATTTTACGGTGAGTCGTTGTTTCTGTATCATAAAATGCAGGTCTTGGAATCCATTTGACTTCGCATATTTCTATATCTCCTTTTGACAAAATCAACCTATTTCCTGTCAGGCAAACTTTATATGGTGAAAGACTATTTTTCCTGAATTGAACAACTGTTTCATCAGGAAGAATAAAATCATCAGGCAGATTTATTCCCACGTGGTCCTCAAAATCCCATCCAAATAGACCGTGGTTTTGTTCTTTATATTTTGTACCCACTTCCTCCAGCGCTTGTTGGGTTGCATTGATACCTTCTACAAGCAGTTCGGCTTTTAGTTGAAGATATTTATATTTTTCCATTAAATCCCCCTCGTTAGGTATTATGATTTATCTCGGTTCCTGATAATGAATATTCCTACCTGAGATAATAGGTTTGGAAATAAAATTACCCGTTTACTTTTCCCGATAAACAATGCTTTCTCAATTTCGATGTCTCTCTCACGGCAGTATTCAATAAAATCTGAAATACTCAGGAAATGGAGATTAGGGGTGTCATACCATCTATAAGGTAAAGAAGGTGTGACAGGAGTTCTCCCTTTGAAAAATATCTGAAAACGCGCCTGATAGCAGGCAAAATTTGGGAAACTAACTATGGCTTTTCTACCAACTCTAAGAGATTCCTTAAGAACAATTTCTGGTTTCTTTAATTCCTGGATGGTCTGGTTCAGTATTACATAATCAAAGGATTTATCCTTATACTCTGATAAACCAGAATCCAAATCCCAATGTAATACACTTAGTCCCTTTTCAACGCACATATATATTGCCTTCTCATCTATTTCTATACCCTGACCTTTTACTTTTTTTTCCTTTATTAACAGATACAATAATTCTCCTGTTCCACAACCAAGGTCAAGTACCGATGAACCTTCGGGAATCAGGTCAAGAATTATCCTGTAATCTAATCTTATTGAATTATATTTCGTATTCATCCGTTGTCTCACCCTTTTTTACTTTTTCAAGAAAATGCTTGATAAGATGGGTTTGTTCTTCTGTTTCAAGAAGGAAAGCATCATGTCCATAAGTAGAATCTATCTCACAATAGGTAGCATCAAGCCCAGCAATTTTGCATGCTTTGACGATTTCCTTTGACTGGTATGCAGGATATAGCCAGTCAGATTTAAAAGCAATAACCAGAACCTTTACATTGATATTTTTTTTAAAGACATCCCACAAAAATTTACCCCTTGCAGCATCAAAGTAATCCATTGCTCTGGTAATATACAAGTAGGAATTGGCATCGAACCTTTTTACAAAACTGTTGCCCCGATAATGCAGATATTCCTCAACCTCAAATTTGGTATCATCTTTTGAATCCCCGTTTTTAATACGTCTGCTGAATTTCTTCTCCATGGATATATCACTCATATAGGTGATATGCCCAATCATTCTTGCCAGAGCAAGTCCTTTGGCAGGCAGGGGCCCACCATAATAATACCCACCTTTCCAATCAGGGTCTGACATAATCGCCTGCCTGCCAACCTCATTGAACGCAATTTGCTGGGGAGAGTGCCTTATTGCAGTAGCAATGGGTATGGCACTTCGAATCCTGTCAGGATATGAAACCAACCACTCTAAAACCTGCATCCCACCCATAGAACCACCAGCAACTGAAAGAAGACAATTTATTCCCAGATAATCAACGAGATATCGCTGGGCATTTACCATATCTCCAATGGTTATGGCTGGAAAATCAAGTCCGTAATGCCTGCCGGTTTTCGGATTAATAGAAGATGGACCTGTTGACCCTTTGCATCCACCGAGAACATTTGAACAAATAACAAAATATTTATCTGTATCAAATGCTTTACCTGGACCTATCATATCATCCCACCATCCTGGCTTTTGTTCTCCCTGATGGAAACCAGCAGCATGGGCATCACCTGAGAGGGCGTGGCAGATAAGAATGGCATTGGACTTCTGAGCATTAAGTTTTCCATATGTCTCATAAGCCAGCGTAACAGGGCCTATTTTTTTGCCGCTTTCCAGTATTAATTCATCTGGTGGATGGGCAAAGACAAAATATTGTGTCTCAACGATTCCAACGCTTTTTCCATCTTCATTCATTGTGAACACTCCTTAAAAAGCATAAGTTATCTTCGCCTTCCAGATAAATTTAAAACTTCGCTGCCTTTCTTAATGCCTGGTCAATGTCTTCTTTAATATCTTCTACATCCTCCAATCCAACTGAAAGGCGGATGTAATCTTCTGTTACGCCTGTTTCCTTCTGTTCTTCAGGGGTTAACTGCTGATGTGTTGTAGATGCTGGATGAATAACCAGACTTTTTGCATCGCCTATGTTGGCAAGATGTGAGAGAAGTTTTACTGAATTGATAAACTTCTTTGCAGCTTCTAATCCGCCTTTGACTCCGAAACCAACGATGGCACCATATCCACCATTGAGATATCTTTTCGCCATCTTATGAGCTGGATGATCTTCTAATCCAGGGTAGTTCACCCAGTTCACCAGAGGATGTTTCTTTAAAAACTTGGCAATTTCTAAGGCATTTTCAGAGTGTTTTTTTACCCTTAGTGTTAGTGTCTCTAATCCTTGAAGGAACAAGAAAGCGTTGAATGGACTTAAGGCAGCACCGATGTCTCTTTGCCACTGTACCCTTACCTTAATAATAAAGGCAATATTCCCCAGCCCAGGAAAATTTCCAAAGGTTTCCCAGTATTTCAACCCGTGATAACTCGGGTCAGGCTCTGTAAATTCAGGAAATTTTCCGTTGCTCCAGTCGAATTTGCCTGAGTCCACAATGACTCCACCGATTGATGTTCCATGTCCACCTATAAATTTGGTAGCCGAAAGCACAACAATGTCTGCTCCATGGTCTATCGGTCTGCACAGTCCAATACCAACAGTATTATCCACAACAAAAGGTATCCCGTTTTCATGTGCGTTTTTAGAGATAGTTTCAAAATCCGGGACATCCAGTTTTGGATTACCTATTGTCTCAGCAAAAATTGCTCTTGTTCTTTCATTTATTGCTTTTTTAAATTCGTCGGGATTTGTTGAATCCACAAAAATCACTTTTCTTCCAAGTTTAGGAAACGTATAGTGGAAAAGTTCGTATGTTCCACCATATAGATTGTTTGCTGAAACGATTTCATCTCCCACCTGCGTAATTGCCAGCAATGCAAGAGTTTCAGCTGCCTGACCCGAGGCAACTGCTAATGCACCAGTACCTCCTTCTATCGCAGCGACTCTCCTTTCAAATACATCATTTGTTGGATTCATAATACGGCTGTAAATGTTACCGAATTCTTTAAGTGCAAAGAGATTTGCTGCATGTTCAGTGTTTTTAAAAACATATGAAGTTGTCTGATAGATAGGCACTGCTCTTGCTCCAGTTGCAGGGTCAGGTGTTTCCTGTCCTGTATGTAACACAATTGTGTCTAATCTTTTTTTGTTCATTTGTTCTCCTTTTTTACAAATAAAAGTTATTGATGTTAGATTAACTAACCTCATCTACACATAATCCATATCATTTCCATCACCTGCCTTTAATGATCATTTTTGTAATATAAAGTTTTTTAAGATTTTTACTTAAACAATTCTGTAGATAGATATCGTTCCCCAGTATCAGGTAATACCACAACAATAAGTTTATCTTTATTTTCTTTCCTTTTACCAATCTGAATGGCTGCCCATGCCGCAGCACCTGATGATATACCTACCAGAATTCCTTCTTCCTTAGCCAAATTTCTTGATGTTTCAGCAGCATCTTCGTAGCTGACCTGTATAATCTCATCTATCAAATCTGTCCTTAATACATCCGGTACAAATCCTGCTCCAATGCCCTGTATCTTATGTGGGCCTGGATTTCCACCAGAAAGAACTGGAGAATCCTTTGGTTCAACAGCTACGGCTCTAAACTCAGGCTTTCTTTTTTTAATTACTTCAGCAACCCCTGTAATTGTCCCGCCAGTTCCTACACCAGAAACTAATATATCCACTTTGCCATCAGTATCTCTCCAGATTTCCTCAGCAGTAGTTTCTCTATGAATCTTAGGGTTAGCAGGATTTTTAAACTGCTGGGGCATAAAAACATTTGGATTATCCTTTGCAATCTCTTCAGCTTTTCTAATGGCGCCTTTCATTCCTTCACTTCCTGGAGTTAAGACCAATTCAGCACCGAATGCCTGAAGTAATTTCCTTCTTTCCATACTCATTGTTTCTGGCATAGTCAAAATTAATCTGTATCCTCTCGCTGCGCATACGAAAGCAAGAGCAATGCCGGTATTGCCACTAGTTGGTTCAACAATAATTGTGTCCTTTTTAATCAAACCCTTTTTTTCTGCGTCTTCTATCATTGAAATACCAATTCTGTCTTTGACACTGGATAAGGGATTAAAGGACTCAATCTTTGCTACTATTTCTGCTACTACGCCTCTGGTTATCCTGTTTAATCTGACCAGCGGCGTATTACCAATTGTCTTAGTAATATCTTCATATATCTTTCCCATTTTCTTCTCCTGGTTTAATTTTTAAAATTGACCCTGTATTGTCTAATCTCTATAAGATTTCGTGTTTGCTTTATCAATAGGGTGATTAATTATTCTACTTTTTCTATAGTTTTTGTAGATATTTTAAAACAAAAATTTTTTTTGTCAAGTCCTGCAGAAACGTGTATATGTTTACGACTTTTATGTATCGGAAACCCTCTTCCTGGAAGTATCTCGAGCAAAAACTCTTAATTTTTTTAATCAAAGCGGATAAGCTTTTAAACTTGCTCCTTGTTTTCATCTTGCATCGTTTTATCTCAATGCCAAAATAGGATAAATCATACAGGTAAGTAAAAATTCCACAAGCATGGAATTATTCAAATTCTCTTGCCTCTTTTTCTTTTATCCAGCAGAAAAGGACAGGTGTTATATATAAAGTAACAAGTTGCCATGTCATTCCAATAACTATTGGTATACTCATAGGCATCATAACCTCTGAACCCCTCCCAATTGAGGTTAAAACAGGATATAAAGCAAGAACTGTTGTTATTGTTGTCATAAAACATGGTCTTGCTCTTTTTTTTGCTGCTTCAACAGTTAAATATCTCACCTCTTCAACATTCTTTGCTTTTTTTTGTGAAAACTGTTGAATTAAATATGTCCCAATAACAACGGCGTCATCAGTTGCCACTCCAAATAAAGCAAGAAAACCAACCCATACAGGAACACTTATATTATATGTTTTAAGATTGAATAATTCCCTCAGATTTACTCCAAAAATATTAAAATTTAAAAACCACTCGTTTGAAATAAGAAACATACCAAAAAGCGCTCCTCCCCATACACAGAAAAGTTGAAGAAATACAATCAGTGTTAATGAGGGCAGTTTGAATTGAAAGTAAAGAATTAAAAATATTAGAAAGATTGCAAAAGGTAAAATAAGTTTTAATCTTCTCTGAAAATTTAATTGTTGTTCATAACTTCCACTGAATGTATAAAATACACCTGGTGGCAATTTCAACTCACCTGATTTTATCTTATTTTCAATGTATCTTTTACAACTCTCAACAACCTCAACTTCAGGATATCCAACCTTCTTATCAAATAAAACATAGGAAACAAGAAATGTTTCTTCACTTTTTATCATCGTTGGACCAGGAACAATTCTTATTTCAGCCAACTGTGATAAGGGAATTTGTGCTCCATCCATCGAAGGAACAAGAATATTTGCCAGTTCATCAGGATTGTCTCTCAATTCTCTCATATACCTAACCCTAACAGGATATCTTTCTCTTCCCTCAACAGTTAAACTTATTGGTATTCCACCAATTCCAACCTCAATAATATCCTGAACATCCCTGATATTAACCCCATATCTTGAAATTTTTTCCCTGTCTATATCTATTTCAATATATGGTTTCGCTATCAACCTGTCAGGAATAACAGAAGATGGCTCAACATAAGGGACCTCTTTTAAATATGAAGCGATCTTAAAACCAACCTCTTCAATCTCCTTTAAATTTGTCCCAAAAACCTTAACTCCCATTGAAGATCTCATACCTGTTTGGAGCATAACAATTCTTGCAGCAATTGGACCGAGTTTTGGTGCAGAAGTTACCCCTGGAACAATTCCTGCTTTATTTATAATCTCTTTCCATATATCATCCGGTGTCTTTATATTTTCTCTCCATAATCTTGTTCTTTGGCCTGTTTTTGGGTCTGGTTGAGAATATTCTGGTTTATATGTTATTATTGTTTCAATCATATCAATTGGGGCAGGGTCAAGAGGTGTTTCTGCCCTTCCTATTTTTGCAACAACATCTTCTATCTCAGGAATGCTCAATATATATAAATTCTGTTTTTTTACTATATCAGTTACCCCTCCAATTGATGTATGTGGCATAACAACAGGCATAAATAAGAATGAACCTTCATCAAGTGTTGGCATAAATTCCCTTCCAAAACCAGGAAACTTATGGGAAAGATAGCCATATAAATCTACCTCTTTTATTTTTCTTTCTTCTATTCCAATTTTTTTAAAAAGGAAAATTATGGGGGAAGAAAATTTTTGAAATCCAAAATAAACCATAAAACCAAAAACTGTGATAGAAAGAGGTAAAAGCATGAATATAAATTTTATTTTTAAAAGGAAAGACAAAATCTTGGGATAAAATTTTATAAAAATTAAAGCAAGAGCACCCCAGAAAATTGTTGGTAAAAGAACTATGGAAAGGTTTTTAAAAAAACCCTCTTCAATTCCAACTGGCATCCATCTTCTTGTAAGAAGTAAAAAAACATAAAAGGAAGCAAGGACACCTGTTAAAAAATCAATTTTCTTCTGAGAGAGTTTTTTTGATAGATATAAATGAACAAAAAGAAAATATATTCCTCCGAGAAAAATTGGTATACCAAACCATTTATTTATAAAAATCCATCCCATTACTCCAAAGAGCATTAATATTGTTGAGGTTATTATCTTTGCCTTCTTTGAATACTGCCTTGGAGTTAAAAATATATGGGAAAGTGTTGGCACAACAGTTAAAGCAGCAATTATTGAAGATATAAGAGCAAATGTTTTTGTATAGGCAAGTGGTCTAAACAGTTTTCCTTCAGGGCCTGTTAATGCAAAAATTGGTAAAAAAGAAAAAATAGTAGTTGCTATTGCAGTCATTATTGCTGAACCAACTTCACTGGCTGCATTGAAGACAATAAAAAGGGAACTTTCTCCGTCTTTTCTTAATGAAAAATGTCTTACAGTGTTTTCACAAAGAATAATGCCCATATCAACCATTGTTCCAATTGCAATTGCTATTCCACCCAAGCTCATTAAATTTGACTGAACATTAAAGACCTTCATAAGAATAAATGAAAGAAAAATGGCAAGTGGTAAATTAAAAGAAATTATAAAACTGCTTGAAATATGATTTAAAATTAGAAATACAACAAAACAGGTTATTATTACTTCAAGTATAAGAGTATCCTGTAATGTATAAAGTGTCTCCCTTATAAGTTGAGTCCTATCATAAAAAGGAACTATTTTAACTTTTGAAATCTTTCCATCAGGTAATATTTTTTCTGGAAGTCCTGGAGATATTTCTGCTATCTTTTTTTTAACTCTATTTATAACCAAAAGTGGATTTTCTCCATATCTACAGGTAATAACTCCACCAACAACCTCTTTATCTTTTTTAATAAGTAATCCCCTCCTGAATGCAGGACCGGTAGAAACTTTTGCTACATTTTTAATAAATACAGGAACATTATCATATTCCTTGATAACTGTATTTTCTATATCTTCAATTTTTTTTATAAAACCCTTTCCCCTGATTATATATTCAACCTCATTCCATTCTATTGTCCCTGCCCCAACATCAATATTTGACTTCTTAATAGCATTAACAACTTCACCAAGACCAACTCCAAACTGTCTCATTGCATCAGGATCAACATCTATCTGATACTCATTAACAAATCCACCTACAGTAGCAACCTCACTGACTCCCTCAACTGACTGAAGAGCGTATCTTACATACCAGTCCTGAATTGATCTTAACTCCTGTAAATCAAATCCTTCTCCTTCCAATGTATACCAGAAAATCTGACCAAGAGGTGTCGCATCAGGTCCAAGATATGGAATAACACCTTCTGGTAAAAGTTTTTGAGATACATTCAATCTTTCCATTACTCTGCTTCTTGCCCAGTAATAGTCAACATTATCATTAAAAATAACGAAACAAGTTGAAAACCCAAACATTGAATAACTTCTTATTGTTTTAACTCCTGGTATTCCCTGAAGGGAAATTGAGAGAGGATATGTAACCTGGTTCTCAACATCCTGAGGAGAACGGCCTTCCCAGTCAGCAAAAACAATTACCTGTTTTTCTCCTATATCTGGAATAGCATCAACAGGTATTGGATTTCTTAAATCCGCTTTATACTCAAAAGGCATAAAATAAAATCCAGCAATTATTATAAAAGAAATCCATAAGAATGTTATAAGTTTATTTTGAAGGAAAAAAAGTATAAATCTGTCTATAATTCCTTTTGCTTTTATCTCTTCGGTCATTTTTTCTCTTTAATGATGATGTACACTCATCGGACTTTCAAATTCAATGTTCTCTTTTTCTCCAGACATAATCTTCATCATACTTTCTTTCCCTTTTATCTGTAATGTTGAATCAATGACAAAATTCCCTTTTTTAACAACTCTTTCACCCTCTTTTAAACCATCTATAACAGGATAAAAATCACCTGCCCTTTGACCTATCACAACCTCTCTCACACGGAAGAGGTTTGGTTCTTCCTCAACAAAAACAACTGCTCTTTTTCCGGTTAAAAGGACCGATGTATACGGGATACTCAATTTTCTACCAAGATGATATTTCAAAAAAACATGGGCAAACATACCGGGTTTCAACTCCTCTTTTGGATTATCTATCTCAATTCTCACTTTTATGGTTCTGGTTTTTTCATCGAGAAATGGGTTTATAAAAATTATATTTCCCTTAAATATTTTTTCAGGATATGCCTCACAGAGTATGTCAACATTCTGACCAATTTTTACAAAAGGAATATCTTTCTCATAGACATCAAGTTTAATCCAGACCTTTTTAATATCAGCTATTTTAAACAAAATATCTCCTGTGTTGATATATTTACCCTCATAGGCATCCCTTTCAATGATAAAACCAGAAGATGGAGAATAAAAATCAACCTTATCTGAAGGGGCTCCTTTCTTTTCTATATCATCAATTTGAAAGGGTAATAAACCTAGAAGTAAAAGTTTCTTTCTAACTGATTCAAGTATTTCTTTTTCAGAATTTATAGAAGAAGTTTCTTTTCTCTCGACCGCTTCCTTGTACCGCTTAAGAGATACAAGGTATTCTTCCTGATATGTATAAACATCAGGACTATAAATCTGAAAAAGTTTCTCTCCCTTTTCAACTCTTGCTCCTATAAAATTAACATAAAGTTTTTCGATTCTCCCTGGTATATAAGCAGAAATATTTGAAATTTGTGTCTCATCATACTCAACCTTTCCAAGCAATTTTATTTCAACATTTAAATGTCTATAAGAAACTGGAACTGTCTCAATTTCAGCGATTTTTCTTTCTTCATTGGTAAATCTAATCTCTGAAATATCTTCTTTTTTCTCTTCATAAACAGGAATCAAATCCATAAAACAAATGGGACATTTTCCAGGAGCAGGAAGTTTTATTTGAGGATGCATACTGCATGTCCAGAAAAGTATTCTTTTCTTTTGTTCTCCTTTCACTTCGGTCGTTTTTTCCCTTTCTTTATTTTCCTGTCTTTTTATTTTTGTATTTGTAAATGAAATAAGGATTATAAGAAGAATAAAAGAAGAAATTATAAAAATGATTTTCCTTTGCATATTTATCTCCATATGTCTTCGGGCATTATTCCTGCAATTGTAAGGGATATCTCATTTAATGTTATCTCTCTTAAAACAACGGCTGAAAGATAATTTATGTTAAATTCATAATAATTTTTTTCTGAAATCAAAAATTCATCTATGTCTGATAGGCCTGTTATATAATTTGATTTTGTTAAATAAAATACTGATTCTTCCTTTGGGAGAAGAATTTTTTCATAGAGATTTTTCTCTCTGTTTGCCTGTCGCCATCTGAAAAGTGCTTCAGATAAAACAGTAGCAAGATCGAGTAATTCCGATGAATATTCTGCCTTTTCAACTTTTAAAGTACTTTCTGTTGAACGAATTTGATATTGTACCTTCTCTCGCCATGGCAATGATAATGCTATAAAGGGTTTTGTTATTATCATTGATGAAAAAAAGTTTCTCATAATCCCTGTTTCCATTTCCGGATAATATTCTCTATAAGCAATTTTAATAAAGATTTCTGCCTGTTTTATTCCTTTTTCAAGTATTGATAGTTTTGGATTTTTATCCTTGACAATCTTCCATACTTCTGTTTCTGAGAATGTTCCTTCTGTAAATTTCAAATTTCCTGGTGGTTCTGGTATTTTCTCCTCAGGTGGAATTCCGAGAACTGATGCAAATTCTCTCAAAATATAATTTTTACTATCAATCATATCCAAAAGCATATTTTTCATCTGCTCCTTTTCAATCTGTATTTTCAATATATCTTTTTCAGAGGCCTTTGCAACTTTTAATTTTGACATATTTATTTTTTCAATTTCTTCAAGGAGATTTATAATTTTCTCGACAAATTTTATCTTTTTCTCAATGAGATAATATCTGTAAGATATGTTTTTCACCTTATAAATTGTTTTCAATATCTCATACTCAAAGTTCAATCTTTTCTTTTCTACCTCAAGGGAATATAATTCAATAGATAATGGAATTTTTTCTGATTTCGGAAACATAAACATAATCCCAACCATTAATTCTTTTAAAATAGAATTTATTGTTCCTTCAAAAGAAATTTTTGGTTCAGGAAGAAATCTTTCAGAAGCAAGCTTATAAACTTCTTCTTTCCAGGAATAAAATTCTGCTTCAATTTTTGGATTGTTTAATATGGCATATTTAATAAAATCAGAGATATCCGAATTCTCATCAAGTAAGGGCAATTTTGGTCTTTCTCCTTTGGGTCTATAAATACCTTCAAGACCTTCGATCTCCTTTTTTTTCTCAATAACTTTCTCTTTTGTTTTTTGTCTGTCAGAATAAAAATAAGAACACCCTGTAAGAGTTATGACCAAAATAAATATAAAAAATTTTCCTATTCTATTCAACAATTAACTTTCCTTTCATCTTTGAATGATTTTTACCGCAATAAACAGAACATATAATATCAAACTCTCCCTTTTTATCTGCAAGAAATTCAAACTCTTTTTTTTCTCCTTTTTTAACCTTTACATCAATCCCATATTCTTTTATCATAAAACCATGTGGAACATCTCTCGTTGTAAGCATAATCCTGACGATATCTCCCTTTTTAACCTTTATAACTTCTGGGAGATATCCAAATTGGAATGCCTCAATCTTTATTTCTTTTATTCTTGATATATATGTTTCAGGTGCTTTTTTGAATTTTTCAACACAATCTTGACAGCAAAAATAATATTTTTTACCTTTGTACTCATAGGAGAATTCCTTTGACGCAGGTTCTGCAAGTACGGGACATAAACCATAATTGTTTTTTTCTTCCGGATGTTTATGAACGGCTGGGAAAAGAAGAGAAACAAATAGGAACAAGAAAATAATAATCCTTTTCATTTTTTCCTCCTGATTTTCAGATTCTTTTTAATGTTAAAGAATAGATGTAAAGAAGCAAAAAATACTGTTGTTATCCCTAAAATTTTATGAACAAAAAAATTTATACCGGTTATACCATAAATAAAAGTCAAAACAAGAAAGATATATGAAATGTATCCTGTTATCTTTGTGTACCGATAAATCATTTTACTTACCTTTCATATATTTTTCCGGCTCTTTTTCAAACTTCCCTTTACACATTGGGCAGCAGAAGATATAAATTTTCCCTTTATACTCACTACTTTCTGACTTTTCATTTGCCTGAAATTTTTCCTTTGTCACGGGACAAATCATATAATTTCCTATCTTTGAAAAATCACATTCTTTTTCTTGCTTCATATCCTGTGAACTGCAAGAACGACATGCCTGTGCAAAGAGAACACTTGAAGAAATTATAAATAGACCCGTTAAGATTAATTTTTTCATTACTATCACCCCCTTCCATTTTTACAGCGTGGCGGTTGTGTAAAAAACTTAAAAATATTTTTTAAAAAGTTTATAATTTTTCTTATTTTAAAAATCTTTTGTATATCTCAATAAGTTCATCCACCTTTGTTTCTATTTCCCCTTTGTTTTTTGAAGTTATCGATTTCTTCACACAGGTGTCTATATGGTTTTTTAATATCATCAGCGAGATGACCTTTAACCCACCAATAATTGCATATATTTGCTGCAAGATATCTACGCAGTATCTCTTATCATTAACCATTCTTTCAATTCCTTCGATCTGGCCCTTTACCTTTCTAATTCTTGGTATAATTTCTTTTTTTAGTTTTTCATCTATCATATTGTAATCATACACTACCCCAGTATAGTTGTCAAGTATTGATGAAACACACGGACAAAGCTTTTTCAGTTTTTCAGTCAAAATTTGCCCTGAGTAAAATGCAATCGTGATTGCTGGGTTCTACTAACCAGTTTATTAACAGAATCTTTTCAGGTTGGGAAGATATAATTACTTTGTGAGATCTAATACTCAGTAAATCTGTATTCCCTAAACCCTGATATTTCGCGGAGTGTTCAAAATTTTTTCAAGTCAAGCAACGGCGTTTGTAAATTAAACTCCTGGAATTTAATTTGAATTTTGATTTTCCGCGAGATTGCATTATAATATATTCCCAAAAAACTGGTTCAACCTGAGAACCCGAAGGAGAAAATCCTATGCCAACCCCATTAGAACAATGGGTACAGAAGCAGGCAGAATTAACAAAGCCCGACAGAATCTACTGGTGTGATGGGTCTGAAGAAGAAGCAAGATGGTTGATGAAGGTCGGGATGGAAGAAGAAAAAATCAATGGCAAGCCAGTTTTTTATTTATTAAATCACGATAAATGGCCCAATGCCTATCTCCATAGAAGCCATCCAACAGATGTTGCAAGGACAGAACATCTTACATATGTTTGTCATCCTGATAAAGAAAAAGCAGGACCGAACAATAACTGGATGCCGCCAGAAGAAGCAAAAAAACTTCTTACACGTCTTTCAGATGGCTGTATGCGCGGAAGAACAATGTATGTTTTGCCATATATGATGGGTCATCCTGATAGTCCTTTTGCAAAGGCATGCGTACAGCTTACTGATATTAGTTATGTTGCAGTGAGCATGCGTATTATGACAAGGATGGGTAAAAATGTGATAGAGAAAATAGGCAGCAACGAAAATTTTGTTAAAGGACTTCATTCTGTTGGTGATTTTGATCCTGAAAAAAGATTTATCATGCATTTTCCAGATGAAAATTTCGTCTGGAGCATTGGTTCAGGTTATGGCGGAAATGCACTATTAGGTAAAAAGTGTTTTTCTCTTAGAATTGCTTCATGGTTGGGATATCATGAAGGATGGCTTGCAGAACATATGGTTATTATGGGTGTAGAAGACCCATCAGGAAATATTACATACATCACTGCTGCAATGCCATCTGCCTGTGGTAAAACAAATCTTGCGATGATGGAGTCAGCGCTTCCTGGATACAAAATATGGACACTTGGAGATGATATTGCGTGGCTTCATATAGGAAATGATGGCCGTCTTTATGCGATTAATCCTGAAATTGGATTTTTTGGTGTGGCTCCAGGAACATCATATAAAACAAATCCTAATATGATGAAAACATTGAAAGGACGAAATTTTTATCCAACACTTTTTACCAATACTGCACTGAATATTGATACAAATGAACCATGGTGGGAAGGTATTGATGACCTGCCAGGGAAAAATATGCAGGACTGGCAGGGAAATATGTGGAATGCTTCATCCGGGACTAAAGCAGCGCATCCAAATTCAAGATTCACTGTTTCAATATACAATGCGCCAACATTGTCAAAAGAATTTGATAATCCGTATGGTGTTCCAATTTCTGCAATCATTTTTGGCGGAAGAAGAAGTAAAATTATTCCACTTGTTACAGAGGCATTTTCATGGAATCATGGTGTATTTCTTGGTGCAAGAAGTGGTTCTGAAACAACCGCAGCAGCGATCGGACAGGTAGGAGTTTTAAGAAGAGATCCGATGGCAATGCTTCCATTCTGTGGTTATAATATGGCTGATTATTTTGGTCACTGGATTTCCATGAGATCAAGGATGAAAAATCCACCGAAAATATTTACAGTCAACTGGTTCAGGACAGATGAAAATGGAAAATTTATCTGGCCTGGATTTGGTGAAAATATCAGGGTATTGAAATGGATTATTGACAGGGTAAACAATAGAGTATCAGGGAGAGAAACACCTGTTGGGATAGTTCCTTATGCCAAGGATATTGAAAAATCTGGCATTGATTTATCAGATGAGAATCTTGAAAAGATTTTGAATGTGGATATAAAAGAATGGGAACAGGAATTAGATGATATCAAACAATTTTTCAATACCTTTGGGAAAAGAATGCCTCCAGAAATCTGGCAGGAATATGAAAAATTGCGCAAACAATTAAAATAATCATAACCCTTCAGTTCATCCACAATCTTGCTCCAGGTGACCTGGGTTCGTACATCAACCACATTTATGACCGAAAAAACAACCATAAAAGAGGTAAATCACTGTTTCAAAAAGAGATTAAACGAAAATTTAAACGGTATATTCCTCCTGTTTTTAAACAAGGGGCAGTAAATTATTTCATTTATTTTGACAGAAGGTAAATTGGTAGTTGAATTTCTGGTGGAAAAGACATAAAATAAAAACATCAGGCACATGAGACGGTTAAAATACAAAAATTGGGATTTTTTAGAGATACAGAATAGAATATTGCTCACGTTCTTAATAGAAATCTGCATCCTTCTGGTTTACACCGGAATCACTACCATAATTCCTGAGGAAGAAACAGGGAACTCTGAAGTTATAAATTTTTGTAATTTTTCAGGGGCTATTTTCCTTTTTCTCCTTGTGAATTTTCTGTTTTTAATAAGGTCCCGACCGATAAAGGAAAATATTTCGAGGTTCACTTTTTTGATAGTTCTGGAACTGGCTCATTATTTATATTTTATGGTTTATATCCCGTGGGACGAAGGAATTGAAGAAGAGATTTTGAAAACCTCCTTTATTTATCTTACAGGAAAGAAAATTTTTCTTCCGATACTTGTGATTTTGCTTTTTTACAACCTTAAGATTATTCCATGCGACACAACAAATCAAACATAGTTATAAATGAAATCAATTCTGGGCTGTCTTTTTCGGATTTAATTTTAAAATTTCTGAAGCAATGTGTTCACATTCAGGACCATATTTGTCAACAATGTAATCAACACCATATTCATTTAATTCAGAAACAATTGTTGTAAGTGGTATTTTTGTCAGGCGGGAAATTGCCCAGGCAATAGAAATTTCAGAAAATCCATTTTTACTTCTGATTACATTAAAATCCTTTTCAGAAATTTTTGAAGTATCAATAATCTTTTTTGCAATTTCTTTTGCAAGATATGGATTTGTCGCACGTTTTTCAATTTCTATCGCTGACATATAAATGTTTACAAGATTTTCTTTTCCCTGTTCAGTCAGTTTATCAATGTTTTTAAAACTTGAAATAATATCATTCTTTGTTGACGGTTTTATTTCACATACGCCATAATATGAAAAAAGGAGCAAAATACCAGATACCAGCACAATTCTTTTCATAATCCCCTCCTGTAACTGAAGGAACTTATACATCCCGATTATTGAATGTCCTCAAGGATATTAATTAAATCATCCTCGTGTTCAATTTCATCCTTTAAGATTGAAAGTACCATCAGGTAAGTGATAGGGTCTTTATCCTTGAGCATTTCAGCAAGTTTTTGATAAACTTCTATTGCGCACTGTTCACCCTTGATATTCTGTTTAAGAATCGGTATTACATCTGGGTCTTCTGGAGCATCATAACCACAATTTGTAAGTTTGTACCATTCCTCTGGTTTTAAAACAGGAGTACCACCAAGCTGTATGATTCTATCAGCAATCATTCCAGCATGCTTCAGTTCATCACCTGCGTGCTGGCCAAGTTCTGCAGCGACTTCTTCCCTGAATTTCCCTCTCACAAGTTTTTCTCCAAGCCAGTACTGGTAATAAGCAAGCCATTCGTCAGAAAGTGCCTTGTTCAATTGCTTAACAATTTCTTTAATATCTGCCTTAATAATTTTTATTCCTTTTCTTTCCATATTCCTCCCTTTTTAAAAATTTTAATGTTAACCTTTATTACCCTTCTCTTTTCGCAAGTTCCCTGTCAAGCATTACAAGTGCAGGACCCTGGTCCTTTATCATCTTTAATGTCTCAAGAATATGCAGGGCATTTTTTTCCTCTTCCACCTGTTCATTGACAAACCATTGAAGCATCAGTGTTGCAGGATTATCATTTGCCTTTTTTGCAAGGTCAACAAGATTATTAATCAGGGATGTCACCTTTTTTTCATGTTCAAGTGTTTTTTCAAAGATATCTGTAACCGATGAAAAATCTGAAGGTGGTTTTTCTATGGCAAGCAACTGAATTTTTGCGCCAACATCAACCATGAAATCAAAAAATTTCATGGCATGACTTACTTCTTCTTTTGCCTGAACCTTAAGCCAGTGTGCAATTCCAGGAAAATTTTTTTCCTCACACCATGCAGCCATACTTAGATAAAGATACGCAGAATAAAGCTCATTCTTGATCTGCTCATTCATTGCTTCATGCAATTTCTTTTCCATATTCCTCCTTTGTTATGCTCCAAATTTTTCAAATTTCATTGCACTGGCAAGCAGTATATACATGATCTCTTTTGCTGGAATTGTTCCGAGTAATCCCCTGGAACATGCTCTTTCTGTAAATGTTTCAACATCATCGGGCATTATATTTTTTGAAACTATTACCAGTGGTACAGGATGCCAGGAATGTCCTTTTAATACACACGGAGTTGAGTGGTCTCCTGTAACACAGATGACATCAAACTTTAGATGCATTATTTTTGAAATTTTTTCATCAAATTCTTCTATGGCAGAAATTTTTTTATTAAAATCACCATCTTCGCCTGCACTATCTGTTTTCTTGTAATGCAGGTAAAAGAAGTCGTATTCGTCATAAAGTTTATGCAGGGCAGAAATTTCATCATCAATTGTGTCAAGTCCCTGTATCACATCCATACCCACAATTTTTGCCAGTCCTTTATACATTGGATAACTTGCAATACAAACAGGTTTCAAAAGGTATCTTTTCTCAAATGAGTCAATATCAGGGATTTTAGAAAAACCCCTTAAAAGTATTGTTTTTGCTTTTGTATCCATTCCTTTAAGTATTTTTTCAACCCTGTCAACGAATTCATTCAATACTTCAGCAGTAAAAATGGCATCATCATTTAGTGGGACAATTTTTTTTATTTTTAGACCTTCCTTTTGTGGGTCATTTTCTGATACAAAAGGTGAAAGTCCTTTTCCCCTCAACAGAATTGCAAGGCGATGTTCTTTTACTGTTTGAACAATAATCTGCATATTTTTGATTTCCTTAATGTTTTCCTGAATTTTCTGAACAATTTTTTTGTTTTCGTCTGTTGGTATTCTTCCTGCCCGCCTGTCTGTTACAATGTGATTTTCGTCAATGGTAGCAAAATTTCCCCTTATGGCAATATCGTCCCTGTTCATTTCCATACCTATCCCGCAAACTTCAAGTACACCCCTTCCTATTTGATGCTGAATCGGGTCATAACCAAAAAGGGATATATGAGCAGGACCGCTACCTGGAGTGATTCCAGGAAGCACTGGAATAGAAAGGCCGCACATTCCTGATTTAGCAAGTTTATCAAGATTTGGCTTTTTTGCTGACTCAAGTTCAGTAAGACCTGTTTCAGGATGTGGTAATCCACCAACTCCATCCATGACAATCAAAAGGATTTTGTTTTCGTTTTTCTTTATGATACCACTGAGAATTTTTTCTATTTCCATTTTGCGTATCCTGAAAAGATTGAAAAATTTACTATTTTAGGGTACTATAATTGTGGAAAATTGTCAAGAAGCAATGAGCGAAAGAGGTGATTTTGTAAATGCTTTTTATAGTGGCAACCCCAATAGGAAATTTAGAAGATATTACATTGCGGGCATTGAATGTTTTGAACCAGGTGGATTTTGTTGTTTCAGAAGACACAAGGGAAACACTAAAATTACTCAGTCATTATAACATCAAGAAACCATTGATCAGTTACTACAGGGGTTGCGAAAAAAGAAGGTCATATGAAATTATAAAATTGCTTCAAGAAGGTAAGAAAATTGCCCTCGTTTGCGACAGGGGGACGCCTGGAATATCTGACCCTGCTCATTATATTGTAGAAATGTGTCACCAGCATAAATTAAATGTTATTCCTGTTCCTGGGGCTTCAGCGCTGACAGCAGCACTATCTGTTTCAGGTTTTCCTGTTGACTGTTTTTCGTTTTATGGTTTTATCCCGAGAAAAAAAAAGGAAAAAATTGAATTTTTTAATAGCATCAGGGAAAAAAAGGAAATGATTGTTTTTTTTGAATCAGTTCACAGAATAATGGATACTCTTGAAGTTCTCAAAGATTTGTTTCCTGAAAGGAGAATTGTTGTATGCAGGGAGCTGACAAAAAAATTTGAAGAAATTGTTGCCGGGAGTGTCAGTGAAATTTATGATAAATTCAGACAATCTCCAGTAAAGGGAGAATTTGTTCTTATTTTAGGAGGAAAACAATGTTGATGAAATGGTTCAGGAAAAAAAGAAATTTCAGGATGGTAATGATAGTAACCGCTGCTCTGGTTATCCCTGGTTTTGTCATCTGGGGTGTAAGTATTTCGGGTACTGATAAAAGGTATCTTGTTGCAGTGGTAAACAAAGAACCAATATATCAGCACGAATTTTACAGGGTTCTTGAACAAACAAGGCAGCAGTATCGGGACCTTCTTAAAGAAAATTATTCAAAACTCATTAATGAAAAGGAACTTGAAAAAATGGTATTGAACAGGATGATTCAGGAAAAATTTCTTGAACAACTTTATCGTAAACATCGTATCAAGGTTAGACCATCCGAAGTGATGGAAGTAATAAAATCTGAACCATCATTCAAAGATGAAAAGGGTCAGTTTGACGAGACAAGATTCAAAGCATACTTTTCAAGGATTCCACCAGAAAAAATTAAAGAAATTGAAGATCAGATAAAGCAGGAAATCAAGTATCAAAAATTAAAACAGGAAGTTTTATCCGAAACAACAATTGTTGTTAAAGATGATGAGGTAAAAGCCCTGATGGGTCCTGACATGAAAGAAGATAAATTTCAGGAAATAAAAAGGTATTTGCAGTCGCAGAAGGAACAACAGTATTTCAACAAATGGCTTGAAAATCAAAAACAAAAGGCAAAGATTGAAGTTTATCTGAAGATTGATGAAAAGGAAAGTTCATAATGGAGGCACAGAGCAAACTTCAATATGAAATACAACTTCTTGATACAATATGCAGGGGACTGCAGGAAACGTTGAATGTTGATAAAATCATCCATATTGTTTTGACAGGACTTACAGCAGGAGCATCTCTTGGATTCAGCCGGGCAGCAATATTTTTCATTTCAGAAAGTGGGTTTATTGGTGAAGGCAGGGGTATTGGTCCATATGACCACAATGAAGCAGGGAAAATCTGGGCTGAGCTGACAGATTCATCAGTAACACTGGAAGAGATGTTTGAAAACAGTCATCGCAGAACACTTGAAAGTCAGAGATTTCCTGTGGAAATAAAAACAATGAAACTTGAAATTGCAAAACTTCCACCTGAAAGTCCACTCAAAAAAGTAATCTTTAACAATGAGATTGTTGTTCTGAGGGATTCAGAAAGATTTACTGTTCCAGAAGAGTTTCACTGGTTTGTCAGGCATGCTACTGAAGTTGTCATTGCTCCAATTGTAATTTCTGGTAAGGTTTCTGCTATTATTTTTGCTGACAATGCATTCCATTATAAACACATTACACCTGAAACCATATCCTTCCTTTCTATTGTTTTGAATCAGGCAGGTCTTGCTCTTGCCAATGCTTTTGCTTATGAGACAGTAAAAAGAAACCTTGAACAACTCAGGCAATTGAATGAGCAACTGAGGAAGACACAGGAAGAATTACTGGCATGCGAACGTTTTGCAGCTGCCGGAAGGATTTCAACATATCTTGCCCATGAAATTCGTAATCCCCTTGTGACCATAGGTGGGTTCGCAGGGCAGATTCTTGAAATATGCAAGGATAAGAAAATAGATCCAAGAATATCAAGAAACGCAAGAATTATCGTGAATGAGGTCAGACGGCTTGAACTTGTTCTTAATAATTTATTACGTTTTTCTTTTAAACAACCAGCCAAAAAACAACTCATTCACTTACAGAGTTTTCTTAATGAATTGATGGAAGTGTTATCAATAAATATCGAAGAAAGGCAGGTGAAATTTTCCGTTGAAATTCCTGAAAATATTTATGTCTATGCAGACAGAATTCAATTGAGCGAGGTTTTTTATAATCTCATTCACAATGCAATTGACAGTGTGAAGCCAGGTGGTTCTATTGTAATAAAAGCAGGACAACATAACAAGCAAGTATGGATTGAAATTTCAGATACAGGCAATGGAATACCCGAAGATGTGATGAAGCATCTTTTTAAACCATTTTTTACAACAAAACCGCATGGAATGGGACTTGGACTTCATCTTGTGAAAATGATTGTTGAAGAAAATCATGGTGGAACAATCGATGTTGTTTCACAACTTAATACCGGGACAAGAATTCGTTTTACAATACCGGAAAAGGAGGAACATGAAAAAGAAGAAAATCCTTCTCATTGAGGATGAAGCCAACCAGAGGATCCTTTATAAGGAAACACTTGAAACACATGGATACGAGGTGCTTGCTGTTTCAAATGGAGAGGATGGTTTGAAACTTCTTGGGACTACCAGTGTTGACCTTGTCATTGTTGATATCAGGATGCCTAAAATGAGCGGGCTTGAAACAATTTCAAACATTTTAGGACAGAGGAAAAATCTTCCAGTAATCATTTATACTTCATACCCGCAGTATAAGACAGATTTTATGAGCTGGGCAGCGGATGCGTATATCATAAAAAGTTCAACAGGACTTGATGAACTTGTGGCAAAGGTTAAGGAGTTAATAGGTGATTAAAAAAGAAAAAATTCTTACTCTTGTTCTTGCAGGCGGGAAGGGAGAACGATTATATCCACTTACAAGGGACAGGGCAAAGCCGTCTGTGCCTTTTGGCGGGATTTATCGCATTATTGATTTTACTTTGAGCAATGCCATTAATTCAGGACTGAGAAAAATTTATGTTCTCATTCAGTATAAGTCATATTCTCTTCAAAGACATATCAGGGAAGGATGGAACATTTTCAGCAGGGAACTTGGTGAATTCGTTGATGTAATTCCTGCACAGATGAGGATTGGTACTGACTGGTACCTGGGAACCGCAGATTCTGTTTTTCAAAACATTTATTTTCTTAATCAGGAAAAACCTGATATGGTTCTTATTCTTTCAGGAGACCATATCTATAAAATGGACTACAGAAGAATGATTGAATTTCATAAACAAAAAAATGCAGACCTCACCATCAGTGTATTTGAAGAATCTGTAAAGGAAGCAAAAAGGTTTGGTGTTCTTGAAATCAATGAAGATCAACAGGTAATTGGTTTTGAGGAAAAGCCCGAAAATCCAAAAACATCACCACATAATCCAAATGTTTGTTTAATATCAATGGGAATATATTTATTTAATACAGAAACCCTTGTAAGACGACTTATTGAAGATGCAAAAAAAACTGAAAGTTCCCATGATTTTGGAAAAGATGTTATTCCTTCAATGATCGGAAGGGACAGGGTTTTCGCTTTTCCATTTATTGATGAAAATCGCAAAGAGACAAAATACTGGAGGGATATTGGAACGATTGAGGCATATTACGAGGCTAATATGGATCTTGTGAGTGTTGAACCTGTTCTTAACCTTTACGACCCTGACTGGCCCATCAGAACATTTCAGGAACAACTTCCACCTTTGAAAACTGTTTTTTCTCAGGGTGATAGAATGGGTATGATGCTTGATTCAATCGCTGGCGGTGGTTGCATTATCAGTGGAGGTAAGGTGATACGAAGTGTGCTTTCATCATGGGTAAGAATCAATAGTTATGCTGAGGTCAGTGATTCAATATTGTTTGACAGGGTCAATGTTGGAAGATACTGCAAAATTAGAAGGACCATCATTGATAAAAATGTGGTTGTACCACAGGGAACAATAATTGGTTATGACCTTGAGGAAGATAGAAAAAGATTTGTTGTGAGTGAGACAGGGATTGTGGTTATTCCGAAGGACTATCAATGGTAATTTAAGAAAGGAGAAGAAATGCCAGAACTCAGGAAAGATCCTGTTATTGGAAGATGGGTGATTATTGCAACAGAAAGGAAACTTAGACCATCTGATTATTCTGAAATGTGTCAGACGACCAGTGAAGAAGAAGGTCGTTTTTGTCCTTTCTGTCCTGGAAATGAATCAAAGACACCACCTGAAATATTTGCTATCAGGGAAAATGGTTCCCAACCAAATACTCCAGGATGGCTTGTAAGGGTTGTTCCAAACAAATACCCTGCGCTGAGAATTGAAGGAGATCTTAATAAAAAAGGGGTTGGCATTTTCGATAAAATGAATGGCATAGGTGCACATGAAGTGATTATTGAGACACCTGACCATAAACAACAGATGCATGATTTTACCCAAACTCAACTTGAAAGAGTTATTTATACATATCAATTGAGAAGTCTGGATTTGAAAAATGATAAGAGGTTTAAATACAATATGATTTTCAAAAACTATGGTAAGGAAGCAGGTGCTTCGCTTTATCATTCCCATACTCAATTAATTGCAACACCAGTAACCCCGAAAAGGGTCAAGGAAGAATTAAAAGGAACGCAGTGGTATTATGAATACAAAGAACGATGTATTTTCTGTGATATTATTGAGGATGAAATTGAAAGGGGTGAAAGGATTGTTGCCATGAACAAGGATTTTATTGCTCTTACTCCCTATGCTTCAAGATTTCCATTTGAACTATGGTTATTACCATTACGACACAGTCCTGATTTTGATTCAATATCTGATGGAGAAAGAATTTCTCTTGCTGAAATACTCGGGCTGGTACTGAAAAAATTGATTAATGGATTATGTAATCCTTCATTTAATTTCATATTTCATACGGCTCCAAACAGATTTTTACATCCAGGGTACTGGCAGACAATTGATAAGGACTATCACTGGCATATTGAAATTATGCCACGGCTTACAAGACCTGGTGGATTTGAATGGGGTACTGGTTTTTATATTAACCCAACCCCGCCTGAGGAAGCTGCTCAATTTTTGCGTGACCTGAGTGTTCAATAAAAATTACCATTAAAGGAGAAAAAAATGAGAAGTATTGCCATTGTTTCATGTGAATGTGTGCCATTTGTGAAAGTGGGAGGATTGGCTGATGTTGCTGGTGCTTTATTGAAAAAACTTCCAAAATATGCTGATACAAAAATTTTCCTGCCTGGACTGAAACATATATGTGATAAGTATCAGTACGATGTTGTTGGTGAATGCGATGTCTTTTTTTCAAAGGACAGGGTTGAGAAGGCACAACTTTTGAAATTAAAAGATTATCAGAATGTGTATCTCATTGGCAATGAAATGTACTTCAGTAGAAATCAATTATACGGAGAAGGTGGTGTTGATTATCCTGACAATCTTTTGAGGTTTTCTTTTTTCTCAAAAGCAGTGCTTGAATGCTGTAAAACAGCGAAAATTAAAATTGATGTTTTCCATTGCAATGACTGGCAGACAGCATTATTACCACTTTACAGAAAGCTTTACTACAGGGATTTAAATGCTGCGACTGTATTTACAATTCATAACCTTGCGTATCAGGGAATATTTCCACCAGAGCAATTTCCTTTTCTTGGATTGCCTGATGAATTTTTTACCATGAACGAACTGGAATTTTATGGGAACATTAATGTCATGAAGGCAGGGATTGTTCATTCTGAAATGATTAACACAGTGAGTCCAACCTATGCAAAGGAAATCCTTACACCTGAATTTGGGTGCAAACTTGAAGGACTGTTGAAAACAAGGGAAAAAGATATTACAGGTATTCTTAATGGTATTGATTATCTAGAATGGAATCCATTTTTTGATAAAGCCATTTTTAAAAAATATCGTACAAGAAAAGGGAAACTGCAAAACAAAATCATGCTGCAGGATAAATTTGGTCTCCAGGTAGCAAAAGAAATTCCTTTGTTTGGATTCGTTGGACGTCTTGTTGAACAAAAGGGAATTGATCTTATTATTGGCGCAATAGAAAATATTAAAGGGTTTGATTTTCAGTTTATTTGCCTTGGTACAGGAGAAACCGCATATGAGAATGCAATAATGTATATGGCAAAAAAGTATCCTGAAAAGATTGCAGTAAAAATTGGTTTTGACGATACTGTTGCGCGTCAGATTTATGCAGGAAGTGATTTTTTTCTGATGCCTTCAAGATTTGAACCATGCGGGCTCGGGCAATTAATAAGTTTAAAATATGGCACAATCCCTGTTGTAAGAAAAACAGGTGGCCTGGCAGATACTGTTGAACCCATTGATAAATCCCGACAGAGTGGGTGGGGACTTGTTTTTATTAATCCTGACCCCCTGGAGCTTGCAGACGCAATGAAAAATGCAATCACACTTTATTCTGATAATTCTTTTATGGAAAACTGTTTCCAGCGTGCTATTTCCCTTGATTTTTCCTGGAACAATTCAATTGTTCAGTATGTTTCACTTTACGAAAAAGCCATTGGAAAACTATGACATACCTTAATCTCTTGTGGCATTTCCATCAGCCCTGGTACATTTTTCCTGGATCAAACAGGATTGAAAGGGCAATCATCACGTTCAGAACCCTCTATAATTATTACCCTATGGCAAAAATGATTCAGGAATCAGGAACAACACTTACATGCAATTTTACTGTACCTTTACTCCTGCAGATAAAAAAAATTGATGAAGGAGAAATTATTGATTCTTTTCAAGAGATGTTAATTGAAGACAGTGAAAACGACAGTGTAAAAATAAAGATATTTCTTGAGGACATTCCTGAAAGGATTAAGAACAAAAACGAAATTTTGAGGAAACTGATGGAAAAATTTTTTTCACAAGATATCTCAAAAAGGGAGATTTCTGACATGAAGATCTGGATGCATCTTGTATGTTTCCATCCCTGTATGGTCAGATGGTTTCCAGAAATTAAACAATTGATTGAAAAAGGTGCTGGTTTTGACTCTGATGATAGGAAAATGCTTGTAAAGTTAGAGAAAGAAATTTTTTCACAAACACTTGGTTTTTACAACAATTTATGGAATAGTGGTTTGATAGAAATCAGTATTACTCCAGGTTATCATCCAATTATGCCACTGGTTTATGATTTATCTATAGCAAAAAAAACAAAAACATCCCTTCAAATTCCAGACATTGAATTTCGCTATCCAGAAGATGTTAGAGGTCATATTGAAATGGGATTTGAAACAGCAGAAAAAATCTTTGGTAAAAATGTTTCTGGTATCTGGCCTGCAGAAGGTTCTATCAGCAATGAGATACTTGATATGCTGGTTGACTGTAATATTAAATGGATTGGTGCTGATGAACAGATTTTGCATAACACAGATGTTGCAGATAAAGAAATTTCTTCAACAATTTACAGATGGAAAAATTCATTCTGCATATTTTTCAGAAATCATGAGTTTTCAGACAGGATTGGATTTGTTTACCACTGGTGGGATGAAAAATCTGCAGCAGAAGACCTTTTCAAAAAGATCGAAGATTTTTCAGAAAACAATGAGAAAATTCTTACAATCATTCTTGACGGAGAAAACCCGTGGGAATGGTACAGGGATGGTGGAAGTATTTTTTTACCCGAGTTTTATGGTCGCATCAATTCAAGCAAAAAAATCAAACCAATCACTTTCAGTTCTGCATGTAATCTTTCAATGAAAAACATTTCTCTTTCAAATATACCACCGGGCTCCTGGATGGGACTGCATTTTGATAACTGGATTGGAAATCCTGATGCCAATAGATTATGGCAGATACTTGCAAATGCCAGAAAAACAGTTTACCAGCAAACTGGTAAAACTCCACTTCATGATGGATTACGAAATCTCATTTTGATGGCTGAATCAAGTGATTTTTTCTGGTGGATGAGTGTATCTGCTGATATTACGACAAAAACGAAGTTTTATTCATTGTTCCAGGCAATTATTTCCAGTATCTATCAAACCATCGGACTGAAAACACCGCAGGAGGTCATGAGTGCATACCTTCCAGCAACGCAGATAGGTCAACCTGATAGGGCAATTACAGCAACCATTGATGGGAAACTGACATCCTTTTTTGAGTGGTCAGGTGCTTCAGAGATAAAGATTGAGCAACTATGGACAACATTTCAACCATTTGATTTACCTGTAAAGAAACTTTTCTATGGATACGATATGAAAAATCTGTATTTCAGGTTAGATATCTCTCAGAAAGTATTCAGAGCCATTTCTGTTGAAATAAAAGAAAAAGGAGTGATTTTTTCCTTTGACATACCAGAGGGAAATTTTGTTTTCGAAAATATTGCCCTTGTGGATTTTCTTGAAATAAAAATTCCATGGGAAAAAATTGGTTCAAACGATGATGTTGCATTTGCATTGAAACTGAAAACATCTGATACTGAAATTCGTATTCCACCTGCAGGATTTGTTGTGTTTAAGAAAAAAATTTTTGATGATGACTGGACTGTATAGGAGGGAAAAATGGTGAAATTTTCATCTGACTTTGAATGCGGTAATGGAAAAAACTTCCAGCAAATTTCAAGCGATAGATTCAGATGCCAGGTAAAAGGAGATAAAAAGGTTTATTGTTATTACTTCTGCTTTGATGTGATAAGTTCTGAAAAAAAAGATATTACAATTGAAGTGTGGCATGATCCAGATATCAATGACCCTGATGGTTTTATTTCACATTTTCCAACAACAATATGGGTCTCAAAGGATGGAAGAAGATTTTTACCGCTGGACAAATCTTATTGTAAATGTTTTGATGACCATATAGAAATTTCATTGTTTCTAATGCCTGAACAAAAAATTCGTGTAACAAACAACTGGGTTTGTTCGTATTCTGACACCTGTGATTTTATAAACAAGATTGTAAAAGAAAGAAAGAATTGCGAATTTTTTGTTCCTGGTAAATCATTCGGAAACAGGGATATTATGGGAATAAGAACAGGAAATACAAATAAACCAGTTGTGATGTGTATTGCAGGGCAACATCCTGTGGAGTTTCCAGGAATCTGGGCTGTACGTGCTGTTATTGATTTTATTACATCTTCACTTCCAGAAGCAAAAGAGTTGAGAAATGATTTCCTCTTTGAAATTATTCCAATTGTCAATCCAGACGGAAATGTTGCAGGAAGAAACTGTTTCACCGATGAAGGTATAGACCTCTATCAGGTTTTTGGTGAAAATCCTTTTGCAGCACAGGCACCTTCAAAAGAAGGAGAATTGCTGTGGAATCTTGCCACTTCACGACCACTATGTCTGTGGATAAATTTTCACTGCTATCTTGGATGGAGAGCAAACTCTGAATATCCGTATGATGGCTGGTATCAGGTTCCTTATGATGTTTTTAGTGATACGCGACAGAAAACAATATATCAAGCACTGTGTGATACCCTGCGGCTTCAAACAGATGCCCCATCTACATGGATAGAACCAGAAATCCACTGGAAAAACAGTTTTGAGTATCAACTTGCATTGAGATACAATATTCCACATGTATTCTATGAAATCAATGGTGGTACAGCAGGACCATTTCAATCAGGAAAAAGAGGATTAAAGGTTTTTACAATGGCAATGAAAACACTCAAACATTTTTATGGATGAGAGAATAAGAAAACTTGTCAACTACGAGTATCATAATCCATTTGAAATACTTTCATGGCAAAAAAAGGATGATGGTTATATATTGCGTGTTTTTGTGCCTGAAGCAAAAAAGGTTTGTGTCATTGATTGTATCAGTTTGAAGGAATTTTGCCTCAATCACATTGAATCAGGGATTTTTGAGAAATATTTTGATAGAAAATTTCAATACAGAGTAAAAGCAGAATATAGCAATGGTAGAACAGAAGAATTTTTTGATGCCTATCAATTTGATTGTTCAATTTTTGGAGAAATGGATTTACATCTTTTTAATGAAGGCAATCATTTTGAAATTTTCAAAAAGATGGGAGCAATGTTCCGTATTATTGAGAATGTTGAAGGATATAATTTCAGTGTTTGGGCACCAAATGCAAAAAGAGTCAGTGTTGTAGGAGATTTTAATCAATGGGATGGCAGAAGACATCAGATGAGGGTTCTCGGTAGTTCAGGTGTCTGGGAGATATTTATACCAGAAGTAAAGCCAAATATTCCCTACAAATTTGAAATTCTTACGCATAATAACGAATTGATTTTGAAATCAGACCCTTATGGCAGTTATTTTGAACAGAGGCCAAAAACTGCATCATTGACATGGAAAAGTAGTTATGTCTGGAAGGATGAAGAATTTTTGAAACAACAAAAAAAAGATTTGATTGATCGTCCGCTGAGTATTTACGAGGTTCATTTAGGTTCGTGGCGAAGAACAAAGGACAATAACTTTTTGAATTACAGCCAACTCGCTCCTGAAATTATTGATTATGTGAAAGAAGCAGGTTTCAATTGTATAGAACTTTTACCTGTTGCAGAACATCCACTTGATACATCATGGGGATATCAGGTAACCGGTTATTATGCTCCAACATCAAGATATGGTAATCCTGATGATTTTAAATTTTTTGTCGATCTATGTCACAGAAATAACATTGCAGTGATCCTTGACTGGACGCCTGCCCATTTTCCAAAAGATGCGCATGGTCTTTATCGTTTTGATGGGACACATCTTTATGAGCACCAGGACCCGAGAAAAGGGGAACATCCTGACTGGAAAAGTGCAATTTTTAATTATGGAAGAAGAGAAGTATCAAATTTCCTTTTAGGAAGTGCAAATAACTGGATTGATACATATCATATCGATGGGCTGAGAGTTGATGCTGTTGCTTCAATGCTTTATCTTGATTATTCAAGAAAAGAGGGAGAATGGATTCCAAATATTTATGGCGGAAGAGAAAATCTCGAGGCAATTGAATTTTTGAAAAAATTTAATACCATTTTGTATGGAAAATACACATATGCTTTTACAGTAGCAGAGGAATCCACTGCCTGGCCTGGTGTAACAATGCCTGTGCATCTCGGTGGTCTTGGTTTTGGTTTTAAATGGAATTTAGGATGGATGCATGATAGTTTGAATTTTTTATCAAAAGATCCGATTTTCAGAAAATATCACTTTAATGATATTACCTTTAGTTTCCTCTATGCCTTTTCAGAAAACTATATTCTTCCTCTTTCACATGATGAGGTTGTACATGGCAAAAAGTCATTGCTTGAAAAAATGCCAGGTGATGACTGGCAGAAATTTGCAAATCTCCGTCTTCTTTATGGATGGCAATTCGGTCATCCAGGGAAAAAGCTCATTTTTATGTCAGATGAATTTGCTCAGAGGAATGAATGGAACTGTGATAAAGAAATTGACTGGTTTCTTTTGAAATATGAAAGCCACAGGGGAATATTCAATCTTATCAAAGACCTCAATCATCTCTATAAAAATAATTCAGCAATGCACGAAAATGAATCAAACCACGAATGTTTTCAGTGGATAGATTTTTCAGATGTTGATAATTCAGTTGTGTCATTTATAAGATGGAATAAGAAAAAAGACAATCATCTGATTTTTGTCTTTAATTTTACACCTGTCCCGAGACATAAATATTTGATAGGAGTGCCTTACCTGTGTAATTATGTTGAAATCCTTAACAGTGATTCTTTTTTTTACTGGGGTTCCAACACAGGAAATTTTGGTCTTGTCAAAACAAAGCAAACACCAATCCACGGTTTCCAGCAGAGCATTGAGATAACCCTCCCGCCGCTGGGTTTCCTTGTTTTTGCGCCTGAAAGGAACGCAAAAAAATGAGTTTGAAAATGAAGATTTTTCTTTTTCTTATTATGAATGGATTTTATTTTTTCTCTTATTTTCACAGGGTTGGAATACCAGGTACCATTTTCAATGAAATCCAGATGGATTTTCATCTCACAGCAAACCAGGTTGCAGGATTGGGTGCAATTGTTTTCTATATTTATGGTTTTTTACAGTTTTTTATTGGTCCCTGTCTTGATTATTTCGGTACAAACAGGATTTTTGTTACAGGTGGTTTTTTACTGTGCGTGGGTTCTTTTCTTTTTTCTTTTGCACACTCGGTGTTTTTTCTTTTTTTCTCAAGGGTTCTTGTTGGTTTTGGTGCAAGTGTTGCATATCTGGGTATTGTAAAGAAAACTGATGAACTTTTCGGACGTGATTTTTTCTCTTTAATGCTTGGAATTGCACTTTTTCTTGGATATTCAGGTGGTCTTTTTGCAACACTACCATTTGAAAGGATGGTAAACTTTTTTGGCTGGAGACAGACAATGCTGGTTTTAAGTGTAATTCTATTTCTCATCATGATTTTCACTCTTTTTTCATTCATCAAAAACCACCAGTTCAGTTATAAAAAAAATACGATGTCCTTTATTGACATCAAGCAGATATTATTGAACAGAAAAATGTATCCCGTGATATTTTCTGCAGCAATAAATTTCACTGTGTATTTCATTTTTCAATCGATTATAGGTAAAAAATTACTTCAGGATACCTGTGGTGTAACATCAAAAATTGCTGCGTCTTTCACACTTTTTATGATGGTCTCTACAATGCTTTTTGTCCTTTTCTGGGGTACAGTTACACATATTGCTAAAACAAGAAAATCCCTTATTGTTTTTTTATGTCTGATTTCAATGATATCCTGCGTTATGATGCTTGCAAATTTTGGAATATGGAAACATCCAGTGGTCTTTCTTCTTTGCTTTTTCATATTTGCCATTGTTGGAGGTAGTGGTCCATTAACGACAACATTAATAAAGGAGTTCAATCCATCAGGTGTAGGAACATCTGTGGGTTTTATCAATGGGATCTGTTATATCTTTGTGGCAATCAGTGGAAATATTTGTGGGTTTATTATGGACAGGTTTTCTTCAAAAGCAGTGATAACAAAAGAGGCAGTAGTATATCCTGTTGATGCTTATGTGGTCATTGTTGGTCTGTGTACATTTATTAGTTTTCTTGCCTTTCTGTCATCCTTACGGATTACTGAGCCAGAAACAAAGGTGAAAACAGAGATACCCGAGCCATTTTGACCCATTTACCACCCCTCTTGACAAACAAAATATTGTGTATTATAATTTTAAAAAACACAACATATTGCGATGAAATGTCCATATTGCGGTTTCCTTGAAGACAGGGTCATTGACTCAAGAGAAAGTGAAGATGGATTACAAATCAGAAGAAGAAGGGAATGCCTTCGATGCCAGAAAAGATTTACCACCTATGAGGAAATTGAAAAATCACCTCTGATTGTGGTGAAAAAAGATGGAAGAAGAGAAAAATTTATGAGGGACAAGATTTTCAATGGAATTCAGAAAGCATGTGAAAAAAGGCCTGTAAGTACAGAACAAATTTCATTGATTGTTGATGAAATTGAACAACAGTTGAGACAGAATTTTGAAAAAGAGGTTTCTTCAAAAGATATTGGTGCACTGGTTATTGAAAAACTTCGTAATCTTGACCAGGTTGCCTATGTGCGTTTTGCTTCAGTTTACAGGCAGTTCAAGGATGTTTCAGAATTTCAAAAGGAAGTAGAAAAAATAAGGAGAATTTCAAATGGAAAAGCAGATTAACACCAATAAAATTGAGTTTATCCGCAAAAGAGATGGAAGAATCGTACCTTTTGAGAAATCAAAGATAGCAGATGCAATTTTCAAAGCAGCACAGAGTGTAGGAGGTCAGGACAGATATCTTGCTGAAGATATTGCTGAAGCAGTGACTGTGTATCTGAATAAGGAATTCAAAGGAAAAATTCCGACTGTTGAAGAAATTCAGGATATCGTGGAAAAGGTTCTCATAAAAACAGGCCATGCAAAAACGGCAAAGGCGTATATTCTTTATCGAGAAAAAAGGGCAAGAATCAGAGAGATTAAACAGGGTATCATAAAACAGGATATTCTTGATGAGCATAGAGAAATTGCAAGAATTAAAGAATCAACAGATTTAAGTCTTTTTGTAAGAACAAGCGCTGAGGATATTGTTTCCTGGGATACAGAGAAAATTGTTGATTCCCTTGTCAGGGAAACAGGTATGAGCAGAAATATTGCAATTTTTATTGCTGCTGAAGTGGAAAAGGAAATTATTGCATCAAAGGTTAAGAATTTAACTGCCCCTCTCATCAGAGAACTTGTTAATGCAAAACTTGTTGAATTTGGCATGGAAGATGCAAGGCGGAAGTATACCCGACTCGGGCTACCACTATATGATGTCAAAAATATTATTTTTAATCCGAATAAAGAAAATGCCAATATCCCACATAATCCAGAAGCTACAAATCTTACACTGGCTGAGCAAATAAAAAAAGAATTTGCATTGCTTGAGGTTTTTTCTTCAGAAGTTGCTGATGCCCATCTCAAAGGTGACTTACATTTGCATGACCTTGGATTTATTGATAGACCTTATTGTTCAGGACAATCACTTGAGTATGTAAAAAAATTCGGGCTTCATCTTCCCAATGCACTTTCCATTGCAAAACCAGCAAAGCATCCTGAGACACTTCTTGCTCATATGGTAAAATTTTCAGCTGCTCTTCAGGGGCATTTCAATGGAGCCATTGGCTGGGATGCTGTAAACATATTCTTTGCACCATTTCTTGAAGGAATGAGCGAAAGGGAAATAAAACAACTTGCTCAGATGCTCATCTATGAATACAGTCAGCAGGCAGTTGCACGGGGTGGACAGGCAATATTCAGTGATATCAATCTTTACTGGGAAATGCCTGACCATTTTCTTGATGTGGATGCCATTGGTCCTGGTGGTAAACCAACAGGCAAAAAATATGGTGAGTATCAGAAACTTGCCCAGAAATTTGTAATGGCTCTTTTTGAGGTTTATCTTGAAGGAGATGGTATTGGAAGACCATTTTTCTTCCCGAAGCCACTACTGCATATTACAAACAGATTTTTCCAGACAGATGGCTGGAATGATTTTCTTGACTTTGTTTGTCTTGTAGCAACAGAAAAAGGCAATCCATATTTTGTTTTTGACAGGGATAATACCGCAAAAATCAGTGAATGTTGCAGGTTGTCTTTCAAACTTGAGGCATCAGATTTAGAAGATGCAAAAACTCCATGGAAAATGAGATTTTCAGCACTTCAGAACATAACACTTAATCTTCCAAGAGTTGCTTATATTGCTGAACATGATGATTCAAAACTTTTTGAGACACTGGATCATCTGATGGAACTTGCAGTAAAGGCACACATTGAAAAACGTCGTTTCATAGAACAACTTCTTTCACTCGGGCAAAATGGACCTCTTGCACTGCTGACAATGAATCTTGATGGTGAACCATATCTCAGAATGCACAGGGTTACCCATTTGATAGGAATCCTCGGACTCAATGAAATGGTTCAATATCATACAGGAAAACAATTACATGAATCAGAGGATGCATTCAAATTTGGCTTGAAAATTATATCCTATCTTAAAATCTTATGTGATAAAAAGACAAGGGAAACTGGTTATAGATTTGTTCTTGAACAAACGCCAGCAGAATCAACGGCATATCGCCTTGCAAAACTTGATTATGAACATTTTCGTTCAAAAAGTGCAGAGGTTTTGAAAGGAACATTACCTGACAGGGTTTATTATACAAATTCAACATATTTGAATATTTCAGAGTCACTATCACCAATAGAAAGGGTCAAAAAAGAAGGTGTTTTCCATCCTCTGATTGAAGCCGGAGCCCTTACACATATTTGGCTTGGTGAGAGTAAACCCGACCCAAAAGCACTTTCAAATTTTGTTATCAAGGTTTTCCATAATACAAAAAATGCCCAGATTGCATTCAGTCCTGAATTTTCTTCGTGTCTTGATTGTGGAAGAATTTACAGGGGAATAACAAAGGAATGTCCTTACTGTTCTGCTACGGAAAACGGTGTAATAAAAGTAAATACTGAAACCTTTTAACCAAAAGGAGGGAAAAATGGAAAGAAGTAAATTTATTGAGCATCTTGGAAAATATCCTCATCTGTATGAGTTTGAGGAGAAAAAGGATAATGGTTATTCAGGAGTTCTTGTCAGGGACAAGGAATACAATACTCTTACCTTTTTCACTGAACAAGCCATTGAAGAAATGGAACTGGTGGATTTATTAAAACAAACCCATCATGGTAGAAATGTTGAGTGGATTAGCAGAGTCACAGGATACTTTTCAAAAATTAATGCCTGGAATAAGGGGAAAAAGGAAGAATTTAAGGATAGATACAGATCCACTGATATTGGTTCAAATGTGATACAGGTATCACAGGATAAATAATAGTCCTGTTGCTGCAATAATTCCTAAACTTCCACCAAAGCCAAAGGTAAAGGCAGAACCGAATTTTTGCCACAGAATGCCAGCAATCAGTGATGCAGGAAGTAAACCAATTCCAACAAGCGTGGCATGCATTCCAAGCATTGATGCCCGTAACTCTGCTGGTGCAAGCTGGCTAACAAGGGATTTTTCAACTCCTTCAGTGAGAGCCATGTAGAACCCATACAGTCCAAGGGAAAAAATATAATAAGAAATACTGCCTGTTGATGCGGTGAAAAGCCAGTATACAATGCCATAAACAATGTATCCAGCGATAAGTACAGATTTTTGTCCGATGATGTCTGAAATTTTTCCACAAGGAATAGACATAACAGCATACACAAGATTAAAAATAAGATATGCTGTGAGGACAATTACAAGGGAATTTGTCTCTTTTTGAATTTTCAAAAGAAGAAATTGGTTTGAAGAATTTCCGAGCGCAAAAATGAAAGTAAACACAAGAAACATCTTTAATCTTCGAGGAAGTTTTTTCCATGAGAAAACAATTTCCTTTTTATTTGAACTTGATGCATGCCTTTCTTTTATTGTAAAAAGAAGAAGCCATCCAATTACTGCAGGAATAACTGAGAGTAAGAAAATTTTTTTGAACAGTACAGCATTATGAAAATCAAAATTTGATTTTGAAACAAAAAATAATACAATAACAACCCCTGTAAAGGCACCAAGTGTATCCATTGCCCTGTGGATGCCATAAGCATAACCCCTTTTGCTTTTGTCAGAATAATCTGCGATAAGGGCATCCCTTGGTGCTGTTCTTATTCCTTTTCCTATTCTGTCAAGTAATCTTCCTGTGAAAACATGTTGCCATGTTGTTGCAATGACAAAAAATATTTTTCCAAGCCATGAAAACCCATAGCCAAAAATTGCAAGAAATTTCCTTTTTTGAAGTTTATCCGAAATATAGCCGGAAAAAACTTTTAATAAACTTGCAACACTTTCAGCAAGTCCTTCTATTAAACCAAGAACAGCAGTACTTGCTCCGAGGGCTGATGTCAAAAATACAGGAATAAGGGGATAAACCATTTCTGTGCTGACATCCACAAAAAAACTAACAAATCCCAGGATGATTATCTGTATCAACTGGATTTCTCCTGATATTTTGTGTAAATTTCAAATGCAAGATTACGATTTTTTACAAAGGCATCAACAATTTCAGGGTCAAAGTCCTTTTCTGCCATATCAATGATTTTATGTATTGATTCATCAAATGATTCTGCATGCTTGTAAACCCTTTTTGAACTGATGGCATCGAAAACATCAGCAAGCGATGCAATCCGACCATATAGTGGGATTGCTTTTCCTTTCAATCCATAAGGATAACCTGTTCCATCAAATTTTTCATGATGATACAGGGCAATCAGGTATGCTGCCTGAAGAATAAAAGAATCAGACCCTTCAAGCATCTTTGCACCAATGATTGTATGGGTTTTCATTTCTTCTCTTTCTTTTTCAGTTAATGAAGATGGTTTCAGAAGAATGCTATCAGGAATAGCAATTTTACCTATGTCATGAAGCGGTACGGCTATTTTAATCAATTCAACTTCAAATGGTGGTAGATTGATTTCAGATGCGATTAATGCACAGTACTCGCTCACACGAGAAATATGCATACCTGTTTCTCTGTCACGATATTCAATTGCAGCGGCAAGCCGCATAATGGTTTCCAGTTGGGATTTTTTCAACGCATCATTGAGCTGGGCATTAAACAGAGCAACAACAATCTGAAGACAGAATGAAGCTATCCACTGATAATCGTCTTGTGTAAAAAATCTTACAGGAGAAACAGGTCCAGATGTCTTATTTACAAACAGTCCAAAAATTTCCATCAATGGTTCCTGAAGAACTCGTAAAATCAAGAAGTTTGAAATTCCTTGCCTTTTGAAATCTGCTGAAATATTTCTATTGAATATTTTCACTGTGTCATTGCCAATTGTGTCAAGTGCAAGTGAAATAAGGTGTCTATCAATTTTGGTGTTTTCCGTTATTACAAGGATGTTAATATTTTTTGTTCCTTTTTCTACATTGAAAATAACGGCTTCGGAAATACCGAGAAGGGAATTGATTGTTTTTAATGTAATCTGTGGGGTTCTATTGAAAAATGTTTCTCCATGAATTACTGGTACATATACACGCTTTTGTAATCCTGGCATTTCCTGAGGTCTGATAATGGTTGCAATTTCTCTTTGTGTTGCTTCAAGAACAGAAAGAAGATGGTGCCCTTTTGATAATTGTGTTCTTGCTTCAAAAAAGTTTGTTGCGATAAAACCAGCATAAGAAACAATTGTCGCAATAAGCCCTGGCACAGGGTCAAAAAAAATGCTTTCTTTTTTGAAAAGAAAGATACTTGTAAATAAAAGAGCAAGAACAAAAAAGATAAAGAAACGAGTACCATTCCAGAATGAAGATGAAAAAGCAAAAATTGCCACAAGCATGATAAAAAACATGATCAGGATAACAGATTTTGGATCAATGACCCATATGTATTTTTCATTGAAAACTGTGTATAATGCTTGCATCTGAACAAGTGCCCCAAACTGCACACCAAATGGGGTTGGAATAAGGTCAGCATTTTTTGAACCAATGATAGTGTGTCCAATAACAATGATTTTATCTTTAAAAATATTCTGAGAAATTTTTCCAGAAAGAACCTGTTCCATTGGGTAAACCATTACTGCCAAATCAGATGGTTTCAAAAATCTAATGCCGAAACATCCGTCCATATCAACAGGTATTGTTCCTTCATATTTCTTAAAACCTGTAAATTTTCTTATTTGAATGTTGTTGTTTTTGAGTATGCTTAATGCTTTTATTGCAACGTGCGGGATTAATTGTCCCTGATAAAAGATAAAAGCAGGACATTTTCTGACAACTGTATCCCTGTCAGGAAAAACATTGATATGACCTGTATGTTTCACTGAGGACTGAAAAAAAGGATGATTTTGATTTAAAACATCAACAGCATATCCTACATCAATTTTTTTATTTTCGCTGAATCTGTAAGGCGTGAAGACAGGAAGAATAATTTTATCTGCATGAGAAGAAAAGGAATTTTTAAGAATAACATCCATTTTTTCAGATTGCAATGAAGGAAAGAAAATATCAGAAACAATGATTTTTGAATTGCCAAGCAAATCAAGAAGTTTTGCATAATCATGTCTTTGTGGTTCGTGTCCAATTTCCTGAACAAATTTTTCTGTTGCTGTGACAAGAACAACCGGAATATCATTGCGAGGTTTTTCAGGATTTGTTTTTATGAGAAAATCATAGAAAACATTTGTAAACCGATTGAATGCCTTGATTGAATAAAGAGAGCATACAACGAAAAATATAACAATTGTAAGTACAATACATCTCCATTTTCGCATGCTTTATTCACTCAGAATTTCCTGATGTTCTTTCTCTTCAATGGTTTTAAAGGAACACTCTTTGTTTTGTTTGTTGAACTTGAATCAGGTGCCTGGCATACAACAGTTGATTCAAGATTTTGTCCAGCATTGAGAGAAATTTTTGTTCCATCAGTTCTGTCTTCATTTATTACAGTCCCATTTGTAACAGAAACAATCGTTGTTGCTTCATTTGTTGATGTATTATAACTGCATGCCACAGAGAACTTTGTTCCACTGACACCTGCAATCAAGGCAGGAGTAATAACCTCAAATCTTGAATCACCCTGATGGTCAACTGTAAGTGAACCTTCTGAACCTTCTGGTATGTACAGGATACTGTAATTTTTATCATCAGGACTTACAAATGAACCGCAAAGACCAACTTTTAAAGATGGGTCAGCAGTTACAATTGTTCCATCAACAAATTTGTATGTTCCTCCCTGATTAACTTCTCCAGGCATAATCTTTTTATCATTCCATAAAACAGTGTTATTTGTCATGATATTGGCAGAATAAGAAAGAAATGCACCGACCCCTTTAGTACCATTGAAATGTCTTGGGCAATAAAGAAATAGTTTTCCTGTATCTTCATCATTGAATGAACGATTTACATAAAAGTTTCCATAACTATTTCTGTTTGGAAGTTGTGATACAGGTATTTCTTTATCCTCAGGGCATTTGAATGTATATTTGTCCTTAATGTAATTTGGGTAAAGATGATACAATTGACCTGGACTGGATTTCCAATCTGCCTGATAATTTTCAATAGCCATTGAAATCTGCCTTAGGTTATTTAAACATACCATTGATTTTGAAAGAGATTTTGACCTGAGGACAAGTCCAAACACCATTGCTGCGAGAGATACAACAATGAAAGAGATGATAATAATCTCAAGCAAACTAAATCCCTTTTTCATCATATTTCCCTCCTATTTTTACTGTTTTTTTGTTTCATTTTCAACTTCTTTCTTCATTTTTGGTTGAAAACATTCTTCAAGTTCTCTTAAAGCCATATTTAAACTCATGTCCTGTACCTGTGTCCTGCTCCAGATTTCAAGAACCCTTTTGCTTGCGTTTGAAAGCTCTATATGCTTTGTGCCAAAATTTTTAATTTCTTCCATCAATGAACTGAGGGCATCTCCTTTTCTCAATGTAAAAGCAGGTGTTTTTCCTTCCTGAAGTTCTTTTAAAATCTGTGTAATCCTGTAAACAGGTCCTGCAACACGATGGGAGACAAGCAACATTCCCAGTGTTGCAAGAATTGCAAGAAATATTGTCATAAGCGTAATACGAATAGCAAATGTTTTGAAGGTGATTTCAAAAATCTGTGTGAGATTTTTTTCGTTTGCTGCTACAAGATAACTGACAAGTTGAGACCAGACCCCATTAAAAGTTGCAATGCTAACAAATATGCTTGTGATTACAAGAAATATTAGTGAATATACGACTGCTCTGAATTGTATTTCCCTGTCCACAACCAATCTTCTTCTTCCCATTTTTTTCTCCAGACCTGCAATGTTCTACTATCATATTACCCCTATTATTTTTTTCTGTCAACTGGAGATGTACGGCTTGATTTTTTCAAGTAATCCTGCCTTACCTACAGCACCCAGAATTTTCTGTTCTGCCTTACCATCTTTGAAAAGAATGAAAGTGGGAATAGAAAAAATCTGGAATTTTGCGGCTGTGTCAGGGTTTTCATCAACATTGATTTTTGCAACAACAATTTTCCCCTCAAGTTCCTTTGCGAGTTCTTCTATAACAGGTGCCATCATTCTGCAGGGACCGCACCAGTCAGCATAAAAATCAACCAGAACAAACGAATTTTCTTTTATTACTGACTCAAAATTTGCATCATTCAGTATTTTCACAATTTCCTCCCTGTTATGTTAAAAATTAGATGCCTTTAATTGATAAAAGTTTCAAAATAAAATGCATAATGGGTCTTCAGCGAGATCATCGCCATATACACAGTAAGAAAATGCCCTGCAACCAAGACATCCTTTTACCCTGCATATCCCACAAATTCCTTTTAAGTCCCTTTTTTTAATTTTTCTGCCACGATTATTATCCCATATTTTTTCAAATGGTTCTAAAACAGCATTCCCGATTTTTAAAGGAAATCTTCTGCATGGATAAACATCACCATTGTGCATGATCGCACACCCATCTTTACCAATGATGCAGGGAGCACCAAATAATTGGTACTCAGAATTTTTCTTTAATACTTTGAAACCTCTGTATTGAGAAACAATCTCTGGGTCCCATAGAATATCGCATGCTTCAAAAAGATTTTTTATCACTGTTTTCCATGTCTTTTTGTGGATTGTTAAATCTTTCAACTGGTATCCTTTGCCCATTGGAAAAAATCTCTCCACAATAAAGCCATCAAGATTGAATTTTTCAATCGTTTCAAACAATTTCATAACCTGGTCTGCATTTGTTTCAAAAAGGGTGAAAATCAGTAGCTTCTCACCGTGAAAATTTGATAAATTTTCAAGAGTGTTCAGAAATTTTTCAAAGGGAAAATGCCTGAAGTACTCATACACATTTTTTTCAACTCCTTCACACGAAACCTTAATAACTTTAAGTTTTTTTACTTCTGACAAAAGTTTTATAGTATTTTTATCAAGCAATGTTCCATTTGTAATGATTCCACAACGAGAAACAGTATTGTTTTCTTCGAGCATATCAAGAATTTTCCAGAAATCTTTGTGCAATAGTGGTTCTCCACCAGTAATGTCAACTGTCAATTTTCTATTTTTATCTCTGAGAAACTGGATGAGGTTGTTGAAAAGTTTCTGTATTTCCTCAAATGACAGATCTTCCTTTTGTTCAAATTTTTCCTGATAACAGTGTTTGCACCGCAGGTTACAGGATTCTGTTATATGCCATTGAATGTGAAATTGTCTCATTATCTTATTTTACTCCTTCTTTGAATTTTTTAAAATAATGATTTTACAATTTCTTTCGGGTTTGTTAAAATACCTGATGTTAAAAAACAATGGGATAATCAAAGATAATGAACATTGTACAGGGAGTGGCGATGAAAAAATATGCTCTCGGTCTCGATTTTGGAACAAATTCAATGAGGGCAATTTTTGTTAATCTTTCAACAGGCAGGGAAACAATTGAGATTGTTGAAAATTATCCATCAGGTAAGGACGGAGTGATTGTTGATCCCAAAAATCCTCATCTCGCAAGACAGAATCCTTCTGATTATATTTACTGTTTAACAGCAGCAGGAAAAAAACTTTCAAAGATGATGAAGAAAAAGGGAATAAAACCTGAACAGGTTATTGGTATTGGTGTTGATACAACAGGCAGTACACCAATTCCTGTCGATGAAAACCTCGTTCCACTTTCAATGAAAAGAGAATTCAGAAACAACAAAAATGCAATGGCATGGCTCTGGAAAGATCATACATCTTCAGATGAGGCAGAAGAAATTACAGAACTTGCCAGAAAAATCAGACCTGAATATCTCGCCAAGATTGGTGGGGTTTATTCATCAGAATGGTTTTTTTCAAAAATTCTCCACCTTGCAAGAACAGATAAGAAAGTTTTTGAAGCAAGTGCAAGTTTTGTTGAACTGTGTGATTACATTCCTGCAATACTGACAGGTTGTAATAGTCCTCAAAAAGTAATGAGAAGTATATGCGCAGCAGGTCATAAGGCAATGTACAATGAACAATGGGGTGGATTACCTGATAGTGAATTCATTGAAAAACTTGACCCTTGTTTCAAAAATTTAAGAAGTAAGTTATACGAGAAAGCATATCCTGCAGGAACTCCTGCAGGTTATCTTTCACAATACTGGGCAGAAAAATTAGGATTACTTGAAAATACGGCTGTAAGTGTTGGTGCTTTTGATGCCCATATGGGAGCAGTCGGCGCAGGAATTAAGGAAAATGTTCTTGTTAAAATTATGGGAACATCTACATGTGATATTATGATTTTTCCGAAAGATAAAAATCTTCCTGATATCCCGGGACTCTGTGGCATTGTACCTGATTCAGTGATTCCTGGTTATATTGGACTTGAAGCAGGACAATCTGCAGTAGGTGATATCTTTTACTGGTACCTGAAGACATTTCTTCCAGAAAAAAGACAGGATGTATTTAATTATTACACACGGCTTGCAAGAAATGTGAAACCTGGTAGTTCCGGACTTATTGCACTTGACTGGCATAATGGAAACAGGACAATTCTTGTTGACCAGAAACTTACAGGGTTGATTGCTGGTTTCACACTTAACACAAAACCCGAGGAAGTTTACAGGGCATTGATTGAGGCAACGGGTTTTGGGGCAAGGGTAATTATTGAGCGACTGAATGAATATGGAGTAAAGGTTGATTCAATAGTTACCTGTGGTGGGTTGCCCGAAAAAAATCCCCTGTTGATGCAAATATATGCTGATATTACAGGAAAGGAATTGAAAATTGCTGCCTCAAAACAAACTTGTGCCCTTGGTGCAGCAATGTTTGGTGCAATAGCAGCAGGAAAGGAAAAAAGTGGTTTCGATAATATCAGTCAGTTGCGGGAAATTATGTGTAAGTACAAGCCAGTTTCATATAAGCCCATAGAAGAAAATCAGAAAATCTACAATCAGCTGTATCAAGAATACAAAAAATTACATGATGCTTTTGGTTTGAAGACACATCAGGGGAATCTTTATGACGTTATGAAAAATCTGTTAAAAATTCAATCAGAAACAAGTTCAGAATGATAAATGGAGAAAAAAATGGAAGATCAGAAAAAACAAAGAGATTTGCTTTATAGTTTACTCGGTAAACTTCCTGACAGAAATAGACCTGTTGGTGGGAGAGCTTTTGGAATGGAAAACTTCAAAACATATACACTTGAACATCTTGTGCTTGACCTCAATGGTATTGAGCCAGTACCTGCCTATTTTGTAAAACCACTCAAAGAAAAAAAGAAGTATCCTGTGATAGTATTTAATCATGCACATGGAGGCAAATACGAAATTGGTAAGGATGAATTGATTATCAGCCATCCTGCCCTTTCAGGAAAATCATGGGCTGAGATTTTAACTTCAAATGGTTTTGCTGTTTTAACGATTGATTGCTGGAATTTTGGTGATAGAAGTGGAAGAGATGAAACTTCCTTGTTTAAGGAACTTATATGGAAAGGAATGGTGCTTTGGGGATTAATGGTGTTTGATGTCATAAAGGCAATTGATTATTTAGAGACAAGGAATGACATTGATATGAAAAAAGTCGGAATGATGGGCATTTCCATGGGTAGTACTATGACATGGTGGGTTTCAGCCCTTGATGTCAGAGTATCAGCGTGTGTTGATATTTGCTGTTTGACTGATTTTGAAGCACTGATTGAAACAGGAAAATTGAATGGGCATGGTATTTATTATTATGTACCATGTTTGCTTGAACATTTTGATACATCCTCCATAAATGCTCTTATAGCACCAAGACCACATCTGTCTCTTGCGGGTGAATATGATGGTCTTACTCCTTCAAAAGGACTTGACAGAATTGATAAAAATTTGAAAAAGGTTTATGCTGAATACCAGGCACCTGATAACTGGGAATTAAAAAGATATCCTGTTGGACACAGATTGACCCGACAGATGGTATTTGAAACAATAAAATTTTTTAAAAAGCACCTTTTAAATTCATAACAGAGGAGGAATATGGAAATGGTTTCTTTTGATGATTTCAAGAAACTTGATATCAGGATTGGCAAAATTCTGCAGGTTGAAGATCATCCAAATGCTGATAAATTGTATGTCCTTGAAGTTGATATCGGTGATGAGAAAAGGAAAATTGTTGCAGGTATCAAGCCGTACTATCCTGACAAAGAAAAACTTTTAGGGAAACTTGTGGTAATCGTTGTGAATTTACAGAGCCGCGCAATACGTGGTGTTGAAAGCAACGGAATGCTTCTTGCAGGTCTGGACGATAACACACTTGGTATTCTTACTGTTGATAGGGAACTCAAACCAGGGACAAAAGTTACCTAAGGTAACTGTTGATTCTGGGATGAAACAGAAACATGGGAAATAAAAAATCCGTGTTCGGTCTTTTCCCAGAAATGTGGTTTTGTAAACAATTGAAAAAATCCTTTCCACGCGCCTATGCTGATAAGAACCCAGTATAATGGGGATATCAGGGTTTCTGGTATCAGGTATCTGTATGAGCGTCTGAGACAGCCCATAACATTCAAGATAACAAAAATGCCATTACTGATTAATAACACCCAGGTAATAAGGTCTGCTGTTGGAGTTAGAAAACCTGACATAAATTTTCCTTCTGCAGTGATAAACCATATTCCTGTGATAATCCAGTATACAGGATTAAAAAGCAATGTGATAAAAAGACCTGCAACAGTTAACTGAAAACTCAAAAAATTTATAAGTCCCATTCTTTTTAGTAAATAACCAGGTCTTCGCATATGAACACACCAGGTTTGAATATAACCCTTTACCCATCGTGAACGTTGTCTTAACCAGTTTTTTAATTTACTGTTTGCCTCCTCCCATGTAGTACTATCAAGTACCCTTGTTCTGTAACCTTCCCTGAAAAGTCGTATACCAAGATCACAATCTTCTGCAACATTATATGGATCCCAGCCACCGATGGTTTTCAGGGCAGATGTTTTAAAATGATTTGAGGTACCACCAAGAGGAATAGGAGCATTGAGTCCATCAAGTCCAGGAAGATAAAGGTCAAACCACATTGAATATTCAGATGTGAACCAACGTGTTAAAAGATTCTGTCTTGGATTATAATAGTTCAATTTTGCCTGAAGACAGACGATGGATTCATCATTGAGTTTACGAAAGGCAATAATGCTTTTTTTTAACTGGTCTGCATCAGGGATATCCTCTGCGTCATAAATCACAAGGTATTCGCCCTTTGCTTTTGATAATCCAACATTACATGCCTTTGGTTTTGTTCTTGGCAGTGAGTCAGGGACAATAATTACATCAAAAAATGAAGGAAGTTTGATTTTTTTTAATGCTTCCTGCATTGTAGAATCTGATTCTTCAACAAGAAGTTTTACATCAAGTTTATCCTGTGGATAGTCCATCTGGCTGATTGCTGTAATCAACTGTGGAACAATTTTTGTTTCTTTGAAAACAGGGAGAAGAATTGTGTAAACAGGCAGTGATTCATCAGGAATATTTTTTATTTCGGAATGAGTAATGACAATGTCATTTTTTTGCGTAAATCCGATGAGCACAAGAAAAAATTTATAAAGTATTGTCACAAGATAGAAAATGCTGATGCAAAGATTCAATACAATAAAAAAATTTTTGCCATGGTAAATACTGCAGGCAAAGAAAAAAACAAGCAGTATCAAACCAATCAGTTTCTGTTTTTCATTTAGAACTATTCTTGCATCATCTATCATTTTCACTCATTGAAATTTTTCCATTATCATACCACATTTTAATAAACATTTGACGAAATAACAATCCTTTAAGGATTAGATATACCGAAAATTGTGCCGACTGGTGCTGAAAACTTTCAACAATATTGACTTTATGAACTGTTGGTATTACTATTTTATGTATGGGAAAAATATCACTGGAATATCTTGATAAAATTATCCTGTATTTGCCAAGAATTCCACTTGCACTGGTTATTATCGCTGCTGGCTGGCTAACTGGCAAGGGCTGGAACAAGTTTTACATAAAAATATCAAAAAATTCAAGAATTGACCCACTTGCAAGAAAATATATTGGAAGGTTTGTTTATATTGCTGTTTTTGCACTTTCAATAATCATTGCCCTTTCAGTACTTGGATTAAATATTTCACCATTTATTGCTGGTATCGGTGCAGGTGGTCTCATTATTGGGTTCGGTGTAAGAGAAACAGTTGCAGATTTTTCAAGTGGAATGATGATTTTTATGTACAGACCTTTTAAAATCGGGGACTATGTAAAAATTGGTGGCGTTGAAGGAGAAATCGTTGCCATCAGTCCTGTCAATATTGAACTAAAGGGGAAAGACAATAAAAAAATTCTTGTTCCAAACCGCAGTGCCTGGGGACAGATTATTTATAATTTTACCCGAGAAGGCAAAAATATTGTTACACTGCAATTAGCAATTTCTGAACAGGTGCACGATATCAATGAAATATTGAAAAGTTTTCTTGAAAACAAAGGGATTGATTTCAAATGTTTTCTTACTGGTGTTTCTGTTTCAGGAGTAAACTATACGATTTATCTTGAAGTCCCGAAGGAAAAAATTTTTGAAACAGAAGAAATTATCAAAAACATCTGGTCTGCATTGAAAGACAGAAATATTAATGCAACCATTACGTTTCAATCGTGAATGTCTTTAAATTCAAAGCAACAGTGACTTATGATGGTACAGGCTTTCATGGATGGCAGAGGCAGGTAGGGGGAAAAACCATTCAATCTGAAATTGAACACGTGCTCCTTAAAATTTTCCAGCAACAGGTGAAAATTCAATCAAGTGGAAGAACTGATTCAGGTGTTCATGCAACAAGACATGTAATCTCATTTTGTCTATTAAAAGACATGCGTCCTGAAAAAATTAAAAATGCAATGAATGCACTACTACCTGCCCAGATCAGGATAAAAGAAGTTCTACCTGTAAGAGAAAATTTTCATCCGAGGTATGATGCAAAGAAAAAAGTTTATCGCTATCTGATAACAAATTTCAATTCTCCTTTTCTGATAAATAAAGCATGGAATATTCCTGAAACATTAAATCTGAAAGAGATGAAAAAAGCAGCATCGTATATTACGGGAACTCATGACTTTACAAGTTTCCAGGCATCAGGAAGGCCAGTGAAAAATCCTGTAAGAACAATTGAGTATATTAAAATAAGAAAGGAAAAATTTTGCATTGACCCTGAAATAAGGGTGATAGTAATTGAAATATGTGGTACTGGCTTTCTTTATAAAATGGTTAGAAATATTGTTGGAACACTTGTTGATGTTGGAAGGGGTAAAATATTGCCATCACAAATTAAACAGATTATTGATGGTAGAGATAGAAAACTGGCTTCAGCCACTGCTCCATCCTGTGGTCTTTATTTGAGTGATGTCATCTACGGTGATAAAAAATGAGTGACTCAGAAAAAAAATTAATTCAAGATTATTTTGGAAGACAAGCATCTTTTAATGTTTATGCAAAAGATTTTACAACATTTAAGACAGGTGGACCTGTAAGTGCTGTTGTGTATCCGTGTGAAAAAAGGGATATCGAATTTCTTTTTAATTTAAAAAAGAACACTGGTATAATTGTGAAATTTGTGGGCAATGGCTCAAATATTCTTGTAAGCGACCATGGATTTGATGGTGTGATAGCATTTACAAAAAACTTTTCTCACATTGAATGCGAAGATGAAATTGTGGGTGCTTTTTCAGGGGTAAAATTGAACAAAGTTATTGGGTTTTGTATTGAAAAAGGTTTATCCGGTCTTGAATTTCTTACAGGAATACCAGGAACACTTGGCGGAGCACTTATTATGAATGCTGGTACAAAGACAATGAGTATTTCTGATATTGTTCTGTCAGTTGAATTTATGGATCATGATGGTAAATGGTGCAGGGAAAAAAGGGAACAAATCACGTGGAAATATAGATATTCTCAATTGAAGGGAAAAGCGTTTTTTATTCTTTCAGCAACTATGAAGGTTAAAAAGGGTAATGCACAGGAGATAAAAAAAACCATCAGTGAAATTATGAAACAAAGAAAACATTCACAGCCACTTGAATATCCATCAGCAGGTTCGGTGTTCAAAAATCCTGAGGGATTTTTCGCAGGCGCACTGATTGAACAGGCAGGATTGAAGGGATATTGTGAAGGAAAAGCAAAGATATCAGAAAAACATGCAAATTTTATTGTCAATACAGGTAATGCAAGCTCAACTGATATCTGGAAATTAATGAGATACATTCAGCAAACAATAAAAAACAAGTATAATATAACACTTGAACCAGAAATCGAACTGATAGGGAGGTTCCCTTGAAAATTGTGATATTGTGTGGAGGAGATAGTCCTGAAAGAGATGTTTCCCTTGTTTCAGGTGAAGCAGTGGCAAAAGCACTTTCAAGAAAACACAGGGTTTTTAAACTTGATCCTGTAGAAAAAAATTTCGCAGAAAAATTGATTTCATTAAAACCTGATTGTGTGTTTATTGCTTTACATGGTGGAAAGGGTGAAAATGGCGTCATTCAGGGATTTCTTGAAACATTAAATATTCCGTATACAGGTTCAGGAGTTAGTGCAAGCGCAATATGTATGAACAAAATTATTACGAAAAAAATTCTTTGTTTTCACAATATTCCAACCCCTGATTTTCTGATTGTTCAACCTGATAGTTTTCCATCTCTGCCTTTTCCGTTTCCATGTGTTGTGAAACCAGCAAATCTTGGTTCTACAATTGGTATATCCATTGTAAAAAATGAAAGAGAAATGAAAACAGCGATAAAAAAAGCATTCAAACTTGATAGAAATGTTTTCATTGAAAAATTTATAAAAGGAAAAGAAATCACAATAGGAATTATTGGAAATGAAAAAATTGAAGTTCTTCCTCCTATTGAAATAAGAACAAGACGTAAACTTTATGATTACACAGCAAAATATAAAAAAGGAGGAAGTGTTCACATTATTCCGCCTGAGATCAATAAAAAATTGCTTGATAAAGCAAAAGAATATGCAACAGAAACCTATAAGGCACTTGGTTGTTCTGGCTGTGCAAGGATGGAAATTATTATTCAGGATAATGGGAAAATGTTTATTCTTGATGTTAATACTATTCCTGGCTTTACACCAGTAAGTCTTCTTCCTGATGCAGCGGCGCATGCAGGTATTTCCTTTGAGGAGTTGTGCGAGAAACTGATTACCTTAGGACTTGAACGATGCGGGAAAAACTGATTGAGGAAAGAAAGAAAAGGATAAAAAAATGGTTGAAGGGATTGGCAATTTTGCTTTCTGTATGTTTTCTGATATTTTTGTGGTTTTTCATACAGGCGTGGTTTAAAAATCTTTCGATTTTTTACATAAAAAATATAATTGTGGAACCACGTGAGTATGAGCAATTAATAAAAACTTATATTCCTGTGCCGAAAAATACAAGTATTTTTGCCCTGAAACTTGATGAAATTTATTCAAAATTGAAACAGATTTATTTTATTGATGATTGTTACCTTGAAAAAAGGATTCCAGATACACTGGTAATTCAGTTGAAAATACGAACACCATGGGTTCTTGTTATTGATTCAAGGTCTGCTGAGTTGATGGACAGGAATGGATATTTTCTTCCATTACAGGAAAATTTTAATGGCTGGAATGTTGAAGGGATGAGGGTTGAAGAAATCGGGACCAAAACGAGTGAAATAGAAAAACTTGAGATTTTGAAAGAAATTGAACAATGGTATAATTATTATGGAATTTCAAACTTCTTTAAAATTGATACGGTATTGATTGAGGATATTGATAAAATTGAATTGAAATCTCCAGAAGCAACATTGTTAATTCGTGGTCAGGATATCGATAAACAATTTGAGATAGCAAAAAAGGTTCTTGCAGGTTGCAAAGAAAGAAATTTACAATTTGAATATATTGACCTGAGATTTCAACAACCATATGTAAAAGAAAAAATTGTTCCAAAAACATGACAAAAGAAATTATTGTTTCTCTTGATATTGGTTCATACAAAATTGCAGGGATGGTTGCTGCACTCAATGAAGGCACAATGGAAATCATTGGCGCAGAACATATTGAGTATGAAGAAGAAATTGTTCGAAAAGGCAGGGTTGTTGACATTGAAGGTTGCACTGAATACATAAAAAAGGTGCTTACAGAACTTGAACAGCAAACCAATCTTCCATTACCACTGGTTAATATCAGTATTGGTGGTGGATTTGTCAGGGGCTGGACTACCTCTCACAAATTAAATCTCGAGACAGCAAGAAGAAGAATTACAGAAATTGACGTAGAAAATCTGTTAAAAAATGTAAAGAATGAAAGCAATATTCCACCAGGATCTGGTATTTTGAAATTACTTCCGCAGGAATATATTATTGATGATACAACAAATGTGAAAAAGAATCCAAAGGGAATGTTCGGTAGTTCAATTGGAGCACTTGTACACCTATGTTTGGTACTTGATAATCCACTGGAGAACATTCTCCAGTGTGTAAAAAATGCTGGCTCAGAAGTTGATTGTATCTATCCACATTCATGGGCTTCAGCAGAAGTATTGCTTACAGAAGAAGAAAAAAAATCAGGTGTTTGTGTGATTGATTTTGGTAAGGGGACAACTGATTTTCTTGTTTATTCAAATGGGAACCTTTATGGAACATATTCCATCAGATATGGTGGAGAATATATTGATAGCGACCTTTCCCTTATTTTGAATATTTCCATGGAAACTGCATCAGAAATAAAAAAAGAATATGGTTTTTGCAATTACCCGGAACTTGTGGAACAAAGATCCCCTGAACTTGCAAACCAGGTTGAGATGAGAACAGTCGGAACAGGTTCAAAAATTTACGTTACTGTTGATAAAATATCAAAGGCTGTTTACGAAAGAATTGATGATATTATTGGTAAGAGTGTGAGGGAAGCAATTGAAAAAGACATAGGAAAAATGCCAAGGTTAGGAGCAGGTATTGTTCTCACAGGTGGTTGTTCTCAGTTAAAAGGAATGGTCAGTTATGTTGAAAATGCTTTCAAAAGGCCTGCAAGGATAGGGGCTCCCAAAAACATTCTTGGACTTCCAGCATCATATCAATATCCATGTTTTTCTGCTGTTGTCGGTACCCTGATGCTCAGGAAAAAAGAAATAGAAATAATATCTGAACCAGAACCCGTCTGGTTGACAAAACTAAAAAATTTTAGAAAAACAGTTTACAACAAACTTAAATCATTATGGGAGGGATGGTAAAAATGACAAATTTCATACTTGAAGAAACCAAAATTACTCCAATAAGAATCAAAGCAATTGGTGTTGGTGGCGGTGGAGGAAAAATTGTGGGAAGAATTGCTCCAACCCTTGAAGGTATTGAAACAATGGCTATTGATACGGATGTTCAGGCACTTCAACATTGTCCTGTTTCATTGAAGGTTCAAATTGGAGAAAAGATTACCCAGGGTATTGGTGGAGCAGGTTCTGATCCTGAAAAGGGTAAATATGCTGCCAATGAGGACCAGGAAAAAATAAAAGAGGTTCTGAAAAATACTCATATTGTCTTTATTGTTGCAGGTCTCGGTGGAGGTACTGGTACTGGTGCATCCCCTGTTGTTGCGAAAATCGCCAGGGATATGGGAGCACTTGTAATTGCAACTGTAACACTTCCATTTAAATGGGAGAAACGTGATAAACAGGCAGAAATAGGTTTGAATAATCTTAAATCAAATGTTGATACCTTGATATCTATCAGTAATGAGCGACTTCATGAAATTGTAGAAAGAGATACACCTATCAGGGATGCCTTTGCAAGGGTTGATGAGGTTGTAAGCAGGTCAATATTTGCGGTGGCTGACCTGATAAATAAGCCATCTCATATTATGGATCTTGATTTCACTGATATTAAAAGGGTGCTGCAGAATGGTGGCAGAGGTATTGTAGGGACAGGATTTTCAAAGGGAGAAAAAAAGACAGTGAAGGCACTGAAAGCAGCGCTTGACGATCCATTGCTTGGTGAAAAGGGTATTCAGGAAGCAAAAAATATCCTTGTCAGTATCATCGGAAGCCCTGACCTTACACTTCAGGATGTTGTGGAAGCAATGAATCACATCAATGAAGTTGCCCAGATTCAGCAGGTTGCTTTTGGTTTGAGTATTGATGAAAAAATGAATGATGAAGTGAAGGTTACCCTTATTGCCACAGGTATTGAGCCAGGTAAAGAAGTATCAAAGAAAATCAGAGAAAAACAGGAAGAAGAAACTGGTGTATTTGGAGAAATCGGAAGGGACATAGATATTCCACCATCCTGGAGAAAAGAAAACAAAGAAGTTTCAGGCAAAGCAGATGAAATTTTTGATAAGGATTCTTCAAAGGAAGATATTGAAATACCACCAAGTATGAGGAGAAAAAATAATGAAAACAGGTATATGTAATGAAATTTTTTCATCCTGGACAATAGAAAAAACAATAGAATATGTCAGCAGTATTGGTTATGATGGAATTGAAATAGCGCCATTTACCCTTGCAAATTCAGTTGAGGACATTTCACAGATAAAAAGAAGTGAAATCAAAGCCCTTGCTCAAAGAAACAATATTGAAATCATCGGGACTCACTGGCTTTTTGTAAAACCCGAAGGACTTTCTATTTCATCCCCTGACCCATCATTGAGAAAAAAGACATCACAGTATTTTGAACAACTTGTGAAATTCACTGCTGATATTGGCGGTAAAATTATGGTTCTTGGTTCTCCAAAACAGAGGTCAATTGCAGAGTCGCAGACAAAACAGGAAGTTATTGAGTATTTTGTTGAAGTAATAAAAAACCCCCTGAAGATTGCTGAAGAAAAATCAATCACAATATGTCTTGAACCACTTGCAAAAAAGGAAACAAATTTTGTCAATACTGTGACAGATGCAATTTCCATTATAAAAATTGTCAATCATCCGAATTTAAAACTTATTCTTGATGTTAAAGCAATGACAGATGAAAAACGACCATATACTGAAATTATTGAAGAAGGTAGAAATTATCTTGCACATTTCCATGCAAATGATGAGAATCTTCTTGGTCCGGGTTTTGGAAATATTGATTTTGGTCCCATTATCAGGAAACTGAAAGAGATTGGGTATTGTGGTTTTATTTCTGTTGAGGTTTTTGATTTTTCACCAGGACCACAAACCATTGCCGAAAAAAGTCTCCAGTACCTGAAAAAATTCCTGTAATTACCCTACTGAAATATTGATGTCTGGCTTATGAATGATTGATTGATGCACCATGCATTTCTCTGCTATCTTAATCATTCCCTGTTTATGTTCCTCTGATACATTTCCAACATGAAACTTAATATCAATTTTTGAAACTCTGTCGGGGTCTTTTGCTTTTTCAAAATCAGCATCTATTTTCAATCCTTCAACAGGAATTCCATTTTTTCTGCAATAAAAAAGAACATAATAACCCATACATGAAGCGAGGGACAGCACAAATAATTCAGGTGGCATTGGGCCAGAATCTGTTCCCTTCAGGTCTTCAGGGACATCAATGGTCATTGTATGCTTTCTAATTTTTGCTTCAAATTTCATCTTATCAACAAAACTTATCGAAATTGCCGCCATATTCACTCCCTGTGAATTGAAAAAACTTGTTTCCTCTCGTATAATTATACTACAGAAAACAAGAAAAATAAAAAGGAGAGGATATGGTAAAGATAGATGTTTGTATTGAGACGGTTTTTCCTGAATTGAGTCCTGAAGAGAAAATTGCAAAGATTAAGGAAATTGGTTATGACTGGTTGGAAATGTGGTTTCCTGACAATAAAAATATTGATGCAGTTGCAAAATCCCTTTCTTTCCATAACATGCACCTGAATAATGTGGTTGCCAATTCTCCAGATGGTTCACGGGGTGGAAGCCTTGTAAGAAAACAGGATAAAGAGATTTATATGAAAAGAATTGACCAGATTATAGAAATTGCTGAGAAAATGGGATGTAATAAAGCAATAACTTGTTCAGGTAATTCATTGCCTGATTTATCAGAAACACAGATGAAAGACAATATTATTGAGATGCTATGCTGCGTTGATGAGAAATTGAGAAAAAAATCTTTTACTCTTTTACTTGAACCTTTGAATACATATGTTGACCATAAGGGATATTTTCTCAACAGCGCAAAAATGGCAGCAGAAATTGTTAGAAGTGTCAACAGCCCAAATATAAAACTTCTTTATGACATTTATCATATGCAGATTATGGAAGGAAACCTTTGCAGTTTCATTGAAAAAAACATTGATATTATCGGACATTTCCATTCTGCAGGAGTGCCAGGAAGACATGAACTTTTTGATGGAGAAATCAATTATCCCTTTATAATAAAATTACTTGAACGGCTCGGTTATGCCGGATGTTTTGGGCTTGAATACATGCCAAAAATGCCCGACCACACGCTTTCACTTAAAAAAACCCTTGATTATCTCAGAGGGTAAAATTGTTTATTTCAGTTTTTCAATAAATTCCCTGAGGTCATATTTGTTCGTTTTCACCTGTCTTGCTGTGGCTGAAAATGTTGCAATGGGTTGTTTCCCGGACAGTACTTCCATTTCAAGAAATGTTTTGTCAATGCCTGTTCCACCAGTGGTACAGAAAAATGCGACCTGCTTGAATTTTTCCTTATTGTTTGAAATATATGTCCTGATCGCTGGCGTCATATTTGCTGCCCAGACAGGAGTTCCAATTACAACAATATCATAATCACCAGGATTTTTTATAATTTCTTTAATCTCAGTGAGATTGCGTGCCATTGCATCCCTGCCTCCTGTCATAAATCCCTTTATTCCTGAGCGGTCTTTATTATCAATGATTTCTTCTATATCACATTGCAAAAGATGTGAAATTTCTTCAGCAATTTTTTTTGTTGTCCCTGTTCTTGAATAGAAAACAACAAGAATTTTCTTTTCCATTTTCACCTCCTGATTGCCTGCTTCACTTTTTCTGGAATTTTTACTGGTTTCATTTTATCATTGACACAAACAACTGTAATTTCTGCCACACAGCATAAATCGTCATTTTTCATTACTTTTTGCAAAAAAACGATTGAGAAATTACCACTGTTTTTCACATCAGTAATAATTTTTGCAGAATCCATGTATCTTAGTGGCTTTTTATATTCTACATTTGCCTTTGCCACAACAAAGGCAATATTCTGTTTTAAAAGTTCTTCAGTAAAAATTCCTTTATCTTCAAAATACCGGGTTCTTCCCTCTTCAAAAAATTTCAGGTAGCTTGCATAATAAACAACACCACCTGCATCAGTATCATGGTAATAGATTTTTTTGGTGATAATACCAGCCATTTTTCTCCCTTTTTTAACTAAAGAATATCACAATCGTTTTGTAAGGGCAAAAAGGCATGATTTAATAAAGTATAATTTGACGTTTCCCATCGTATGTAATAATATTTGAAGTCAACTGAACCAAATCAGAGGAGGAGAAAAATGAAGGAAATCAGGATTGGTTTCATTGGTTGTGGTGGGCATTCGTATGGGCATTTAAGGATACTCAAAGGTATTGAGAATGTGAAAATTACGGGTATTTTTGATCCAAAGAAGGAAAATGTAGAAAAATTCAAAAAAGAGGCAGGAGATGTAGATGTCTATAAAAGTGACAGGGAACTTGTGGAGAAAGGAAATATTGATGGTGCTGTAATATGTTCTCCGCACACATTCCATGCGCCTCAGATAAAACTCTGTTTGAAAAATGGTGTCCATGTTCTTGTTGAAAAACCTGCAGTTGTTAATTACAGGGAAGCAATGGAGGTAAAAAAAATACTGAAAAAGACAAAACTTGTTTTTGTTGTTGGATATCAACGACACTATAATCCTTCTTTTCTTTCAGCAAAGAAAATTCTCGATAAAAAGAAACTGGGAAAAATTGTTTTTATTTCAGGTTATCTTGCTCAGAACTGGATTGAAATTGTTAGAAATACAGGAAGAATATGGAGATTTAATCCTGCTTTCTCTGGCGGAGGACAATTGACTGATTCAGGCAGCCACTTTGTAGCAATGCTTTTCTTTCTTACAGGGCTGACTCCAGAAAAGGTTTGTTCATTCATTGATTATCATGGAATGAAGGTTGATATCAATACCGCATTTATTGTGAATTTCAAGGAAAAGGTAATAGGAAGTTTTGGAATACTCGGGATTGACCCATCATTCAGGGAAGCATTACTTATATGGGGCAAAAAAGGTGTATTAAAAATCAGTGCATATGGAGAAAACAGTTATGTCCATTATTACGGGAAAAAAGAACCAGAAGCAATACCAGAAATTCCATCTCAGGTAAATTCTCCTGCAGAGGATTTCATTGAATGCATTAAAGGGAAAAAACAGCCACAGACACCGTTTTCAGTAATAGAAAAGGTTGCGCTTCTTTCAGACAAAATTTACCTGTCTTATAAAGAAAAAAAGATTGCAAAGGTGTAATATTTTAGCTTTCAACATGGTGAAAAGACCTAAAATTACTATTGTATCAGGAGAAATTTCTGGAGACCAGTATGCAGCAACACTTGCCTCAAATATAAAGAAACTGAATCCAGAGATTGAAATTACTGGTATTGGTGGGAAAAAATTAACATCTACAGGTATCAGGATTATTGCAGAAAATAAACTTTCAGGTGCATTTGGTTTCAGTTCCGTTATAAAAAATTTTCGATCCCATTTGAAGTTTTTTAATACCTGTCTTAAGGCGATAAAAAATGAATGTCCTGACCTTATTGTTTTTATTGATAATCCAGGTTTTAATCTTTCCCTTGCAAAAAAATTAATGGATTTCAGAAAAATTTATTATATTCCACCAAAAATCTGGGCTCATAACTATCAGAGAATTTTTTTGATAAGGCATCTGTTTGAGGCAGTGATTGTCATATTTCCTTTTGAAAAACAAATCTATGAAAAGGAAAATGTTCCTGCATACTATTTCGGACATCCTGTGATTGATTTGATTCCTGGAGAAATCAGTAATGAAAATTTTTTCAGTGAGATAGGTTCTAATAAGGATGCTTTTATTATTGGGATTTTTCCAGGTAGCAGGCAGGAAGAAATAAAATATATTCTTCCATTGCTTGTAATGGCTGCAAACAGGGTAAAAAAAATCTACAGTGAAGCAACGTTTGTTGTATCATGCGCGGATGAGCAATTGTATTCAGATATTAAAGGTATACTTGAACAATATGGAGAACACTGGTGCATATGGAAAAAATCACCCCATGTTCTTGCAAAAAATTCAAAGATATCCTTGTGTGCAAGTGGCACAATGAATCTGGAAATTGCCCTTTGTGGAACACCGATGATTGTATTTTACAGGTTGAGTAGATTTAATTACTTAATTGCGAAACTTATAGTAAAATTAAACTATGTTAGTCCTGTCAATATCATCTGCGGGAAAAAGGTTGTTGAAGAATTTATACAGAATGTAAACTGGCAGAAATTTCAAAGGGTATTTTCACAATTGATTTGTGAATCAGGTGAAGCAAGAAAAAAACAGATGGCTCAATTCAAAAATATCAGACAGATACTCGGACAGGCAAATGTCAGTGAAAAGATAGCAGATTTCATAATAAAAAGGGTCTAAATGAAAGTATTGTTTGAGTATTTTAAACTAAAAAAGTTTATTGAGATTGATTATAAAAATTTTTTCGCAGGAATAGTTGCAAGTATTTTTTCAACATTTTTCAATGGTGCCTCAATTACAGCAATTGTTCCTCTTGTTGATAGAATTTTTGCCCGACGTCCGATTGTACTGCCAGAAAGTATTCCACAGTTTCCAGTACTAAAAAATTTTGTTGAGAAATTAAATTCAATGGAACCAATGGTTCTTTTGAATTTTGCTGTATGCTTTTTGATCATCATGGTGATAGGCAAGGGTCTCACATTTTATTATCAAAATTATTTTTTAAGAAGTTTTGGAAGCAGAATTCTTGCCAATATTAGAATGCGCATATATGAGAAAATTCAGTATCTTCCAATGGAATTTTTTGCAAGAAAGAACACAGGAGAACTTTCATCAAGGATTCTTATTGATATTGGTATGCTTGACCAAGTACTTTCAAGAGAATTACCAATGCTTGTACTTAATATTTTCCAGGCAATAGTATTTCTTGCGATTGTTTTGATGATTGACTGGAAATTGACCCTGATTGCATTATTGATATTTCCTGTACTGTTATTTCCGATCCTCAATCTCAGTAGAAAACTTCGCAAGATTTCAAGATCTTTGCAGATAAACTGGGCAAATCTTGGACATGTTATTCAGGAAAGCATCTACGGACAGTTTGTTATCAAGGCATATAATATGCACAAACATGTCATAGAAAAATTTTCAAAAGAAAATGAGGCAATATATCGCTCAAATCTTTCAATTATCAAAAGAACAGGACTTGTCAGCCCATTTTCAGAACTACTTACAACAATTGGAGGTGCCATTATTATTGTCATTGGTGTTGGTAAGGTGATGAACAATGAGTTCTCTTCTGGTTTTTTGTTTATGTTCATTGCTGGTCTTGTTTCCTTAATCGGTCCATCAAAAGCCATTATGAATTCAATTGCATATATTTATATGGCAAGCGCCACACTTCCAAGAATTTATAGCATACTTGAGCAGGAGCAGGCAGAAATTGATTCAGGAGTAATGGAGTGTCCGAAATTGCAATCGAAGATTACATTTGAAAATGTTTCCTTTGACTATGGTGGTAATCCTGTATTAAAAGATATTTCATTTGAAATAAAAGCAGGAGAAAAAATCGGTATTGTTGGTCCAACAGGTGTTGGCAAAAGTACAATTTTGAGTTTATTACTGAGGTTGTATGAACCAAAAGATGGGGTGATACTCTATGATGGCATAGATATAAGAAAATTTACTTTAAAAAGTTTGAGAAACAGAATAGGGATTGTACCACAGGAACCAATCATATTTTCTGACACTATCAGGAACAACATTTGCTTTGGAAACGAACATTTCACTACCGAAGATTTTGAAAAAGCAGTAACAATTACAAGGGTTTCAGAATTTGTCAGTAATATGAAGGATGGATATGAAACAATGGTGGGTGAAAGGGGGCAGACCCTTTCAGGCGGACAAAAACAATTAATCTGTCTTGCACGGGCAATTTTGAAAAATCCTGAAATACTCCTGTTTGATGAAATTACTGCATCTCTTGATAGTGAATCAGAAAAAATTCTTCATCAGGCACTTGAGGATATTATGAAAAACAGGACTGTTGTCTTTGTTGCTCATCGACTTTCAACAGTCAGGAATATGGATAAAATTGTGGTGATGAAAGATGGATGTATTGAAGAAATTGGTTCTCATGAACAATTACTTGAAAAAAATGGGTTTTATGCAAAACTATGGTATTTTCAGCATCACAAGTAACTATTTTTGACCATAGCCGCCACCATGATACCTGTCATACCATTTCTTAATTTCGTTTTTACCAAGTGGCAAAATTTTTTTGTTTTTTATTGCCCCAAGAATTATTGCGAGAAGATTAATCTTTGCAAAATATTCTGTCATTTGTGCTGCAAACAGTGCTTTTTCACATGTAGAATCAAATGTAAATACACCATGTTTTCCCAGGATTATTGAAGGGCATCCCTTTTTCCTGTATTTGAGAATTGCCTTCCCAATGTGGTCTGAAATATTATCTGCGTATTCAGTAACAGGTATTTCACCACCAAAAATGTCTGCCTGGCCGGTTGTCAGGCAGGGTATGTCAATACCCACAGCAGCGAATGCTGTGGCATAAATGCTGTGCGTATGAACAACTCCATTGACTTCAGGGATGTTTTTATAAATAAATGCATGATGAATCCAGTCAACAGATGGTTTTAATTTCCCATCAACAACATTTCCATCCAAATCTATTCCCACAATATCAGATATTTTCATTTTTTCATACGGCACACCACTTGGTTTTATGTAGATAATGTTTCTTTTCCTATCAATACCACTGACATTACCCTGTGTGCCAATAACAAGCCCATATTGTGGTAAGAGAATATTTGCCTGATACACCCTTTTTTTCAATTCATTCATATATGTTGCCTCACGATATCCTGTTGAAGTTTGAGATACGAAAGAGCGAAAGAAAGTTCTTTATCAAGAATTTCTTCTGGTATTTTACCCTTTCTTGCATCGTAGGGAGAAGCCCCTTTTGGAAGTGGTTCAAGGGACATTACTCCAGTATATTTAATATCATAAAGTGCTCTTAAAATTTCTCTCCAGTTCATTGTTCCTTTTCCTGGCGCCTGACGGGTGTTATCTGCTGCATGTAAATGATATAGCCAATTTTTCCCTGCCCTTCTGATGGCATTGGGAATTCCATCTGCTTCCTCAATCTGCATGTGAAATGTGTCTCCCATGATTTTCACCTGTGGATGATTAATCTTTTTTGCCATTTCAATTGCTTCGCTGATACTGTTGATAATTCCAACCTCATATCTGTTTATTGGCTCAATGGTCAGGAAGATTTTGTTTTTTTCTGCATATTCGCAAACATGTGAAATTGAATCAACAATTAACTGAAAATCATTTTCTCTTGAAACGAAAAATTCAGGTCTTCCAACAAGTCCAGGAACAACAAGAACACTTCGTGCATCAGTTTGTACTGCAAGGTCTATACATCTTTTGATATATGAAATTGCTGCATGTCTCTGTTTTTTGTCAGGATGAGCCAGTGCCCTTAGATCATTTTCTTCTGGTCCTGGAAACATACCACAGATTGAGCAAATTGAAATACCAGCATCCGAAACAAGTTTTTTAATCTTTTTTCCATCGTAAATATCTGGTTCTCCAACAAGTTCAATTCCATCATATCCAAGGTTGGAAACCCTTTCAATAATCCTTTCAATAGCGCAATCACCAAAAATCCAGCTATTAACAAAAAATTTTATTTTCTCCATAAAAAACCCCTGTTGATTTTTTGACTAATTATTTCCTTTTCCCTCTCCCTTGAGAACTCTTTTTTACCTATATTTTCTACCCCTTTTTCTTCAACCTCCCAGTGAATCCCCTTCTGAATCACCTCATTTTCCCCCTTTCGCAAATCCCCCTTCCATTCCCCCTTTTAACCTCCCCTTGCATCCCCTCATTTCAGGAGGGGAAGGAAGGGAGGTGGACCCATTTTATAAAGGGGGACAAAGGCGGATTGAGGGGAAAAGAGAAAGGTGTACCCTCCTCACAGGAGTGCAGTTGTCGCCCTGTGTAAGAAAACTTCTTATTTCTCTCATTCTTACCTCTGAAATCTTTCATAAGTTATTTGACACTACCATTTTTCTTCCACACTGGCTGGAAAACAATCTGACTTAACCAGTATGTTACAGGTTGTGAAGACGAAATATTCAAAACATATCCCTCAACATCATCATTATTATACGGACACTGTAATTCAATATACTGCCATTTTTCATTAATTTCTTTTGTTGTTGTAAAAACAGGAATTTTTCCATAGGAATTCTGGTTTCTCAACAAATTTACAACAGTTGATTTCGAATCAGGGAATTCAACCCCTTGGACATTCAATGTAATTTCTGTTTTGCTTTCTGCTTTTGCCCATACCTTTAAAACATGGGAGTGCATCGGAACATGATTAAGTTTAAATGTTATTGTATTTTTCTTTTGTGTTTTACCTGGTTCAATCCTGATAGAAGGAAGCTTACCCATTTTCACCTCAGAATCAAACACAAATTGTGAAATGCCCATCCTTATAAAATTTTTTTCTGTGTCCCTGTCAAAAATCTTCCACTGAAAAAGATTAAATTCTCCTGCTGAATTAGCCTTTTTGATCCCGTAATCACTTGCTTTAATCTCAACAGGCATTGTTGATGTGGTTGCGCCATTTTCATCAGTAATATTACCAAACACATACATTTCAATATCAGGTTCAACGACAGGTATTTCACCTTTGATATTGTTGTCTTTAATCTCTGCAGGAAAACTTACATAGTTTCGATAAATCCACCATTTCCACGGCAAAATTTTTCCATAACTAACAATAATCTCTGCCTTTTTAATTTTATTTTCCCCGGAAAAAGACCATGTGGCATATAGTTTATTGTTAATTTTCTTGATCACAAGGGGAGAAACACTGTTGTATGGTTTTTTTGTTTGCTTGAGATAAATGTCAAACCATGAAAAAAGTTGCTGGTCAATTTCTTCAGGAAATCCATGTTCCCACAATGGAATAATGGCAATGCGTTTTTCACCGATTGAATCACAATATGTTTTTACTACTGATGGAAGATAAAACCAGTTATCGTTTGCAGCGACACCCCATAAAAATGGTACACTTCTGTATCTTAATCTAATTGCAGGATCAATGGTATTATTCCAGATATTGACATCTTCCAGAGATGTTAGTTGAGTAAATTGCGGGATGTGTGTTCCCAGCATCATATTTCCACCTGCAAAAAATGACATACCACACTTAATTCTTGGATCTGCACCTGCAATCAATGTTGAAAAAAATCCACCATAAGAAGAGCCACCAATTCCTATTTTTTCAGGGTCAACTTCTAACATTGAACATAGATAGGTGATGGCCCTCATCTGGCTGATAGCATAATGTGTCATATTTCCATCTTCAGGATTTTTTGTGTTAAAGGTAATATGTGGATTCCATATTTTATGGGGAAGTGTAATACACATACACACATAACCCATTTTTGCAAATAATTCAGGCATTGCTTTATTGGCAGGAGACATTCCTGCTTGACTCCAGAATATTGCTGGTAGTTTATGTGCTCCTTCAGGAAATGCAACAATCCCATAAATTCTCACAGGACTGTTCTGGTAAATTTCAGAAGTAAATTCAACTTCCTGAAAAACAATATTTTCTTTCTTTGTTGTTGACAGTATTTTTGCATCAAGGGGGTCATTCATAATTGCCTTAAGATTGAAAATGACCTCATTAAACTGATTCTGAGCATAAACTACATTCATTGTAAAAATCACCAGCATATACAAAATGATTTTTTTCATTATGTGCTCCCTTTTTTAACCCACCAGTCATGATATTTTTCAAATGCTTTGATAACAGCACCAATATTTTCAACAGGCGTTCCTGGATATGCTCCAAATTTCAGTAGTAATCCACCTTTTTCAGAACCAAGTGTCTTCACGCAATATTCAATATGTTTTTCCACATCATCAGGTTTTCCGAAATATGTAATTTTTTGCCTGTCTATATCAAGGTCAATACACACTTTACCCTTTGCAAGTCGCTTGATATTTTCTATTCCATTGACAAGGTCCTGTGGATTCAAAACACTTACACCGCACTCAATCAAATCGGGGATAATATCAACAATCCATCCATCTGTGTGAAGGGAAACATGGGTATTGTGCTGCCTGCAAAATGAAAAAAACTTTTTATATGATGGTTTGATATATTTTCTCCATGCAGAGGGGCTGATTGGTAGAGAATTCTGTAGCCCAAGGTCATCTCCGAAACCAATCATATCAACTCCAATATCCACATATTTTTTTATCACAGCCATCCAGTAATTTTCAATGATTTCTATTAACTGATAAAGATTTTTATTATCTTCGGCAAAATCAATCATGGCATTTTCATATCCACGAAGATATGTTAAAAGGAGGAAGAAAAATCCATGGTCAACCCCTCCAGAAGTAAAATCTCCTCTATTTTTTGCTTCCTGAACGTCCTTTTTGAATTTTTCCCAGTCAATGTATTTTTCAGGGTCAGGCGGTGTATAATTTTTAAATTTTGACCAGTCATCAAGAGGATGTTCTATCACCTGACCATCGAGATAATCAAGTGGATAAATCCACAAGCATCCCCATTTATCTCTTATTTTACTACCTGCCCTGCGGTTTTCATCTTTGCCTGCCCAGATTGAAACATGTGGACAACTTTTTACAAGATTTTGAAAAAATTCAATATTTTTTTCCCACACAACCCAGGCAATTGAAACACTTGAAAATATTTCTCCATCACCTTTCAGTTCAATGCAATTCAATAATCGTTCCCGTTTATTCATATTGTCTCCCTTTCAAAAGAATGTTAAGCAAATTTTATCACAAAATTATGACATTGTTTAGTTGTTCCTTTTGCTTTATGTAAGAATTTATACAAAAATTTCTTCTTTTTCAATTTTCCCATTTTTGTAAATCTCCTCTCCAATCCCTTTTTCATTTCCCACTTTCGCTTTCCCCCTTTGTAAAAGGGGGATTAAGGGGGATTTAAATCCACCCCTACCCTCCTTTAGAAAAGGAGGGAGAGCAAAGGGGGATTGAGTCTCTATTGGGTCGAAGATGAGAAAAATTTTTAATTAGTTTTTTAATGAGGCAATTTGAACTCTTGACAAAAAT
>JAMWCD010000005.1 GCA_023818965.1 Candidatus Omnitrophota bacterium | reverse complement strand
AAGGAATTATCTATCTTAGAGAAAAACTGGAAAAGATATATAATGTAAAAAGGAGTAAACAAAAATGACTGCTGGAATTGGAATAAAAAAAACTATTTCAAATAGATTTATTTTTGAGGAAATACGGTGATAATTTTTTGAAGATGCTGATCTATTGACAATTTTCAAGAAAATGGGTAAAATAATTTCAAAAAAAGGGGTTGAATAATGAAGCCTATTTTTGCAAGGGAACTGGCAAAAGACGAGATAAAAAGATTGAAAAAATTCTTGCAAAGTAGACAGGACCATATAAAAAAGAGGGCAATGGCAATTTTTCTTTCAAGCATTCACAGGTATAAAGTCAGCATGATTGCAAAGGCTGTTGATTTTCATCCAAATCATCTAAGGAAATGGATTAAAAGGTTCAATAAAGAAGGTATTAATGTGAAAGGTATTAATGTGATTTGTAATTCACCTGCAAGGGGTGTGAAGAAGAAATTTGACCAGGCAGTGTGCAAGAAGATTGTTGATATTGTAAAAACCAACCCGAGGAAACTTGGACTTTTATTTTCCTGCTGGACACTTCACAGGTTGAAATCCTACATAGAAGAAAACAAACTTGTTGAAGATATCAGTCACGAAACAATCAGGCAGATTTTAAAAAGAAGCGGTATTGAACTGAAGAAAATTGAGTATGATATTTCTTCCTGAAAGGAGGGAATATGGGATTATGGAATCTTAACAATTTCCCACTCTCGCCTGAATCTTTTGTCAGCGACATAAAAAACAGTGTGATCTACAAAATATTGAATCTTCCTTTTTCAAGAAAAACCCTTTCCAGATATCTCGAGATGGTTGATGGTAAAACAAAGCTTGAACATTTTATAGAAAAATTTAGCACTGACAGTCGGGGCGCTTTTAAAAGAATGCTCGAGGATTCAGAGACATTGTTTCCATATATTATTTTTGAACATGTTTGCAGGATTTTTGGCATTGAGAGGGATAAACTTAAATCTGTTTCAGAAAACCCTCTGGTTAGAAGAGCAATTTTGAATATTGCAGAAACTGTTGTAAAAAACGGTGTGAGTATGCCTATGACTTTTGCACAGCCATTGATGATAGTTTGGAATATTACTGCTCGATGCAATCTCAGATGTAAACACTGTTATGAAGATGCAGGTGTTCTATCCGCAGGACATCCGGCTGAATTAACAAGAAAAGAGAAACTTACTTTGATGGAAGAAATCTGCAAAACCAATATTCCTACATTTGCTTTTGCTGGTGGAGAGCCATTAATGGATCCTGATTTCTGGGAACTTGCTAACATTGGGAAATCATCTGGTCTTTATATGTCAATTAATACCAATGGAACATTGATAAATGAACGTGTTGCTGAAAAGTTAAAAGAAATTGGTTTTGCCTACTATGGAGTTAGTTTGGATGGTGCCACTTCAGAGGTTCATGATAGGTTTCGCGGTGTTGCTGGTTGCTTTGAAAGGACATTGAACGGGATTAAAAATTTAATCAGGGTTGGTGAGGCAGATAAGGTATGTATATCATTTACTGTTGCTCGTGAGAATAAGGATGAAATTCCAGAGATGATAAGATTAAGGGATGAACTTGGAATCAGGAAGGTCGTGCTTTATAACTACGTGCCCTGCGGTCGAGCTGCCTTTGAAAATGATCTTTCATGTGAAGAGAGGGAAAAATTGTTTCAACTATTTTACGAAGACCTTGCAAAGGGGAGAAGTTCTCTTTTAAGCACTGCCCCGCAGTTTGGAAGGTATTGTAAGGAAATGATTGAAAGTGGTTGTGGAAATCAAACTGTTATTGGTCATTTTTCTTCTGGAAACGCAGACAAACTTGGAAATATTGTTGAATTAATAGGTGGTTGTGGTGCTGGAAGAGCATATCTTGCAATTCAGCCCGATGGTAGTATTACTCCATGTGTGTTTATGCCTGATGTTGTGATTGGTAATGTGAAGATTGACGGAAAAATAAGTAAACAAAATCTTCTTGATGTCTGGGAGTATTCTGAAGTTCTTAATACAATAAGGGATAGGAGAAAACATCCTGAAATTTGCGGATGCAAAGGAAAATACTTTTCAGTTTGCGGTGGATGTGTTGCACGTGCATATGCTTACTTTGGAAGTTTTATGGCTCCGGACCCGGGTTGCATACTCAATAATAAACATGTTGCTGAAGAAAAACAGGGTTTAAAAATTACCCAATAGGGGCTTTTTCCTTTATCAAATTGACAATGAACTCCTGTTGTTTTCTGTCCTGGCACTCGCAGAGTATGAAAAATCTTCCCTGAGAAAGAATATTGATTTTTTCTACAATTTTTTCCGGGCTTGCGACAATCATCACAATTTTTTTTGTTGCACCGTAAAACAATTTATCAATAATATCAATTGCTTCAGGTGTGTTCGGGTCAGGTCTCCAGTTGTACATCGTGAGATGTTCAATATTTGAAATGTTTTTCATTTGATGGTATGCCTGCGTATGGACATGAAGGAATCCACCACCATGTCTTTTAAAGACCCCATTTGTATAAGGAACACCGAATTTTTGGTAATGAGCCGGTGACATAAGTCCTGCTGCATCCTCGCTGAGAAATGAAAGTCCTTTTTCCATCCACAGATAACCAGCAATCTCGCCATAATTTTCCTTTTTGACATTCAATTCTATCAATTCGTAGACCCATTTTAATGCCTCATCACACCGGCGAATTAATTGATGGACTTTTTCAGGATGTAAATAGATATCCATAAAAAAATCTGAACCCCTTAGTATGAAGGCAAGTTCAAGTGGTGAATGATAACCTGATAGATACACATAGGATTTGTTTTTCATTCTTTTTGTTGAATATTCCATGCCCTGCAAGGCAATATCAATAATATGATTATTTTTTTTCCAAGGAAAATTTATTGTTTCATCGATACTTTTTCCTACCGGTTCAATCCATGAAGTATTTGCTCCAAACCTTAAAGAACCCAGAATCATTCCTGCAAATATTCCTGAACCATATCTCAGTGGTGATACTGGTATTGAATCATCAGGATAATCAGAGCGGAAATGATATAATTTTTCATCTCTATCGCACAGGAGTTTTGGTAGCAGAAGCGGATTTTTTTCAAAATCAATCTCTTCAAGTGGTGGTATGCTTACAGATTGCAGAATTTCATTTTCTTCAGGAAGAAATGTGTATATCAGGCATCCCTTTTTTGCATTCTGAATTTTTCTATGTCTTTGAACTGTTTCAACAAAATTTTTCTTAAATTCAAATGAGTTCAGTTTTTGCTTAATAGCATCATTGTTATTACTATCATGACTGTTCATTTTTATCCCTTTTTTTTGTTAATTATATCACAAAAGCGAGTTTTATTGACTAAAAAACGCTATTTTTATATACTATAAGTATGAGGACAAGAGGTTTTACCCTGATAGAAATTACTGCTGTTGCTGCCATTGTTTCTACGCTTTCTATAGGCGGATATCAACTGGTAAAAAAAGGTAAAGATTCAGTATGCCTTAATAATTTGAAACAGATAGGCCAGGCAATAGCGATGTTTGAAGCAGACCATGATGCTTTGCCTGTTGCAGTGTTTTTCCCGAAAGATGCTGGAGACCCAAACGGCATCCATAATATATTGAAAAAATACGGAGCAACAGGACCATTATTTTTCTGCCCTGCCATTTCTTCAGATTTTAACCGATATGGTACAAATTACCTCTGGAACGAGGCAGCAAGAAGACAATCACCTGATTCAGCCAGTACCTGGTTGATGACAGAAATAACTTCCCTTTATCCTGAATTACCAACACCTCATACTGGTGGATATGGAGTTCTTTATGCTGATGGACACGTAGCCATAGGAAGAGATATAAAGTTTCCATCTTTTCAGAGACCTGCTCTTGTTGCGACTTCAGTACCTGAAAAAAAGGAAGAGCGAACTGTTGAAAGTAAACAGGAAGAAATAACTGAAAAAAAATCACAGGCAAGTTTTGGTACTTATCAAGTCATTAATCTTCCACCTAAAATTCAGGCAGGAAAACCTGTCGCAATTACAGTCAGGGCAGTTGATACAGAAGGAAACCTTTTTGAAACCGATGAAAAATTGAAACTAATGGATTTGACACAGAGTGTTGAACCATCGGAAATTTCACTTCAAAAAGGTGTAGCAAATGTCATGATTCAATTTAAAAAAGTTCGTCCTGACAATATTTTAATCGTTGCCGGTCAAAATGGAACATGGAAAAATTCATCAGAATTTATTGTTGAATCAGGCCAGCCTGCATCAATAGAGATTATCCCTCCTGTGATTGCATACGCTGGAATACCTGCAAATTTTAAGGTTATTATTAAAGATGCTTTCGGGAATAAATGTGCGAAAGAAGGAATAAAACTTCTTGTAGCAACAGGTAAGGAGGCAGAATATCCTTCTGAAGTTTTTTCTGATGCCAGTGGTGAAATTAATGTTGGTGTTGTCTTCCATAAATCAGGAGAAAACAGTGTTAGTTTTTTGATACCGAATACTCCAGTAAAAGAAAGTTGCTCTTTAAGAGTAGAACCAGGGACAATTGATAGATATGAAATAAGTCCCATTAAATCACCTGTAGAAGCAGGAAGCCCGGTTTCATTGACAGTAAAAGCAGTTGATAAATACGGAAACAGAGCAAAAGGTTTTGTTTTCAGTCAGGATGGTTGTATTGTCTCATATGTTAATCAGGATATGTCTTCAGGAATATGGATGGAGACCATTAAATTTGAAAAGGCAGTCAGTGAAACTTTCATTGTTGTTAATGATGGTGCAGGAAGGACTGGAAAGTCAAACACATTTTCTGTTGTGCCATCCTATCCTGCGAAACTGAATTTGCTGGATTTTACACCAGTGGTGATAGAAAACCAGGACATTGATATTAAATTTATTGTCACAGATAGATACGGAAATGTGATTCCAGATCTTCAACCAAAATTGAGTGTTGAAGGGACATCGGAATTCAAAATTGCATGGACAGGAGAAAACTATATACTCACAACGAAGTTCAATGAAACAGGGAGAAAAAAGGTTAAAATATCTCTGAAAAAGGATGATAAATACGAAATTACAAATGAATTTGATATTGATGTTATCCCGAAAAAGAATGTTCTTAAAAAGGTGGAACAATGAAGATAATTGTAATCAGTGATACACATGGTTCTGTTTCAGCATTGGAAATGGTAAAAAAATATATTCAATCTGATGTCAATTGTATTATTCACGCAGGTGATGTTTATTACTTTGGACCGAGAAATCCATTACCGTCGGGACATGCTCCTGGTTCTCTTTCATTACAATTTAATTCATTGAATATTCCGCTGATATGTGCAAAAGGTAATTGTGATTCTGATGTTGACCAGTTGGTCAGTAATTTTCCTTTATGTGATCCGTTTGCTTTTGTCGTATATAATGGAATCAAAATTTTTGTTACTCATGGTCACAGATACAGCAATGAAGATCTTTTGAAATTGTCAAAGCAATGGAAGATCAATATTGTTGTTTCTGGTCATACGCATATGGCACGTCTTGAAAAAATTGACGGTGTTATATTTTTGAATCCTGGTAGTTGTGCTCTCCCCAAGAATTTTCCTGGCATGGGTGTGATTGATGATAGATCTGTCGAACTTCGGAATCTTCTTGACGGCTCAATTGTAGAAAAAATATCCCTTTAAACATTACACCACCGGTGAAAGAATGGAAAAAATGAAAAATATACAACGAGTGAATCTTGTTTGTGTCGGCAGTGAACTGTTTTTTTATGTTGTTAATACCAATATTCACATTGCAAACAAAATTCTTGAAGAAAATGGATTTGAGTTAAACTGCAATGTTATTGTTCCTGATGATATGGGAAAAATTATTGATTCTGTTATTTTTTGTATTAACACTGGCGATGCCGTAATTATCTCTGGTGGACTTGGTCCAACATTTGATGATATTACCAGAGAATCAATGGCAAAAATGTTGAATAAAAATCTTATATTTTCACAGCAGGCATGGAATCAGATTCAGGAAAGGTTTAAAGCGAGGAAAATTGACAGTATTCCTGAAAAGAATAAAAGGCAGGCAATGGTAATAGAGGGCGCAGTAATGTTTCCAAATGAAATCGGAACTGCTCCAGGAATGTTTTTTGAGTACATGGGAAAACCTGTATTTCTTTTACCTGGTCCACCTGTTGAATTTGAAAATATGATGCGGAAATGTGTTATTCCTGAGTTGATCCGACAAAGAGGCAGTGAAATACAAAATGTTTTTGTACGAAAAGGATTTGGAATTGCTGGAGAACCTGAATCCATCGTTGAAGAGAAAACAGAGAAATTGAGAAAAGATATTGAATTTACAGGTGGAGTATGGACAATTCTTGCATTACCGTATTTGATAGAACTGTGGTTGAAACTTCCTGTTGACAAAAAAAACCTTTTTGAAGAAGTTGAAAATGAATTAAGGAATATTTTTCAGGACTCATTTCTTGGAACAGATGGAATGACAATTCCACAGGCACTTGCATTATTGTTGAATAAAAGAAAACTTGTTTGTTGTTTTGCTGAATCGTGTACAGGTGGTCTTGCAGGACATTTGATGACAGAAATTCCAGGGATTTCTTCATGTTTTAATGGTTCTATTGTTACTTATTCAAATAAGTTAAAAAAGAAATTGTTGAAAGTACCAAAAACAATCCTGAGAAAATATGGCGCTGTAAGTGAGCAAACAGCGATAGCAATGGCAAAGGGAGCCAGAAAATATGGAAAGGCAGATGTTTCACTTGCAATTACCGGTATCGCAGGTCCATCCGGTGGAACAATTGAAAAACCCGTGGGACTCGTATGGATGGCTGTTGCTCTGACAAATAAAAATGTTCAGACAAAAAAATTTTATTTCTCGGGTACAAGATCAACGATAAAAACAAGGGCTGCTCTTGCCGGAATTGATTTACTACGACGGGTATTGCTGAGAGAAAAAAAATGAAAATGAGAGTATTTGTTATTGGGTTTACTGTAATTGGTGGAATTACTATTGCTATTCTGGCTGGAAAATTTCATGCAAGTTTATACGGAGATTTTCTTCCACCAGGAACATTTGTTGAAATACCTAAAAATGTGAATGCAAAGGATGTTGCTTTTTTACTCAAGGAAAAAGGTGTTATAAAAAATACAAGATTGTTTCTAAGGGTGTTGACAAAAAATCATAGCGATAAAAAAATCAAGGCAGGTATTTATGAATTCAGTGGAAGGCAATACATTTATGATGTGATTGAGAAAATATTAAAAGGAGAAATTGCGTATTTAAAATTAACATTTCCAGAGGGTATTACCTGCCATGAAATAGGTAAAATTCTTGAAAACGAAAATATTTGTTCATCGGCGGAGTTTGATGAATTTGCAAAGAAAGAAGGACTTGAAGGATATTTATTCCCTGATACCTATCAGGTTCCATATGGTGTTTCAAAAGAGGCAATCGCGAAAATGATGATCGATAGATTCTGGCAGGTAATCAATGAAATTCATCCAGAGCCATCAAAATTAACACGGGATGAACTAAAAAAAATTGTGATTATTGCATCTATTGTTGAAAAAGAGGCAGAAGTTGATTCTGAAAGACCGATTATTGCTGGAATCTTTTACAATCGCTTAAAACGTCATATGCCACTTCAGAGTTGTTCAACGATAAAATATGTGATTGGAAATAAAAAAAATCTTGATTCAAATGATTTGAGAACAAAGTCACCTTATAATACATATAAGCACAGAGGTGTTCCACCAGGTGCGATATGCAATCCAGGCAGGAAATCACTTGAGGCAGCGATAAACCCTGCAAAGACAAAATATCTGTTTTTTGTTTCAAAAGGAGATGGCACTCATTATTTTTCAACAACGTATTCAGAACATCTCGTTGCAAAAAAGCTTTATATTGGCAGTGGAACAACTGCTGAAACCGAAAAAGTGGAAAATTAATTCTAAAATTAATCGCTGGTGCACTCTATTCTATCCTGGCAATTTTTATAACATTTATCAGTTCCGCTGTTTTCCTCCTGTATGCTTTTATAGGATATTGTTTTGGTGAAAAGAAAAACTGGCAGGAAATCATTTTTAAAATTGTGATACTATTTTGTTGGATATACAAGGATTTTATAAGGAGACGGTTTTTTTCCGGCAGAAATTATATATGAAGTAAGTATGGCAACTTTTCCTCCATTGTCCGTACATAAATCAGGTGGGCATATAACCGGTCTGACGCCTTTTTTTGATAAGTGCTCTGTGATTTTTTTTCTCAAATATTCGTTTCTTATGACGCCCCCACCGAAAAGAAAATTTTTTACTTCAAACATATTAATTGCATCATTGATTTTCATTATTATTGAATCAGTAATCGCCTTTTGAAAAGAAGCGGCAATGTCAGCAGCATTTTTTATCCCGTTTTTTAGAATGTAGTAATAAACAGCTGTTTTAATTCCACTGAAACTGAAATCAAGAGAATTCTTTATGTATGCGACTGGAAACTTTAATTTTTTTTCATCTCCTTTTTGAGCAAGTTTTTCAACATGCATTCCTCCAGGAAATTGGAGATTTAACATTCTTCCAACCTTATCAAAGACCTCACCGCATGCATCATCTCTTGTTTTTCCAATAAGATGAAAATTGGTATGGTTCCGTAAAAGGTATAAATTTGTATGTCCACCTGAAATGATAAGTCCAAGAGCAGGAAATGAAATGTTTTGATTTAGATAACATGCTGCCAGATGAGCGTGGAGATGATTTACATGATAAACAGGTTTTTTCAATGCATAGGCAAGCCCTGTAGCAAATGAAACACCTATCATCAGGCTTCCCTTTAATCCTGGTTCATTTGTTACTCCTATTGCATCAATTTCTTCTGAACTAATTCCAGCTTTTTTTAAGGCACAATTAAAAAGGATGGCAATTTTTTCAAGATGCGCTCGACTGGCAATTTCTGGTACAATACCTCCAAAATGGGAATGCAAATTCTCCTGACTTGCTATTAAATTTGCAACAAGTTGAGAATTTTTTAGAATGCCGACGGATGTTTCATCGCAGGATGTTTCAATGCCAAGGATGACCATATTATCTAACGACTTTTGAGATGGGAACAAATTGATATCCTTGCTCCTTGAGTTTGGGAATTTTTTCTTCGAGTGCTTTTATTGTATTTGTTCTTGCATGTCCGATTGCAATAACTGTTCCTTTTTCCCTTGCGATATTTGCTACCTCATCAAGCGTTTTACATATTTGTTCATAATCAGAAGAGTTATCAATAAAGACATCCCTTCGGGCTGTTTTTATTCCCATTTTTTCTGCCATTGTATAGCCAACAGATCTTGTTGATGTTAAACTATCAATGTATACAAGATTTTTTTCCTTAATTTCTTTAAGAAGAACCTCCATTTTTTCTTCATTTGTCGTGAATTTAGAACCCATATGATGATTGACACCAACAATGTAGGGAGAAAACCTATCAATGTAATTGTCAATTTTCAATTTTAGTTCCTCATTGTCCATTCGGGTTGTTAAACATCCCTGAAGTAATTTCGTATTGGTGTTAGTGCATTCAGGTTCAAGAGGTATATGAAGAATAAGGTCAATTCCCTGTTTTTTTGATAGTTCCTTTGCAATTTTTAATCCGAATGGGCTATCAGGGAGAATCGCAAGTGTCATTGGGGTTTGAATTCTTTTAACCTGTCCGACAATATCAGGATTCCATCCAACGTCATCGATGATAAGTGCGATCCGCCCTGCACCTTTAAATTTTTCTTGTAATTTTTCTTTGATCTTAACAGGTTGTTCAGGTGCAGGCAATTCAGGCAACTTTAATGGTTTCCCTTTTTTCTTCCATTCTTCAAGAATAAAAAGAGAAGTCAATAGTACCGCAAAAACAAGAAAGAGTACCAGAATCCCTGTATTTCCACGATGAGAATTTTTCTTCATTTATGTGCCACAAGTATTTTTGATACTTCCTCTATTGCCTTTCTTAATTGAGGGTCTTTTTCTGGTTTCCCAAATTCCAGTTCTTCTGTTGTTTCTCCAACTTCCACTTTTACATCGGGCTCTATTCCTTTCCCATCAATTTTTGTTCCAGAAGGAGTATAATAATATGCGATGGTCAATTTTATTGAAGTGCCATCTTCGTCAAGTTTTATTAAATTCTGCACAGAACCTTTTCCAAAGCTTTTAGTTCCGACTGTCTTACATGACTCCAGCTGGTCTTTCAGTGCGCCTGTGACAATTTCTGATGCACTGGCACTTCCACCGTTAATAAGCAGTACAACTGGTTTATCCCATACAGGAGTCCTTTGAGAATAGTAAACTCTTTTATCTTCGGGTCGCCTTCCCTGTATTGACACAATGGTTTTTTTCTCCTTCAAGAACAGTTCGCTTACTTCTATTGCTGAGCTCAACAGTCCGCCTGGATTGTTTCTCAAATCAAGAATTAATGCATTTATTCCCTGGTTATTGAACTCCTTCAGGACTGCTTCAAGGTCACTGGCAGTTCTTTCCTGAAAATTGGTAATTCTGACATATCCAATGTTATCTGGTAGTATGGCGCTTTTTACTGACTTAACCTTAATGACATCCCTGACAAGGGTTATTTTCATAATCTTTGTTGCATGTTCACGCAGAATACTGATTGTGACTGAAGTTCCTTTTTTCCCTCTCAATTTCTGGGCTGCCTCCCAGGTATTCATACCTTTTGTTGATTGACCATCTATTTCAATAATCTTATCTCCTGGCTTAATTCCAGCATTCCAGGCAGGTGTATCCTGAATCGGACTTACAACAGTAATGATTCCATCTTTTAATGTAATTTCCATTCCGACACCCTCAAATTCTCCTGACGTCTCTGCCTGTAATTCTTTTGATGCCTCTGGTTCAAGAAAGGCACTGTATGGATCAAGAGAGGATAACATTCCTTTCAGGGCACCATAGATGAGTTTTTTGTCATCAACTGTTGTCACATATTCCTTTTTGACGATGTTTACAACATTTACAAATTTTTCAAGTTCCCTGTATAATTCCTCCTCACTTTTTCTTGCCTGTGAAACCTCAAGGTTGAATCCAAGCATGAAACTTAACAGGAAAAAGCCAATAGTCCAGATTAAAATTTTTTTCTTCATTCTTTGCCTCCCTCAGACAATTTTTTTTGTAAAATTTCTCTTACAATCTGCGGATTTGCCTTGTTTTTTGTTTTTCTCATAATCTGTCCAATCAGAAAACCCAGTGCCTGAGATTTACCTGATTGATAATCATTGACTGCCGGCTGATTTTCTTTTATCGTCTGCTCAACAATTTCTTCAAGTTCTTCTGCACCACTAATTTGAACAAGATTTCTTTCTTTTACAGCATTCTCAGGATCAATTCCTGTCAAGAAACTTTCTTTTAAGAGTTCTTTACCAACCGTATTACTTATTATACCCTGGTCAACCATTTTGACAATCTTTGCGAGAAAGTTTGGGGAGAGATTGCAATTTGTTGCTGTGCAATGATTTTCTTTTAACAATGCAAGCAATTCTGTTTGAATCCAGTTTGATACCTGTTTTGGTTTATTGTAATAAACCAGCACATTTTCAAAATAATCTGCAATGGATTTTTCGGAAGTGAGCAGTGATGCATCATATTCAGTTAACTGATATTGCTGAATAAATCTTTGCTCTCTGACAACTGGTAATTCGCCGATTTCTTCGCTGACTTTTTTAATAATCTCAGGATCAATTTTGAAAGGAAGAATATCAGGTTCAGGGAAATATCTGTAATCATGGGCTTCTTCTTTTGTTCTCATTCCTTCAGTAATCTGAAGCGACTCATTCCATAATCTTGTTTCCTGGATAATCGGTTGACCGCTTTTTAATAAATCAGTCATTCTCTGTTGTTCATAAGCAAGAGCACGTTTGACAGACCTGAATGAATTTAAATTTTTCACTTCAACCTTCACCCCGAGTTTTGAATCTGCTTTTCTTTTGACTGAAATATTTGCATCACATCTTAAAGAACCCTCTTCCATAATGCAATCGCTGACACCAATATAGGAAATAATTCTTTTGAGTTCCATAAGGAAATCTACTGCCTGATCAGGACTTGAAATTTCTGGCTGTGTGACGATTTCCATCAGGGGTATTCCTGACCTGTTGAAATCAATGTACGACCAGTTTCCTGCCCTTTCATCATGTATAAGTTTTCCTGTATCTTCTTCAAGATGAATCCTTGTGATACCTATTTTGTTACCTTTTACCACAATATACCCGGATACTGCCACAGGATCCTTATACTGCGATATTTGAAAATTTTTTGGTAAATCAGGATAAAAATACGACTTTCTCACAAATACAAATTCATGGTTTATTTTGCAGTTTGTCGCAATACCAGTTTTAATACATAGTTCTATGGCTTTTTCATTTACAACAGGAAGAGCACCTGGTAATCCAAGGCAAACAGGACAGACCTGTGTATTGGGTTGTTGACCAAATTTCGTCGAACAGGAACAGAACATTTTAGAATCCGTAAACAGTTCCACATGTACCTCAAGGCCGATAATTGTTTGAAATTCATCCATATCAAATTCGGAAGGCGGTTACTGCAAGTTTTACTTCAATTTCCTTTCCAGCATCAAGGGTTAATTGATAACCATTTTTTACTGCTTCAGAAAGTATGGCTTTTCCTGAAAATGGTTCCAGAGCAATATTATATGTGCGACCATACCATGGATATCCAAAACTTCCGCGTGCGACCCTCCAGTACCATATGTATTTAAAAATCTCCTCAGGAAATTCAAATCTGAAACCAAGGGAAATCTCTGGATTAATAATTTCATACTTCCCTTCTAAAAGGTCAGATAAGAATATCACATCAGAAACCCTGTCCTGTGGTTTCGGTACAATACTTAAATCGACTGGTTTCCCATCAATTCCTTCAACCATTGGCCATGAACCGATTCCCTGTTTAAGGTTTGTAAGAGAAACTCCATCACCTGGAAGTACTTCAACCTTTGCTCCTTTGATGTTGATTTTACAATTGCCATTGATAAATGGTTCTCCAAAGGCAGGATGATGACCCCACAAAAAATCCATGTTCTCGCCTGCTTCATTCACGACCCTTTCCTGAATTTCAAGGGTTGGTGAACCTGACTGAAGAGACAAAATTTTTTCAAGGTAAAATGGTGTTCTTAATGTTCTTACCCAGAATTTGATTCTTAATTGTTTTGAATTTGATGTGAGAATTTCAAATTCCCATGGTAATGTTGCAACCTCACCATGTAATCCGATGTCAGCCCCTTTATATTCGCATGGTCTTCCTGCGTTCGGAAAACATTCCTGCCAGCCACCAGGATAGTAGTCAATGAATTTTCCTAACTTTCCATGTATTGTTTCTGGGAATCCCTGCCTGTATAAAGGAAATGGACTTCTCCACATGAAGTCAACATCAAGGGGTTTGTAAAGAAATTCAACAATATCCGTTCCCTTATCAACAAGAATGCAAATGCGCAAAATCTCGTTTTCCATATAAAGAATTCTTCCAAGTTTCCACTCATAACATGCCCACCTGCAGCCCTGTTTGTTTGAAAACATTAGTTTGTCTCCTCTTCAATTAAATAACCTTCCTGGTCATTTACTAATGTTCTAATACAAATAAGGTGTTTTTGATAATACTCGTCATCAAGATTTGCAATTACCACTTTTCCTGTGCTTCTACTTGCATGGATAAATTTATTATCCCCAATGTAAATTCCAACATGATTGATTCTTCCTTTGTTTCCAAAGAAAATTAGATCACCTGGCTTCATTGCACTTAAAGGAACAATTTCTCCTTTTTTTGCCTGTTCTCTTGAAGTCCTTGGAAGAGAAAGACCTGCCGCTTCATATGATTTTTTTGCCAGTCCTGAACAATCAATGCCTTTTTCTGAAAGCCCTCCATATCTATATGGTGTGTTTATGAAATTCAAAGCACATTCTATAATTTTTGAAGCAAGCAATTTTGAATTATCGTTCTGATTCTGTTCTGACAGAGATGTTTCAATGCCTGTCGATTCATTGGAATTTGCTACATGTGGTATTACAAGCGTTTGCCCAATCTTTATTTTTCCATCAAAAAGAAGGTTTGATTCTTTTAATGCAGAAACACTGATACCGAATTTTGCTGCAATTGATTCAAGGGTATCACCAAGTTTCACATTGTAATAAATTTTCCTGGAAGTATCAATGATTGGTTTGGGATTTATCACAGGTTCTGGTATTTCTGTTACTATTCTGGCAACAATAATGGTTCTTCCTGGTTGAATTGTATTTGATTTCAGATTATTAAGTTTTCTTATACTGGCGACAGTCGTATGGTATTTTTTTGCAACTTTACTGAGTGATTCACCTTTTTTTACAGTATGATACTTATTAATGTAAATTTTTCTCGCACCTGTTTCACTGGCAGGGATACTGTCATTAAATGATCCCTCAACCTTCTCATCATCTGTTATTGCAATCACCTGATGGGTATCAGTATCTATTGAGTCAACTTTTGATTTTAAGACAAGTTCCTGCCCTGTTGAAATTTTTGAATTTTTGAGGTTATTCAATTTTTTTATTTCATCCACAGGTACACCTGTTTTTTTGCTTATTGAGGAAAGGGTATCACCCTTTTTAACAATGTATGTCTCAGATATTTTTTGATTCTTGTAGATGGTTTCAGTTGATTTTGCTTTTGCTGACTGTTGATCCTGTTTTTTTAGAACAAGTTTCTGTCCGACATTGATATTACTTGATTCAATATTGTTATATTGTTTTATTTTTTCAACAGGAACTCCAGTGTTTTTGCTTATTGATGAAAGGGTGTCACCTTTTTTTACGATATAGGTAGTTGGTGCTTCATCCTTCTTACTCTTTGCCTCGGATTTGTTCACTATCAAACTCTGACCGGGTTGTATTGTATTTTTACTGATATTGTTCCATTTTTTCAGCTGTTCAACTGTTGTATTATATTTTTCTGCAAGTGATGACAGTGTTTCACCTTTTTTTACTATGTGACGCTGAACAATGTATTCTGATTTTGCAATTCCTGTACACAGTAATGAAAATAGTGTAATTGCAAGAATAAATTTCATTTCTCCTCCTTTTCAAGAGGTTCAAACATTTTTTCTATTTCCTTTTTCTTTTCTTCAAAATACGTATCAATTTTTAATTTTAGACCTTCTGTTTTTTCTAACATTGATATTCTCTCTGCAAGTTTTTCCTGCTCCTCAATAATAATGGCAAGGGCTTTTGCCAGCGGGTCAGGGATTTGTCCATGGTCAAGGTCAACCTTTTTCGCAGGATGTACTCCAGCAATCCTGCCTGGTACTCCAACAACAGTGGAATTTGGTGGAACATCTTTTATCACAACGGATCCAGCACCTATTTTAGAATTTTCTCCAATTTCAATTGCTCCAAGCACTATTGCTCCTGCTCCTATAACAACATTGTCCCTGATTGTGGGGTGTCGTTTCTTTTTTTCAATTGAAGTTCCTCCAAGAACAACCCCCTGATATAATAACACATCATTTCCAATTTCTGAAGTTTCGCCTATGACAACCCCCATTCCATGGTCAATAAAAAATCTTCTTCCAATTTTTGCCCCAGGATGAATTTCAATTCCTGTAAGAAATCTTGCAATATGAGAGATAAAACGTGCAAATGTTTTTGCCCCGTGATTCCAGAAAAAATGTGCGATACGGTGCATCCAGATTGCATGAAGTCCAGGATAACACAGCAACACCTCCAGTGTGTTTCTTGCAGCAGGGTCCTTTTTGAAAACAGTTTGAATATCTTCTTTGATTCTTGATATCATAAATTTAGTATTCCTGGATTTTCAAGTACAATCTTTAATTTTTGTAAAAAGGCACCACCATAGGCACCATCGATAATTCTATGGTCAAGTGACAGAGAAATCCACATTGTTTTTCCAATCACAATATTGTCTCCAATGACAACAGGCTCTTTTTCAATGGAGCCAACCGCCATAATTGCAGTTCCTGGAGGACTGATGATCGCCTGAAACTGAATGACTCCAAACATACCAAGATTTGTTATTGCAAATCTACAGTTTTCAACATCTTCCTTTTTTAACTGATTGTTTCTTGCTTTTTCTACAAGTTGCTGTCGCAATTTTGATATATCATCAATGTTTTTATTTCTGAGATTTCGTAGCACAGGTACAATGAGACCATTTTCTGTGTTTACTGCCAGTCCTATGTCTACTGAGTCGTAATGATGAATTTTACCATTTTCAAATGAGGAATTCAGAAGCGGAAATTCAGTAAGAATTTTTGCAACAAAAAAGATGAGAAAATCAGTGTATGTATAATTTTTTCCCTGTTGCTGGGCAATGATTTTAAGATTTTCAAGCCCATTTGCAATGATTTTTGTTGAAAGATAGTAGTGGGGAATATTCTGTTTACTCCACAAAAGTTTTTCTGCAATGATTTTTCTAACAGGGGACAACTGTTCAATTTTTTCGCCTGCTGATTCAGGTGTTTTTTCCAGCATTTCAGCATATGCTTCAACATCCTTTTTTTCTATTCTTCCACCTTCTCCTGTTCCTTTCACCTTTTCTAAATCTATTCCAAGTTCACCTGCAATCCTTCTTGCAGCAGGGCTTGCTTTTATTCTTTTTTCTTCAGATATATTCTGGATTTCCTGTTTTTCTGTAGCAATGGATTTTGTTTCTTCTTTTTGTTCAGTTCTAACCTGAACTGAGGCAGTTGAAGGAATTTCTTCATCCATGCTGTCAGAAATATAACCGATTACAGTTGTTACTGGAACAGGTTGTTCTGATGGCTGGATAAGAATTTTTCTCAGATAACCATCATACGGTGATTCAACTTCAAAATTTGTTTTATCACTCATTACTTCAAGAAGAACTTCGCCTTTTTTTACCCTATCTCCCTCTTTTTTCAGCCATTTATTTATATATCCTTCTTCCATTGTTTCGCCAAGTTTCGGCATAATGATTTCCTTTATCATTTCAATACCTCCTTCACTCCCTCAATAATACTTTCAACAGAAGGAATTGCAAGTTTTTCAAGGTTTGGTGCCTTTGGCATTGGAACATCTGCGCCTGCAACCCTTTTTATCGGAGCATCAAGGTAATCAAAACACTCTTCAACGACTGTCATTCCTATTTCAGCACCAGCACCTGCTGTTTTTGTATCTTCTTCAACAATTACAACCCTGTTGGTTTTCATAACTGATTTTTTAATTGTCTGTTTATCAAGGGGCAGTAATGTTCTTAGATCCACAACCTCGACGCTTATTCCCTCTTTCTCAAGAATTTCTGCTGCCTGAAGTGAAAATAGCAGCATCCTTGAATATGTGAGAATTGTAACATCCCTTCCTTCCTTTTTTATATCAGCAACGCCAATCGGTGTTAGATATTCTCCATCAGGTACTGGTCCTTTTGTGTTATAGAGCATTTTGTGCTCGATAAAAACAATCGGATTGTCTTCACGGATTGAAGTTTTTAAAAGTCCCTTTGCGTCTGCAGGTGTTGCTGGCATTACAACCTTGATACCTGGTATGTGCATTAACCATGCTTCAAGACTCTGTGAATGATGGGCACCAAGTGTTCTACCTGCACCACCTTCTGTTCTGATTGTCAGAGGAACCTTGCATTTTCCACCGAACATATACCGTATCTTGGCGACCTGATTATTCAACTGATCCATACACAGACCTATAAAATCAATATACATAATTTCAACCACAGGTCTGAATCCAAGAAGTGCTGCTCCAAGACCTGTTCCCACAATTGCTGCTTCGGATATCGGCGTATCTTTGACTCTTTCTTCTCCATACTTATTTAACAAACCTGCTGTTACTCCATAAGCACCGCCATAAATGGCAATGTCTTCGCCCATGAGAAAAACTTTTTCATCACGACTCATTTCCTCATCAAGGGCTTCATTTAATGCCTGGCGATAAGTTATTTCTCTCACAGTTGCTCCTTTTTCAAACGTATAAATCTGAATAAAGTTCTTCAGGATCTGGTAAAGGACTTTTGATTGCAAAATCAGTTGCTTCTTCTATGGCTTTTGTAACCTGTGATTCAATATCTTTAACTTCCTGTTCTGTAAGCCATCCATTTTGTATGCAAATTTTTGCGAAATTTGGTATGGGATCTCTCTCTTTGTAAAATTTTTCTTCTTCTTTTGTTCTATAAACCCTTGGATCACTTCTACTGTGTCCATAATAGCGATAGGTATTGCAGACAAGCAGGCATGGACCATTGCCACTGCGAACATAATTAATCCATTTGATTGCTGCTTCCTTTACTGCAAGAACATCCATTCCATCAACTATGTCTGCAGGCATGTCATATGCTGCTGCTCGTTTTCTGAAATCCTTTACAGAGCATGCTCTATTTATACACACACTCATGGCATATAAATTGTTTTCACAAAGATATAGCACAGGTAATTTCCACAGCGAAGCCATATTCATACACTCATGCGTGATGCCATTGTTGAGTGCTCCATCACCAAAAAAACAAACGACAATTTTTGAACTTTTTTGCATTTTCAATGCAAGTGCGGCTCCTGTTGCTATTCCAAGTCCCCCTGCAACAATACCATTGGCCCCAAGATTTCCCTTATTCAAATCAGCAAGATGCAAAGAACCACCCTTGCCTTTGCAAACACCTGTTTTCTTTCCCAGTATTTCTGCCATCAGTGCATTAAGGTCTCCATCTTTTGCAATGGCATGACCATGTCCTCTGTGAGTACTGGTAATATAATCGTCGCTATTTAAACTTGAAATTACTCCTACTGCGACTGCTTCCATACCTGCATAAAGATGTGAGCCACCTTCTGCAATGTTTTTTGCAAGAAGTTCCATAATCTTATCTTCAAACTGTCTTATTTCCATCATCTGTCGCAAAATTTTGGCTGCTTCCTGTTTTGATGGTGTATACATTTGTTCCCCTTTTATGGATTTACTATAATTTTTATCACCTTTCTCTGCTCTGCCTCTTTCAATCCATCTGGAAGTTGCTCAAGAGAAATTTTCTTACTTATGTAATTGTTGATGTGAAATCTACCTGACGCAATCAATTCAAGAGCCATTTTATTATGAAGTGGAGTAGAACCATGTGTTCCTGTTACGAAACTTTCTCCATAGTGAAGAATGTTTGTATTTAGACGGGCATACGGTGCCTCTTTTGGCAGTCCCCCAAAGAAATTGACTGAACCTCTTTTGGCAACCAATTCAAGTGATTGTTCCTGTGCTTCGGGTATACCAACAGCAACAATAACACGATCCGCCATTCTTCCTTCAGTGATTTCAGAGACAAATTTTTTAATATCAGTTTCCCTTGAATTTACTAATATTGCCCCTGTGAATTTTGCCATGTCAAGCCGTTGTTGAACAACATCCACAAGAATTACCTTTGTAGCCCCTGTGTTTTTTGCAAGTTCTGCGTGAAGACAACCAATAGGTCCTGCTCCAAGAATTAAGACAGTATCCCCCATCTCAACCCTGCTCAATTGCTGACCATTGATAACACAGGCAAGGGGTTCTGCAAGTGCTGCCTGGTCGAAATTAACATTGTCAGGAATTGTATTAACACAGCCATTTCTAATAGCGAGTTCTGGCACTATCATGTATTGTGCAAAACCACCATCAAAGTGATATCCAATCGCTTTTAAATTGTCACACATTGATTGCCAGCCCCTTCGACAATAATAACACTGTCCACAGGGTATTGCTGGCGCTACTGTAACTCTGTCTCCTTCTTTAAATTCCTTAATATTTTTTCCTGTTTTTTCAATAATCCCGCTGATTTCATGTCCTGTGACCCTTGGAAACACGATATGCTTATGACCGTGATGGAATACTTTGATGTCTGTTCCGCATATTGCACAACTTTTCACTCTGATAAGAATCTCATTTTCTTCTGGTTCTGGAACTTCCCGTTCAACAATTTCAAGTTTTTCAATATCTTTTAATATAGCGGCTTTTGCCATATGTTCTCCTGGCCGAAAATTTTACCTATTATAACATTTTTTTTAGGAGTTTCCAAAAATTGATATAATTGCTTTTGATTAACTGTGCAATTTCATGAGACATTTGCAGACCACAAATATTTTCAATGACATAATCAATGCCATATGTTTTCAAGAGATTCTGTAATTTCTGACTTTCATCATCGTGTATCTGGTTATAATGCAGGCAACAGGCAGCGAAAAAACAAATGTATTCTGGTTTAATGTTCATTTCGTGGCATAATCGGGCTGCTCCAATAATTCTATCTTCAAACCCGAGTTTCCTTATTGGTTCCCTGCCCACCCTGACTACTGTGTCTCCCAGTTTTTTGTTTGAGAATCTTTCAAGAAGGTCATTGTAGTAATTATCAAGTTGTTCAATGCCCATTTTATATTTTTTACAGATTGCCTGCTGGACTTCAATATATGCTTTCTCAACAGTATTTTTTATTTTTTCATCAGCCACTGCTTCCCAGATAAACGTATAATTTTTTTGATATCCTGCGTATGCGAAGGCAGCATGTGTGAAATTGTGTATGTATAGTTTCATTGCCTCATAAGGTTCAATATCATCAACAAAAAGAAAACCATTTACATCAGGAAGTTCTCCCTTAAACATTCTTTTTGCCACAGGCATAGTTTTATATGGTTCAACAAGCACAATCAATGAATGCTGTTTTTTTAATTGTTCTGAAACAATTGGTATCATTCTTCCAAGGACTGTTTCAACAAGTCCAACTTTTTTTTCGAAAAAATCTCTTTCTTCAGGCGAAAAAAACTGTATCAACTGCCTTCCCAGGATTTCTGAAGCATTTTTCATGTTTTCACCGATGATGATATTCATAAATGAATCTTTCTTTGAAACTGCTTTTGTTTTGATAATTTCTGCGATGACAGGAACAAGGTTTTTCACATTATTTACTCCAACCGAAATACTGAATAGATTTATTTCCTTGCTTTCTTCTATAACATCCTTGTGATTGGAAAGCGAAATACACGAAATATTATCAATATGAACCTTTTCAATTTCATTACCGACAATCCAGATCTGATAACCCTTCTGTTGGTTTATTGTTCTAACAATTTCATCAACTACATCAACAAAGACAATGTGATATCCTGATTCATAATAAAGTTGTCCGAAAAAGCCCCTTCCAATGTTTCCTGCTCCAAAATGCATTACTTTTTTCAATTGTCTCCCCTGCTGGTAGAAATATTTTAGCATCAATCCGATTTAAATCGCAATTGTTTTATGGTAAAATATTTTTTAAGGGGCAGTAGCTCAGATGGGAGAGCGCCAGAATCGCACTCTGGAGGCCGCCGGTTCAACTCCGGTCTGCTCCATAATTTTATGAATGAAAAATGGAAAAACAATTGATACTTGTGTCAAATGACGATGGAATATTTGCTGAGGGTATTAATGCATTGTGTAAACGACTTATGTCTGATTTTGATGTCGCTGTTGTTGCGCCGGATGCAGAAAGGAGCAATGTGGGACATGCAATATCTTTGAGCGTACCGCTAAAGGTTGATACAGTTCATTTACCATGCGGAATGATGGGCTATAGCATCAATGGAATGCCGGCAGATTGTATAAAGATTGGTGTTTCTGCATTGCTTAAAAAAAGGCCTGACCTTGTTATTTCAGGAATAAATCTTGGTTCGAACCTTGGTATAGATGTTTTATATTCTGGAACTGTTTCTGCAGCAACAGAAGCAGCAATACTTGGTATACCGGCATTTGCCATTTCTCTTGATGCTCTTGAAAACCCTGATTTTTCTTATGCTTCTGATTTTGCAGTGAAACTCGCAAAACTTGTGCTGAAAAATAAAATTCCTGAAAATACTGTGTTGAATGTAAATGTTCCTGCAGGTGAAGTTCGTGGAGTAAAGGTTGTTCCCTTGAGTAAGGCAAGATATATGGAAAGGTATGAAAAAAGAATTAATCCAAGGAAAAAAACATATTACTGGTTGACAGGTGAATTTATGGAAGAGACAGATGTTGGTGAGTCAGATTCAAAGGCACTCAGGGATGGATTTATTTCAATTACTCCATTGACAATCGATTTAACCGATTATCATTTTATGGAACAAATTTCAAAATGGGAATTTGAAACCATTTAATCACAGGGGGTGCTATGTCTATCACGTACAGACCGAATAAGCGAAAGAGAAAAAAGGTTCATGGATTCAGAAAAAGAATGAGTACTCATTCAGGAAGAAAGGTTCTTGCCAGACGAAGGAGAAAAGGAAGAAAAAGAATTTCAGTATGAGAAAAAAAGTCCTTGATGTTATAAGAAAAGGTAAAAAAATTGAAACATCTCATTTTATCTGGTATATTGGGAAATCAGAAAATTTGAAAATTGGGTTTCTGTTGAACAGGTTATGTGGCAATTCGGTTTCAAGGAATCGATTAAAAAGGTTTTTAAGATTACTGATCAGAGAAAATTTTACCACCGGGGATTTTGTAATAAAAGTGAAAAGTGAATGTGCTGATTTAGAAAAAGAGGAAATCAAAAAAGAATGGAACGATTTTTTAAGGCAAATCTCTTAAACAAAATTTTGATTGTATGTGTGAAATATTATCAAAATTTTATTTCACCAGTTACTGGTTCTCATTGCAGGTTTTATCCGAGTTGTTCCAGTTACTATATTGAAGCCCTGCAAAGTTTTAATGTCGTAAAAGCAACGATGCTTTTTGTCATAAGAATTTTAAAATGTCATCCTTTCCATCCAGGGGGATATGACCCGTTACCAGAGGGGAAAAACAAATGAAAGAAGAAACAAGATTTATGCTGGCATTTGTTCTTGCGTTACTTGTGATTATTCTTTTCAGTTTGAGCCCGCAGAGAAAAAATGCACAGCCAGTTCAAAAACCCATTGATACTTCAGTGGTTGAAAAACCAATTGGGCACGGCGAATTTGAAATTTCTGACAACCTTGTTGAAATGAAAAATGATTTGTACAATTGTGTTTTTGATTTGCTTGGTGGAAAAATTGTTTCCTTTTCTTTGAATCAGTATAAAAGACCTGATGAGAAAAACTTTTTCTTCTTCCAGCAAGGTGTAACACTTCTTGATAGTGTTGAAAATGAAACAGGTCAACTTATTTACAATATTTCTCCTGATTCAAAAGGAAATATCCTTGTTCTTGAATCAAAAAGGAATGAATTAAAGATTAAAAAACAAATAGAAATCTTTCAATCAAAATATTCGATGAATTCTACAATAGTCATTCAAAACAACCAGAATAAAAGCATCATTTTTCCTGAACTGAATATATATCTTGGTTCTATTAATTTGAGCAGGAAACACCCTGAAGATGCTTCCATTGAATTTATGGTAATGAACGGAGGTAAACCATACAAATTTAATGTCGCAAGACAGACGAAGGAAAAAATTCCGGGAAATGTTTGTGTTGTAAGAACGAGATATCAGATGTATTATTTCAAAATTGATAAACCAGTGGAGTTTTATGTGGAAAATGTTGCATCAAAAGTAACATGGGGATTTAAACTTACCTCTTCGGAAATTCCTGCAGGTGGCATAAAACAATATCCTTTTCTGCTTTACATAGGTCCTTCGGATTATTTCATTGCAAGGAATGAAATAAAGGATCCAAGAGTGTTCGGGACAGGATTTTTTGCTTCAATGGGAAGATTAATTTTTCTTGTTTTGAACAAAATTCACAAATTTATTCCAAACTGGGGTTTCTCCATTATTATTCTCACAGTTTTGATAAAAATTGTATTTTTCCCATTGACAAAGAGCAGTTTAAGGTCAATGAAACAAATGCAGAAATTAAGGCCATACCTTCAGGATATTCAAAAGAAATACAAAGACAATCCACAGATGATGCAGAAAGAAATGATGAACCTCTACAAGGAATTCAAAATCAATCCTTTCAGTGGGTGTCTGCCTATGCTGGTTCAAATTCCAATTTTTGTCGGTTTCTTCCTTGCTTTAAGGAGCTCAATTTTCCTCAGGGGAAGTGGTTTTATGTTGTGGATAAAGGATCTGTCTCTTCCTGATACAGTTGCCACAATAGGAAATATTCCGATTAATATCCTTCCTTTCTTGATGTTTATTACTTCATTTTTTCAGCAGAGGATGAACCCTGCTGTTGAGCAATCACAGAAATTTATGAATGTCATTTTTCCTGTAATGATGCTGATACTGTTTTATAATTTTTCATCAGGTTTACTTCTTTACTGGGTCACCATGAATCTGGCAGGACTTATTGAGCAATATTACATTTATAAGATTGCAAAGAAGTGATAATACCGAATTGATTTCATCCATATAGCATCGTTGGCTGCGTCGTCGGCTTCCTCAACATACTTCAGTATGTCTCGTTGCCTTCTCCTTGCCGCCTTGCTCTCTGGCGAACTCAATTCGGTATTCCTACAATTTTGACGGCAAATTAGTATAAACTAAATCTTTTCCATTTCTTGAAGTAATATTTTTGCTGCCTTTATTTCTGCTTCTTTTTTTGTTTTACCTTTTGCTCTTGCAATCAAATTTTTACCTGGTATTCTTGCGGATATCAAAAACATCTTGTTATGAGCAGGTCCATATTCCTTTTCAAGTTTATATTTTACGGATTTGCCGAATTTTTCATGTGCAGTAGTTTCTGCCAGTCCCTTATAGTCAAGAAGAGGAGAAACAGGTTCACTCAATATGAACCTTTTTATAAATCTTTTTGCTTTGTTGAATCCCCCGTCAAGATATATTGCACCAACCAGCGCTTCAACCACCTGGTCCAATCTTGGTTCTATGAAACCAATCTTTCTTACTGCATCCTTTAACTCGAGATTTTCACCTACTCGATACAAAAAATTTCTATTGACATAAGCAGATTTCAGATTAGTCAGATACTGTTCATCTTTATCAGGGTTTTTTTTGAATATTTCTACAGCAACTGCAAAATTAATAACAGCATCTCCTAAAAATTCAAGTCGTTCATACGATTCAATGTTCATCTGGTATGCATAAGAAGAATGAGTTAATGCTGTTTCAAGAAGTTTTTTATTTTTGAACTGATAACCACATAAATGCTCAATTTTTTTTAATTCCTGCATAAATAAACTCCTGTTAACAACAGAAAAATCATTGCAACAAAAGTTTCTCCTGCCATTTCATAGATTGTTTTCATTTTATCATAGTCAGGAATTGCAACAAGCATTGTCCCTTCAACAAAAAGATGTTTTTTCCCTTTTTGCATCATTGTTACCTGTCCGTTTGGGTAGACAGAGCCGGTAATTCCGGTTGTTGAGACCTGTACAACTGGTGTTCCTGTTTCAAATGACCTGAATATGTTGTGAGCAAAATGTTGATACGGACCAAATGAATTTCCATACCACGAGTCATTCGTTATCACAATAATAAAATCAAATGGTTCTTTTTCAGAAGTTACTGTCATTTCAGGGAAAATGTTTTCATAACAAATGAGAACAAGAAATTTACTTGAATCAAGTTGAAAAAGTTGATAGTGTTGCCCTTTTTTCATTTCAGGAATTCCACCCGCAAATTTTTTATAAATTTCTCTCACAATTTTGAACCGCTTTCCAGGGACAAATTCTCCAAAAGGCACAAGATGTCTTTTGTCATATTTGTAATAGTTTCCATTATTGAAAAAATATGCACTGTTATAAATATTACCATTTTCTTTGCTAATCGAACCGACAAGTACTGGAGTATGAAACGATTTTTTTATCAAATATTCCATTGCTTTTTTATTTTCTTCAAGAATTGCAGGATAACTGCTTTCAGGCCAGACAATAAGGTCACACATTAATGGAATTTTTTCAGTTATTAAACTGTATTTTTCAAAAGATTGTTCAGGATTCTGTCCGAAATATCCACAGTTTGCCTGAACCGCAGCAATTGTTTTGAAATTAAAATCAGGTGAATGATAGGCAGTCAAAATAACAGAGAGCCAGGATAGGAAAAACAAAATCACAGCAGTAAAAAAAACAGATAAAAATTTTTTGTATCTCAGTGCCTCATATACTGCAAAATTTACCGCAATAATAATGGATGATAGCCCTGCTGAACCAGTAATTGAAGAAATTCGAGCAGTTGCAGGGTTTGACCATTGTGATAATCCGATAAAAATCCACGGGAAACCTGTTAAAAGATGCTGATTGATGATTTCAAGGAAATACCAGAGGCATCCTGCTATGATCACCCTGTTTTTCTCTGGAAGAGAAAAAATTATTGAAAAGAAAACTGCCCAGTATATTGCAAGATACAGAGCAACAAACAAATAAAATGGTCCAGCAACAGAATAAATCCAGTTTAATAGAAATGAATAAAAAACAAAACCAGCCAATAGCCCCTGGATAAAACTTTTCAGTGGATTTACTTTGTTAATAAGAAACAAAACTATGACAAATCCGAACCAGGCAATTTGCCATAGATTGAAAGGAGGAAAAGAAAAACAGGGTAATGATGAGCCAAGGATGAATAATAAAACCATACCTGTTTTTTTCAATGCAGTTATTCTCCTGAGTTGTGATTTTATCTTTGGATTCTTTCCTGCTGTTTATTTATCAATTCAATCATGTCCTGAGGATTGATATATGCTATATCCCCTGGAATCGTATGTTTTAAACTTGCCATGGCATTTCCATATAAAATTCCTGACTCAATATTTTTCGTCAGATAACCATAAAGAAAACCAGCAGTAAAAGCATCGCCAGCACCGATTCGATCAATTTCTGTGGCAGGATAAACTTTTGCATAATACATCTTTCCATCAAAGGCGAATGAACCATCTGAACCAGCAGTTAGAACAATAATCCTGGTATTAAATTTTTCTCTGAGTTTTTCCATCATGTCTTCTGGTTTGCCCTTTATACCAAAAACTAACTCAATATCTTTTTGGGTAGCAATTAATATGTCAACATATGGTAAGACATCTTCAAAATGTTTTTTTGCCTTTTTAATATTCCATAATTTCGCCCTGTAATTAAGATCAAAGGAAACAATTTTTCTTCTCTTTTTTCCTTCAATGGTAGCCCTTTTTACAAGTTCTTCGCAATTTTTGCTTAGAGAACCTGTTATTCCTGTGAGGTGAATTAATCTTGTATTCTGGAAGCATTCCCAGTTTACTTCTTCGGGTTTGAATGTACTCATTGCAGAGTTTTTTCTATCATAAATTACTTTTATCGGTCTCGGTGCAGCGGCATATTCAATAAAATAGACCCCTACCCTTCCCTCCTCTGTCCAGATTACATTTGATGTATCAACTCCATGCTTATGGATTTCCTGAAAAATTTTTCTTCCCAGTGAATTATCCGTAAGTTTTGATATCCACATTACCTTCATACCCAATCTTGAAAGGCAGATTGCAACATTTGACTCTGAACCTCCTATGGAAAAGTTTAGATATTGTGCCTGTTCAAGTGTTTGATAGTTGTTTGTGCACAATCTAATCATTGTTTCACCAATTGTGATTACATCAACCATTTTTTCCTCGCGCCTGTTTTATAATTTTAATAAACGATGAAGCAAAATTTTTTATTACTTCCCATTTGCCATCGTCTATCAATTTATCATTTATCAGTTCTCCTCCGATTCCAAGTACAGATGCACCTGCCTTGATAAAATCAGGTCCATTTTCTAAATTTATGCCACCTGTGGGCATGATCTCTATGTGAGGAAAAGGACCTGATTTTAATGCCTTGATATAGGAAGGTCCAACTACATTTGCAGGAAATAGTTTGACAAGTTCAACATTATTCTGCCATGCAAGAAGTACTTCTGTTGGACTGAAAGCGCCTGGAATAAATGGAATATTTCTTTTTCTGCTGTATTCAATGAGTTTTAAATCAATGTGCGGACTCACAAGGAATTGTGCGCCAGCATCTATTGATTGCTTTACTGACTCAATATCAAGTATTGTACCTGCTCCAGTGAAAATTTTTTCTCCGAATTTCTTCTTTATTTCGCTGATTAAACTTACTGCACCTGCAGTATTGAATGTAACTTCGATAACTTTTATTCCACCTCCATAAAGTGCACTTACCAGTGGTTCAACAGGAATATTTTTGCTGCGAGACCTGATAATTGCACAAATTCCTGTTTCAAAAAGTATTGATAATTTTTTCTCCAAAATCTGCTCCTTTTTATCATATTAACATATTATTTTCTCATCCTCAATTTTCTTATTTGCAAGATGCACACAGTCAATGATAAATCCCAATCTATTATCATAACTTCTGAACTTTTTAAGTAATTCAGGAATGAAAATGAAAACAAAAATTTTTTTCTTTTAATTTCATACAGACGGCATAGAGAGCCCTGTTGTCATCGATTCTCAGGTCTCTCTTAAACCAGTAGATTACTCTTTCAAACATGTTTCAAGATTTTTTGTTTAAAGGTCGTTTTCAATCTTCACAATGACATTGGTAGTTTAAGTTTTGTTTTCAGGAAAATGGATTTAATGGGGTGCTGGTGGGGATATCTGAATATCTTTGATTTTTACGATATAAAGGTCACATTGTCCAGGGACCTTATTTAATGGCCAGGAAACAGAACCGAAGCTACCAGTGATGAGATAGTTGCCATCAATTGTTTTTGTAATTGCGACAGCATCATCATTATCAGGTCCACCCCAGGTATACTGCCAGATAATGTCACCCTTTTTATCTGTTTTGAAAATCCAAAAATTATCAAAATTCATTCGTTCGGTCTGATGAACCTGGGAGTATGCAGTAATGATATAACCATCATCATCTGTTTGAACAATGTCAAAGCCACCATCATATCTTCCATAACTTTCAAATATTCTTGTCCACTCAATATTTGCATTTTTATCAAGTTTTATCACCCAGGTATCTTCACTTGGAAATTTTTCTTTAATGCTTGTTTGTCCAACAATTATTGCTCCGCCATCATTTGTTGATTTAACCTTTGAAAATTTATTTTTCGGCCCGTTTTTGAAGGTCTGTTGTTTCAAAATATTTCCGTTTGAATCAATTATTATAAATGTGGAATACCCCTGCTGAAAAAGGTTTCCATAGTTTTTCGTGATTGTGTTTGCCACAACAATAAAATTTTTTTCACCAATTTTTGCAATTGACATTCCAGTGTCCTGGTTGCCAAGATCCAGGGATCTATCCCAGATAATATTGAAATTTTCATCAAATTTTGCCAGCCACACATCGGATTTTTTGTTTGCTGCCAATTGTATCTGTCCAACAGCAAGATAACCATTATCAGACGTCGAAATAATCTGAGCAAAACCATCGTCAAATTTTTTTCCAAACGTTTTCTCAGTCAAAACATTTCCATCTTTGTCCAGTTCAATCAACCATGCCTGGCGTGCTAAAGATTGAACGGTTTTACTACCTGCAATGATATAATGTGTTCCCTTTGTTATAACACAACTGAATACATCAATTCCTTTTCCACCAAATTGTTTTTTCCATATGATGTTACCGTTTTTGTCTGTTTTAATAACAATTCCGTCTGAATTATAATCAAAGGTGAAATGAGTAGGTCCTGTTCCACCAACTGCAATAATATTTTGTTCAGGATCTTCTACAATTGATGACCCTGCGTCTGCATTTCCATTGTTATCGAATGTTTTTTCCCAGATGATGCAGGAAGATTGCTCCGGGTAAATTATTTTTGAGAATGTTAAAATTAAAAGCAGAAAAAGCCCTGTAAAAGAAACAAAATTTTTAATCATCATAAGCTCCCGAGAATTTTTTCAACAAAAATTTTTTGAATCTCTACAAGATTATTTTTATCAGGAACAAACTGGACATAATAACCGTTTGAAAGAAGGTCAAAGCCCGCTGATTTAATATCTTTTTCAAATTTTTCAAAAGGGACGTTTGACCAGCCATAGGAGCCAAATGTCCATGCTTTTCTGTTTTTAAATTTGAGTCCTGTCAGATATGTCAGTAATCCCGCCATTTGTGGCAAAATCTGGTTGTGTAAAATTGATGAACCGAAAAGAACAAGTTTCGCATCCGGGATTTCAGCAACAACATCAGCGATATCGGCAATTTCAAGATCAAACATTTCTGCTGGAAATTTTTCTGTTGCCTTAATATAGCACTGTTTCGCAAGTTTTTCTGTTGAGTGCCACATTGTATTGTAAACAATAAGAATCTTGTCTCCAGGAGTGTTATTTGCCCAATCATTATATTTTTTTATTATTGTTTGTATGTCACTGGTGTTTCTCCATATCAATCCATGGGAGGGTGCAATCATTTTTAATGGAATGTTTTTCAATGCTTCCATGACTTTTTTTACTGAATTTCCATAGGGATTCACAATATTTGCGTAATATTTTTTTGCTTCTCTAATTACAATGTCAATTCCCACTTCGTCGACAAAAATTTTCGAACAACCCAGATGCTGTCCAAATGCATCATTTGGAAACAAAATTTCATCATTGACAAGATATGTTGCCATTGATTCAGGCCAGTGAACCATTGGAATATGAATGAATTTCAATGTCACATTTCCAAGTGTTAATTGTTCTCCATTTTCAACAGTGATAATTTTTTCATAATGAGAATGAAAGTGTTTTTCAAGATTTTCCTTACATTTTGGTGAACAAATCAGGGTAGCATTTGATTTTGAAATAATATAATCAACAGTACCTGAATGATCCATTTCAGCATGATTTGTAATTACATAATCAATTTTCTCAACCGGGATAATTTCTTCTATTCTTTGAATAAATTCATCTGCGCAGTAAGGTTTTACTGTATCAATGAGGATATTTTTTTCTCCAGTAATCAGATATGCGTTGTAAGTGGTTCCGTATGGTGTTGAATAACCATGAAATTTTCTTAAATTCCAGTCAACGACACCAACATGATAAATATTTTCTCTGATTTTCATTTTTTTACTCCTGTGCTAATGGTTCAAACTGGTCCTTTCCAACCCCACATTCAGGGCATGTCCACGAATCAGGAAGGTCTTCAAATGATGTTCCTGGTGCAATATCCTGAGTATCATCACCCTTTGCAGGGTCATAGATATAACCACAAACTTTACAGACATACTTCATAGTGCCTCCTTGTTAATACCCTATCAATTTTTCTGTTCTTATTTTTACATCAAGTTTTGCATCTTGTATTTGATTTTTTATATTTTCAACCATTGCTGGAGGACCACTGATAAATGTAGTTCTTTCATTAAAGTCAGGCACAAGATTTCTAATTGAATTTACATCAATACATCCATGATAGCATTCGGGCTCAAACTCTTCTGTAAAGAAAAGAATTTTCAAATTTATACCTTTTTCAAATTCAATCAATTCTTTTTTAAATGGAATATTGCCTGTTTTGTTTCCATAAAGAAGTATCATATTTCTGGTATCCTTTGTTATGAATGAATGTTCAAGTATACTGAAAACTGGAGTAATTCCTATGCCACCTGCAATAAAAAGAATCTTTTTGTCATCGTGTTGAAGCGAAAATTTTCCGTATGGTCCTTCAAGAATTACACTATCATTTTTTTCAAGCACATCAAAATTTTTTGAAAATTCACTTGATGTTAATCTTTTGGTAAATTCAATAAAATTTCTCAGTGGAGAACTTGAAGCGGACAAATATCTTGATTGATTTTTTATTGTGAATTTAAAAAATTGTCCAGGAATAAAATTTAAGTTTTCGTTTTTTTCAACCCTGATGCTTTTTACATCAGACGACCGTTTTATTACATCAATTACCCTTACTTGCATTACTTCCTTTTTTTTGTAATAGACAGTGGTTTTATTTCGTTTCAGAAAGGGCTGAGTAAAAACGGATTGAGAAAATTTCAATCGTTTTTTAGAATCTTCTCAGCCACTTCAGCATCAATGCCTTTCAGATTTTTACCCTCATTATATTTTTCCTTCCAGACAGGGTCCCAGTACTGATGTATTTTTTGTGCATACTCGTCAAGGAAGGATGCACTTTCAGTAATGATTGATTCTGCTCCTGGATAGGAAGGTCTTGCTCCTGTTTGTGAAACAATTTCTCTTAGAACCTGTGGATTATCTATAATCATACATGGACACATAAGATTTTTTGAATATGGCTGTCGTTCTCTTATTGCTTTGAATAAATCGCTCTGAAGTGCCTCGCGGATGGTTGTGTCCTTGATGTTATTTTTTGTAAAGTGAGTAAATACACAAGGTTCAATATCTCCATGTGAATTAATATGGAAATAAACACGACCACCAGCAATGCAACCACCAGCAAGGTGTCCATCATTCCAGAAATCAGCAAGAATAATCGGCTTTGTGTTTCTTATTTGTTCAAGTCGTTCCCTTGCCCATACCCTCTGTTCGGGTGTTGCCATTAATGATGTATCTGGTTTTCTTCCTATTGGAATATACTGAAAGTACCATCCGAATAAAGCACCCTGCTCTATCATAAAATCAATAAATTCATCGCTGTAGATTACTTCAGCATTATGTCGGGTACATGTTGCAGAGAAACCAAATAATACCCCATTTTCTCTGAGATTTTTCCATGAATCAAGAAGTTTTTCATAAACTCCTTGTCCTCTTCTTTTATCGGTTTCTTCTTTGAATCCTTCAACACTGATTGCAGGAGCAACATTTCCAAGTTCCTGAAGTTTTTTTGCAAGTTTTTCATCAATTAACGTCCCATTTGTGTAAACAAGGAAAAACATATCATTATGTTTTTCCCACAAATCCAGTAAATCTTCCCTGTAAAATGGTTCTCCACCACTGATAGTAACAAAATAAATACCTAATTGTTTTGCCTCACTGAAAATTCTATCAATTTGTTCAGTTGTAATTACATCCTTTTTTTCATATTGTGCGGCATAACAACCTGTGCATTTGAGATTACATCTCATTGTTGGGCTTAAGACAAAGAAAAATGGTGGTCGCCATTTTTCTTCCTGCAGTATTTTTTGTCTTCTTTCTGTTCCATCAAACATTGCATTTGCAAAAAGATTTGATATCAATTTTTCCTTTGGCTTTGCTGAAAGCTGACTGTTTAATCGTCTGATAATTTGAAGCGTTGGATGTTTTCTCCTTATTTTGTCTTCAATAACAATGACCCTTTCTTTAAAGGCAGGATTGACTGACACTTTTTCTGCTACTTTCAAAATTTTCAATACATTATCATCAGAAAGATGCGGGAGAATTTTCAAAACACCGGAGAGTGCATGTCTTGCGCTGTACTTTTTAATCCTTTTCTTTATTTCTGACATGTGCCCCTCCTATTTTTATGGTTCTGTTATTATCTGCCAATGTGACCAGTCGCATTTTCAACTGCTTTCTTTCCTTTTCGTTTGCAAAACATATTCCCAGAATTATTATTTCGTCTCCTTCTTCAAAAAATCTTGCTGCTGGTCCATTGGGACAAATTTCACCAGTTTTCTCTGGACCTTCTATGACGTAAGTGCTAACCCTTGCTCCATTATTTAAATTAAGAACCTCTACCATATCACCAGGTTGAATCCCGGCTGCTTTCAGTATATCAGAGGAAATTGTTATACTGCCATCATAATACAATTTCTTTCCTGTAATTTTTCCTCCCTTAATTTTTGTTCTGCATACAGGGTATAACATTTTTTACTCCATAATCAGGTTATCAATGAGCCGAACATTTCCAACTTTGATTGCTCCTAAGATTCCTGTATTTTTCCTGATCTTTTCAACTCGTTCAAGATTTTCAAGTTCAACTGCTTCAAGATATTGAAGCTCTACGTCTTCTGATTTTATAATTTTTTTCCCTTCTTCAATCAAAAGATTTGCATCAATGACACTTTCAAATTTTATCATCTGCTCTATTTTTTGTAAAGCCCTTGAAAGAACAAGTGCTTTTTTCCTCTGATCAGGAGAAAGATAAACATTTCTTGAACTTGCAGCAAGTCCGTCTTCTTCTCTTACTGTTGCCACTGGAACAATTGAAATATTAAAATCAAGATCCCTTACCATTTTTCTAATGATAATAAGTTGTTGAGCATCCTTCCATCCAAAATATGCTCTATCAGGTTGAACAATGTTAAATAGTTTTGCACAAACAGTGCAAACCCCTGCAAAATGTCCTGGTCTGAATGAACCTTCAAGTTTCTCTGATAACTTTGACACATTAACAAAAGTGAGATGATTTGAATTGTACATTTCTTCATCCGATGGGATGAAAACAGCATCAGCATTCGCTTCCTTCAATAGTTTTAAATCCCTTTCTGTATCCCGTGGATATCTCTGAAAATCTTCTGAAGGTCCAAACTGTAAAGGATTGACAAAGATTGAAACAATAGTAAAACATCCATCGTTTTTTGCTTTTTTTATCAGGGATAAATGTCCTTGATGGAGATAGCCCATCGTAGGAACAAATCCTATGATTTGTTTTTTACTTCTTTCTTTGTTTACCAGTTCTCTTACCTGGCTTTTCTTTTTTAATATTTCCATTTTGAAACTCCTCCCACAATTGTTTGATGGTTTTTTTTAATTCAGGATGCAAAAAATCAGGTGAAATTTGAACCAGTCCCTTTAATACAAAGCCCCTTTTTGCAATTTTTGGATGCGGGACTATCAGATTTTTCTTTTTTATGATGCGGTTTCCATAAAACAATATGTCAAGATCAATGGTTCTTGCTGTATTTTTTTTGTGATTTTTTGGTCTTCCCATTGTTTGCTCAATTGATTGGAGAAATTGCAAAAGTACATCAGGTTTCATAGACGTTTTTCCACAAACTACTCCGTTTAAAAACCATTCTCCTGAAACATTTTCCTGTGGTTGCGTCCTGTAAATTTTAGAAATTTTGATGATATCAATACCTTCTGACATTTTTTTTATTGCATCAATGATGTTTTTTCGGCGATTCCCGAGATTACTCCCAAAACCGATCATTACTTCAACCATTTGAAATTAGAAAATAACCAGGAAGTTTTTTTAACATGACAATTTTTTTTATGAAACTGATTTCATTTTCAGGGTAAAGAAAACTGAGGCAAAAGCTTTTATCCTTATAAAAGCCGTTGTTGAATTCAACCAAAAACTTATTTGAGTTTTCAATTAGAAAGGGTAAAAAATTTTTATCAACTGATTCCCATGTATGTATCAAACCGATCAAATCCTTGCTTTGTGGACAAATATCAATCCACAATAAGGTGTTATCATCAAGATTTTCAGGAATTTCTTTAACAATATCAAATCCTAAAAAGTTTGCAATATCTGCACACTCAGAAGTTTCAGGCCAGAAAATTGTCTTACATTTCACTCTTTCTGACAGGGGAATAATCTTGTTTGTTTTTATATTCTGACTGTGAAACCACAGGAAATTTGCAGGATTTTCTCCAAGGTCCACCTTTACTTTGTTTACAGGATGTTTATCAAGCAGGCGGTAGGAATTTTTCACAATCCTTGCAATTGTTTTGGGCGTCGTTTTTTCAGCAAGAAAATCAGTATAATTTCTATTAATCAACTGAAATGGCATTGCGAACTTTAAATATGGAAATTTCCCGGGGAACCATGCAAGAATCTGTCCAGGTTTAATCACAATGAAGTCAAAGTAATCAAAAGTTTCACGAATTTCTTCGGCAAGAATTTTTGTTTCCTGTTGAGAAATACTGTTATTGCCAACAATACGTGTTCCATCAACTGTCATAAAATCAGCGAGAAAATAAGAGCAATCCTCATTAATTTCAATTTTTTTGCTCAGGGCTTTAATGATACTTGAGCCAGGGAACTGATTTTCAGGATACTGGAAGAATTTGAAATAGTGTAATTCAGGAAGAACGGAAACAAAATTTTTTATCCATAAGCCACGATTCTGGATAAGTCCGAAGTTTTCAATATTACATTTTTCTATTGCCGCTCCAGAATTTCTTTTTTTCTCAAACAAAAAATATCCATTGAAAAAAGAAAGAAAAGTTACTGTCATTTGATTTTGTCGAAAAGATGGTCAATATTTCGAAGATACCATTTTATATCAAAGCAGTCACGGATTTCCTGCTCAGAAAGGTATTTTTTTACAATTTCATCATCAAGAAGAACTTCCATAAAATGCCTTTTTTCGTTTTTACTTCTCATGGCATTTTTTTGAACAATTTCGTATGCCTGCTTTCTTGGAAGTCCTTTGTCACACAAAAGCAAAAGTACTTTTTGAGAAAAAATTAATCCTTGTGTAAGATTGAGATTTTTTTCCATCTCTTCAGGGAATACATCAATGTCTGAGATTACTCTGTCAGCCAGGTTTATTATATAGTCAAGCACAATTGTTGTTTCTGGAAAAATAATTCTTTCTGCTGATGAATGGCTGATATCTCTTTCATGCCACAGCGCAACATTTTCCATTGCTGATATAACATTGTTTCTAATAATTCTTGACAGTCCACATATCCTTTCACACAGTATGGGATTTCTTTTATGTGGCATTGCAGAAGAACCTTTTTGTCCTTTTCCAAACGGCTCTGCAACCTCGCTGATTTCTGTTTGTTGAAGGAGTCGTATTTGCAGTGCGATTTTTTCGAAGGATGAGGCAACGATACCAAGATTTGCAATGTAGGCAGCATACCTGTCTCTTGAAATAATCTGAGTTGAAAAAGATTCAGGTTCTAAATTTAATTTCTTACAGACAAGTTTCTCTACATCAGGATGAATATTGGAATATGTGCCAACTGCCCCTGAAATTTTTCCAACCCTGATTTCAGAGAGTGCCTGTTTTAATCGTTCAATATTTCTTTTCGTTTCAAAATACCATGTTGCAATCTTAAAGCCAAAGGTGATTGGTTCTGCATGAATTCCATGAGTTCTTCCAATCTGTGCCAGATTTTTATACTGCAGCGCTTTTTGTTTTAATGTGTCTGAGAATTTTACAAGGTCATCAATTAAAATATTTGTTGCCTTTACAAGAAGGAGATTTGTTGCAGTATCAATCAAATCAGAGGATGTCATTCCATAATGGAAATATCTACTTGCGTCTCCAATTGTTTCACCTACCTGTTCAACAAAAGCAATAATGTCATGATTTGTAAGTTTTTCTATTTCTTCAATTCGCCTGATATCAATTCTTGCATTTTCTTTAATATGCTTTGCCACATCTTTTGGTATGATTCCAAGTTCTGTGTATGCTTCGACAACAGCAATTTCCACAGCAAGGTATGTTGAAAACTTGCTTTCATCAGACCAGACATCGCCCATTTGTTTTCTTGTGTATCGGGGAATCATGCCTATATTTTATTTTACATGCTTTCATAAGTCAAAATGTGGCATCCTGTGGTAAAATTTCTAATTATGAAAATAAAGGCGATTGGACTTGTTTCTGGTGGGCTTGATTCAATAATTGCAACCTGCTTGATGCTTGAACAGGGTATAGAGGTAATTCCTGTAATGTTTGTGTCTCCGTTTTTCCACTCCGAGTATATGAAAGAGAAAGAAATTGATTTTATGGGATTAAAAGCAAAAATTATTCGGGTTGGGGATGACTATCTTTCACTGGTAAAAAATCCTGAATTTGGATACGGTGCAGGAATGAATCCGTGTATTGATTGTAAAATTTACATGGTCAAAAAAGGTGCAGAAATAATGGCAAAAGAAAAAGCTTCTTTTATTTTTACCGGAGAAGTTCTTGACCAGAGACCATTCTCCCAGAGGCAAAAGTTTTTTGATATTATTGAGAAAAAATCAGGTATGGAAGGAAAAATTCTCAGACCACTTTCTGCGCTACTGCTCAAACCAACCATACCTGAGATTGAGAAGATTGTGAACAGGGAAAAACTTCTTGCCATTTCAGGCAGGTCAAGAAAGCAACAATTATTGATTGCGCAGGAAAAAGGAATAAAAACGTATCTTCCTCCGGCTGGAGGTTGTTTGCTGACTGACAGAATTTATGCTGGAAAAATAAAAGAACTCTTTGAAAAAAGGCAACAATGCGACCTTGATGATGCTGAATTGATTAAGCATGGAAGAGTATTCTGGTATAATAGCATCCTGATTGTCATTGGAAGAAACGAGTGTGAAAATAAGATTATTTTGAATCTAACGAAAAAAAATGATGTTTCCCTTGTTATAAAAAATGTTCCATCTCCACTATGCATCATCAGGGGTAATGAAATAAATAATGAAGTTATTGAATACGCAAAAGAAAAGGTTCTTACATATACAAAGCAGGAAAAATTAAAGAAAGTGCCCTCTCTACTCTGGGAGATTAAAAAAACATTAGCACCCTATGAAGAAAAATATTAGAAATTTCGACCTTGAGGAAATAAAGGAAATGGTTGTCGGTTTGGGACAGCCGGCTTTCAGGGCAGAGCAAATTTTTCAATGGCTTTATAAAAAAGGGGTGGATGATTTTTTTCAGATGACAGATATTCCGCAGGATATGAGAAATTATTTAAGTGAAAATTTTTCAGTTGATTTTCTGAAACTTGTGGAAAAATTTGTATCACAGGATGGAACCAAAAAATTTCTTTTTCGTTTGTCTGACGGGAATTATATTGAGTCAGTTATGATTCCTGAAGAAGACAGGATTACAGTGTGTGTTTCCACGCAGGTTGGTTGTAAATTTGGTTGTGTGTTTTGTGCCAGCGGAAAAATAGGATTTATCAGAAATCTTGATGTTTCAGAAATACTCGGTCAAATTCTTTTTATCAGATTCAAAGAAAATGTGAGAATTTCAAATATTGTTTTTATGGGTATGGGAGAACCATTTGACAATTATGACTCTGTCTTAAAGGCAATAAAAATTATAAATGAGAAAAACGGTTTAAATATTGGTGCGAGAAAAATTACTGTTTCTACTGCAGGAATTGTTCCTTGTATAAAAAAATTTTCTGACTTTGGTAAACAGGTTCGTTTATCTATTTCTCTTCATGCACCAGACGATCGTACTCGCAGTTTACTTATGCCAATCAATAACAAATACAGTGTATCTGAACTTTTGAATGCATGTAAATATTACATCAGCCATACTGGCAGGCGCATTACCTTTGAATATATTCTGATTGAAGATGTCAATGATACTGAAAAACATCTTTTTCAATTAATAAAAATTGTTAAGGGGCTTGATGCTGATATCAACGTGATTCCATTCAGTCCTGTGGAAGGGATTAATTTTAGATGTCCTGACATGGAAAAAATTTCATGGTTTGTGGCAGAATTGAAGAGACATTCTATCAGGGCAACTGTAAGATACTCAAGGGGTAAGGACATTAAGGCAGCGTGCGGACAGCTTGCAGGAAGGAGATTTGACGTTGAAAAAAAGAACAGGTAAATATATTGCAATTGCTTTTGACATTGATGGCACTATTGTGAAACCAGTAAGTTCATGGAGATATATTCACGAAAAACTTGGCAACTGGGATATTCTGGCGTGCAGGTATCAGGATTTATTTAATGCAGGCAAAATCAGTTACAGGCAGTTTTGTAAACTCGATGCTTCACACTGGAAAGGTATGTCTGAATCAAAAATTGCTGAAATTTTTTCTGATGTTCCATATACAAAACATGCAAAAGAGTGTTTGATTGAACTGAAAAAGAAAGGTTTTTTTCTGATTGCATTATCCACAGGTCTGCAGTATATTGCTGAAAAACTCAAAAAAGAAATCGGATTTAATGTTGTTGTTTCAAACAGATTACTTTCAAAAAATGGAATTTTGACCGGCGGAGTAAGAATTAATATTTCTCATGGAGAAAAAGGAAAAATTTTAAAGAAAATCCTCGGAAGATATAAAATTTTGCCTGAAGAAACAATTTGTGTGGGTGATAGCGAAGGAGATATTCCAATGCTAAAACTGGCAGGTTTTTCGATCGCTTTCAATAGTGTATCTGATCATCTCAGTCAAATTGCAAATTATGTTTGTAAAACTGATGATTTTTGCGAAATTGTGGATGTCATCAATAAAATCTGTCAGGAAGATTAGTTTCTCAATGAAGTAACAGGTGATGGTAATCTTCCTCCCCGTTTCATAAATGACTTAGACGAAAATTTGCTCACAGCCATTACAGGCATTTTCCCAAAAAGTCCTCCAAAATTAACAGTTTCTCCTGCTTTTTTCCCGGGTACAGGGATAATTCTTACTGCTGTTGTTTTGTTATTGATGATTCCTATGGCAAGTTCGTCCGCAATGATTGCGCTGATTGTTTCAGCAGGGGTATTTCCAGGTATTGCAATCATGTCAAGTCCCACTGAACAAACTGCTGTCAGTGCTTCAAGTTTTTCAAGATTCAATGCCTTCTTTCTTACTGCATCTGCCATCCCTGCATCCTCGCTAATAGGAATAAATGTCCCACTCAAGCCACCAACATTACTGCTTGCCATTGCTCCTCCCTTTTTTACTGCATCTACCAAAAGTGCGATGGCAAGCGTAGAACCAGGCGCACCAATTTTTTCTATACCAAATGCTTCAATAATCTTTGCCACTGAATCACCAGGAGCAATTGTTGATGCAAGTGAAATATCCACAATTCCAAAAGGTACTTTCATTCTTTTTGCCAGTTCCTTTCCGATAAGCTGTCCTGCCCTTGTAATCTTGAAAACAGTTTTTTTAATAATTTCAGATAGTTCTGTAAGATCACAGTCGCGGTTTTTTTCAACAACGCTTCTTACAACTCCAGGGCCACTGATTCCTATGTTCAGAGAAAAGTCAGGTTCACCAGGTCCATGAAATGCACCTGCCATAAACGGGTTATCTTCAGGAGCATTAACAAACACGACAAATTTACAGCAACCCATTCCTTTAGATGTCTTGTTCGCTGTTTCAAGAAGCATCTTACCAGTAAGGTTGATTGCATCAAGATTCATCCCTGAAGATGTTGTACCAGCATTCAAAAATGAGCAAACCCTTTCTGTTGAGGCAAGAACATCAGGAAGGCAATCAATCAAGAGTTTTTCAGTTTTTGTCATCCCTTTTTGAACAAGAGCCCCGAAACCACCAACAAAATCAATTCCTGCTTCTTTTGCTGCTGAATCTATTGTTTGAGCCATTTTGATAAATTTATCAGGTTTTGAATGTATTTCCATTACCAGTGTGATTGGGGTAATGGAGATTCTTTTGTTTACAATTGGGATACCGTATTTAATTTCCATTTGTTTTGCGTTCTCAACAAGGGATTTACCCATTTTGACAATCTTACGATAAACGTTTTTCTGAAATGTGCCAAAATTTGAACTTACACAGTCCTTGATGTTGATACCAAGAGTGGTTGTTCTGATATCAAGTTTTTCAAACAAGATCATCCTTGCGGTTTCATAAATTTCATCAATGGAAAATGGCATAATTATATCCTGTGCATCATTTTAAAAATGTTTTCATGTTGTACCTGAATAATTAATTCCATTTCTTTTCCGATTTTTTGAAGTTGCTCTGAAATCTTTTCAATTGAGCAATTTGCATCCTTAATGTCTACAAGCATCGCCATCACAAAATAGTTTCTTACAATTTTCTGGGTGATGTCCTCTATGTTGATATTCATTTTGTACAGACAATTTGAAATATTTGCCACAATCCCTTTTCTGTCTTTACCTATCACTGTGATAAAAAGTATTTCCTTTTTCATTTTTCCCCCTGAATAGAGACCTTTGATTCATTCTTTCTCATCACGAATTTTATAAATTCAGTCAACCATAAAGGTATACTTGATACCATTATCACAAGTAAAAGTTCCTGATATTGCAATATTTCAGTTTTAAAAATAATTCTTGTAACAGGAACATAAATAATGGCGACCAGCGTGATTAATGAAAGAATATTTGCGTAGACAAGTTTCATATTTGATGTGAATTTCAGGTGAAAAATGGAATGTTTTTCACTTCTACAGTTAAATGAATGAAACAGTTGTGTGCAGGCAAGAACAAAGAATGCCATTGTTCTTGCTTTTACCATGGACGTTTCTTTTACAAAAAGTGCATAGGCGAAAATCGCAAGTACGCAGACAGAAATAACAAAACCCTGAAAAATAATCATCCTGCCAAGTTTCCAGTTTAATATTGGTTCGTCTGGTTTTCTCGGGGGTTTTTCCATAATTTCAGGACTTACCGGGTCAACTCCAAGAGCCAGTGCAGGCAATCCATCTGTAGCAATGTTAATCCAGAGAATTTGAATTGGAACAAGTGGTACTGGCATATTTAAAAGTGCTGAAAAAAACATCACCATTATTTCGCCTGTATTTGTTGAGAGAAGAAAATAGACAAATTTTCTGATGTTTTCATAAATGCCCCTGCCTTCTTCAACTGCTGCAACGATTGAAACAAAATTATCATCGGTTATTACCATATCAGAAACTTCTTTTGTAACGTCTGTTCCAGTAATACCCATGGCGATGCCAATGTTTGCTTCTTTCACTGCTGGTGCATCATTCACACCATCTCCAGTCATTGCAACAATTTCATTGTTTTCTTTCAATGCTTTCACAATCATTAGTTTATGATGTGGCGAGACCCTTGCATAGACACTGATATGACTTGCCATTTTTTTAAATTGTTCAATCCCTATCTTTTCTATCTCTTGCCCTGTAATAACATCCTGTTCATTTTCAAGTAAACTGAGTTGTTTTGCGATCGCCACTGCTGATAATTTATGATCACCAGTAACCATCTTGACTTTTATGCCTGCCTTTTTGCATTTTTTTATGGCAATTTTTGCTTCTTCTCGCGGAGGGTCAATCATAGCAAATAAACCCGTAAGTATAATATTCCTTTCAATATTTTTTTCAGTGATTTGTGTTCCTGGTTCAATCTGTCTGTATCCAGTTGCAAGGACCCTCAGTGATTGTTTTGAGAAATCCTCTATTATTTGGGTAATTTCCTTTTTTATTGAATCATCCAGCGGTTTAATGGTTTGATTTTCTTCTATGAAAGAACATAAATCAAGCAGGATATCAGGGGCTCCTTTGATAAAGGCATAGAGATCATTGTGTTTTTTTGCAATGACTGTCATCCTTTTTCTTTCTGAATCAAAGGGTATTTCATCAATCATTTCGTATTGTTTTTCAATTTCATCCCTGAAAATTCCTCCCTTTGCTGCTGCAACAAGAAGTGCAATTTCTGTTGGGTCTCCTGCAGTCGTTATGGATTGGTCGTTTATATTTATTCTTGCTCCATTGCAAACCACCGCACAGATTAATGATTTCCTGAGGGAATGAAAACTGCCGGGTTCAATTTCTTTTTCATCTGATAAAAATTTGCCCTTGATTGTATATCCAATACCGGTTATTGAGAAAATCTTTCTGTCAGCATAAATTCTGGTAACAGTCATTTCATTTTTTGTCATTGTCCCTGTCTTATCAGTACAAATTGTTGTAGCACAACCAAGGGTTTCAACAGAAGGCAGTTTTCTTATTAGCACATTTCTTTTTGCCATTTTCTGTACACCAAGGGCAAGTCCAATGGTTACAACTGCTGGCAGTCCTTCAGGAATTGCAGCAACAGCCAGACTTACAGCAGTCAAGAAAACATCAATGAGTTTTCCACCTCTTAACCATTCAAGAAGAAAAATGATGCCGACGATGAAAAAACAAATATAGACAAGAATCCTGCCAAAATTTTCAAGTTTTTTTTGAAGTGGTGTTTTTTCATATGTTGCCTCTTCAATCATTTCAGTAATTTTTCCAAGTTCTGTATTCATGCCTGTATTTATGACGATACAACGAGCCCGTCCTGATGCAACATTTGTTCCCATATAAACCATATTGGCTCTTTCTGCAATAATGACATCGGGTTCATCAAGTGCAATGTTTGTTTTTATTACAGGGCTGGATTCTCCTGTCAAACTTGCTTCCTGAACTGTAAAATTTGTAGTGTGCCATATAACACGACAGTCAGCAGGAATATTATCACCTGCTTCAATCTCTATGATATCCCCTGGAACAAGCATTGTTGACGGAATGGTTTTTAATTGTCCATCGCGGAGGACTTTTGAGTACAAAGTGAAGAGTTTTTTCAGTGCTTCAAGTGCTTTTTCTGCCTTAAATTCCTGAAGGAATCCAAGGATTGAGTTTAATATTACGATGCCAATGATTGCAAATGTATCAATCCATTCTTGAAGGAAACCTGCTATGATTGCAGCAATGATAAGTACCCAGATAATAAAACTTTTGAACTGGTCGAAGAAAAGAAACACAGGGTGTTTCTTTTTTCTTTCAACCAGTTTATTATATCCATAGGTTGACAACCGATACTTTGCTTCTTGCTCAGTCAATCCTGTCGAGATATCGGTTTTCAGTTGTCTTGCAACTTCATTTATTTCCAGTGTCCAGGGTTTTTCCATTTTTTTCGGAATGCGGGTTTGCTTTTTATGATACCAGATTTTGCATATTATTTCAATTTTCTTGAGAGTATTCTTTTTTGATGAATGAGACAATGCCCCGGGTATTGAAATTTTTTTTACCCGGACTTATACTTATGTAATAAAATGGAGGTGGCAGCAGAAATGGAGAACAACAGTCAGAAAATTCCTGAAGGTGTTTGGGCGAAATTAAGAGAAAAAGGTCTTTCTGCATCAGATATAAAACTAAACACTGTTGCTGACCTTGATTTTACAGGTAATCCTGCAGAGATATGGATCATTGCCACTGATAAGAGATTGTTAATAATTCCTCAGAAGGGAATGCATGAAGAATTTGATTTACAACTTGAAAAGATAAAAAAATTAAGAATCAGGGCATCCATTGGTAGTGCTTATCTTCAGGCAAAAATTGATGAGTTTTTTATTGATATTGTTAGATTTACAAATGGTTTGAGATATAAATTCAGCAGATTCATTGTTCAACTTGAACTTCTCAAACAGGGAAAACCTGTTTCTGATGAATATATCAATGAGCCACATCCAATGACATGTCCTGTTTGTGGACTGCCACTTCAGACAGAAAGAGCAGTATGTCCAAGATGTGCAAGACAGGGTCCGATTCTTTTCAGGGTTATCGTTTTGCTTGAACCATATCTTCACTGGGTCATTATTGTTTTGATATTAATGTTTATTTCTGTTGGATTGAACCTTGTTCCACCAAAACTTACACAGATTCTTGTTGATGAGGTTTTGACCACAAGAAGACATGTTGACTGGCTCATATGGATTGTGGTGGCTCTTGTAAGTGCAGAACTGACAAGGGCATTAATCAATATGGTTGTTGGCACACTAACAACATCTGTCGGTACATTGATTACATTTGATTTGAGAAAAAAACTATTCAGAAAACTCCAGGAACTTTCTGTTGATTATTATGACCAGCAATCAGTTGGCACATTGATGACGAGATTTTCTTCTGACGTTGAAGCATTCCATGGCTTTGTTACTCAGGCAGGACAGGGATTCCTTTTGAATCTTTTCCTTATTGCAGGAATTGGATTGATGTTATTTTTTATTAATGCACGCCTTGCATTTTATGTCCTGATACCTGTACCTCTTGTAATGTTTGGTACTTATTTTTTCTGGAACAGGATATACCCAATGAATTTTAAGTTGTGGGATAGCCAGGCAAAAATTTCAAGGTTTCTTAATATTGTTCTCTCAGGTATCAGGGTGGTAAAGGCATTTGCTCAGGAAGAAAAGGAAATTAGAAGATTTGAATCAATGGCTGCAAATTTAAGGGATTCCAACAGAAGGGTTGGTATCAATGTTGCAAAATTTAATCCGATGATGACATTTTTGTTCAGTACAGGAGGATTAATTGTCTGGTATGCTGGCGGAAAAGCAGTACTTGAAAATCAAGGATTTACTCTTGGACAACTTATGGCATTTTTGAGTTATACCAGTATGTTTTATGCACCACTTTCTCAGATGGCATTGATGTCAAACTGGGTAAGTAGTTTTGTAACTGCAAGTCACAGAATTTTTGAAATTTTTGATACTGAACCACAATTAAAGGATTCTCCAAATGCAATCAGAATGCCTCATATTAAGGGACACATTAAATTTGAGCATGTGACGTTTGGTTATGACCCATATCAACCAATTATCAAAGATGTTTCATTTGAGATTGAACCAGGACAACTGGTTGGGATTGTTGGCAAAAGTGGTTCAGGGAAAACCACGCTTGTCAATTTAATTTGCAGGTTTTATGATGTTCAGGAAGGAGCAATATACATAGATGGAAAGGATATACGTGATATTTCATCGTATGATTTACGTAGACAGATTGGTCTTGTTTTGCAGGAGCCATTTCTTTTTAGAGCCAGCATTGCAGAGAACATTCTCTATGGAAGACCCGATGCAACCTTTAAGGAAATATTGAATGCTTCAAAAGCAGCAAACTGTCACGATTTTATAATGAAACTTCCTATGGGATATGATTTGTATTTACGTGAGCATGGTGCTGGTATTTCAGGTGGAGAAAAACAAAGAATAGGAATTGCCAGGGCTCTTTTATGTGACCCTCCAATTCTTATACTCGACGAAGCAACATCATCAGTTGATACAGAATCAGAGAAAAAAATTCAGGATGCACTTGCAATTTTGTGTAAAAATAGAACAACAATTGTAGTTGCACATCGCCTTTCAACATTAAAGGATGCTGATAAAATTCTTGTTGTTGACAACGGAAGAATTGTTGAATCAGGAAATCATCACCAGCTTATGGAAAAGAAAGGCATTTATTATCGACTTGTCATGATGCAGTTAAAATTAACAAGCATTGAAACAGAGGTGATCTAATGATGGAACAAGAAAAAATTGAAAAACCTGAAATCGTTTTTCTTGATCCAAAAAAAATCAAGATTTTTAGGGGTACTTTTGAAACAATTCATGTGATGCTTGAAGATGGGTCTCTTTACAGAGGGGTTTTTGCTGTGGCGGCATTTCCTGTAACACAACCGAATAAATATATTTCTCTTTTTGCTTATGATGAAAAAGACAGGGAATTTGAAATTGGTATGATAGAGGATATTGAGCAGTTACCAGAAGAATCAAAAAAATTGATTATTGAAGCACTGAAAAGACAGTATTTTTCATTTGAAATTCTTGCAATAAACTCCATTAAATTTGCATACGGACTTTTATTTTTTGATGTTGAAACAGACAAGGGTCCAAAACAATTTTCAATGAGATGGGAAACAAGATATGCATATGATTTTGGAGGCAAAGGGAAAATACTTATTGATATTTTTGAAGATAGATATGTGATCAGGGATATTTCAAAACTCAGCAGAATGGAGCAGGAACTTTTTACTCGGTTCATTTACTGGTAATAATGGTTCTCATAGGAAGAATTCTTATAAGCGCAGAGATTCTGGTTACGAGATTTGCATGTAATATTACAGAATGCAAAGGAATGTGTTGTTGCGAAGGCACAGGAGGAGCACCTCTTGAAAATAATGAGCCGGAAATACTTTCAACGATTTTCCCTGCTGTTTCAAAATATCTGAGTCCATCATCTTTGAATGCGATTGAGAAAAATGGTTTATGGGTGAAAAACATGCTGGGTGGTATTGAAACTCCGCTTGCAGAAAACGGCTGGTGTGTTTATGCTACAGAGAAAAATGGGATCGTTTATTGCGGGATTGAAATCGCGTGGAGGGAAGGAAAAATTGATTTCAGGAAGCCTGTATCCTGTCACCTTTATCCAGTAAGGGTGAGGAAATTTGGAATTTTTGAAGGGCTTGTTTATGAGCGATGGGATATATGTCATTGTAAATCACAGGATTCTTCTCCACTGCTTTTTGAATTTGTTTCAGATGCCCTTGAAAGAAAATATGGCGCAGAATTTGTTGAAAAATTGAGAAAGATTTCAAAAAAGGGATTTGCAAAATTATCGGAATGATATATGAGCGGACTTACACCTGTAATTTATGTTCTTGCCATTACAATCATTGCAGTAGAATCATGGTGGATATGGTTTAGTTATCCTCAGGAAACCCATATTTCATTTGCAAATTTTCTCTTTCTCGAAATTATAACACTGGGTTGCCTTGTTTTATGTTTTTTTAGCATTGCAGGAAAATTTCCACAAAGATTTATATTTTTCTCGCCACTAATACCTGTATCTATTTATTTTCTTATCATCAAAATCAATCAGTTTATTGAAAGGCAGGATGAAGAAAAAAAATTAAAGGTAGAAATTTTGAAAGCCATTCAATCAGCAGGAAGGTTCAATAATGGTTCAGGATTTGAAAGGGCTGGAGACATTTATCTTAGCCGTCAGGATTTTGATAAGGCACTGATTTATTATAGAAAGGCAAGGGAAATCAGAGAAACACCAGAAATAGTCCATAAGATAAATGTTGCAAAACAGGAAATCCTTTTGAAACAAAAGAAACTCTGGATATGTCCTGAATGCAGTATGACAAATTCTTCCAGCCAGGAGAAATGCAGGTCGTGCGGAGCATTGAAGCCATCGATAAAAGCAGTAAAACATGAAATTTTACGCAGTAGCAGTGATCTGAAAAAAAATTTAATTTTTGCCGTTGTTTTAATGATTGTGGTTTCATTTTTCGTCTGGTACATAAAAAATGCATCTTTTCTCACTTCTTTCATTTTTTTCTCTGTTTTTTTTGTGCCACTGGCTTTTTATTTTCTTTACAAAATATTTTCAAGATAGGAGGAAATCAGTATGAAACCAAAAGATAGGGTTTTACAGGCAATCAGGCATTTTTGCACTGATAGAGTTCCATTTGACTGGTGGGCTACTGGTGAAACAATGAACAAAATATGCAGGTATTTTTCCTTGTCAGAAGAAGACATTTTGAAGAAACTTAACATTGATATTAGATATGCTGGCTTTGATATCAATATGGCAGATTTTGAAAAGCAATCAGATGGAAGTTATCAAAAAAAGCTTGATCATCAGCATTTTGTTGATATATGGGGAGTAACAAGAAAAAGGATTGGTGAGTATCTTGAAGTTGTGAATAATCCGCTTGCCAGCATGGAAAATGAAAAAGAAATAGAAAAATTTAAACTTCCTGATATTTCGAATTTTGATATAGAAAAGGCAAAACTTGCAGTATTCTGTGATTTTGCAATTATATTTACAGGCGATAGATTGAGTACTCGCACGAGTTTTTTTAAACTGGCAATGTATTTAAGGGGATTTGAGAATTTTTTGCTGGATCTTGTTACAAATCAAAAAATCGCTGAGGCACTTACAGGAAAACTTTTTGAGTTCCACTACCTGCTGAACAAAAAAATTTTTGAAAACTACTCAAAAAATATTGATATTTTTATGATGGGTGATGATTTTGGAACACAAACAGGTCCATTGATAGGCATTGAAACATTCAGACAATTTTTCAAGCAACCATTAAAGAAGATGATAGAACTCTGTCATCAGTACGGAATTAAAGCAATGCTACATTCATGTGGAAGTATAAAAATTTTTATTCCTGACCTTATTGAAATTGGTCTTGATATTTTGAATCCGATTCAACATACAGCAACCCAGATGGATTTAAAAGAATTAAAGAAAGAATTCGGTAAATATATTTGCTTTCATGGAGCAGTGGACGTTCAGAAGGTTCTTCCTTTTGGCACGAAGGAGAAAATAATCGAGGAAGTCAAAAGATGCATTGACATACTCGGAGAAAACGGTGGGTATATTTTTGCGCCATCGCACAATATACAGGCAGATGTACCTGCCGAAAATATCATCACGATGTATGAAGCAGCCTTACAGCATTCTACTCTGAGATATTAATGTTCAAATTCAGAATTTCTTTGAATGTCACATGATATCTTCAACGGACTTTTTTATCAGGATTCTATTCTACTTACAATAGATATTGAAAAAATCACATTTTTCTGGTAATATTTCCTTGAAAAGGAGCAATATGGAAGAAGACATTCAAAGGTTGAAACAATTTGTTTTACTTAAAGATGCACAGATAAACCAAATCACCACAGAACTTCAGCAATACAAAAATATTGTTTCTTATTTTCCTGGAATCATTGTGGTTCTTAATAAATTTGGTATTATTGAATTCATCAATGAAAATGGTGCAAAAATTCTTGGTTATTCAGTGGAGAATTTAATTGGAGAAAACTGGTTTGACAAATGTATACCAGAAAATGTCAGAGAGAATCTGAAATTTGTTTTCAATAAAATTATTGAGGGTTATGTGAATCCGTATGAATATTATGAAAATCCTGTTATGACAAAATACAGGACAATAAAACTTTTTTTATGGAGGAATGCCTACATTCAAGAGGGTATAAATATTGCGAAAACAATTAGTTTTGGAACAGAGGTATTTAAAAAAGATTTTGTTCCTCATGAGACAGAAAAAGTCCTTGCAAGGATTTTCAATCTTCTTCCAGAGGCAGTGCATATCATTGATACTGATTATACAATCCTGTATTGTAACGAAACTATGAGAAAATGGTGCAGAATACTTGGGTTTGAAACAGATATGGTGAACAAAAAACTTTTCGATGTTTATCCATTTCTTGATGAAAAAATCAGGAAGGAGTATCAAAGGATTTTCAATACAGGTGAAATTTTGATAACAAAAGAAGAAAATCTTATTGATGAGAAAAAAATTATTACTGAGACGAGAAAAATTCCGATTTTTGAAAGAGAAAATGTTATCCATGTCATAACACTTATGAGAGAAATTACTGATTTTCTGAAGGAATAACAATTTTACCTGAATTTTTCTAAAAATGATTGAGAGTGCGAAGAAGTTAAGACAAATTTATGAAAGAAAACCATATGCTCCGTTTTTTCAGAGAGAATTTGGATTTTTTACTCTTGAAAAATGGAAAAGGGAAGGGAAAATTGATGAAAAGACAAATATTAACGAACTTTTTGGATTTGATCCGCCTGGAAATTATGATATCGGACAACTTGGATGGACACTTGCTCCATTTGAACCATGTTTTGAAAATAAAGTGATTGAGGACAGGGATGATTATGAACTTGTTCAGGATGAATCAGGAAGGCATGTTCTTTTTTTCAAGGGAAGAAGAAATGGTTTTATGCCTGAATATGTCAGTCATCCTGTGAAGGACTGGAAAACATGGATTGAGAATGTAAAATGGAGATTAAATCCTGAAACTGAGACAAGGAAAAAGCAATTTGAACAGATTATTCAGAAACTTTGTGAAGCCGAAAAAAATGGAATGATTATTACTGAACGTGTCATTGGTGGTTATATGTATCTGCGATGTCTGATTGGACCACAGGAACTCCCATTATTTTTTTACGACCATCCTGATATTGTTCACGATTGTATGAGGACATGGTTTGAACTTGCAGATAAAATTATTGAAATGCATCAGAAATATGTGGCAATTGACGAACTATATTTTGGAGAAGATATCTGTTATAATCATGGACCATTGATTTCACCAAAGATGATAAAAGAATTTTTATTTCCTTATTATCAGCAACTTATTACAAATATTAAAAGACGGCAGTCATGGTCAGGGAAACACCTGTATTTTCATATTGACACAGATGGTTATGCGATACCAGTAATACCTCTTTATAAAGAACTTGGAATGGACGTAATGAGTCCCTTTGAAGTTGCTTCGGGTTGTGATGTGGTCAGGGATGGAGAAAAGTTTCCTGATATTGCAATGTTTGGTGGTATTGATAAAAGAGTTCTTGCCAGGTCAATTGAAGAAATTGACAGGCATCTTGACAGGATACTTCCTGCAATGTATAAAAGGGGTGGTTATATTCCAACATGTGACCACGGTGTTCCAGAAGAAGTTTCATTTGAAAATTATATGCATTACAGAAAGAGAATTCTTGAATTTAACAGTTGATATCAATTGATTTCAATGCTCCCATACCAAACTTCATTGTCGATACCCTGAGGATGTCCGTATATATGAATAACATTTGAAGGTGGTGAACCATTTCTTATGCCTGCAGTATGGAAAATTGTGAATGGTTTTGTAAATCTCACGGTTTCTTTTGAAACAATATTTCCTGTTGAATCAATCTCAATAAGATAATTAATTGCACGTTGTTTTTGTTGTTCGTCCAATCCTGAAACTGCAACAAAGATAAATAATCTTTTCTCAGACGTTATATGAAACCTTCCCCAGATGTTAGAAATTTTTTCCTCAGTGAAAAACAGAATATCCTTTTTTTCAATCATTTTTCCATTTTTCATCTGTGCATATTTGAGTGAATATGTCAGGATTTCGTCAGGAAAAAATTTTTCTCTTAATCTTTCATCACAGTTTTTTTCTACCCACAACAAATGAACAATTCCATTATCATCAACATACAAATCGGCATTTCTTACGTATCCTGCGGTTTTTTCTCTTTCTGCTATTTCAATCCAGTATATGAATGGTTCTTTTTTTATGTCAGGAGTAAAAGAAAAAAACACACGTCTGAAATCAAAATCCCATTCTCTGCCAGTAATCTGTCTTTTATACTGTCTCCATACTGGATTTGGTTCAACAATATCACTTGTTCCAAAAACATACACAGCACTGTTTTTTATCAAAACATTGTTGTAGCATAATCTTATTCTTTGTGGTATTTCATAACCATAGCCCCATGGCCAGTAGAGTTTTCCTGAATGCGACCATTTACCATTTTTATCGAGAAGTGACCAGTATGCTTTTTCATATCCCTTATTGTGAAAAAGTACGATTTGGCAATTTGCAACATCAGTTGCAAAGTTTCTGTATGAATGTTCCCAGAATGTTACTGGCTCGCACCAGTAAACAGGTTGTTTTATTTCTTTTTTGTAATCAGGCGGGAAAAATTGATGAACAACTGGCATACTTACTCCCTGATATGCCTCTTTTTCAAGCATAAAGGGATTTGCTGAAACAAATATTCTTCCATCATTAAGCACGCATACTGGAGCAGGTTCTCTTGTGAACTGGTTATCAACTTTCAAAATCTTCCAGTTTGAATTTGTTTTTTTATATAGTATCCATCGTGCACAATTTAACGGTGGGATGTGTTTTACCTGTTCCCACGCGCTAACAAAAATCTTTTTGTCAATGGCAGCAATACATGATGAGCCAAGACACCATAATGGCCCTGTCCCATTTTGATTGAACCATTCAAACTGATAAATTTTTTCCTGGTAGAATCTCATTTTATTTCAATGATTGCTGGACCTGAAACAGCAGGTATTTTAACTTTTTTCCCATCAATGTTCTTTTCAATTACTTCGGATTTACCAAAATCTGTTCGAACAAAAAGTAACTTGTTTTTCAATTTTATTCCAGAAACAACAGTTTCGGGTTCTTCAGGAACATCCCAGAACACTGGTGTGCCATGAAGGATAAAATCATTATATTTCAAACTTTCTATGTAAACTTCGTCAACAACCTTAATTTCTTCAGGCATTTCTTTCAGCGGAGACCACAGACAGAACCCATTATGCCTCCTTAATAGCATATGCCAGAGTAATTGTTTATATTTTTCCCTGCTTAAGGGAACAAAATCGTCAGGTACTTTTTCAGGTATAAGAACTGTTTGCCAGTGAACAAAACTGATGATTGGAATACCCGAACCTGTATTTTTCCCGGCAGATGTAATTTCCTTCATCAATGGGTAAAACCATCTGTATTCTTTTTGTTCAAATGTGTAGTCATTGAAAAATTTGTACCAGGTATAAATGACAGGCATTGCCATCGTATATCCTGAGCCCCTGAATTCATCAAACCATTTTCTGTGAAGTGCATTATGTTTTTTTTGATATTTTGCTCCCTCAACTTCTTTTTCAAAATAGTCATACCAGTATCTGTATCCATCATGGGGATTTACAGCATAATTTCCAATCAGGCAATCAGGATAAAATTCCTTTACATTGTTAACAAACACGATTTTTTGTAACTCTGCTCTTTTTTTTCTTATTGCTTTTTGAAATTCTTCAAAGTTTTCAATATTTTTTATGTTTTGTCTGCATATTTTGCATTTTTTTGAATTATTCCATGCATCGTTCCATTCCATTGGACCATCAACTTCCCAGTCAACAGCCCAATATTTTATATTAATTCCTTCCTTTTTGTATGCCTCAAGAAATTTTCTTATTCTTGATTCAATAACAGGATATCTTGATTCAATCCTGAAAGGACAGCCAATTTTTACCCCTTTTGAAAAGGATGTATCAAAAAAGGGTTGACCATTGTCATCAATATGTGCTGTTTGTTCACTCCCATCAAAAAACTGGTAAACAATGGATGTTGCATCAACAAACACATCGAGCCCAAGTTTTTTCCTTATTCTATCAATTTTCAATGCCTCTTCTATTCCTTTTTCAATATCATTTTTTGGAATTTTCCAGCCTGTCAGTAGTACAATTTTTCTCTTCTCAAGTTCTGTCAGATAATCCATCAATTGTTGCTCTGAGAGATTGGCTGGAATTCGTGCCCAGACAAAAACAGGTAATCTTCCTTCCACTGGAGTTGTCACAGGAACTGTATTTTTTATTAAAATATCGCAAACATTTTCTTGAGCCATTATGATACCTCCTGCAAAGAAAAGCAACAGAATTAAGAATGTTTTCATTGTAAGGTCCTTATTATTGTTTTTAGTGGAACAATGTAAATATGTGTTTTTCCGTTTTTGTCGGATGAATAGATAATATAGTTTCCCTTGGTACTGAAAGAAGGATGGACATGACCCAGTTGATTTCTTTCTGGACTACAGGAAGAATCAGGCCAGCAAATGATTTCAGATTTTCCTGTTTCGATGTTAATCAGATATAATTCATTCTCACCGGGCTGTTGAACATCAGATACAATGAAGTTTTTGTAAATAAACGAATGCCCGAGTTTTCTTGACTCAGAATAAAAATGTTGTTTAAAATCATCTCCATTTAAATCAATGGAACAGATAGATGCAGGCGTCCAGTGTGGGACTGTTTTTTTATGGAAGTACAGTCGGCAATTGTTTCCATTATACCAGTATTCATGGGTTGCACGGTATCCTTCTGGCATTATTAAAAATGGTCGGGCAACTTGTGTCTCAATATCAAGTATCCATGTTCTTGCCCTTTTTGACGGTGGAAGGTCAAAATTGTTCTGATGGTCGGGTAAAGGAGCAAAACTCAACAGTAATTTTTCCCCTGGGACAGATTGTAAGTGGGATATTTGTTCAAATTCAGAAGGGAATTCGTAAGCATCAATTAATTTTGAACCATCAATTTCACTGATTACAACACTCCATTTTTCTTGTTCTCTGTAAAGGCAGCATATGTTTTTACCATTCCCCGAAATCACAGGTGTCCCGCAGATTTCTCCATCTTTTGTTTTTCGGGATATTTCCCTAACTGTTAAATCATAGATGTTTATTGCGAAAATTCTTTCACCATCATTGCATATGACCTGGTCATTATAAACAACCCACCCGTACCAGTGATTGAAGTTTTCTGTAATCTGAACGACTTCATCACTTTCAAGTTCCATGCGATACAATTCAATATTACCTGTTCTATTTGAACTGAAGATAAAATATTTTTCGTCATGGGAAAAGGATTGATTATAGAAATAATTGGCAACACAATCAAAGTTTGACTGATTACCAATTTCCCAGATTTCCTTTCCTGTTTTCCTGTCGTAAATGATATTTTTTTTAATCCTGAATTTTTCCATCTGGAGATTCCTTGTACAACTGTGATGAAATCTTACTACGAAAATTAATAATATTCAAATAGAGTGTGTACGGGGTGGTATTTTAACCGACAACAAGATGCAGGTACCTTTCAAACTTGCAAATTAGCGCCGCGCTCACAGACAATTTTTTTTATTTCCGTATAATCCAGGTCCGGTATTGCACAATTTTTTTTCGCTGCAAGAGCTGCCGCAATCCCGGCTGCCTGTCCCATCATTGAGCATGTTGGCATCACACGTGCTGATGCAAGTGCGAGATGTTCTGCTGAGAAACAACGTCCTGCTGCAAGCAAATTTGATGCACCTTTTGGTATGAGACAACGAAATGGAATCTGATACGGAGGGACAATAGCTTCTTCTTTGGAAAGAACAGAAACACGTTTGTCATCATCTGGCTTGTGAGCGTCGATATAATAAGTGCCCCGTGCAATAGCATCGTCAAATGTGCGTCCCGCTCGAAGGTCCTCAATTGTGAGTATATATTCTCCGACAATGCGACGACCTTCACGAATGCCAATCCTTGGTGAGCAGTGGTCCAATAACCATAATTCTTTTTTAACGCGCTGATAATAGTCCAGGACCTGCATCATACGTCGCCGTGCCTGTATCTCTGCGGCAGTCAACGATTCGGTATCGCTTGCATCGAACATTGGTATTTTTATTTTGATTGCGTTCCCGCGCGGTCCGTTTGGCCATATGGAGGTCATTGGGAGATCTTCTTCTCTCCTTATTGGTTCAAACCATCCACCAGGTACCTGAGCATGCGCATCTTTTTCCTCAACATGGCGCACAAAAAACATAAGCGACATCGGCAGTTGCAGCCCGTCGCTGGCGCGACCTTTGACGGTTTCAAACCCTGCTCTGCGTACCAGTTTTGCTTCGCCTGTGCAATCGATGAACTGTTTTGCTCGCAATGCTTCTGGTCCTGATGGTCCCGACACAATACCCTCAGTCACACGGCCGCAATTCACACGTGCGTCAACAATCTGCGTATGTAGCAGGAGTTTTACGTTCCGGCGAAGCAATAGTTCCTGCAGGACAACAGCCAAAATCTCATGGTTGAACAAACGGTGGTCTGCTTCTGGATAGGGGCGATAGGGCTCAATGGCATGGAATGCATTCAATCCGTCTATAATCGCGTCGAATGCCTCGCCCTGGCCACGGGTTTCACCGCAGAAGGCAGCCACTCCGCCTACTGTTGCATTACCGCCGACAACACCGAATTGTTCTACAAGGATAACACGTGCCCCTGAGAGCGCCGCGGCAAGCGCCGCAGACACACCGGCGATACCAGCGCCAAATACAGCGACATCGCACTCATACCTTACGGGAACTTCACGATGCCAGACAATGTGGGGTAAATTTTTCACTTTTGCCTCCCATGAGATGGATTTGTTCTGCAGTATAAGTTTAACTTCAAACACAAACAACAAATTTTCGAAAATTCAAATTTTTGAAGATTTTATCTGCAATTATGATAAAATACTACTATGAAAATCAACAATGTTCAAATAGAGTGCATACAGGGTGATATCACAAAACAACAGGACATTGAGGTTATTGTTAATGCTGCGAACAAGTTTCTTGCTCCTGGTGGAGGAGTTGCAGGCGCAATTCACAGCAAGGCAGGTCCTGAACTTTACCAGGAATGCAAAAAATATGCACCCATAGAAACTGGTGATGCAGTGATAACAAAGGGTTATAAACTTCCAAATCCTTTTGTAATCCATACTGTTGGCCCAGTATACCAGCAGGAAAAAAATCCAGCGGAAAAACTTGCGATGTGTTTTAAAAATTGCTTGCTTCTTGCTGATAGTAAACAACTGAAATCAATTGCTTTTCCTGCAATTTCAACAGGGATTTTCGGTTATCCTGTTGATGAAGCGGCAGAAGTATCTATAAATGCAGTTATTGAAACAATTCCTCATTTGAAATCAATTCAAAAAATTCGATTTGTACTTTTTGACCAGCAGACATTTTCGATTTTTGAAAAAAAATTGAGAGAAATCAATGAAGGAAAAGGTAATCCTTGATACCGATATTGGTAGTGATATTGATGATGCCATATGTCTTGCATATCTTCTTTCGCATCCTGACTGTGAGCTTACAGGAATTACAACAGTAACCGGACAGCCAGAAAAACGTGCAATGATTGCGAGTTATCTCTGTGAAAAGGCAAATAAAGATATTCCTGTTTTTCCTGGAATGTCAGAACCACTGATAGGTCAGCAAAAGCAGAAAGTAGCCCAGCAATATCAGTTTCTTGAAAAAATTTCATACAAAAAGAATTTCTGTGGAGAATGGTTCAATTTTCTAAGAGATACCATAAGAAGAAACCCTGGACAAATCAATTTGATAACCATAGGTCCATTAACAAATATTGGCATACTTTTTAAAATTGATCGTGAACTGCCATCACTTTTGAAAGCGATGTACATAATGGGTGGTTGTTTTTTTGAAGGTGAGAAAAAAAGCGAATGGAATATTTCCTGTGATCCATTTGCTGCTTACGAAGTGTTTAATTCCAGTGTAAAAAATGTATATGTTTGTGGGCTTGATGTTACGACAAAAGTGAGAATGACAAAAAATGAGGTGATTGAAAATTTCATCAGACGGAAACTGTTGAAGGAGGTTTTAAATTTTGCTGAAATATGGTTTGAAAACAGGGATACTGTTACATTTCATGATCCACTTGCTGCAAGCATATTATTTGAAAAAACACTCTGTGAATTTCAAAAGGGCAAAGTTTTTGTTGACCAGATTGGCAGGACAGGTTTCATTCAGGATGAAAACAATAATACCTCTGTTGCCTTCAAGGTTGATAGTACAGCATTCTTTTCTCACTTCTTCAATATCACAACTTAACTTTTCACACAGGTATTCCTTCATCTTTTGCAATTGAACGAATATACTGCGCTGCAAGCTTGTAGTCATCTTCTGTTTTAAGATGCTCAAGCATCAATGGAATATCTTTGCTGATTTTATTTATTTCACGTAGATATACTCGATAATCGAGATTTCCAAGCCCTGGTCGAACTTCATCAAGATGCGTTGTCAGTTTGTCAGCAAGCCATATATCTTTCGCATGACAGGAGCGGATGTAAGGACCAAGTTTTTCAACAAAATCCTTAATCAATTTACCATTTGAAAAATATGCTTGCGGGCTACAAATAATGTTGACCGGATCAAAGTGAACCGCAAAATTTTTTCTATCTATGGCTTTAATAAGTTTGAGATAACTTTCAGCAGAATCAGGATACATCCATGGCATTGTTTCAAGGGTGTAGAAAGTTCGAGACGGATTGACTTCATCAATAATGTCTCTGACAATCTGTACAATCATATCAAAGGTTTCAGTTGTTAAATTTTTTTCATCAGGTCCATCCCATTTTTTTCCTCTTGAACCAGAAATGTTAACACAACAATTTGCACCAATGTTATCAGCCAGCGCCAGTGCCATCTTACATTTTTTTATTGCAAGTTTTCTTTCATTTTCTTCGTTGCTTAAAGGATTGCTCCACGCTCCAACTTCAGCAATAACAATATTTGCCTGTGTTGCTGCTTTTGAATAATCAATAATTTCATCCATCGTTGCATCAAGACCGATGGGACAATATGAAGCAGAATACATATGCTTTTTTAGCAGGTCAATCCATTGTTCTGGATTTTGATATTTTCCAAAAACAGGTCCACCCAATCTCATAGTACTCCTTTGTTATCCAAAGAGTTTTTTTGCTTTTTCCCAGATTTTGTCCAGTTCCTTCTGTTGTACTGGGTCTCTCTGAAAATTATGCGATTTTAGAAGCTGGTGTGCTTTTTCTCTTGCTCTATCCTGAATTGATTTTTTCCCATTTCTTTTCCATATGGCGAGTGTCTCATTTGAGAAAATATCAGAATTAAAAAACTGTGTTCTGCAATTTTTTATTGTATCTTCATTTGTCAAAAAGGTTCCATCTTCAATGCACTTTTTGATTTCATTCAGGTCAATGTTTTCATCATAATATATACCATTTGCAATATGCCTTATTGCTTTAAAAATTTCGTATTCAATAATCATTGCCTCAACTGATGCGACTTCATCAATGGAGATAACACCTGCCCAGCCAAAATTTTTTAGTCCTGCCAGCATCGTTGCAAGGCATACTGCGGAGCAAAAACCAAACTGTGCATCATCAGGGAATTTTGCCATTGTATTAAACGCTTTTGCCATCACAGATATTCCATAAAATTTTGCAACTTCAATCAAAGCAAGATTTGTTAAAAGAAAATCAGGTCCTCCATAAACAATTGTTCCATATTTCATATCAAAAGGATAAAGAAATGGGACAAAACTAATATTTGATTCAGGGGAAAGAATTTTTAGTATGGATGCACCACCAATCACTTCAGCGCATGACTGAGCAATTGCAATAAAAGGATTAATATGAGTTGTTGCTCCCTGCATTGGCATATTTCCCACTGAAAACGATGCTTTTTTCGGAATATATCTCATAGCCATGTCAAGTAAAAATGGGTCGAAAGCCATTGGGCTAATCATATGCATACCAACCGAATAATTGAGACCAACTATCGTCTGAATTTCCTGAACCATGTCAAACACGTCAGAATCACTGAAAATACCTGCACCCCATATTCTATCGGAAACATCAAGGCACAATTTATAGGTTGCAATTTCTGCAAGTTTCTGCGGAAGGTCAAGAGGCATTACAGTTGCATTACCAGAAACTCCTAAACTATGTCCGATTTTCGTAAATTCAATCAAATCATTTGATGCTGGTTTTCTGATTTCACCTGTTCTAAAATCATAGCACCTTAATGAATAACCTGAAACGTAAAATTTTGGTTCTGAATCCTGAGAGGTATTTTGTTTTCTGGGAAATGGCCCGAGTAGTTGTTCTACTTTTTCGGGTACAATACAAACCCTTGTTTCATTTTTAATCTTCACCCCCTTTTCTGAAGAAAGAATTTGGATTGCTTGTTTTGAAGGGGTATGTATTCCAATTTCATCAATCATTTTCAGGGCAAGGTCATGAATTTGTTTAACATCGTGAGGTTCAAATCCACCCTCGATATGCCATTTTATGTTTTTCATTTTTCTCTCCTGAGGAAAGTTTGGTTCTTCTAAAAACTTTGGCTAATCATTTCCTTTGTCCTCTCCCTTAAGAGCTCTTGTTTACCTGTATTTCCTACCCTCCTCTCTTAATAAATCTGTCAAGTTTTTTCCTTTGCAAAATTTATCAACTATTCCATCAGTCCTTTGCCTATTCCTTTTCCCTGAACATCATCCCTGATACAAATCCCGAGGCATGGGAAATCATTATTCAGATTCCATAAAAAACCATATCCTACTATTTTCTCATCCATTATTATAACAAATCTTACTGTATTTTTATCTTTTTCCCTGCATAATCTTTCTGTTGTTTTCCTGTCAAATTGATGGGGGTGAAAAAAATATTTTGTCCTTTCTGAAAGGGCTGTAAAAAACTCATAAAATTTTGCTGTGTCTGACGTTCAGGTAGTCGCTCCTCATCTATTGTCTTTTCACCTTGATTGCTTCCAATGCCATTTTTATCTTTTGAAACCAATATAAAACAGTTTCATAAGAACCACATCAACAGGTTATCTTTTTTCCTTTCTGGCAGGTTCAGTTGAGCCCTTTACAGGAAACGGGATAAGCCCATCCCTTTTTGCGACTTCTTCAGGTACAATAATATCCTGCGGTTTCACAAACAAAAGATTGGGGATATTGAAAAAATAGAAACTGCCAGACACCATATCCACGCATTTCCATACCTTTCCATCCATACCCTCTGGAACTTCAATTTTTTGATACGATCCATCTGCTTTGAGTGAACGCGGATGATGATAAATAGGTTTGTCTTCGCCTAACCATGTGCCATCAGGCATACATATACCTATTGGCCAGGTACGAAGTGCATACAGATAGATTTCCTTTGTTCCTTTTGGCACATAAAAATAGAGGTAGTTATGATTGTATACCGGGAAATGTTCGCCTTTGCTCAAAATGAACGCTGTTTTTGTCTTATCTGATGGGATTAACTGGCATCCTGCAGCAAAATCATCATACTTAAACAGGTACACGCCAGGATTAGGGACCTTCAGTGAAAGTTTGTTCTCCCCATAAGGAATTCGGCCTTCTGCGATAATTTTTCCGTCAGCATCTGAAAGAGTATATTTTCCATCAGGAAAATTCTTGTAAATTGTCCCATGATGAATAGTTAATTCCAGGGGTTCTCCGTTTATACTTGCCAGAGCCACATTGAATCCACCCTGACTCATAAAAAGAAGCCGATCTGCTTGAGCCGGTATTTCCTTCAATTCAGGGGCAACAAGTTTCTTACTGAAAATTTTTTCTTCATAACTGATTGGCTCGCCATATTCCTTTTTTGCTATTTCCAACCATTTTTCTGTTTCTTCAGGAGTAACAGGAGTTTTGATTCTGTATGGAATTTCATCTTGCTTTTTCTCACTGTGCATCTTCCACCACCACCATGACGGCTCATTAAATTCCTGCGACAATTGCCGTGTGGTCTGGTCTGCAAAAAAACTCCAGAATGTCATATATGTATTTCTGATTCTGTAGTTCCATTTCAACATTTCAAAAGCCCATTTTTTTCTTTCGTCATTACTCAATCCCCTGTCATCATATGTTTTTCTTAGAAGATATAAGAACACATGATACTGTTTCAATTGTTCAATCCTTGCAAGTATTTCAGGATGATTTGATGCTTCTTTCTCTGCCTGCTGAAGATCATCTATACATAACCGGTAAAATGTTGGTCCTATCAGTGGCTTATTTGCAATGTCTATTCTTTCATAATATCTTTTCATAGTTCGGGCTGCTGGGCCAAATGCCTTTTCATAAAAATCCTTTTTCAATTCCTCAATATCTGTTTTTGAATTCCACAACATCCTTGCCCCAAGATAATAACCGAGCCCCTGGCTACCCCAACTATTTCCACTTTCTGCAGAGAGACTACAGATGCCATGCTTGATATAATATGGTAATTTTTCCGCGACATATTGAGTATTTCCTGTTCTTCCTGAAGGCAATCTATCCCTTATCCAGTCATATACAGCCCAATAGTCATAGAGACCAAAATACTTGCATTTTTCAGGCCACATTTTCAGAAGTTCATCAAAGCCGTATTTCGTATTCAAAAGCAGGGCAGTTGTAAGTTCAACATAAACATTTGGTTCAAGTTGAAATGGAGGTGGGTCGCAGTGCCAGTTGTATGCATAGATGCCAACCATCTTTCCAGGGTGACTCTTTTTAATTGCTTTTGCCACTTCGTTGGTTAGATAGAATGCCATGTCTCCCGGGTTTGGCCAGCGTTTTGAACATTCAGGGCATGTACAATAGCCACCACCATCGTCTGGTCCCACGCCAATCATATCGGCTTCTGGATGTTTATCAAAAAAATCCTGCACATACCTGATTGCAAGTTTGACGACTTCAGGATTTGAAACACACAATTGATTGCCCCTGCGTTCTCCATTGACCATAGCCAGGTATTCAGGATGTTGGTCAAACTCTTTTTTAAAATGTCTTATAATTTCAGGCCAGCAATGTCCTACAGATGTGTTAAGTGATTTACCCACGCGGTTGTGTCTCCACCAGGCGCGCAGCAGGGCACCTTCATCAGGATCCTGGGGCTCAAAATTGGTTGACAGCGGATATCCGAGATATCTTGATAATACCTCCGGCCTATCTGTTTCATTAAGATTGAATGAAAGTTTTTGAGATTTCGGTATTACTTCCCACGCAGGATTTTGAAAGAAAAAACGGCAGCCGAGAAGTTCAAAAAATCTGCTGACAGCATATGAAGTACCAGTGGAAGTTGCACCAAGAAGTTTTATGCTGTGATTTTCTGTGCGTATGGCATATGCTTCCTTCCCATCATAATTATCATAAATTTCCAGACCTTTTGAAGCAAAAGGAGTGGGAAATTCATTAATAGTCCCTGCATAAATTCCTGGACCTGCATAACCCTTTTTAATCTCAAATTTTGCTCCTGTAATTTTTTCAAGGTATGCTGTCAACTCCTGCGCTGCCTGTATGGTTATTGAATCTGCTGTATCTGATATAACCACAGGAAGTTTTGCAAGACCATCCTCTGCAATCAGGACAGTTTCTTTACTTCTGGATTGATTTCTTGTTTCAGGTGTGATGTGCGGAGAAAAACCAGCAAATGATGAGCCAGCAAACGCAATTATATACACAAGACCTGCTATCAAACGAATACCCATTTTTAACCTCCTGTGATTTCTTCTCGGTAAATATTTGGTAAACTACGTTTGCATTTAACTTACCCTATCTAATCTCACCTGTCAATTTTTTGTTGTCAAAAAAGATAGAAAGTCGTTCTTGATTTGAAAGATATATTCAGTAGAGATAAAGAAACTGTTTGAAGTGATAAATCTTTTGGTTTCTGGAGTAATTACAGAGAGACAGGTAGCAGAGCAATTATCTTTGTCTCTCAGGCAGATTCAGAGAATAAAGAGTCAGGGTATGGCATAATGACCAATTTGTTGACAAGTTACCCTGGTAAAATACGGCATTTTATCTTTCAAACTACAAGGGATTTGACAGAACAAAAAGAAAGTATTAAAGTCAGAACATCAGAGGTAATCAGAGGCGAAAATGAAGTGTTGGGAAGGAATCTGATTTTTGCCTGCGGTTCTGAGAAAAAAATGGAGTAAAAAAGGGGGTTCTGGAGTGTCAATCTGTAACCACATCTTGAAACCAGGACACAATGGAAGACCCTAATCCGCTGGTATCAGGAAAAAGGATGAAGGAACTTGAGAAAAATGGTATTACTGTCCGCATGGGGTTCTAAGGGAAGAAGCAGAAAAACTCAACAGGCAATAAATAACATATATCACAAAGAAAAGGTAGAAAACACTGAGGAGGTGGCAGATGAAACTTTCTCAAACAGAAAAAGAAATATTGAAGATTATTGATGGTATCGAGATTATTGATTGTCATGAACATCTTTCACCTGAAGAAGACAGGACATCAAAAAATCTTGATGTTTTTACTCTTTTTTCACATTATACTAAGGGAGACATCTTAAGATCAGGGATGAAGGAAGAAGATTACAACTGCCTTTTTAATAAAGAGAGCCCTGTGGAAATACGGTGGAAGAAATTTAGCCCTTTCTGGAAAAATATAAGATACACATCATATTGCAGGGCGGTTCTCATTGCTTTGGAAAAGTTCTATGGATTTGACGATATAACAGAAGAAAACTGTGGCTTGATTTCTCAAAGGATAAAGGAATTTAATAAGCCAGGGATTTATAAAAAGATATTAAGAGATACCTGCAATATCAGGACATGCCTTACCCAGTGTGGAAGAACTGATACAGGCACAGAACTTCTTACACCTGTGATGCCAATGCTTTATTCACTTGAGAAAAAAGAAGATTTATTACACCCGGTTTTTGAACCGGATGCAAGTATAAAAACCCTCGATGATTATATGGAAGCGATGGAAAGATATGTGGTAAGAGTAAAAAAAGAAGGTGCTGTTGGATTGAAAATGGTATCTCTGCCATATTCTCAAACAAATAGGAACGAAGCAGAATCCATCTTTCAGAAGATATCTTCTGGTAAGATGGAGATATCTGTTAAGAAATGTCCTTTTTTTAGCAGCCCATCACCTTTGCATAGTTATCTGATAGATTATGGAATAAATCTTGCAGGGAAATATGATATGGTTGTGGCAGTTCATACCGGATACTGGGGCGATTTCCGTGACCTGCATCCGCTTCATATAATACCATTGCTTATAAAATATCCTGATGTAAGATTTGATGTATACCACTTAGGATATCCATGGGTAAGGGAGACACTTATGCTCGGTAAAGGATTTTCAAATGTATGGCTTAACTTCTGCTGGACACATATCATATCGCAGAGATTTGCAATGGATGCGGTTGATGAAGCAATAGACCTTGTCCCTGTGAATAAAATACTTGCATTCGGAGGTGATTATCTCCATACCGCCTTAGAAAAGGTTTATGGACATTTAACAATGGCAAAAGAGGATATAGCGAGAGTTCTGGCAAAGCGTATGGAAGATGGGAGGTTAAAAGAAGAACAGGCAGAATATATAATAAAGAGGTGGTTCCGTGATAATCCAGTAGAACTTTATAACCTGAAATTAAAATAAAAAATGAAACCCGAAGCCCGCGGCCGCGGCGGAAGCCCATTTCGATGCCCTCAAGATAGTTGATACATCATATTAAAGATTTCAGCAGATGGAGGTGAAGTCAAAAATTGTTGTGTCAAAAGTCCACTGACAATCAAGGGCTTCAGAATTTCGTGATAGGTATCACATTATGATAATATATGAGGGAAGGAAAAACAAAACCGTAGAAGATAGTATGGTTAGATTTAAGCAAATGACGGATGCAGCGCTTTGTGAGATACGGTTTTTAAATTGTTCCGATGATATTTATGGAGCGAAATTTTCTTATTCACTTGATGGTGTTGAATGGAAGGATTGTTGTATTTTCCTGGGAATTGATTCTGATACCCTTATAGAATCAACATTCTGGGAATGGAATCAGGCAGTCAGATTTGGAAGGGTTTATTTTAATGGAAATGTTCATACTGTTTACTGGAATCTTTTTTTAAACAATCTTAATCAATTTTCAGGTAAGATTTATACCTGTGTTGAAATATTAAAAAAAAATAGTGTCCAGACATTCAAAAATGAACTGGTTTTGAAAGTGTCTGATGCAGTGATTATCAATAACTGGCAAGAATATTTACCTGAGATAGGATGGGAAATTGTTGATAATGATTGTTTGACAAATGTTTCTGGATACGAAAAACCAGTGTTTATAAAACCCGCCATCACAGGAAAATACAATGTGTATTTTGGCATTAAATATGGAATTATTCATATGTTTGTTAAATCACCGGATGAAGGGATAAGATATCCTTTTGTTGCAGAAAGAAACAGACCCGAATTTCAAAACAAATTTCATAAAGAAATTTTCTGGAAGACCATAGAATTGAAAAAAGAAAGTGTAATAGAAATCAGTCCAGCACCCATACAAAAAAGAGAACCTGAAAAATATCCTTTTGGTGCAATTCACTATATTAAATTTGTTCCTGCAAGGGAAAAACAAATTAACATATTGAAGACCAATTTGAAGTGGAAAAATAAAACCCTCGCATTATATTTTGAACCATATTCCTGGGCATTTTTTTATAACCTTGACCACAAATGGCAGGTTGAGGAAGCAATGAAATTGTACAGAGAAATGGGAGCAAATGAGATTCATAATCAAATCATCAGATTTGGTTCAAAAACACTGCATCACAGTAATATTGTGGAAAGACATGATAAAGGTGCAATGATGGGTGATGATGGAACATTCAGTCCTGGTCCTGCTTCAATGGTGAGGTCACTGGATGTGCTGAAGGAAACAATTGATGTCTGTAGAAAACTTGGAATGGTTCATTATGCGAATGCAGGGTTAACAAACTGTTATCCAGGGACAGATTTTGAAGAAAGAATTTCAAGAGAACATCCTGATTGGAGGACACACAATATTTTAAGATATAACAGGGATGAAACAAGAAACTATGCGGCAGAAATCATAAAAGAATTTGTCGAATGGGGTACTGATGGTATTTCAATAGATTGCATGAGGTATCCATACTATCATACAGAAGATGACCTTATCAAACTCTTTTATCTTATTAGAGAAAAAATTGATAAGGTATCAAATAAGAAAATTCCATTAACTGTTCGGATTCCTGCCAGTGATGTCACCTATTACAGAGTTTTTGAACAACTTGTTAGAAAACAGATTGTTCAATGTGTCGTTCCATCAAATCTTTTATCTCGTCAGCCGCTGGTATCTTTGAAACCATATATCAAATGGAGGGACTATGGATGCAAGGTTTTTGGAATTATTGATGGATGGCTTACCCATATTGGTTCATTTTTTAATTTTCAATTATCTCTTTACAGAAATCCATCGCAGGTGATGGATGATATAAAAAAATTTTTCAAAGAAGGTGCTGATGGAATTTTTGTTTATCAGGCAGATGTTTATTGTGCCGACCCATTTTTAAGAAATACCCTTGACTGGAGAAAATGGCGAAAATCAAAATAGGAACATCAGGTTTTTCATTTCCTGACTGGAAGGGTGTGATATACCCTGAAAAAATACGGGGAAGCAGGATGCTTGAATTCTACGCAAATGAGATTGGTTTTAATGCTGTTGAGATTAATTCAACCTATTACAAAATTCCGTCGCCGAAAAGCTTTGATGCAATGGTAAAAAAAACTCCTTCTGATTTTACTTTCACTGTGAAGGCATTCAGGGGTATGACCCATGACCCTTTTGACAGTAGAATTGAAACAAGACCTGATATGGAACAGATAAAAAATTTCTTCAATCAATTTAAGGAAGCAATCAAGCCATTCAAGCAAAACAATAAACTTGGTGCAGTTCTTCTTCAATTTCCAGTGTTTTTTTATCCATCAAATGAATCAATGGATTTTATATTAAGGGCAAGGGAATTTTTAAAGGATTTTCCTGTTGTCGTAGAATTTAGAAATATTGCTTGGACAAGACAGAAATTCTTTGAATTTTTAAAAAACAATAATATTGCTTTTTGTTCTGTTGATGAACCAGGATTGCCTCGTCTTATGCCACTGGTTGATATTGTTACATCAAACATTGCCTATCTCAGATGTCATGGAAGAAACTTGAATTGGTTTAATGCACCTATTTCAGAAAGATATAACTACTATTATTCTGAACAGGAATTAAAAGAAATTGAAAAGGTTGCAAGATCGATGATTCAGAAGGCAGAAGTAAGTTTTATCTTTTTTAATAATTGCCATGCAGGCCATGCTGCAAAAAATGCGATGAAATTTGCTGAAATGCTGGAAATACCTTTAAAGAAGGAAAACGGATTGCTTTAGCCAAAGGCAACATCAAGGATCATCATTACAAGGAAGCCAGCAATAACGCCTGCTGTTGAAATATCAGTATTGCCATTTTTCTGACTTTCAGGGATAATTTCCTCTATAACAACAAAAATCATTGCTCCAGCAGCAAACCCCATTGAATATGGTAAAAGCGATTTTGCCCACATTACACCGATAGCACCGATTACAGCAAAAACAGGCTCTACAACTGCAGAAAGTTGTCCGTACATAAAACTTTTTAATCTTGATGACCCTTCCCTTTTTAACGAAACTGAAACAGCAAATCCCTCTGGAAGATTTTGAATACCGATGCCAAGTGTGAGAGCCATTGCACCAGCAAATGTTGCTTCAGGCAGCCCAAATGAAGCAGCGCCTATTGCAACTCCAATTGCCAGCCCTTCAGGGATATTGTGAAGTGTAATTGCAAGCACAAGAAGCCATGTGTGACTCAAAGAAGTTTTTATTCCTTCAATATCAGAATCAGGAAATCCTAAATGAAGATGTGGAAGGATTCTATCAATGAGCCGTAATACTATTGTTCCAATTAGAAATCCTGTTCCTGCAGGAAACCAGGCGAAATATTTCATATTTTTTGACATTTCTATGGCAGGATTCAACAGTGACCAAAAACTTGCTGCAATCATCACTCCCCCAGCAAAGCCCAGCATCAAATCAAAAAGTTTCTGATTAAATGACCTGAATAAGAAGACAAATCCAGCGCCAACCGCTGTCAAAAGCCATGTCGCGATTCCACCTGAAAAAGCAATTAATATCGGATTTATATTCTGTATTGCGTCGCTCATTTGATACTATTTTAACATACTACCAAGATTTGTTTATGACTAACAAACATGGACAGGGAAAGATGATTTGTCTATTTGGCTATTTTTCTCTATAATTTTTCACATGGAAAAAGGTTTCTACCATTTACTTCCAGTTGAAGGGGTTTTGAAATTCCTCAGTAATCACAGGCATTTTGCAATTTTCGAGTCAGCTTTATGCGACGAGGAAAATCATACTTCGCTGATCTGTTACGGCCTATTGCATAAAAAATATTCCTATAACGGTGATAGTTTCTTCAGGCACATCAAATGGGCTGAAAAAATGATAAATTCAGGTTATTTTGTTATTTGTGCGATTCCATATGAAACAGGATTATCAATAGAACCTGTTTTTCAATACAAAAAGAGACATCTATTTCCTGCGATATTCTTTGTTTTTAAACATAATGTTATTTTTGATCATGTCACAGGAAGATTTTCACAGAATTTTCCTGTGTCACAATCAAATAATCTGGAAACCGAATGGAATATGAAGGAACTCTGTCTGGACACAAAGTATCAGGAATATGTCAATAACATCAGGAAGATAAAAAAATACATTGAAAATGGTGACACATATCAGGTAAATTATACAGTCAGATGTAGATTCAGGTTTACTGGTTCTGTTTATGGAATGTATCTTGACTTAAGAAATATGCAACAGGTACCCTACTCTGCTTTTATCAAGGATGATAAAAGGTTCATACTTTCTTTTTCTCCAGAACTATTTTTTAGAAAAAATGGCTCATTAATAATAACAAGACCGATGAAAGGAACGATTAAACGTGGGAAAAACCAAAAACAGGATGATTTTTTCAGAAACAAACTGTTTTCAAGTATAAAAGATAGGGCAGAAAACTTGATGATTGTTGATATGATGAGGAATGACCTTGGAAGAATCTGTAAATTTGGTACGGTTGTTACCCATCCACTGTTTCATATTGAAAAATACAAAACACTTTTTCAAATGACATCAACAGTTACAGGGACGTTGAAAAACAACATAAATTTTGGCGATATTTTCAGGGCACTTTTTCCTTCTGCATCAATCACAGGTGCTCCGAAAATCAGAACAATGCAGATCATCTCTGAACTTGAGAAAAACCCGAGAAAAATTTATACAGGAACCATTGGAATAATAAAACCCGATCATTCTGCTGTATTTAATGTTGCAATAAGAACGATTCTGATTGATGGGAACAAAGGAGAGATGGGTACTGGAGGTGGAATTGTATATGATTCAAAACCAGAAAAAGAATATAAAGAATGTCTGTTGAAGGCGTCCTTTCTTATTTCTGCCTGCAGAAAAATTCAGTTGATTGAAACATTCAGATGGACTTCAAAAGAAGGATATTTTCTTTTTGACCTTCATTTGAAACGGCTCTCAAAAAGTGCTGAATTTTTTCATTTTGATTTTGACCTGAAAAAAATAGTACATAACCTTGAAAAAACAGCAGAAAAGTTTGATTCAGATAAGATTTACCGTGTACGCCTTCTGGTTTCACCTGACTCAACCACATCAATCACTTATCAAGAGATTACACTTTTGCATAAGAAACAAAAAGCAGTGATTTCGAATAAAAAAATAAATTCTGAGAACATTTTTTTATATCACAAAACTACGGTGAGGGATGTTTATGACAGGGCGCATAAATTTGCAACGGACAATGGTTATTTTGATGTTATTTTTAAAAACAAAGAAAATCAAATTACTGAGGGTTCCATCACAAATGTTTTTATTGAGAAAAACGGGATTCTTTATACACCACCTGTGTCCTGTGGTTTATTGCCAGGTATACTCAGACAGCATCTGTTAAAAAATGGGATTGCTAAAGAAAAAATTATTGATGAATCTGAAATTTTTTCAGCGGACAGAATTTTTCTTGGAAATAGTGTCCGTGGCCTCGTTGAAGTTGAGATAGAATAAAAAAGACGCAAATTTACCTTATTTCCTCGTGCTCTCCCTTTCGTAAGGGTGAACTCAGGGAAATTTTTCACTTGTTTTTTTCTTTTTGCAAGTAGTCTGACCACAACATTTTCGGATCTATATCAACTGGATTTTCAAATTTTTTCCGCAGTGCCCGAATTCTATAAATTGTCGATTTAGAGATCCCAAGGGATTTACCAATGGTTAAATCCTGGGCAACAAGATAATACCCAATTCTGTCGAGACGATTTAAAAAAGAATCAATATGATCGCCAATCAACCAGTAAATCCTGAGATTTATCTTTTTTCCGTGAGTTTGGCTGAAAAGATACTGAATGGTCTTTACCATTGAATCATAGTCAATTTCAATGTAATTCAGGTCATAACTGATGGTTTTTGCTCTTGTATTCAATTGTTCAAGCGTTGTTGTTGCCCTGAATTTGTTATCCTGAATAATGATTTTTATTGGAAATTTTACATTCATCTTTGAGTGCCCCACACACCAAGGAAATGATTGATGAAATCTTGAGGTGACCTATCTTTTTCTATGTAATTGGAAAGTACCCATGCAGCAGAGATAATGATGTGATATGGGTCATTATTATTCTCAACTGCCCTTTTATACGCTGGATGTGCTTTATTAATCCACAGCACGTTTTCAGAAAGCCATCCAAGTTCTTTTCTGTTTTCATTATCTTCAAAACCAAGCATAACAGTTGCTCGTTTGCGATGACCATTGTGCTTGCTTCCAGGCACCTTTGCATCATCTGCAGGTTTAATATGTTCTCCAGGGACATTGCCAGAACCTGCCTCAATACCTGAACCCTCGCCTGAGCCACCAAGAGTTCCACTCATTATGTCAGTTCCTTCAACTGGCACTCCAATCGGTGTTGCTAATGGGTCTTCAATAATACCAGTTTGCGGCTCACCTTTTTGTTTGGTTCCAAAAAGCCCTGTTAATTCAGGAAACTCCGCAAGAATATTCTGAATAATTTTTTCAATTTCTTTTTCCATCGGCTTGAGACTTTTTTCAAGTTCTTCCCGCTTTGAAGGTATTTCGCCAAGAGTTTCAAAAATTGGCATAAGGGTTTCCTGAATCGCCTTACGATAACGATAATACTTGTTTAAACTGCTTACATCTTTTAAAAAATCCGCCTTGTTTGTGGTAAGAATTTCTGCAAGGCCTGGTAATTCAATAATTCCTGTGAGTTTATCGGGATTGACCGGCAAAAATCCAAGCCAGTCCCATCCCCTTTTTATTACCTTACCATATGTGGATATCGCAATTCCTCTTTCATCCTCTCCAAGTTTTTCTGATGATTTTCTTACATATCCAAAACCAATTGGATTTTTTCGTCTCCGGAAAAAAGTATAAAACCATTTTTCATCTTCCTGGGTCTGGTCAATTTCCATCTGGATACCATTGATGTAAAAAGAAATCTGCTTACCATAAATTATCGAAAGGAATTTTTCAAGGAAAGTTTTGTGTAAAATCGGAGTAAAATGTTTTTTTAATGTTTGTTCAACAAATGATAAATCAAGCAATTTTGAACTGGTATCCTGAAGTTTAATCAATACAGCAGTACCACTACTGTCTGTTATAAGATTCAGCGGGTCAATATAATCCCAGCAGGCGTCTCTTGAAGTTATAAGTTTCCAGTGCGTTGCTTTATGAAATGAATTTTTTTTTGTTTCAGTAATGACACATTCGGCATAAAGAAGTGCAATCTTTGCTCCAACACCTGCAAATCCAATACCCTTTCCCCTTATTTTCGTGGTTGTCGCGATATCGTGATATTGTTCAAACTCTTTTTCATTCATCCCCTTACCATTATCAACAATATAGAGAATTTTTTCCTCTGGTCGTATGGTAAATTGAATTTTTGAAGAACCTGAATCAAGAGAATTGGCAACAAGTTCAGTAAGTATTGCTTCCTCAGAAGTGAAAGGGTAGTTATCCTGTATATCCTCAAGCAGATGTTTGAGATTTACTTTTGTTTCACCCATATTCCCCCCTGAATGAATAGAAAGATGTCATAGAGATTGTATACTAATTGATTTAATCAAGTCAAACCAGGGAATTGTTAGATGAAATTTTGAATAAACTATCGGATTGCTTCGGTACTACTTTTGCCTTTAATCCTGCGTCGTACGTCCTTCTCATTTTGCCCCCTGTACTGGTTGTCATTCCACATTACAATCCACCTATATGTACTGTCCAGTTTTTGGGGACAAAGGCAGGGTTAAGAAGCACATCCAATAAGCCACTTCATAAAAGTGTCATCCATCATATTTTGAATGACCCTTTTTATTACGGGATGATGCGAGTAAATGGCAGGTTGTATCATCATAAATATCAACCGTTAATTTCTAAATTTTTGTTTGATAAATGCCAGGAAGGCATGCAAGGGTATCACAAAAAACCCTTCAAATATCTTGTCAATAGTATTTTAAAATGTGAAAAAAGTTCAAATGGGCTCCGGCGGTAGGATTCGAACCTACAACCTTGCGGTTACAAGTGCCCCTGAATTACTTCAGGGCTTGGACTATCTCTTCACCCTCTTGTAAATTAAAGTAGGGTGTCGGGCGCTTCCCCAGTTTTTTCAAAAATATAAACTGGGTACTCCCTTGCGGGATAGTCTCTGCACCTTCCTCGAGTTATTCTCGAGGCTTGGCTCAGGGTTGTCCATTCCCGAAATAGAATGGATTTCCCTGAATTCACCCGATTTTTCAACCACGATTTCTCGTGGAAGCTGCAACCTGGCGTGGACTTCTCTGTGACAGTTGGCACACTACATAATGCGCTTGTCCAGTTTAAAGTCCACACCTATTTTACAGCCGCTTGCTCCACCATTGAGCTACGCCGGAATTCCCAACCCAATTTTCAAAAGATCTATTTACAGGTTGAACAATTTTTTGTTGAGCAACAACTACACGATGAAGTTGAACTTGTTGACTGGCTTTCTTCCTTTGCCTTTTTTAAATATTCAGGGCTTCTGTAATCAGTTGTATAAAAACCAGAACCCTTGAAAATCACGCCTCCACCAAGTCCAATAAGTCGCCTGACTTCTCCATTACATTTCGGACAGGTTCTGTCAGGGTCTTCTGTCATTTTTTGAAATTTCCGATAGGAATGCCCGCAAACTTTGCATTCATAATCATAATTCGGCATTTCTATCCTCCTTTTATGTTAATTATTTTACTTCAACAGGCAAAATCAGTCAAAACCTTCATTAATTTAGATTATTTTTTTTCTGGTTGCGTTTCTAATTATGAAGTTTCACACTTTTTTAGAAGTTCTTCCCAGCGTCTGTCAACTTCTTTTTGAATTTCCTCAACAATGTGCTCATTACCTGGCTTCAGTAGATGTGCAAATCTACCCTGAAGTTTCAACCATTCTGTTATGGGCTTTTTCTCTTTTGGTTTATAATTCAACTTGTATTTGCCGTTTTCGCACTCATACAGGGGCCAGAAACATGTTTCCACTGCAATCCGTGTGATTTCCATTGCCATTTCAGGTTTATGAGGCCAGCCAAGCCGGCATGGTGAAAGTACATTGATAAATGAGAATCCATCAGTGTTTATCGCTTTTTCAACCTTGTTGACAATATCATTCCATCTTCCAGGAATTGTCTGTGCAGCATATGGAATATTGTGTGCAATCATAATTGACATAATATCTTTTGAAAATTGAAGTTTTCCAGGAATTACTTTTCCTGCAGGAGATGTCGTTGTTGAAGCACCCCTGGGCGTGGCTGAAGACCTTTGAATTCCAGTGTTCATATACGCCTGATTATTGTAGCACACATAAAGCATTCTATGACCGCGTTCTGCTGCTCCAGAAAGGGATTGAAGCCCGATGTCATATGTTCCACCATCCCCACCAAAAGCAACAAAAACAATATCCTTATCAATTTTTCCCTGCTTCTTTAATACCTTATATGCTGATTCTGCCCCACTGATTGTTGCTGCGACATTTTCAAAGGCAGAATGAATAAACGGTGTATCCCAGCTTGAATATGGGAAGATTGTTGATGATACTTCAAGACATCCAGTGGCACATCCAACAACAACAGGTTTGTCAATAGCAAGCATTACAAGCCGTGCAATAACTCCTGCACCACAGCCAGGGCATAACCTGTGTCCACTGACAAATTTCTCTTTTCTCTTTGCAAGTTCTTTAATTGAAGGCATATTTTGCTCCTGTTTAAGATTTTACTCCCTAACTCCTATGTATTTTGTGTTTACTGTTTTTCCCTGTTTTTCAATTTTGAAAAGTTCTTCAAAAACTGTCTCAATATCTTCTTCTCTGACTTCTCTTCCTCCGAGTCCATAGATGAAATTCATCAATGCTGGCTTTTTCTCTGACTCATAAAGGCAGGTGCATATTTCACTGAACAGTGGACCGCAAAATGAATTTAGTCCATCTGCCCTGTCCATTACTCCAATAATTTTGATATTTTCAAGGGCTTTTCTCACTCTTAAATAATCAAATGGTCTGAACACCCTGATTTTCATCAGCCCAACTTTTTTGCCTTCATTCCTGAGTTTATCGACAACATCCTTTGCCGTACCTGCGGTTGAACCAATCAAAACAATTGCGTATTCTGCATCATCAAGGTAGTAACTTTCAAAGAAACTATATTTTCTTCCTGTTAGTTTTGCATATTCATCTGCCACTTCATCTATTACCCTTATACTTTTCTTCATTGTTTCAGCAACCTGTCTTCTGTGTTCAAAATAATAGTCCTGAAGGTCAAGAGCGCCAAGAGTAATTGGGTTTTCAAAATCAAAAATTGTTGGTCTCTTTGGAGGTTCTCCTATGAATTTTTGTACTGTTTCATCATCAAGAATTTCAGCAACTTCAAGGCAGTGACTGAGAATAAAGCCATCTGTTGTTGCCATCACAGGTAATCTTACTTCAGGGTGTTCTGCAATTTTCACTGCCTGCACAAGATTATCATATGCTTCCTGAACATTTTCAGAGTATATCTGTATCCAGCCACTGTCTCTTGCTCCCATTGTATCTGAATGGTCACAATGAATGTTGATAGGTGCTGAAAGAGCCCTGTTCACAACAGCCATAATAATGGGTAGTCTCAGTCCTGCTGCAATATAAAGCATCTCCCACATTAATGCAAGTCCCTGTGAGGATGTGCCTGTCATTGTTCTTGCTCCAGTTGCTGCAGAGCCAATGCAGGCACTCATTGCGCTATGTTCGCTTTCCACTGCAACATATTCGGTTTTTACTATACCATCAGCAACAAATTGTGAAAAAATCTGTACAATTTCTGTTGCTGGTGTTATTGGATATGCGGCGACGACATCAGGATTTATTTGTCTCATTGCTTCGGCAAAGATTTCATTTCCTGTTTTTGTAACTCTTTTTGAAGGCATTTTTTCTCCTTTTTCAAAAAAATCCAGAAAGATGGTATAATGATTAATAATAACTCAAAATAAAAAAAAGTCAAAAATGAAACCAGTAATTCAGATTGCTCTTGATTTTGTTGATATTGATCGTGCAATAAAGGTCGCCAGAGAAGCCATCAAAGGAGGTGCTGACTGGCTTGAGGCAGGCACACCACTTATTAAGGCGTGTGGCCTTGATGCTGTGAGAATTTTGAGAAAGGAGTTTCCGAAGACCACAATTGTTGCTGATATGAAGACACTTGATGCAGGAAGAATTGAGGTTGAAATTGCAGCAAAAAGTGGGGCTGATATTGTTGTTGTAATGGCAGATGCATCAGAAAGTACAATCAGGGAAAGTATAGAGGCAGCAAGAAATTATGGAGCAAAGATTCTCGTTGATTTTCTTGAAACAAGTTACACAATTGAGAAAGTAAAAAAGGTCGCGGATTTAAATCCTGATTTTATAGGAGTTCATATTCCAATTGACCAGCAGATGACAGGAAATATTTCATTTGATTTTCTCAGGCAGGTTTCAAAACATGTTAATATTCCGATTGCTATTGCAGGTGGATTAAATTGCGAAAATGTCGTCGATGCAATAAATGCAGGCGCAAGTATCGTGATTATTGGCGGCGCTGTGACAAAGTCAGAAAATGCTGAAAAGGCAGTGAAACTTATCAAAAAGGCAATTGATACAAAAACCAGCATAAAGTCAGAACTTTTTAAAAGATTTACTGAGCAGGATATTAAGGAAGTTTTTCAAAAGGTTTCCACAGCAAACCTTTCTGATGCCATGCATAGAAAGGGATGGATTCCTGATGTAAGACCTTTTGGAGAAGTGAAAAAATTTTATGGAAGTGCAATTACTGTGAGAACCTTTCCTGGGGATTGGGCAAAACCGGTTGAAGCAGTTGACCTGGCAAAACAGGGAGATGTTATTGTTATTGATGCACGTGGATTACCACCTGCTGTCTGGGGAGAACTTGCCACACATAGTGCGGTAGTGAAAAAATTGTCAGGGGTTGTCATATATGGAGCAATCAGAGATATTTCTGAAATAAAAGAATTAAAATTCCCTGCATATGCAACGTTGTGCTGTCCACAGGCAGGTGAGCCAAAGGGTATGGGAGAAATCAATGTTCCTTTACAAATTAAGCAGGTTCAAATCATACCTGGTGATTGGATTGTTGGAGATGAGGATGGAGTTGTTTGCGTTCCATCAAATAAGGCAGTGGAAATAACTAACAGGGCGATGGATGTGCTTGAAAAAGAAAACAGGTTGCGGGCAGAAATAAAGCAGGGTGGAACTTTGAGCGAAATTACACATTTGTTGAGGTGGGAAAAGCAAAGGTAGGGGATGGAAGGAAAGAGGACATGAGTATTCACGTTGCTATGGCACAGACAAAACTACGGATAAATCCGCAGCACCTGCAAACTTGCCTTCTCCGTATGCGCTTTGCACTGCGAAGGCTTCGGACAAGCAGGTGCATTGTTATAGCGGAGCGCAGTTGCTTTTATCCTTGTTTTGTTGCTGTGCCTTCGCAAATTGTTCATATCATGTCCTCTTTCCTTCTGAAAATCTCCCTTTCCAAACTTATGAGAATACAAAAATTGAACCTTTTAACCATGGGAAAAAAATGGGACTGACAAATGAAAATTTTAATAAAATTTTAGAAAAAAAATCTCTTTCAAATGAGGTCAAGTGGATGAAGATTTTTCATCCATTTATTGCCCAGAAGGCAAAGCCAGGCCACTTCATTATACTGAGGCCGACTGAAGAAAGTGAAAGAATTCCTTTGACTATTGCTGGAACAGATGCTAATTCTGGAACTTTTGAGATTATTTTTCAGGAAGTGGGTGTTACGACAAAAAAACTTGGTTCTCTTGAAAAAGGAGATATTATTCATAATGTTGCAGGACCACTTGGGAAACCCGTGGAGATTGAAAAATTCGGCAGGGTTGTACTTATTACTGGTGGTGTGGGCGCAGCGTTTATTTACTGGATGGCAAAGGCGTTTAAAGAAAAAGGTAATTCTGTCTGGGCTGTCATGGGAGCAAGGACTGCAAATCTTTTAATTCTTGAAGATGAAATGAAAAAGATATGTGATAGGGTTTTGATTGCAACTGACGATGGAAGTAAGGGTGTTAAGGGTTTTGTTACAAAAGTGCTTGAGGACGCTCTTGGGTCAGGAGAACATGCAGATTTGGCGATTTGCGCTGGACCAGTTCTGATGATGAAAAATGTTTCATTAATTACAAAAAGATACAATATCAAAACCATAGCCAGTTTAAATCCCATTATGATAGATGGCACTGGTATGTGTGGAGGTTGCAGGGTTACTGTTGGTGGAATAACAAAATTTGCCTGCGTTGATGGACCTGATTTTGATGCTCATGAAGTTGATTTTGATGAATTACTCAAAAGAACAAGTTTCTATAAGAAACACGAACAATGTGCCCTTGAACGATATTTGAAAACTGCTTCAAAGGAGCGGGTTTCTCAAACAATCGCTGAGAATAAAAATTAAGATTTTTTAAGATTTTTTATCAATTTTTTTGAAGCTCAGTTTATCTTCTTTTACATCAATCTCAATTGTGTCATGTTCCTTGAACTCACCTGAAAGAAGTTTCAATGCAAGTGGGTTTTCTATTTCCCTTTGAATAAGCCGCTTCAATGGCCTTGCCCCATAGTTCGGATCATAACCATGTTCTGCAAGCCAACTCTTCGCATGATCAGTAAGTTGTATTGAAATTTTCCTTTCTGCTAATCTTGAAGCAAGATATGAAATCTGAATATCAACGATTTTCATAAGGTCAGATTTTGTTAATTTGTGGAAAAGAATGATTTCATCAACCCTGTTTAAAAATTCGGGTCTGAATTTTGTTTTTAGCAATTCATTGACTTTTTTCTGGATTTCCTCTTCATCTTTAAATAATTCAAAATACTGACTGCCTAAATTTGATGTCATTATGATAACGGTGTTTCTGAAATCAACAGTTCTTCCGTGTCCATCAGTAAGCCGTCCTTCATCAAGAACCTGGAGAAGGATATTGAAAACTTCGCTATGCGCCTTCTCAATTTCATCAAGTAATATCACAGTATACGGTCTTCTTCTTACTCGTTCTGTCAACTGTCCCCCTTCTTCATAGCCCACATAACCAGGGGGTGCTCCAATCAGACGGCTGACAGAAAATTTTTCCATATACTCAGACATATCAATCCTTACAATAGCATTTTCATCATTGAACAAAAATTCAGCAAGTGCTTTTGCAAGTTCAGTTTTCCCAACACCTGTAGGACCAAGGAAAATAAAGGAACCAATAGGTCTTTTTGGATCGGATAGTCCTGCCCTGTTTCTTCTAACAGCATTGGATACAGCGACAATGGCTTCTTTTTGTCCAACTACCCTTTTTGACAATCTTTCTTCAAGATGAATCAATTTATCAATCTCACCTTCAAGCATACGGCTAACAGGTATTCCTGTCCATCGAGACACAATTGAAGCAATTTCTTCTTCATCAACTTCGTCTTTAAGAATCCTGCCTTTACTCTGTCTGTTTTTGAGGTTTTCTGTTTCCTGAGCAAGTTGTTTTTCAAGTTCAATCAGTTTTCCATATTTATACTCAGCCGCTGTCCCAAGATCTCCTTTTCTTTCTGCATCTTCAATGATTTTTCTTGCAAGTTCAATTTGTTGTTTGATCTCTTTGATTTTTTCTATTTTCTGTTTTTCTTCATTCCATTGTGCATCAAGTTTCGCCTTTTCTTGTTTTAACTGATTGAGTTCTTCTTCAAGTTTTCTCAATCTTTCTTTTGATGCCTCGGAAGTTTCCCTTTTCAATGCTTCCCTTTCAATCTCAAGTTGCATAATTTTTCTATCAATTTCATCAATAACCTGTGGTTTACTTTCCATTTCCATTCTCAATCTGCTTGCTGCTTCATCAATGAGGTCAATGGCTTTGTCAGGTAAAAATCTATCTGAAATATATCTGTGGGATAAAATTGCAGCAGCGACAATGGCGTTGTCTGTAATTTTTACACCATGGTGAACTTCATATCTTTCCTTTAATCCCCTTAAGATTGAGATTGTTTCTTCAACAGAAGGCTCTCTTACATAAACAGGTTGAAATCTTCTCTCCAGCGCCCTATCTTTTTCAATATATTTTCTGTATTCATCAAGGGTTGTTGCACCAATACACCTGAGTATCCCCCTTGCGAGTGCAGGTTTGAGCATGTTAGATGCGTCAATCGCACCTTCAGCTGCACCTGCTCCGACAAGGGTATGTAATTCATCAATAAAAAGTATGATTTCCCCTTCCCTTTTTTCAATCTCTCTTAATATTGCTTTTAATCTTTCTTCAAATTCACCTCTAAATTTTGTTCCTGCAACAAGGCTACCGAGGTCAAGCATTAAAATTCTTTTATTTTTCAAACTTTCAGGGACATCCCCTGCAACAATTCTTCTTGCCAATCCTTCAACAATGGCTGTTTTTCCAACTCCTGGCTCACCAATCAAAACAGGATTGTTTTTTGTTCTTCTACACAAAACCTGTGTTACTCTTCTGATTTCTTCATCCCTGCCAATAACAGGGTCAATTTTACCTTTTGCAGCAAGGTCAGTGAGGTCTCTTGTAAACTTTTTCAATGCCTGATACTTATCTTCCGCAGAAGCATCAGTCACCTTTTCGCCACCGCGAATCAAATCAATAAACTTCAAAATCCTTTCCTTGAAAATGCCTGCATTTTTGAAAATATCTTTTACCTTGCTTTCGATTTCGCACATTGCAATCAAAATATGTTCAAGGCTGATATAGTCGTCTCCCATGTTCTTTGCTTCCTGTTCTGCTTGAATGAGAATTCTATTAGCAACAGAAGAAATATAAACCTGGGTTGATTGGCCACTGACCTGTGGGATCTTATCCACTTCTGAAGAAACCCTGTTTTTAAGTTGAGTAATATCGACCTGCATTTGCTTCAAAAGGTCCTGAACAAAATCAGTTTCCAGAAGGGCAAGTGCAAGATGTTCTGGCTCAATCTGCTGATGGTTCTTGCTTTGAGCAATTGACTGTGCCCTGATTAATGATTCCTGACTTTTTGTTGTAAATTTTTCCCAGTTCATATTTTCACCTCTTTTGTCATTGTTCTATTTTTTTGATGAGGAAGACAGGTAAAAAGGTTCAAAAATGTTAAAAAGCAGGAATTTATTCTTCAGAGAAGAGGCATTCAACTTCAGCAAATCTTATTCTATCACCATTTTTTAATTCACATTTGATCCCTGGTGTGATTCTTTCATTATTTATAAATGTTCCGTGACTGCTTCCTTTGCCATCATTCCCAATATCAGTAATATAGTATTTTCCATCTATAAATTGAATCACTGCATGTCTTCTTGATACATGCCTTAATGTTCGATATCTTGCACTCTGTATTGAAAGTGGAAGGGAGGCAAAAATCCTGTAATCTGGAATCGTGATATCATTATCAGGTGCCCTTCCGATAAAAACATCTCGTCCTTCAATTTTATATTCAGGACCCATATAATCAGAGTTAAATTTGAGTTTTGCCATGGCAAATCCTTTTTTATTTTTAAGATTTTCTCATAATTTTTTTCATTTTTCAAATTTTCTGTTATAATAATTGTATGGGCGGTTAGCTCAGGTGGCCAGAGCGTTACGTTGACATCGTAAAGGCCGCAGGTTCAAGTCCTGCACCGCCCACTTTTTATTTTTCCATAGGTGCAGGACTTGAATTGGAGCGAAGTAAGACAATCCGAGCGGGCGCAGGATTGTCAGCGGACGGCGAGCTGAGCCGTAGTGGGAGGCGAAGCCGCCAAGTCCTGCAGTGCTTGTGAAACAAGCACAGAAACTACAAAAGTAGTTTCTCCGCCCACTTTTTATTTTTCCATAGGTGCAGGACTTGAATTGGAGCGAAGGCAGACAATCCGAGCAGGCGCAGGATTGTCAGCGGACGGCGAGCTGAGCCGTAGTGGGAGGCGAAGCCGCCAAGTCCTGCAGTGCTTGTGAAACAAGCACAGAAACTACAAAAAGTAGTTTCTCCGCCCACTTTTTATTTTTCCATAGGTGCAGGACCACCTCCCCTGTTTCCCCTCCTTTCAGGAGGAGGATGAGGGGGAGGTTGAAAATGTGAGGAAAAACCGCTCCAGGGGCGGAATTGGGAAATTAAGTGGATTCTGATGATTCAGGCAGGTGAATATTAAAAAATTTTTTTCAATGACCTTATTGCCTGTCTGATTCTATGTTCATTCTCGACCAGTGCAATTCTGACAAATCCTTCACCATACTTACCAAATCCAAGTCCTGGTGAAACAACAACATCACATTTATCAAGAAGCATAAGTGCAAAATCAAGTGAATTCATATGGTTGAATTTATCAGGTATCTTTGCCCAGACATACATTGTTGCAGATGGTTTGTCAACCTTCCATCCAATTCTGTTTAAGCCATTGACAAGTGTGTCTCTTCTTTTTTTATACTCATTGACAGTTCTATCGATGTACTTCTGGTCTAATCTTAGAGCACATATTGCAGCGACCTGAATAGGAGTAAAAATTCCATAATCGTAATAACTTTTTAATTTTGCAAGTGCCCTGACAATTTCTTTATTACCCACCATAAATCCAACGCGCCAGCCCGCCATATTGTAAGTTTTTGAAAGAGAGTAAAATTCAACTCCAACATCTTTAGCCCCATCGACCTGTAAAAAACTTGGTGCACGATAATTGTCAAAACATATTTCAGAATAGGCAAGGTCATGAATAATGATAATATCATGTTTTTTCGCAAATTTTACCAGTTCTTTAAAAAAATCGACGTCAACAACCTGAGATGTCGGATTGTTTGGATAACTGACAATCATTGCCTTTGGACCAGGGTATCTATCATAAATTGGTTGAGAAAGGTCTGGAATAAAATTATTTTCAGGCAGTAGTGGTACATCGTACACAGATGCACCTGCTATAACAACGCTATAGAAATGACTGGGATAAGTTGGGTTTGGTGTAAGTACAACATCTCCTCTGTCAAATATGGCAAGTGCAAGATGACTGATTCCTTCTTTTGAACCAATGGTTACAATTGCTTCTTCATCAGGATCAAGTTTTACACCAAATCTTCTTTCATACCATAAGCAAATTTCCTTTCTAAGATGTGGAATACCCTTTGATGCACTGTATCTATGGACTTTTGGACTATCAACAACTTCCTTCAGTTTTTCTACAACTGGTTCTGGTGGTGGCAAATCAGGATTTCCCATGCCAAGGTCAATAACATCTCTACCTGCTTGCCGTGCCTTAAGTTTTCTTTCATTGATTGTCTGAAAGAGATAACCTGGTAGGTCTCTTATTCTTAATGATTCAATCTGTTTCATTTTTTATTTCAACCTCTGCTATATTCTGTCCCGAAATGATTTCATCGCCTTCACCTGCAAGCAATTTAATAATTTTACAGGTAAAAGGACTGGTAAATGTAAAAGAAGTTTTCTCTGTAACAAATTCAATAAGTGGCTGGTCTTTTTCTATTTCCTGTCCTTCCTTTACATACCAGAATGAAACATTTGCCTTTTCTATTTCGTCTCCAAAATGCGCCTTAACCACTTGCTTTTCCATGCTTAATATTTTACAATATTTTTTATGTCAGGCAAAAAATTTTTTGTTAACCATCTTTTTTTGAGGGTATTGATAATATCGGCTTTCGCCTGCTGTTTACCATTTTTCATCTGTTTTTCAGAAACAAAAAGTATATCTTTTGAAGAGGGCGAAAGGGTAATAATTTTTGCTCCACATCCTGACGATGAGATTATTGGATGCGCAGGAATCATACAGGAGTGCTTGAGTAAAAAAATAGATGTTTATGTTGTTTTTCTTACAAATGGTGACCATAATCAATTTGCATTCAAGGCATACACAAGAAGAATAATCCTCAATCCATCTGATTATATTAAAATGGGTCAGGTTAGAAAAAAAGAATCAACCAGTGCTGCGAAAATACTTGGACTTCCCTTAGAGAATCTTATTTTTCTCGGTTATCCCGATGCAGGGACTTTACCAATCTGGACAAAATACTGGAATTCAAAACAACCATTTGAAAATTTTCTTACACGTACCAGATATGTTCCATATCCTGATGATGTTTCTTTTGGGAACGCATACTTACCTGAAAATATTCAGGCAGACCTTACAAAAATTTTACTAAAAATAATGCCTTCGAAAATTTTTGTGTCTCATCCTGCTGATTTAAATCCTGACCACAGGGCATTGTTTAATTTTGTGCAACTTTCACTCCTTGATTGTCGTGGAAAAATAAACCCTGAGGTTTACTGTTATCTGGTTCACGCAAAAAATTTCCCAAAGCCGAAAGGACTTTTTCCTGAACAGACAATAAAGATACCTTCTGAAATTGAAAAATATGGAACATGTGTAAACTTTTTTTTGACCGAGACACAGGAAAAAAATAAACTGGTCGCACTTGATTGTTTTAAATCACAGTTGATTGGACGAAAGAACTGGACATTTTCTTTTTTGAGAAAAAATGAAGTGTTTCAGATAATTCATCCTGTTTTGTTTGTCAAAAATAATTCTTCTGAAATTTCCATAGACGCACAATCACAGGAAGAGATTTCTGAGGAGGAATCCTTAAAGCATACAAAATTATATAACCTCAGGTTAACATATGACCAGCAAGATCTCGTATTTCAGTTCCTCTATGATAAGAAGGTTATTGAAAAAGAATTTGGGGTAAAAATCTATGTTTATGGATGGAAGGAAAAAATTCCATTTTCATTGATGCCGAAAATTGCAGTTGATATAAAGATGGATGGAACTTTTACTGTTTATAAAAATGAAAAAAATATTTCAGTCAAAGATATATCAATAAAAAAAACACAGAATACTTTTACCTTTAAAATTCCATATTCCTTGCTTGATGAACCTGATTTTATATTCGTTGGTGGCGAATCAAAACTCGGGCTTCTTACGCTTGACTATTTTCCCTGGAAGGTCATTGATATCGAATGAATGATGCTATCCAATATCCCTCCAGAGGGTTGTTAATGTTACAAGATGCGATTTTTCTTCCTTGATGATTTTATCAAGGGCTGGTTTTGCTGATTCCTGTTCTGTGATTTCAAAAATTGATGAATAAAAAAGGATAGAAGTTTTTTCAACCTGAATACCGATGTTCAATGCCTGTTTATCTGTGATATTTTTCCACTCTTCCCTTGGAAGAATATTTTCAAAAATGCCAGAGTCAACAAGACTTCTTAAATAAAGAGAAATTTCCTCATCAAGATCTTCTGGTCTAAACTTAATTCTCTGGTCTTCAAGAGACATTTTTTTAAAGACCTCATAATGGTTTTTTTCTGCCTCAGCAAGAAACTTGAAAATATCCTTTGCTTTTTCTATTACTGCCTGCTGATAGGCAGTTGTATAAAACTCAATGCCCTGTTGCTCAATATTCATAGCGACTTTGAAAAGTTCATCCTGGTTGAGATATTTAAGCACCATGTTTCCTCCTGTTGGTTTTTTATCTTATAATATTTTACTTCGTTTATTATTCAGGTCAAATGCTTTAATGTCGCAGGAGGAATCTGAGATGAAAGTATTGCTCGCATCACAGTCAGAAAGAAGGAGACAACTGCTGAAAAAAATTGTGCCAGAGTTTATCATTGACGCACCATGTGTTGAAGAGATTCTTGATGAAAGAACTCCAGCAGAACAAATTGCCATGATGAATGCTGAAAGAAAGGCAAAAAATGTTGCCAGTAAACATGCTGGAGAAGATTATACTATCATTGCTGCTGATACCATTGTTGTTGTCAATGATAAGATTCTCGGTAAGCCAGCAGACAAAAACACTGCCTATGAATACTTAAAAATTCTCTCTGGCTCGTGGCACAGGGTAATAACAGGCGTCTGTCTTATGAAGGTAAATGAAAATAAAATGATTATTGATTTTGACACTACCTTTGTTAAATTTCGCAATCTTTCAGACGAGCAAATAAAGACCTTTCTGGAAAAAGAGACATTTCATGATAAGGCAGGTGCATATGCGGTTCAGGAACTTGATGATGCTTTTGTTGAAAAAATCAAAGGAAGTTATGACAATGTTGTAGGACTACCAGTTGAGAAATTAAAAAATTTGCTTAATCTCTTAGAAAATCTTGATATAACTGAAATATATGATATTGCCCTGCCGAATATCTGGGGGATCGGAAAGAAAAATGAGAAAATTATTTTCATTGACCATGCTGTACCAGGTGATACTGTCTGGTTTTATGTGGCTAAGGATAAGGGAAGTTTTGCATATGGAGTAAATTGTGGGATAAAAAAATATTCTGAATTTAGAGTAAATCCAGAGTGTCCTCATTTTGGTCGATGTGGAGGATGTTCATTTCAAAATCTGAATTATAAATTTCAGATCGAGTTAAAGAAAAAATATGTTATTGAAACCCTTGCGAGAATTGGAAAAATAAAACTTGAAAATGAAATTCCAGTTATTGAATCTCCTTTGATTTTTAATTACAGAAACAAAATGGAGTATGCTTTCGGTTCCCACAATGGCAAAATTGTTCTGGGATTGAGGGAAAGGCAAAATCCATTGAAAAGATACAGGGGTTCTGTAAATAACATTGAGAAGTGTTTGATTTTTTCTGATATAGTTGAAAAATTGTTTCCAGTATCAATAAGGTATGTTGAAGAGAATTCTTTCACTCCTTACAACCCGTTTACAAAAAATGGACTTGTACGACACCTTGTCATCAGACGTGGCATCAACACAGCCGAGTTTATGGTAATTTTTGTTACAAAATCAGGAATCAATCGTAATATTGAAAAACTTGCTGAATCAATGGTCGGTGTTGTTCCTGAAATAAAATCATTCTGGTGGGTAGAAAATGACCAGATTTCTGATGTTGTCAATTATCAACAAAAGCATTTGATTTATGGTAATCAGTTTATTGAAGAAACTCTTTTTGATTACAGGTTCAGAATATATCCTGAAACATTTTTTCAGCCAAATACGAAAGCAGCAGAAAAATTATATGGTGTAATTGTTTCTATGGCGCAGGAAGTTCAGCCAGAATCTGTTCTTGGACTTTTTTGCGGAAGTGGTCCAATTGAAATTCTTTTATCACGAATCTCTCATAATGTCACAGGGGTAGATAATAATCCGTCAAATATAGTTGTGGCAAAGGAAAATTGTGATATCAATAATATAACAAATTGTGTGTTTCATTGTATTTCTGCTGAGCAATTTTTAAAAAATGTCAGAGACAGGCAACATAAATATGATTTACTCGTTGTTGACCCACCAAGGGGCGGATTGACTAATAAAGCAATGTTTCATTTATTAAGGGTAAAAATCCCGAAGATTATTTATGTTTCCTGCAATGTTTCCACACTTGCACGAGACCTGTCAATACTTATGGACAATGGTTATCAATTGAAAAAATTTACTGCCATTGATATGTTTCCTCACACAGGACACATTGAATCATGCTGTCTTCTTGAAATGAAATGATGTTAATCTTCTATTATGACCTTTGACACAGGGCACTCGTGGCCATAGGCATTTACTGCCCTCACAATAAGTTCGTTTCTGCCTGGATGAATTGTCCAGACAAAATGTTCAGGTGATTTTTTCCATTCTTTATTATCGATACTCACAAGATAATGAGAAAAATTCGGAGTATTATGATAAAGATTAACGGCAATGGTATTTCCTTCAACATACACGAGGTCAATCATTGTCCTGTTAATAGACCAGTAAAAGTCCCCTACCCTGTTACTTGTTTTTCCATATTCAGGGGATTCTCTGGGTTCTGGAGAATCTTCCCACCACAGATATAAATCGCAATAATATTCACTCTGTCCCTGCTCGGGTTCTCCTGGTTCAGGATTTCCAAGAAAATTATTTCTCAGTGGAATAGCAAACCTTCTGTATACATTGAAAATGGTTGATTCAAATTCCTTTTTTTCTTTTTCAGAGACCATTGCCTCATTTGCATATACAGGTTTTATTTCATTTTGCCTGTTTTCCTTCCAGAGTTTTCTAATTTCAAGTGCATTCAAAGGAACTCCATTATGCTCAAAATGACAGTTCATTTCAGGATTCTGTGAATTACCTGTATCCATTAGAATCCACTTGCCAAACTGGTCACTCCATATCTCACTAACACAATGATGGTCAAGAATTACCTGTCTGGCGACATAACCAAGCGCGACGGCGCATTGCGTAAAAATTGTTGAATAATGGGTACACATACACAGTGCAACCGGCTGTTTATTTGTAGCAAGGATTACAAGGGCATCCCATGGTGGACACCACATTCCTGTACCCCAGTCCCATCCTTTTGGTGCAGTGTGTCTTGCCCAGTTTCTCAACATAACAAATTTTTCAAGTTCGGTATTACCACCTTTTATCACATCATCAAGTCCATACATCTTTCGCAATGCTCTTGTACGATAATTCGGCTCCTGATATGCAAATGGTAAACTTGTGTTTATTATTTCAGGATTATCATATTGAGTAATAACAAATCTTTTCCCGGGTGGAGTGTATTTTACATCAGCGGTAATAACAATATTTTCAATCACAGGTGCTCTATCAGGTGACAAAGTTTTCAGAATCGCTCTGATTTGAAGAAATCTATTGCTAACTGGTTGATCAATAACCCACATATTTTTTTTCCTTTTAAAATCTGTCCATGATGACCATCTTTTTGGCTGGAAGATTTTTGTATCTCCTGTTCTGTATTGAAAATTTATTTCTGTTTTTGGTGGAATTGTTGCTGTGCAGGATAACTGAATATTTTTGGCAATGATAAAGTTCCCATGAACACAAAAATTTCCTTCTGCAAATGAAAGGAGATCATTGACTTCGCCTGTGGCAATTCCTTTTTCTGGATATTGCTCCAATCTTAATCTAACAACATATTCTCCATTGCCACAGTTAACTCCGAGTGTATCAAAATCCCATGTTTTCCCGCCGTCAAAGGAACGAGCAGAACGATTGGGATACAGTGATGGTTCAATTAACAATGTGCCGCTTCCGCTAAATATAAATTCATTCAATCCATCTTTCAAAAATTCAACTGGTATATCCCATCTGAACCATCCAGTAGAAGGAAGAATTTTACCCTCTTTTACCTTTTTTCCATTAACTTCTAAATTCAGATTCGAAGCATGAAACGCAAATAATTCTGCCTTACTGCATAAATGATTTTTGATAAAGAATTGTTTTTTTGCAAGAATATCTGAATTGATTTTTTCAATGTTGGAGTAATGGGTTCTTCCTTCTTCATCCTGATAAAGAACAGAATGTTTTAAAACAATTTTTCCATTTGAAATTGCCGAGAAAAAATCAGTAGTCCAGTTTTCAAAGGAACTTTCAATAAATATTTTCTTTGTTATTTCGTTCGTTTGATCCCCATAGACAATTGAAAAAACAAAAAGAAAGAGAAAAAGGTATTTTTTCATAAACTATCTTTCGTACTGGATAACAAAAAGTGAACCCAGTCGACCTGAAAAACTACCATAAATTTTGTTATTTTCAAGATAAATCATTGAGTTTACAGGTTCGTAGATCAATTTGTTTTCTGTGTTTTTTAAAGTTCCTCCAATTTCAAACGTCCCTGCAATGGTGTCATAGATGAACCATCTTGGTAAACCATCTGGTTCTCCACCAATACCAAAGATTATGTTATTGAAATAGACCAGTGCCTGAATTCTCTGTTGCCTGAAGGGTTTGCCAAGATTTTTCATAACATTGCTTTCTGGATTGAAAGATGCAATATAACCATCAAAAGTCCCAAAATATATCGTTCCATCATCAGTCACAGTTGCAGCATCAAGAGATGCCCATGCTTCTCTTCCTTTTACAGATGGAAGACGTACATTGAGTTTTTTTACTTCCATTGTTTCAGGATTCAATTTAAAAATGTAACCATCTTTCCCGGCAGTGTAAATACAATTGTCCCTGCCCATGGCAAATGTGCGCGAGACCTGATATGAAGATTTTTCAAACGGTCTTGTGCCTGCTATTGTCTGTATTTCTTTTCTATGGCCATTATTGTCGTATATTGAAAGTACACCCTGCGGGTCAAGGACTACAATTTTTTTATAACTTTTGTCCCATGTCCACGTAAGTTCTGGATTGAAAATTACACTTTCAACAACAAGAACATCAGAAGGAAGATTGTTTACCTGACGAACGCCATTATCGTCAAAGGTAATAATTCTTCCATGATGATATGAACACTCAGGAATAATTCCATATACGTTTTTTCCGATATTAAACAGTTTAGTGACATTTCTCTGGTAAGGCGGAAATGGCAGGTTTATTATTTTCAATGTAAAACTTTCACAAAGTACTGCTGAAGAAAATTTCCATAAAATCAAAAAAAGTAAAATTTTTGTTTTCATTTCTTTTCCACACTGATTTTATTGAATCTCACTATTGAAAATGGCATCTGTTTCCCTGAACCTGCTGAAATAAACATCATATAAATGGTTCCATCCTTTGTTGTACACATCCCCTGGGCATAAAGTGGCTTCAGGTCAGAATTTCCTTTGATTTTAATTTCGCCAAGGCATTCAGTTTTCTTTTTTTCAGGGTCGTATTTCATCAAATAAGGACTTTTATCAATGACATTGGGAAAATAGAAGCAGCCATCTTTTCCAAGAACTCCTGCGTGCTGGTCACCTGGCTTTGAGACACCTTCAGGATAAGAAAGGCACACATGTCTGCAAACTATTGAACCATCTGTATCAGGACTTTTTTCAGAAAATGAAATTGTAGAAAGATCAAATTCCATAACATATTCACCGCCGATTGCACAGGCAAATATTTTTTTTCCATCTTTTGATGAAACCATGGCATATGGGTCTTTATACTGCCCGGGACCTTCAAGTTTTACAAGCAAATCGTAAAGCATATCAGTTTCAGGGTCATACATCCATATTATTCCGCTCCTGCCTGTACCAAACACCCTGCCATACGCATCAATTGCCATATATCTTGGGGATCCACCGGTTGTCCCAAGGTCCTTCAATTGCCTGGATTGAATATCATAAATGAGAAAGTGTTGTTTCGGGTCACTCCAGTAATAAAGTTTTTTTCTCTTTCTATCAATTGCTCCACCCATAATACCTTCTTGCTTTCTTAATATTCCGTGATCTATTACTGTGTTTGTTCGTGGATTAAAAGAAAACAAATGTCCTCCAGGATATCCTGTTGAACTTTCTCCGAATTCAGGTCTATCAATAAAATTTTCATTTCCCTGTTTTGTGGCTGCCCATATAACACCATCATCATCAACAAGAATCTTTGCATGGAATTTACTTTGAGAATCAAGCCCTGTTCCTGTTTCACGGGTGATTTTATGTGCGTCAATGATATCTTCCCATTTTGATGTCCTGGGATTGAATCTTACAAGGTGAGCACTTGAACCATAGAATGCAGTGCCAACATAAATGTTTCCATCAAGTCCAACTTCAATGGCAGTATAGCCACTACCATTGTGGGTTGATTGAGGAACAGGAAACATCTCACCCTCAATATATTTTTGTTTTTCGGCAAGTGCCACGCAGGTAGTAGTAAAAGCCACAATTATAAAGACACTGATGATTTTTTTCATTTTTCAGAAACTTTCAAAACAACATCAATATTTTTCGCACTAATATTTACAAACAACTCAAGAAATTTCTGAAAATCAAATTCAGGACATGTTTTTCTGATTTCATTGATGATATTTAATAAATTTTCAGGAGAATACAGTCCTTCTTTCAGAAATTGGTAAATTTTATCAAAATCAGTTCTACTGAAGTTTTCCCACAGCATGCACATCTTCTGAAACATTTTTTCTTTTTTTAAATTTTCTTCTTCTCTTTTATATTGTTCTATTATAAACTCATCGGCTTCTTCTGCATAGTCATACTCAAAAATTGATTCAGGAGCTACCACAGAAACTCTTTTTAATTTTTTTCTTGCTCTCCATGCATAAAGATTTCCAATGCCAATCGGAAGCAATATGAATAAAACAGTGAAATAAATACCAATGGCTCCCATCCCAACAACAATGGCAAATCCTGGTGTTCCATAATAAACCAGACGTGTATAATCAATAAAAGTATAAAGAATACCTGTTGAACCTGGACTTTTGATTTGCCAGAAAAAAATGTCAACAAGCATCAGAACAAATCCTGTAATCAGTCCACACACATAGCCGTAATCTCGTGCTTTTTCAAAATCTGCCTGTGAAATAGAAAATACATCAGCAATCGAGAACTTACGTCTTTCAAGAAAAATTTCACTGGAAAGAAACTTTAAATTGTTTACCAGATCATCAATGTTTTCAAATTGTCCTGCAACAGAAAATTGTTTGTCAGATAAGGATGACCGATAGAGAGCATAGAAATATGAGATTTTTTCTTTTCTACTGCCAGTAGCAATATCTCTGTCAAGTTTATAAACCTGCCATAATCCAGTTTTTGTGGGAATCTCAAGAGCTTTCTGGTATCCGAGTTTGGTCAGGATTATGAAACTTTCTTCCTTTATTCCCTTAAAAAACTTCCATCGAAAAATTAAGCCAGTGATAAAAGACATTTTTTCCACATCATTAGTTTACATCAAAAACACCTTTTAAAGAAATTTTTTTGACGTGTTTTCTTTTATGTTATATCCTGATATTATGAGGATTGGAATTGGTTTTGATATACATAGATTTGAAAAAGGAAGAAAACTCCTTCTTGGAGGAGTCGAAATTCCGTATGGGTTTGGTCTTGCAGGCCACAGCGATGGCGATGTTGTACTGCATGCACTATCAGATGCAATTGCTGGATGCCTTGGAATTGAGGACATTGGACAGGTATTTCCTGATACTGATGAGAAAATAAAAGGCATTAGCAGCATCAGAATTGTTCAGCATTATCAAAAAATAATTGAAGAGAAATCAGCAAAAATTCAAAATATTGACATTGTAATCATTGCGGAAAAACCAAAAATAAGTCCCTATTACAGTGCCATGAAAACCAGGATTGCAGAAATTCTTGGAATTGAATATGAAAAAATTGGAATAAAAGCAAAAACAGCAGAACAGATTGGTGAAATTGGAAAGGGACATGCCATTGCATGTTTTGTCTCAATTTTGATTGATGGTATCTGAATTTTCTACAAATTTCGAGAGATGAAAAGCAAATTCTGTTGCTGTTTGAAATCTTAATGCAGGATCTTCATTGGTCGCTCTTTTTAAAACTTCTTTAAATTCCTCAGGGATTGGAAGGTGTTCTGAAAGAATCTGTTGTGTTTTCCTGTATTTGAAGATAACCTCAGAAATTCTCCTGAAATAGTCCTGGTCATTTCTTCCGGGGATTTCGGGTTGAGAAAGCTTAACAATAATCAATTCATCAATTAAAACACCCAAGCTGTAAATATCAGACCTTGCATCAGATTGTCCTGCCTTTTGTTCAGGAGCAGCATATGAAATATGGCTGAACCTTCTTTCGCTTCCTGCTTTTTCAAAAAGGTCTCTTTGCCACCAGCGTCTTGGAACCTTTGCAATACCAAAGTCAGTAATCTTTACCACCTTCAAATCATTTGAGATTAAAACATTTTCTGGCTTGATATCCTTATGGACAATACCATGTGCATGGATATGAGTAAGCCCACAGGCAATTTTGTAACCAATCTCAACAAGTGTACTGAAAGGATATTTTCCTGGTTCATGTATAAATTCATTCAAATTTTTCCCATCAACATATTCCATAATCATTGCATATCTGCCGTTGAATTTGCCCCAGTTATAGACCTTCACAACGTTTTCATGATTTAATTGCATCGCAATACTTGCTTCTCTCTCGAATTGTCTGACCACCTTACTTTCACTTGCACCATGGACTTTTTCATTAAGAATTTTAATCGCAACAACCTTCCCATAGGTTGGTTTTTGAAGTTGAGAATATGCCTTATAAACAGTGGCAAAAGCACCAACTCCAATTTTCTCCGCAAGATAATATTCAGAAAAATTTTTTACCATTTTCAAAAATTAATGATTTCAATATCGTCAATGGAATGAATTTCCCTGGACAGGTCAACAATTGCTATTTGTCTGTATCTTCCATAGGAAGAAGATGTAAAGATGGTGAGACAACGATTATCAAACATTCTTTCAGGGGCTAATGGATCATGAGAACGAATCAATACATTCTTATTTAAATTTTTCATTACCCTGTTGAAATAGTCCCTGCCAAGTTTTATTCTTCCGAAAACCTCACCAAGCACTTCACCATCTTTTTCTCTAAAATCTGCCCAGAGAATTCTTATCCAGTTACTGTCGCCAGGGATAATTTTATCCCAATCGTTCATATCCTGCAAGTCCGGTATGCCTGCGTGAACTGCAATAAAACCTTTTCCAGACACTGCAAGGGGAAAATTTTTGAATATTTCTGCGTAGTATGAGATATCATTTTCTGAAAGTGAATCCCAGAAATTTGAAGGACTCACAGGTTCAATTGAATGCATTTCATGATTTCCAGCAAGAAGTATAATTCTGGAATATTCCTTTTGTGCTGAGATTAGAAAGTCAATATTTTCTTTACTTTTCTCTCCACGGTCAACATAATCACCGAGAAATATGATGTGATATTTTCTCTTTTTGTATTGCTTAATGATTGACCTGGATGCTTGAATATCACCGTGAGTATCTCCAACAAAAACTGCCCTTCCAATTTCTGGAAGTTGAATTAAGTTTATCAATTGATTTTTCCTTTTTTACAGCACAACTTGATCCTAAAATTTTCCCACATCCAACTTTACAGTTCTATTTTTATTCCCTCATTCCAGGAAGGGATAAACATCCCCTGTCATCCCTCCTTCAGGAGGGGATTCAGGGGAGGTCAAATTTAAAAAGAACTATAGGCCGTGGAGGAATCGGCGCCCTCGCCTCCCACTACGGCTCGGGTCGTTCCGGCCCGCCTCACATCTCGGCGGGCTTGCTATACGATGCTCTTTATTCATCGCATCAGCAACCACCCGCATAGGTCTTCGCTTGCTCAGACCTATACATCTTCGCTCCCATTCGATTCCTCCCAAATTTAAAAGGAACTATAGGCCGTGGAGGAATCGAACCTCCAGCCTTGGCATTAAGAGTGCCCTGCTCTGCCAGTTGAGCTAACGGCCCGTGTGATTATAAATTTTGGCTAAATAAAATTTTATCATATTTTCGGAGATTTTCAACAAAAAACGAGTACTTCAGGATGGGAAAATTGGTGTAATGCTGGGTAATATTTCCTCAAATTTTTTGATGTGCTCTGGTTCTAATGGCGTTGTTAGAACTTCTATTGAAAGATCCAGTGCCATCTTAAAAAGTCGGACATCTGCTGGTGGAATTATTGAACTTACCTGTTGACTGTATGTCCATTTCATCATAATTTTAGCCATTTCCGGAGATTCCTCTGGTTCATACCAGCAATTTGGATATTTTTTTATTTTTACAGATTTATCAAGTTTCTGTTTTGCAAGTGTTTTCAGGGCAATAATTCCAGCATCTCTTTTTTTTGCATATTCAATTGCCTGTTTTCCAAATCCTGTCGCAAGAAAACAGAACAAATTTACAGGGAATGCCATGATGTCAAAGTCGAACTGATCAAAGGCGAAAATGGCGGATTTTTCAGTATGGCTGCTGAAACCAATATACTTTACAATTCCGTTTCTTTTTGCTTCGATAGCAGTCATCAGCATCCCATTTTTCCCTGTGGCAGGAATGACATCGTTTTCAATGTCTCTGATTCCATGCATCAAATAAAAATCAAAATAATCAGTGCGAAGATTCTTTAAAGAATTCTTCAGTTCAATTAGTGATTCAGATTTGGTTCTACATGTTGTTTTACAGGAAAGGAAAATTTTGTCTCTATTTCCTTTCAGGGCATTTCCAAGTTTTATTTCAGCATCGCCATATGTTGGTGCTACATCAAAAAAATTAACACCCCGGCTGATTGCATATTCAACGATTTCATCTACCTGTTTTTGTGGTAAGCCAGCAAGAGCCAGTCCTCCAAAACCAATCACTGAGATAGATAGATAGATTGGTTTTTCCAAGTTTTCTTTGATAAATTTTTTCCATTGTGAATTAGTGCGCGCCTGGCCCGAATCGAACGGGCAACCCTCTGCTTAGAAGGCAGATGCTCTATCCTATTGAGCTACAGGCGCTATAAAAAGTATATTTTTTTTTGCCTTTTTCGTCAAGATGGTATAATAATTGGCATGGGTAAAAATATTCCAGTAAACAGATTAAAAATTTTGAATTTGAGTATGCTGATTGACCCGATTCTGCTGTTCTGTATTGCTTTCATTATGAAAAAACATCTTGCCTATCAGCCATCACCGGAATTTTACGAAATAAATACGACAATGAGATATGTTCAATATTTTCTTTATCTTTCAGGACTTGCTGTTTTTTTCTTTATTGATGGAATTGTTTCATTTATAAAAAAGAGGTTGCCAGAAAACGAACCTCTTTCTCCCATCAAGCATAATCTCATATCAATGGTATTACTGGATTATATTTCTGTTTCAGGATTTGTGGGGTTTTTGATTTCCGGGAATATCACATGGGTAGCAGTTTTCTGCGCAATTTCATTTTTTTCAAGATTCAGATTTCTTCCTACCAGAAAAAATCTCTCACGGTATCATAGTAACCAAGGTTGATCTCTTGATTTTGTGCAATACACAGGTATAATTTAATAAATAAAAGCGGGATTAACTCAATGGTAGAGTGCAAGCTTCCCAAGCTTGAAATGCGGGTTCGATTCCCGTATCCCGCTCAATTTTTTTAAAAGGACATAAGTTGAAAAGAATTAAATACAGGTGCCACCGAGTAGATAAAATCATTGTTGATGGAATTCTGGAGAAAGAATGGGAAAAAGCAGAGAATCTTGAATTTTTTATTCCTGTTACAATGATACAGCCATCGTCAGAAACCTCTGCAAAGTTACTCTATGATAAAGATTTTCTTTACATTGGATTTTTCTGCCATGACCAGGATATCAAAGCCACATATACAAAAAGGGACAGTCCGACATGGCAGCAGGATGTTGTCGAAGTTTTTTTGAAGACAGGAGAGAATATCAGTCCTTATTATGAATTTGAATTTTCTCCTATCAAAACAGTTTTTGATGCATTTTTACCTAGACCTGAAAAATTACAGGATATTTTTGAATGCGCAAAATGGAACTGTGAAGGATTAAAAGTAGAAACAAAGATTTGTGGTACCCTGAATGATTCATCAGATACTGACCAGTACTGGTCTATTGAAATCGCAATACCCTTCAAAGGTTTACCAACATTAAAGGGCAAGCAACCAGAAAAAGGTGATAAATGGCTTTTCCATCTTGCAAGATATGATTATTCTGCATATCTACCATCAGGCAGGGAACTTTCTTCAACTGCAAGATTTACAGTCAGAAATTTTCATTTTTTGGATGACTGGATGTACCTTGAATTTCAATAAGTGAGGAAATATTTTATTACAAAGTAAATCGCAAGAATTGTAATGATAAGAGCAAGGTAGACAGGCATTATTAAATAAAGAGCGAAGAAGAAAATCACAATAAGTGGACCAATCAGAATCCAGAAGATTCCTTTCAAAAGATATTGTTTATTGGATTTCAGTTCTCTCAAGATATTTGCATCAATTTTTGTATAACCACAGAATTTACATTTCTCACTTGTTCCTGGATTATCAAAACTGCATTCAGGACACACCCATACAATTCCCTTCTGAATTAAAAGCTCCTTCTCTGTAATTTTTATTTTTTCCCTTATATACGGAAGGTCCATAACTTGTTGTGCTTTTTTGTAAAATTCCATTGCCTTTTCATAATTTTTATCGTTAAAATAAATATTGCCAAGTTCAACATAGGCGTTCACGTTGTCAGGTTGTTTTTCAATTGTGTAAAGCCAGTTTTTTATATTTTTTTCTTTTTCAATTTTTTCGACTGCTTTTTCTTTTGATTTGACAATGGATTTTATGATGAAATCTGCTGCTGGTACTGGTAATGTTGAAAGCAAGCCAAATAGAATAATAGAATCCTGTGAAAATGACTTCATAAACAGGATGATTGAAACAATAAGGCAGATGAAAAGTATGATTGCCTCAATCCCTGTAAGTTCTTTTTCAAAGTATCTATTAAGGATGTAGTAATAGAATTCAATACCAAGAATAATCAGGATGAAAACAAGCCATAGACCAAGAAAAAAAGCAGCCATCATTGTTTACCAATCCTGCATGGAGGACATCTTTATTGCCTGCAAAATAAATTTTAGATTTTCAGCGGCTTCTTCTATTGTAGTAAAATTATGGGGCTTACCTTCGAGGAGATTTAAAAAATGTTGTGCCTGATAAAAATAGTAATCACGAGGTTCATTTTCAAATTTTTCAATTTCTTTCCAGTTTCCAGAATCATCGTCAGCAAAAAGTATTTTCGAAAGATTTCTTGATACAACAACATATTTCAGATTTCCCTTTGTCCCTGCGAGGTCAATTATGAATTCATTGGGTTTCTGGAAGGCATTGCAATAAAAGCAAACAAGATTTTTTGAAAAAGAACCAATCAAAAGTGCTGAGTCATCTGTTTCAATGCAATCACCAAAAACAAGATTTGCAGTAATTGTATAACCTTTTTCTGGCCTGCCAATCATCCATTGTGCGAGGTCTACAAAATGAGTGATAAAATCCCTTAAAACACCACCTGCCATGTCTTTTTTTGCAAAATAAATTTTGTTATAATCAGGTCTGATTTTTCTATAATCCTGTCCACAATAAAAATTTGCCATTTTTACTTCACCGATAATATTAGAATCAACAAGTTCTTTTAATCTTTTGTATGAGGGCACACTTCTTCTTGTATAACCGACCCCATGCGGAATTTTTGTCTTCTTTACTTTTTCCACAAGATCGTCAACGCCTTCCAGATTCACGGACAATGGTTTTTCAAGAAGAAATGGGATGTCATAATCAATACATCGATTAGCCATTTCAATGTGGAAATTTGCTGGTGTTGCAATTACAGCACCATCAAAGTTTCTTAAATCAACATCAAAAAAATTTTCATATATCTCTTTAACTGGAAACATTGATTTAACCTGCTGAAGTTTTTCTTTATCAGACTCACAGGCATAGATTTCAAATTTCTCTGTCCTTAAAAAACCATCAATGTGTTTTTTCCCGATTCCACCACATCCGACGATTAAAATTTTTTTCATTTTTGCGTATAACCTCCATCCATCAAAATGTTGGCTCCTGTAATATAAGATGAAGCATCAGAAGCAAGAAAAACAACAACGCCTTTTATATCTTCTCCATTTGCCATTCTTCCAAGGAAAGTCCTTTTATTATATCTTTCAACAAAAATGTCGGGTTGCCCTGCATACAATCCACCAGGTGAAATACAGTTGACACGGATATTATAGGGACCAAATTTTGATGCAAGGTATCTTGTTAGTGAAATAAGTCCTGCCCTGTGAAAAAAATAATCAGGTGCAGCACCCATATTTGTTCCTTCGTAAAGGGTGAAGTCCGGACCAACAACTCCTTGCATTGATGAAACATTTACAATAACTCCACTTTTTCTTTCAAGCATATTCTGAACAAAAATCCTTGTTGTGTTCATTATTCCTGTGGCATTGATTTTCATTGAAAGGTCAAATGCCTCAATGGGGTCTTCGTAATGTTTCATTGGTCTTAAAACAGCATTATTAACAAGAATATCCACTCGACCCTGCTCTTTTAATATTCGTTCATACAGGTTTTCTATACTTTTCTGGTCTCCCATATCAAGGTATCCAGAAACAACATTATATCCCTTTGAACGCAGTTGCTCTGCAAGTTTTTCGCAATTTTCCACATTCCTTGAAACAACGTAAACAACTGCTCCTGCTTCTGCAAGACCTTCAACAATAAATTTTCCATACATACCAGCACCACCTGTGACTACTGCGATCCTGTCAGTCAAGATGAATTTTTCAAGTACACCCATTTTCAATCTCCTTTTTAATTTCTGATAATTCAATTTTCCTTGACTCCTGCCTTGATTTTATCCCTGCAATCACCACTTCTATGATTTCAAGTGTTTCTGAAAAAGGATATGGATGTTTTTTTGTTTTCATAAACTCAATAGCATTTTCAATCTGTTTTTTGAACATCGTAAAATAATCGCCTGCAGTAATGGTTATGGTTTTGTTTTCGCAAAAGATGTCAAATCTTCCAAAAATTGTGGACTGTTTGATGTTTTGAATAAGTCCTTTTGTTCCGTCTATGAATTCCAGATGAACAATGTTAATGTTTTCATCTCCTATATTGAAAACACTTTTGATGTTTTTCCTGACAATGGTGTATATTCCTTCAATGGCATGTACTCCATACCTTTCCCATGTTTTCGACATTATACAACTAACAAGTTGCATACTTCCATATTCTGTTAAATTGAGATTCTCAATTTCCTTTGCGTACCGCAAACTTGAAGAGGAAATGAAATTTTTACCCTGTTTGTACCAGTGATAAAATGTTTTCAAATCATAAATATTGTCGCATAGCGGTTTATCAATAAAAACTGGTACATTTGCATCAATAAATGGTTTTGCAAGATTTACATGGGTACTTCCGATGTCAGTAGTTATGAAAACACCATCAACCCTGCCGATAACATCCTCAGGTCGGTCAACAACATTTTCTATAAATGTTGTCTTTGCCACCCTGTAAGAATAATCTTTATCAGCAGTCCATACATGAGTAACCTTTGTATCCTGAATACCAAGATTTTCTTCTGGTTGTTTTGAAAGATAATCAACGATTACAGGATAGCCACAATTTCTCATCATTTCCTTATCGTATTTACCATTGATAATCGCACTCCAGGAGAAAACATGTCCGTTTCCTTCGTTTGTTCCGATAAAAGCAATTTTCAACACAGATGTTTCCTTTTTGATGATTTCACCTTTTTGATAACTTTCTCAGCATTTTCAAAAAAGATTTCATTTGCCTGTTTCTTTGAAAATTTCAATTTTTTTATTGCGTGGCACATAGCCCACAATTGTTCATACAATAATAAAGCAGGTTCAACAGGAAAACTTGCTGTAATGCTATGTGTCTCCTTTGTAATAAAAGCCCAGTCATATCCAAATCTCACACATTTCCCTCTGTGAAAACAGATCGGTGCATCACTTCCGTAAATAATATAGTCAGCACCAAACTCAGAAAAAAGAATTTCAAAGACACATCTGTCTGTTACTGCTGATGTATCAAAAAAAACATTTCGTCCTTTTAATCGTATAATGTTTCGCATTGATTTCTCAATATTTTCCGGAAAATACGAACGACCACAATGGGCAAGATTCCATGAAACACATGGATATTTTTCTGAAAGATATAAAAGGTCGTCAATATTTTCAGGGTCTGAAATTCCTTTTCTTTTTGAAAGATGTAAGGTAATGAGAAGTCCATATTCATTTGCTATTTCAATCTGGTGCTCTGGTAAATAGTCAGTAATTTTTGCGTCTTCAGGGTCTGATTTTGAAGAAAAACATTTGTAGGGTTTAAAACCAATACAATTTTTATCCTTTACAATTTTTTCAAGATAGGAAGGAGTAAATTGTGGAGTCACGATTACAAGAAAATTGAATTGATATTTTTTTGAACAATTTACCAGATACATGTTCTGTTTTTCAATCAGTGCATCAGTTGATGGCCAGCCTGTAAAAAGAAATTGAAGTTGTCGTGTTTGAAACAGGAATGATAATTTTTTCTGTACTGCTGGTACACTGCATTCACCGTAAATCCTTAAACCTTCAGGGACACAGTTAGAGAAAAAATCCTTTTTCAATGTATGTACATGAGCATCAAAAATTTTTGAAGGTAAAATTTCTTTTATTTCTTCATTCCAGATTCTTTCATCAACCTGTTTTATTTGCACTTTCATATTAACCTTCTATCTGAAGCAAAATTTTTCTTGAATTAACTTAAACTTTTATTCTGCGAGAACATAACACCAATCCAAAGTTTTTGATGTCAGTATTTTCCATAAATCTCAACAAGTTCCCTCATCAAAGAAATTCTTCTTTCTTCAGCACCGGGCGGAACCTGATCCCCTGCTGCTGCAAAGATGCGAAAATTCTCCTTTGCTGTTAAAAGCCAGTCAATAACCGCCTGCTCAAAATTTTTCACCTGCACTGTGGGAAGCCACAGATCCGGAGCAACTCCCCCTGAAAGAATAAAATTTTCTCCTGCTTCTTTTCTACACTCCGACGGACTGAGATCTCCCATTGGCGCCGGGGTAATGGCATCCCCGCAATCAGCACCAGTTTTTGCAATCATTGAGATGGCATTTTTCAATCTTCCGTCAATATGCACTGCAACCTTTTTCCCGGCATTATGAAATCTTCTTATTGCTTCAACATAGAATTGTTTTGACCATTTATTGAAAAATTCAGGGCTTTGAATATCTGATGAAAAATTGTCTCCCATCAAAATAATTTCCGCAGGGCTTTCGCACAACAGGTCAACAAGTTTCAAATTATTTTCATTTATTGATGTAATAAACTCCATAACCTCCTTCTCCATATCAAATGTAGCATAAATTGTGTTTTCCACACCCATCCAGGCATTCAAAAGTTGTCCCATTGCGCTATAACCAAAAGGCATGTAGACAACGCCATTTTCTCCGACTGCTTCATTCCACATATTGTAACTTTCAAAATCTGGATGAAAAATTCTTCCTTCAAGACAGTATTGTAAAATCTTCAAGTCATTTTTGTTCTTAACCCCCCATTCATATATTGGCCATGAATATGATTTTTGTTCCCACCTCCGACGTCTTTGAATAGTGCCCATGGGAGTTTCATATTTCCAGACAATGGTTGGAACTCCGTCAACATATTGCTTGAATACTGAGCAATTGATATCTGATTTATATTCGATTTTCCAGCCAACAGTCAGAATCGGTATATAAAATCCTGCACGAAATTTTTTGTGAATTTCAAGAAGTCCATAATCCGGCTTATTATATGGCATCGTGAGATCCCATGAAAGATTATAATGATGATAATACCAGTGAGAAAGGTCAAGAATAAATGGAACAACATCAGGTTTTATTCCTGCAAAAACCGAGATGACTCTTTCCCTTATTGACATTTTTATTTCTGTGATAGTCCCATCTTCAACATATTTTTGAAACTTATTTCCACGCTTTCAAATGGGTCTCTATAACATTCATCCTGTTCAACAACTGCATATTCAACACCTGCATATTTGCATGCTTCAATAATCTCCTGCCAGTTGAGATTTCCTTCACCTACTTCAAACATCGTTGGTTTATTATCAATAATTCCCATATCCTTAAAATGAACCGCCACAATTCGGTTTTTCAATCTCCTGAGCCATTCTGAAGGATCTCCACCACCGAACTGTATCCAGTAAGTGTCAGGTTCAGCAAAAACTAAATCTTCTGGGGTTTGTTCAAAAATAATTTCAAGACCTGTCCTGCCATTATATTTCACAAGTTCAATTGCGTGATTGTGATAACTGAAGGTCATACCTGCATTTTTTATTTTCTTTGCAACCGGAATTACTTCGACTGCAAATTTTTTATATCCCTCGTAATTGTGCAATTCTGATGGAATCCCACCAATGGCAATATTATTGCACTGAAGAATTCGATGTTCTTCAATTATCTGTTCTGTCTGATCTTTTAATCGTCCGTATGGTACATGGGTAATACAAACACTGAGCCCACAATCATCAAGAATTTTCTTGAGCAATTTCACATCTATTGAGCCAATTCCTGAGATTTGAACATATTTATAGCCAATTTTCTGAAGTTTATGAAATGTTTCCTCTATTCCGGATACATCCCGAACAAATTCACGCAACGTATACAAATTCAGTCCTATTTTCATTTTTTCTCCTTTTGAGACACAATTTTATCACACAGGATTTTCTATTGCAAAGTCATGTTGATTTTGTAAAATTTTCAAGTTGTATTAAAATACTTTGACAGCACAATTTTTTTTCACAGAGGGAAATATGCTTGAAGTTAGAAAAAGTCGGGTATTGAGAAAACTTCGCAATAACGAAATTGCACTGAGCACAAAAATTAATCTTACTGACCCTGTCTCAGTGGAACTTGCCGCACTTGCTGGTTTTGATTGTGTCTGGCTTGACATGGAACACATTCCATGTGATTGGAACGATATCTGCAACATGATAAGAACAGCGAAAATTTATGATATGGATACAATGGTAAGGGTTTCAAAAGGTTCTTATTCTGATTTAATCAAACCATTTGAGGCAGATGCAACGGGAATAATATATCCTCATTTGATGAACATTGAAGAAGCGAAAAAACTTGTTTATTTTACAAAATTTTATCCTGTGGGAAGAAGACCTCTTGATGGAGGAAATGCGGACGGCAAATACTGCCAGATTGACATGAAAAATTATACAGAAACATCAAACAAGGAAAAATTTGTTATGATTCAGGTCGAAGACCCTGAAGTATTACCTGATATTGAAGAAATTGCGAAACTTGAAGGAATTGATATTATTTTTTTTGGTCCCGGGGATTTTTCTCAGGCAATTGCTGCTACTGGAAATTTCAATCATCCAGAACTTATTAAAACAAGAAAAAAGGTTGCAGATGTCTGTAGAAAGTATCATAAATTCTGCTCAACTCCGTGCACAATCGCTCAACTCAGAGAATTTATAGAAATGGGTTACAATTTTCTTAATCTTGGGGCAGATGTGATTGGACTGGGACAGTACTGGAACAATTTGATGATTGAGGCAAGAAAAATTCTTAACAAAAAGGAGTAGAAAATGCCAAGACCGAAAATTTGTTTTATTGGTGCGGGAAGTCTGGGGTTTACAAGGGGACTTGTAAGAGATTTATTAACTTTTCCTTTAATGAGAGATGCCCATATTGCGTTAATGGATATTGATCCTGAACGGCTTTCTTTTGCAAAACAGGCAGTGGAAAAAATCATTGAACTCGGGAAATATCCTGCAACAATTGAAGCAACACTTGACAGGAAGCAGGCATTAAAGGGTGCAGATGCAGTGTTAACAACGATTCTCGTCGGTGATACCAGTGTATGGCGACATGATATTGAAATACCGAAAAAATATGGAGTTGATTTTAATGTTGGAGATACAAGGGGTGTTGCAGGAATTTTCAGGGCATTGAGAACTATTCCAGTATTACTTGACATTTGTAGAGACATTGAAAACCTCTGCCCGAATGCTATTTTACTTAATTATACAAACCCAATGGCAATGAATTGTAAGGCGATGCAATCGCAAACATCAGTAAAAGTTACAGGACTGTGTCATAGCGTACAGGGTACAGCAGCAATGCTTGCGAGCTGGATTGGGTTGAAATATGAAGAAGTTGATTATCTATGTGCTGGTATCAACCATCAGGCATGGTTTCTTGAATTTAAAAAGGGACACAAGGACCTGTACCCTGAACTCAGAAAGACAGTTCAGAAAAAGGAAATTTATAACAGGGAAATCGTAAGAAATGAAATGTTCTTACATTTAGGATATTATGTTACTGAATCAAGTGGTCATAATTCTGAATATAACTGGTGGTTCAGGAAAAGACCTGACCTGATTAAAAAATATTGTACAGGTGGAAAAAACTGGAATCCAGGAGAACATGCATTCATTCTCAAACATTACCTAAAAACAGAGAAAACATGGAAGAAGCAGGTAAAACAATGGCTTGAGAGCAAAGAGCCGATTTCGCTTCAGAGAGGTGGAGAATATGCTGCATACATTATCAATGCCTACCTTGGCGGAGAGATTTACAGGTTCAATGGAAATGTGTTAAATAAGGGCTTGATTGATAATCTTCCGCAAAATGCCTGTGTTGAAGTCCCAGTATTTGTTGATAGAAAAGGTTTTCATCCTGTTCATGTTGGTCCTTTACCACCGCAACTGGCAGCATTGAACAATATCAATATCGCAAGTGAGGAAATGGCAGTAGCAGGCTGTTTAAATGGAGACCCTGAAATGGTCTTCTGGGCTGTTGCCTATGACCCATTGAGTGCAGCAGTTTTATCACTTGCTGAAATCCGAAAAATGGTCAGGGAACTGTTTATAAAAAATAAAAATTATTTACCAACATTCAAAAATATTCGGCTGTAAACTTGATGGAAAAAATTCTTTTTAGAAGCACGAATTTTCAATCAGGGCTCGTGACATTCAAAGATGCCATTCTTAAAGGCCAGGCACCTGATTATGGATTATATGTACCCACAACACTTCCACATTTTACGCACAAGGATATTTTGAATTTTTCAATGATGGAATATTACGAGGTTGCCTTTGAAATTATAAAACATTTTGTCTGTGATTTTATACCTGAGAAGGATCTATTGAAAATATGCCAGCAGGCATACAACTTCCCTGTTCCTGTCAAACAAATTGATGAAAATCATTTCATTCTGTATCTTGACAAAGGACCAACTGCTTCATTTAAGGATTTTGCAGCAAGGTTCCTTGCAAGAATTATGAGTTATATCGCTACAAGGGAGGGAATAAATCTAACTGTTGTTGTTGCGACTTCAGGAGATACTGGTGGAGCAGTTGCTCATGCATTTTTAGGTCTGGATAATATCAGGGTAATAGTACTGTTCCCTGAAAAGGAAATAAGCATCAGACAGAGAAAACAGATGACAACACTTGGAAAAAATATTAAGGCAGTTGCAGTAAAGGGTACATTTGATGATTGCCAGGCACTTGTTAAAAGGGCATTCAATGATCCTGTTTTGAAGCATAAAAATCTAACATCAGCCAATTCAATAAATTTTGGAAGATTACTGCCTCAATCTGTTTATTATTTTAAGGCATACGTTGAGATAAAAAGAGATGATCTTGTTTTCTCAGTACCATCAGGTAATTTTGGAAATCTTATGGGCGGAGTCCTTGCAAGGGAAATGGGAGTACCTGTTAAAAAATTCATAGTTGCTGTAAATGAAAACAATGAGTTCCCGGAATTTCTCAAAACAGGTGTTTATCAACCAGTTGTTCCATCAAAAAAGTGCTCCTCAAATGCAATGAATGTTGGTCATCCAAGCAATCTGGCGCGATTGATTGATTTATATGGTGGCTGGCTGACAGATGAAAGAGATCAAAATGGCAATGTAATAAAAAAGGGCGTTATGAAAAGACAACCTGATATTGAGTTGATGAGAAAACACTTTATCTCTTTTTCAATTTCAGATGATGAAGTGGATAGAACAATCAAATACATTTACGAGAAATATCATATCATCATTGAACCTCATGGTGCAGTTAGCATCGCTGCTGCAATAAAGGCAAACATCAATCATCCTGTCTGTTGCCTTGAAACAGCAGACCCTGCAAAATTTCCTGAAAAAATTAAAGAAGTTTTGAATATAGAACCGCCTGTTCCTGAAACTCTTGCACATCTTGATTTTTTAGAAGAACAGTTCACTGTTATTGAAAACGACTACCAGCAACTTGTTGACATCATCATATGAAATACCTGGTTCTTGTGCCTGATGGGGCAGCAGACCTGCCGGTTTTACAGTTAAACGGGAAAACACCACTTGAAGTTGCAAATAAACCAAATATGGACTTGCTTGCTAAAAAGGGAAGATGTGGTTTGATGCATACCATACCTGATGGTCTTCCAGCAGGTTCTGAAGTTGCAAATCTTTCGATCCTTGGTTATGACCCGAAAAAATGCTACCAGGGTCGCGGGGTTCTTGAAGCAGCATCTCTTGGTATCAGTATTGATAAAGATGATGTTGTTTTCCGCTGTAATACGATATGTGTAGAAAATGGTTTGATTAAAAGCCACTCAGCAGGCCACATCTCAACCGCAGAGAGCAGACAATTGATAGAAACCTTAAATAATGAACTTTCTTCTGACACAGTGAAATTCTATCCTGGACTTGATTACAGACATATTCTGCTGTTAAAAAATATGTCATCTGATGTTGTATGTTTTCCACCCCATGATAACATTGGTAAACCCATTAATAACCTTCTACCCTGTGCTCAATCACCTGATGGAAGAGAAACCGCTGAATTGTTGATTTCATTAATTAAGCAGGCAGAGGAAATATTAAAATCACATCCTGTAAATCTGAAAAGGATCAGGGATGGGAAACAACCAGCAAATTTCATCTGGCCCTGGGCAGGCGGTAAAAGGCCTGATATGGAAAAATTCAGCAAGCGGTTTGGAATTTCAGGTGCTGTGATTACTGCTGTTGATCTGATAAAAGGCATAGGAATATATGCAGGTTTTGATGTTATAAAAGTGGAAGGAGCCACAGGGCTTTATAATACAAATTACGAAGGTAAGGCAGAAGCAGGAGTAATGGCTCTTGGTCAATATGATTTTGTTTATGTTCATGTGGAAGCAACCGATGAAGCAGCACACGAAGGGAATGTGGAATTGAAAATCAAGTGTATTGAGGACTTTGACAGAAGATTGCTCGGTAACATTATAAAAAAGATTGATTGGAACAATACTGCCATAGCATTAATTCCTGACCATTTCACACCTGTTTCTGTCAGGGGCCATACAAATCAACCAGTACCATTTGTCATTTATCATCCTGAATTTGTGCCTGATTCAGTGGAAAAATTCAGTGAAAGTGCCTGTGCTTCTGGAGGGCTCGGGATTATTTGTAAGGATATATTTATCAGAACATTGCTTGGAAAATAATTTTTGAAGATGACGCAAAATGTGTTAAAATCTTTAGAAATTTCCTTTTTAAACAATCCAAAAGGAGAGAAAATGGTAATCAGTTATAAGGATTTGGGACTTGTGAACACAAGGGAAATGTTTGCAAAAGCAATGAAAGGTGGTTATGCTGTGCCTGCATTCAATTTTAACAATATGGAGCAATTGCAGGCAATTATTACTGCCTGTGTGGAAACAAAATCGCCTGTGATACTGCAGGTTTCAAAGGGAGCAAGGCAGTATGCGAATCAAACAATGTTAAGGTATATGGCTCAGGGAGCAGTTGCGATGGCAAGGGAAATGGGTTCAAAAATTCCGATTGCATTGCATCTTGACCACGGAGATAGTTATGAACTCTGTGTGTCCTGTATTGAAAACGGTTTCTCGTCCGTAATGATTGATGGTTCTCATCTTCCATACGAAGAAAATGTGAAACTTACAAAAAAGGTTGTGGATTTTGCACATCAATATGATGTGACTGTTGAAGGAGAACTTGGAGTTCTTGCAGGAATTGAAGAACATGTTTCATCTGAAAAATCCCATTATACAAAACCAGAAGAGGTTGAGGACTTTGTTACAAGAACTGGTGTTGATAGTCTGGCAATTTCAATTGGAACTTCTCACGGTGCATATAAATTTAAACTAAAGCCAGGTGAAACTGTTCCTCCTTTACGATTTGACATACTTGAGGAGTGTGAAAAAAGATTGCCTGGTTTTCCCATTGTCCTCCATGGTGCATCTTCTGTTCTTCCTGAGTATGTTGAGATAATAAACAAATACGGAGGTAAAATTGAAAATGCTGCTGGAGTTCCTGAAGAACAATTACGACGTGCTGCAAAATCAGCCGTTTGTAAAATCAATATTGATTCTGATGGACGATTGGTGATGACTGCAATGATTCGCAAATATCTTGCAGAACACCCTTCTGAATTTGACCCGAGAAAATATCTTGGTCCTGCAAGAGAAGCATTGAAAAATATGTATGCGGATAAATGTAAAAATGTACTTGGAAGTGCTGGAAAAGGAGAATAAGTTCTAACGAGGAGGGATTATGGATTTAATAGACACCATCAAAGGTTCTTTGCTTGAAAATTTCTTTCCTGCTGGCTGGGATTTGAAAAAGATTGATAAATGCTGCTCAAATCCACCTGAAAAAATTACTGAAAGACAGAAATGGTGGAATAAGGAATTTCAGCCCGTGCCATGTGATGGACTTGAAGAATTCAACATCAAAATGGGACATGAAATAGCACTTGAAATTTCCAGCGCAAAAAAAGAAGGAAGAAAAATTATTTTGATTCTTCCTGTTGGTCCAATGGGAATGTACAAATGGGCTGTCTATTTTCTGAAAGAATGGGATGTTCCCTGTGAACATGTTTATGGATTTAATATGGATGAATGGAGCGATGCCGAAGGTAATACACTTCCTTCTACCAATCCTGGTGCGTTCCAGAATGCAATGGAGCAAGCATTTTATGGACCCCTTGAAAAATTAACTGTTCCTGAAAAACAAAGAAATTTTGCCACAAGGAAATTGCTTCCTACGTATCCTGAAAAAATTTCAGAGTTGAGAAATCAAGGAGCAAAACTTGTTGTGATATTCGGGATAGGAAGAGTATTTCACATTGCCTTCTGGGAACCGCACTTTGCTGCAGAATTTAAAAATGAACAAGATTGGAAAAAGCAGGAGTATCGACTTGGTGCAAAATTACATCCATTGACAATTGAGCAGAATGCAATCACAAGTTTTAAAAGCAGAACAACACTTGTACCCTGTTTTGCAAACACCATTGGACCAGGAATTTTTCTGAAGGCAGATAAAATTATTGGTGGATGTGATGGATCTCTTGGCAGAGGAATGATGTGGCAGGGTATGAGTTTATGGGTTACCCTGCGATATGGTCCTGATATATGGGTTCCAAGTAGTTTTATGCCAACATTGCCTGGAAAACTTTTTTTCTTAAAAGAGCTTGCTGGCCCTCTTGTTGCTGAATGTAATTAAAAAAGGGAGGGATTTATTTCCCTCCCTTTTTTTGGGTATTGGCGATGGCTTACTTTGTCTCCTGTGTCTGCGGATTACCCTGTTGATTTTTCTTCTGCCATCTTTCTTTCATTCTTTCTCTCATTTTCTCTTTCATCTCTTTATATTTTTGTTGTTGCTCAGGAGTGAGAATCTGACTAATCTGTTCATCTGTTGTTTCCATAATTGTTCTCATCTTTTCTCTTTTTTGCTCGGGATTTAAGCTTGTATCTTCCTTGAGGGCTGAAAGTTGTGAACGTCTGCTTTCAAGAATTTCTTTAATCTTTGCTTTTTGGTCGTCAGTTAGATTGAGCTGAGAATACATTTCCATGCCCATTTCGCCATGCTTCTTTTGAAAACCTTGTCCAGGTTGACCTTTACCATGTATACCCGCTCCTTGTGCATTTTCTGCAGCAACAACTATACAGACGGCCATGAAAACTACTGCTGCGGCTATTAACAGAATTTTTTTCATCTTTTTTCACCTCCTTTCATTTTATTTTTTTTCATTTTTTCTCCATAAATCCATTATGGATTCCTGATGCTTGTAGCATTAATAATCTGACCACCACCAAGTTTGTCCACTGGCAGATTTCCATTCCTGTCAGCAGCGACCCAGTTTACACTACCACTGACATAAAGAACATTAATTCCATCCGCACCATGGCTGTCATTACCATTGCGGACAACCACTGTTCCATCTGTGGTTCCCCACAAAGTGTTTGAACCTTCTCCTGTTACCTTGTCTGCTGCAAGGACTGATTCAATATTTGTCTGTTCATCAAGCCCGCAACCATAAGCATAGGAACAATGGGTTCTGTCTGTTGGTGCAACAAAGTTAAATGTCGGCTGGAATACTACTGATGTATCTTCAGGATCAACCATATACTTGATGTCTTTTGAACTCGGACAAACAAGCATTCCTGTGTTCTTTAAGTAGTTTGGACAAACCTTGCTTGCAGCTCCTGAGGCGCCCCAAACCCTTCCAAACAATAAACAATAGGCGTATGCCGTCTCATTACTACCTGTAGCACCACCTCTGTAAGGGAATGATTCATCAAAATCCTGTGCATACATCTCGAGAGCAAGTCCAATTTGTTTCAGGTTTGACATACACACACCACGACGGGCTTTTTCCCTTGCCTTTGCAAGAACAGGAAGCAACATCGCTGCGAGAATCGCTATAATCGCGATTACCACCAGTAGCTCTATCAAGGTAAATCCTTTTCTTTTCATTCTTTCTCACCCCCTTTCGAGGTTGTTCTAACATTTTGACGGCAAAAATAAGATATGGTTTAGTATTTTTGACCAGGTCTCGCTTGTATCATAAAATTTATGTATGAACGAGGTATTCGGATTTTTCATTTCGGCTTTTGTTATAATTTTTTTTGCAAGACCGATTGCTGTTTTTTTTAAGATTCCAACACTGGTTGTATATATTCTTGGTGGGATTCTTACTGGTCCTTCAGGATTAAACATTATCAGGGATATTGCATCGTTACGATACTTTTATGAACTGGGAATTATTCTTCTGATGTTTTCTGCTGGTCTCGAACTTAAACTTGGAACGTCTGGAAATTCGAAAATCTCATTGAAAATTTTATATCTCTTCAATATGATTTTACCTGGAATTTGTGGATTTTTCTATGGATTGTTTGCAGGCAAATATTTCAATATTCCTGCTTCCATTTTTATAGCATTTTATATGATAACCCTTTTCTCTTCTCCTGCTGTGGAAGTTACTGCTCATCTGTTTCGTGAGTTTATGAAAAAAATGGACTACACCAAAAGGATTTTTTCAAGGCAATTGATTTTCAGTTCAGTACTTGCTGATGTAACAAGTTTATTTATATTTACTGGAATCACGGCATTTTATGTTCTTAAAAATCCATTTGACTTTATGAAATTTATTGTCTTTGCATTTGTATTTTTCTTTATTGTGCTGAAGGGCTTACCTTTTATACAGGAGAAGGTGTTAAGCAGGATCAAAGGAATGAATACATCAGAAGATGAAACCACTACGTTGATAATGCTTGTGATCATTGTTGTCGGAATAGGAGCATTTCTTAATATTCCTCCGATTGCCTGTGCCTTTTTTGCTGGAATTTCTCTCGCAAATATCAATATCAATAGACGGGTAAAAAACAATATTGATTTTCTTACAGTTAATATTTTTATTCCGATTGTTTTTATCATTGTTGGGGCAAAAGTGAATCTTGGTATTTTCGGTGTGGCTGAAAATTTTTTACTTTCTGTTGTGACAATAATTGTCTTCTCGCTTTCAAGAATTCTTTCTATTTATGCTGTAACAAGAATGTATGCATTTACTCCAAAAGAATCTCTGGGATTTGGTCTTTCAGCATTACCGCAATTAACCGGAACCATTGCCATTGCCATAGTATCACATGACATTGGAATTCTTCCGGATGTGCTATTTAATTCAGTAATAATTTTGTCCATTATTACAACAATTCTGGGTCCGTTTTTTGCACGTTTGTTTTTGTTCCCTGGAATAAAGGGACAGGAGTTTGAATTTTTTGTTGAGGATTTTACCCATTTTGACATAAAACCGTTTAATCTTCTAACTCCGATTTGTGATATTGCCAGAAAATTGCGGGATACAGAATTGTCTGTATATCCTGTTGTTGATAGTAATGGCATTTACAAGGGCGTAATTCATCTTGATGATGTTAGAGACACCATGTTTAATGAAGAAATTTCCTGTCTTGTGATTTCTGCTGATGTGATAGATAATAATTACCCGTCACTTGAACGTCATGCAACAATGCAGGATGCAATTTCTTTTTTCACCCGTCGTGGGATCCATGCAATGCCCATTGTTGAAACAGTTGATGGTTACCCTTTCTACACCGGTATGCTTTTGTTGCAGGATATTTTGCCTGAAATGGAAAATATTCGCAAATAATTTTACATCTTCAGGTATTTCTTTATTTCATCAACATTACCGACGGTCTTTTTAGGGTTATGAGCAAAATATTCTCTCACCAATTTCTGCGTGAGTTCTTCTCTTTTCTCATAAAGACGTTTCAAAGCCCTTGGCTTTCGTTTTGCAAGCGCATAATGAGTGATGATTGGTAAAGCAACAGTTGAATCAAGGTAACAGACAATTGCATCAGGAAGCATTGTTGGATCAACTTTTCCCCATGATACTGCTTCGTGAGGTGTTGCACCTGATAATCCTCCGGTATCAGGTCTTGCATCTGTAATCTGGAAAAAGTAATCGTGGCCAACTTCTTTGATGCGAAGGATTTCCTGAATCTGCGGTTCTGTCTGAAGTAAAAAGTTTTTTGGACTTCCTCCTCCCACAAGAAACGCAGCTGACTTTCCGCCTGTCCTTTTTGCATTCAAAACAATCGCTGTTGTATCATTTACATCAATGCTCGGGTTGATTTTCAATTTATTACCCTCTATTTCAAGACCAGCAATATTCATTCCTATTGTTGAGTCACCCGGGGAACTTGTAAAAAGGGGAACTCCGCATCTATATGCTGCGGCAACGATCGATACACCATATTGATTATTCGCTTTCTCGAATTCATTTGCATATTTACCGAGCAGGTAATAAAATTCGCATGTTCCCATTTCTCTCTGGAATTCAGGTTGAACAAGAATTGATCTGAGGATACTGTCAGTTTCCATGAGGCAATCAGTGTAACCAAGAAAAATATCATAAATCCTTACGACATCATTTTTTCTCAAATCAGCATCATCAACAAGATGTGAACCAACAAAAAGCGGAAGGTTAAATGCAAAATGGAGGTCATGGTATAAATTCGCCCCTGTTGCCACAATCCAGTCAACAAACCCTGCTTCAATGAGAGGGACAATACAGCTTGGTCCAAGTCCAGCAGGAGTTAATGCCCCTGCCAGGCTCATTCCAACAGTAACATCATTTTCAAGCATTTTTTCTGTAAAAAGACGGCATCCTTCTTTTAATCTCGCAGCGTTATAAGCAAGAAAAATATTATCAACAATTTGTTCAACAGTTTGTTTCCCATTGATTTTTGGCGGTAGAATTCTTGGACCAGAAAGATACTTTGCTTTATGAGGGCATTTCTTTTTTTTCATCCAGTCAGGCAAATCACTTAAATTTTCTCTAATTCTATGCTCCCGTTTCATATCAACCTCCTTTGTTGAGAACAACGGTTTTCGTGGGCGGAATACTGTTGAAATTGGTTGCTGTCGCAAGGGAATATGCTCCTATATTTTTGATATAAACAATATCACCTATTTCAAGTTCTGGAAGTTCCTCACTGATAGAAATCACATCAAAGGAGTCACATGTTGGACCTGCAAGTGTAGATAATTGCGTTGTTCCCTTTTTAAGCACCCTGTATTGATATTTGCAATGGTCATAAACAATTCCAGATAGACATCCATACACCCCATCGTCAAGATAATACCAGTGTTTATTGTTCCTTATTGATTTACCAATCACCCGGGTGATCAGTGTACAAACAGGTCCTGCAATAAATCTTCCGGGCTCTGCAATAATTCTGATGTTTTTATCAAACAATCTGTCGATTTCTGCCCTTATTCTTTCAGCCATGGAAGGAAACGGATCATCTTCGTCATCAAAATGTTTAATGGGAAAACCACCGCCAATGTCAAGAATTTCAAGTGAGATTTTCTTCAACAGTGCATCATGAAAAATGATTGAAGCAATTTCAAGTGCTTCAATGAAATTACTGACTTCCGTACACTGGGAACCCACGTGGAAACTTACTCCGACTGGCTTCAGTCCAAGTTTGAATGCCTTAATCATTAATGGCACAGCATCTGCTGGTTCAACACCAAATTTCAAGGACAGTTCAACAACTGAACCAACGTTTGGAACCTTTATTCTCACAATTACACGTGCTCCAGGGAATAGTTTTGCAATCTTGGTAAGTTCATATTCAGAATCAAATGTCATTAAGTCAACATTGAATTTTTTTGCAAATTTTATTGCTTCAGGTGATTTGACAGTGTTTGCAAAAACCAGTTTTTCTGAACTTGAACCTAATTTTAGAACCGTTTTTATTTCATTTATTGAAGCAACATCAAAACCCAGTTCCATTTTGATCAGGGTTTTTAATATTGAAGGATGTGGATTTGCTTTCACAGCATAGTGTGGCTCAACCCTTGGTAAGAATTCACGAAATATTTCTACCCTCTTTTTTAATTCAGGAATAGAAATCAAAAACAGTGGTGTTCCGTGTTTTCTAACAAGTTCCTTCATTGTTCTTTCCGAAATTTCCTTTGTTTTTTCTGTCATTTGAGTCCTCATTATTTAAAATACACAGGAACCCAGACAATCATACTGGATTTACCCCTGTTTGACCATGCATAATATGGAATTGCCAGAAATGTTGTTTTTACAAAATCATAATTTTGAAACCCTGCCTGATACAGCGGAAGTCGTTTTTTATTCAGCATACCATAGCCACTGATTGTCATAATTCCACCAAGAATATCGGACAAATTTTCTTTAAGATTCTGATACGGAATATAAAAGAAGTTGAACACATCAAAATTGTTGTCAATACTCTCAAGACAATAAACAATTGGTCCTTTTTTGATTGCAAGACAATTTCTACATGACTCAATTGCAGGATTTGCTGAATAAAAGCAACTTTTGACATCAAAATTAATTTCAATGCAGGTTTTTTTGTTGATATCGATCTTCCAGTAACAACCACAGTCAACCTTCGTTTGATTTTTCCCAATTTTGATCAATGTGTTTTCACTCCAGTGTGGAATTCTGAATTTAATTGTTATCATTTTATTTTTTTCTGGCATTATTTCCACAAGTACCTTTCCATTCCAGGGATAATCTGTTTTCATGTTAATATTGATGTTATTGCCATCGGGTAAAACAATGGTGGCACAGTTACGATCATAAAGATTGACCCAGATTTCATTTTCACCTGCGGTATAAAAATAACCAGGTAACTGTGCAAGGAATCTCTGGAAATTTGGAGGACAACAGGTTGTCGAATACCACTGTTTTCTTTCATGGTTGCCCAGTGAAGCAAGTGGATTAACATAAAAATAACTTGCACCCTCCAGTGACACAGATGCAAGAAAAGCATTGTAAAGCGTATTTTCAAATAAATCAAAATATTCAGATGAAGGTTCAACTAAAAACATTCTATACAGCCACATCATCAGTGAAATTGAAGCACATGTTTCACAGTATGCCATCAGATTGGGTAGTTCATACTTAAATCCAAATGTCTCTCCCTGGTATCTTGCACCTATTCCACCTGTGACATAGTATTTATGCATTTTCAGGTCATCAAAAAGACACTTTATTTTCTCCCAGTATTGCGGGTTTCTGGTTTCAGCATAATAATCAGTTGCACCAGAAAGTAAATACATCATTCTTACTGCATGTCCTGTAATTTCATTAAATTCAAGAAAACTTTTATTTCCAAGATGTACATATGGCTTTGAAAGTAAAATACCTGCAAGATTTAAATATTTTTTGTTTCCAGTAGTTCTGTATAACTCAACAAGTGCCATCTCAACTTCAGGATGCCCATCAGTTTCTTTAATTTTTTTTGATTCATAAAGTTTACAGATGTAATCAGCCCATTTGATGGCAATGTCAATAAAATTTGTTTTTCCAGTGGATCGATAATGGGCAATGGCTGACTGGATGAGATGTCCACCACAATAAAGTTCGTGGCTATTTTCGAAATTTTTTAATCTCAAGTTCTTGTAAGCACCCGTGTAATATGTGTCAATATAGCCGGATTTTTCCTGTGCCTTTGAAATCAAACAAATTAACTCATCAAGTTTATCAATATTTTCTTGATTATCTTTGTTCTGTGTATCCCATGCAACTGCTTCCATCCATTTATATAAGTCAGAATCAGTGGCGAGTCGTCTTGTGATCTCACCTTTTTTTAAACCTGCACAGATTCTGAAATTGTCAATTGTTCCATATTTTTCAAACAAATTAAGAAGTTGTGGAATATTTTTATTTCTATTTGTCTCCATATATTTTTCAAAAAATCCGCTGATATAAACATTTTCAACCGGAACAGGAGAAACCTTCATTAAAGAATTTTTTTGTCGTTTTATAATCACGCTATCCATTTTTTCTTTTTTTTGCACGACTATTATAATACATCAAACAACATTTGAATGTCTTTCAGTTCCTGGACTTAATCAGCCCACAGAAAAAATTAAAAATTTTTTAACAAATTGAGGTTTGTTCAACACACTGACTGAACTGTTTTTTAAATTCATCTACTGATAATTTCGCCACCCTGCTTATTTCTGATAAAAGTTTTTCATTATGAAAATCTGTTTTTTCAAGTCGTATCATCATACTTCTTGCAGCACTGTAAAGGTCTGATTTTATATCAACCTTTCTTACTGCAGTTTTGCCAGTTTTCGGGTCAAGAATCTCGTCAAATGGGATGGGTACAATTTTTCCTGCCTGAATGGAGATCAGTGCACCTGTTTTATACTGATATTCTGTTTTGTCAAGAAGGTATCTTACAGCACCGCAACCGAGTTGATGAGTGTATTCAACATCAAATGGTATGGGCTTTGCGCACCTCAATTCATAACCAATTGTGACATCAATAAACTGTGCCTTTTCTCCCCTTTCTTTAAATCTCTGATTTAATGTTCTTTTGATTATCAGACATAGAGGAACTTCAGCCATTCTGAAATGTCCATGTTCATCATATTCAACAATCGCAAGTGGGTTGTCTTTGAGTTCTTCCTTTAAAAGGTCTCCTACGCCTTCTGCAATAACGCAAACCCCATAGTCCTGTCCGAGTGCCTTTGCTTTAAATATAGCACCCTCAATAATTGAACATACATCGTTGATTGTTGGTTTTGTTTTAAATTCTTCAGGAATTATTGTTAGTGTTGCTCCACCAGCAATTCCCATACCAAGAGCAAGATGCCCTGCTGTTCTGCCCATGGCAACAACAAGATACCATCTGTGTGTTGTTCTTGCGTCCTCAAGCAAATTTGCTACCAGTTCTGCACCAACATGTCTTGCAGTATGAAAACCGAATGTCGGCATATTTGCAGGCAATGGCAGGTCATTGTCAATTGTTTTTGGAACGTGAGCAACACGAATAGCGCCACCTGCAAATTTGTATGTCTGACTTGCACTAAACGCAGTGTCATCGCCACCAATGGTGATAAGATAGTCAAGTCCAAGATTTTTCAATGAGTTTACAACGTTTTTCATCTTTTCTTCGCTTTTCGTTGGATTTTCTCTTGATGTATTCAAAATAGAACCACCTTCAAAACGGCTTTTTATAACATCGCTTTTTGAAAGGTTTTTTACATGCGAAATGTCTCCCTGAGAAAGCCACTTGAAGCCATCATAGATTCCTATTACCTGCAATCCATGATTAATCGCTTCGATTGTTGCAGAACCGATAACACCATTAATGCCCGGTGCTGGACCACCTCCAACCAGAATTCCGATCTTTCTTCCATCAAAACCCATTTCTCCCTCCTGTTATCTGGTTTAAATTCCAAAATCTTTTAATTTCTCAATCAAGGATTTTTTATGTTAAGATGCCTTACTGCTTTTAAGTTCAGATAATCTGGACCAAGTTTCAAGTTTTGTGGGACTTTTTTCAAAACTATACTGGTTGAATTTTCAGGATATACACCTTTTTTAAACTGCCCGAATACATTGTCTCTGTCAACAACAATTCTCTCACAGTACTTGCCCACAATAATTGCATACTTAGAATTTTCACCACTGATTTGATTTTTTTTCAGCCAGATATCATCTGTTATATCTTCAATAAAAACTTCTGAATCACCCTGGTTCTTGCAATTATCCTTTATTATATTTGAGTCAATCAAATTTCTATGACCTCCCATTACTCTGTCAGCGGGTCTAAAATAAATACCGTATCTGCAATTGTTTGATATTATGTTGTTTCTGATGATGTGGTCTGTATCTCTTGCTCCTATAGAAATCCCATCATTACCATTTTCCATAATCTCACAATTTTCCAGCAGTGTATATGTCACTCGAAGGCAATAAAACACACCATCTTTTCCATTATTGGTAATTTTACATTTACTCATAACAACCCCTGCAGAACCACTACCAGGATGAAGTCCTGAACCACGGTTATTATTAATCTCGCAGTTTGATATTTTTAAATTTGTACACTGTTGAAAACTGAGGCCATCACCGTTGTAATTTGATATAAAAACATTTTCAATGTCTATGTTATGGCATTGCAAAAGAAAAATTCCACCACCCCTGCACCCATCAATAAAAAGATTTTCATCAGCGTTTCCATCAATCATTATTCCTTTTATTACAGCATTTTTAACATAATAACCACTGACAATGGGAAAAACTGAACAAACCATGGCATTTCTAATTCTCGCATAATCGTGATTGAGCATTCTATCAATGCCAAGTTTGTCACCATCCTTCCATGTGATTGTTGCTACTGTGCCGTAAAAGCCCTTCCCGAAATCATCAAAAATATAAATACCCATTCCTTTCTTAAATAATTCAGGTTTTTCAACAGAAACATCATAATGACCATATCCAAGGTCAGCAGACAATTTTGAATATACACATTTTGCTTTCTTTAACACAGTTTTTTTACTTCCGATTATACTTACATTTGAACGAAGATGGAGGGAGTCAAACATATAAAATGTTCCATCTGAAATTATTAGTTTCCCGCCACCCTGTGATGAAAGCGTATCAATGGCTTTTTGAAGTATGACATTTGTCCCTGATTTTGCTTTTATTTCAATGGTATTGGATTTTTTCAATTTCATCGTTCTACAAAAGGTTATAGTACAAAATTACTTTGAGGTTTTTTCTTTTTCTTCTTTTAATTCCTCATATCTTTTCTCGTATTTCTTTAATGCTTCAATCAAACCTTTTGCTTGCTCAGGTATTTCAACTGCATTTCCGAAAAGAATGTCCTGAACTGTAATGCCCTTGATACCATAAAACTGTTCATTTGCCTTATCATCGTTTAAAATTACCCCACCCTCTATCGTTGCACCTGCGTATAATCCTTTTGCCCTTGAATAAACAAGTATTGCAGTTCCTGGTCCAAGTTTTGCAGAAGCATCCCTTCCAACTGGTCCTGCTGCTGCTGATGCATCAACACCAATTTTAAATTTGGTATTCATCAGCATTTCCATTCCTTCCTTATTCATAATCAGTAGTATCGAATCAACTGCCTGTCCACCAATCTGAACACCATAGCTACCCTCGCCTGCTTTAACAAACGCAGGTGGACTCCACTGTCCTGTTTTTTCATCCTTTACAAGAGCAACTCCAAAACCACCCTTGATTCCAAAAATAAATCCTGCTTTATATTGCTTCATAATTATCACTCCCCTGCATTTTTCAATCAATGCTGCTGGAATCTCTGTGTCAGGGGCTTCCATAATATCATCAAGTATTTCCTTTGCCTGGTCAATTCTTTTTATAAGTGCCCTCGGTGGTGCTGCAAAAACACTTGTACACAGAAAAAGAAAAACCATAATAGATGCAATCGACCTGTACGTTTTAGAAACTTTCATATCTTCCTCCTTTTTAATCACTGTAATATTTTCTTATTTCATCAAGGGTTCTTCGTTTTTTCTCACGGATTTCATCTGATACAGGATAACCAACAGTAATCAATACATCAATTTTTCGCCTTGCTGGAATACGAAGAATTCTGTGGATTTCCTTCTCATTAAACCAACCAATCCAGCATGTTCCAAGTCCTTCATAAGTTGCCTGAAGTATAAAGTGCTCAACAGCAATACCAATATCAATCAGGTTATACTGAGTGCCACGAAAATATCCACCAAGGCATGCTGTATATCTTGATCTTTCAGTAATCACAACAACAATCACAGGTGCAGTTTTCACAAAAGAATTAAACGAATAAATTCCTGTGAAAGTATCAGATATTTTTTTTCTTGTGTCAGGATCTGTTACAGCAATAAAGCTCCATGGTTGAGAATTGCACGCAGATGGTGCAAGTCGCGCTGCCTCAAAACAGCGGTCGAGCACTTCAACAGGAATCGGCTCGGGTTTATAATCCCTTACACTCTGTCTTTTTTTCACAAGTTCAAGAAAGTCCATATTATAGTATACCACAATTTTCAACCGGCGCTGATGGTTCATATAAAAACCATGATACCATCTACGAAAAGCAGGCATTCTTATTTTGTTTGTAAAGAAAAGGTTAAAGGTATGGGAAAAATCAGGATTGGTATAATTGGATGTGGAGTAATTGGACAAGTTCACATTAGACCTGCTATTGAATCAGGACTGTATGACGTCGTTGCGGTTGCTCATACTATTTCTGAAAATGCAAAAAAGGTAAGTCAAGAATTCAACATAAAAAAATTCTATTCTGATGGCGAACTTTGTGCAGCAAAAAGACTTAAAATTGGGCTCGTTGATTATTGATAAATAAGTTTACTCACGATTTCCACTCTTTCAAAATCAGCATTTGGTGGAACATTATCACTCATACCCAGTATAAACGACCTTCTACCCTTCAAAGGCAAAATTACTTCATTGATGTATCTGATAAAATCATCCTTTGTACCACCCTCATGACAGACAAGTACAGATGGTATTCCACCCTGTAAAACAACCTTATTATCAAGGATATCGAGTGCCTCTTTCAGAGTAATCTTTGCCATAGGAGCAGTGACTATTGCTTCAACAACATCAAGTCCGCAACCAGGAACAAGGGGTAAAAGATTTTCAGTTCTTCCACACCAGTGCCCTTCAAAAATTTTTCCTTTTTCACTGAGAATTTTTTTGCATTCCTGATAATATGGTATTGCATATTGCTTAAAAATTTCAGGAGTAATCATTATTCCATCCATATTATCACTTGTTGCAACAACATCTGCATATCCGCTGGCAAGAATTTTCACTGCTTCAATATATTTTTTAAAGTAGGTGTTGACAAGTTCATCAACTTCTTTCCTGTAGTCAAACCATAAATAAAATGCATTAACATAGCCCGCATCAATTTTTGCAAACTCTATAAATGGGACTGGAAAACAACCGTTCAAAACAATCCCATCTTCCCCTGTTTCTTCAAGTGCTTTTATCGTTGATTCATTATCAGGTTCAAAATAGGTTGCTTCTGCAATATATTTCATTATCCTGATATCATCCACTGTTTTTATAAAATGTTCAGAAAGATGCTGAGAACGATGTTCTCCTTCTGTCTTTTTATACATACACCTGACAGCGCCCACAGGGGTTTTAATTTCTCTGATTGAACCATCTTCTATTTTCCATGATTCAATTTTTACAGAACTATCATAAATTGTCCTGATGCCTGTTTGTCTATTCCAGATATATCCGCCTATGGCTCGTACAATATCATTTCTTGACATTGTTCTGTATTTTTCAGGAAGAGTTCCTTCTGCAACATTAACCCTCAGCCAGTAGTCAAAGTTTGGAGCCCAGACCAGTTCGTCAATCTTTTCATTTCTCAGTGCTTTCAGGTACCTCTGCCTTTTTGTCATTATTTTCTCCTTTTTAATTTTTGGATTCTGCCAAAATTTTTGGTTAATTATTTTTATATCCTCCGTCTTTAGAAAATGAAGGGACAAGGTAGATTTTTTCTCAAAGTTTCAGGTACACTTACAATCTTTTTTTAGGTCATTACGTTTTCCTGTTTTACATTATCCCTTAATATAAAATTAAAACATAAATCTGTTTATTCGACAATTTTTAAACTTTCCAGGCAACCCGGATGATTAAAACCGTGGTAAGAAAACTCGGTGTTCATAATGAGGAGAAAATGTGGATAAGAAATTTTTTTCTTAGAAAGACATTTATTATTCTCAATAAGGGTTTTAATCTGCATTTGTAATTTCTATAAACAGGTGTCCAAAGTTTTTTGAGTTCATATTCTATTTGTTGTATAATACCAGACGCAATGAAACTGATGAAATTGCCTTTGATAAAACAAGGAGAAAGTATGGAAAAATATATGACAGCGCCATATCTTGAAAAACTTTTTGACAGGCAAAAAAGACCTCTTTCATTCAACGCAAGGAATGAAAAAGAATTTAACCAGTGGAAACAAAAAACAAGAAAAAAATTAAAACAGCTTACAGGATACAGTAAATTTGAAAAAACCAATCCAGCACCAAAAATCAATGAGATTGTTGAATTTGAAAATTTTGTTCGTATTCATATGGAAATAAAAACAGAACCAGAAATCGTTATGCCATTTTATGTCTTAAAACCAAAGGATAATAAGAAAAAATATCCTGCAATTATTGCTGTTCATGGCCATGGTAGTGGAGGAAAATACGCAGTAGCAGGAAGAAAAGATATTCCTGAAATAGCAGAAGCAATTAAAAAATGTAATTATGACTATGGAATTCAATTTGTAGAAAATGGTTTTCTTGTTTTCTGTCCTGATGCAAGAGGATTTGGGGAAAGACAGGAAAAATGGGCAAAAGGCAATATTCTTGCTTCTTCCTGTCTATGGTTAAATAATATGGCTATCCCACTTGGAATAACTGTTGCAGGGATGTGGGCATGGGATATTCACAGATTAATTGATTATATCCAGACAAGAGAAGATGTTGTAAAAAATCAAATAGGATGTGCTGGACTTTCTGGTGGCGGGCTTCAAACATTATGGGCAAGCGCTCTTGATGATAGAATCAAATGTGCTGTCATCAGTGGTTATATGTATGGTTATAAAGAATCCCTTCTTGAAATGTGTACAAACTGTTCATGCAATTATGTCCCACATTTGTATGAATACCTTGATATGGGAGATATTGCTGCATTAATTGCTCCAAGACCACTATTGATTGAAACCGGAACCAGAGACCCCCTTAATGGAAAAAGTGGTTTGAAAAATGTTTATTCTCAAACTTCCATAATAAAAAACGCTTACAAAATTCTTGGAAGAGAAAAAATGTTTCTGCACGATGTATTTGAAGGCGAACACAGGTGGCATGGAGAAAAAGCAATACCATGGGTCAAAAAACATCTTTTGAAAAATGAAGAAAATGAACAATAATATTTTCCCTGTTAAAATTGGAATTATTGGAATGGGAGGTTTTGCAAGGGCACATCATTCATCTGTCCTTGAACTTGAAAAAAAAGGTAAGGTGAAACTTATTTGTACCTGTGATGTCTTTGAAGAAAACATAAAAAGTACATGGCAACAGTTTTTCTTACACGACCGCAATGTTAAAATTTTCAGAAATTATATTGATATGCTTGATGAATGTTCAAATGACCTTGATTTTGTTTGCATCCCAACACCTGTCCATCTTCATGCTGAAATGCATCAACAATGTATCAAAAGAAGCATTCCTGTATACCTTGAAAAACCGCCAACCCTTGATTATCAGCAACTACTGGAAATGATGGAAATTGATAGAACAATTGAGAAAAAAACCAATGTTGGTTTCAATTTCATAATTCAAAAGGAAAGACATCAAATAAAACAAAGAATTCTTTCAGGAGAGTTCGGAAAAGTCAAAAAAATTACCTTCACAGGGCTCTGGCCAAGGTATGCATCGTATTTCAAAAGATCAAACTGGGCAGGAAGATTAATGCTTGACAACAGGATTGTGCTCGATTCATGTTTTGGAAATGCCTTAAGTCATTTTGTTCATAATATCCTGTTCTGGTGCGGAAAACAGGGTATTTTTTCCTGGGATCCTGTTGTTAAGGTTGAATCTGAGTTATACCGTGCGAACAAAATTCAAGGAACTGACACAGTTTTTGTAAGGGCATCAACAAAGAATGTTGAAGACATAAGGATTGCCATAACACATGCATGTAGTGAAAAAACACCTGATATTGAAAAAATTTATTGTGAGAAAGCAAAGATATTTTTTGAAGGAAATGCAAGATGTGGTGATGGTCTTCAGGTAAATTGTTCAATTCTCTGGAATAACGGTAAAGAAGAAAAAATCAAAGGTAATTATCAAAACATTCTCACTGATAACATTGACTATTACACTGATTACATTACAGGAACAAAAGAAAGAGTTCTGACGCTACTATCAGATACTGAACCATTTGTTATGTTAAATGGACTGATTTATGTTGCAGCACAGAAAATTACACAGATACCCGATTCTTTTATTAATATTGTCTCAGAGTCAGGAGATACCTTAACTGTTATCAATGATATCCAGAAAATTTCAGAAAATTTTATTGAAAAGGGATTATTTCCATCAGAACAAAAACTTCCGTGGGCTTCAAAAGGAGGATGCGCATTCAACAGAGACATCAAGGATTTACACCAGATAATAAAAAAGATTTCAGAATGAAACTATCCAATCAATATTGCCATTCCAATCAACCCGAAAGTATATCCCCATCCAAAGGTTGCAAACTGTGGGTTGAAATGACTCAATACAAAACCAGTAATTGATAAAGCAAGAAAGAGAACAAGACGAATGAATTTCCAGATTGTCATTTCTACCTTTCCAAATTTTTTAGCCATTTCCCCTCCCTTTGCCTACCCCCGCGGCGGATTTCCCCGTAGGCTTCGGTTTTATCATATTTATGTTAATCTATGGCACTTTTAATTGCAAGTTTCTGTTGAAAAAATTTTTCAACTCGTTAAAATAATTCCATGAACTCTAAAATTTTTTCATATGAAAAGAAGGATGATTTTTCGTCAAAAGTTCTGAAAAGAGGCAAATTTTTTGATATCGTCATCGTTAAATTCCAATCTGCCTTACCTACAGGAATTCCAGTTTGTGACAGGGTATGGGGTCTGTATTATCAAGCAAAAAATTCAAAAAGGTGTGTTATTGCCCTTCACGGTCTTTCAATGGTTTTTACTACAAAATACTTTTGCAGGAAACTGGCAAAAAAAGGAATTTCAAGTTTTATGCTTATTATGCCCTATGCTCCAGCAAGAATTCCCAAAAAAAATCCTTTTAAAAAAGTCCCGGAAAATTTTGACTGGGTAGGAATATTTAAGAGAGGTCTGATACAGTGTGTGATTGATGTTAGAAAAACCATTGATTTTCTTGAAAAAGAAAACGGTGTCATTGGAATTCTTGGCATTAGTATGGGAGCAAATGTCGCAAGTATAGTCCAATCAATAGATGAAAGAATTCGTTCGGGTGTTTACATTGTCGGCGGTGGCAATCTTGCAAGTATGCTATGGGAATCAAGGGACTTCATTGCGAGGATGTATAAAAAACTTTTAAAAAAATATGTCACAAAAAAACAATTGATAGAAATCTGGCGTGATATCGACCCTCTCACATATGCAAAAAAAGGACTTAATGTCCTTATGATCAATTCAAAATATGATACATCTGTTAGACCTGTTTATACGATGCAACTCTGGAATGCACTCGGTAGACCCAGGATAATCTGGATAAAATCACATCACTTTTTTCTGTTTCATGCCTTCCTTATTAAAAATCTTATTCTGTCTTACTTCAGAAAAACTCTTCAGGATTAAAGGGAAGCAAGAAATCCACCATCAACAAAAATTGTATGTCCTGTAATAAATCCTGCATCGTTAGAACACAAAAAAACTGCTACTGGACCAATATCATCAGGACATCCCCATCTTCCAAGAGGAGTCCTTGATACAACCCATTCTGCGAATTGTTTATTGGTATAAAGGGGCTCTGTCAATTCGGTTTTTATGTAACCAGGAGAAATTCCATTAACACGAATGTTAAATTTTGCCCAGTCCACTGCAAACGATTTCACCAGTTGTCTCAATGCTGACTTTGAAGCACCATATGCAGAAGTTGTAGGTCTGGCAACTTCACTCATCAAAGAGAGTATTATCAAACAAACACCTGGTTTATTTTTTTTAATCAAAGAACTTGCCCATTTTGTTGTTATAACAAACGTTGATGTTAAATTGGTATCAATAACAGATAGCCACTCGTCTATTGTCATTAAATCTGCTCTTTTTCTGATGGTAGTACCCGCACAATTTATCAATATATCAAAGATGCCGTATTTTTTTTGAATTTTTTCAAAAAAAGAAGGAACTTTGCGATACTTTGATAGATCAAATTTTTCTGCAGAACAATAGATATTTAGTTTGGTTAATTCATTAATCGCCCTTTTATTTTTCTCTTCATTTCTTCCGATTATCAAAACACTTGCTCCTGCTAAACCAACTGCCTTCGCAATGCCAAAACCAATTCCAGAATTACCGCCTGTAATCAAGGCAGATTTTCCTTTTAATTTCAAGATTTCCATTAATTTATCCTTATTTTGAAATTAATTTTTTTCACTATCTCTTTTTCCCATTCCCTTTTATAGACAAACTCAATAACTGTTTCTCCTTTTTCCACTGCTTTGAAAACAAAAATCTGTTTACCTGGATTGCCCACAATCTTTTTTTCCGGTAAAGATGAAACAAATCCACTTTTTATCAGTGAAATCATTTGACTATCGTGTTTTTCATACCACATATAACCAGTTGTTGGGTTTGATTCAAGTTCAATTCTAAAAGAATCCTCTTTTTTAATTGATAACTCTGTCTTCATTTCATTTTCACTTATTACTGGTATTGAAAAAGAAATGTTTTTCTGTACACAACCGGTAATGCCAGCAATTAAAAATACTGTTAATATTTTGATTATCCTTTTCATACTGCTCCTTTGAGTTCATACATCAATTTTACTACATTAAAATTTTGTGTAAAATATTATGTCCGATGGTGGGTGTAGCTCAGCGGATAGAGCGCCAGACTGTGGCTCTGGATGCCGGGGGTTCAAATCCCCTCACCCACCCTTTATTTTTCCATAAGGGGATTTGAATTGGAGAGAAGTAAGGGATTGCGAGCTGGCGCAGCAATCCCAGCGGACGGCGACCCGAGCCGTAGTGGAGGCGAGGGCGCCAAATCCCCTCACCCACCCTTTATTTTTCCATAAGGGGATTTGAATTGGAGAGAAGTAAGGGATTGCGAGCTGGCGCAGCAATCCCAGCGGACGGCGACCCGAGCCGTAGTGGAGGCGAGGGCGCCAAATCCCCTCACCCACCCTTTATTTTTCCATAAGGGGATTTGAATTGGAGAGAAGTAAGGGATTGCGAGCTGGCGCAGCAATCCCAGCGGACGGCGACCCGAGCCGTAGTGGAGGCGAGGGCGCCAAATCCCCTCACCCACCCTTTATTTTTCCATAAGGGAATTTGAATACCCCCTCATTCCCCTCCTGATCTCCCTCCTTTTCCAAAGGAGGGCTGGGGTGGATTTTTCATAAAGATAAAAATCCTTCTTGCATCTCCGTTTGTGAAAGGGAGAAACTATTTTAAATCCCCCTTCGTCCCCCTTTGCCACCTCCCCTCTTTCCCCTCCTGAAAGGAGGGGATGCAAGGGGAGGTTGAAAAGGGGGGGAAAGATACGGGTAAGAAATAGCATGCAAAAAGAGGATCTCAGAATTTGCCAGTATTTAAAGGATTTCTTATGTTGCAATTTTGTGTTATTGATTATATACTCCAAAATCTGGTAAAATGTCTTTACCTTGCTTGAATATGAATAAATTAAATCAAATACAAGAGTCGGTTTTAAAAAAATAAAAGGATGCCACTATGAACGAAGGAAAATTAACCTTAAAACAACTTGAAACATACCTGTTCAAAGCCGCAGATATTTTAAGAGGCAAAATGGATGCCTCAGAATACAAAGAATACATTTTCGGCATGCTTTTTTTAAAACGTGTCTCAGATGTCTTTGAATCTAAGCAGGAAGAAATCAGAAATGAATTCATCAGTAAGGGGCTATCTGAAAATGAAATAGATGATTTAATTGAAGATTCAGATTCTTATGGTGACACTTTTTTTGTACCTGAACGAGCAAGATGGAAAAACATCTTGAACTTAAAAGAAGATGTTGGCAATCAGCTCAATAAAGCCCTTGCCGCATTGGAAGAGGCAAATCCAGAACTTGAAGGTGTTTTGAAGCATATAGATTTCAATGCGGTGAAAGGTAAGACAAAACTAAAAGACCAGCAACTCGTTGATTTAATTCATCACTTTAATAAGTACAGATTAAGAAACGAAGATTTTGAATTTCCTGATTTGCTTGGTGCTGCTTATGAATATCTTTTAAAAGAATTTGCAGATTCTGCTGGTAAAAAGGGTGGAGAATTCTATACACCATCACATGTAAAGACACTAATGGTTAGGATTGTAAAACCTCAGGAAGGGATGATTGTTTATGATCCTACTGTTGGCTCTGGTGGATTTCTCATAGAATCAAGAGAATATGTTGAGGCAACAGGACAAAATCCAACAAATTTAGCTCTTTACGGACAGGAAAATAACGGTGTTACATGGTCAATATGTAAGATGAACATGATTCTTCACAACATTCCAGATGCCCATATAGAAAATGAAGACACTCTTACCACTCCAAAATTTCTTGAGAATGGTTATATAAAAAGCTTTGATAGAGTGTTAGCAAATCCGCCATTTTCTCAGAATTACACAAGAGCAAATATGGAATTCCCTCAGAGATTTAAATACGGCTTTACTCCTGAAACAGGAAAGAAAGCAGATTTAATGTTTTTACAGCATATGATTGCGAGTTTAAAAGAAAATGGAATTATGGCAAGTGTTATGCCACACGGTGTTTTATTTAGAGGCGGACAGGAAAAAGTAATAAGAGAAGGAATAGTTAAAGACGATATAATAGAGGCAATTATTGGCTTGCCTCAAAAATTATTTTACAATACAGGTATACCTGCTTGCATCATTGTGATAAATAAAAGAAAACCCGAGCATCTCAAAAACAAAATCTTTTTCATAAATGCAGATAAAGAATATGGTGAAGGTAGAAATCAAAATTATTTGAGACCTGAAGATATTGAGAAAATAGTTACAGTTTTTGATAGAAAGTTAGAAATACCAAAGTATTCAAAACTTGTTGATATTAAGGAGATTGAGCAAAATGATTTTAATTTAAATATTCGGAGATATGTTGACAACTCTCCTGACCCTGAAATGGAATGTGTTCATTATCACATTTTAGGAGGTGTGCCAAAAAAAGAGGTTGAAATTTACAAGGCACAAATAGAAAAATTAGGTTTCACGGCAAATGTTTTATTAGTAGAAAAAGATGAAAAAACCTTAGAATTTAGAGGGGATATTAAAGACAAAAGCGATATAAAAGAGATTATAGAATCTTCCGATAGTGTTAAAAATAAATTCTCTGCCCATTTTCAAAAGTTGCAGGAATGGTGGCTTGAAGTTGGAAAAGAAATAGAAAAATTCCCGGGACATAATAATCTCTGGGAATTCAGGAATAAAGCATTAAAAAATCTTAAAGAAAAAATTCTCGCTTTGGGAGTTCTTGATGAATTTAAGATTGCTGGTGTATTTGTCAACTGGTGGGAAGAATTAAAATACGATTTTAAGTCCGTTGTTTCATCAGGATGGAGTAATATGCTTATTGAGGATGAAAGAATACAGAAAAAATTTTTTGCAGATGATTTAAAAAATATTGAAGAACTGGAAAGCAAAATTTCAGAACTTGAAAGTGAATTAAATGAACTTCTTGAAGAAGTAGAGGATTGGGATGAAGAAGACTATGGAAAGAAAACTATAAAAAATGTTACTCAATATCTGAAAGAACAGATAAAAGATATTTTGTTTGTGCCCAAAGAGCAAACATGGAATAAAAAGTTTGTTAATGCCGAAAAGAACTTTAAAGGGGCACTACTATCAGCAGTGGCAAAAAGAACTATAGTGGAGATATGGCAACTACACGAAAAAATTCACAATAAAAGTAGGGAGTTAAATGAATGGAAAAGGAAATTAAAAGCAAAAACACAGGAATTGGAAGGGATATATAAAAAAGATAAAAATACTAAACAATCTATAAAAGTTACACAAGGGAAAATTGACCAAAAGAGAAACTCTTTAACAGAACAAGAAGCAAAAGAATTACTACTGGAAAAATTTAATCAAACCATAAAACAATATCTTGAAAAATATCTAAATGCTGAGAAGAAAGAACTAATTAAAATCTTTGAAAACCTATGGGATAAATATAAAATTTCATTGGTAGCAATAAAACAGGAGAGGGATGAAGAAATTAGAAAATTAGATGAGTTTCTAAGAAAATTGGGGTATATAGGAAAGAATAAATCGGAGGACCGATGAATAAAATAAAACCTTATATTCCTCTTGAATTTCCACCGAAAGGATTGAAGTTAGAACCTTTTATACGAAAGATTGGAGAATCAAATAGAGGGATTGCTCTTTTTGATGGAATTTTAGTAGGACTGCCAAATCCAGATATTTTACTTGCACCATTAATGACAAATGAGGCAGTATTATCAAGCAGAATTGAAGGGACACAAGCAACTTTTGAAGATGTGCTCCAAGAGGAGGCAGGAATAATTTCAAAAGGGATTTCTGATACACAGAGAAACGACAGGAAAGAAGTGCTAAATTATAAAAAGGCACTGCTCTCTGGTGCTGAAGAAATAAAGAGGAGACCGTTATCGCTGTCTTTTATAAAAGGGCTCCATAAAATTCTTTTAACTGGTGTAAGAGGCGAGAATAGGTTACTTGGTGAGTTTAGAAAGACGCAAAATTGGATTGGCTCACCCGGTAGTTCTATTGAAAATGCAAGATACATACCACCAGACCCTATTATTTTGCCAGAGCATCTTGAATACTGGGAAAGGTTTTTAAAATCTGATGATTATCCTGATAAAATAGTCCAGCTTGGTTTATTGCATGCTCAGTTTGAAATTCTTCATCCTTTTGAAGATGGCAATGGTAGAGTTGGACGTCTTATAATTCCTTTGTTTTTGTATTGGAAAGGCTTAATATCAAGACCAAGTTTTTATTTGAGTGAGTATTTAGAAAAAAATAGAACTGAGTATTACGATAGATTATTGATGATAACTAAAAATAATGATTGGAGCGGTTGGGTGGATTTCTTTCTAACAGCAGTTATACAGCAGGCTAAAATAAATATTGATAAAGCTCAAAAGCTTTTAAATCTTTATAATGAGATGAAGGATAGATTTATACAGGCGACTAAGTCTCGATATGCTATTCCTGCTCTTGATGCGTTTTTTAGACAGCCGATAATAAACACTGCAAATTTTATACAGATAACAGGTATACCTAATAGAATAACCGCTAATAATGTTTTAAAAAGTTTGATTGAGGCAGGATTAATTAGCTTATATAAACCTTCTGAAGGAAGAAAATCAGCAGAGTATGCTTTTAATAGCATAATAGATATTATTAAGAGTAGAGATGTATATTAAATTGTGTAAAGTAAAATATACGCAAACTGTTTTGTGTAAAGTAAAATTATGTTTCGCTTTACGCAATTTATTTTGTGTAAAGTTTGTTATACGCAAAAATATTGAGGTGTGAAAAGTATGGAAAGAAACAATGTAATTAAAGATATTCAAAATTTACCAGAAGGATGGAAAAGAGTAAGGTTGGGAGAGGTTATAATAAGTAATAAAAATATTGCACCTAAAGGTTCAAGTCCTTATTTGGAAATTGGTGATATTGATATAAATTCTAAAAAATATTTTATAAAAGATAAACCATCGCCAAATCATTGTATAAAAGCTAAAAAAGGAGAAATAATTATATCTAAAGTAAGACCTACGAGAGGTGCTATATCAATAATTAAAGAGCCTTTTTTATTTGTAAGTCCTGCTTTTTTATTAATAGATTTTCACAATTCAAAATTTTTATTTTATTCTCTTTCTAGAACTCAATTTTTTAATTTCTTAGGTAAATTAGAGACAGGAACAACATACCCAAGTGTAAATGATAAAGATGTATTGAGTTATAAACTCCCTCTCCCCCCACTCCCCGAACAGCAGAAAATTGCTGAAATTCTTGAAACAGTTGATAATGCCATAGAAAAGACAGACAAGATTATAGAAAAATACAAACGCATAAAACAGGGCTTGATGCAGGATTTACTCACCAAAGGCATAGACGAAAACGGCAACATCAGAAGCGAAAAAACACACAAATTTAAAGATTCCCCTCTTGGCAGGATACCAGAAGAGTGGGAAGTGGTGGAGTTGGGGGAGGTATTCAAATTAAAGAGTGGAATGACAAAACCAATAGATACTTCAGAATTTGGTAATTATCCTGTTTATGGTGGCAATGGTATCCTTGGATATACAAATGAAAAGAATTTTAATATAGAAACAATTATAATAGGCAGGGTAGGTGAATATTGTGGTTCTGTATATATAGCAAATGAAGGATGGGTAACGGATAATGCATTATATGTTGTTGCAAAGAAAATAGATTATAACAATATATTCTTATGCTATCTTTTGAAATATTTAAATCTTAATCAATTTAGCGCAGAAACTGGTCAACCTCTAATGACACAAACTATTATTTATAGAATTCAAATCACCCTTCCCCCACTCCCTGAACAGGAACGCATAGCCGAAATTCTTTCACAAATAGACAAAACAATAGAAAAAGAAGAACAATATAAAGAGAAACTTAAAAGAATAAAACAGGGACTTATGGAGGACTTATTAACTGGCAAGGTTAGAGTCAATCATTTAATAAAAGAAGGTGTAGAAAATGTACTACAAGCTTGATGAAGAACATTATGTAGAAAATCCCTTTTTTGCCCAATTGCAAAGATTGGGTTGGAAAATTTATAGACAGAATAAGGATGATCCTGAAGAGGTAAAAGAAATTATAACATTTAATAGTGCTGGCGAGCCTGTTTATGGCAAGAGCGTAAAATTCAGGGAAAGTTTTAGAGAAGTAATCCTTGAAGAGGAATTAAGAAATTCAATAAAGAGAATAAACACCTGGATTGAGGATGACCAGATAAATGAAGTTGTTAGAAGAATAACAACACCGCAGGCAAATTCCCTGCTTGAAGCAAATAGAGAAATTCATAATTTACTTCTTGAAAACACTTCAGTATCAGAAAATAGAAAAACAGGAGAGAAAAGCCCAACAGTAAGGTTTATAGATTTTAGAAATCCAGAAAATAACTCTTTTATTGCAATATCACAATTCAAAGTTAACATTCCTGGCACAGAAAAACACATAATTCCTGATATTGTTCTTTTTGTAAATGGCTTGCCACTTGTTGTTGTTGAGTGTAAATCCCCGACAATCTCGGACCCTGTAAATGAATCCATAACCCAACTTATGAGGTATTCAAATAGAAGAGGCGTAAAGGAAGGAAATGAAAAATTATTCTGGTACAACCTCTTTATGATTGCAACTTCAAAACAGGTAGCAAAATATGGAACAATAACTTCTGAGTATGAGCATTTTAACGAATGGAAAGACCCATACCCATATAGCCTTTCAGACATAAATCCAGATAAATCAATTATTACAAGTCAGGAGGTTTTAGTTCAGGGAATACTTTTAAAAAACAATCTGCTTGATGTACTTCATACATTTACCCTTTTTGTTGATGACCCAAAAATTGGAATAAAAAAAATTGCACCAAGATATCAGCAGTTTAGAACTGTGAAAAAAATAATAAAAAGAGTAAAGGAAGGAAAAACACCAGAAGAAAAAGGAGGAATTGTATGGCACACTCAGGGCTCTGGTAAATCTCTGACTATGATGCAAACAGTCAGAGCATTTTATCACGACCCAGAACTAAGCAACTTTAAAATAGTATTTGTAACAGACCGAGAAAAACTTGAAAAACAACTAAAAGATACATCAAAAAGCGTTCGTTTTACAATTAATCATGCTGATAGTATAGAAAAACTTAAAGAACTTCTTAAAACAAACACGCCAGATTTAGTAATGGCTATGATTCATAAATTTCAGGAAAGAGAACTTAAAACCGAATTTCCATTACTTAACCAATCTCCCAATATACTTGTTATGATAGATGAAGCCCACAGGTCACAATATAAACTACTTGGTGCTAATCTTAAAAAATCACTTCCAAATGCAGTTAGGATTGCTTTTACTGGAACTCCAACAGAAAAAGCAGAAATGACTTTTGGCGAATATATTGATAAATACGGAATAAAGCAATCTGTTGAAGATGGTGTAACTGTTGAAATTGTTTATGAAGGTAGAACCCATTCTGCAGAATTATCAGATGAAGAAGCTGCTAATGCAAAATTTGAAGATGTTTTTCATGCATTTGACGCTGAGGAAAAACAGAGGATAATGGGAAGATATACATGGCGGGCTTACCTTGAAGCAGAAGAAGTAATAAAGGATAAAGCAAAAGATATGGTAGGACATTATGTAACGCATGTTTTTCCGAATAAATTTAAAGCCCAAGTAGTTGCAGTTTCAAGAATTGCAGCAATAAGATACAAAAAGGCACTTGAAGAGGCACTCAAAGAAAAAATAGAAAATCTTGAAAAAAATAATCCTGATAAAATAGACATTGAAACACTTAAAAAACTAAAGGTTGCTGTTGTAATTTCAGCATCTCCGAATGATAACCCTTCAATATATAAAAAAGAATATACTGATGAAAATGAGCAGGATAAAAACATAAAGAGTTTCAAAATGCCTTTTGGTGAGGTTGATGAAAGCGGAGTATCTGGAGATGTCGGATTTATTGTAGTTAATGAAATGTTAATTGTTGGTTTTGATGCTCCTCTTGAGCAAGTGATGTATCTTGACAATGTCATAAAGGAACATAATCTTTTGCAAGCAATTGCGAGAGTTAACAGAATCTATAAAAATAAAAGTTGTGGTTTTGTGGTTGATTATGTTGGTATTTTTAGACACTTAAAGGAAGCCCTTTCAATATATGCAGATGAGGATATTGAAGAAATAAGCCAGGTCGTTGTTAATAAAGCAAAAAGTAAAGATGAACTTAAATACGCTCATAGCCAATTAGAAGAGTTTTTCAAAAAATATGGTATTGATAAGTGGAGAGAAAATATTGAAGAATGTGTTGACTTATTAGTGGATGAAGAAACGAGAAACGAGTTTATAAATCTTGTCCGCGAATTTAATAAAGCGATTGATAAGGTGCTTCCTGACCCAGAGGCTTTAAAATATGTAACAGATTTAAAGATAATCAACTTCATAAGAGAAAGTGCAAGGAACAGATATAGAAATGATATACTCAGCATAAAAGATGCAAGCAATAAAATAAGGGAAATTGTAGAGGAGTATCTAATATCAAAAGGAGTTAATCCCAGGATTGCGCCATTTCCATTATTCTCAGATGATTTTATTTCAAAAATAAAGAACGAAAAATCTCCCAAAGCCAGAGCAGAAGAATTAAAATATGCAATAAAAGAACACATTGAAAGGCACTTTGAAGAAGACCCTGAATTTTATGAGAGATTTTCAGATAGATTAAAGAAAGTACTTGAAGAATATAAGGAAAACTGGGAGTTGCTTGCTAAAGAACTTGAAAAAATCAGGAATGCCATCAAAAAAGGGAGAGAAGATGAGCAAACATTTGGTTTTGACCCGAAGAATGAGATGCCTTTCTTTGGTTTACTTAAACAAATAATATTCGGAAAGGAGATTTCTATCGAAAATCTTGGAGAAGACGAAATAAACCTGCTGGTTAACTTAACCCGAGATGTTATAGAAATTATCAAAAGAGAAATTGCATCGGTTGACTTCTGGGAAAACTATACAAAGCAGAAAAAACTAAAATCTTACATAATATCCCATCTATTAGCATTCCATCCTTCTCAGCAATTACCACAAAAAGAGGGCTGTGGAGTAAAAGACGGTGATGTTTCATATACAGCAAATATCAAAAATGCGTTATTCGGAAAAAGAAACAAAATAGCCCAGAGGTTGTTGGAACTTGCCTATCACATTTATGGACATAAAAATGGAAATTAAAATTGATAAAGTAATAAGGACAAAAAGAAAAACAATTGCTTTACAGATAACTGATGATGCTACTTTAATTGTTAGAGCACCGCTTGAAGTGAGCGAGCAAACTATAAGGAATGTTGTTATCAAACATAAAGATTGGATAGAAAAAAAGAAAGAAAATATTATTGCAAGAGACCCAAAGTTTGTTAAAAAAGAGTTTGTGAATGGGGAAGGTTTTCTTTACCTTGGAAGATATTATAAATTGAGTATCGTTGACAAACAAAACACACCATTGTTATTCAATAATAATTGCTTTTCCCTTTTGAGAGATTACCTGCCAGTTGCGAGAGATTTATTTATTAATTGGTACAAAGAGAGGGCTTATGAAAAGATTTCTGAGAGGGTTGAATGGTATGCAAAAAAAAGAGGATTTGTATATAATAAGATTAATATCACTGACGCAAATAAAAGATGGGGATCTTGCTCTATCAAAGGAAATTTGAATTTTTCCTGGCGGCTAATTATGGCGCCTCTACCTATCATAGATTATGTTGTTGTCCATGAACTTTTCCATCTTGAAGAAAAGAATCATACAAAATTCTTCTGGAGTAAAGTGAAAATGTTACTGCCTGATTATAAGAAATGTAAAGATTGGTTAGAAAAAAATGGTTATTTGTTGAGATTGTGAGACGAAGTTTGATTTTGTTTGAGAGATATCCATAAATAGCCACTCATAACCTCCCCTCCTTCCCTTGCTCTCACTCCTTTTCTTTTCTTGCCAAGTTCCCCCTCTTTTCTAAAAAGGGGGCTGGGGAAGATTTCAATCCCTCTTGCATCTCCCTTTATGAAAGGGAGAAACTATTTTAAATCCCCCTTTGTCCCCCTTTGCCACCTCCCCTCTTTCCCCTCCTGAAAGGAGGGGATGCAAGAAAAAGGGTATTCCCCTGCTCAGACACCCTCACCCTTCATCCTCAAAATGTGCTATTATAATATATTGGTTGAGTCACGCTATACAAAATTTTCAAAAAGGATTCACTTGAAAAAAATCAGGGTTAAGGTAAAACCATTTTCGAGACAGAAAAAAATTATTGAAATGAGTGATGGAAGTTTTGTTATTTATCTAAATGAACCACCTTCTGAAGGAAGAGCAAATTCTGCTGTAATAGAGATGCTATCTGATTATTTCAATGTATCAAAATCTTCAATAAAAATCGTTTCAGGTTATACATCAAAAAATAAAATCATTGAGATATTATGAGGCGCATTTATCTTTATAATCATAAAATCACTGGAGAAAAAATTTTTGTTTATGACGAACCTGCTCATTATATCAAAAATGTTCTTAGAATGAGCACAGGTTCTGTTTTTTATGGTTTTGATGGAACAGGGATGGAGTTTTTGATAAAAATTACATCCACAAATCCTTCTTATGTCGAAGGAGTTATTTTGGAAAAGAGAACGAATCAGCAAAAGGAAGCCAGTGTCTCAATTGAGTTGTGCATTTCATTGTGTAAAACAAAAACATTTGAAAATATCATAAAAAAGGTTTCTGAAATTGGTGTTACATCAATCATACCAATGATAACTACCAGAAGTATCATCAATATTGATACCAAAAGTTTACCCGCAAAAATTAAAAGATGGGAAAAAATTGCAGGCGAAGGAAGCAAGATTGCAGGAAGAACAAAAATTCCTTCAATTTCTTTACCACAGAGATTTGAAACAGTAATTTCCAATAAAATTTGTGGAATACTTTTCTGGGAGCAGGCATCAACTCATATTAAAATTGTACTGAACTCAATAAAAGAAAAAATGCCTGAAATAAAACTGATCAGAATCTTTATTGGTCCTGAAGGTGGATTTACACAGGAAGAAGTGTCCATGGCTGAAAGCAATGGAATCCCCATTGCAGGGCTTGGTCCAAGAATACTGAGCGTTGAGACAGCAACAATTGTGGCTGTCTCTATCCTGATGTATGAATTTGAAAAAGTTTAAAGTTTTTACAGGTTTATTATTTTACCTGAGTCCAGGGATTCTTTCTCTTTTAAAACCACTGATAAACTTTCTACAGCATCTTCAGGTGTAATAACCTGAAATTCTTTATTAGCAACGACATGGTCAATAAAATAGTTCAGTTCAAAGAAATAACCACCAAGGTCAGAAATATTTCCACCTGAAACCTGTGAAGTTTTTCTTTCCATTTGAGGCCTGTCAATTCTTCCATCAGCATAATAAACGGTTAATGTTGGGTTTGATGTTGAATCAAAATCAACAACTGCTTTCTCAAACTGCGCAATAAATTTCATCTCAAATGGAAAGTTTGATGTCATATCCCAGGCACCTTCAGCAAAGGCAGTGATACCATCAGGAAAGTTGTAGGTCGTAAAAACATGAGTGTATCCTTCTTCCTGAGAAAAAGTACCACGAGAATAGAGTGATAATGGTTTTTTCCCAATCAGATAAAGAAGATAGTCAACGTCATGAATGTGAAGGTCAAAAAGTGCTCCACCTGAGCGATTATTATCAAGTAACCAGTTCTGCCATCCCCAGGTTGGCTTCGGACTTAATCTTGTACAGGTGATGGTTATGAGTTTTCCAAATCTTCCCTGGTCATAGTTTTTCTTTACAAATGCATACTCGGGCCAGAATCTTATTACATGAGCAACCATAAATCTTACTTTGTTTGCCTTACATACATTAACCATCTCATTTGCGTCTTCAAGAGTTAATGCTATTGGCTTTTCACAAACAACATCCTTACCTGCATTTGCTGCTTTAACAACATATTCCTTGTGCAAAAATGTTGGCAGGCATATGTCAACAATTGCAATATCTGGTTTTGCAAAAACCTGGTCGGCTGAAAGATACGGAATTGCACCAACCCTTTCTGCAAGTGATTTTGCCTTTTCACCTCGTTCATCAACAATTGCTGCCACTTTCACATTTGGCAACTGCATATAAACTTCTGCATGCATTGAACCCATAAATCCTGCTCCGATGATGGCAACCCTTACCATTTTTAAACCTCCTTCTTATGTATGTTAACAGGAAAAAATTTATTTCCACACAACAGTGTAAACAAGCAAACTCTTCCCTTTTGCAAGAGCATAAATGTTTGAAACAGTCGCAGAGTGAGCACAGTTAATTGATTTGTCTACAGAATAGAACCAGACCTTGCTTCTGGATTTATCAAGAAAATAATACCACAAATTCCATATTCCCACCACTGAATCAAGAAGATCCTGATTAAAGGTAAGAAGTCGTACTTCATCTCCAAGAGTAAACTTTATTACTTCATCACCATTGATTGAAAAAACATAAACAACATTATTCTTTAAACCCACTGCGATATAACCCATTTTTGGCGAAAAACTGATTCTTGTAATTGGACTTCCAAGTTTTTTACTCCACGCAAGATTTCCTTCATCTGTATAAACAACAAAATCACCATTTGTTGAGCCGGCTGCGACGCGTGTGCAATCAGGACTGATTTCCATCGCATTTACCCAGTCAGGAAGTGATCTTGTCCAGTAAATTTCTCCTTTGTTATCAAGATAGTAAATTTTTTCATTAATTGCATAGACCCAGAATTTGCCATTTTCTCCTATAGAAATCGCCCTCACAAGATTTTTTGAACTGGTTCTAAATACAACCTTTATGGCATCAGCGAGAGTAATTTTCCCATCAATTGAAGCCCATGATGTATAATGACCATCAGGGGATACAGCAACACTTATGATTTCATCATTTTCTTTGAATGCTCCAAGTACACTTCCTTTACGGCTGAACACATATACCCTGCCATCCTTACAACCAGCAATGATTGTATTTCCTGTATTTGACATTGCAACCTGTTGAATATTATCCGATGCTTCATATGCCCATTGGTATGAGTTTTCCGGGATCAACAAATTGTCGGGAATTTGTTTGTCCTGAAATTCAAAAACAAATCTCTGTAAATAATTTGGTAAAAATTCATAATTCTCATTTTTATACTCAAAAGTTTCAACTGGTTCTCTCTGGGTTGACCTGTATACACGAACCTGAAAAATATACATGTTTTCTATTTTTGCAATTGCTGGTTCGAGGACATAATTGACATTGAGCAACTTGATAATTCGTTCTCTTTCTTCAAAATCATCAATTATTTCCTGTCTTGTGAGATTCTGTTCTGCAAGTAGTTTGTCAAGAACCTGGTCTTTAATCACAATATATTTTCTGCCATCAAGCAGCGCTAGTTTTTCTTTGAAAATATTACCAATGTCAGAAAGAAAAGATGGCAATCCCTGAATTTTCATGTCAAGCGGAAGAATTACAACAGGTTCAATTTGTGCATTGAGGATCCTTATTTTCCGTTCAATTGTATTCAGTTGAGGAGCATCATTGTGAAAATTTCTCGTTTTTATGCAATTAATAAGTTCCTGATAAACGCTTATTGCTTGTACAACCATTGAATCTGACTCAAGCAGATTTCCAAGTTTATAAAGATATGAAGCATCAGGAATATACGAACGATTAAGATACAATTTAATATATTTCACTGCCTCTTTACTTCTGTTCTGGTCAATGGCAAAGTCAGCAAATATCCTGTAAATATACGCTGAAGGAGGTGCATATCTAATGATATCAAGTGCCTCCTGGGTTCTTGGCCAGTGAGAGGGCCAGTTTTTGGGATTAAATGGCTCAGCAGCAATTGTCAATTGCTCTGCTTTTCTTAAATACTGGTCTGCAAGTTCAATATTTCCAGCATTATAATATTGACGGGCTTTTTCAATACATGTCCATACATTTGAAGGATAAATGACCTTCAGTCCTGCATTTTTCTCATACCATGATTGTGCAAAAGTTGTCAGTGTATTTAAGATAAATCCTATTGCGAAAAGCATAATTATTTTTTTCATTTTATCTACCTGTTTTAAATATAATTTGTCCAAACTGAGCAGGATTATCAATCTTCCCTGTCCATGTTACAGCAGGAAGATGGTCTGAAATCCTCTGGAAGTTTATTTCCCATTTTCCTTCTGGAATTTTTGATACTCCAAAATCAGTAAATGGAATCATAATCTCTGCCATCCATCCACTATTTGTTATTTTTGTTGCTGATGTCCACTGTGACTGCCACTCGGTATCCATATCATCTGTTATGTATTTCTTCCACACATATGCATATTTTAAAAAATTTGTTGCATGAAGTGTGTACTGGTACCAGCGGTTATCAGAAGACGATGGATTTATTGAAATTGTAAGGAATTCTCCACTATCAAAGGTGATGGATGATGCGTCAGGGTCAAGACAATTGAAAAGGAAATAAATCCTGTTTTCATCATAGGCAACCATTACAGATGTTTGGACTTCAGAAGGAACTTTTTCTCCAATGAGATATATCATGCTTCTATCTTCATTTGCCAGTCGCCATATTCTGTCATTTGCACTACCATCAATGACAGGTTGTTCTGTTGTTTTAATAGCAACAATTTTCTTTAAAGATGCTTCAGGTACCCCTGTGATCAGTTTATCAAGTTCCTTCTGAATTGCTGGAATTTTTGCCCTGAGAGATGATGGAATTTTTTTATCTGTTAAAAACTGCCGTGCCTGGGTACGTAATGGTTCTATGTCCTGATGGCTCAAGTTTACCAGTGTATACATTCCCTTTTCTTCGCCAAGGCGACTTAATGCCCACGCGGCTTTCAACTTTATTGCAAGTTCCGAGTTCTCAAGAATCCGTAAAAGTGCAGGAATTGCTTCCTCTGCATTCAAAAGAGCAATTGTTTCTATTGCCATTGCCTGTATTTCAATATCAGGACTGCGTGTATCTCTCAGAGCGATGTGAAGCCCTGCATTGTTTCCAAGAAGTGCCAGTGCATAGGAAACATAACTTTGAATTTCAGGATCATCTGTTTTCAACATATTTGTCAACAGTGGAACTGCCTGTTTTATTCCTGCTTTTCCCATTGCGATTATCGCAAGTTTTTTTATCTCACCTGATTGTTCCTCAAGCAAAATTTTTTTCATGATTGAAAAAACCGCTGCCTTTGGCTGATAAGGTATCAGTTCAAGTGCTGCGTTTCGAACATCCTGATAATTAGAATACAGCATTTCATGGATTGTTGATGTGATATAAACTGATTCTTTGAAAAATTGCAATTTTTCAAGTGCCTGACTCCTTTTCATCTGTTCACTGGATTTTAAGTTCTTTCCGATATCCTGGACAATTGCTTCAAGTATTCTTTGAGCATTTTTTCTTACCATCACATCAGAATCAAGACGACTTGCAAAATTTAAGTAATTCAAAAATGCACTGTCATCAGGATTGACCTTATACCATGATGAAAGTATGGTTTTTCTTAAGGCAGGCTCAGGATGGTTTTTTACAGAATCAAAGAATAATGCCTCTTCTGGTGAACCAATTTTTCCAAGCAATTCTGCTGCCAACACAGATGAACTCAGAGGAAAATCAGGAGAAAGCACAGCATCCTCTAATACTGGAATGAAATCAGGACTTTTCAGTTCCAGAATTATATTGTAAGCATAATCCCTGACCTTTTCTGACTTATCAGCAAGTTTTTTTACAATGGCAGGGAAGGATACAAAATCCTTAAATTCCTTGAGGGCCCATAAAGCGAAAATCCTCACGTTTTCGTCAGGATCATCAAGTTTTCCAACCATTGCAGGTACACTTTCAGTATCTCCAAGGCGAACAAGTGATTTGATTGTTTCTATCTTGACCTTTACTGATGGCTCAAGAAGTTTTGCTCTTAAAAATTCAAATCCTTCGTTTGTTTTCAAATTTTCAAGAGCCCAGACCGCCTGAATTTTCACATCATCGTAATTTGCGTTTAAGAAATCAAGTAGCACAGGTACAACCCTTTTATCTGTGGTTGCTTCAAAAGCCCAGATTGCATTGACCTGTGTTTTAATGTCATCAACCTTTGCTGCCTGTGCCATATTTGTAATAGCAGAATCAGGAAGTTTTTTGAATGAATATCTTGCTTCATCTCTTCCAAGAATTCTACGCAATGACCAGAAAAGTTCACTCCTTACCTGAAAATTTTCGTCTTTCAAATGTGACAGTATCACATCAATTGCTTTTTCGTCTCCGAATTTTCCGATGCCAGTGGCTGCCCAGTATCTTACCTGCCAGTATGAATCATCAAGTGCTTTCTTGAAATCATTTATTATTTCATCCCCAATTCCCCACTGTACAAGTCCTTTGATTCCATTAAGTCGCACCTGCCAGAAAGTGTCATTGAGTTCTTTCTCATAGGCGGTAATAAAGGAACTATCTCCAAGATTAAGTAATGCCTCTGAAGCAAGTATTCTGACATCCTTTGAAGGATCATCAAGGACATTTGGAACTTCAGGAAGGATTGTTGTGTTTTTTTCTGAAATGATTTTCTTTAATATTTCAATCTTTTGTTTTGTGGTTCCATTAAGAAGAATTTCCTTCCAGGTTTGCTGGCTGAAACCATTCAAACAAAAGGTCAAAAATATCACACTAAGAATAAAGCTCTGGCGGATACCCGATATCAACAATTTTAATCCTTCCTGCATATTGTTTCCCTGTTTGTGTGTATAAACCTGCCTTGCCAAAGCCAAAAGTAATTGTTTCATTTACCTTTACTGCAATAGAATATACACTGCCTGTATCTGCATCAAGTCCTGAGGGAATATCAACACTGATAACAAATTTACTTGATGCATTGATCGCCTCTATTGCAATTTTCGCATTTCCTTCAACATTCCTCTGCAGTCCAATTCCAAAGATGGCATCAATAATAATATCTGATGAAACAATCTTTTCCTCAAACCATGCCCTATTTTTAAAAAAAGAAACCAAATTCATTTTAACCAGAATTTGATAATTTGTAAAGGCAGGTTCTTTTAAATTTGAAGGGTCAAAAAGAATTATACATTCTACTGGATAACCCCAGCAATAAAGATACCTTGCAGCAACCATTCCATCACCACCATTGTTACCTGGACCCGAACATACAACAATTTTTCTCCAGCGATAACGTTGTAAGACCCTTTTTGCTTCAATAGCAACTTCCCTTCCAGCATTTTCCATTAAAATTAGGGGTGGAATACAGTATTTTTCGTAAGTTACTTTTTCCTTCAGATAAACTTCATTTCTTGTGAGAATAATTTTTTTCATTTTTCAAGTGCCTGCTTTAGTTTTAAACCTATCTGATAAACAGGACCTGCACCAAGTGTCAGAACAAGATCTCCAGATCGAACGTTTTTCATAAGATAGTCAACGATTTCATCAAATTCCTTGATATACTTTGCACTTGTTCCTGATTTCAAAATTTCATTCACAAGGATTTCACTATTAACAAGTTTTTTTTCATTTTCCGAATCCCTCACAAAATATATATCAGGAACAATTACTTCATCTGCCGTGATGAATGAGGTTGCAAAATCTTTTAACAAAAATCTTGTTCTACTGTACTGATGTGGTTGAAAAATGGTAATCAATCTTCTTGATGGAAAACGTTGCCTCAGACCATTCAAAGTTGCAACAATTTCTGTTGGGTGATGACCGTAATCGTCCATAATAATAACATCATTGATTATTCCAAGTATTTGAGACCGCCGATTAACTCCAGGAAAATTTTTCAATGAATCTGAAATTTTTTCAAAGGAAATACCCAAAATCAAACCAGTTGATATTGCAGCAAGTGCATTCAATATGTTATGTTTACCCCATAGCGGTATATAAATTTCTCCAAGTTTATTTCCCTGGTAAAAGCAATCAAACCTGTTTCCATCCTGAGACAATCTTATGTTTTTTGCCTGAATATCTCCCCTATTAAAGCCATAACTCATAACAGGGACACCACAGTGATTCATCACTGAAGCAACAATATCATCCTCAATCATTCCAATAACCTTACCATAAGGATGTACCCGCTCAGAAAAATTTTCAAAGGCATTTTTTATATCATTGATATCCCTGTAATAATCAAGGTGATCTTCTTCAATAGAAGTGATAATGCCAATTTCCGGTTCAAGATTCAGGAAAGATCTTTTATATTCGCATGCCTCAACAACAAGGAATCCACTATTGCCTACACCTGAGTTTCCATATCCTGATATTTCCCCACCAATGACAAAATCAGGTTCATATCCGCATCTTTTAAGCATGTAAACAACCATTGCAGAAGTTGTCGTCTTGCCGTGTGTTCCTGATATTGCAATTCCCCTTTTTTCACGCATAAGCAATCCAAGTGCCCTGGGATAAGTAATAACAGGAATATTGATTTTTTTCGCTGCGACAAATTCAGGGTTATCATCATTTACTGCCTGCGAACGAACAACAATGTCTATGCTTGGGTCAATGTTTTCTAACTTGTGTCCATAAAAAACCTTTATTCCTGAATTTTCAAGATTTTCTGTTTGTTCTGTTTTTTTCATATCTGAACCCTGGACATTTTTTCCAAGGGCTTTAAAAATTTTTGCCAGCCCACTTGTTCCTGATCCACCAATACCAATGATATGAATTTTATTCATTTTTTCAATTATTCTTTCCATTTCTTTCAATAAGTTGCAAACAGAGTTTTGCAAGTTTTCCGTCAGTATCTGCAAGAGATGCTGATTGAAAAAGTTTTTTTCGTTCTGACAGGTCCTGCTCAAGTAATTTAATACAGTTTATAAGCATTTGTGTTCCTGCATTCTGCTCTTCCATTATAACACAACCATATTTTGTAGCCCACTCTGCATTATATTTCTGATGTCCTCCGCCGAACCTGTACGGAATAAAAACAGCAGGTATTCCCTTAAAAGAAAGTTCTGCCATTGTTCCTGCTCCTGCCCTCGCAATTGCAATATCAGCAAGATTCATTAATTCTGGCATTTCATAAGAAAAATCTTTTACAAAACAACAAATATTGTGTTTTTGATAAAACTGTTTTACTTCTTCATAGGTCTGTCTTCCTGTGATATGAATAAATTGGTACTTTTTGTTATCAAGGTGGTTTACAGTATCAATAACAAGATGATTGATAAATTTTGCTCCCTGACTCCCACCAAGAATAAGAATGGTTTTTCTTTCAGAAGAAAGATCATATTTACTGAAATTTTTTTCTGTTGATTGCAATTCCTTTCTAAGCGGCAGTCCTGTGTGGATTGTGTTTTTTAAATATTTCTTTGTTTCCTCGAATGTAATCGCTCCTGGAATGTTAAACCTATTAAGAATTTTATTTGCAAGTCCTGGTAAAAGATTTTGCTCATGGAGAATAACCTTTTTACCCATCAGCAATCCTGCTAATGCAGGGAAAACAGTGACATAACTTCCCATACAAACAATCAGATCAGGGTTCAATCTTTTGAGCAAGGTAATGGATTTAATCAAAACATAGATTGTGGAAATCATAATAAAGGGGAAAAAAATCTTTCTCCGGGGTCTTTTAACAACTGCTACGGGTAAAAATTTAAAATGTTTTTTTCTCCAGATTTCAAGACCACTAATCTTTTTTTCCCCTGAAAAAAATATCTCAATATCTGGTTGAAACTGTTTAATTTTTTCCCCAAGGGCAATACCTGGAAAATAATGGCCACCAGTTGAACCTACAACAATTAAAATTTTCTTTTGCATTTTCATCACGATGATATATTTTAACACAGCATGTTATAATTAATAGTATGCAATACACAGAAAAATTTTATAGAAGAATTGTCGGAACAGATCTGACCACTTTCTCTGTGAAGATCGAAGAAAGTGATCTCTATATTATGGCGGAAAAAAATCTTTCACTGGAAGCAGAAAAAGAATTAAAAAAGCAAAGACAATTTTTAAAGCAGTACATAATCAAATTTCCAGAATTTTATTATTCCTTCACTCCAGTGAAAGCAGATGAGTCAGCCCCTGAAATAGTGAAAATGATGAGCCAGGCATCTTTTCTTTGCGAAGTTGGACCTATGGCAACTGTCGCAGGTGCTATTGCAGAAATGGTTGGAAAATATTTATTAAATTTTACAGATGAAGTCATTATTGAAAATGGTGGGGACATCTTCTTGAAGATAAAGAAGGAAAGGACTGTGGCAATCTATGCAGGAAACAATCCGTTCTCATTGAAAATTGGAATAAAGGTGAAACCAAAAGAATTTCCTTTTGGAGTGGCAACGTCAAGTGCAACTGTTGGACATTCAACCAGTTTTGGTAAAGCCGATAGTGTAACAGTCATTTGTCCTACATCAACACTTGCTGATGGACTTGCAACTTTTATGTGTAATCAGACATCAGATGAAGATTTTTCTGGTATAAAAAAAAACATTGAAAAATTTCCTTTTGTTGATGGAATTGTTGCTGTCAAGAACGAAAAAATTTTTGCATGGGGAAACATAGAACTCGTCTATATCAAATAACAATGAATGCTATTAACTTTTTTTCAAAAGTGAGAGTTAGTGCTGGGTGGTTCTTTTTTATTGTTGTTGCAATTATCGGGAGAATTCATTTTTTCTGGCCCATCATCCTGATAGTAATCGGTGAATTGTTTAGAACAATTGCTTCAGGAACAATTGTAAAAAATGAAAAACTTGCAACCAGCGGTATATACAGCATTGTTAGACATCCCCTGTATCTCGGAAGCATGCTAATTGGCACGGGTTTTGTTTTGATGTGTATGAATATCTTTGTTGGACTATATTTTATTGTTTTCTTTCCATTGTGCTATCTTTCAGCAATTGTGCTTGAAGAACAATCGCTTGAAAAAAGATTTGGCTCAGATTTTCATCAGTACAGAAAAAATGTCCCTGCATTTTTCCCCATTAAGATAACAGGGAAATTCAGAAGCGATACATTTTCATGGAAACTTGTCTTTCAAAACAAAGAACATTATAACTGGCTTACTCTTCTGGCAACGATTTTAATTTTGATAATAAAATCACGCTTTTGAAAGTGCTTTGTATTGAAACAAAAAATTGCGTATTTGACAAGATTGAGAAAAAAAGTAAAATAATTTTTCAACAATCTTTTTTTGAAAAATTTTGAAAAAGGAGAAAAATTGTGGAAGTAACTGTAAAGGAACTTCTTGAAGTCGGAGCATATTTTGGTCATCCCTCAAGGCAGTTTGATCCAAGGATACGACCGTACCTTTTTGGCAAAAGACAGGGAATCTATATTATTGACATCAGCAAGACCTGTGAAAAAATTTATCAGGCTGCTGAAGTCCTTCAAAAATTCGCATCTGAGAAAAAAACAATTTTGTTTGTTGGTACGAAAAAGCAGGCACACGATGTCGTAAAAGAAGTGGCTGAAAAACTTGGACAGCCATATGTCAACTACAGATGGATTGGTGGAACACTGACAAATTTTCAGACCATACGGAAAAGGATTGAAAGACTGGAAGAAATAGAAAAACTTGAGGAATCAGGACAGATTAACTATTATACGAAAAAAGAAGCCAGTTTGATTCTAAAAGAAAAAGAGGAATTACTTAAAAAGTTCAGTGGAATAAGAAATATGAAGAGTTTACCAGGAATAATGGTTGTCGTGGATGTAAAAAAGGAAGCCAATGCCATTTCTGAAGCAAAAAAAATGGGAATCCCTGTTGTCGGAATCGTTGATACAAATGGAAATCCTGAAAGTGTTGATTATCCAATACCTGCCAATGATGATGGATTTAAGTCCATCCAACTATTGCTGGAAAAACTTGGTGAAGCAATAAAGGAAGCCCAGAGTGAAAAAGCAATTGTAGAAGAAAAGGCACAAGCAATTACATCTGAAGAAGTTGCAAAAACAGAAGGAGAGAAAAATGTCGCAGACAGTGGAAACAATAAAGAAACTTCGTGAACTTACAGGACTGGGCATCATTGAATGTAAGAAAGCACTTGAAAAAGCAGGAAATGATTTTGAGAAAGCCCTTGAAATTCTGAAGGAACAGGGAATAAAAATTGCAGAGAAAAAGAAGGACAAAACAACAGGTGAAGGATTAATTGGGAGTTATATCCATTCAAATGGGAAAATCGGGGTACTGGTTGAGGTAACCTGTGAAAGTGATTTTGTTGCGAGAACAGATGACTTCAAAGAACTGGTAAAAAATATATGTCTTCAAATTGCAGCCACATCTCCTGAATATATCAGCAAAAATGATGTTCCTGAAAGTGTCATTGAGGAAAAGAAAAAGTTTTACAAGGACATTGAGCAATTTTACAGGGAAAAGGTTTTGTTTGAACAGACATTTATCAAGGATGATAGTATAACAATTGGTGATTATGTTAAAAGTAAAATTGCCAAACTTGGTGAGAATATTCAGGTAAGACGATTTACTCGATACGAGATTGGAGCATGAACCCGAAAAAAATTTTATTTAAAATAGGAAGTAAAGAAATCTGCGGTAAACTTAACGACACTAACACCGCAAATACGATATACTCAAATTTACCATTAAAAGGAAAAGTAAATCTCTGGGGAAAAGAAATATATTTTTATGTTCCTGTACAAGTTCCACTTGAAGATGGAAAGGATGTCGTTAATATTGGAGATATCGCATACTGGCCTGATGGTCCTGCAATCTGTATTTTCTTCGGTCCAACACCGGTTAGTACCAAGAATGAAATAAAACCGTATAGCAAGGTTTCTCTGATCGGGAAAATTGATGACACATTTTTAAAAGTGTTGTATAATATTGAAAGCGGTGAGGAAATCGTAATGGAACCCGTAACCAGTGGAGGTGACTGATGAATTCAGGAATGGGTAGTGTGCTTTTTGAAGTTGGTTATTTGCTTTCTCTTGTAGTAATAGGTTTGAGCTTCCTCGGATTTATGCTTGCGATGATGATAGATGAAATCAACAAGAAAAAGGGTATTGTAATGTATGTGCTTTCAATAATCCTGTTATTGCTTGGCGGATATTACTATTACACAGTCGGACAGTGGCAAAAATTACAGGGTGGACCAAGCGTTAATAAGTTAAATTATTATCTTTACATCTATAGAGAACAACCTGCTATTCAACAACAGCAGCTATTACCGGTACCAAATCCTCCACAATCACAACAGTGAGAAACAGGTTTATTAAACAGCAAATTTATTTATTTTTCTCACTGGGGTTATTTTTCTTTTTTTGCGGTTGTTCCCCATATTTTCAAAAACTTTCTGTTTCTCCTGAAGAGATTTCAAAAAAGGATTTTAATTTTATTACAGATACAGGTTCTTTATATTTAATTGATTTTGCAGAAGTTGTTGTAAATCCATCCGGTAGTCACACAACAACAATACATCAAAAAATCCTTATCACAGGTGAAAAGGGAAAACAACATGGTACGTTACAGATTTCCTATGATTCAGAACGACAGAAAGTAGAAATTATCGAAGCAAAAACAGTTACCCCGGAAAACAAAATTCTTCCGGTTGACAGGTCCAGTATACGATATGTCACTCCTGCAGAATTAAGTTCTTTTTCTGTGCTCTACCCCGGGATAAAGGTTTGCACAGTAACTTTTCCTTCAGCGGGCATAGGAAGTATTGTTGAATACACATACAAAATAAAAACAGAAAAACCACTGATGGAAGGCGAATTCTGGGATGGATTTTTTTTCCAGAGTACAGATCCATTTGTAATCTCTCATTATAGATTAATAGTTCCAGAAAGTATGCATCTATACACATTCCCATTCTCTGTTGAAATGAAAGAAAAGAAAAAACAGGGTAAGTTCATTTGCTACGAATGGGAAAAAAGAAATATGCCAGCAATAATACCAGAAAAAATGATGCCTCCGATTGAAGAAGTTGTACCAAAAATTCTTGTAACATCCTTAGATAACTGGGACAGAATTGGCAGATGGTTTTATAATCTTTCAAGGGATTCAACCATACCTGATTCAACTATTAAAAGTTTCACTCTGGAACTGACAGAAAAATCCAAAAACAATGAAGAAAAAATTAAGACGATTTATCATTACATTTGTAAAAACATCAGATATATTGGACTTGAACTTGGCATACATGGTTTTAAACCACACGCAGCAAAGGATGTTTTTAAACTCGGGTATGGCGACTGTAAAGACAAAGCAGCTCTGATGGTTGCAATGCTGAAATCAGTTAATATTCCTGCTTATATTGCCCTTGTCAACACCGAAAGACAAATTGAAGAAAATGTACCATTTCCAGGACAATTTAATCACGCAATTATTGCTATACCAGGTGATAATAATTTTCTTTTACTTGATCCGACATCAGAAGTATTCCCATTTCCTGAACTTCCCCCATATAATCAGAACAAACATGTTCTTGTACCAACTGAAAATACAACCTTTTTGATAAAAAGCCCTGTATCTGGTTCAGATGAAAACAAAAAACAAAGGCAAATTAATGTAACCATGGATGAAACTGGAAATATAGACGTGGATGTCACAATGTACGCATCCGGCATTTTCGCCGCAGGCATTAGAAATGGTTTCAGGTATCTTTCTGATGAGGAAAGAAAGAGAGAACTGTCAAGAAGTTTAAACAGCATGATTCCAAATACAAGTTTAAAAAAATTTGTTATCAGCGGAATTGAATCACTTGAAGTTCCAGTAAAAGAACTTTATTCTTTTGTTTCCAAAAGATATGCAACAATGATAAAGGACAAAATGTTGTTTAAACCTGCTTTGATTGAAAAAATGGAAGGCACAGAATTGACCAGTTTAGAAAAGAGAAATTTTTCGATAAGATTTCCTTACAAAAGTTCAAATCATGATTCAATCATCTTTCATCTTCCGACAGGTTATCAGATTGATGCGTTGCCAGATAACATAGATATCAAAAACAAGTTTGGAACATACTCTGTTAATTTCAAAATAGAGGAAAATAAAATTGTATACACAAGAACATATTCCATTGATACACTTGAAATATCTCCTGAGGAGTATGATAGTTTTAAAAAATTCTATGAACAGGTTTCATATTATGATAACCTTCCGGTGATTCTGAAGAAATCCCATTGAGTTGAGAAAAAATTTTTTTATGCTAATATTATTTGTCAAAAGTTAACCCATCTTCCACTATAATGAAACAGGAGGAAAGAATGGAAGGCATAACCCTGAAGGATTTGCTATCAAAAATGGAACCCATGAATGCAACTGATATTCATCTCCAGGCAGGTTGTCCTGTTGCGTATAGAATAAAAGGAGAAATAGAAAAACAGTATGACTTACCTGTTTTGAATGAAGAACAACTTCGCAACATAATATTCAGTGTTTTGAGCGAAAAGGACAAAAAAACATTCGAAGAAAAGGGAACAATTGATACTGCCATTAGCATTCATGGTATTGGAAGATTCAGGATGAGTGTATTTTTACAACGAAGCTCAATTGCTCTGGCAGCAAGAAGAATCTCAAACAAAATTCCTGACTTTGAATCATTACATCTTCCTGAGGCAGCAAAGAAAATCACGGATTTCCCGAATGGTCTTGTGCTGGTTACTGGACCCACTGGTTGTGGAAAGTCAAGTACACTTGCTGCGATTATCAATGGGATTAATAAAATTAGAAAATGCCATATCATGTGTATAGAAGACCCGATTGAATATCTTTATAAAAATGAACTCGCAATTATAAATCAAAGAGAAATAGGCATTGACGTTGGAAGTTTCAAAGAAGCTTTAAAATACGTTGTAAGACAGGATCCTGATGTAATTCTCGTTGGAGAAATCAGAGACAGGGATACAGTAGAATTTGCTCTGCAGGCATCAGAAACAGGACATCTTGTTTTTGGTACACTTCACAGTTCCAATGTCAGCCAGACAATTGGAAGGATACTTAATTTCTTTCCACACTCTGAACATCCATCAATAAGGAGAGCACTGGCGGCTCATTTGAAGGCGGTTATGTCACAGATGCTTTTACCATCCTGCAAAGAAGGGATATTGCTTGTGCCAGCAGTTGAACTGATGTTTATGAATTCAACAATAGCACGATTGATTGTTGAAGAACAGGACTCAAAAATCGTAAAAGCAATAAGAGCAGGAAGAACTGAAGGAATGCAGGACTTTGAACAATCACTCCATTATTTGATTACAGAGGGCTTTATAACAAAAGAGGTTGGTCTTGAACATGCTGAAAATCCACAGAGTCTGGACATGAAATTAAGGGGAATATCTCTTACTGAGGAAGGAGGAATTATTTCATGAGGTTTGCTTGCCTGGTAATGTTTTTTCTGTTTCAGGCAGGATTTTCCTTTTGCCTTGAAACTCAAAATAAAGAATTAAATTTTGTCATCTTCAGCGATTGTCATCTAAAAGATACGACAACAATAGGTGAAACAATTTTGAAAAACATTATAGACCGGGTAAATGTGGATGAATCAAACCCCGAATTTGCTGTTTGTCTTGGAGATATTGTTGAACTTCCAAAAAATGCAAGTATTCAAAGGTACGACAGAACGATTGACAAATATCTCAGTATTACAGGCAGATTAAACATTCCCTTACATACTATTGCAGGAAATCATGATCTTGAACACGGAGAAATAGCATCAAAGATTTTTCAGGAAAAAATCGGTCCACTGTTTTTCACCTTACAGAAGTCCGAATACCTTCTAATTTTCTTAAACAGCGAATCAGTGGAAAAAAATTCTGAACAGATGCAATGGCTTGAAAAAATTTTTCGGAAATCAAAAGAAAAAAAGATTGTTTTTATGCATAAGCCATTGTTTGCAGTACATCTTTTTAAGTCCTTTAACATCTTTACTACCCAGTATCTTAAGGATTTTTTTGAAAAAAATAATGTTTTTGTAATTTTTTCAGGGCACGAACATTTTTTCTACCAGCAAAAGTATAACAGAATTTTACAGATTATTATCGGCAGTTCTGGAGGAAATGTAAGACCTGCCCCAGAAGGGGGAAATAGTTCTTTTCAATACTGTCGGGTAAAAATTAGTGGAAATAAAGTAAATGTTGAAGTTGTACCTGTTGAAATAAGTCAAAAAGAAGAAATTTTTACAAAATAAACGGAGAATAACATGGACTGGAAAATCCAAAATTTAGAGAATGGAATACCTGTAATTTACAAACAAAGGGATGACTGCTATTCTGTTTCAATCGGATTTTTTATTTGCTGTGGAACAAGGTATGAACCATCCCAGCACTCAGGAATATCTCACTTTGTTGAACACCTTTTGTTTAAGGGAACAGAAACACGTTCCGCAAGAGAATTGAAAGAAGCCATTGAAGGCAGAGGTGGAACATTTAATGCTTTCACTGCAGAAGAAGTTACCTGTTATTATGTAAAAATTCTCGAACCACACATTGAAACAGGTATTGATATTCTGTCGGACATGATAAGAAATCCTCTGTTTAATCCTGAAGAAATAAACAGGGAAAGAAATGTCATCATTGAAGAAATCAACATGTATATGGACATTCCTGCACGATATGTTTTTGACCTTCTTGATGAAGTTATGTTTACAAACCATCCCCTTGGAACATCTGGACTGGGAACTCCAGAAACATTAAAAAACATTGACAGAAATACCCTGATTGAATTTATTAAAAAGTTTCACACAGGAAACAATATTGTCATCAGCGTGGTTGGAAAGTTCAAAGAAGAAAAACTTTTCAAATTGATTGAAAACTTCTTAAAATCAATTCCTTCTGGTGAAAGAAGCCAGTTTCTTCCATTTCAAAACTACAAAAATCAACCTGATTATAAAATAAAAACAAAGGAAATTGAACAGTGTCATTTCTGCCTTGGATTTTATTCATACCCGAGGGAAGATGAAAGAAGATTCAGTTTCAGTGTTGCAAATACAATTCTTGGTGGAAATATGAGTAGCCGTCTTTTTAATGAAGTACGTGAAAATAGAGGACTTGCATATGATATCAGAAGTTATTCAAAAAGTTATTATGACACTGGAGCCGCCATAATTTCTGCAGGACTATCTCCTGAAAACTTGACTGAATGTATTAAAATTATAAAGGACCAGATTAATCTGATTTCCGAAACAACTGTGAAGGAAGAAGAACTTGAAAGGGCAAAAGAATATATTGCTTCACAATTTTTAATGGGACTTGAAGACCCGATGGAATATATGTTATGGATTGGAGAGCAAAAAGCGACAAGAAAGAAAATGTTATCTGTAAAGGATGTTGAAGAAAAAATTAGAAAGGTAACAGTTGAAGATGTTCAAAATGTATGTAAAGATATATTCGGGAAAAATGCATTTTTTGCGATGATAGGACCCGAAGACAAAAAAGAACAGGTTTCAAAAATTCTGGAGGGATAAAATGATTAAAAGGGATATTATTGAGGAAATTGCAAAACAAACGGGCTTGAAAAAACCGATGGTTAGAATGGTAGTTGAAAAATTTATATCCGAGATACGTCAGGCGCTCTTAAACAAGGAAAGAATTGAAATAAGGAATCTTGGGGTATTCAAGGTTAAAAAGGTAAAGGCAAAAAAGGGACGAAATTTGAAAACTGGAGAAGAAATACCAGTTCCTGAAAGGTGGAAGGTAACATTCAAACCATCAAGATTTTTTTCCCAACTGAATGTTGAAAAAAATCAGCAATCTCTTCCTTTTGATTCTGAATCATCACAGGAGAAATAAACTATTACAAAGGAGGAATTATGGCAATCAGATTTGGCGTCGTAGGACTGGGAATGGGTTATGCAAGAGCGAAACTGGTGAGGAAAACCGAAGGTGCAGAACTTGTGGCAGTTTGCGATATAAATCAGGAAAGATTACAGAAAGCAGTTAATGAATTTCAATGCAAAGGATATTCTGATTTTGACCAGATGCTGAATGATAAAGATATTGATGTTGTCTATGTTATGACACCAAGTGGAATGCATTTGGATTTTGGAGAAAAAGCAGCAAATGCAGGCAAACATGTTATTACAACTAAACCAATGGAAGTTACTGTTTCAAGATGCAGGAGATTTATTGATGCCTGTAAAAAAAATAAGGTGAATCTCATTGTAGATTTTGAAATGAGATATCATAAAGACCTTCAAAAACTAAAATATGCAATTGAATCAGGTGAACTTGGAGAGATAATTTTTGCCGAAGCCAGGTGTAAATGGTGGAGAACGCAGGAATATTTTGATAGCACAAACTGGCGAGGGACATGGAAATATGATGGTGGTGGTTCTGCTGCAAACCAGGGAATCCACGTTATTGACCTACTGGTATGGCTGTGCGGGGACCCCAAAAAGGTGATTGCATCAAGATACGGTGTATTTGCTCATAACATTGAAACTGAGGATCTAACAATTGCAATAATTCAGTTGAAAAATGGAAATTATGGTTCAATCATTACAACAACAAACCATCATCTCGGTGATGAATTTGGTGTATCAATTTCATTTGAAAATGGTAGTATTTCAAATTTGAGGGGAGAATTAAAAATTAAAATGAAAGATGGTTCAGAGCAATTAAAAACAGAGGTTCCAGCAGACCTGCCTGGAAATGCAGTTGAAGACATGATACGGGTGCTGACAAAAAATGAAAAACCGTATATTTCAGGTTATGAAGGCATGAGGTCAATTGAGCTCCTTGAAAAAATCTATAAAAAAGGCAAAAAGTTTTACAAAATTTGAAATTAAGGTATTAATTCTCAAAAATGGGAGACAATATGGAATCATTGTGGATAAATCCATTGTGTGAAAAACTTGAAATTGATGGAAAAGGACCATTTATAAAAATTGATGAAGAAAGATTGATGACCATTGAAAGTAAGGGAATTAAAATCAGTAGTGATGATGGAAAAACATGGTCAAAACCGAGTTTTGTTTGTGAAGGATTGAGTGATAAAGAACCTGCATCAAAATATCTTTTGTTGACTGAAAAAGGAACGATTGTACTGATCTATGTTAATTTTTTAACATACAAATTCAGCTGGGATGAAAAGACAAAAGAACCAATGTCAGATTGTAAACTGGAATTATGGTCAATCAGAAGTCAGGACCATGGAAAAACGTGGATTGATAATCAAAAAATTCTTGATGGTTATACTGCAAACTTTTTTGGATTTTTCCAGACAAAAGAAGGAAGAATTGTAGCAACAGTTGAACGACTTGAAAAAAATCCTGGACGATGGGTTGTTTTTTCAGTATATTCTGACGATGAAGGGAAAACATGGGAGAAAAGTAATATCATTGACATTGGTGGACATGGTCATCACGATGGAGCGACTGAACCAACAGCAGTACAATTGAACAATGGAAAACTTTTGATGTTAATCAGGACAAGTCTTGATTATTTCTGGCAGGCCTATTCTGATGATAGAAAATACTGGAGAACAATAAAAAAATCACAAATTGATGCCAGCAGTTCACCAGGACATCTGATAAAATTACAGAGTGGTCGACTTGTTCTTGTCTGGAATAGATTAAATCCTGAAGGAAGAATATTTCCAAAAAGGCAATCAGGACAGGCAAGCGAAGTACCGGCTTCCTGGCACAGAGAAGAATTGTCCATATCATTTTCCGAAGATGATGGCGAAAGCTGGACAAAACCTATAGTACTGGGTCGGCAGATTGGTGGACAGATTAGTTATCCGTATGTTTTTGAAAGAAGAAAAGGTGAAATCTGGATTATTGCAGGATTTGCATTTAAGAAAAACTGGGAAGAGCCATTTTCATTTAAGGTAAAAGTTAATGAAGAACAACTGCTACAACATTCCAGATAAAAAATTGATCAAAATCCACATATCATAACTTCCTGCTTTTTTCTGATATAATATTTGAACACGATGGAGGATCTATGGTTTCCATAAAAAAAGATAGAACAATTTATACGGGTAATAATCTTAATTATATTTCCTTTCCTATGGGTGGCATAGGAGCAGGAATGATATGCCTTGATGGAACAGGAAGTTTTTCCCACATTTCAATCAAGCATAATCCTGATTTACAAAAATCCGCATATATGTTTGCTGCTTTCGCAACTGAAAAAAAAATTCCAAGGGTTCTTGAAGGTCCTGTCCCTGAATGGAAAATTTTCAATCTACCTGAGGCGGGTAATGGCCTGGGCTATACACATTTTGGACTACCACGTTGCAAAATCAACAACTTCACATCAAAATTCCCTTTTGCATTTATAAAACTCACTCATCCTGAATTGCCAGTAAAAATTGAAATTTGTGGATGGAGTCCTTTTATTCCAGCTGATGCTGATCATTCATCATTACCTGTGGCTGGCGTTGAATACAGCATAAAAAATACTTCAACAAAAAAAATTTCAGGTATTTTTTCCTTTCATTGTAAAAATTTTGCTGCCAGTAATATTGAATATGCAAGAGCAAAAACAATAAAAAATGGCTTTATTCATTTTAATCAATCACCTGATAATAAAGAAATTCCAGTATTTTTCAGCATTCAAATATGTGAAGAAATGATTTCAGTCAATCACTGGGCAGGAAGAGGAACTTTTTTTGATAGCCATCAAATTTTGTGGAGCGAAATATCAAAAGCAAAATGTATCAGTGGTGAACCTGACCAGGATTTTATACCCGGTTCAAGCACATATACAGAGGTTAATCTTGGACCAGGCGAAAGTAAAACAATAAAAATACTGTTTTCATGGTATGTTCCTGAAAGTAACATGAGAACCGGACAGGACGAAGGACCATTTTATCAACCGTGGTATTCAGGCAGATTTTCAAGCATTGAAGAGATAAACGAATACTGGCTAAAAAATTATGAAACATTGAAGAAAATTACAACAAGATTTACTGAAGCATTTTATTCATCTGATGTACCAGATGAAATCAAAGACGCAATATCTTCAAACTTATCAATTTTAAAATCTCCCACTGTTTTACGACAAAAGGATGGAAGATTGTGGTGCTGGGAAGGTTGCTGTGAAAAGACAGGATGTTGCGCAGGTTCATGCACACATGTGTGGAATTACTGCCAGGCAATCGCTCACTTATTTCCATCCTTAGAACGTTCGCTAAGACAAACTGAATTTAATGAGAATCAGGATGAGAATGGACATCAAAATTTCAGGGCTCTTCTTCCAATAAGAAAAAATACTCATGATTTTCATGCTGCTGCTGATGGACAGTTGGGTGGAATAATGAAAGTTTACAGGGAATGGAGAATCTGTGGTGATACCCGGTGGCTAAGAGAAATCTGGGACAGGGTTAAAAAAAGTATGGACTATTGCATTTCAACATGGGACCCTGAACATCAGGGAATATTGAAATATCCGCATCATAATACCTATGATATTGAATTCTGGGGACCTGATGGTATGTGTGGAAGTTTTTATCTTGGTGCATTGAAGTCAATTGTTTTAATGGGAGAATTTCTCAACGAAGATGTTTCGCTTTATAAAGATTTGTATGAAAAAGGGAAAAAATATCTTGAAAACAATCTTTTTAATGGGGAGTATTTTGAACAAAAAATACAGTGGAAAGACCCAGGATTATTGAGTGAATTTGAAAAATTATTAAAAAATTGCAAATCACAGAAAATTGTTTCAATAATAGAAAAACAGGGTCCACAATATCAATATGGTAGTGGATGTCTTGCAGATGGTGTGCTGGGCTCCTGGATTGCTGAATTGTGTGGAATCGGAGAAACCCTTGATAAAAAAAAGGTGAAAAAACATCTTGCTTCTGTCTACAAATACAATTTTAAAAAGGACCTTTCAGACCATGCAAATCCACAAAGGCCAGGTTATGCAATGGGAAATGAAGGTGGTTTAATTCTGTGTACCTGGCCAAAAGGTAATAAACCCACCCTGCCCTTCCCTTATTCTGATGAGGTCTGGACAGGTTTTGAATATCAGGTTGCGGCTCATTTAATGTTTGCAGGATTTTTAGAAAAGGGACTTGAAATTGTACGGACCGCAAGGAAGCGATATGATGGAACAAAAAGAAATCCATTTGATGAATATGAGTGTGGACACTGGTATGGAAGAGCACTTTCCTGTTATGGACTGCTTTATGGACTAACAGGTCTACGATACGATGCAATTGAAAAAAAATTGTATCTAAAACCACAAATAAAGGGTGACTTCAAGGTCTTTTTTTCAACTGATTCAGGATGGGGAATTGCTGGGATAAAAAATAAAAAACCCTTTGTGAAGATTCTTTACGGAAGTGTTGAAGTAGAAAAAATTATCATTGAGAACCATTAAGAAATTTCCTTTAAGTTGTATTCTAACTGTCCCATACGAAGTTTTGCTGCCTCCTTAACCTGAATATAAGGGTCTTTACCCCATATTTTCTCAAAAAGATGCCCATTTTCTTTTTCAAGTCGTAAATGACCTGGTAGTGAGCCATCAACAAACTTTTGCCTGTCGATCAAATCAAGTGTGACGTTTTCAAGGGAAACAATATCAGATGAACCCAGTATGCCAACATCAGGAATAATTGAAGGACTTGACATTCCAAGACAATCGCAAAACGGAGTTACATTTAAAACAACATTGATATGGCAGTAATTTCCTTTAAGTTGCTCAAGAACCTTTTTCGCAGATAACGCAAGTGCTCTTCCGAAAACCTCATAGTTTGTTTTTTCAAGTTCAATGGCTTTCTGTGGACACAGAAAAACACATCTCATACAAAAAACGCAGGCATGAAAGTCAATTACAAGTTTCTTTTCTTCATTAAACTTAATTGCTGAACTTCTGCAATTTTTTATGCAAATTCCACAGTATTTACATTTTGATTGATTCCAGTATGGTTTTGTATTTACCACTGAATGAATGGCAATCCTTGATTTTGTTGTTACAAATCCCATTCCAAGGTTTTTAATTGCTCCCCCATAACCGCAATTACCATGTCCCTTTGCGTGGGCAAAATTTATCAGAAAATCAGTTGCCTTCAGCACACCTGCAAGTTCAAGTTCTTTAATTCCATATCTGGAAGGAACATTGACTGTGAAATAATCAGTATCACGAAGACCTGTTGCCTGAATAAATCTGCATCCAAAAACCTCTTCTGTATAGCCCCTTCTTGCGTCAGGTGCAACAATATCAGTAATAAAAGGCAGTCCTTTCTTTGCCTTAATATATTCTACAAGAATTCTGATAAATAATGGATGAATTGTTGTAAAGCCATAACCACCACCACTATGTATTTTAATGGCAACTGTTTTATCTTTTATTTTTTCTCCAAACTCAAGAGCGTCAAGTAATCTGATAAATTTTGCTGGTAACGATGCATTCCTTTCTAATTTTTTTACCTTTGCACTCGCAAAAAAGACAGTACTCATATGCAGATCCTTTTTGATTTTGAAATTGACTTATGTATGTCTCCATTGTAACATAATCATTGAACCCATTACAAAGGAAATTATAATGAATTCAAGGGAAAGATGCAAGATTGCAATGAAAGGTGGAAAGCCCGATTGTGTACCTGTGATACCTCAAATCTGTCATCCCCATTCAATAAAGGTCCTCGGCCTTGATTTTAGAAAAACAATGATAGATGTTGCGAAAAACCCATTACTTGCCAGCAAACTTCAGGTTGAATGCGCAAGATATTACGGGGTGGATGGTGTAAGAATATGGATACATCATAACAGGTCAATTGATTTATATGACGATGGAGAAAATGTCTGGGAAATTGATTCAAAAGGAAATAGAATTGCACGGCTTGATTTCAGAGGCGGTGGATGGATGATTCCTGTTGAAGAAAAAATTTCTGTAGAAAATGAATCAGATATTCACAAAATTCAGGTAGTACCTGCATCCCTGCTTTTGAAAACGTCTGAGTTTAAGGAAATCGAGAAACTTGTCAATGATGCAAAAAAAGATTTATTTGTGATAACAAGTCCAGGGGCATTTACGATTGAATTTGTAACAACAGTGAGAGGCAAATTACAAACATTTTATGATATGATTGAAAGGCCCCAGTTCATAAAAAAAATAATGCAGAGAGCAACCGAAGCAGCAATTGAAAAAGCGATTGCAATGATTGAAATTGGTATTGATGCACTTTATATCGGAGAAACATTTGGTGGTGTTATTGGACCTGATGCCTTCAAAGAATTTTGCGTACCATATTTTAAAATGTTTGTTGATAGAATAAAAAAATACGATGTTTGCATTTATCTCCACGTTTGCGGAAACAGCAATCAATTATTTGAACTGATGGCAGAAACAGGTGTTGATTGCGTTGAGCCACTTGACCCACTGGGCGGTGTTAAAATATCTGATGCAAAACAGAGGTTGAAAGGTAAAACATCAATTATGGGCGGAGTTAATACAGTTTTACTTGCTCATGGCACACTTGAAGAAGTGAAACAAGATATAGAAAGATGCCTCTCAGAAGGAGCGCCTGATGGTGGATACATTCTTGCATGTGGTGATATGCTTCCAACAGAAACATCCCCTGAAAAAGTTTTTGAAATGGTAAAGGCGGCTCATTCTTTTGTTTATCAATAAGAAAGGAGTTGATATGAAAGACCTATTCAATCTTAGTGGTAAGGTTGCACTTGTCACTGGTGGTGGAACAGGCATAGGTAAGGCAATTGCCATTGCTCTTGCCCGATATGGTGCAAAAATTGGAATCCATTACCATTCAAGCAAGTCAGATGCAGAACAAACACTGGTGGAAATTGAAATGCTTGGTTCAAAAGGGATACTACTTCAGGCAGACCTGACAGTTGAAGACCAGGCAAATTCAATCGTTGACAAACTGATTTCTGAATTCGGACGACTGGACATTCTTGTCAATAATGCTGGTTCACCTGTGAAAAGGAGTAAAATTGAAGAATGTCCTGTGGAATTATGGAAGAATGTTTTTGATGTCAATATGACATCTGCATTCATGGTAACAAAGAGGGCAATACCTCATTTGAGAAAAACAAAAAACGGTTCAATTGTGAACATTATCTCACTTTCAGTTCAAACAGGTGGAGCAAATGGCGCAGGTCCATATGCTGCAGCAAAAGGCGCATTGCTTGTGTTTACAAGAACCCTTGCAAGGGAACTTGCACCAGAAATCAGAACAAATGCAGTGTGTCCTGGCGTTATTGAAACAAGGCATCATGAAATGTTCAGCACGCCCGAAAGAATGCAGGAATATAAAATGGAAACACCTCTTGGAAGAAACGGCAAATCAGAAGAAGTTGCATCAACAGTATTATATCTTGTCAGCAATGCGGCTTCGTTTGTAAACGGAGCACTTATTGATGTCAATGGCGGAAGATTTCTCAGATAAAAAAGAAAAAATAAATATGCTGATGGATGAGCTTATTGAAAAACACGGAAATCCTTTTGAATCAGGTCAGTGGAAATTATGGTGTAAAAGACCGAAGACCATCAGAGACAGAGAAACAGTAATTATTGAATCAATTCTCACTCAGAGGACAAACTGGTCAAATGTAGAGAAATCAATACGAAATTTAAGGTCAAAAAAACTTTTATCTCTTTCAAAAATTTTAAAATGCCCGACTGAGGTACTTGAAAAGGAGATAAAATCATCTGGCTTTGCCCGACAAAAAGCACTGCGAATAAAAAATATTGCAAAGTTTTTCATCTACGAAATGAAGGGATTGAAATCAGCAATGAAAATGGAAAAAGACTATTTAAGGAATAAATTACTTGGAATCCATGGCATTGGAGAAGAAACAGCCGATGATATTCTTTTATACGCTCTTGACAAACCTGTTTTTGTTATTGACCAGTATACAAAGAGATTTGTAAGACAGCACAATATCGCTGAAAAAACATCTTACAACTACCTTCAAAAATTATTTGAATTTTCTGTCAAAAAGGATTATAAAATATATCAGGACTATCATGCATTAATTATTATCGAAATGAAGGGAAAGAATGCTAAAAAAGGGAATAGCAACATTTACGCTTGATACAGGGCAGTGTCCGAAATGGCTTTTTGAAAGAATGGTAAAACTCGGAAGCCAGATTGTTGAAATCATTGTGGAAGAATATGGCCCTGATGAATTTATTGCAAGAATTGCTGACCCTGTGTGGTTTCAATCACTCGGGACAGTTGTTGCTTTTGACTGGAATGCTTCAGGATTGACAACTGTTTTGACTGCATCATTAAAGGAAGCAATCAAAGGCAAGGAAAAACATCTTGGTATTTTTATCTGCGGGGGAAAAGGAAAAACATCCCTGAAAACACCTGATGAAATCAATAACTGGGGTGAAAAAATTTCCTTACCGCAGGAAAGTGTTTCAAACCTTGTTTACAGTTCAAGAATTACTGCAAAGGTTGATAACAGTTTGATTCAGGACGGTTATCAGATTTATCATCATTCATTTTTTTTCTCAAGAAATGGCTCATGGGCTGTGGTGCAGCAGGGCATGAATCAAAGCAATGCGACTGCAAGAAGATATCACTGGTTTTCGGATAAAATCATTGATTTTGTTTGTGAACCCCATACTGGAATTATCAGTAATCTTATTGTCCCATGTTTGAATATGACAGCAAAGGAAAGTGAAAAAAACAGACAAATCAGCACGCAACTGATACAGAACAGAAATGAACTCTTTAAGGACATCCAGATACTAAGGAAGCACTCTGACAGTGTTTCAAGAATGGTTGCACTAAAACATGGACAACAGGAATTTGTGTTTGCTGAATTTAAGAATACTGAGTTCCATTATCATCCTGTATTAAACGAGGACTTTTCCAATAACAGGTACCTTGAAAAAATATTGCTCAAATTATGTGAACACAAACCAGAGACATACGAAAAGTTAATAGCAGTTGAAGGAGTTGGACCAAAAACAGTTAGAGCACTTTCCCTTGTTGCTGAACTGATTTATGGAGCAGAACCATCTTATAAAGATCCTGCACGGTACTCATTTGCTCATGGTGGGAAGGATGGAACCCCCTACCCTGTTGATAGAAAAACTTATGATTCCACCATCAACTTTTTCAAAAAAGTTATCAGCAAAATGAAAACATCCCAGCATGAAAAATACGCAATGCTAAAGAAACTCGACAGAATGATTTAATAATCACAATGCAACAACAAACTTAAGCCAGATTTTATAGCCCTCAGGTTTATTTTCAACCGACATTTCCTTCTGATATTTCAAAATAAAACTTGCTCTTCCGTGGTCATACTTAATCTGGGGTCCTATTGCAAAAACATTTCCCCTGTTTCCATTTCCAACTTTTGTTCCGTTCTGTTCGTCATCAGTTGTCTGAGTATAATAATATCCTCCAAGTCCAGCAGCCCAGTTTTTGTTAATTTTTTTACCAATTGTATAATCGCAGTGAAATTCCTGACCTGATTTATAATTGGTATCGTCGTTTTCATAATTAATGTCATACATCAGTTTGCATGATACTTCAAACCCATTATCAGATAAATAAGTAAATGCATAAACAGGTTCAATTGTGAAATAATTCCTGCCGATGTTTGCAATGTCGTCTTTGTCATATGCGCCAGTCGGCAGAATAAATTCAATTCCTGCTGCCTGATGAAAATTTTTTGAATGCCATGAAATAATACACGGATCAATGAAAATGTCTCCAATACCTGTCTTTGAATCCTTGCCTCCTGGTGTTCTCACGTCAACCGACATCAGTGGAACAAGAATATGCATACCCCAGTTTCCACCAAGTATCTTATGATTACTCACGTAAATCAATCGTGAAACATTTCCGAGCACTGTCAACTTGAAGTTTGGCACCACACTTTTTCCGTGGGAATCCCTGAATGAATCAGAAAAATAACCAACTGCGTAATGAACATAATAAAATCCTGGAGGGGGTACTGCTCCTGACATAAAATCTTCTGCACCATTGGGATATGCTCCGCCACCATTTTCTGTTGCAAGACATACAGATGAAAAAACAATTAAAGAAAATATCACCAGCACAAATATTTTTCTCATTTTTCCTCCCTTTTCAGAAATAGATTCTGAAATTTTAATATTTCGCCTTTTACATCATCCTTTGTCACAACAGCTGAAATTGCACATATTGCATCTGCTCCAGCATTTACCACACCGAGAGCATTTTTCAGGTCTATTCCACCAATAGCAACAACAGGTACTGAAATAATTTTTTTGATTTGTTTAAGTGTCTCAATTCCAACAGGACTTTCTGCATCTAATTTTGTCGTTGTTTGAAAAATTGGGGAGACAGCAATATAATCTGCTCCATTTTTCTCTGCTTCAATTGCCTGTTCAAGATCATGGACAGTCACACCTATAATTTTCTCTTTTCCCATAATCCTCCTTGTTATAGAAAGCGGCAAATCATTTTGCCCTATATGAACACCATCTGCATCAACTGCCAGTGCGATATCAACCCTATCATTGACGATAAAAAGCCCTTGCTTGATCAAGTTTCTTATTTCAAGTGCCTCTTCATACATTAATCGTGTTGCCTTATTTTTTTCTCTGTACTGAAAAATTTTTACACCTGCATCAATTGCACTTTTTATGTCATTGGTAATTCCTGCTTTTGTTAAATTTGAATCAGTTATAAAATAATATCCCTTGATCAGATCACACTTTTTCATCACAATGTCTCCACTTTAATCTTCTGATTGATTAAGTTGCGGTCGAGATTATACAGTGCATCAAAAAATCTGGTCTTAAATTCCGCTGGTCCAGATACCTCTTCTGCTGCAATTTCAGATGCAATTCCAAAACATGCAAGTGCTGCAACTGATGCGATTGAGCGATTTTTTTCGACAGCAGCAAACGCACCAATTACTGATGTAGCCATACATCCTGTGCCAACAACATGTGTAAGAAGTTGGTGCCCGTTTTTTACAATAAAAGTATTGTTCCCATCAGAAACAATATCATTTTTTCCTGTAATAACTACTGTGTTATGTTTTCTTTTTGCAAGGGACGAAGCAATTTCGACAAGGTCAAGATTTACTTCTGTTGAATCAACACCTTTGGTGAAAACGTTTTCTCCTGCAAAACTTGCAACTTCTGAAGCATTTCCCTTGATAATATCAATGTATGAAATCTCACTGATTTCATATGCTTTTCTGTTGCGAAGCCGTGATGCACCAACACCACAGATATCAAGAACCACTGGAATTTTTCTTAAATTTGCCATTTTTGCTGCAATCTTCATAGTTTCAACAACATCAACAGTCAATGTACCAATATTCAAAACAAGACAGGAAGCAATGGAAACAATGTCCTCAACTTCTTCAACTGCGTGTGCCATAATAGGTGAACCACCAATGGCTTTAACAACATTGGCACAATCATAAATTGTTACCCAGTTGGTAATATGGTGAACAACTGGTTTTTCCTTCCTTATTCTGGAATAAATGTCATACACATCAAGTCCGTCTTTCATACATTCCCCCCTTTGTTTTTTAATTCTAACCCATTTATTTTTTGCGGTCAAAACTTGACCATATCTTACTTTATGATAAATTAGTTAGTCAACAAAGGAGTAAAACTATGGAACAATTGAAATACAAACCTGATTTTGAGGAAGTAAAAAAAAGATGGCGTCATTTCTGGAACAATGAACTTTACAAAAGACCAATAATCATGGGTGCATGTATAAAAGAAGGAGTGAGAAAAGAATTCGGTGAAGTTTTTTCTTTGAGATATTACAGGGCTTATAATGGAATGTGGAAGCAGCAGATTGAAATTTTCAATAACTGGGCAGAATGTGTTGATTTCCTCGGAGAAGGAGTACCTTCTCATACTCCTGATTTTGGGCCCGACCAGTTTGCTGCATTTTATGGTGCAAAACTGAGATTTTCTGAAAACTCAAAACACACTAACTGGGTTGAACCAAGCATAGATGAATGGGAAAAATTTTTACCATTGAAGTTTAATCCACAGAATGAGACATTCCAGCGATTGCTTGAATATACAAAATTCATATCAAAAGATGCAAAAGGTAAATATCTTGTTGCAGACATTGACAAACACTCAAATATTGATACACTTCTTGCGTTAAGGGGTGCTGAAAAATTGTGTATGGACCTGTACGACAGGCCTGAAACAATTGAAAAAGCAATGAATTGTTTAAGAAATGACTTTCCATTGATTTGTGATGAAATTTACAAAGCAGGCGTTCACAATGAAGGACTTGGCACAACACACTATGGAATTTACAGCGAAAAAAAATTTGGTGTTGTTCAGGCGGATTTTATATGCATGATGAGTCCTGAAATGTTCAGAAGGTTTGTATTACCTGCAATTGAAGAAGAAATTGAATATTATGACCACAGTTATTTCCACCTTGATGGACCAGGTGCTTTGAAACATCTTGATGATATCCTTTCAATAAGAAAACTTGGGATTTTGCAATGGCAGCCAGGAGATGGTCAAAAACCAAATTTTCAATGGCTTGATGTTTTGAAAAAAGCACAGAAGGCAGGAAAATCTGTTCATGTTTTTGGAAACTCAAAGATACGACTGACCCCTGATATTGTAAAACAACTTCATAGAGAACTTGACCCTGTTAAAGTAATTTATGACGGTATTGCAGTGAAAAACAAAAAAGAATTTGAAGACCTTGCGTCATGGCTTGAAAAAAATTAGTCCTTTAATTTAAGTACTATGGAAACACTTAATGGAAGCAAATCTTAATAAACCATGGAGTAAAGAAGTATCTCTTCCTGTAAGGTCGTTTATAACTTTCTATTCAAAAGAAGCAGATAATCTGATTTTCAAAAAAAGTAAAAAAATCACAATTTTCTGCAAATCAGGGTATTGTTCTGTTTCACTTAACTGGACGATTTCAAAAAATCTTTTTACAACACCATTTTTATCAGGAAAAGGAAAGCCAATTCCTGGAAATATTTTTATCATCAATATACCGGCAGAAAAATTAAAACCAGGATTTTACGATTTAAAGGTTTACATCGATGTGGGCGAAAAACAAATGGTTACTGATATCTGTACCTTTGGATATGAAATTGGAAAAATCTGGTACTGTCTGACAAAACCCGATAATTTTGAAAAATTCTGGAATAATGCAAAAAAATCGATAAGTACTGTCCCATTGCAACCAGAAGAAATTTTTATCCAGGAAATGACGAATAATGAAATAGACCAGTACAATGTTAAAAGTGCATGCCTGCCGCCGAGATATGACCCAGGTATAAGGTACGATAAAATTGAGGTTTACAAGGTCAGTTTTTCTTCCATAAACAGATTAAGGGTTTATGGATGGCTTGCAAAACCTTTCGGAAAAGGACCATTTCCTGGAATGCTTGTCTTTCCTGGTGCGGGTTATAGACCTGAACCAATACCTGCTGAACATGCAAGACATGGCTATGTCGCTATTGACATTCAGGTACATAATCAGGAAGTAGACCAGAATAAATATGAAAAACCTCTCTGGGAGAAAATAAGTATTGATTATAATAAACCAGAAACATCGGAATTTTACACCATGTATTTGAATTGTCTTCAGGCAGTAAATTATCTTGTTTCAAGAAAAGATGTGGATAGTAATAAAATTGTTGCTGTCGGGGGAAGTCAGGGTGGTCGCTTATCCATTATTAGTGCTTCGCTTGACACCAGGATAAAAGCAATTGTTCCTGCGATTCTCTGGGGTGCTAACTTTATGTATCAAAAATGGGCAGAGAAATCAAACCTGAAAGGTTCTGATGGTACAAATGCATTCCTTCCTGAATACAGTGGAACTATAGAAAATAAATTTATCTCCTACTTTGACCCGATGAACTTTGCCCCGGATGTCAGGTGCCCGGTTTTAATGAATGCAGGATTGAGAGATACTGTTTCTCCTCCATCCCGTGTGCATTCAGTTTTTAAGTTGCTTGGAACAAAAGACAAAAAAATCATTTTTCTGCCTGGACTCGGACATGACTGGTCAGCAGAATTTGATAGATATGCATGGAGATGGCTTGAAAGAAAATTGCAGAAAAGGATATAATTCCAGTTGAATGTTCTAAGACTTTGAAAATAGAGTAAATTCAGTTAGAATAGGAATAAATTCATAATACAAGGAGCTGAAAATATGAGGAAAATTATAATGTTTCTGAATTTGATGATACTCCAGCCATTGCTTGTTAAAACATCTTGCTACACAATGATTTCTCCATCACAATCAATACAGGAAATACCATCGATTGTTATTCAGTACGATAGCGAAACAAAGTCGGGTTATTTTATTGATTTTTCAAAACCTCTCGCATGGTATGATACTTCACCACCAGCAACAATGAGACGTGCAGCGACCTTTATTCAGGAAGCAATAGAAAAAATGACAGGGAAAAAAGTTCAGATACAATGTAGCAATGATATCTCAAAAGGAATTGTTCTTCTTATCGTTAGTAATGCACCTGACCAGATTAAAAATAATCCTGAAGTAAAAAAGGCGCTTCAAAATAATGGGGCTGACTCTTACAATGACAGGGAAGCGTATTTTATAAAATCAGAAGACAAAAGGGTTCTTATTATTGCAAATAGACCTGAAGGAATTATTGTAGGTGCTGTTGATTTAATGGAGTCAACTGGATATGAAATACTCGGGATGGGACCAAACTGGATTTATGTCCCTGATTATAGAACAAAAGCGCTAACCTTTAATGTCACAAAGTCAGGACGACCAGGGTTTTATATAAGAGCATTATGGCCAACAAGTGGACAGAGTTATGGTGTGGGCACAATTTTTGGCGAAAAACCACCCCACCCTGATGATGAAACTGTTGATATCAGCTGGTACAGATGGGCTATCGGGACAAAAATTTATGGCTCTTCAATGCCTGGTTTTCCAGGGCATGCACTGCAGGCATATCACAAGGATGTGATAGAGGAAATCAGAAAAACAAAGAAAACAGAAGGATTTCTTGTTCCTGAGATTAAACTCGGACTTTCATCTGAAAGGCCTGCTGCAGGTACTGAAAATCAAGGTGTACTCTGGATCAATATTGACGCTGATGGAACACCTGAAGCTAAAAAAGTTTATATTTCAAACGGTAAAACATGGGTGCAGCAGGATCTCAGTCAGATTGATGCAAATCTTGATCTCTCAGTTGAATTTGTTAGACAAATTATATTTGAAAATATGAAAAAACAATCCGAACAACATTTTGAAAAAAATCCTGATGACGTTTTTATTTTTGGATATGAACCAGAAGATGGAGGCGGATATGCTGTACTTGATAAATACTTAAGATATAAAAACTGGTATCCTGAATACTGCAAAAAAGAAGGAATTGAATTTGGTAAGCCATATGTATTGCATAATTATAATGGCTTAAATCAACCTGTGGAAATATGGGACCCATCCTCAGCATCAGACACAGTTTTTGGTTTCGCAAACTGGTTACTTCACGAATATGACAGGTGGATAGATTCCCTTCCACCAGAAAAAAGAGTTACACAAACAGGTAAACCAAAAAAGCAAATGGTCAGATGCAGTGGGTACAGTTATAATTACCATGACGTGCCACCTGATTTTAATCTTGACCCAAGAATTCGTGTAATGATTGCAAGCTACCCAAAACATCGTGGATGGGATAAATGGAAGAATTTTAAATCACAAATTGATATGGCAAAAGCATTTCAAATCATGCTTCCAGGAGAACCATCAGGTGATTATAGAATCATCAGTCTGGCTTACTATGCTGATCCTGGTACAGCAGGCATACCTGCTGGATGGAGTGCATTACCAAAAAGTATTCTTGAAGACCTTAAGAATACATACCAGGCAGGAATCAAAGCACTTTCCTGCGAAACAGATTTTAATTTTGGCAAATATGGGCTTGCGTATTATCTGATGACGAAAATATTGTGGAATCCACAGATGAGCATAAATGAACTTGAAAAAATTCGTGATAACTGGTTTCAAAAAGCATTTGGAAGTGCATGGAAAGAAATGAAGCAATATTATGACTTCATGCTTGTTGATAATCTTCCAGTAAATGGACCAAATTCCTGGGCAAAAGCCATCAGGTTCATTGATGAGGCTGCCAAAAAAATAAATGCAGAAAAAGAACCAATGGCTCAAAAAAGAATTGATGATGTTAAACAATACTGGTACTACCATTATCTTGAAGAAAGCGGAAATGCAAAACCAGATTCGCCCCAAATGCAGGAATTCGTATGGAAGGGGCAAATGTCATACATGGTTGCGATGCACGCTGTTGTCCGCAGGGTATTTAATCTTTATGATGTTAGAAAGGCAGCAGGAGAATATTCAAAAGGTCCAGCCCATTATACACATCAGGAAACACAAATATGGTGGAATAAAGTACTTGAATTCTGGAAATATGTTCCAGTAACCTATTTCAGAGATACATTCCTATCAAATGGGAAAAAAGCATCAGAAATTGACCTCAATGATCTTGTATCAGTAAAAGAATTCCAGGAGGAATTCAAAAGCCCCTGTAATTATTATTCAACAACACCGGTTGATGTTCCTTTTCTCTATAACAGTGGGTATATGAAACCAGTAAAATTTTTGACTGTTGCAATGAATCCTGGTGATGCTATTGGTTTTAAACTTTTCTGGCCATACAATCCCGATGACGGTTATTACAGACAAAAGGATGTTTCTTATGGTGTTGAATACTGGGACAAGAAAAATAAGAAATGGGTATCAATTGTTGATGAAACAATGACCAAACAACCATCAAAAGAAGCAGTTTTGTATGACGGAGGAAAAATTCAAATTGTTGATGTTTCAATAAAAGCACCCTATACAGGGTCATACAGATTTAGTGTTGGCTATGGTGGAAATCTTGCCTGTCTTACATCTTGTACCTTTGATATTCAAACAGGTAAATATACCCGGTATCAACCTCATACATATTTTTTGAATCAGGATGGGCTTACTCAACAACCTGTGTATTTTTATATACCAAAGGGAACAAAAACCCTTGATTTTGAGGTTTATGACACCTATAAATACAAGATACTCACACTGTACACTGGCATTTTCCCTGATGATCCTTCAAAAATCCGAAAAATTGATATCAGTAAACAGGGAACATATACAATCCAGCTTAACCCGGGTGAGGACAGAACCATTGCAAGGATAGAAGGCAATGGCTTTGCATTTCCATTTTTTTATTCTATACCCCAGTACTGGGCAAAATCACCTTCAGCACTCTTGATTCCAAGGGGAATTGCTGAAGCAGATGGTCTTACTGTGATTGAAAAATAATGGAGGGAAAAATGGGAAACTCAAAGATTAAGGTAGTGGTGATTGGTTGTGGAGGAATCAGCAGGGCATGGTTAATACCTGCCCTGAAGGAAAAGGATATAGAAATTGCAGGTCTTGTCGATATCAGAAGAAATGCTGCAGAGGAAAAAGCAAATGAATTCAAATTAAAAAATGTTTTTATAGGGACTGAATACAGAGAAGCGATTAAGAAAATTAAACCTGATGCAATTTTCAACTGTACAACCCCTGAGGCACATTATGAAACAACAATGTTTGCATTGAAATATGGGTGTCATGTTCTTGTAGAAAAACCACTTGCAGATAGCATGAAACGAGCAAAAGAAATGGTTGAAGAAGCAGAAAAAAGGAGTAAAATCCTTGCGGTCATTCAAAACAGGCGATACTATAATTACATCCGCGGAGTTCAGAAGTTTCTTTCAGCAAAAAAGATCGGAAACCTGACAACAGTTAATAGTGAATTTTATATCGGTGCACATTTTGGTGGATTCAGAGATCAAATGGAACATGTTTTGCTTGTTGACATGGCTATTCACACATTTGATATGGCAAGATTTCTTACAGGTAGTGACCCTGTTTCTGTTTATTGCCATGAGTGGAATCCTCATGGTTCATGGTACACTCATGGCGCATCAGCACATGCAATTTTTGAAATGACAGGTGGAATAGTTTATACATACCTTGGTTCATGGTGTTCTGAAGGAATTAATACCACATGGGCAGGAAACTGGAGATTTATTGGAGAAAAAGGTTCTGCAATCTGGAATGGGATGGAAAAATTTGAGGCACAAAAGGTTACTGGAAGAACAGGTTTCATTAGAAAAACAAGACAATTAAAAATAAGTTTCCCTGAAAGAAAAGAAAATTCAGAAGGACATTATGGGTTAATTCGAGAATTCATTCATTGCATAAAAACAGACAACAAACCAATGACAGTGGCATCTGACAACATCAAAAGTCTTGCAATGGTTTTTGGTGCGATTGAAAGTGCCAGATTAAAAAAACAGGTAAAGATTAAATGGGAGTAGTTAAATGAAAATTCCAGAAATTGATTTTTTCGGGCATAAGATTTCAAAATTAATTCTCGGCTCAAATCCCTTCAGTGGATTTTCTCATCAGACACCAGAACTTGATTCAGAAATGATGGATTTTTATTCAGCAGAAGAGATTAAAAAAACGTGGGACAACGCTCAAAATTCAGGTATAAATGCATTCTGCTGTCGGGCTGACAGGCATATGGTAAGATTACTTAGAGAATATTACAATGAAGGAAGGGCAAAAAATTTTCACTGGCTTGCTCAGACAGCACCAGAATACATTAGTTTCCAGGCAAATTTATCGCTGATAACATCCTCAAAATTTAAACCCTCATTTATTTATCATCATGGCGGGCATATTGATAATCTTTTAATGGAAGGAAAGAAACACATTGTGCTTGAACATATTAAAATGATGAGGGATACTGGCTATGCCTGTGGTATTGCTTCACATCAACCTGAGTTTATTGCCATGGCAGAAGAAGAAAACTGGGATATTGACTTTTATCTATGTTGCTTCTTCAATCTTACTGGAAGGGGAAAAAAAGGATTAACAGCAATAAAGGGCTCAGAAGGAGAAATTTTTGATTTCTCTGACCCTGAGAAAATGTGTGAGGTAATAAAAAAAGTAAAAAAACCCTGCATTGCATACAAGATATTGGGCGCAGGAAGATTGTGTAAAAACAGAGATCAAACAAAAAATGCCTTAAGATTTGCCATTGAAAACATTAAAAAGGACGATTTTGTTCTTATTGGTGTCTTCCAGAAGTATAAGGACCAGGTCAAAGAAAATGTTGAGATATTGAAGGAAATTCTGAACGAACACCAATCGTGAACTTTTTTGCCCTTTTCCTGTCTAATTTATAAAGGGAGGCAATATGAAAAAAATTATCATTACGATTGTTTTACCATTTTTATGTTGCTTTTTACACTGCGAGGAAAAACCAATGAAGGAATATTTTTCAATTGCTGAAGCGAACAATAAATTCACCTTTGATTTTTACTCTCAATTGAATCACAAACAAAATTTATTTTTTTCTCCTGTAAGTATTATTTCTGCATTTGGCATGGCTTATGAAGGTGCAGACGGAAAAACAGCAAAGGAAATAAAATCAGTATTTTGTTTTCCTGATGAGGAAACAAGACACAATTCATTTCAGGTATTGAGCACACTGTTAAATAAGAAAGACGAAAATTGTAATCTGTCAATTGCAAATGCATTCTGGTTGCAAAAAAATTTTCAATTGCTTGACTCATATATCACAACCCTGACTCATTACTATAACGGCGAATCCTATAATCTCGATTTCATAACACAACCCGAACAGGCAGTAAAAAAAATAAACCAGTGGGCAGAAAAAAAGACAAACGATAAAATAAAAAACCTCCTGAATATTAGCGATATTAATCAGATGACAAGGATTATTCTCACAAATGCTGTCTATTTCAAGGGTATCTGGCAATTTCAGTTTGATAAGAAAGCAACAGTAGAAGATGATTTCAAGGTTAACAAAAATAAAACAATAAAGGTAAAGATGATGCAACTTCTTAACAAGGAATTTCCCTATACTGAGGATGAAAATTTTCAGGTAATTAAAATTCCCTACGCATGTAAAAATCTCTCAATGATTATTGTCCTGCCAAAGGAAAATGAAGTTGAAAAAAATCAACTGGATTTTAGATATTTCACAAGGTTGCAGAAAAATTTAAACTTACAGAAGGTTGATATCTTTGTTCCGAAATTCAAAATTGAATCAACATATGATTTAATACCTCCACTGAAAAATCTTGGAATAACAACTGCTTTTACTCCACTGGCTGACTTTTCAAAAATCACAGGAAACAAGGACCTTTTTATTTCAAAAGCAATTCAGAAAACATATGTTGACGTGAACGAAGAAGGCACAGAAGCCGCAGCTGTAACTGGTATTGTTATGAACGTCACTGCAGTCAGACCTGAAACAAAGAAAATTTTCAGGGCAGACCACCCATTTTTATTCTTCATCATTGAAGAAAATTCCAGCATCATCCTTTTTGCGGGAAAAGTTACAGAACCTTAATAACAATCTGGTTTTTCCTGGGGTATAATATATTGGCGCCTGTAGCTCAGCTGGATAGAGCGATGGACTTCGAATCCAGAGGTCGCGCGTTCAAATCGCGCCAGGCGCGCCAGTTTAAAAAAGAGGACGAATATGACAGGAAGATTTCTTATACTGATGGGAATTGTGCTTATTATCGCAGGATTGCTGGTCAACGCTAAGATACTGGGAAGATTACCAGGTGATTTCGAATATCACAGAGGAAACTTCCATTTTTATTTTCCACTTGCCAGTTCAATTCTCATCAGTATTTTGCTGACAGTTCTTTTAACAATTTTTTTAAGGAAATAGATGAGAATTGTTGAAAAAATTCGCCGACACCTGATGAGAAAAAGCACTTTGTTTCTGAACGAAAATTTGCTATACTTAAAGGAACAAATTAGGGTGAAAATTTGAGAAAATGGAAACCAGGGAATTAGGTAATACAGGTATCAAGGTGAGTGCAATTTCTCTTGGCGGAGTTGCATTTACATGGCTCGACAGAGAATCAAGTGAGAAATTGATTGATTTTTCTGTTGAATACGGCATCAATTATATAGACATTTATGCAGGAACCCAGGAAAAAATAAAAGGTGCTTTGAAAAGAAACAGGGATAAAATTATCATCTCTACACGTGGAAATTCAAAAACGATTGACCAGTACCTTGAATTCTTCAATCTTGATTACTTTGATATTTTCCTTCTGAGTATGATTGATAGCAATGACCAGTTAGAAAAAGCAATTGAAGATGCAGAAATTCTTGAAAGATCAAAAAGGAGTAAGTTCAGATTTTTAGGAATAGCAACGCATAACCCATCGTTGTATGAAAAAATCATAAAAATTAAGAAGTTTCAGGTTCTGATGTTTCCATTAAATTGTATAGACGAAATTGATTCAAAAATTTTTTCTCTTACGAAAGAAAACCACTCTGGTATTATTGCAATGAAGCCAATGGCTGGTGGGAACATTAGAAAATATGATTCAGCGATCAAATATGTTTTAAATAAACCAGTTAGTACTGCATTGATTGGCATGGCAAGCATCAACGAAGTAGAGCAGAATATCAGTGTTCTTAAGGACATCAAAATCAGAGAAAACGATATCTTATTTTACAATGAAATCAAAAGGAAACTTGGAAAAGTTTTCTGCAGATATTGCGGTCACTGTATATTTCCTGAACCCTGTCCTGAAGGAATTCCTGTCAGAACCATCATGATGCTGGAAACCCTTGCCTATCAAGCAAATTTAAGAAGAACTGTTTCGGAAAGTGTATTGAAATCAGTAGAAAAATGCAAAAAATGTGGAAGGTGCGAACAAAGATGTCCATACAACCTTCCGATAAGAAAACTCCTGCCCGAAAAAGTTAAGTATTATCTTGATATCACAAAGTAAATTTTGTTGTTTTTGCAACAGGTCGTCAAATTTATCTATTTCCTGAATTCAGTTTGTATTTTTGATTCAGGAACATTCTGTATAAAAGGAAGACAATTTTTCATGGTTTCTACTTTTGTGATTTTTTGCTTATAATATCATTGGTTGGAAAAATTTAAACATATGGAACACAAAAATATTCATCCCTGGGATGTATCAATAAAAGAAGCCATCAGGATACAGGAAGAATTAAAATCAAAAATTTCTCTCAGGTGGAAAAACCAAAAACTCGACACAATCGCTGGAATAGACATTGCATATAAAGGAAATATTGCTGTGTGTGCTGTCATTGTTTTTCATTATCCTGAACTTGAGATTTTAAGTGAGCATACCTGCGTCCTTCCAGTATTTTTTCCGTATGTCAGAGGATTACTTGCTTTCAAGGAACTTCCGATTATACTGGAGACACTTAAAAAAGTAAAAAACAATATTGATGTATATCTTTTTGATGGGCATGGAACTGCTCACCCACGAAAACTCGGACTTGCAACACATGCTGGAATACTACTGAATAAAACTTCTATAGGTGTAGCAAAATCAGTTATTAACGGCGATTTTGTTATCCCTGAAAACAAAAAAGGTAGTTTTACATTTCTCAAGCAGAACAATGAAATTACTGGAGCAGTGTTAAGGACAAAGCATGACACAAAACCTGTTGTCGTGTCTCCAGGAAATCTTATTGATTTAGAAAATTCAATAAAGATTGTATTATCATGTACAACATGTTACAGAATTCCTGAACCCATCAGGAGGGCACATATTCTTGCGAGAAAAATTGCAAAAAGTGTTATAATTTAATTCAAAAGGGTTTGTGATGGTCAGTAAACAATTATTTTTTCCGGTGGTAGCTATTTTCTTCTGTTTACCAGTTTTCTCGCAAACAATAGAGAAAACAATAAAATTACCTGAACCTGAGTTGAAAGGAAAGAAAACATTTGAAGAGGTCTTATTAAAAAGAAGGTCAATAAGGTTGTATAAGGATGATGCACTGTTATTAAATCAAATATCACAATTGATGTTTGCGGCACAGGGAATTACAGCACCGTGGGGTGGCAGAACATCTCCTTCAGCAGGAGCAACGTATCCTGTTGAAATATACCTTGTAGCAGGCAATGTTGAAGGTTTAAAACCAGGATTATATCATTATATTGTTTCCTCACATAGCCTGGTTCAAAAAGCATCCGGAGACATAAGAAAAATGCTTTCGCTTGCCGCTTTAAAACAAAAGAGTATTGAAAAAGCACCTGCAACAATTGTCATTGCTGCAGAATTTTCACGAACAACAGGTAGATACGGAGAAAGAGGTATACGATATGTATACATGGAGGCAGGACATGTTAGTCAAAATATCTATCTTCAGGCAGAATCAATCGGACTTGGCACAGTTGCAATTGGTGCATTTGATGATAAACTTGTTAAAGACATTATGAAAATTAATCAGGATGTGCTTTATCTTATGCCTGTCGGTAAAAAATCCAGTGAAGGAGAAAAACATGACTGATAGAGAATGCTTTTATGCCTCAATGAATTATCAGTACAGAACACGGCATCCATTCTGGGATTTATTCGGACCATGGCCTGAAACACTGGAAAGATGGAAAAAAGAAGGATATGATGGTATTGATGATTTTGGTGCGGATAAACTTGTTCAGGTTCAACATATTTTTGACCCGTTTCCACCATTTGAAAAAAAACTCATATTTGAAAATGGTCATCATAGAATTTTCATTGATGAACATGGCGTGATGATGAAAGAATTGATAGGTAAAGAAAAAAGCTCAATGCCACAATTTTTGAAATTCCCTGTTGAAACTATACAGGAATTCAGGAAATTCTGGAACGAGAAAATGAAATCAGATGCTTCTTTGAGAATCGGTAGTAACTGGAAACAAAAACTCATTGAAGCAGAACAGAGTAATTGCCCATTTTTTATCACTGCTGATAGATGGGCAGGATTTTTTGGACCTTTGAGGAATCTCGTAGGAGTTGAAAAATTGTGTATGCTGTTCTATGACGATGCGGGATTTGTTGAAGAAATGATGGATTCATTTCTTTACCATATCATTGAAACGATGAAACAGGTTCTTGAAATTGTTCATGTTGATATTTTCATTTTGTGGGAAGATATGGCGTATCATTCAGGACCACTGATTTCTCCAATGATTGTAAAATCAATGATGTTTCCAAGATACAGAAAACTTGTCGACTTCCTGAAAACATATAAAAAAAAGGTTTCATTTGTTGCTCTTGATAGCGATGGAAATGTTGATCCATTAATTCCCATATGGCTTGATGCAGGTATTGACATTATATATCCATTTGAAGTTCAGGCAGGAATGGATGTAGTGGCACTGAGGAAAAAATATGGAAAATCATTGAGAATGTGGGGTGGATTTGATAAAAGAATCATTGCAAAAGGAAAGCATGCGATAGACGAAGAAACAAAAAGATTGGAAAAACTTATAGAAGAAGGTGGATATATCTGTGGTATGGACCACAGTGCTCCACCTGACATCTCTTTTGAAAATTTTAGATACTTTATGAAAAGAATGAAAGAAATCAGCAAAAAATAGAAACAGGAGGTATTACCATGGCAAAAAAATATATTGAGTCAAATCTTACAAATCTTGTCAGGGCAAGACCAATTATCATTATTACAACACTTCACCCTGATGGTATTGTTAATGCTGGAACCTTTGGTGCATATACCAATGTTTCTGGAAATGAAATTGGTATTGCCATTGGAAAATATTCTCATACTTACAGAAATATAAAGAGAACTGGTGAACTTGTAATCAATGTGGTTTCAAAGAAATATGCCTACGCAGCAGAAATATGTGGAAGGGATATCCCACCATCAAAAAGCGAACTGGAACTTGCAGGACTTCACCCAGAAAAAGCAAAAAACGTCTCAGTTCCCTTGATAAAAGAATTCGTTGCAAACATTGAATGTAAATTTAGTAAGGAGCTTGAAATCAACTACCATTCATTTGTTATTGTCAGGTGTCTATCTGGCTATATTGAACAGGAATTTATTGCAAACGATGGAGGACTTGACGTTGTAAAAGCTGAAGCAATATTCAATATCGGTTATCCTGAACCCCTTTATGCAGTGCTGAGCAATCCTTTCCTTGTAGAACAATGATAGAAAAAATTAGAAGATATCTTGAACAAAAATTAGGCAAACATATTGAAATGAGTGTCATCAGAAGCAGAAAAATTCTAATTCAGAAAAAGCAAAAAAGCGATGCAATCACAATAGTACTGAATAAAATTTTTCTTGATGCACCAGAGGAAACACTCAGTATCATCAGTGATTTTTTAACAGGAAAGAACAAAAAAATTGCAAGACGTCATTTAATTGAATATGCACACAAAACAATGCGAGAAACTTTAAAAGAAAAAAATTTTGTTGTGTCTGGAAAATTTTTTAATTTAAAAGAAATTTTCGCCCGCCTCAATCAACAGTATTTTAACAATCTTATCACCAGTAAGATTACATTTGGGAAAAGGTGTAAAAAAGAAAGAACTTCCTCAATCGTTTTTGGCAATTACAGCCCTCAATTAAACATTATCAGAATCAACAGGTCACTTGACCAGGACTTTGTGCCAGAATATTTTATTGAGTACATTGTTTTTCACGAAATGCTTCATGCGTATATGCATCTTTCAAGTAAAGGCAAAAAATCCACCGGGCACTCAAAAAAATTCAAAGAAATGGAGAAAATTTATCCTGATCTTGAAAAAGCAGAACAATGGAAAAGGAAAAATTTAAATTTTTTTATCAATGCAAACAAGGGTAAAAAATGTTTGGAAAATTGAATGCATCAATTATCAAAGAAATTGAAAATATCATCGGAAAGGAAAATATTATTGAAGAAAAAGAAAAACTCGTTGACTACAGCCATGATGAATTTTCTCTAACAGATATCCAGCATGAACCTGAAATCGTAATAACGCCTACCAGCAGCATTAAAATTTCAGAAATAATGAAAATCGCATCAAAAGAAAAGATACCGGTAACAACAAGAGGTGGAGGAACAGGACTGTGTGGTGGATGTGTCCCTGCATATGGAGGCATTGTGCTCAGCACTGAAAAAATGAAAAATATTGTTGAAATTGATGAGGAAAATCTCATGGTCACCCTTGAGGCAGGGGTAACACTAAAGGAATTCTATTCAGAAATAAAAAAGAAAAAATTGTTTTTCCCACCTCATCCTGGTGAAGAAAGTGCAACAATTGGCGGGATTATCAGCACAAATGCAGGTGGTGCAAGAGCAGTAAAATATGGAACCATAAGAAACTTCGTCAGAGGAATTGAAATTGTGCTTGCCAGCGGTAAAATCATCAAGGCAGGCGGAAAAATTATCAAAGATAGCACGGGTTACAGTCTTGTCAATCTTTTTACTGGTTCTGAGGGAACACTTGGCATCATCACACAGGCAACATTTAGTGTACTGCCAGAGCCTGATAGTTTCATAACGCTTCTTGTGCCCTTTTTAAACATAGTTGATGCACTCAACACAGTCCCATTGATTCTCAAATCCTCAATCAAGCCACTTGCCATTGAATTCATCAGTAGAAAAATTGTATCAATTGCAGAACAACACTGTGGAAAAAACTGGCCATCCTTACCAGGAGAAATTTTCCTGATGATTATTCTTGAGGGGATGAAACAGGAGATAGAAAAACACTGTGAAATTGTTGCTGAAAAATGTCTTGAAAAAGGAGCCATTGATGTTTTTATCGCCCAGTTAATGGAGAAACAGGAAGAAATTTTACATGTAAGGAGCATGGTTTATGAGGCACTGAAACCAGTTACAGTTGAAATTCTTGACGTCTCATTGCCACCAGGAAAAATGGTTGAGCATATCTTATTTGTTGAAGAAATTTCAAAAAAATACAATGTATGGTTACCAACGTATGGGCATGCAGGTGATGGAAATCTTCATACTCACATTATGAAAATCACGCCTGACGGTAGTTTAGTCAATAACTGGAAAGATACATTTAAAGAAATCAGAAAAGACATCATTGCTGATGCAATTCACAGGGGTGGAAAGATTTCAGGAGAACATGGCATAGGACTTGTAAAAAAGGAATATCTTGAAATGTGCCTTGGCGCAGATTATGTTGAACTTCTGAAAGCAATTAAAAAAACTTTTGATCCGTTTTTCATTCTTAATCCAGGGAAAATTTTTGACCCGACCTAAACGGATATCAAAGCCCAACGTGCACTCAAACAATTCACATCTTCGCCTGCATAATAGGCGACAAGAACAATGTTTTTCTCCAGCACAATCCCGCATGGATGTCCAAAATTCCACCTGTTCATTTCTTCCCAGTATTCAGCATAATTTATGCTTTTTTCTGTGGTTTCAGCAGTATTGTGATAAACAATAATTTCGCTGTCAACATCCCATGTCTGCCCACCGTCTTCAGACATTATAATCCGCATTGAACCAGGATAGTGTCTGTGAACATAAAAACACAGGATCCTTCCGTCCCCCAGACAAACAGGTGCAGCAATTTGCCCCTTTATCCCTGTGGGACGTGGTTTTGTCCATGAAAGTGTTTCCAAATTTCCATAAGCAATATGAATATCAATGTCCTTTTCAGATTTTCTGTCGTATGTCCAGAACATCGTGATAATCCTTTGATTTACAGGGTCATAACAACTCCTCTGGTCCCAGTAGTAAATTTCATCCATTGGATGTCTTGCAACTGTAATGATTTTTTCAAAATTAATTCCATCCTTGCTGTACATTGCACATGCAGAATGTGTGGAAATTTTACTGTTGTCTTCTGTCCCATATTTTTCAAAGAATGCAAGAAAACCTGATGGTATTTTTACTACAGGGCCTGTCAGTGTCGGTCCCTGCAAATTTTTTGTGTCAACAACCCTGTAATTTAGCCATGTATTTCCCATATCAAAAGAGTCAGCAAGCAAAATTTTTGACGGCAGAATTGTATCAGTTGAAGCATTATATAATTTGTTTCCCTTTGAGTAGTCAAACCATGTAAGAAGTGCAGAAAGATTTCCATCCATCCTTTCAAAAAGTTCAACTACCTTAATTTCGCCTGAAATACCATCAAATTCATTTCTAAAATCTAAAAAAATTATTTTCCAGTCAGAGTTTTCAACAAACTCAGCAATAACACCATTTCCATCTGGAGAATCTTTTTTACTCCCGAGCCGAAAGGATGAAAAAATTTTTCCTGATGAATGTTTCATCAAACTGGTAAATGTACAAGCCTTTCTCAAACCATTTAATGTCCTCGTATCTAAAATATAACCCTGCTTAAGGATTTTCATTTATTTCTCCTGAGCAAGAACCTCGGGATTAACAATATTTGGAGGAATTTTCCCACTGAAAAAGGCAAGAATGTTTTCCACAGCCATCAATGCCATTTTTGACCTTGTCTCAAATGTTGCACTGGCGATATGTGGAAGCAAAACAACATTAGGAAATTTCAGAAGATCTGGTTCAATTTCTGGTTCATTTTCATAAACATCAAGACCAGCACCCCAAATTTTTTTATTTTTTAATGCATCTACAAGTGCTTTCTCATCAACGACAGGACCTCTTGATGTATTGATTACAATCGCATTCGGCTTCATAAGTGAAAACTCTCTGTATCCAATCAAATGCCTTGTCTCAGGAAGAAGGGGTACATGAATTGAAATAAAATCAGACTCTTTTAACAATGTTTCCATATCAACAAATTTTGCACCAGTATCATGTTCGAGTTCATAATTTCTCTTTACGTCATGGTAAAGGATTGTCATTGAAAAACATTTTGCTTTTCTTGCAAAGTTTACTCCTATTCTTCCTGCACCTATGACTCCAATGGTTTTACCTGTTATCTCCTGTCCCAGAAAAAGTTCAGGAGACCATCCCTTAAATTTTCCTTCCCTTGTAAATCTGTCTGCCTCAACAATCCTTCTCGCAACTGAAAAAAGAAGAGCCCACGCAAGATCTGCTGTTGCATCAGTCAGAATACCAGGAGTATTGGTAATCACAATCTTCCTTCTTGTGGCTGACTGAACATCAATATTGTTATAGCCAACTGCATAGTTTGCAAAAATTTTACACTGGGAACCTGCTGCCTGGAAAATTTCATCATCAATGATATCAGTTAAAAGACATATGACCCCGTTTTTCCCCCTGACCTTTTCAGCAAGTTCTTCGTGGGAAAGAACCCTGTCTTCAAGATTGACCTCAACATCACAATGTTTTTTAAGAATTTCAATTGCTGGTCCTGGCAACATTCTTGTAACAAAAACCTTCATTTTCTCTGACACAGTGTTTCTCCTTTTTTCACTTAACACCAAGCCATGCCCTGTTCAATGTTCTTTTTGCATTCGCGATGATGATTTCTGAATGTTCTCCTGGTGCAGGTTTAATCTCAAAACTCACTATGGGTCTTGTCTTTTTATTGAAAAAACCTGTATTAACCAGCACCTGAAGAAACTCAGTTAACTCGGCAACATCATTTTCACTCCCGGGGTATCCAAACCTTGGATGATAATCTCCATAGACAGGAGAATTTCTATCGGATAGCAGACAGTTTCCAATATGAATGTGTGTAAGAAAATCCTTTAAACGCGGGATTGTTTCTGAAGGTTTTTCCTTGAGCAATGGTAAATGGCTCAGGTCTATGAGTAAACCAAAATTATCATATTTTTCTCTAATTCTTTTACCAAACTTTTCTGCAAGTTCTACAGGTCCTATCAAGCTCTTCTTATCTATTTCGTGATCAAAAACTTCAAGTTCAATCATCATATTACCTTTTTCTCTCGCATATTTACAAATTTCTTCAGTTGACTCAACAAGAAGTTCAAAAGCATGTTCTAATCTTTCTTTGTTAAATTTCCCGCTCAAAAAGGATAATCCTGTAGCACCAATTTCATATGCCTGGTCAACGCACTGTTTTAAAACAGAAACTGATTTTTCTCTGACTGTATCGTTTTCATCATTAATATTGAGATTCTGTCGGAGTAAAACTGGCTGTGCTCCAAAAACAACTTCCATTGATGCGCATTCAAGAATACCTTTCACCTTTTTTCTTATCTCATCCTCTTCAATCAAAGTCATTTCTATCACTTCAAAATAATCATCAACTGCAATTTGCCTGACAGTTGGCTCAGTTTTTGCACTATCACTGACTATTTGTGGAAACGCCATAAAATGAACAATCCCTGTTTTAAAGTATGCATGAAAATCATTATTCATATGCCTTCCTTGAGAAAAAATCATCTTGACAGAACCGCCTCAATATGTTATCACAATAAGTAATAAAGTCAACTGCTTATGGAGGCAATAATGAAATATATTTTAGTGCTAATAACAATCGTTGGTGTTTTTTGTGTTTCCTGTGGAAAAAAACAGTCGCAGGAAAAACCACCTGCCACTGGTAATCCTGTGGAACAATACGGGGACGTAATGTCAAAAACATTAAACAAAGCAAAAAGCATAGACGCAGTGCTTCCGATGAAGCAATTGATTGATTCTTTTTATGCTCAGGAAGGCAGGTATCCTTCTTCACTTCAGGAACTTGTTGAAAAAAATTATGTAAAGGAAATTCCAGCGCCTCCAAAAGGTTACAGGTATTCGTATGATTCTGGTTCCGGAAAAATTGGACTTGTACCAGAAACAAATTAAAAAATTATTTTAAAATTCTAATCGTTGTGATATTTACAATCCTTCCTTCAACATACCACTCCATATTCCAGACACCTTCTCCACATTCCTTCACGAGATCTCTTGCTTCGTATTCCTGACACCAGACAGTTTTCTTTGCAGTCTGTTTTAGTGTTTTTTCTTTGTAAACAGAACCATCAGGAGCAATCAATTTGAATGATAATGGTGTACCTGGTTTCTGGTAGAAATAGGCAACGAATGAAATGTGCTCTGACTCTCTGAAATCAAATTTAATTCCTTCCCACTCATCATCTTCAATCTTCCCATTCTGATTTTTATCAATCCAGTAGTTACAGGCAAAGAAATCAGGCCGTGCTGGAGGTAAATTTTCCTGCATCATTGCGCACCCTGTGAGAAGCATTGCCACAACAACAAGGGCTCGCAAGACACTGCCTCCTTTCACCGCCAGTGGCAGATTACATCAATCAGATTTCTTCTGAAAGATATTTTCAAGCCACTGTTTTGCAAGGTCTTTTGCACCAAGCGCAAATGTGAGAGCAAGGCCAAAACAGACAGATGCAAGAATGATGATAAATACGCTGGCGATAAATTCTGCTGCTATGTTGAACTCCTGGATCGCGATAACAACACCAAATACTACGATCGCAACCTGGGTAGCTCTTGCAAGAAATTCAGCCTCTTTGATCCCTGCGTTTGAAGCAGTGGTGAAAACAATTCCCCTCAAAAGTTTTCCAGCAAAAAGTGAAACAACAAAAATAATTAGCCCGATAATAAATCTCGGGATAAAACCTATTATTGAATCTATTACTGATGGAGGCAAACTCAATCCTGCAACATTCACTGAAAGAAAAATCACAACAAGTATCACAATCCAGTAAACAGCAATACCAATAAGTTCTGACACAGTTTTTTCTATTTTACCCTTATCAAGAAACGTCTTTAATCCTGAATCTTCTGCAAATTTGTCAAGTTTAATTTTCTCAAGCGCTTTTACCACAAGAACATAAATTAATTTAGCAACAAGCCAGCCAACAACGAATGTCAAAATTGCTGCAAGAAGCTTTGCCAGAGCCAGCCAGAAACTTGCTGACACCTGCCGAAGAGGTCCAAATACGCCTTCTTCTGCTCCCATACTCCCTCCGTGTTAGGGGTTCACTTTTGATATATTTTAATTGAGATTAAATAAAAACGCAAATGATACCAAATTCTATGCAGTAATAACCTACGCATTACCTGATTTTTCTATAACAATATCAAAACGAGGATGATATTTTTGATAGAATTCTCTCAGTCGTTGCACTGTTACATGAGTGTATATCTGTGTTGTAGAAATATCACTGTGACCGAGCAATTCTTGAACAGTCCTTAAATCAGCGCCCCGATCAAGAAGATGTGTTGCGAAACTGTGCCTGAATGTATGGGGTGTAATCTTTTTTGTAATACAGGCAAGTTTTGCATATTTTTTGATGATTCTTTCAACACTCCTTGCTGTCAGTGCCCCTTTCTTTTTATTAAGGAAAACATAAGGACACCGAGAATCTTTCCGCATGCTTAAATATTCAAAAAGAACATTGAGAGCATAAGAACCAACAGGCACAATTCTTTCTTTATTGCCTTTTCCCTTTACCCTGATTGTTCCTTCAGGAATATTGATATCACTGATTTTCAATGAAACAAGTTCCCCAACCCGCAATCCTGAAGAATAAAGTAATTCCATTATTGCCCTGTCCCTTAATCCTGATTCATCTTTGCCATTTGCAGCCAGAAGAATTTTTTCTACTTCTTCATAGGTTAAAAATGATGGTAATCGCTCTGGTAGTTTTGGAGCATGTAATAACAACGAAGGATTTTTTTTCAAATATCCACGTCTTGAAAGAAAATTGAAAAATGATTTTATTGCTGCTATTTTTCTGGCAATACTTCCTGGACTGTAATGTTTTTCCTTCAAAAAGAAAAGGTACTTTCGTAATAAATCAAGGTCAACATCTTTGATATCATTTCCAGTAAAGGAAATAAACTGTTGCAGGTCTCTTCTGTACGCAGACACAGTATGGAAGGAATAGTTTTTCTGAACAGAAATATAATGAAGAAACTCATTTAAGGGTTTTGAAACAACCTTTTTTGCCATTTCAATCAATCTTACCCTTTGTTGAAGAAACCCCTGTTGCCTCAATTTTGACTGCTTCCTTCAGCGCAAGCCCAAGCCCTTTAAAAGATGCCTCGCAAATATGATGGGTATTATCTCCACTAAAAAGATGAAGATGCAAATTCATACATAAATGATTGGAAAATCCCCTCATAAATTCCTGCAAATTTTCAACATCAGAATAACCTGATTTGTTCCTTATTATCGGGATTGAAAAACCAAGAAACGGTCTACCTGAAATATCAATCGCAACCTGCATGAGAGTTTCATCCATTGGCACTATGGCAAATCCAAATCTTTTTATTCCTTTTTTTTCGCCAAGGGCTTTGTAAAAGGCATCTCCTAAGCATATCCCAATGTCTTCCACAAGATGATGGTCATCAACATGCACATCACCTTTTGCTTCAAGAACAATATCAAAACCACCAAAAAATGAAAATAATGTAAGCATATGACTCCAGAAGCCAAGCGGACAATCAATATCTGATTTGCCATGTCCATCAATATTCAACGTTATTTTTACAGTCGTTTCCTTTGTTTCACGAACAATAACTGCCCTTCTCAACTTTTTATTTTTTTCCATTATCCTGTCCTGTAAACTGTTATTCTGTTTCTTCCATTTTCTTTTGAAACAAATAGTGCCCTGTCGGCATTTTTTACAACTTCCTCCCATGTATCACCATGTTCCGGGTAAGAAGCAATTCCAAAACTCATAGTAATGAATACCCTGTTATTTCCATCAAGAACAAACTCATGGGATACAACCTCTGCCTTTATTCTCTCTGCAACCTTATACGCATCAAAACTGTCAGAAAACGGCAGTAGATAAATAAATTCATCACCGCCAAACCTGCAAATGATGTCTGATTCCCTTAATAATCCCCTGACAAGTGAGCCAAGTTGTGAAAGCAAGGTGTCTGTAAGTGGATGCCCAAATTTATCAACATAATACTTAAAATTATCAAGGTCAGATACAACCACTGAAACAGGAAAATGATTCCTTTTCGCCTTCGCAAATTCTTCTCGAATTCGCTGCTGAAAATATCTTTTGTTGTAAAGCCCTGTAAGCGAATCAGTGATTGAAGCAAGGGTAATTTTTTGATGCAGAATGGCACTTTCAAAAATTGAAGAAACCTGCTTTGAAAATATTTCCACTGGACCTTTGATATACTCAAAAAAATCCATCTGAGGTTTTTCAAAAGCAACAATACCAATTGAAATAACATGACTTTCATTTGAAAATGGAACAATTGCCACTGTTGGATATGCTCCGAGATTGTATTTTTTAATCAATTCTTCTACAGTTGTTTTCACTTCGCCTGAGATTAAATTCGGGTAAAACGTCCTTAACTGGTAAATATCATCACGTCTTTTTAAGTTTATTTTATTGTCACTTCGATCAATGATAAATTCGTGATTTTTCATAAACTGTTTAAGTTCATTGTCAGTAACAACAAACACTGCTCTCTTTCCTTTAAAAATTTCTATCAACAGATTCAGTGTTTTTAATGAAATGTTTTCTATTTCCAGTGTTGGTAATGCTTCCAGTTGAAAATCGTGAAATTTTTTCAGATACAAGTTGTAGTCAATAATTTTCTTATAATAATACTCAACTAGCGTAAAAACAAGAAAAAGCAACCCACCGCAGACCAGCATCAAAACCCACGCAGAACGAAAAAGTGTTTTCAATGATGTCAAAGGTTGTAAATACCCGGTGTAAAAAAGAATCAATAAGCCAATCAGCAGTATTGAAGAATATTTACACGCAATAAGTAATTTTTTTTCCTTTTCCATATAATTTATGATAACCAAAATTTAAGATGAAATCAATCTATTTTCAACCAATTCCAGCATTTGAGCGGTTGCGCCCTTATTTTCATAGATCACTTTGTATCCTGATTCACCCATTTTGCTACAAATTTCAGGGTTGTTTAAAAGAAACTCGATTTTCTCAAGGCATTCATCAAAAGAATTCACTTCAAAGCCAGCTTCTGCCTTTAAAATCAAGTCCCACTCTTCTTCAAAGTCCCAGTGAAACTTACCGTAGATAACAGGTTTTTTAAATGCCAGTGGTTCAAGTGGATTCTGTCCCCCTGCTGGTACCAGCGCACCACCAACATAAGCAATATCGCAAATCCTGTAAAATTCAGTTAAAACGCCGTACCTGTCGACAACGAGAAATTTCGATGTTTTCTTTGATGAAAATCTTTCAAACAACAGTCCTCTTTCTTCCAAGAGATTGAATATATTTGTCCTGTCAAGAGCCCGTGGGACAATCACAATATTTATATCGCGATACTTTTCTATAATTTTAGAGGCAATCTCGACCACTCCTTGTTCTTCACCCCTGTGAATTGAACCAAAAACAACTGTTGGTCCATTAAATTTTTCAATCTCAGGGGACTTTTTTGATAAACTCAAGTAATATGCCTGGTCAAATTTTATGCTTTTTGTCACTGAAACCTTTTTCTTCTCGGCTCCAAGAAGAATAATGCGTTCGGCATCTGCCCTGCTCCTCATAACAAAGAGATCCACAGAAGAAATAATTCTCTTTATCAAAAATTTGACAGATAAATATCGTTTAAATGACCTTTGAGATATCCTGCCATTGAGGACAATGATTGGAATATTTTTTCTTTTTAATACCCTGAAAAGATTTGGCCAGATTTCTGTTTCTATTGAAATAAAAATTTCAGGATTCAGTTTCATCATGGCAAGTTCAACTGTTAAGGAGAAATCAAATGGTAGGAAAATTTTTATAATGTCTTCAGGTAGTTTTTCTTCTGCAATCAAACGGCCTGTTCTACTTACACATGAAACAATCACACTGTAGTTGCTGAATTTTGATGAGATTTCACCGATCAATGGTAAACTTGCAAGAAGTTCTCCAATAGAAACAGTGTGAATCCAGATGGTTTTTTTTTGTTTTACCCTTGAAATAATCTCTTTATCGTAAATTCCGCATCTTTGAAAAAAATCATGATATTTCCCGTCTCTTCCAAAAAGACGTTTGCCAAAAATTGGTAAAGAGCACAGTAACCCAATTTTATAAATGACATCATAGATTGCTGCGAAAATATAAGTCATATCATTTTTGAAAAAGTAATTCTGCAGGAAAAAGATTATCCCTGCCGATCAAGCCCTTTGGATCAAAAGTTTTCTTAATCATTATCATATCATTTATTCCACCATCACCATACATCATCCTGAGATACGGATACTTTATCTTTCCGATACCATGTTCTGCTGCAATTGTTCCACCAAGAGAAATCGCTTTTTCCACGCAACTTAAATATATCTGCCTTGCAATATTTCTTTCTTTCTCATCCACAGGAAAAAGATTAAAATGAAGATGGTTTTCTCCTATATGACCAAATAGGACTGTCTGTATTCCAGATTCCCTGGAAAATTTCCTGTACAACGTCACCAGTTCCCTGAAATTTTTTTCAGGTACAGCAATATCAAGTGAAATTTTTGTGATTTTGAGTTTTCTAAAATATGCATTGATATTCTCAGGAAGTCTATGCCTGAAATCAATAAGTTTCTGATAACTTTTTGGGTCACCACCAACCCATACATCAATGGCATTGTATTTTTCCGACAGTTCAAGCCATCTTTCCATCAATTCAGTTGTATCTGTGCTTTCTATGTAAAAAGCACAACAATTTTCTGGAATCTCAGGAAAATCATTTCTAAGGAAAAATAAACTTGCATTGTCAAAAAATTCAAACGTATACATATCCTTGATAAATTTTTGCTTTACCTCATTGATAAATTCAAACATCCTGTCTTCAGATGGAAGGAAAAAAATCATGATGAATCTATCAGGAAGTTTTTTAATAAGCATTACTTCGACTTCTGTGATGACACCAAGAGTGCCTTCTGAACCTATAATTAAATCAATCAAGTCCATTCCAGGAGATGAAAAATATCCTGCTGAACACTTAATGGGTGGAGTAATGTAAGATGGTATTTTCACAGTTAAAAAATCGGTTTTTATCACACCATTTTTATCTGCAAAAAACTTCCCCCTTGGAATCTCTATAACATTACCTGCACCTGTTACCATCTTTACCCTGAGGACATATTTTCTTGTTGCACCAAACCTGAAACTGTACTCACCTGATGCGTTTGTTGATACATTTCCTCCAATAAACGCATTTCGCTCTGTGGGAAATGGTGGATAGAAACTTCCTATTTTATCTATTTCAGCAAGAAAATTATTTACAATTGTTCCTGCCTGAAGCACTGCCCTGTCCTTTTCAATGTTAATGATTCTGTTGAGTTTCTCAACAGAAATCACTGAACCCTGCGTTGGAATTCTTCCGCCAACAGTACCCGTACCAGCACCAGAAACGGTCAGCGGCATATTTTGAGCATTGCACATATTCACAATTTCAATTACTTCCTGCTCGTTTTCAGGAATAAAAACTTTTTCGCAATTTCCTTTAGAAAAATTTGAGGAATCTTCAAGATAACTCAAAATTTCATCACGATGTTCTTTAATAATCATCCATAATCTCCTTTCCAGTGATACCAGCAATAATTAAATTGTTTCTATCAGCAATATTGATGATAATTTCTGGTTCAAGCATAATGGTTTTCCCTGCTTCAATTGCAAGAACCTTTCCACCTGCCCTGATAAGATTTTCTATGGTTTTTTTGCCAATTGTCGGAAGGTCGAATCTTATGTCCTGATTGTCCTTTATTACCTTAACAATAGTAAAATCTTTACTGTATCTCCCTGCCCTTTCAATCATTTTATCTGTTCCCTCAATTCCTTCCACAGCGATTACCATTCCGTTTTTTACTGCAACTGCCTGTCCAATACCAAGATGTGCAATATTTTTTGCAATGTTCCAGCCAAATAAAATGTCCTTCCACTGACTTTCATCAGGTTTTATGTTTGTGTAAATTTTTTCCTCAGCGATGTATCTACGAAAAACCTCTGTTAACGACATTAATTCAATACCATTTTCCGTGATAAATTTAACAAGATTTTTCAATATTTTTTCTGGACAAAGGTCTTTTGTTGCTTTCAAAAATTCAATTCCTGACTGAGCCATGTTTTTCTTGAAAATATCAGGGGCATTGATTTTTCCGGCAAAAACAATTTTTTTAATAGAATACATGGAAACACATTTCATAAAGTTTTCAATATCACCGAACTTGAGCACTATTTCCTCAGGAAATCCAGTTTTTTTGAAACTGAATAATACTGGTTTATAACCCATTGATATTAACTGGTCAATAGCAATCTTAGAAAATTCATCCTTAGAAACAAAAATCCCTATTTTTTCCACCATTATAAAATCCTGTTGTGATTTTTATTTTCTATATTCAATCGGATCTTTCAGTCCTGCTTCTGAAAACGCACGAATTCTGATTTTACATGAATCACATTCACCGCATGCCTTATCCTCGCCTTTATAACACGACCATGTGATAGAAAAATCAAGCCCGAGTTTCGCGCCAAGTTTGATGATTTCTGATTTTTTCATTAAAATCAGTGGTGTTCTTATAAAAATTCTCCCACCTTCAACACTCTTCTTAATTCCTGTGTCAACAACCTTTTGAAATGCTTCAATAAATTTTGGTCTGCAATCAGGATATCCTGAATAGTCAAGGCAATGAACACCAATAATAATACTGTCTGCATCAATTGATTCGGCATATGCAAGTGCAAGAGATAAAAAAATAATATTCCGTGCAGGCACATAAGTTGGTGGAATTTCTGATTTTTTTTCGGGCTTATAGTTTCTGTCTATAAGAGACGATGGAAGCCACGAAAGATCAATTTTGATAAATTTGTGCTGTTTTACTTCAAGAAATTTTCCTATTTTTTCTGCTGACTCAATTTCCTTTTTATGAATCTGTCCATAATCAACACTCAACGCATAAATAATACTGCCCTTTGATTTTTCATACGCAGCAGCAACAAAACTATCAATTCCCCCTGAAATAAGAGCAACTGATTTCATTTTATACCCATAATTTTATGTAATTGAAACCTGATGAACCAGTTTGGCATTCCATATTTTTTTATTTCTTCTGCCAGCATCAATGCAATTTTCAAATCATTATCAACTGGCTGCAAAATCACCGGCTGTGTAATGCTTTTATCAATGAAATCAATGTCTGATTTGCCCGTAATAACGTACTTGAATTCATTAGCAATCATTTTAAATTTTTTATGATAACCATGGTCAAACATTTTAATCGCCTGCCTTTTGGGACTTACGCAAATCCAGTCAACATTAATATCTTTCCAGATTGTTCCATTGGTTTCCACTGTAACAAAGAAACCGTGTTTCTTTAACAGCATTACGAGATCACCAAAATCCTGTAAATATGGTTCTCCACCAGTAATAATGATACTACTGATTTTCCCGTCCTTCTTTGATAATTTTTTTACCCTTTCCACAATTGATTCCTCGCAAATTAATTGTTTCTTACTGAATGCCTGTGGTGTATCACAAAAATCACATTTTAAATTGCATCCGTATAATCTGATAAAAATTGCTGGAATTCCCTGTCTCCACCCTTCTCCCTGGACTGAACTGAAAATTTCACTGACAACAAGCATATTCAATACCAGCCGTTTTCATATGCTGTTTCATACATTGCAACAATATTTTCAGGTGGGGTAATTGATTGCAGGTTATGACACGGACCTAAAAAATATCCTCCATTTTCACCAAGAATTCTAATGTTATCAATAACTTCTTGCTTTACCTGGTCAACAGTTCCAAAAGGCATTGTATACTGGTTATCCATTGCTCCATGAAAACAGATTTTGTTTCCAAAATCCTGTTTCAGTAATTTTCTGTCCATTCCTTTACATCTCCACTGAACAGGATTTAACACATCCATTCCGCAGTCAATCAAATCAGGAATGATATCCCTTATAGCACCATCACTATGCGTAATAACCCATGAACCATTTTCGTGAGCAAGTCCCATCATTTTTTTCATTCTCGGAAGAAGAAATTTTCTTATTGTGTCAGGTGAAAACAGCAGTGTCTCCTGAGAACCCAAATCTTCAGCAACCATTGTTAATAAAACCTTATTGCCAATTTCATCGAAAATTCCCATTGTAATCCTGTAATACAACTGGAAAATTTGTTCTAAACAGTAATCAACAATATCGGGCTTTTCAATCAGGTCAAGCATTGCCCTCTCAAGCCCTCTCAATTGAGTGTATCTGAGAAATGGCTCCATTCCACCCCCATAAACAGGTAAATGTTCTCTGCCCTGAATTTGCTTTTTTATTGTTGAAAAATCAAACCAGTCAATAGATGGAAATTTGTAATTTTTTTTGATTTGCTCAAGTGTCTCATACTGTGCAAGTGGATGATAAACACATTCAGAATAAACCCCATATCCGTATGAAACTTTCTTAAATCCACAGCCAAAAAAATCTTTGTCTTCTGGACATTTGGGTCCAATATATTCAGGAAATACACTGACAACCTCATCAATGTGCAATTTTTTGAAAAGTTCTTGTGTCTCACTGACATTAAGATATTTTTTGATATTCTGAAGCGTTTCCTGAGTGGATGACCAGAATAATGGAACCCTATCAGGTTTTTTCTTCATCAACACTGCAGTCCATCGTTCTCTTGGTGTCATTGATTCCTTTGACATAATCTTGCCTCCTGTTTCCTATTATTATATCGTATAGAAGGAATATCACTCAAATTTAATTATGCTGGAAAATCAATTTTGAAAAATCAGTTATCAACTGATATTTTTGTTCCCAGGTTGTGTACATAAAACCCTGGATACCCTGAATGTTTTTTGAAATTTCTAACCACTCCTTTGCATCATTCAAATCATCCGCATCGTAATAATTGGCTATTAAAATTCTAAATCCGTTTTCTGAGAAAAATTTCAAACTCTTTTCCCTTGCCTTGCCTCCCCACACTGTAATAATGATATCTTTTGGAATATAATTCCATGAACCTGTAAAATCACCTTTTACGAGATAATAATCAGATTTTGCATTATGGCCAGGGTCAAACATATCAGACCAGACATAAACTTCACCTTCCGGGTTATATTTCCTCAGTATCTCCACCTGCTTTTTCACACAATCACCAAGCAGTTTTGCCATATCCTTTCCTTCACATGCTTTGCACGTTCCACCCATCCTGATTTCATCTGTATTCAACATTACTTTTTTATACTTAATTTTTTCCCACAGAAGTTTTGCCTCATGGTCAAAAATCTCATACAGCGCTGGCTCTGCCATACAAACAGTCACCTGACTATCATAAATCAAAATCGGATGATACCAGCTTACTCTTAGATACTCATTTTCTTTTATTTTTCCTTCTGGCAAAACCCTGATGTCGGGCTGTGGATAATCAAAATCTTTTCTGTAGGGATTCATATAGGGATCTATAATCTTTTCATAATCCTTACCTTCTTCGTAGACAATATTACTATCGCTACTTTTTACAACAACAGGCGTTCCAGGCCTTCGCAGAACATTGTAAAGACCAACTTCTTCAATCTTCCAATCATCAATCCAGAATTTTCCTTCTCTACATGCCCAGATACCAGCGTACAATTTCAATTGACTGAATTCCATGCTATTAAAAACCATTGTTAATTTTCTCCAGTCAGTTGTTGCCGGAAGCTTGAATGAACGTGGAGCAATATCACGATTTCCACCAAGAACCAGAAGCCGAAAGTTTCCAGCAGGTTTTAAATTCTCTGTTTTCACCCATATACTTACTTTATAGCATCTATAGGGAATAACTTTAATCTCCTGCATAATCCTTCCATTACCGTATTGTGAATGGCTAAAATTTTCAAATCTTAATGAAGCATTACCATTATGTTTTACAGTTGTATCAACAAAACTGATTTTTCCTGGTTCATCATGAAATCTGTATCCAATCACCCTGTTGCCCTCATACATTTCAAAACCACCATTTGAAATTTCAACATTTCCTTCAGGAACAAAAACTGCCTTATTTCCTTTAACCTGGAAAAGAGCATCCTTAACAGGAACACCTTCAGCAAGATTTCTATCATGGGAAAGCACCCCACCACCATAACCAATGGAAAAAACAGCCGGTATCAGTTCAATGTTATATTTTTCACATAAACTTTTTATCTTTTTAAGATTTTCAAAATATTTGTCACTTTGTTTGCAAAGCGAATCAAGCCCTGAAATCATCACACCATTATAGTTATTTTTTGATGCAATCTCAATCAATGAAGTTATCCTGTCAATATCCTTGTCATTTGTGAAATTGAAACCAAACAACCACAAAAACCTATCCCTGAAATCCATTGAAAAACAAAGTACTGAAAAACATAGTACCAGCAAAATAACCCTTTTCATTTTTATGCTCCTGTTGAAAAAGATACATTCTTTTTACTTTTCTGTCAAAGTCGTTGTTTAAAAAATAGAATTTCATCTCCATCGGTTATTATTTTTAGAAAAGGAGACGCCGATGGAATGGTAGCATTCTATCTTTGGGACTGCAAGACCTCCTGACAAATTTCTGGTGGTATAAGAGGATTGTATAATATAGCAAGTTGAAAAGGAGAAAATTACAAAAAATTGAAAATTAGTAGAAAGAGGAAGATTTAAAAGATTTCTTATGTCGTAATTTTTGGAAAAGGAGTAAATGATATTGGTTTTTGGAGGAATTTGTAGCAAAATTATAAATAAGAAAGGAGAAGATGGAAAATGGAAGGAAGAAAGAGAGATATATTTTCTGATAAGATGCAAATCAAAAGTGGAAGAACAGCGATCAGAATTGGCCAATACGGTTCTGTAGTTTCAGTTATGGATTTAGAGTCCGGTGATGTATATTTCAATGACGGTGTGGAGGAAGGTGACCTTTTCCATATATTGGTTCCCACACTGAAATGGTCCAGCCGTGCAATAACTCCATCTTTATCATCACCTCCGGATATATCTAAAAGCGAAGAAGGTTTTTTGTTGGTTTATAATAATTTACAGATAGATAAAAAGCCAGCAGGTATCAAGGTTAAGGTCAGGATTTTTGCCAGCCCTAGAAAAGATGAGATTGTTATGAAGTTGCACCTATCAAACTATGGGAGAGAAAGAGTAGTCGGGGTAAGTTTTCCATGGATAAGAGGATGGAAAAACGAAGGAGAGATAATGTGTGGTCCCAATAAGATTGCCCTTTCTGACCTGCCAATATGGACCGCTGCCTGGGGTAATGGTACACCCGCGCAGAATTCAATAAATGTCAGATATCCCCATGCTCTCATGGTCCCATGGGTTGACTTCTCCAGTAAAAAAGGTGGGGTTTCATGCATAAATTACCAGGAGGAACCAAGGAATTGCTATGTCTCAATAATAAAGAGCCAGCAAGACAATTCTACAGGGCCCTTTGGTTTTCTCTGGGGTTTCTATGCATATGTTCCTCCCGGGGATGAATGGGAAAGTCCAGAGATAGGGATTTCAGTACATAATGGGGACTGGCATAGGACAGCGGATCGCTACAGGGAATGGATAAATGGCAAACTCACCCCTGCGAAATTTTCTGCTGATTTCAGTGAATCCATAGGTTCCCAGCATGTATCTTTCTTTTATTTTGACGGGACTCCTGTCAGGTCTTATGAAGAATTGCCTGAAATTGCTGATGCAGGAAGGAAATACGGAGTAAAAGAGATATGTGTATGGGACCGTCTTTCATTAGGAACATACTGTCGCCTTGCTCCAGATGAGGACTTGCTTGGATATTCTCCCGATGAGAAAAAAGTTTTGAGTAAATCTATAAAAAAAGCTGTAAAAGAAGGGAGTGATGTGAGTGCCCTGGTTAATTTCCGGCTACTAAACCTTTCTCTTAGAGTAACTGAAAGATATAAGAATGAATTGCAGAAGGCACTGGATGGCTCAATAAAAATGGAATGCTATGTAGGTAGTCTGATTCCCGGGAATTTTTATACAAATTATATGGGTCCGTATTGCGTGGTTTTCAGCCCGTTTTCTGAAAGATACCGCAGACGTGTGATGAAAAAGATAGATGAATATATGAAAATGGGATACACATCACTCTTTTATGACCAGCCCTTTGAAGCTTTTCCGGATTACAGTCATATAAAGAGTGGTGGTGTACCTGAGATGACTTACGCGAAACTACTTGAGTTAATTCGGGATGTCCGTCAGAGGATAAAAAAGAAAAACCCTAATGCAGTTATTATGGGAGAACAATGTGAGGTCTTCGCTTCTCAAATAATTGACCAGTGGATGTGCTGGTCATGGTCTGATAGGAATATTGAATCGGCGATAAGGTTACATTATGCATGCCCCCACACTGTAATAAACTGTGTTGTGGATTGCAATCCGGGGCTTGCAAGCCATGCATTTGCAGCTGGATTACATCTGATGATTATGGTCAGAGGTGGTTTCGGACATTTAGGAGATGTGCCTGACTTCGCCCTGTATGTAAAGAAACTGGCGGATTTAAGGAAAAAATGCGCAGAAAGGATTGTATATGGTAGGTTCTGTGAATTACAGGGTTTTTCGATTGAACAAAATGAAGGTGGTATTGTTGCGTACAGTTATGAAAGCACAAAAGGTCCTGCTATGATTTTTGCCGCACCTGAACGCGCAGGAAAGATTACAGTCCACATAGATAGAGGTTATTTTGTACACCCGGGAAAGATAGATAATGGCAGGATTTTCAAACTTGATGGCAGTGAATCAGTGGTTACCGGAGATACACATACATTTGAACTTGAAAGACATGGAATAATTATCTGGTTTGCCTGACAGGAAAATGGGATACTCCATACCGTTATCTTTCTCTGGCTGAAACAAATATTGGCATAAAACAATAAAAAGTGCCATCCATAAATTTCTACAAATGAATCCTTTCAGTCCAAATTGGCTGTCTTTAATTCACATATTTAGAAAACTTAATTGGGAGGAATGAAAAAATTAAAAGATATAAATCATGAAATAAATTTTTTACTACATAAAGAACTACTACTTTCTGTCCACACAAAGAGGACAGGCTCATCACAATTTTATCTATGCTGTTTAAAATAGAATGTCGTATATTTAAAAGATAAAATATCGATTTTGATTTGAAAGATAGAATGTCGTACTTCCTCGGCTGTGATAGATAAAACAAATTCTTTTTCTTATAATGGCAAGATTCATATTCCGAATCATCGCATTAATTTTGCAGGGAGAAAAGTAAGGCATCATATTCATCCTGAGAAAAAAATCAGGATATAGCATAATGACCAATTTATTGACGAGTTATCCTGGTAAAATACGACATTTTATCTTTCAAACTACACACAAAATTTGACAAAATTAAAACAAAGGTTTTTAATTATAAGACAAAATTTAAAAAAGGAGAAAAAATTGGATCTTGTACCCAAAAAAGTTTTTATGACAAAAGGAGTTGGTAAAGACAGAGAAAAACTGACAAGTTTCGAGCGAGCCCTGAGAAACGCAGGTATTGCTCAGTTCAATCTTGTTTCAATATCAAGCATTTTCCCACCACATTGTAAACTCATTTCAAAAACAGAAGGGTTATCCTATTTAAAACCAGGACAGATTCTTTTTGTTGTTATGAGCAAAAACTCAACAAACGAACCTCACAGATTAATTACAGCATCCGTTGGTCTTGCGATTCCAAAAGACCCAAACCAGTATGGATATCTTTCTGAACATGAAAGTTTCGGAGAAACAGAGGAAAAAGCAGGCGACTACGCAGAGGACCTTGCAGCAACAATGCTCGCAACAATCCTTGGACTTGAGTTTGACCCGAATTCTTCTTATGATGAAAAAAAACAAATCTGGCGTATGTCAAATCAGATTATTAAAACAACCAACATTACACAGTCAGCAATAGGTGATAAAAACGGTCTCTGGACAACAGTAATTGCTGCTGCTGTTTTCATCCTGTAAAAACCATGATTGAATCGCTTCCCTATACTTTTGGCGGATTAAAAAAAATCCCACTCAAAAAGGCAAAATTTGTAATACTTCCTGTTCCATATGAAGCGACTGTTTCATTTAAACCCGGAACAAGATTTGGACCAGAAGCAATTATTTTTTCATCTCGATTTATGGAACTGTATGATGAAGAAACAAATACTGAACCATGGTTGAATGGAATACTGACACTCCCTGAAATAGTCCAGGATATTGATTCAACGCAGAAGATGATGAAAAAAATTCAAAAAAATGTTTCAAAATTTATCAATAATAATCATTTTGTCTTTGTTCTCGGCGGAGAACACTCAATCAGTTTTCCTGTTGTAAAAGAATATCAGAAAAAATATCCTGATTTGAAACTTGTTCATTTTGATGCCCATGCGGATTTGCGAAAAGAATATGAAGGAAGTAAATCAAGTCATGCAAGTGTGATGAGAAGAATTTCAGAACTTGGCATAGATATTTATAGTTTTGGCATAAGAAGTATCAGTAAAGAAGAGGCAGATGATCTGAAAAATTTAAAAAATGTTCATATTTATTTTGCACATCAATATAGGAATCAACAACTTTTATCAATCGCTCAACAATTACCTGAAGGGAAATATTATATCAGCATTGACATTGATTGTTTTGACCCTTCATTTGTTCCAGATACAGGAACACCTGAACCAGGCGGACTTACATGGTATGAGGTCACAGGATTTTTGAAAAAATTTATTCAAACACATGATATTGTTGGAGCAGACCTTGTTGAACTTGCTCCGTCTCATCATTATTGTGCATCATCATTTCTTGCTGCAAAACTTGTTTATAAAACAATCGCCTATATTTGTTGCAAAAAATAAGTCCTTTTGACTACCAGGAAAAAAATTTATTTCTCAATCGGTGGTACGTTTTTACATTCCTGTGCCTTGATGATTCTTGGGGCACACCATCTTACAGCATTGGTTATAACCCTTAACACATTTTCATCATAGTAAATCGGAAATGTTTCATGACCAGGAGAGAAATAAAATATTCTTCCATGGCCTCTTTCCCAGACACAACCACTTCTGAAAACTTCTCCACCAGGATACCACGAAATGAAAATCAGTTTTTCAGGGGCAGGAATATCAAATCGTTCTCCATACATTTCTGTTTCTGGTAATTCAAAATATGGTGGTAATCCCTGTGCTATTGGATGAGATGGTTCAATTGTCCATATTCTTTCTTTGCCACCATCCCTCCAATTCAAAACACAACTTGTACCCATCAATGCCTTAAAAATTTTTGAAAAGTGTGCAGAATGAAGACAAATGATTCCCATACCTTCAAGCACCCTTTTATGAACCCTTGCAACAATTTCATCCTTAACTTCATGATGGGCACCATGTCCCCACCAGATCAATACATCGGTTTGTTCAATAACATCCTGCGTAAGACCATGTTCGGGCTCGTCAAGAGTTGCACAACTTGCAACAATATCCTTCTGTGAATTCAAATGTTTTGCAATAACTGAATGCATTCCATCAGGATAAATTTTCTTTATTTTTTCATTATGCCTCTCATGCCTGAACTCATTCCACACAACAACCTTTATTTTGTCTTCCATTCTCTCCTCCATTTTTTAAAATTATTTTGATTGTTTGATAATGATGTCTGCAGCCCTGTCAAGATTGTCTACAACGAAATCAGGTTTTATGTTCCAGGACTCAGTTTCTTCTTTTGATTTTGTTTTTCCGGAAAGAACAAGGATTGTTTTCATTCCTGAACGAAATCCCAATTCAATATCTATATCACTGTCTCCAACAAAAAATGTTTTTTCCCTCTCAAAATCACCATGTTCTGAAATGAATTTTTCAATCATTCCTGTTTTTGGTTTTCTGCAATTACAGTTATCTTCAGGGGTGTGTGTGCAATAGTATACTCTGTATACACTGATGTCGTGTTTTTTTAATTCTTCAAGCATTCTGTCTGTTACATCTTTGAGATCTGCTTCAGAAAAAATTCCTCTACCGACACCTGCCTGATTTGAAACAATAACAATTTTGAAACCGCTTCTTGAAAGTTTTTTTAACCCGGAAATGGAATCAGGAAGAAATTGAAATTCATCCCATTTTTTTATGTAATCATTGGGCGTGAATATTGAAATCACACCATCGCGGTCGAGAAAAACAATTTTCATCTTATATAAAATGGAAGTGTCTCTTCAAAACCCATCATAATGTTCATATTTTGAATTGCCTGTCCTGAAGCACCCTTCACAAGATTATCAATAGCAGTAACAACCACAATCAATGAACCATCAACTTTTTTAACTCCGATGTCGCAAAAGTTTGTTCCAGCAACATTTTTAATTTCAGGTGAGCATCCATACTCCATTATTCTGACAAATGGCTCATTTGAATAGAAATCACAATACATCTTTTGCAATTCATCAGGGTCAATATCTTCTGATACTGGTACATACATTGTTGTTAGAATTCCACAATTAACAGGAATTAAATGCGGAACAAAAATTACCTCTATTGTACAATTTTCTTTTTCAAGAATATGCTTTATTTCAGGTTGATGTCGATGTTGAGCAATTTTATATGCACGAGTGTTTTCATTGCCTTCAGCAAAAAGAAGATTAACATCAGGATTTCTTCCAGCGCCAGTGAATCCACTTAATGAATTCACAATCACCCTGCCATTAATCAATCCTCTTTTTGCAACAGGTAAAAGCCCCAGTATCGCAGACGTTGGATAACAGCCAGGATTTGCAATAAGTGTTCCTTTTGAAATCTGCTTTCTGTAAAGTTCAGGCAATCCATAAACCGCCTGAGATAATAATTCTGGAGACGTGTGCTTTTGATACCACTTCTCATAGATGGAAGCATCTGAAAATCTGTAATCAGCACTCAAATCAATAACCTTTTTCCCGAGTGAAAGAATTTTAGGAACAAATGACATTGAAACAACATGAGGAAGTGCAAGAAAAATAATGTCGCATTTTTCTACAACATTCCAGTCAACCTTATTTGTGCAGTGAAAATCAAGAATTTTTGCAACCCTGGGATACATCTTTTGCACCGGCATTTCATGTTCATTGGGTGCAACAAATCCAGCAACAGGTTCAGCATATGGATGAAGGATCAGTAATTCAAGGAGTTTTCTTCCTGCATATCCTGAAATACCAAAAATACCTGCATTAATCTTTTTTTTGCTGTTCATTATTGAGGAATTTACAGAAAAAATTTATCGTTTCGTCCACTGGAACCGTTTTCTTGCGCCTTTCTGACCATATTTTTTTCTTTCTTTCATCCTCGGGTCTCTTGTCAGAAGGGAAAATTCTCTTAACCTGGAAATAAGTTCAGGATTGTATTTTACCAGTGCTCTCGCAATCCCGAGTTTTATTGCATCAACCTGTCCAGAAATCCCGCCGCCCTCGCTTTTTACTTCAATGTTAAATTTTCCATCAAGTTCAACAACCTTCAATGGCTTGAGAACTTCTGCCTGCTGGGTTACCAGTGGAAAATATTCTGAAATATTTTTACCATTAATTAAAATTTTTCCTTCTCCCTCAGTCATTTTGACAATCGCACGTGCTGTTTTTCTTCTTCCAACCGCAATTAACAGATTTCCTTCCATTTTTCCTCCAGAAAATTTTTGAGTATTATTCTAAAACATCTTTGACAATAAGTCAAACGATGGCTTCAATGATGTGTACAGGTTTTGATAAATCCTGTAGTAACGATTATAAAACTTATGCTTTTCCAGATCAGGCGTAAACTCATCCTTAATTTCAATAAACATATCACATGTCTTTTCAATGTCAGGAAAAAGTCTTACTCCTGAACCAGCAAGAAGTGCTGCTCCGTAAGCAGGTCCCTCTTCTGAAACAAGTCGCACCATTTTTTCTCCAATGATATCAGCAAGCATTTGTGTCCAGAATTTACTTCTTCCTCCTCCACCAGAAACCCTGCAATGCCCACCAAAAGGAAGCCCAATTTGTTTCATTATTTCAACACTATCCCTCAAACCAAAACTCACTCCTTCAAGAACAGCCCTCACCATGTCCGCCTTTGTTGTTTTCAGTGAAATTCCAAAAAACACGCCCTTTGCATTCGGGTCAGGATACGGACATCTTTCACCTGCAAGATATGGTAAAAATATAACGCCGTCACAGCCAGGTTGAGATTTTTCTGCAAGAGAAACAAGAATCTCGTATGGGTCTTTATTCTGTCTTTTTGCTTCTTCAATTTCTTCTTTTCCAAGGTTATCCCTGAACCATCTGAAGGAGCCACCTGCAGAAAGCATCACACCCATGAGATGCCATTTTCCAGGCACAGCATGGCAGAATGTATGAAGTCTGCCATGAGGATCAACAAAAACACTATCAGAAAAGGCAAAAACAACCCCACTTGTTCCAAGTGATATTGAGACAAGTTTTTCTTTCGTAATACCGTTGCCTATTGCACCGGCTGCCTGGTCTCCAGCACCTGCAACAACAGGAGTCCCTGAAGGAATACCTGTAAGATTTTCTGATTCTTTTGATGTTTTTGCAACGGGCTCACATGATTCAAAACAATCAGGCAACCACTTCAGTGGAATTTGCAATGCATCAAGAATTTCCTCTGACCAGTTTCTTTTTCTTACATCAAAAAGAGATGTCCCTGATGCATCAGAAACATCTGTCGCAAACTCACCGGTAAGACGAAATCTTATATAGTCCTTTGGTAAAAGAACCTTTTTCACCTTTTTGAAAATCTCAGGATAATTGTTTTTCAGCCACAAAATTTTTGGTGCCTGAAAACCCGTAAGAACAGGGTTACAGGTAATTTGAAAAATTTTCTCTTTTCCCACGATTTCATTAATATGTTCACATTCGTTTGCTGTCCTCTGGTCACACCACAAAATGGCAGGATAAAGGACACTATTGTTTTCATCAAGAAAAACAGAACCATGCATCTGCCCTGTTAATCCAATGCCACATACAGAAGAAGGACTGATATCCTTTACAAGTTTCTTTAATGCTTTAATCGTTGCCTGCCACCAATCCTCGGGTTCCTGCTGAGCCCAGCCCGGCTTAGGAGTTATAAGGGAATATTCTTCAGTACACGAAGCAATGACATGCCCTTCTTCATTGACAACTACTACCTTGACTCCTGTAGTTCCAAGGTCAATCCCAATAACATTTTTCTTCATGATTTTACCACCTGTGGTGGATAAAGGAAATTAAGGTATCGAACAGGTACATTCGCCTGTCTTGTATCTCCCTTGTGTACATAAATTCTGTAAAAAAGATTTAAACTCTCATATGCAGGAAGAATATAGGTTCCGGAAATTTTTTTATTTCCTGTAAAATCACTGAGACCAAAGAAATTCGCACTAAAAAGACCATAGTTTCTTATATGCCACCATGTTGGATATCTCAAATTCTCAGGATAATCAAAAACAGAAATACCAACCATTACTCCATCAACAGGTCCATAGTAATCGCACCACTCTGCCCTTTTCCCCCAGCACTCATTTTCATTAATTCCACCATATGAATTTTCAAATCTTCCCTGCCGATTTGCCTGCATGGATGGCATTACCCTGACACTCAACAACCCTGATTCTTTTGTGTCCTTGAAAACAAGCTCTTCTTCAGTGGCTTTTAGCACAACAAAGTGGTCAATAATTCTTGATTCTGGTGGCATATTGTATATTGTAATGATTCTTTCTTCTTCACAAATCTTTTTTGTTTTTGAAGGATCCATCCAGAAACTTCTTTCATGAATTCTTCCAAATACAGGTCCAGATGTTATTTCAATAAATTCCTGATGGACTGTCCATCCATGCCTTCCAGGAACCTCGCTCCAGTTATCAACACCATTGATATCTCCATGTGCCACCCATACACCCCTGTGATGCATATGGTCTCCCTCCTTTTCTTCTGAAACAGGAGGTCTGAGAACTGATTTTCCTCCAACAGTAATAAGTGGGTTGAGATATGGCCTGACAACATGCTTTCCATAGTGATAGGATGAAAAATATTGTTCACCTATCATAATATCAACGACTCCCCTGTCTGGATTATCAATACATCTTACTTGTGAAGTTTCCATACTTGCTGATTTTATTTCTAATTCAACGTTTTCTCCCTGTTCTATTTCTGGAAGAATCATCACAAGTTTTTTTGTTTTTCTATCAACCTGCGAAGGAATTTCTTTTCCTTTGAAAACGCATATTCCTGACTCACCATCAAATGGAATTACGTATGGTCCTGACAACCACTTCCTCATTTCATTCTTCAATGTCACCTTCATTTTTTCCTCCTTAAAAGGTTGCTATTTGACAAAAATTTTTTGTGTCATAAACTATTTTTACGACGTTGCGTCTATTTTATAACAAAAATGAAAAAAATAAAAGTACTTACAATAGCAGTTGTAATGACGATACTCTCAGGCAGTATATCCTGTGCCTGGGAATGCGGAAAGGCACCACCAACAAAAGAACCGCAGAGAATAAAAGCAGGAGAATCATTTCCTCCATTACCACTTCCTGCAACACCACTGAGAAGGTCTGAAAGAAAAAATCCTCCAGCGCCACCTGTTCTTGTAGGAAAGGTCATTTGTGGTCCGGATGAAACATGGACAAGAGCAGAAAATGACATTGAAAATCTTTTACGACTCGCAGGTCAGAGAATTGGTATTCCGTATCAGGCAGTCAAGGTTAATTTAAAAAGATTTTCTTTTGACCCTGATGAAATCCCGATTTTATACATCACAAGTGTTGAACCATTCGTACCTGACAAAGATACAATGGTAAAAATTAAGGAATATCTTGAAAAAGGTGGTTTTTTATGGATTAATGCATCTTCTGGTAGTCCTGATTTTGTAAAGGCAATGGTTGAATGGGTAGACAAATTGTACCCTGATAGAAATATGTACAAAATTTATGGAAACCATCCCTTAATGAATTGTCTTGAAGACATCTCATCAGTTTCAATCTTAAAGGAAAATAATCCGTCAAATGGCTCACCAGAATTGAGGGTACTTAATTTAGGTTGTCGTGCAGCAATAATTCTTTCACCCTATGACCTTGGTTGTGGATGGGCATTGCATACGCACCCATGGGGAACACGTTATAAGGTTGAAGATGCAATCAAAATCGGAATGAACATGCTTACCTACTGTCTCGGATGGATTGAATTTGGAAAACTTTATGGAATGACTCCACTTTACACTGAAAAAATCAAGAAAAAAGAAGGACGACTCTATATTGGACAAATTATTCATTCAGGCGACTGGGATCCTCATCCATCCTCACTCGGGAAACTACTGAAAAAAACATCTGAACAAACAGGTGCATCTGTTTTTCTTGATAGAATTGCCGTTGATTTGAAAAAGGACTCTCTCAAGGATACGCCATTACTTTATATGACAGGCCATTTTGATCCGAATCTATCAAACGAGGAAATAAAGAAATTGAGACAGTTTCTGCTTGGTGGTGGAGCATTGATTGCTGATGCATGTTGCGGAAGTCAGGAATTTACAAATGGATTTAGAAATTTGATGAAAAAGGTACTGCCAGAGGCAAAAGTTGTTGTGTGGGATTCGAATCACAGGATATATAAAGTACCGTTCAAAATTGATTCATTCCAGTACACATTTCCAGGAGAAAATAATCCTCCCCTTGAAATCTATATGGTTTCTGGAGTGCCTGCTGTAATCTTTTCTCCATATGGTCTTGGAAGTGGCTGGGAAGGAATAGGCCGACCATATACAAAAGAACTCGAAGCAAGCCAGGCACAAAAACTCGGAGTAAACATCATCACCTATTTGATGACCAATTAAACCATGAACCACATTGAAATGTTAAAAGAACTTGAACAGGCAAGGCATAAGATTATCGATGAAATGCATCGGGTTATTGTTGGACAGGATGAAATCATAGAAAAAATCCTTATTGGACTTTTCGCTGGTGGACATTGTTTGTTGATAGGAGTTCCCGGTCTTGCAAAAACATTAATGATAAGAACACTTTCAAAAATACTTGACCTGAAATTCAAAAGAATTCAATTTACACCTGACCTGATGCCATCAGATGTCACAGGCATAGATGTCATTGAAGAACATCCTGAATCAAGACAGAGAAATTTACGTTTTATCCCTGGACCAATTTTTGCAAACCTTGTTCTGGCTGACGAAATCAATCGTGCTCCACCAAAAACCCAGGCAGCACTTCTTGAAGCAATGCAGGAATATCAGGTTACTGTCGGCGGAAGAACATACCAGTTAGAAAAACCTTTTCTTGTGCTTGCAACCCAGAATCCTATTGAACTGGAAGGGACATATCCATTACCAGAAGCACAGCTTGATAGATTTATGTTCAGTATATATCTTGACTATCCTGATACTGATGAAGAAAAAAAGATTGCTGAGACGCCATTATTTTATGCAATGCCTGAGGTTTCACCTGTGCTTAATGGTGAAAAAATTATTCAGTTTCAACAACTGGTAAGAGATATTCCTGTATCTGACTTTGTTATAAGTTATGCTGTGAATCTTGTAAGAAACACGCGTCCCAACAATGGACAATGCCCTGATTTTATAAAGGACTATGTTAGCTGGGGAGCCGGTCCAAGGGCAACACAGTATCTTATCATCGCAGCAAAGACAAAAGCAGCGCTTCGGGGTGATGTAAATGTTTCAGTTCAGGATATCAAGTATGTTGCAGGAGGTGTCCTGAGACACAGAATTTTTACAAATTTCACGGCTGATGCTGATGGAATTGATTCAGGGAAAATAGTGGAAAAACTTTTGGAATTAATTCCTGAATCAGCATGAAAATTCTTTATTATTATCTTTTTTCAAAATCCCAATGGAAAAATCTTCAAAAATATTAGATCCAAAAGTCATTGCAAAATTTGGAAATCTATCAATTGTCGCAAAAACAATTGTCGAAGGTTTCATATCAGGACTTCATAGAAGCATACATAAGGGTGCAAGTGTCGAATTTGCCGAACACAGACAATATGTTGTTGGTGATGACCCGAGATATCTTGACTGGAAGGTTTATGGAAGAACTGACCGACTTTATGTAAGAGAATTTAGAGAAGAAACAAATCTAAAAGCATATATCATTCTTGACGCAAGTAATTCAATGAACTACTCCTGGAAATCAGATACATTTACAAAATTTGAATATGCACAGTGTCTCGCAGGTTGCTTGAGTTATATCATGATGAAGCAAAATGATGCAACAGGGCTGATTGTTTTTGATTCTGATATTAAACGTTTTATTAAACCATCATCAACACGAGCGCATTTTCATTTTCTCATCGAAAACATAGAAAATTTAATTCCTGGTAATGATACAAATATCGGAGATGTTCTACATAAAATGGCGAACCATGTTAAAAGAAGAAGTTTGATTATTTTAATATCAGACCTTTTTGATGACCAGGATTCAGTAATAAGAGGACTGGCACATTTCAAACACAAACATCATGAGGTCATTGTGTTCCATATACTTGACAGAGCAGAAATTGATTTTCCATTTGAAAAGTTTAATGACTTCATTGATATGGAAACGAATGAAAGAATACCTGTTGATGCACCTTCTGTTCGCTCTGAATACAGAAATATTTTCAATCAATTTCTTTCATTTTACCAGAAGGCATGTTCCGAAAGAAACATCAGTTATGCAAGGGCAATAACTGAAACGTCCTTTGATTATTTTCTTTATAAATTTCTTGAACTTCGTTCACGCACAACCTGAAAAACATTATGGGATTTCTTCAGCCTGTATTTTTGTGGGGACTTGCAGGTATCAGCGTACCTGTGCTGATACACTTATTTTCGAGAAAAAAATCACCACCTTATTTTTTCAGTACCCTGAAATTCATCAAACTCACCCAGAAAAAAACCATCAGACGACAGAAAATCGAAGAAATCATTGTATTGCTTTTGAGAACAGCCATCGTTGCATGTCTCTTTATAGCAATCGCACAGCCCGTCAGTAAAAAATATTTTTTTGCTGAAAAAGAAAACTGGGTTGTTTTAATTCTTGATGACTCAGCAAGTATGTCAGCAGGATCATCAAATGATGTCTGGAAAAATTTACAAAGTGCTTCTGAAAAAATCCTTGCCTCATTAAAAAAAGGTACACACATTTCAGTAATTTTCTCGAGTGGAAAAACAATACCATTTACCACCATTGTTGAGGATGTGGCAAGAGAAATACGAGAAAGCAAACCTGGTTTCCATGGGAATACAATGCAACTTGCCCTTGATAAAGCATCTTCAATGCTTGAGAAAGAATCAGGATACCAGAGAATTTTTATTGTCTCAGACCTTCAAAAACAAACATGGGAAAAAATTGAGTCATCTGGATTGAAAAAAATCAACGCAGATATTATTATTGTTGATGTGAGCGAAAATTATCAATCAAATCTTACAATCAAAGATTTTTATCCACTACCTGTAAAAAATACCTATGTATGCAGTATCATTAACTGGGGCAACCAGGATGTAACAGCAGAACTCAAAATATCGGACAGAGATTATGAAACAGCAAAACACCTCACGATTGAAAAAGGAAAAACAACTGAAATAGAAATCAAAACAGAAAAAGAGCTCCAGTCCCTGAAAGCAGAGTTACTCTACCCTGATATTCTGAAACCCGATAATTGTTTTTTCCTTCAAAAAGAAGCAAGCGGAGAAAAAAAAGTTCTCTTGATTGGTTCAGATGATACTTCAATTTTTTATACAAGGTCATCTGTTGCTTCTGCAGGAACAATCTCAGTAGAAATGGGTAAACAGGAAGAGATTCCTTCTATGCAACTTGAAAAATACAGGGCAATCATTTTTGTCAATCCACAGAGAACGGAACCATCAACCAGAAACAAAATTGCCGAATATGTTTTTAATGGTGGAACATTAATCTATTTTGCAGGAGAAAGAATAGTTCCTGATGATTTCAATTCTGACTGGTATATCAAAGAAAAAAATGCTTTTCTCATGCCAGCAAAACTTTCAAATAAATCAGATTTCATAAGACCCGCCAGGATTGTATGGGTTGCCACAGGACATCCACTTTTCGGAGAATTCGGGGAAAAAACACTTGATTATCTCAAGACAATTTCTTTTAATTCCTGTGTCTCAATAAAAGAAATTACAGGGGATATCCTAATTCGGCTTGACAATGGATATCCTGCACTATGTGAAAAGAAAACAGGAAAAGGAAGAATATTCCTTTTCACGTTTACTCCAGCTTCTTCATGGACAAATTTTCAGACAAAACCATTTTTTCCTGTAATAATGACAGTGATGCTTGAATACCTTTCTGGTTCAGTATCAACAGCATATGCAGGGTCAAATATTGTAGTAAAGGGTTCTGAAAACGCTGATATTGTAACTATCATAAATCCTGATGGAAAAACGGAAATAATGCAGAACAAAAACAAAAATACTGTATCGTTTACGCCTGATACTCCAGGAATATGGATGGCTCAGTTTAATAGCCCATCCGGTTTACAGAAGCAAATAACTGCAGTAAATGTACCATGGACAGAAGGAAGCACTGAAAAAATTTCATACGGTGAACTCAGGTCAATACTGAAAAAAAGTCATATCAACTTTATAAGCAAAGATAGTACCGAAAAGATTATTGAGCAAACCACAGGTGGACAGATGATGATTTTCTTTCTTGAAATTTCGCTGTTGCTTTTAATGGCAGAATTGATCCTGAGTAATTTGTTTGTTTTGCTCAGGGAAAAGGGAATAAAAAATGTTCCACATAAGATTTAATTCACCTGCTCCTGCAATGGTTGTTTTTCTTTTCTTTGCTGTAATAATTTTTTTTGTAATTGTTTCTTATGTGAAATTATTGCGAGGCAGAAAAACAAAAGTTTTCATTTTTCTTCATTCAATTGCTGCATTTTTACTTCTTTGCTCCATCTTTCAACCTGAAATTTCCCTGACATTAAAAACACGGGTAAAAAGACCTGTTTTTGTTCTCATTGATTCTTCAATCAGTATGAGGGCAAAAGACAAATCAGGCATATCAAAAATTGATAGGGCAAAAGAGTTTTTGAAAAAAAGTAAGTTTTTGAAAAAATACAGACCTGTGTTTTATTCATTCGGTGCAGACATTAAAGAAATTAACCAGAAAGACATTCCATTAGTCAAAGCAGAAGAAAATGCCACAAAAATTGGAGAATCGCTTTCAAATCTTGTCAAACAACATTCTACAGATTGCTCGGGAATTGTGCTAATTTCTGACGGTTATGAAAATCAATTTGTCTCCTGGCAGGATTTGAAAAACAACTTAACTCTGCCTGTGTATACTATTGGAATTGGTCAGGCACACGCAAAGGACCTTGCAGTATCAACCGTTATAACTAACTCTCCCCTGTATGAAGGAGAAACATTAAAAATCAGTCCAGTAATCAGCCAGAAAGGATTTGATAACGAAAAAATTGCTGTCTCATTAAAAGAAAATGGAAAATTAATTCAGGGAAAAAATATTGAAATGACATCAAATTTCGTCAGTGTTGATTTTGAAGTTCCTTCACTTTCACCAGGTGATTACATTTATGAGGTCTCAGTTCAGCCTGGCATTGGAGAAACAAATCTTGAAAATAACAGATTTATATTTCTTGTTAGGGTCATTTCACCAGTAATTCATGTTCTTTATGTTGAGGGCTCACTTCGCTGGGAGTATAAATTTCTCAAAAGATTTCTTGAGTCAGACAAAAAACTTGATACATGTTCTCTTGTACGGGTTGGTGAATCCACTTTTCAACAAACAGGTGGAAAAACAATTAATATTCCGTCAAATATCCTTGCGGATGAAAAATTTCTTGAAAACTTTGACATCATCATATTCGGGGATATTGATTTTTCATCATTTTCAGACAATGATATTTCTAATCTTGCAGATACGATAGAGAAAAAGGGCACGGGTGTTTTGTTCCTTGGTGGAGAAAATTTTCTTAAAGGTCTGAATAGGGCATCTATCAAGGAACTAATCCCTGTGAAAACAACGCAAAATGAAACCTTATTTGTTTCAGGTCCGATTAAACCACAAATCACTGATGAAGGAAAAAATCTTTCAATTTTTGAGCCGTTTCAACCATTACCACTGCTTGACAGAATCAATATGCTGACTGGCATAAAACCTGGAGGTATTGTATTGATGGAAGATTCAGGACAAAAAAATACTCCAATTCTTGTTGCAACAATAAGAGCAAAAGGAAAATGTGTTATTGTGGGCACTGATTGCACATGGAAATGGTATTATGGAGCAGATGGAAATGAAAAAATTGCTTATGAAAAATTCTGGGGAAGAATTATCAGGTTTCTTTGCAATCCTGACAATTATCTGAAAATCGGAGATCAAGTGCCTGATATTATTCTGGACAAAAGGATTTTTGCAAAAGGTGAAAAAGTAAACATTAATTTTGCATTCAATGGCAAGCCCAATCCATTCAAGGCATATGTAAATGGTCCTGACAATTTTGAATTAAACCTCAATCCTGAAAATAACACGGCATCATTTGTTCCAGAAAAAGAGGGTGTATACATCATTTGCGCTGAAGGAAATAAAAAAATCAATAAAAAGGAAATTGTTGTAACAAAACAGGGAAGTGAAACAGAAGACCCTGGAATGGATGACATTTACTTAAAGAAACTGGCAGAAATTTCTGGTGGACAGTATTTTTCTGTTGAGAATGCCGATGGACTGAAAAAAACACTTTCCCTGAGAAAAAATACAATACGAGCAAAACTGGCAGTTACAGATGAAACAGAAAAATATCTAATACCATTAATTTTCGTGATACTATCAATTTGCTGGTTTTTAAGAAGACAGGGTAATATATTATAAACACAGAGAAGTTTTTTTCTGTCTAATAAAAAAGGGAAAAATGGACGGAAAAATCATTGATTATATTTACGGGTATCTTGCAGGTTATAAGAATGTTGAAAAAAATATCAAGGTCAGGGAAAGTATTCTAATTTTCCTGTCTGCGATTTTATTTGTTTTTGCTGTGGTGGTAATACTTGATAAATTGCTTCCATTTACTGCTCTTTATACCAGTTTTTACAGATACTTTATCCTGTTTCTTATGGTCTCACTTGTGGTTCGCATCTGGTATATTTTCTGGAAGTATTCAGAAATTTCTCCTGATTTCATTGCATTGAAAATAGAGAAAAAACTTCCATCACTTAACAATCTTTTGATAAATTCAGTTCAATTGAGCAGGAAAACAGAAAAATACCCTGAAATTTTTATTCGTATCCTTCAGGAAAAAACCATCAGTGCACTTTCAAATTTCGGTATAGAAAACCTTTTTGACAGAAGAAAAACAAGAAAAATTTATATCATTGCATTATCTCTTTTTGCTATCTTTGCTATTTCATTTGCAATAGCCCCTGATTCAGGGAAAAATGTTTTTTTAAGAATTCTTTTGCCTGGTAAATTTGCATCAGATATCATTGTTGAACCAGGAAATTGCTCCATTGAAAGGGGCTCCCCACTTGTCATACGAGCAAAATTAAAAAATCCAGGGATACCAACAATTGAAATAAAAAACAAAACAAGCAAAAAAGAGATTATGACTCAAGAAGGCGATAGTTTTGTATATACTTTTCCTGAGGTTGTCTCAAATTTCTCTTACAGAATTACAGCGAACAACAAAAGGACTTTCTGGTATCAGGTAAAGGTAATGGATAAAACACTGATTAAAAAAATGAAACTTACTTTTGAGTATCCTTCGTATACCGGACTTGGAACAAAAACAATAGAAAAAGATTTTTCAGAAATCAGTGCACTCAAAGGGACAAAGGTTACAGCGGAGTTTTTCTTCACCAACCCTGCAGGAAACACAATGTTTGTTTTTGGGACAGGTGAATCAATAGTCAACAGAGGAATTTCAAAGGTGAAGTCATTCAAGTTTACTGTTAACGATGCAACATTTTATCAGATTGTCTATTATGACCCGATACTGAAGAAAACACTTTCCAGTCCAAAAGAAAAAATCAATCTAATTTTTGATCAGATTCCATTCTGTGAATTCATTTCACCCGGCAAAGATATTGTATCAGGCGCAAACACAGTAATACCTTTGAAACTAAAGATTTCAGATGATTTTGGTATCAATTCAGTGCGATTGAAAATCCATACTGGAGAAGGAGAAATTTCAAGTAGTGACAGGGTCTTTTATCAAATCTCAGGCAACAAAAATAGAGAAATGACAGTAAATGCTTCTTTGAAGATACCTTCAGGATATCCAAAAATCGCCTATTATGCTGAATGTACTGATTATTCACCTGATGGAAACACAGGTCGTTCTTCTGTTTACTTCGTTTATTCTCCTGGCGCAGCCCCAAAAGACATCGCATCAAGAAAAAATTCACAACAGGATCAGAAACAACAGCAACAGATGGAACAGGCAAAAAAACTTCTTGAAAAATTCATTGAAGAACAAAAAAAGGTTGTTGAGGCAGCAAAAAAACTTGGAAAAATACGAAATGCCGCTGATTCATCAGAATTACAGAATATTGCTGAACAGGAAAAAAAATGGGCTGAAATGTTTCAGAAACTGGTGAATGACCTCAATAAACTTGCGCAACAGACCCAGGGAAAATTCACTCTTGCTGATGAATTTGTTGAAATGATATCACACCTTCAGGCAGCATCAGATGCTATCACAAGAGGTAAACCAGTAACCATCCCGATACAGGAATCACAGATGGGTCTTGAACTTGCAAAAGAACTTGTTGCAAATCTTGAAAGGTGGCTTGCTGAGGCACCTGATTCAATCAAATGGGATCATCAAGAACCATCAAAACCAACTACAGCGCCAGAAGCAGAATTACCATCAGAACTTGAAGACATTATTGGCGACTTGATAGAACAGGTAGAAGATATGACAGAAGAAATTGAAGATATCACAAGTTCATGGATGGATAGTTTAGATAAAGGAGCAGGATGGATGGCAATGGATGGTTCAATCAGCAATATGAGTGCAAAGGGCATTACTGGCAATGTATTACCAAATCAGCAGGAAATTGGTGGAAGAAGTGGAGAAGGAAGAACAGGAAGGTCATACGGTGAAATGGTTGAAAAAACAGCACAGGGAAAAGGAGGTAGACAAACACCTGCACGACTCACGCCTGATAACATTGAACCAGGTCAGGTCCAGGACTCGAGTCCTGAAAATCAAATTGGTCCAACAGGTGGAGGCAAAATGAGTGGATGGGGACCAATGGGATTAAAAGGACCTGTACAGGATTTATCCTTTAAATATGCTGAAATGGCAGATAAACAGGCAAAACTCATTGAAAAGGCAGAAAAACTTGAAAGAGAACTGAAAATATTGAATGTGTATAATCCCCAACTTGAGAGGGCAATTTCTTCAATGAAACAATTCAGTATTCAATTGAAAGAGGGTAGGTATAACAATCTTTTGACAACAAACCAGATGGTAGTTTCAAATCTGAAACAGGCGCAGCAGATTTTAACACATCAGGCAATTGTCAGGGTTGAAAATTCTGAAAAAGTAGAAAAAAAGAAAAAGGAACTTGGAAGTATGTGGGATGAAAAAATTCCTGCAGGATATGAAGAAATTGTGAGAAAATACTATGAAAGCATTTCTGGCAGGTAATATAATGTTTTGTTTTCTTTCATCTTTGTTCGGAATGCAACTTTCACTGAAAAGTCCGCAACAGGTATATCAGGAAGAACAACAGATATTACTCAATCTTACGATTACCAACGATTCAACCTGCACAGAAAGTTATATCATTGAATTTCTGCAACCAAGAGAACAGAACTGGATGTACATAGGAAATCTTCACAAACTTGAAATCAGGGGCACTGAAATTGAAAATTTTACAAATCATATGCCACCTGAACCAAAACCGCACAGCCCTGAAACAAATCCTGATTACAAACCTGTAATTCTTAAACCAGGTGAAAGTTATCAAATACAGATACCATTTTTTTATGACTATTATCCTGTCAAACTTCCAGCAACATTTGATGTAAAACTTCACTGGATGGATAAAAGTTCAAATTCAGTACTTTTCACAGTACTTCCGACAAAGGGAACAAAAAAAAATGATAATATGATTATCAATGGTGATTTTTCTGAAGGTGAGGGAAAAATCCCGTATGGATGGAAAATACTTGATGATAGGGCTTACTGGGATTCATCACAGAAATTTCTGATGTATGACGTTGATAGACGAACTGCTGAAAACGAAGGATACTGGGTATATTCTGTTTTCAATGAAATTACATCTCCTTCTGATTATGTGTTAACAGTGAGAACAAAAACATCAGGACCAACCATTATCATTTTTGTTGAAGGATGGGGAATCGTAAAAGGAAGAAAACGAAGAATTGAAAGAAATGAATGTTTCTATCATCAACCGGCAAATCAATCATGGCAAACACAGGTAAGAAATGTCACCTTTAAAAATCCTGATGTCAAATGGTTTCGGTTAAAACTTTATGTTTATGGAAGTCCTGGTAAGGTATGGTTTTCAGATATATCAATGGTGCCTGTAAAAAAATGAAAAATAAAAACCTTTTGATAACTTTTCTGTTTTTCTTTTTCTCTACGATTGCCTTTTCATCTGTATGGCTTGACGGTTACAAATATCGAGCAGAAATCATTTTAACTGATGAACTCGACAGTGTCCCTGTTGAACATGCTGGAATTATTAAAATTTTCTGTCCTGCAAAAGACGATGGTTCTGATATCAGAATCACTGATGAAAATGGAAAGGATATTGAATTTTTTATAGCAAAAATCGGCCCAGGAAATTATTATGAAATTTGTTTTCCTGCATCTGGAAAAAAATATTATTTTTTTTGCGGGAAGTCAGATGCAGTGCCTGTTGAATCAAATTATAAGCCAAAGAGAGGGCTTTTGCTTGAATTATATGCATTGCAAGGAGATGATGTTAATTCCTGGGAGAGTTGCAAAAAAATCATTGATGAAAGCATGCAGAGGAAATATTTTATCAATGCGACATTCAGAAAACAGATATTTGATGCCACAAATCCAATTACGCAATCGGGCTATTTCCTCAGGGTCTATACAGGATATTTTTATCTTGACAAAAAAGAAACAATTTCTTTTGGCACTACTTCAACAGGCGCATCCTTTATTTTTGTTGATGATAAGAAGGTTGCTTCCTGGCCAGGAAGACACTGGGTAGAATCATTTATCAGACCTGAGCACTCTGGTACGGTTGAACTTGAACCAGGACTCCATAGGCTTGTTTACTATCATCTTGAATTTCCTGGGTGGCATTATGCAGTTGCAGCAATAAAAAAGTTTGAAGATAAGCAATTCAATGTCATCGATGAAAAGTTTTTTCTGCCTGTTTATGAAGCAAAAGTCAATCGTATTGAAAAAGTAAATTCAGGTATCTGTGCAAGTTTTACCTGGCAGAATATAAATTATCTTTACAGGGAAAAATGGGAACTTGTAACATTCAAATTCAATGACACATCTACAGGAAAAAGTGAAATCGCATCGTGGCACTGGGATTTTGGCGATGGTCAGACCAGCAATGAAAAAAATCCTGTGCATACCTATTTTTTAAAAAAACCCTATACTGTGAATCTGAAAATCACTGATAAGGATGGAAATACTGACAGTATTTCAATGAAGATAAAGGCAGAACAGGATTATGGAATTTCTGCATTATATTCGAGGTCATACAATGAGTACATGGAAGAATTTGGTAAATTCAACCTTTCACAATTGCCTGATGAAGAACTTTTTGCACTTGCTGGGATTTATAATAGTTATGATAAAAAGGATGGTGAATTTGATTGCTATAAGGAACTTGAAACAAGAAACCTTGAGGAAAAACAGCATATCAATGTTGCCTTTATAGCAGGTGACCTTGCAATGCAGATAAAAAAATATCCTGATGCTGAAAAAATTTACAAAAAAATTATCAATGAAAAAAATCTTCCAGAGGCAAAATTAAAACTGGGGCTGGTGTATCTTGAAACAGGGGAAATTGATAAAGCAGAACAACAATTTCTTTCAATTATTTCAGATAATAACGTTGATATAAAACTAAAAAGGTCTGCCACCATAGGACTTGGTGATGTAGCAAGATACAGGGCAGATACAAAAAATTCTTTGAAATTTTATGAAAGTGTACTGTTGGACACAGATATTGAAAAAAAATCAGGTATGTATTCTCAAATGGTTCTTTTTTATTTGAAAAAAAATGATTTTACCACTGCGATTGATAAACTTTCACTGTGGGCAAATGAAATACCTGTTTGCAAATTAAAGGGAAACTGGTCAATACTGACTGCAAGGGCATATCTGATGAAAAAGGATTATGATAAAGCATTCAGAGAACTTGAAACATTTCAAAAAATATCCGATAGTAGTAATCCATATTACGGCTGGGCAATGTATTTAAAAGGTGAAATTTACCTTGAAAAAGGAGACAGAGAAAATGCAAAGAAAATGTTTGAAAAAGTGATTGAAAATTTTCCACAGTCACAGATATCAGATATGGCAAACCAAAAACTCAAGGAGATGGAAAAATGAAAAAAAATCTAAGAACAGAAAATCTTGAAACAGATATCTGTATTATTGGTGGTGGATTAACTGGTGTATGTGCAGCAATCAGTGCTGCGAGGAATGGAAGTAAGGTTGTACTAATGCATGATAGACCTGTGCTTGGTGGGAATTCTTCGAGTGAATGCCGTGTGCATATTTGCGGTGCTGACAGGCACAATCGCATAAAAAACATGAGGGAGACAGGTATCTTAGAAGAATTGCAGCTTGAAAATTTATATAGAAATCCGAATAAGGTTTATTCAATCTGGGATTTAATCTTATATGAAAAAGTCCATTATCAACCAGGTATCAATTTACTTTTAAACTGCTCGTGTTTTGATGCTGAAATGCAGGATGATTACATAATTTCTGTTTCAGGGTGGCAGACAACAAGTCAAACAATTTTCAAGGTAAAAGCAAAAATCTTTGTTGATTGCTCTGGAGATGGAATTCTTGCTCCACTTACTGGTGCAGAATTTAGAATGGGTAGAGAATCAAAATATGAATTTAATGAGTCCTTTGCTCCTGAAAAGGCAGATAGTTGCACAATGGGAATGACATGTTTATTTATGGCGAGACAATATGATACCCCTCAAAAATTTATTCCACCTTCTTATGCCTATAAATTTGAAAAATGTGAGGAAATACCATATGGAAGAACAGGCCATTCATGGTTTGAAATGGGATACTGGTGGATTGAACTTGGGGGTCAATATCATTCAATATATGATACTGAAAAATTAAGGGATGAACTGATAAAGATTGTTCTTGGTGTGTGGGACCATATAAAAAACCATTGTCCTGAGAGGAAAAAGGCAGAAAACTGGGCACTTGAATGGATTCAGTTTTTACCTGCGAAAAGGGAAAGCAGAAGATTTGTTGGCAAACACATTCTCACCCAGAATGATATACAATCAGAAGGAAGATTTGAGGACATTGTTGCATATGGTGGATGGCCAATGGATGAACATCATCCTGCGGGATTTTTCTCAGTCAAAACAAATTCTCCTTCAACAACATTCTACCCTGCACCATCGCCATATGGAATTCCCTATCGTTGTTTTGTTTCAAAGAATATAAAGAATTTAATGTTCGCAGGCAGAAATGCAAGTTGTACACATATTGCGATGAGTTCAACAAGGGTAATGGGAACATGCTGTAGCATGGGACAGGCAGTCGGCACAGCAGGAGCCATTGCAATTAAGAAAAATATTTTACCAGAAAATGTTTCCAGCCACATTGAACTTTTACAGCAAACACTTCTTTATGATGATGCCTATATTCCATGGGTAAAACAAAAAATGAATGACCTTACATTAAAAGCCATTCTTTCATCATCAAATGGAAATCCTGAACCAGTGAGGGATGGCATCAATAGACCTGTTGGAGATAATTTGCACTGCTGGCAGTGTAATGAAACTGACTGGATATCATACAGATTCAAGGAAAAAACCTTTATCAATAAAATCACTTTAATTGTTGATAGTGGTCTTGATAAACTCATTGCAATGAGCCACCATCAGAAAGACGACCAGTTAAGCAGCCCTCCTGAAACAATGCCGAAAGAATTCAGGATTGAAACAAGAAAAAATGGAAAATGGAATACAGTCATAAAGGTAGAGAATAATTATCAGCGATTGTTGAGATACGAAATCAAACAGGAGATTGAAGAAATAAAATTTGTTCTTCAAAAAACATATGGTGGAAAACAATCACGCATCTATGCCTTTTATTGTGAGTAGTTTTATAATCCTATTGCCTTTCTTAAAATCAGTATCACATCAGTAATATCAATCATAGTATCTCCATTTATGTCGCAACTTTTGAGGTCTTCCGGGACAAGTCCTATTGCCATTTTTAAACATAGAATTACATCCTCAATATCAATGACTCTATCAGCCGATGGGTCTCCTTTTTCTGCATGCTCAAGCATAACAGAAACATTTGTAAGGATTCCTGACTCAACATTGACATTTTCTAAAAGCAAAGGATAATGATATGGTGCAGAAAATTTCAAATTGTAAATTTCAGGTAAAAGTAATCTGAAAAATTTCCCTGAATTACCATCTGAAAAAACAAAAGAATTATCATAATCATGCCCGGGTATTTCAACCTTTGCACAAACTACTTCTCCTTCCTGACAGAAAACTCTTCCACAGATTCCTGTCAGGGATTGATAAATGAAACCAATTAATGCATCCCTGTTATAAGTCCAGTAAACATAAGGGTTAGACGGGAAAAAGTCATCACTTAATTCAATTGTAATTTCCCTGCAATATTGAAAATAATTCATATAATCCTGTCTTCCCCCTGTAATTCTGTACCAGGAATAGCCATTTGTAATGCCATTGTTAAAATTGTTCATATAATCTTCAGGGCTATTCAAATGAACAGTATCTGCATATTTCCTGCTGATGTATACAAACCAGTCATTATCAGGATGCAATCTCTCCCATGTATCCCATGGATAATTAACAACTTCTGTCCCTGAATGAAAATTGGCTGATAGACACGGCTTCATCAAATCAGCAAAATTCATCATTGCAATTGTCTCTAACTGCCACTCATTTCCATCAGGATGCATTCCTTCCTGGGGATCAGGAAAATTTCTGTTCAAATCAACATTATTTGCATTATACCTTCTTGCTCCAAAAACAGTATCATCACCTGCCCAGTATGTGCCATCAGGATTTGCAAGGGGATTAATCCAGATTTCACATCTGTCAACAATTTCAGTAATATTGTTATTTTTGCCATAACCTGAAAGTAGATCCTCAATCAAATAAAGCATCATCATATAACCTGCTGGTTCATTGCCATGTATTGTAGAAGTTAAGAAAACCTTTGGTTTAAAAAATGTATCAGTTAAACCAGTTATTTTCACAGCAAGTATTTTCCTTCCATTAGTGGTTGATCCAATTTCATATAAACTGCATATATCAGGATATTGCTGGTGAAAATTATTCATCATTTCAATATAATCAGGATATGATGGGTAACTGCTCAGTAGTTGCTTTGAAAATCTCAATGCAGGGTCAATATTAACCAGATAACCAGGATGCTGGAGAATTTCAAAAGAAATATTTGTTTTCAAAAATTCATTGAATTCCTTTTCACTGGCATAAGCATAAACATAGTCATTGCTGATTTTTGATATAGAAACAATTTTTGAAACCTTATTCAAATCAATCTGCGGATAAACAGGAAACCTGAAGTAAATTTCTCCCATAACCCGAAAATAATCATCAGCCGACTGTGGATTTGCTGAAAATACCAATACTGCCGAAACAAAAATTAAAAAAATCATCTTTTTCATAATCTAACACCGAATACTCCAATCCCGCTCCCTCGGCGGGATAATCGCGGCGGAATAATTTCTGGGAATTATTTAATTATCATATAAAGAGCAACAAGCAAAAGACAAACTCCAAAAACCTTCCGCAGGGCCTCTTCAGAAAAACCAGTAGCAAGTTTCGCACCAAAATAGCCACCTAACACAAACCCTAAACACAGGAGTCCTGCAACAGGGAGATTAACATATCCTCGCCTATAATAGGTCAATGCTGCGAGCAATCCTATAGGTGGTACCATCATTGCCAGTGTAGTTCCCTGTGCCATGTGTTGAGAAAAGCCAAGGAAATAGACAAGGCAGGGAACGACAATAATACCTCCTCCAATTCCAATAAGTCCACTTGCCATACCTGCGAATAAACCAAGCACTACGTACAGAAAACAATTTCCCATACCATCCCTCTCTTTTGTCAATCCTTTTTTAATCCGATATCTGTATCTTTCCTTTACGGATCCAGCCCATCTGTATAATTTTACAAATTTTTCTCTTTTTTCCTACGACTTTTTTTTGTGATATATACCGTCCCGCTCCATCGGCTGGATGGAAAAAAATGGACCCGGCCGGATTCGAACCAGCAACCAACGGATTATGAGTCCGCTGCTCTGCCCTTGAGCTACGGGTCCGTGATAATTAAAGTTTACAAGAAATTTTCAAAATTGTAAAGAGAAAAACCGAAAAAACACCACTTTATAAAAACACAAAAGTTTGGGAAAATGTTATAATAATCGCAAATTCAACAGGGAGACATTATGAAAATAGTAAATGTAGCGATTTTGGGGCAAGGAAGAAGTGGAAAAGATATACATGCTGAATATCTCAATACAGCAAAGGATAAGTATAAAATTGTTGCTGTATGCGATCCCCTGGAAGAACGCAGGATGCGGGCAATAAAAAGATATCAGTGCGATGCTTACGTTGATTATAAAGAGTTGCTGAGGAGTAAAAGAAATAATATTGACCTGATAGTCAATGCACTACCAAGTCATTTCCATGTACCTGTAACAAAAATTTTTTTGAAAGCAGGGTTCAATGTTCTTTGTGATAAACCACTGGCAAGAAAAGTAAAAGAAGTGGATATGTTGATAGAAACAGCAGAAAAAAGTAAAAAGGTTCTTGCGATATTTCAGCAATCAAGATATGCTTCATATTTTTTGCAAATAAAAAAAATTATTAAATCAGGTGTACTGGGAAGAATTATTCAAATAAGCATTGCATTTAATGGCTTCTCAAGAAGATGGGACTGGCAAACACTGAAGAAATTTTATGGTGGTAGTTTACTTAACACAGGACCACATCCCCTTGACCAGGCACTCAATCTTCTCAATACTGAAAAAATGCCTGATGTAATATGTGTAATGGACAGGGTAAATACCTGTGGTGATGCAGAGGACTTTGTTAAGTTGCTTTTAAGAGTCCCTGGGAAACCTCTGATAGACCTTGAAATTTCTTCCTGTTGTGCATATCCTCTGTTCACATATCATATCCAGGCAAGTAGAGGCGGACTTCTTGCAAGCACAAACCATATTGACTGGAAATATTATAAGCCACAGGAGGCACCGAAGGTAAAATTACAAACATCACCACTTTCCAATCAAAATGGAGAACCGTCTTACTGCGTGGACAAATTAAAATTCTATGAAGAACACTGGGATATTCCTGAAGAAGAGAAAAATAACTTTATGGTCATGTCAGCAAGATTTTATGATATGCTTTATAAGACGCTTACAGAGGGAAAAGTTCTTGAAATAACCCCACAACAGGTCAGACAGCAAATTGCAGTCATTGAGGAATGCTACAGACAGAATAAACTAAAATGAAGAAAGATCATGGACGCACTTTAGTCAAACAAAATCCTGCAAAGCATGGCAAGTTCATAGGTGAATGCTGATATTATTGCAGAGCATGGTATAGTTAGAACCCATGCCCATAGAATTCTGTGCGCAACTCCCCACCTGACAGCACTAATTCTTCTCACAGAACCAACACCCATGATGGCTCCTGTAATTGTGTGTGTGGTACTTACAGGAATTCCAAGATGCGTTGAAAGGGAAATTGAAATTGCTGCTCCAAGTTCTGCACAAAACCCATCAACAGGTTTAAGTTTAACAACCTTCTGTCCCATTGTCTTTACAATTCTCCAGCCACCGAAAAGTGTTCCGAGGGCAATCGCTGCATGGCAGGAAAGAACAATCCATAGTGGTATATGAAACTCTGATCCAAGAAGTCCTGAACTAAATAATAAACTTGCAATAATTCCCATGGTTTTTTGAGCATCATTACCACCATGCCCAAGACTGTAAAATGCCGCTGATAATAACTGCCCTTTTCTAAATACATGGTCAATTTTTGTTGGATGACTTTTCCTCGCGAGCCAGTAAACTAAAGTTCCAAAACCAAGACCAAGCAATAGACCTAAAGTGGGCGAGATAAAAATGAAACTTACTGTTTTAAAAATTCCCTTCCATATAAGAACATCTGGACCAACCTTCGCAATACCAGCACCAACAAGTCCACCAATCAAAGCATGAGAAGAACTGGTAGGAAGTCCAAAATACCAGGTGATAATGTTCCATGCGCATGCACCAACAAGTGTTCCAAGAATTACTGTGTTGTCAATGATTCTTATATCAACAATACCTTTTCCCATTGTATTGGCAACATGCAGACCGAAGAATAAAAATGCGATGAAATTAAAAAAGGCAGCCCATACAACAGCAAAGCGAGGAGATAGAACTCTCGTGGAAACAATGGTTGCTATTGAGTTGGCTGAATCATGAAAACCATTAAGAAAATCAAAGATATAAGCAAGAAAAACCAGAAATAAAATTGATGGTGTCATAAAATCAGGCTTGTTTTACAAGAATTGTTTCTATAATATGGGCAACATCCTCACAAATATCAAGAATTGTTTCAGCATCAGTATAAATTTCTTTCCACTTTATTATTGTAATCGGGTCTTTTTCATTATCAAATAATGAACCAAGTGCCCTGTCTCTCATAGTATCCCCAACATTTTCAAGTCGGTTAATTTCAACACATGAACACATTATTGACTCATGTTGTTTGACATTACGCATGCATTTGATAGCCGACTGAACTGCTTTTACTGAATCCAGAATAACCGATGAAAACTCAACAAGCGTTGGATTTACACCTGTAATTTTGTATACCCTGATGCGATTTGTAATTGTATTCAACATATCAATCACATCATCAAGTTCCTTTGCAAGATTGTAAATATCTTCTCTATCAAAGGGAGTAATGAATGTTTTGTTCAGTTGATTGATTATTGTATGAGTAATCTCATCACCCTGGTGTTCAAGGGATTGAATCTTATTATACAAATTTTCGTTGAGAGTACCCGTTTCAGCAATCTTCTTGAAGGTTTCTGCTGCTTCAACAGCATATCCAACCTGTTTTTCAAAAAGTTCAAAGAAATCAAAATCGTTTGGCAGAAATTTTCTTAACATATGTTTCTCCCTGCAAAATTTTCAGCAATTTTTCTGGCTGGTAATTAATTATACCACAAAATAGCAAAAACTCAATTTGATTTTTGTTGTTGACATTGTTATTATATTACAAAGGGGAAAAAATGTTAAAAACCACAATTACAACACTGATCGCTGTAGTTATTGTATGTATTGAACCATGCCTTGCTGAAGATACACTGATCAATGAAATACGTTCTGTCGCCAGCACCATTTCGGAATCATTTCAAGCAACAGGGAAAAAGATCGTTGCAGTTGCTGATTTTACTGACCTTGAAGGTAATGTCAATACACTTGGAAGGTTCATTGCAGAAGAAATTTCAATATCTCTTTCCAGCAAACAATTAACAGTAATTGACAGGAATCTGCTGAAAAAAATGCTATACGAAAAAAATATTTCCTCTTCTGGCATTATAGATCCAGCACTTGCGAAATCCATTGGTTCAGTTTCTGGCGCTGAAGCCATTGTCACAGGAAGTTTACAACCAGTTTCTAACTCAATTTACCTATCAGTAAAATTGATTGATGTTAACAATGCTAAAATTATTGGTGGCACGTCTTTACTGTTATCAAGAAACAGTGTCCTTGATGACCTGATAAAAATGAGTTTTAAACTACCTGAAATTCCTCAAATGCCTGCCATCGCAGAATTTTCACCACAGGTGAAAGAAGCCGCTGATTTTGTTTTTATTTTGAAAGACGTAAAAATGCAGGATAATGCCATGGTTTTGGGGCTTGAAATAAAAAATGCTCACCAGGATTCCAGGTATCTTACCATTGACTACATCAAGGCAATTGACGATGCTGGCAATGCATATTTTCCTTCTTCACTGATTGTTGGAGGTATCAAGGCATATATTGACCAATCAGGTAAAATACAATCAATAAGAAATTCTCAAATTTTTGAACACTTTGACTTCTGGATGAAGTCAAATCAAACAGTAAAAGCAGAAATCATATTGAAAAATATTCCAAATAAGGCAAAGACAATTGGTTTTCTTGAAATGACCATTGCTCCTGTAACAATTATGGACTCAAGAGGAACATTTATGCGACTTGAAGATGATCCATCAACAATTCAATTTACAAATCTCCCGGTCAAAAGGAAAGGCAATGTTGAACAGTGATATTGAAAAACAATACAGGCAACTGCTTTCAAAAATTGTAACAAGAAAGGATGAGTGTGAAAGATTTATCAGGTTTCTTGAAGATGAAACAACCTGGTTAACAGCGCCAGCAAGTACAAAATATCATTTAAGCATTGAACACGGACTTATTATTCATTCGGTTAATGTTGCAGAAATCATGCTGACATTAAAAAATGTACTTTTACCCGAAATACCTGATGAAAGTTGTGTAATTGTTGGACTGTTTCACGATGTTGGTAAGATAGGGATGCCGCATGCTCCAAGATACATAAAAAAGGATTCTTCATATGCCTACAATGAAAACCAGGTTGAAATGTCAGTCGCTGCAAGAAGTTTGTATATTGTTTCAAAATTTATTTCCCTGACAGATGAAGAAGCACAGGCAATACTTTATCATGATGGGCAATATATCGTTGAAAATAAGCCAATCGCTCACCGTGAGTGTCCTCTCACACTTATTGTAACATTCGCTGATACATGGGCAACAGCAAAAGAAGATGGTAGAGTAAAAATTTCAGACCCACATTATTTTCGTTCTACTGAAACAAAGGAGAAACATGGAAACGATGAGAAGGTATAGAATAAGAACAAGACCTTTTTTATGTATTGACCCTGTAGAAGCAGTTGAAACCGGAGTCACAGTTGGAGAAGAAACAATTGAGGAATTATTGCTTATTCCAAATCCAGGACTTGGTATTTATACAATGTATGCGGTGGTGATGGATCAACCAGAAAATGAAATAAGAAATATTCCTGTGATGAAAAGGGGTGAGATTGTATTTGAAAAACGTTCTGAGGCATCACATTATGCAAAAAAAAGGGGTGATCCATACGTTCTTTGTGGGGTTAAATCAACAAGAGTTGTAAACCAGGATGAAATAGAACAATTCCGCAGCATTCATCCAGGAGAAGATGATATTTTAAAAAAACTCAAAATGTTTGATACAAGAAAATAAAGTTTCAGCAAATCCTCGGCAGTTGACCTGCAGCAGGCATCTCAATAAATCTTGAAGAACCAAATTTTGTTTTCAATATGACCTTCCCGCAAAATTCATCTGTCACAAATCCTATCACTGATGCATTTTTTCCAGCTGGATTTTTTCTCATTGTACGGACAATACTGTTTGCATCTTTCGAATCCGCAATAATTACTACGTTTCCTTCACTTGCAAGATTAAGTATGTCAAAACCAAGTATCTCACATAGTGAACGAACCTGCTTTGTTAATGGAATTTTGTCCTCATAAATTTCAATTCCAAAATCAGCACCAGAAACAATTTCGTTTAACACTGCAGATACTCCTCCCCTTGTTGGATCTCTCATAAATCTAATTTTTTTTGAAACACCAAAAATTTCTTCAATCATTTGATGTAAAGGAGCACAATCACTTTTCAGTCCTGTTTTGAATTTGATATTTTCTCTCGCACATATGATTGAAAGTTCATGCATCCCGGGTACACCGCCAATAATAACTGCATCTCCTTTTTTAATAAACTGTTTCCCAAGTTGCACATTTTTAAATTTTAAACCAATGCCAGTTGTTGTAATAAAAATCCCATCTCCCTTACCTCTGTCAACAACCTTTGTATCTCCAGTAACAATCCTTACACCTGTTTTTTTTGCAATTTTTGACATTGATTTTAAAATTTTTTCAAACATCAAAAAACTGAAACCTTCTTCAATGATCATTGCGCAGGAAATAAACAGCGGTATTGCACCAGAAACAGCAAGGTCATTGATTGTTCCACATATTGCCAGTTTTCCAATATCGCCACCCGGAAAAAACACAGGGTTTACAACATAGGAATCAGTTGTAAAACAAATTTCTACACCTGTGATATTAACTGTGGCGGCGTCAGGTAATGGTAATAAAATTTTGTCAGAAAAATATTTCAAAATTATTTGCTCAATAAGTTTTCTTGTTTGTTTTCCACCTGCACCGTGCGAAATCAATATTGTTTCATTTTTCATAGGCATAATAAGCAGCACAAGTTCCTTCTGAAGAGACCATACATGGTCCAACAGGATTTTCCGGTGTACATACTTTTTTAAAGAAAATACAATCAACAGGTCTTTTTATTCCTTTTAAAACATCCCCGCAAATGCAACCATGCCTATCATGACTGATATTTACACTAACATCAAGCATATATTCTGCATCATATTGTTTGTATTCATCTTTGATGGCAAGCCCGCTTGATTTAATTAAACCAATTCCTCTCCATTCACTATCACACACAGAAAAAACCTCATTCATTATTTTCTTTGCTTTGATATTTCCTTCCGGGTCAACACATCTTGTATATTGAATTTTCACTGATATTTTTTCCATACCTGCGATCATTTCAAGTAAATATAAAATTGATTGAAGTATGTCACATGCTTCAAAACCAGAAATTACACAAGGAATATTGTATTTTTCAGGAAAAATCTCGTATGGTTTTGAACCAATAATTACACTCACATGCCCTGGACATATAAATCCATCCAGATGATGGTGTACATCACTGACAAGAATTTCCATTGCTGGTGGAATTATTTTATTTCCCGCAAGAACCAGGAAATTTTTTATTTTCTCCTGTTTTGCGTATTTAATAACACTTGCAATAACAGGTGCAGTTGTCTCAAAGCCGACACCAATAAAAACAACATTATTTTCTGGTTTTCTCCTTGCGATTTCTATGGCATCAAAAGGTGAATAAACAATCTCAATCCTTGCTCCCCTGCTATGCTGTTTCTCAAGTGAACCATTGCCTGATGGTACCCTGTACATATCTCCAAAGGTGGTCACAATAGTATTTTTCAATTCGCTGATTGCAATGGCTTTATCAATAAATGAGTTTGGTGATACGCACACAGGACATCCTGGTCCAGAAATTAACTTTACATTTTCTGGTAGTAGTTGTCTCAAACCTGCCCTGGCTATAGCCATGGTATGCGTTCCGCAAACCTCCATCAAAACAATTTCTTTACCTATTTTTCCTGCCACCGAATGAATCTTTGAAACAAGTCCCCTGATGGCATTTGTATCCCTGAAACTATCGATGTATTTCACTATTCACCTCTTTGAGTAAGGCAATAGTTTCTTCTGCATCTTTCTTTTTCAATTTCTGTATCGCAAAGCCAGCATGAACAATAACATAATCACCAATTTTCACTCTACTGACAAGAGAAATATCAATCTGTCTTCTTACGCCGTCAAGGTCAACAATTGCAGTATTTCCTTTTTTACTTATTACCTTCATTGGTATTGCAAGACACATAAAATCTCCGTTTTAAATTAAAAAATTTGCAACCGCACACTGACCTGCCGAAATACAGGCGTCGTTTGGAGGCAGTGTTTTATGAGCATAAACAACAAACCCATTTTTTTCAAGTTCATTTTTAATGTGTAATGAAAGGAAAATATTCTGAAAACAACCTCCTGAGAGAACAACCTTTGAAACACCTGTTTTCTCTCTAAGAATTTTGCATACCTGAATGACAAAGTTTACCACAGTTCGATGAAATTTAAAAGAAATCTCTCCTGTCTCAGTCCCATTGATAATATCATTTACTATGGAACTAATAATCTCCCTGTGGTCAATAATGAGAATGCCTGCCTCATTTTTAATTTCATAATCATAACCACTGGAACTTGCATTTTGTTTCATTGCTGATTCAAGTTGAATTGCTGCTTGACCTTCGTAATTTACGTTCATTTTCAACCCGCACAGGCAACTTACTGCATCAAAAAATCTTCCAAGCCCACAGGAATATGGACTGTTAAGGTTCTTTTCTATCATTGTTTTCAAAATTTCGATTTTACCATCGTCTATTTTTTTTAGTATCTTTTTTGAAATACTGAAGGCGTCATTTTCAAATGCGTCAAAAAGATATGAAAAAGCAATTCTCCATATTTCTTTTATTGCTTTTTCTCCGCCTGGTAGTTTTACATATCTTAAGTGAGCAAGCCGTTGAAATGTTCTGTAATCGCACAATAAAAATTCACTACCCCATAATGAACCATCCTGACCATATCCAGTTCCGTCAAAAGCAAGACCGATGACTTTTTCATCCACAATGCCATTTTCAACCATACAGGAACAAATGTGAGCATGATGATGAAACACAGGTATTCTGACTGCATTTTTAAAAAATTCGTCTGAAGTAGCAAGACCGCTTGATAAATAATCAGGATGCGCGTCATAAGCAACAATTTCTGGTTCAAGTTTCAAAATGTTTGCATATTTTTTTACTGACCTGACATATGCATCTATTGTTGACGGCTCATCAAGGTCCCCCATATGATGACCTGTATAAAGCAGGTGTTCTTTCATAAAACTGAATGTGTTTTTCATATCACCACCACAGGCAAAAATTGTTTTTTTTGCGAAAAAAGGAATTTTCATTGATTCTGGAGAAAAACCTCTTGACCTTCTTATAATCAGTGGGCTTTTATCTGGCAAGACCCTCATCACTGAATCATCACATCCTGAAAAAATTTCTCTATCATGCATCAAAAAGAAATCCGCAATGTTATTAAGTTTTCTGAATGCACTTTCATTATCAAAACATATTGGCTGGTCTGAAATATTTCCACTGGTCATCACAAGCATTTCAAGTAAACCTGCTTCAAAAAGCAATACATGTATTCCTGAATAAGGAAGCATAATCCCAAGGTATTTGTTATCTGGTGCAATGACATCAAAAGCATCAATATTCACAATTTTTTCAACAAGAACAATTGGAGCCGATGAAGAAGTAAGATATTTTTCTTCTTCCTGTGTGACTTTACAGTATTTTTTTGCAGTTTCAATGCTCCTGACCATAAGAGCAAATGGTTTCTCTTCCCTGTTTTTCCTTTCACGGAGTTTTCTTACAGAATGTAAAGAAAATGCATTGCAGGCGAGATGAAATCCGCCAATACCCTTAACAGCAACAATGCTACCCTGCTGAAGCAATTTCCCTGCATATTCAATTGCTGAATATTTTTCAGCAATGACTTTGCCTGCCCCATTCACAAGAAACATTTGCGGGCCACATTTTTCGCAACAATTTGTCTGGGCATGAAATCTTCTACTTTCAGGGTCAAAATATTCTTCTTTGCATTCAGGACACATTTTGAACTCATTCATTGTTGTATTTTTTCTATCATAGGGCAATCTTTTTATCACAGTGAATCGTGGTCCACAATTCACACAATTTGTAAATGGATAGTGGTATCTTCTGTCTTTTTCATCAAGGATTTCCTTTCTGCATTCAGGACAAATGGCAAAATCAGGGGGGATTTCAATCATATATTGTTTTGAACCATTACTTTTTTCAATCCTGAAGACCTTTTCATCTTTTAATGAAACAGGTTGTACAGTAAACAACTTTATCTTTGCAAGTGCTGGAGGTTTTTCCTTAATCAATGATGAAAATGCTTCAATACTGGTATCATGTCCCTGTGCTTCAATAATAACTCCATCAATGGTGTTTTTTACAAAACCACAAATATTGTATTTTTTTGCCAGTCGATAAACATATGGTCTGAAGCCAACACCCTGTACAATTCCTGAAACAAAAATTTTTACCCTTTTCATTGTATTAAAAGTTGCTCTTCAATAAAATCAACAAACTGATTTATGCTGTCGCCTGTTTTACCAGAAACAGGAATAATTTTGATATCAGGATTTGTTTTCCTTGCATACTGATAAAATTTTTCAGTATCAAAATCAATCGCCTTTAATAAATCAATCTTGTTCAGTAATACCAGTTGTGATACTGAATACATCAATGGATATTTCAATGGTTTTTCTTCTCCTTCTGTGATACTTGCAACAGTGACATTATATTTAATCCCGAGTTTGAATTCAGCAGGGCAAACGAGATTCCCAACATTTTCAACAAAAAGTACTTTGATTTCGTTCAATGTCAATTGTTCCATCCCCTTTTTTATCATCATTGCCTCAAGATGGCATGCTCCACCTGTATTTATTTGAACCACAGGGACTTCAAGGAGAGAAATTCTTTCACTATCAAATGTTCCTGCAATATCTCCTTCAATAACACCACAGGTAATATTTTTTTCCTTTAGTTTTCTTATTGTTAATTCAAGAATTGATGTCTTTCCTGAACCAGGGCTACCCATAAGATTCAACGAGAGAATATTGTATTTTTGCAGTAATTCACTATTTTCTCTTGCTATCTCATCATTTTTTCCAAAAAGATTTTCTCCAATTTCGATTTTTTTTATCTTCATAATTGGTCTCCTTTACTCAATTTCGAGTTCAACATTATCCACAATATATTCTCTTTCCTGATTTTCGCTGCTTCTTACCACTTTGATTTTTGTATCTTTCAACCGTGGTTCATTTTCAGCAATGCAGGAAAACATAAAATTCAAATTCTCCTGGTCAAGACAGCTATAGGGATGGATCCTGAGTTGAACTGAAACCACCCTGTATGCCTTTTGTTCTTCACAAATCCTTTTTAATAAAGGAATAAGGTTTTCAATCACACTCATTTCATGCATTGTGATTCCTTGATGGGATGGTATTATTTTACACTTGAAAGGATTTTTTAAAAAATTCTGAAAACCAATCAGAAATTTCATTCACTGCACTTTCAACTGGCTTACTTAAAAAGTTTCCCTTGCATAGTAATTCTGGTTCAATGCCAATGATAATAATTTCAGCACCTGTCTCATTTTTTAGATAATCAGATAGCAAATATAGAGGCAATTTATGAGAAGAAACATCCACATTTTTTATTTCATCAGGCATTAGTAAAAAAATTGAACCAGGTTTCCTTCCTGATAAACAGGAATCTACCATCACAATATGAGTTGGTTTTTCTTTTTTTACAGGAGATGTAAAATTTTCAGGTGCCTCATAGCAGGGAAACACCGCAATATAAGCATTATTTTTTCCACCAATAATTTTCTGGATTCTTTCAGCGACAATTGCACCTGCTGCATCATCGCATAAATCAAGATTACCTATGCCCAAAATTGCAATTTTCCTGGCATTTTTCAATTTCTCAGCCAGGTCTTTTTTCCAGGAACGCATTTATGTTTGCTGGGACTTCTGGTCGGTTTTTTTCTGCCTTGAATATATGTATTCTGCCTTAAGTTTCAATCTACTATCAGTGGCAATTTCAAATTCTGTGTCCATAAAAAGTGCTTTTGTCGGACATGACTCAACACATTGAGCGCAGTGAATACATCTATCATTGTGAATTGTCATTTTATATTTTTTTTCTTCTTCCGATAATGTCGTGATTTCAATGGCAAATGCAGGACAATCCCTTACACATGACCTGCATACAATGCAGAGTTCAGGTTTCAACACAGGTGTACCCCTGAAATCATCTGGAACTTTAAGTTTTTCAAAAGGATATCTGACTGTTGCAGGTTTTTTGAAAATATGTCTCAACAATTCTGGTATGAAAGCAGCAGGTTTCAGTTTCATTGCAATATCCTCCAGAATACTCCTTTTACAAGAATGCTTATGAAAAGTTGCATAACAGCAAGTGGTGTTAACCATTTCCACGAAAAATTCACCATCTGATCAATTCTGATTCTTGAACATGCAGCCCTGATAAGTGAAAGTATTGAAATTACAATGAGAGTTTTTATTATAAAATTCACAAAAGATACAAAAGCATTACCTGGAAAACCTGCCATGAAAACAGTAGCAATCAATCCACTTCCAACAACCATCTCAATATCTGTCATTAACCTGAAAAATGCCAGTTTTTTCCCAGAATATTCAGTAAATGTACCTCCAACAATTTCAGTTTCAGCATGCGGTATATCAAATGGTGTTCGCTCAAGTTTTGCCTGAAGTGCAATTACAGCGACAAAAAAGCCAGTTAACTGAAACAGAAGAAGAAATGGACATTTTTGATAAAAATCCGCAATTTCAGCAAGTCGCCATGAATCAGCAACAATTGCAGGGCTCAGTATTGCAAGAAACAAAGGTACTTCATAACCGAATAACATTGTTAATACCCTGACTCCACCAAGTGTTGAAAAAAAGTTCGTTGAATGCCATCCTGCAAGGAAAAATATCAGTGTTGGTAAACTCAAAAGATAAAGAACAACAATGATGTCTCCCTGAAATGAATTATATGAAGGAATGGAAACATCAATGTTCCACAATGGTAGATACAATCCTGCTGTCAACACAATGGCAAGCCCGACAACAGGAAGCGAAGAAAAAATCACCCTGTCTGCTCTTTCTGGAATAATATCTTCCTTAAATAGTAATTTGAAAAAATCAGCGACAGGTTGAAGTATTCCAGCACGACCTGTATAGGCAGGACCAACTCTATTCTGTAATCGAGCATAAAGTTTCCTGTCAAACCATTCGCAAAACGTTGAATACACAAAAAGAAATAAAAGCCCTGGATATATCAAGAGATAAATCAATGATTTCAAAATACTCATAATGTTTCCCTTTTTTTCTCGCAAAAATATTTTCTTTTTATCTCAGAAAATGTCATAATATCAGACCTGCCACTTTTTACATCAATCAGTTCAACAACCCTTTCAGCACAGCATATACACGGATCAATCGCAGCAAAAATCAATGGAATATCAGCAACAAACCCATTTTTTAGCATTTCTATTGTTGCAGGATAATTTGCAAGGGTGGGTGCCCTAACCTTCAATCTTTCTGGCTTGTCTGTTCCATTACTTTTCACATAATGAATATTTTCACCCCTTGGTGCTTCATATCTGCTTACTGTTTCTCCTTCTGGAACCTTTCTCGGTGCTTTAATTTTAATCTCACCTGCTGGAAGATTTTTTATAACAAATTCCACAATTTTATATGACTCTATAAGTTCCTTTACTCTCACAACAACCCTACCAAGGACATCACATGTATCAGCAGTACACACATCAAACGGTATTTCATCATAAACAGCATATGGGTCATCCTTCCTTATATCTGATGCAACATCAGATGCTCGTAATGTTGGTCCAACAGCACACAATTCAATTGCCTTTTCCTTTGGTAGTTTTCCAACACCAGAAATTCTTGCGACAAAGGTTGGTTCTGTTGTTCCGAGATTTGTGTAATATTCTGTTCTTTTTCTCAAAAATTCAATTCCTTCAAGAATTTTTTCTTTCTGTTGCTCACTAATATCTCTTCTGACGCCACCAATTGTATTGATTGCATAATGAACCCTGTTACCAGAAATAATTTCCAGTAAATCCATTACAACTTCTCTATCCCTCCACGTATACATAAACAATGAATCAAATCCTGCCTCATGCGCTGCAACTCCTAACCATAACAAATGGCTGTGAATCCTTTCAAGTTCAGATACAAGGGTCCTAATGTACAAACCCCTTTTTGGGACTTCAAGTCCACACAGTGCCTCAACTGCCTGAACGTAACAGGTTGTGTGGGAATGGGAACAAATACCACAGATTCTTTCCATCAGATAGATATTCTGAATATATGTTTTACTTTCAGCCAGTTTCTCTATACCCCGATGGTTATATCCAAGTCGTATGTCAGCATCTTTAATAACTTCACCTTCAATCGTCATTCTTAAACTTATCGGCTCTTTTAAAGCAGGATGCTGGGGACCAATGGGTATTGTAATTTTTTTCATTTTTTCTCTCCTGGAATTTTTTCTTCAGGTGGTTGGTATTTCCAGTCCTTTCTCAATGGATAATTTCCTTCAGGCCAGTCATCAGGAAGCACCAGCCGCCTTGGGTCAGGAATACCATCAACCTTTATTCCGAGCAAATCCTGAATTTCTCTTTCATACAAAATTGCACCAGGTATTACACTGCATATTGTTGGAACAACAGGATTTTCCCTGCTGATAGAAACTCTGACTGTCAGGGATGCAATGTTATTTGCCAGATGATAGAGAATTTCAAATTCCTTTAAATTATCAACTCCAGAAATTGTGGAAAGATGATGAAAAGAGAAACAATCCTTTAGTTTTTTTATAACATCAACAAGATTTTCAGTAGATGTCGTTAAAAAAATTCTTCTTGCTGATGGACTTTTTATTTCAAGAATTTTATCACCGAGTTCATTCTTAATTTTTTCAATCAATTCCTGCTGGTTCATTTTGCCTGCTCCAGTTTCTTTAATAATTTCACTATGCCATCAATAATTGCATCTGGTCTTGGAGGGCATCCTGGAACATAAATATCCACGGGAATCACCTGGTCGATCCCCCCAATGATATTGTAAGCACCCCTGTACACACAACCTGACATTGCACATGCGCCAACAGCAACAACAAATTTTGGGTCAGGTGTCTGCTCGTATATTCTTATAATCCTATCTTTTGTCTGTCTTGTTACAGGACCAGTACAAACAATAACATCAGCATGCCTTGGAGTTGCCTTCAGCAATATCCCGAACCTTTCAACATCAAAACGAGGTGTTAGTGCATCAACAATCTCAATATCGCAGGCATTGCACGCCCCTGTATTGAGATGAAGAATCCATGGAGATTTTAATCTTGCCCATTTTGTCAGTTTCTCAATCATTATTTGCTTCTCCAGTTGTATTGTCACCTGTATCATTATCCCTGTAAACAACCATGCTTAATACACTAAGAAATATTGCTGCAAGATAAAAAATCCCAAAATAAACAACAGGCGAAATTGATGGAAGTGTGGCAATAACAAGTGCTGTAACATGCATGATTGTAAAAAATAAGGCAAACACAAAAAATAGTTGGTATCCAAATTGAAATTTAATTCCAGGAATATCCTCACCACAGGCATATGTTGAAACTTTTTCTTTGCTTTTCTTAAAATGCGATGAAAACCTTCCTGCAAAAATATAAAAACATGCCAGCAGTATCACAAAAATGACAAATGCGACTGGAACCGATAATAAAATACCAGATCTTTCCATTTTTTTATCCCTTTAGTTTTGAAAAATCCCGTATATCAATGCTTTCCGATTGATGATACGCCCTTATCACAAGAGAAAGCCCAATCGCCATCACACACACTTCAATGACTATCACTGTTATTACAAGTGCCTGTGCCGTTAATATCTTTGATGGATAGGAACCAGAAATAATGAGTAAACATATCCCTTTTGAAATGATTTCAAGTCCGATTAATAATCTAACCATATTTCTTCTTGCAATAAGGCAATAAAACCCAATAAAAATAAGAACAAAAACTGCGTAAGCATACATAAAACAATGATTCAGTGATTCATTTACCATTTTTCCCCTTTCTGCTGACAATGGCAAGAATAACAAAAACACCAGCGAATATAACACTGATTTGCGCTACCATATCAAATGTCCTGCCTGCCCACAACACCTGCCCAAAGTTTAAAAACTTATCACCAGTTGCGGATGAGGGAATAAAAGAAACCTTAAAACCAAAGACCGCAAGAAGAGAAAAAATTCCAAGAAGAATAAGAAAAAATATTACTGGAATAGCAGGTTCTTTTACAAAATCCTCTCCACCAACAAGAGAAATTGTGAGAATAAAAAGAACCATGACAAGCCCTGCAACAACTGAAATCTCAAAAACACCTGCATATGGAGCACCAAGTTTGAAAAAGATAATCCCAAGGAATATGCTGGAAATCATCAGGCATATCACTGCCTTTAACAAATCCTTCAAAAATATTGCAAGACCTGAAAAAATCATGACTGCCAGCAGTATCAAAGGTTCCATTAACTTCCTCCGATAATAAATGTATTGATTGAACTTCTAATTCCTTCAACAAGGACATTTGCTCCAGGTAAAATCCATTTCAAAATCACAGGTGCAAAAACCACACCTGTCCAGAAACAAGCAAGAGCAAGTCCAACCAATGACAGATTCATCCAGAATGGAATTTCACCAGCATTTTCACATTGCTCTTTGAGTTTTCCAAAAAAGACCCGTCTCTGAATTAAAAGTAGATACCAAAGGGTTAAAACACTTGCAAATATTGCGATGAATGCATAAAAATACATTTTTATCTGAATAAGGGCAATCACAATAATCAATTTACTCCAGAACCCATTAAGTGGTGGAACACCTGCTGCTGAAAGTAATCCAATGACATTTGTTGTTGAAGTAAATGGCATTTTTGCACCAAGTCCACCAAGTTCGGTACTTTCATCTGTTTGTGTCGCATATTCAACTGCACCTGCATTCAAAAACAAAAGTGATTTAAATATTGAATGATAAAAAAGATGCAAAAGCCCCCCAATAATTCCAAGTGGTGTTCCAGTTCCTATGCCAAGAAAAATATAGCCAACCTGACTGATTGAGGAATATGCAAGCAACCTCTTTAATCGCGTCTGACCGAGTGCAAGCAATGCACCTACCAGTATAGAAATTATCCCGAGATAAACAAGCAAGGATGAAATATTATAACTGAAACCAATCACATTGAAAAATACCCTGCTCATTGCGTAAACTCCTGCAACCTTGACAAAAACACCTGAACTTAAAGCAGGTAACACTGCAGGTGCACCAGTGTAGGCATCAGGCATCCAGAAATGAAATGGAACAAGCCCACTTTTCAAACCAAAGCCAGCAAGAAACAGAATAACGCTCAATTTTGGAACAAGACGTGACACAGATGCAATTTCTTTTATGTTTGTTGTTCCTGTGGTAAGAAATATTAATGCAATACCAAGAAGAATAAATGAAGAAGCCACTGCGGATAATATCAGATATTTAAATGCGCCTTCAGTTGAATCCCTTGTTTTTCCAAGTGAAACAAGACCATATGATGCAAGACCTGCTGCTTCAATAAAAATATACATTGTAAACAAATCTGAAGTAAGAACAATTCCATTTGTTGCTGCTACAAGCACAAGAAACATTGCATAATAAATTGCACGAGAACCATATTTATCCATGTAATCTATTGAAAACAATCCAACAGCAAGAGAAATGGATGAAATGATGAAAATCATTAACAAACTTAATCCATCAAGAACAACAGATATATTCAAACTATCACCAAACCAGAAAATCTTGTGTGAAAAACTACCTGCACCAGGCCAGAGTTTAAATGTTGTAATACTTGCTGCAACAAGAATAACAAGGCATAGATTTGCAAGAAAATCAGGCAAAAACTTCTTTGAAACTCTTGAAGCAATGGGCAAAAATCCCGCAACTACAAGAGGCACTGCAATAAAAATGAATAAAAACATTTTTCACTCCTAAAATGCAAAGGTGAAAATTATTATGATGATAATGCCTGCAAAAATCCAGGCGACATAGCCTGAAACAAATCCCCTGTGTATTGACCGCAATGCATTTATTGCCTTAACTCCTGATTCCACAACAAGCCGTTCATATAACCAATCAGCAGTTCTATCAAAACCATAATAAAGTGCTATTGAAAATACCCTGATAAATCTTATTCCCTGCTCGTAAATATCAAATATTTTCCTCTCAGCAAGATTGTACAAAGTATTAATAACAGGCAATCTATGTACGACCTCTGATGCAAGATATGCCTTTTTACCACTCTTAAGGTAGCCGTATCTGTGAAGCAAAAATGCAAAAATAAGACACAAAATTGTTACACCTGAAACAGGATTGAACAGATTCAAAGCATGCGTTGAAAAATCATGACCTGATACAACCGCAACGGAATTTGAAATTGCGTTCAAAGGAATCCTGCTGAAAGGCCCAAAGCCAATGCATAGTAAAGCGAGAACCCCCATGGGAAACACAATTGAAAAATTATTTTCTTTCACATTTGAAAATTTATTATTTTTCTCACCAAAAAACATTGCATGACTTGCCTTCAAAAATGAAGCAAATGTTAAAATCGCTCCAATCCAGCAGGCAATAGCAAAAATCTTGTATCCTGTTTCAAGTGAACCATGAATAATCATTTCCTTTGATACAAAACCATTTAAGGGCCAGACACCTGATATTGCTGCAGCACATATTACAAAGCAAAGACCTGTAAGAGGCATCTGGCTGTAAAGACCACCAAGTGATTTCAAATCAGTGGTACCTGTTCTATGTTCCACAGACCCTGCTCCAAGAAACAATGCTGATTTATAAATTGCATTGTTGAGCATATGAAAAATTCCACCAGCAATTCCTGCTGGAATTCCAGTACCAATACCAACAATCATATAGCCAACCTGACTGATTGCGTGATATGAAAGTAGCCGTTTAACATCCTTCTGTATCAATGCCATGCTCACTGCAATAACAATTGTTAAAGAACCAAGCGTCATCAACCCTATTGATGAACCACTACCAGGAATAAGATGGAAAAATTGAAAACAAACCCTTGTAAGAAGATAGATACCAATAAGTTTCTCAAGAGCACCAGGTAAAAATGCCATAAAACTCACAGGAGCATCAATCGCAGCATCAGGAATCCAGGTATGAAAAGGCAAAGCCCCTGCCTTACCTGTAACCCCAATAATCATCATAACAAAACTTAAAATGGCAAGTCCTTCAATCTGAACCGGCTTTGCTGGAAAATCAAAAGAGCCAGTAATTTTCCAGTAAATCGCAGCACCAAGAATAAAACAAAAATCACAGAAACCAACAAGAACAAATGCTTTGAGTGCTGTCCTGTAAGAATTTTCACCCCCGAGAACAATAAAAAGATAAAGGGTAACAAGAAGTGCTTCCCAGAAAAATAGTAGAACAAGCAATGTATTTGCTAATACTGCACCACACGCAAATCCACAGGTGATTAAAAGATATGTAATGAACTGACGGGATTTTAAACCTGTCATTTTTGACCAGGCATACAACGTGATAAGAAAACTAAAAATTGAAATCCACAGAAGGATAAATTTACTGAATCCATCTGCTTTCAAAGAAAAAATTGCAGTTGACATAAACCAGTCAGAAACATAATAAATGGTTTTTGAGTGCCAGAGACCTGATATGATTAGTATCAATACAAAATTACTCAATAGTGCAAGAAAATTTCTCAACTTAAAAAATCTCTCTGGAATACAGAAACAAATGATACCTGAAACAACAGGCAAAATGATCGGAAGTAGCAAAATTGAATCATTACTCATTTGAATTTCTCCAGTAGATGAAATGCTGACGCCTCGGCAAAACTACCAGGAATACTGATAAAAATTCCTGCAAGAAGTGATAAAAAAGCAAGAACAAAAACAATTCCTACCATTAAGGATGTACCTTCATGACCATCTGTTTTCTTTTCGCCAAAGAAAACAGCATGAAACAATCTGAAAAGGTATATTGCTGTCATCACTGCAACAAACAAACCCATTGAGGCAACTCCTGTTCTACCTGCTTCAACTGTTCCTGAAATCATCATAAATTTTGAAAAAAACCCACCAAAAGGTGGAACTCCAATAACTGAAAGAATACACGCAAGAAAACTTATTGCAGTAAATGGCATACTGGTAAACAGTCCACCAAGTTCCCTGATATCTCTTTTCCCAGTTCCATGCTCAATAATCCCTGCACAAAGAAATAGTCCTGCCTTTGCAAGACCGTGCATGAGAATAAAAAGTGCTCCACCAGCAACTCCAGTAAGTGTTTTTGTCCAGAAACCAAGGAAAATATAACCGATTTGACTCACAGTAGAAAGCGCAAGGATTCTTTTTATATCATTCTCAACCATTGCTGCACCTGCTGAAACCATACTTGAAAACATAACAAGAACAGGAATTGCAATGTTCCATTCAACAGGGATTTTAAATGTATAACAGAAAAGTCGAGCAAAAGCATAAACACCAATTTTTACCAGCACAGCTGCATGAAGAAGGGATGTTACTGTTGATGGAGCAACACCAGCATCAGGAAGCCATGTATGCAAAGGAAATGTTGCTGATTTTGAAAACATTCCAATAAGAATTAGAAAAACAGCAAGAGATGATACTGGAACTGTTCTCATTGCAGTCATATCAAATGTATGAGTTGAACCATAAATCTGTATGAAACCAAAAAGCATTACCACTGCACCAAAGAATGTAATAAGAAACGCTTTATCTGCCTTGATGATATGGGAAGGAACACGATAAAATCCAATCAATCTCCACGAGCAAATTGCGGCAATTTCCCAGAAAAGATACATATAAATAAGATTCCCTGAAAACACCAGCCCCATCATAGAACCAATAAAAAGTATTACCATCGTATAATATTCTGTCTGAAACTCATTATGAGAAACATAGTCAATTGAATAAAGGACTATGAGAGCCCCTATGAAGGAAGAAACAAGTGAAACAAAGATTGAGAATCCATCAATAAGAAGAATGAACTCAAGGTTTAGAATTGATGGATATCTATAAACGATTTCGCCCGAAGGACTTTGAAGTACTGCTGGAATAAGGAAAACAGGAAGAATAAAAGTAATGGTAGCAAGAACCATCGCCCACAGATTCCTGAACCCTTTTGATAAAAGGGCAGCAACAGGAATTGTGATACAACCAAGTACCGGCACAAAAATTGTCCCGAGAGCAAAAAAAGAAGATTCCATACGGGATATTACTTTACAATACATCAAATTTTCTGTCAAACCTGTGCTACTTTTTTAATACATCCGAAGGTCAACTGCTGTTTCTACAAATATCCTGTAATTCTCAATCACGTTCTCAGGCAAAACTGCTGCTGTATTCGGAGACGAGGTCGGGCATAAGATAAAACATCCCCCTGGTTTTCCCTGCTCAATTACCTCAATCACCAGATTTCGCATCTGTTCAGGTTTTAGTGTATAAAAAGCGCCATCTTCAACTCCACCATCGAGACAGAGTTTCCGATTGCATATTTTTTTTGCTTCAGCTAGGGTAATTTTACCCACAGGTGGTGGCTCAATGGGATTCAGGCAATCAAGACCCATGTCAATAAATCCCTGAAGAACCGGTTTCATGTCACCATGGCAATGAATCCAGGTCAATTTTCCACTATCGTGAACAATGTCTATAATTTTTTTGTCATAAGCAACAACAAATTCATAAAAATCACTCACAGAAGCAAGTGGTGGTATGCAAAGTTCTGGTCCTACCCATCCGTATGCATCTCCAATTCCTTTTGAAAGATAATGTTTTACAAGTTTTTCAATTTGCCTGTATGCCTTATCTATCATCTGCTTCAACAATTCTCTTTCATCATATAACCAGAAACCAAAAATTTCAGAACCCATCATCCGCTGAACCATATACATTGCTTCATCAATACCAATCATTAACATGGCACGGGAACCAGTTTTTCTTTCAAGATCAAAATACGAATCAACACAGGGAAGTTCAATATCAGGAAGTGAGAGCCATCTTTTTGCATCTTCCACACTTTCAATAAAATGCTTTCTCACATAACCAGGAGCACCTGAAATCGGTTGATGGAAAATTTGTGTGATAGGACCTTCTGGAGTGAAAATTGTTGTGGTAATTTCCTTAATGTTTTTTCCTTCAATGATTTTTTCGCTATTTACCTGTTCAAAATTATTTTTAGGCCACTCATCTTTTGAAGGACCCCATGATCTGATAATCTCGAGATCATATTTTTCGGTTAATTCATAAAGAACCTTCCAATCACTTCTTACAGGAAAAAGTGGGTCTACTCCCCATAATCTGACTGGCATTCTGTCAATATCCTGTCTTTTGAAAACCCTTATTAACCGCTCTCTCGGCGTCATCATGTTCATTTAACTGGTGAATACAAAAACAATCTTCCAAGAAAACCATCTGTTGCCTGTGCAGGACTCAAACCCGTACTTACCCAGACGGCAATTGTATTCCTTTTGCCATATTTAATGAAAGGTGTAATATCCATATCAATCTCTGCTGGACTGATGTATGCTTCAAGATATTTTCTATGACCTGCATATTCACCATTAACCCAGACCCATGCTTCACAGGTTACAAAAGGAGCATATAATTTTATTGGTTTTCCTGAAAATTTCGCAGGTACATCAAGATCAAAAACATACCACATTTTTCCAGTGTATGGCATACCATCTGAAGACAGATATCCCTGAATGTAAAATGGTTTTGTAGTATCAATTGTTCTCCATTTGCTTCTATCAAAATCAGGTAAATACCACTGAAAATGTTTACCAAGTCCTGACTGATCAATGGAAAATTTTACTTCCTTCGGAGCAAGTGCCACAAGAATTCCAGTTTCGCCATTTGTCAAACCATCAAGTTTTTGATAGAATGCTTTCCGTTTTAATACTCCAAAATAATGGTCACCTGAATAGTATCTTTCTCTTCCTGCCAGGGAAGGTGGCATTGCAAGAAAAGGACTGATTTTGTTAAGAGCCAATCTGCATTCAATCATTTTATCTGTAAATTTTGCTGCTTCTGACCATTTTGCATTAAATTCAGCATCCTTCATTGCCATATATGCCTTAAGATGCTCAAGAGTAAGACGATCAACAAGAACATGGGTTTTTATTACTTCTGTATTCGCAAGTTTTTCTGCCTCAGAAACATATCTTTCAAGATTATCAATGAGTTGACCTGTATAAACGAAAGGAAGAATTCTGTCTTCATGCCCGAGCAGTGGTGTTTCTAAAAGGCATTCTTCTATGGCATTCCAGAAATTTTCTGCTGGCTTTGCTGCAGGACCATACCATTTTTTATAAAAATCATCAAGCAGTGTGTTGAGATCAGCATCTGGATTCCACATCAATTGCGCCCTGATATATCTTGTTACAATGCCTTCCTCAAAAAATGGCAATTTCGTCTCATTAATAAAACCTATGAGCCCCCATTTCTTGAAAAGAGAATAATTGATCGCAGTTTTTCTCACCTGTGGAACAGGTGTAAGACCTGACACCAGCATTGTCAGATTATATTCATAAAGGAACACCCGTTTACATAACTGACACCATCGTTTCAATTGAGCACCCATTACCTGTCCCTGCCATGATTTTGGACTTGTCACTGGTTTTAATGTGTCAGCCCAGATAAAGGCAGCCATCACACCAAGATTTGGATGAAGTTTTATTCCTTCTGGTGGTAATGATCTGTTTGCATATCCATTTGTTGTGATAATTGCATCAGGATACACTTTTACAACTTCCTCTGTGACCTTGTTAACAAAATTGAACCATTCCTCACTGATTGAAAGTTCTGTTGGAACTCCTTCTCTCCCAAAAACATCATAAAAGCCCTGATTCAATTTCATTGTTTCTGGACTGTGGTCCATTGGGAGACCATCATCAGGAGCAAAACCAATTGAATTTATTCTTTCACCTTTTTCTTCTGATTTCTTAAATTCCTGTATGACCTTATCAGCAACAATTTTTATTGTTTCAGGATTTGTCAGATTTGCCATATACGGGTTAACAGTTCCATCAAAGTTTCTGCCAAATAACTCAGGTCTTGTGTCTTTTAACTTTGGGTCAGGAAGATATCTTCTTAACCAACTGTCTCCGGGGATACAAATTATATCCCTATCATAAATTGTCATTTTATTGCGAATTTTCCATAACGCATGCTGATCTGCCATATCTGCTGGTTCATTGCACCACCAGGAACGAACCCTGAATGCAGGCCTATCAGTAAAATTCATCTGTCCAATTTCAATATTATTTTTTACTGGAACAAGTTCTCCAAATTCACCAGGCATAAACCATCTAACACCAAGCATTTTAAGAAATTCAGCAACAGCGTAATATGTCCCAAAATAAGGTCCCTGGTCATTACCAGCAAGAACAAGAACATTATTCCTGCAGAAGATTGTGTACCCTTCTTCATTTCTTTCCACTGTAAGACCTGACGGAATATTAAGATCCTTGATATTCTTTGTAAAATTACTTTTACCCACACAGATGATGTTACCAGTAACATCCACATCATCTGAAACAATTTCAATCTTTGCTCCTGACATCTTTTCAATGTATTTTTGCAAATCCAGTGCTGCAAACTTAATTTTCTCTTCGGGCTTTAATTTTGCATATCTTGATAATGAACCTGGCGTTGAATCAAATGCTGCCTTACTGATAACAACTTTTGCCACTGGTTTTCCGTCTTTTACAACTGTAAATCCATAGGCAGAAACAAAGCCAGAAATAAAAATAACCATTGCCAGACCCATGAACAATTTCATTTTGCCTCCCTGTTTAATGTTCAGTGTTTCTTATCATGCAGATTTTCAAATAATGATTACACAGATTAAACCACAAATTTTTTAATCTTACAACTCTTAATTTCTCTTATTCGCTGCTTGATAGAAACTCCCACTTGCCCATAATTTCGTCGCTTCTACACAGGAAAAAGATGTAGATAAAAATAACCCAATGAGGAAGTTTCTTCTTGATCAATTTTTTCTGGACTTTCCAGAGATCTGGACATTTAAAGAGATTACAGGTTTAGAATTCAAAAATTTCACCCTGATGGCTTTTTCACTCATAACCATATTTTTTTATAAACCATTGCTTCACAAGTTGCACACAGAACAGATAACTAAAAACAATGATAAACAGCGCAAGAAAATACAGAGCCGGTGGTATCACAAAGCCAAAACGTGCTCCAAGTGGAGTAAATGGAATAAAAAGTCCTACAGTAACAATGTAAATTGAAGTAAAAATGAGAAAAGGACTTGGCTTACTTTCAACAAATGGAATTTTTCCAGTCCGAATAACATGAATCACCAGTGTCTGAGTTAAAAGGGACTCAAGAAACCAGCCAGTATGAAAAAATGACTCTGAAGCATGGAAAATAAACCATAAAACACCGAATGTAATGAAATCAAAAACAGAACTTACTGGTCCCATAACAATCATAAATCTTTTTATGTATCCAATGTTCCATGGTCTTGCTTTTTGAAGATATTCTTCGTCAACATCGTCTGAGGGTATTGCAACCTGCGATAAATCATACAAAAAGTTGTTTAACAGAATTTGAATGGGCAGCATCGGAAGGAAAGGTAAAAAAATACTTGCTCCTGTCATACTGAACATGTTTCCAAAGTTTGAACTTGAACCCATTTTAATATACTTTAAGATATTGCCAAATGTTTTACGACCCTCAACAACTCCATCCTCAAGAACTGTCAAACTTTTTTGAAGCAAAATGATATCAGCAGATTCCTTTGCAATATCAGCCGCATTATCAACTGAAATTCCGACGTCGGCTGCCTTTAAAGCAAGAGCATCATTGATACCATCACCAAGATAGCCAACAGTATGATTGTTTTTGTGTAATGCCCTGATAATTTGTTCCTTTTGAAGTGGTGAAAGACGAGAAAAAACAGTAACATTTTTTACTGCTTCAACCAATTGTTGTTCACTCATATTCTCAATCTGTTCTCCTGTCAACATATTCCTAACATCAAGACCAACCTCATTGCATATATGACGTGTAACAAGTTCATTATCTCCTGTAAGTACTTTCAGTTCAATACCACGATTTCTCAGTGCCTGTATTGTTTCCTTTGCGGTTGGCTTCGGCGGGTCAAGAAAAGCCACATAACCCTTAAGAATCATTTCATTTTCATCATTTTTTGAATACGATTCCTTTGGAATATCAAAATCCCGGTATGCAATCGCAAGCACCCTAAATCCCTGAGCACTCAAATGTTCATATTCAAGTTTCAAATCAGCAAGTATAAGTGGTTCAATGTCAAAAATTTCATCATCAAGTTCATACTTCAGGCATCTTTTGAAAACTTCCTCTGGTGCACCCTTGGTAATAAGGCGATGTCTGCCATCCATTTCAACAACAACTGACATCATTTTTCTTGAAAAATCAAAGGGGATTTCATCAATTTTTTTATACTGGTATATTGTCAATTCTTTATATTTCAACACTGCCCTGTCGAGAACATTTTTCAAACCTGTTTGATAATAACTGTTAATGTAAGCAAACTGCAGCACTTCTTCGCTCTCTTCCCTTGCTACATTGCAGTAAATTTCAAGGATAATTTCATCAATTGTCAGGGTACCTGTTTTATCAGTACAAAGAACATCCATTGCACCAAAATTCTGAATTGAACTGAGTCGTTTCACAATGACATCCTTTTTGCTCATTGCAATAGCGCCCTTTGAAAGATTAACAGCCACAAGCATTGGAAGCATTTCAGGAGTAAGACCCACTGAAACAGCAAGAGCAAAAAGAAACGACTGTAAAATATCTCCTTTGGTAACAACATTAATAACAAATATTACAACTACCAGAACAAGCATAAATCTTATCATAAGCCAGGTGAAAGAACGTACACCCCTGTCAAAACTCGTCTCCTCTGAAATTGATGATAATTTTCGGGAGACAAGCCCAAACTGAGTTCTTAAGCCAGTTTTTATCACAACACCAAGCCCAGTACCACTAACAACACTTGAACCCATAAACGCAATATTTAATAAATCTGCTGGGTACCTGCTTTTGGTCTGAACAGGTCCTGCTATTTTCTCAACAGGGAAAGATTCTCCTGTTAGTGAAGCCTGGTTGACGAACAGGTCCTTGCAGGAAATAATTCTTAAGTCAGCAGGTACCATATCACCTGCTGAAAGATACACAATATCACCAACAACAATTTCTTTTATCGGTATTTCCTTTTTCACGCCATTTCTGTAAACAGTTGCTGTTGGTCGCACCATTTCGCTCAATTTCTCTGCTTCTATTCCTGCCCGATGTTCCTGGAAAAAAGAAAGTGCCACACTTCCGATAGCCATCAAAATAACAAGAACTGCGCTTGTTATTTCGCCGAAAACAATCGAAAAAATCGCAATAACAATAAGGACAATAACAAGTGGATTTAAAAATTTTGAAAAGATTTCAAAAATTATGGAATGTCTTTTTTTTCTGTAAAGTTCATTGTAACCAAATTCTGCAAGCCGTTTTTCTGCTTCTTCTGTATCAAGACCCTTGATTGAGGTATTGAGTATCTTGAGAATTTCCTCCTGCGACAAGCCAGAATAATCAAAATCAGGTATTTCTTTTTGCTTCATTTTTATCATATTCATTCCTGTCATTGCAATCGAGATAAATTTGTCATTGCAATTGAGATAAATAATTATAACCCCTGCAATTGCAAATCTCAAAATTTCGTTAATTGGAAAGTGTCGGGTTTTTATGAAGCATTAATATGCAGAATAAGATGAGAAAAACAATGAATTCTTGTAATCAACACATTTCAATCTAAACCTATTGCCTTCCTTAATATCAAAATCACATCACTGATGTCAATAACCCCATCATCATTCATATCTGCTGATTCAATATCCACTGGGTCTATGCCTATCGCCATTCTCAAACACAATATAACATCAGAAATATCTACTCCACCTCCATTGATATCTCCAAGTAAACCATTGCATATCCCTGTCAAATTCACTGAAATAGCAGAGTTTGTACTGTCATTTGAACTGATGTTTAAAATAGCATTTTTTGTACCTGTTGATGCTGGATTGAAATAAACTGAAACAAAAATATTATTATCAGGCAAAACCTGTTGCTGTAAAATACTATCATCAAAAGAAAATTCACCAGCATTTGCTCCTGTCAGAGCCAAATTTGTAATCTGTAAATTCGCATCTCCATAATTCCGTATCAAAATATATCCCTGTTTCTTACTCCTGGCACTTCCAAAATCAACTGTTTCAGGACTTATTCCTATTACTGGTAATTTCGGCTTTGTTTGATATACCCATATTCTCTGGTTATTACCTGAATTTGTATCTTCTGGCACTATGTTTGTAATCTCTCCCCTTATCTGGTATTGTCCTTCCCTTCCTGCTATAAATGTCTCGCTTATTACTTCCTCTTCAAATGGTTCTGCCACAAAATTTTTACTTCCCAGCAACCTTTCTAACTGTCCTGGCTCTGTAATGTAAAGTGAACAGGTGAAAATTGTGTCTGTGCCTGTGTTTTGTATTCTTAAAATTACCCTGTGTGTTCCATCTTTCTTTAACCATTGTACTGGTGATGTATTTAATGGGTCTTTGCCTTCTATAATAACACTTAAATCTCCTTCTCTTATCCCTAAATCTACTTGCTCAATCTCCTTTACCTCCATTTCTATACTTGCACTATCTTTTAATCCACCACTATCCTCTACCTCAAATGTCAATGTGTGTTTTCCTGGGCTTAATATTACATCTGTATCTGTGTTTATTCTACCATCTATTGAAGATGTCCATATACCACTTGCGATTATTCCATCCTCTATATCCTCTCCATATCCCTTTAATTCCCATTTTGTACCTTTCTCTCCTATCCATCCATCTTTCGGCATCTTTATTATTGCCTTTGGCTTCCTGTTTTCTATTTTTAATCCGCTTACCTCATCTGAAACATTTCCAAGTCCATTACTTCCTATTACCTTGAAAATTATGTTATTTGATGAGTGAAGAAAATCTGTTGGTATTGTTATTTTTGATTGCTCTGTAGGGATACTTATGGGAAACCAGGTATTCCCTCCATCATTACTTGCCATTACAATATAATTCAGTTCCTGTGATGACTTTGTCTGACTTGCCATCCATGAAATTTCTACACTATCTGTTAATGCTACCCCTTGCACTGGTGAACTTATTTTTATTCCTTCATAATCAGTAGAATTTACTTCAAAAATGTTTTCATCATTCCTTGTATAAATCTTGAATTTTTTTGTGTTTTCTGGTATATCAAATGTTCCATACCAGCTACTTTCTTCTGGCCAGTTCACATAACCAGTATACGATGGATAGGGAGTTACAACTGTAAATAACTTCCAGTGAATTATCGTTCCATATTCATCATAGCAAACAATTTTATAATCATTGCTTGCGCAATTATCATCATCCCAAAAAACAGGAACATCTATCTTACCTGTGGCAAAATCAGTAATATCAAAACTCTTTATAGTTCCCTGCACAATCTTATAACCATAACCAGCATAAGATGTTTTTTCTGTTTCTGCTGATATAAAAATTCTCCTATAACCTGACGGAACTTTTGAATAACTGTACTGGATTGATTTTGTCTTAACACCAAGATATGATTGAAAATAATTTCTGAAGGCAGAAAATGTTGTCCAGATAGGCCAGCTTAAATTTCCTGAACCCATAATGTCAAACCAGAATTTATCTTCATACCAGGAATGCTCTTTTCTTGGAAAATGTAAAAACCTGTTTCTGAAACCATTTATAGAATTTGATGCTGATGGCTCATTGATAAATGCAGTTAATCCTTCAACTGGCAGTCCTGTGGGCGGAAACTGGTCATATTGTTCTGTTCCTGTATATAAACCAATTCCATGACCCATTTCATGTAAGGCAGCATCTGGATAATTCTCATCTACAAATACTACCCCTCTTCTCAAACTTAAATTTGCTCCTGTGACTCCCTGTCCAAGCACTCCATTGGGTAGTACAGCAACAACAAAATCAACCCTCGCTGTCTCTTTTCCACTTACCCAGTCACCAATTGAGGCAGTTGTATTTATAAATCCCTGTGCTGTGGCAAGATAGTTGGCTATTCTATTTAATAATGCAGTTGTACTGAACATTGAAAGTATTCCACCATAAAATGTCGTCACTGGTGCTGATATTATATGCAAGTCATCCTGTGAAATTGGCAACATTGCAGGAATAAGTTTCTTTAGTGAGTTTACCACTGCTGTAGCATTTGGCATTTTTGTCGTATATCCAGTTATAAACAACTGAACAGGTTGAACAACAATATTTAACTGCCTTCCATAGGAATCTTTAAATTGTAGAAACGTATCTAAAATAATTCTTTCGCCCTTTCCCTGTGCTTCATCGAATCCATTTATATTTGTTGTGTCCATCATTATCTTAAGTTCTACGTTATCTTTATCTGTTGGTGGTAAAATGAAATTGACTGTCGTGTTTCCATAAAATACATCCTTTGCATACTTTGAGATATCCCTGTGTAAAACAACACCTGGATTTTCAGGCAGTATCTCCTGACCATCAAAAATTGCTGTAAATTTTACTCCTGAAATACTTTCATAGTTTGTTGCTACATCAAGAGAAACAAGTGTTTCCTGTCCTTTCAAAAGAACATAATTCCTTGTAGGATTGGAAAATTTTGCATAGGGAAGACAGTTTTGTCCAACCACATAATCATTCAACCAGATAGAAGGAAGAGTTTTTTGATTTTTCATTTGAGTTCCTGAATTAACCCAGTTACTTAACTCAAAATGATTCTTATTTACAGGAACACCCCTATGAAGAAACCATCCTGCCTGCGGTTCAAGAGGAAAACCAGCGTTTAGTGAAAACCATTCAAAATCAGGGTTTTTATCTCCAAAGTAATTATTTGAACCTAAATTCACCTTTCCAGAAGGATTCATATAAGGAAAAACAGGACCAATTCTACCAACAAAACTACAACCAGAAAAATTTGGTTGCATAGAAGAACTATCAGACCATTTCGGATTAGTTCCAGCACCCCAATCATTGAACTGAACCATATCCCCAAAAACACAATTGGTAAACATCGCCTCGTTTCTTCCTCTGAAAGTAACCTGGTAAACAAATTCACAGTTCTCAAATACTGGTTGCCCACCTATCACATCTAATGGATATCTCCATAAGCAATTTGAGGCATTGAAATTTTTAGCATTATCAATCTCTTCACAAAGAAGTATCGTACTATCTTTCAGGTCAATGTTCGTCTTTGATAAATCCTCCTGAAAGAAAACAAGGGATACTGTTGAATCCATTACTGATATTGATGCATTATCACCGTCAATATTAATACCAACAAGTGACCTTTTCACTGATGCAGAAGTATTGTTTCCGACTATCAGATCAAAACCTTCACAGTTTTCAATAGAAGAACCAGATGCGCCAGAATATAAACGAAGCCAGTCAAGACCAGAAAGTCCTTTAATATTTTTAATACTAACAGGATTGTTGTATAAATAAACACCAATTCCATTGATAGAAATTCCTTCAGAAAAAGATACAACCCCATAACAATCAATAAGATTGAAACCCGATAGAGCAGTAAGATTTCCATTAACTGTGAGCGACCTGCCTGCTGGAACAATAACATTTCCCGCAACAATAGCAGCATCATTTATCGTCTCATCAAAAAGCAGTGTCCCTCCAATTGTTCCATCTATTGTAACTTGTTCTGTTGCCCTTAATTCTGAATCAGCATATAATTTGTATGTGTAAGTCCCCTTTGATAAACCCGTATGATGAAAGTTCTCTTCAATTGTTCCTCCTCCAGGAGGAAGTTTTTTTGAATAAAGTGCTTCACCACCTGGTTCTACAGTAAGGACTATTGTTGAATCAGTTGATTCCCGGTCAGAAAAATTTAAATGCACATTATCAAGCCCTCTGTAAGATATTGAAATGCTTCCTGCATAACAAAAGAATGAAAAAAGAAAAATCAAAGAACTCTTCGATAATAATTTACCCATAATTATCCCCCTGTATCTCTTATAATATCATGTTTTTCGGAAAAAAACATCTTTGAATTTGTGCACTTGAAAAATTTTCAAACAGTGTTAAAATAATTGCCAATTTCAAGTTTCAAAAATCAAAAAGGGGGAAATATGTATTTTAATCTTGTGATGCTGGTCAGTTTAGGTAGTATTGCTATTGCTTTTTTGTTCGCCCTTGACATCTTGAGAAAAGACGCAGGAAATGAAAAAATGCAGGAAATTGCCAATGCCATTAAAGAAGGTGCTGGAGCATTCCTCAAAAGACAGTATACAACAATCGCTGTTTTATCAATCACACTTGCCCTGATCATTTTTCTCATCTATGCCTTTAGTGGAAAAATTACTTATGGATGGCACACATCAATTGCATTCATACTCGGTGCTATGTGTTCATCCATCTCAGGATATGTGGGAATGTATATTTCAGTAAGGTCAAACTCCCGTGCTGCGTCTGCTGCTGGAAGAAGTATGAATGAAGCACTTGTCACTGCACTTAGAGGTGGAGCAGTTTCAGGAATTCTTGTTGTAGCACTCTCACTTCTTGGTGTTGCAGGAATATTTTTGCTTTATGGTGGAACAGCAAATCCACTTGAAGTTCCGCTTCTTATTGTTGGGTTTGGTTTTGGTGCGTCATTTGTTGCACTCTTTGCCCAGCTTGGTGGTGGAATTTATACAAAGGCAGCCGATGTTGGAGCAGACCTTGTTGGAAAAGTTGAAGCAGGTATTCCAGAAGATGATCCGAGAAATCCTGCTGTTATTGCTGACCTTGTCGGAGATAATGTTGGCGATTGCGCAGGTCGTGGAGCAGACCTGTTTGAATCCACTGCAGCAGAAAACATTGGAGCAATGATTCTTGGCATTGCACTGTATCCAGTGTTTGGTCTTTATGGAATTATGTTTCCACTTGTTGCACGTGCATTTGGACTTATTGCATCAATCATAGGTATTATGAGTGTACGAATAAAGGAAGAAGAAGACCCGATAAAGGGATTGAATCGTGGGTATTTTGTAACAACAATACTCGCAACAATTGGTTTCTGGCTTTCAACAAAACTCCTTTTAACAGAATATCATACTTTTTTCTTCCTTGCAGGACTGATAGGAATTTTAACCAGTTATGCCTTTGTCTCAATTACACAATACTACACTGAATATCGGTATAGACCTGTAAAATCCATCGCACGCGCATCTGAAACAGGTCCTGCAACAAATATTATCGCAGGTTTTTCTGTTGCACTTGAATGCACAGGAATACCTGTTATTGTAATTTCAATAGCACTTTTACTTGCTTACTATCTCGGTAAAGCCACAGGACTTCCTGATGGAGGTCTTTATGGTACTGCAGTTGCAACAATGGGTATGCTTTCAACCTGCGCTTACATTCTTGCCATGGACACATTTGGACCAATTACTGATAATGCCGGAGGAATTGTTGAAATGTCAGGAGCAAGTGAAAATATAAGAAAACGAACAGATCGATTGGACGCCATAGGAAATACTACAAAGGCATTGACAAAGGGATATGCTGTTGGCTCTGCTGCACTGGCAGCATTTCTACTTTTCTCTGCTTATCTGACAGATGTTCATATCAAATCAGTTGATTTAGCGAAACCTGTTGTTTTTATCGGTGCGATGTTTGGAGCAGTGCTTGTATTTGTTTTCTCTGCCTTTGCAATCAGGGCAGTTGGAAATGCCGCCTATTACATCATCAATAATGTCCGTAAACAATTTAAAGAAAAACCAGGAATTCTTCAGGGAACTGAAAAACCTGATTACGCCCAGGCAGTCGATATCTGTACTCGTGGAGCACTGAAAGAAATGGTTTTACCTGGCTTAACGGTTGTCATTGTTCCACTCCTTGTCGGAGTTTTTCTTGGTCCAGAGGCAGTCGGAGCAACATTAATGGTAGGAACAATTGCCGGGGTAATCCTTGCTCTTGTTCTTAATAATGGTGGTGGTGCATGGGACAATGCAAAAAAATTCATTGAAGCAGGTGCCTACGGAGGAAAAGGTTCATTTGCTCACAAGGCAGCAGTTGTTGGAGATACGGTTGGAGATCCATTCAAGGATACTGCAGGACCATCATTGCATGTTGTTGTAAAACTTCTTTCAACATTAACACTGGTTTTTGCTCCTTTATTCCTTATACTTCATGCCGTGAAATAGGATTTGTGATACAATAATTTCATCATGAAAGAATACGGCGTTGGAATTGCAGGTTATGGATTTATCGGCAAGGTTCATGCATTTGCTTACAGGGCAATCCCATTTTATTACGACGATATACCTGCAAAAATAAATCTTGTTGGTGTCTGTGCACAATCCATTCAAACAAGAGAAAAAGCGATTGCTCAGGCAGGATTCCAGTTTGCAACAGACCACTACACAGAATTAATCAAACGAAAGGATATCCACATTATCAATTGCTGTCTCCCAAATCATCTGCATTATGAACTTGTAAAGCATGCCTTGAATGAAGGAAAACATATCTATTGTGATAAACCACTGGCATTAAATTCCAAACAGGCAGAGGAATTAACTTTTCTTGCAAAAAATTCTGGTGTTAAATGTCAGATTGTCTTTCAGTTAAGATTTTTCCCTGCTATCATGAGGGCTAAGCAATTAATTGAGGAGGGTTTCCTCGGGAAAATAAATTTTTTCAGATTCCTTTATTTGCATTCCTCGTGCGTAAAGCAATCAAAAAAAGCATACAGCTGGAAGGCAGAATTTGAAAAAGTTGGAGGCGGTGTTCTTGTTGACCTTGGTTCTCACATCATAGACCTTGCCAGATACCTTGTAGGTGATTTTTCATCAATTTATGCAAAAACAAAAAACTATACATCCCCTGATAAACGAACAGATGACATTGCAATACTGAATGTTGAAACTGTCTCAGGTTCTGCTGGAATTCTTGAAGCATCCAAGATGGCAACAGGAACAAATGATGAAGTAAGATTTGAAATCTATGGCTCAGAAGGAGCACTGGCTTTTAATTCAATGGAGCCAAACTGGCTGCTGGCATATGATATGAGAGATCCTGATTCACCTATTGGCGGTTTAAGGGGATACAAAAAAATTGAAACAGTTCAAAGGTATCCGGATGCCACAGGAATTCCGCTTCCAAAATTCAGCATCGGCTGGATACGCAGTCATATTGCATGTCTTCATTCATTCCTTTATTCAATAGTGAATGATAAACCAGCAAGTCCTTCATTTGAAGATGGATTAATTGTGCAGAAAATTATTGAGGCAGGTTATGAATCAGCAAGAACTGGAAAAACAGTTCAATTATAGGAGAAATCAAATGTCATCCATATTAGAAAAGAAAATTTTCAGAAGCATTACACACGCTAACCAATTCTTTGAGAAGAAAACAGAAAAACAACTGCTCGAGTCAGTTGGAAGAATCATTACCAGTATCCCTTTGCCACCACATACTACAAAAAAATGGTTTCAGAAATCATATGTTGTTGCATCTGATAAGGATGATTTCCTTGCTGGAAAAGGGATTTTTTACATTACTGAAGGAAGAAAACTATTTCTTGATACCACTGCCGGACATTATCAGATGACATGGGGTTATAATCATCCTGTCTTAATGAAAAATCTCAACCAGGCACTCAAACTTGGTATTCCATGGGATTGCCACAGCAATATTCCTGGTTTTTTTGTTAAAAAACTTTCAGAAAAACTTGTTCAGATTTGTAACCCTGGTACAAAACTTGAAACATTACAGGACAGTAACTCATCCCTTAATACGGTTCTTCTTGGAATTGCAACTGGCTCTGTGGCATGTTCAACAGCAATGAAGATTGCACTGAATTATTTCAGAAACAATAAACCAAACAGAAAAAAAATTGTCTTTGTTTCCATCAATGGCAATTACCATGGAACAGATTTCATAATGCAACGATTGAGAAAAATGTGGGACTGGATTTTTTCGGATAATCTTATATTTGAGATGGTTGAACCAAATGATATAGAAGGACTTCATAAAATATTTAAAACACACAAAGAAAATATTTGTGCATTCTTTTTTGAACCTGTGATGATGAACAGGGAAGCGATTCTCCTTAAAAAGAACTTTGTTCAGGAAGCAAGAAGGTTAACTGAATCAGTTGATGCTTTGATGATTGTTGATGAAATCCAGACATGTTGCTGGTATCCTGAGATTTTTATGTATAAGCAGTTTGACATTACACCTGACATTTTAATTCTGGGCAAAGGGCTCACTGCTGGTTTCCATCCACTTTCTGCTATTGTTTACAAAAGAAAACTTGATTCTCTCAAACAATATGATGCAATCAGCACGAATGGTAATGCTCCATTACCAGCGTTTATGGCTCTCTGCTGTCTTGAACTGATTGAAAAAAATCTGAATAAAATTGAGGAACTTGGGAACTACTATGAAAAAAAATTACATTGTCTTGCACAGGAATTTCCAGAATTGATTGTATCCATTCAGGGGAAAGGAATGCTTTCAGGAATTAAACTGAAAAATCAGGAAATCGCACTTGCCTTCCATAAAAAATGTCTTGAAAAAGGAATCTGGGCAAGGGTACATGCTTATTATGAAGGTCATTCAACATTGCTAACAAAATTCGCTCTTGTGGCAACAAAAAACAGTATTGATTTCGTTATTGATACATTCAGAAAAATCCTCAGGACATTTTAATAATCTCTCTGATGGCAGGATGAACAATATCCCCGCATAAAATTGCACAACCTGCTCTAATTGCCTGACTTTTTTCAATAGCAGATTCACCGCAACTGGCAATTAATCTTAAATATGAAGATGTCGCCAGATTCAAAGCAATTGTTGCTGTCTTTGGAACAATTCCTGGCATATTTGGTACGCAGTAATGAACAATACCTGACTCAAGAAAAACCGGGTTTTTGTGATTTGTTGGCTTGCTTGATTCAAAGACACCACCTTCATCAATGGAAACATCAACAAGTACTGTTCCTTTCTCAAGTTCGTTCAGGTCAGACCTTTTTAAAAGGGTCGGAGGTCTGTGACCAGGAATTAAAACAGCACCAACAATAATATCTGCAATTTTACAACTATCTATAATGTTCTCATTTGTTGAATCAAGTACGATACTACCTGAAAATTGCCTTTTCAGTTTTTCCCTTTTTTCAGGATCCTTTTCAATGATTGTAACCTTTGCACCAAGATTGAAAGCCACTGAACAGGCAGCACTTCCTACAACTCCGCCCCCAAACACTACGACACTACCTGGTTTCACATTTTCAGTACCCATCAACAATATTCCTTTTCCACCGTATTCTTTTTCAAGATATTTCATACCCTGCTGAATACTCAATTTTCCTGCAATTTCACTCATTGGCTTGAGTATCGGTCTTGTACCATTTTCTTCAATAAGTTCATACGCAATACAGGTGACACCTTTTTCAATCAACGCCTTCGTCATTACTGGATTTGAAGCAAAATGGAAAAACGTAAATATAATCTGACCTGGTTTTAGTAGTTCTATTTCAGACATCTGTGGTTCTTTCACCTTCACAATCAATCTGGCAGAATCAAAAATTTCTTCTTTTTCAACAATCATGGCTCCAGCATCAGTATAATCCTTGTTTGAAAAACCTGCACCTTCACCTGCATTTTTTTCAATCAAAACAATATGCCCATCATTTACAAGTTCTTTTACTATTTGTGGAATCATCCCGACCCTGTATTCTTCTGTTTTGATTTCCTTTAATACACCAATAGTCATCTTCAACCCCTTTCCCGCCCCCGCGATGGGACGGAGATTACATTGCCTTTGTATTCTTTGATAAAACTTTCTCAATGGCTTCAATTAGAATCTGGATACCCTGTTGCGAAGGAAAATTTTTATAAATTCCTTCACGATAAAGAAAAAGTTTTTCCCAATCAGGTAATACCATGAAAACATCATAAAGGTCAAGACATGGAACATTCCTTTTCTTACAAAGTTGTTTTGTTGCATCAGCATAAATCTTAAAAATATTCGGGTCTGGAGCAGAAGGAAAAGGTGTAACGCACACAATGTTTGCTGTCTTCTTACTCAAAAACCATATTGATGCGTCAAGTGATGCAACATACTCATCAACAGGTGTCCTCCTTAGCAAACTTTTAAGAGAAGGAAAGAAAATCACAGTATCAAGATTTTTTTCTTTCATGGTTTCCTTAAGCCATAAAGGATTTAATAAAACATGATATGCTGGCTTTTCCGGGTATTTCAGCCATTCAACTGACTTCTGTAATTTGCTTTTCAATAAGTCAATGAAATCATCAGGAACATCCCCAATAACCGTAAAATGTCTTACTTCTGTTTCAGTAAAAACATTATTTGAAAGCTTGTAGTCAGGTATAATTCCAACAATCCTATCACCCTGCTCTGATTTTAAGTATGGACCATCAAGATTTTTTTCACCAATTTCATCAACATTAAGAAAAACAACTTTTTTCTGTTCAATTAATATATCTGCCATTTTCATTGAAATATCATGAACTTCAGGTTTCACTGGATTAAAAAACAGGTTTATGATTTTTGAATTTTCCTTTCCCGGTAACACGACTAAAAACTCCTTCCTTCCATCAATTGAAAATTCAACCGGAACAGGCGTTGACATCAATGACCCAACACGAACAGGAATATAAAATTGTTCACCCGTATTTATAAGGTTTTTATGTGGAAGAATCCTTAAAAAGAGATTTACTTCTTCTGGTTTTCCTTTTTGAAATATAATTGTTTCTGAAAAGGTGTCTGAATTTTTCTGTTTTGAATTTTTACAAATGAGTTTTACTGGGACAGATGTGGTCTTTTCATCAAATTGTTCTAGAATCGGGTTTCCTGAGTATTTTTTTTCTCCAATAACCCATTCAAACGAATCAGCATTCAATGATGCATCAGCATTAAGAAAAAGTAAATTAAAATTGTTTTTTGAAAATTCAAAAGGACCAAATTTTTCTGTTTCAAAAAATGCACTAATATTTTTCCCTTCCTTTTTCCATGAAAGTACTTTCGTTTCAAGTGCTGGATTTCCTACACAAGTGTAATCCCACCACACCCTTCCACCTGCATGATAGAAGCCAACTCCTGTAATTTCAACATCCTTACCCATTTTATCAACAGGTACCACAAGACATGCCCACTTACCCTTTTCAGGTAGATTCCCCATTTGAATCTTATTAATGTTTTTCCATTTTATTATGTCAGAACCCCATGAAAAATAATATGATTTTCTCTTTTGAGATTGAATTTCAAGCATAATTTCATTAGTATCACCAGTTTTATCGATAAAAACATACTGAAAAAGGATATCGCCTGATTTTGTCTTCAATGAAGGAATGATGGCTGTATAATGAGAGTTAATGTTTTGCATACTTCTTCCTGTATGGGAAAATCTTCCACTTAATACAGGATTTGATGTCCAGAACCAGAATCCTGAAGTTCTTGCAGATGGATTTATGTAATCATCAATAATCACCCTGCCATCAGGTATTTCAAAAATTGATGTATCCTGCTTTCTCTCTTCCGAAAGATAGTAAACATAGTAAACATTGTTTTCATTTGTCTTAAAATAAACACTTGTCCTTTCACTTCCATCAGTAGGTCGTTTTGCAATGGATGGTACTTTTAAACCATTGACATCCGTTACATAGATGTAACCATTCTCAGGAAAAGGTAGTTGTGCTTTTGCAACTGTTTGAAAATCTTTAAGTTTCTTTTCAACAATTTCAACCTTTGCCTGAAATTGATAACCAAACGCATTAGCACCAGATAAATAAATAAATCCCCAAAATATGAAAATCTTTTTAGTCATGTTTTTTCTCAATTTTAATGGCAATGTCCTTAATGAAATCAGGTAATTGAATTTCATTATCACCTTCAGAAAATTGTTTTTCAAAATTCAAAAATTTTTCACCCCTGTAAGTATCCCAGAATTCTATTTTATAGTTGCCCTGCTCAAGAAATTCAACAACAATCTTTGCTCCAGTAATAGGTTCTGTCTTTTCTTCTGGATTTCTTGAATTAAAAATTGCGGAATCATAAACCCAGAGATATGCCGAAGTTGTGTTTTGAATGCCTGTGACTCCAGCACGCAATGATTTGTTTCCGGATGAATCAACTACCCTTGCAGTTGACAACTGAAAATTTTTTCCTCTTCTATCAATGCCATCAAGAAATCTGGCAAGTGCCCTGTAATGAAAATAAAGATCCTTTTTATCTATAAATGGCCACCACCAGAACAGTGCTGTGCCGAGCATCGGAGATAAGGAAGATGTCCATATGCCGGCATGAAGATTGTTTTCAAGTTCTTTCCCATTTCTTCCTACACCAAATTCGTGTATCTGCATCGGCTTATTAAATGGTTTTCTTTTGAAATAATATTCCCTCATTGTGTCAACAACTGTTGAACTATATGCATTGCTGACAAGTGTTTCAAGTCCTTTTGCAATCCATACCATCGGGTCTGCCTGGGGTCTACAGATGTGACTGGTAACTGGATGTTTCCACGGATCAATCTCCCTCAACAGTGGAATAATATGTTCATGCCACAACCTTACATTTTGAGAATCATAATATCCTGTGAGGTCAACTTCATTCCATAATTCCCAGAATGCAATTTGCGTTGAATATCCCCATCTCGCAACAATGTACCTCAATCTTTTTAAGAAAAACTTCTCGGCTTCCCTGCTGTAGAAAAATTCATCAGGCGAGTTTAAAAATCCGCCATTGATAATATTGTAGGGATTGTCCCACCATTCTGCGTCAGGTCTAATACTGAACTGACCATGATTAATCAATGTAAGAACAATATAAATTCCATTTTCTCTTGCGATGTCTAGAACATAATCAAGTTTCCATGAATTTTCCAAACTATATCTGCCAATACCCTCATAATGCTGTGCATATGCAGGTGTCCATTCAATTCCAACCCACCATGCTCCCATCCACATTCTTATGTAGTTTTCAAGATTGTCCTTCATTTTCTTAAAATATTCATCATATGCAAATGTACCTTTTCCCTTATCAGGAGTGAATTCATAATTGTATGGTTGTCTTACATCATCAGGAGAACGCAATACATGTCCGATTGGATAGAAAAATTTTCCATTGGAAAATGAAAGACAAAATGAATCCTGTTTGTCCCACCTTATAAAACCAGGATTATTGCCTTTAATACAGTTGAATGTTCCACAATCAAATCTGTATGTCTTACCCTTAAAATTGATAACAATTTCATATGAGTAATTTCCTGTTTCCTCTGGTGCAAATCTAATGCACCACTGATGCTTTCCATATGGATACAATTGTTCTCCATCCTCCTCAAGACACCTGATATAATCCCTGTAAAAAAATCCTGGAACAGAAATTGTTTTCCCTGAAGGTGAATGAAATATCCCTGAAATATCAATTTCTTCAGGGTCAAAAGGATTATCAAGAATTAATGGTAACTCAAAAGTTACTTCAAATTTATCATATTGAAAAATGGTTTCTGCGTTTGTATTGAAATTAAAAAGAAAAATCTTTCTTTCTTCTGGTTCAGCCATTGCCTGAATATTATCAATGTAAACTGTTCCTGAAAACGGAAGATAGTAAAAAATCTTTATACCGAATTCACGAATGTTTCTTTTTGTATAGCCGTCCCAGCAGACAGAACCAGTCATCGGCTGCCACATAGAACTTGTATCTGAAATATCTATGGAAAATCTCTGCCTTTCATTCAGTTTTACCTGAAAAAGGTCTGTCTGAAACCATGTCCAGTTTTTATCCTTCACATAGCATATCAATGAAACATAATTTTTTGCTTTTGATGGAACATAAATATCAAACGAAATGTTATCGTATTTCAGCCAGTCAAAATCCCCTTCAACTTTAATCCACGATTCCCTTTCATTCTTAACACCAAGAGAAAGGGAATAAGCACCACTTGAAACAAAATTGCTTGACGTGCTGATATTCTGTGAGTCATAAGCACTTGTCCAGTCCTGCAAACCATTTTCAAAATCAAACAACACATCTGCGCTTAAAAAATGACTCAAGAAAATCAGGAAAAAACTAAATATCAATCTTTTCATCAATTTCATACAATATTTCCTGTCGCGTTGAAATGGAATATATTTTCAATTGAGAATCAAAATCAATATGGAATTCAGCGTTAATCCCTTTGAGGGAAAATTCATCAACAGTCGTATTCAAAATTTTCTCTGATGACACCTCTTTCGAAATTCTCACTTTCGGATAATAGGCAAGCAATTCAGGAACAGGTTCAAATTTTATAATGATTTGAAATTTATCATTTTGTGGATAAAAAACCATTGCTCCACCAGGTCCTGCTTCAGACGATTCTGGTGTGGCACCACTGAATTTTCCTGCCCTCGTTGAAAAAACAACTTCAATTTTTGTTCCTGGTTCTAATTTTTCAAAATCAATTGTTGAGACGCCATAGTTTCCTTCAACATTATAACTTCTTATTACCTTGATACTTTCAGTCCTTATATCCTTCCATGGATAGATCAAAGAAATTCCTTCTGATTTCCTCCACCTGTCAGGACTGAATGGAATTTTACTTTTCAATGATACCGTATAGCAATCAGGACATTTAAAAATCATTGTGTATGGCTCTGTTAAAGAAATCTCCTCGCTTGATTTGCCTGTAACATTACAAAAAATATACTGCCTTTTCTGTGAAAAAGATATGATTTCTAACCTTTCTCTCTCCTGAAACAATACCGGTGAATCGGCTGTGATTGATACAAAATTTGTAAAATAGTATTTCTCACTTTTAACATTTAAAACAATAAATTTGCTTTCTGTATCAACAGGAATATCATCTTTCAAATACTGGCGAAAATCTTTCAATATATCTTTAATCTGCTGTTTCAACCACTTATTTTTTGTCATTGCATCAATCTCTTTCAAAACTTTAATTCCTTCATCAAAAAAGTTTGCTTGAACGAGGAATTGGCCTGCCTGGAATTTCGAATGTTCAGAAACATTCTTTTCTGACAGAAAATCCTTGATGAGACCATAGACATCATCAAATTCACCAAGATTTATCAGGCATTTTACAAGCTGTGGAATTGCATCTTTTTTGTCAAATTTTTTTACCAGAATTCCATAAAGTTCCTTTCCCTTCTGATAATCAGATAGAATATCAACATAAAGAGATGCTTCCTTTCTGATAATTTCAGGAACAGACGGGTCATCAGGATATTTTTCTCTGAATTCCCTTAGCATTTTAATCTTTCCCTCTGCAGTTTCTCTATTTTCAGGAATACCAATAAATTTTAAATCCACTATTTTTATGTATATATTGCGGATTGATGAAGAATCCTTTTTTTCTTCTATCAATTGAGCAAGTCGTGGAAAAATTTCATCCCTGATGATTCTCGCTTTTTCAGGATCCATCCTGCCTGAATTCATCAGCATATCAATACATGATGAAAAATTATATTCAGGAAAAACAGCCATAAAATGGTAAATTAAGTATGGATCAGAGTTCATTTTTGAATAAAGGGCATTTGCAATTCTGTAAGAAATACTACCATTTGATCCTGCATTTTTTTCAATATTGTTGAGAATTGAAAATGCATCTTTATAGTTTTTCTTCTTTATCATTCCTGCTGCAATAATTACATTTTTTGAAATTTCATCTGCCTCTGCTTTTTTTGCGAACTCATCAAATTTATCTTTCTCCCATATAAGTTCCAGCATTGAAAGTAAGGAAACCATTTTGCTTGACCACGCCTTCCATTTCATTGCAGCCATCAAATAGTATTCAGCAGCAGTTTCTTGCTCATTGAGATTTTTATAGCAGATTGCGATTTTCTCAAGTAACACCAGGTCATCAGGTCTAAATTGGATTGCCATTTTATAAATGTTACTCGCCTGTTTGTAGTCCTTTTCGTTATATTTTTGATTACCCAGATCCCTTAATGTCTCAAACATAAGATTTTTGGCAAATGTTTCAAGTTGTCCAGTATCCTTTCCTTCTTTTAAATTTCTGAGAAAAAGGTTTCCATCTTCAATGACTGCGGGATAATCATTGTTTGTCCGATGGATTGATATTATTGTTTGAAAGGAAGACCTCAACAACCATGCATTTTTCGTATAATCTGCTTTTGAAAGAAATGTTCTCAGGGATTGAATTGCTTCATTATTTTTTTGAATCTTTGCATATGCAGAACCAAGATAATAATAAAATTCAGGTTCTGTCGCACCCTGCTTGATTGCCTTATCACAAAGTTCAATGGTTCTATCAAATTCATTCTTTCCGAATGCACCAATAACATCTCTCAAGGATATTTTTGCTTCCTGACTGGATGAAATTTCAGCAAGCAATATTACCAGACCAAAAGCAATGACAGACGAACATATTTTTCTCATCAATCCACCCTTCTGCCTTTATCAATTTGACGATAATTTTTTAACTCTGTTTATACTCCTGAAATTCGTTTGAACAACCACCTGATTTCTGATAACATAATTATAAGCCACAAGATATTATAACCCAGTTAAAAAAAATGATTATTAAATATTCAAATCTGTCAGACGAAAGAAAAATTTTTCTTAACAAAGAACTGGCTGATATTCTATATCTCTGCAGGAAAAACAAGGTTTTTGTCCCTGAAGAAGACATCGTTGTTATTGCTCTGTCAAACGACGTTGATATACCTGAAAAAGTACGAGAAAAGATCGTTATCAACCAACCAGAGAAAGAAAGAGAACCTGAAAATTTTGACCTGCTATGCGAAAGGGAAATTAATTCTCAAACGAGTCAAATTATCAAACACAATAATCAAATCTGGGTGATAGGTAATGGTGAAATTGGCGCAATATATGGCTTTTATCAGATGATAAAAAATATTACAGGCATCAGATGGTATGGAATATCACCATTTGATATTGCCTTCGCAAAGGTATCAAACAATCTGGAATTATTACATAAGCCCCTTGTAGCATTTCGTGGATTTGAATTTTCACCATCTATGGACAGTCATCATTTCAATGAGAGTTTTTTAAAATGGATGGTAAGAAATGGATGGAATCTCCTTGATATCAATGCGATTAAATGGGAAAACTATCCCGGAAAGGAAAGATTCATCAATCTCTGCAGAACATACGGGATAAAGCTTGCCATCGGATGTCATGCTGTTGATTTCTTTGTCCCGGAACAATTATTTGACCAGTGTCCTGAATTTTTTGGTCTGCGGGAAGGAAAAAGGGTAATCACTGAAATAGTGGGTTCTCCAGACATCAAAAAAAGATGGAAATCACATATACAGCCATGTTTTACAAATCCCAGATTAAGAGAATTTCTTGTTAATTCCATTGTTAATTTTATCAACCTTCATCCTGAAATGTCCATTTTTTCACTCTGGCCACATGATGGAATTAATAACTGGTGCCAGTGTGATAATTGCAGAAAACAATCACCCTATGAGATGTTGTATACCCTTGCGATTGAAATATCAGAAAAACTTGGCAGGTTTTTTCCGATTGAACTATTGTGCTATTCAAACATGTTCAACCTTCCTAAAAATCATCTTCCCTTCTCTAATAATACTTATACGCTTTTCTGCCCCTATTTACGACATTACCATCATAATCTTTTTGAAGAGGGCTTTGAAAAATCATGCTTAACTCTTGGCATACATTATCCTGAACCCGACCCTATTAACCCGTCAGACGACAGGGAATACGGTATTTTGCTGAAACAATGGCTGGAATTTCTAAAAGATATTGGTTCAAGGTTCGGGGTTTTTTCTTACTATCAACTCGTTTTTCATGATCAGACAGAGAAATCAGACAGGTCAAGGTATCTCTATCATCCTGAACCTGGTCTTGTTGAAGATGAAATAAAGAAATTTATCAATTCAGGAATGAAAGTTTTTTATGATTGCTCTCCACCCTACCCCGGGTTCTGGCCAGATGCCAGATTCTATGCTTATCTATCGTCTCTCTTCTGGGAAAAAACATTATCTGTTGATAAAATCATTAATGAATATTACAGGGCGATCGCAGGAGAAAGGGCAGAAGTATTGAAAAATATTTTGAAAACAATTTCATCATATCTGGACAAGGATGTTGAAATTCCCAGAGACACTATTGAAACAGCAAAATCAATTTTCAACTGTTTACCCGACACAATTGCCCGGCGATATATTCTGTGGCTTGAATATGTAATTGTTGGGAAACAATCCTGGATTGCTTTGAAAAAAGGAAACATGCAAGAAATGATAAACAAGGAAAGACAAATCATTGAATTTTTTGAAAACAATAGATTTGACCTTGACGATTTTATCAATGTTGATTATATGATAAGATATTCACGTTCAGTGATTGAATTTTACTCAAATGAGAGTTAAATATTTATTCTTACTTTTTTTGGTTTTGTGTATGGGGCTTTACGCTGAAACCACTGAGTCCATTTATGTAAGATTCAAGATGGTTGAACCGAAAAATACAAGGTATTTTGTTAAACTCGGTGGATATGTCCATATTCCAAACTGGTATATTCCAGTCGCATACATCCCTGGCAATGCACTTCAGAATCCTGAATTCTGGGTAAAAGCAGATGATTATACCAGCTGGTTTGACCTGAAAAAACATGCAGGAAATCTTCTTCATGGAAGATTAAATCGTTCTGGTGGGGTTGCTGAATTTCCAAATATCACTGCTGACTTTATTACAGAAAAACCGTATGAATTCAGATCAGTCATTATAGAAATCGCAACAAGACCTGATGAAAAATCAATTGTAAAAAGATTCCAGGAATCATACAGAGGAAGCTTGACAAGTTTCCTTGTTTCAAAAAATATTGAAAAAGATGCAGAATTTTTAGAAACTGCAGGCCAGATGACAGAAAGGCATCTGTTATGGGCTCGTCAGGCAACTGGAGGAAAACATAACAGCCCTGAAAAACTCATTATTCAAACATCTTTCTGGGCGCCCCAGAGAGAAGAACTGAATCTGAAAGAAGGTGAAGTGCTGTGGCTTCTTGGTTTCAACACAGTGGGAAACCAGATGAAAGAAGTGAAGGAAAAATTTAATTTCAGAGTTCCAGGACATATGTGGGCAAATTTTGGACCCGATGTTTCGAAAGATGACGCAGAAACACAGGTTCAAAAAACATATTCAAATTATGTAAGGTCAGGTATAAAACTTGAACTAGGGACAATTTTTAATTTCTCTGATGAAGTAACCTGTCCTGAAATTAAAAACAATCCTGTAGCGCTGAGAAACTTTCACGATTATTTAAAAACGCAGAAAATAAAACCAGAATTTTTTGGAGTTAAGAAAATTGAAGATGTTGTTCCTATTGAATCACCCAGGCAATTAAAGGAAAGACAGGAACAAAATGGAAAATTTGCAAATAGAATCTTTTATTACACCTGTCGTTTCAGACAGATTTCAACAAATCAAAAATTTAAATGGCTTACAGAGGCAGTACACAAATATTTTGGAAATGTTTATACTTCAACCCTTGTAGCAGACCATCCATACTTTGCAGGTACCGGGCTCGGAATGGGAATGGGACCAAATCCCGCATGGGGTTCAACTCCTCTTGCCTGTGACTGGTTCGCAATGGCAAGAGAAAAAGTTGTTGATATTGCTGGCATTGAGGACTGGATGGGACTTCAATACATGTATGGACCAAACTGGACATGGGAAGGTTTTCAATTAATGGGATTTCAGGCATCCATTTTCAGAAGTGGCAGTGACGGAACTATGCCAGTGATTGCATGGATCACCCCAAGTGATGAAATTAATTTAAGATTGAAAACTTCATCAGCATTGTGTCAGGGGGCAAAACATTTTTTTACTGGACCTATGGTCCCACTGCAACAAGTACAGAAAATTACTGGTCAGACCTGAAAGGCGAATACGATGGAATTGCAAAAATGACACGACAGTTATCAATAGCAGAAAACATCATTGCTGAGGGAAAACTGCGACCAACAAAGGTTGCTTTACTCTACAGTATTTCTTCTGATTTATGGCAACCATATGGATACATTCATATGCTTGAAAGAAGAATGACCTATTTTGCACTTGTCCATCAGCATTATCTCGTTGATATGATAACAGAAGAAGATGTAATTGCTGGAAAACTAAAAAAATATTCTGTTCTTTATGTAACTGACCCATGCATCCACGAAAAGGCAATAGAAGAAATAAAAAATTGGGTAAGAAATGGGGGCTATATCAGGGGAACATGTGGGGCTGGAATAAAAAATCAATTTAATGAAGATATTCCTGGACTTGCTGAGGTTTTTGGCATAAAACCACATCCTGATGTAATGATACAACAGGGAAAATGGCATGTGAGAGGAGCACTGAATGATATTAACTACATTGATATTATCTCATCTGTACGAGGCAATCCAGTTTACACCAGCAATCTTGGAGCAATTGGTGTGAAAGTCACCTTCAAACCAACAACAGCAAAGGTATTCGCAACCTTTACCAATGGTACTCCTGCGGGGGTCATCAATATTTATGGAAGGGGCAAAGCCGAATTTATTGGAAGTTGTCCTGGTATTGCCTATGCAAAAGAGGCGAAATTTGTATTCAATGAACTCAAGGAAAAATGGAAGGATGAAAACAGGCAATGGGTGCTTGGAGAGATTATTAAAAAGGCAGAGAAACTTGTTGAAATTTCTCAGCCCGTGGTCGAAGCAGGCATTTATGATGCTGATAAAGGAAGTGCTCTTGTTCTTGCAAACTTCACATACAAACCCATAAACGATTTAAATGTTGAAATGAATGTTGGGAAAAAAGTAAAACATGTTTTCTCCTGTGAAAAAGGAAATCTCAATTTTGTTCTAACACCTGACAGGAATGGTTATAAAATTAAATTTTCATTACCCCTTGATATCAACGACATTGTCCTTGTTAATTTTTAATTTTAATTGAGATGAAATTCATTCCTGCATATAAAAAACTTTCCGAGAAAGAGTTTGAAAAAAAGATTAATCAACTTGAAAAAATCATAACCTGTTGCACATTATGCCCGAGACATTGCAAGGTCAATAGATTAAAAGGAGAAAAAGGATTCTGCCGTGCTGATCATAATCTCTATATTTCAAGTTATGGCGCACATTTTGGTGAGGAAGATATTCTTGTTGGCACTTACGGTTCAGGTACAATATTTATGACATGGTGCAATCTCAGATGTATTTTCTGCCAGAATTACGACATTTCACTTAATGGGGTTGGAGAAAAAGTTACAGTTGAACAATGTGCTGACATTATGTTGTATCTTCAAAAAAGATTATGTCACAATATTAACCTTGTCACTCCTACCCATTATACTTTCCATCTTGTCAGGGCAATAAAAATTGCTTCTGAAAAAGGTTTGGAACTGCCAATTGTATGGAATTGTGGTGGTTATGAAAATGTTGAAGTGATTAAAATCCTTGATGGAATCGTTGATATTTATATGCCTGACATCAAATACTCAAACAGCGAGACTGCGAAAGTGCTCTCAAGTGCTCCTGACTATTTTGAAAGGTGCAAGGAGGCAGTCAGAGAAATGTTTGCGCAGGTTGGAAATATTCAAATTGAAAATGGCATTGCAAAAAGAGGGCTTCTGGTCAGACATCTTGTTCTTCCAGAAAATCTTGCTGGCAGTAAAGAAATTTTTGCTTTTTTAAAAAATGAAATTTCACCCGATGTTGCAATCAATATTATGTCCCAATTCAGACCATATGGTAATCTACCTGAAAAAATGAACAGACCAATTACACACATTGAATATTACGAAGCAATTGAAATGGCAAAACAACAGGGATTGAAAAATCTTATTTAAATGCTAAACTTATTCCAAACAAGGAGAAAAAATGGAAGTAAGATGTGTCTGGTGGGATGGATACCATAATGCTTTTACAGACATTTCAAAATACAAGGGTAATTTCTTCATTACTTTCAGACACGCAATGGCGCATGCTGTGACAGGAAATGGAGAAATATACGTAATCAAGTCAAACAATCTTGAAAACTGGAATCTTGTTCAAACATTTCCTGCACTACCTGATAGTAGAGACCCAAAATTGTTTCAGTTTCAGGGAAAACTCGGAGTACTCTTCTTCGCCTGCTCAAATAAACCCGAAGAACACAGGCAATTTTTCAAGGTCTATATTTCATATTCAGAAGATGGAGAAAATTTTACAACACCTGTTGAAATTGAATCCCACAATCTGTGTTTCTGGAAAATTAGAAATTACAAAAAAGTTCTTTATGCCACTGCATATCAGAGAAGTATTGATGGATACGGAACAGTTCTGTTGAGATCAGAAGATGGAGAAAAATTTGAAGTTGTATCGCAGATTGTAGAGGATGATTATGCAAATGAAGCAGATTTACTTTTCGAAAACAATATCTGTTATGCCTTTGTCAGAAGAGAAAATTGCCTGAGCCCTGTGATTGCAATTTCAGAATATCCTTTCACAAAATGGGAAAAATACACAATGAATTTAATCGTGAGAGGGCCTCATATTTTCAAGTTTTCAGGCAAAATTTATTGTGCAGGAAGGGTCTTTTTAAGAAAGGATGGAAAAATTTTTTCCTATATCAGGAATGAAACTGAATATCAACCAAAAACTGCTATACTTGAACTTGATACAACAAATATGATTTTGAAACCCGTAAGGATTTTACCAAGTGGTGGAGACACATCCTACTGTGGTTCAATCATTGACAATGGTAAGATTTATATCAGTTATTATTCTCAGCATGAGCGAGAAAAAAGAGAAAGTAAAGTTGGTCAGCACGCATCAGGTATATACCTTGCAACCGGGGAATCAATTTAAAAATGTAAACTGGGGGGAACAATGAATGATTTATTGAAATTGTTGTTAGGGATTCTACTGGTTATCTCTATTTCAGAAGGCACGATCAAAGACAAAACAAAACCAGGGAATATTCCAATTGTGAATGAATCAGGACCAGTAGCAGTGATTATTATTCCTGATGACAGTACAAAAAATGAAAAAGTACTTGAAGCAGCAAAAGAAATACAGAATTACATCAAAAAAATGTCTCAGGTAGAATTACAGATTATCTCAGAAAATGAAAAAATTCCTGACAGTATTATTACAAAAATTTATGTTGGTCACACACGGGCAGCCAAAAAAAATAAAATAAAGATCCCGCAAGGATTTAATCCAGGCATCAGGCCTGATATTTATGAGGAAGAGGGTTATGTCATAAAAACAGTCGGTAATAACATTTTCATTGCAGGAAATGAAGATGGACCTTATCAAGGAACAATTTATGCTGCATATGCCTTTCTTGAGAAAATCGGCTGTCGCTGGTATTTCCCTGGAGAATGGGGAGAAATTGTTCCTCAAACAAAAATCATTTCTTCGCCAATCATTGATATTGAAGCAAAACCAGATTTTGCCATGCGCGGTATATGGCTTGATGGAAGATGGGGTCTTTCTTCTGAAAACAGAAAAATATATGCACAATGGGGTAAAAAGGTTGGATTCAGCTGTGATCATACAGGCGGTCAGCAGCTTTATCCAGTGCCGGGAGATGGTTATCTTGCATGGCCTTTACCACCAAAGGAATACGCAGAAACACATCCCGAATTTTATGCTATGGATAAAACAGGAAAAAGAAATGTAACACCAAAAAGTTATCCTTCTTTTACAATGTTGTGCCTGTCAAATCAACAGATGCAACAGGAGTATATAAAAAATGTCAGAGAGGCATTTGAAGGAAAAAGAAAATTCCCGAATGTCAGTGACCTGGGCATTGGAATCTCACCCCCTGATGGTGTGCCCTATTGCTATTGTGAAACGTGCCTTGCACAGAGTCAGAATTTCAATTATCCAAACTACATTCATGAAAGAATGCAAAGCGAAGAAGTTTTTTCCTTTGCAGTGAAACTTGCTGACACCTTTCCTGATAAATGGGTCGCAGTATCAGCGTACGCATTAAGAGAAATGCCACCACAGGGAGTAAAACTGAGACCAAATATGGTAGTAATGTATGCTCCGATCAGTTGTTGTGTTCTGCATCCAAACAATGACCAAACTTGCTGGAGAAGAACAGAAATGATGTGTATCCTCAAACAATGGCTCAAACTAACTCCGCATGTCTGGCTATATGATTATACCCCTGGATTACTTGTCAGTGGATTTGTACCTGAAAGGGATGTTGCAAACTTTGCAATCAATGCCCGTATATATAAACAAATAGGACTGAAAGGATTCGGAAGGCAGGGAAGCAATACAATGATGGCAACCTGGATTAGTTATTACACAGCAGCAAAACTTATGTGGGATGTCAATGCTGATATTGAAGCAATAAAAAAGGACTTCTACGAAAATTTCTTTGGACCTCAGGCAGGTCCATATGTCCAGGCATGGTGGGATGCATGCGAAAAGCAACTGTTAAAAGCAACCTGCCACGTACATGAGGACTGGCTCTTAAATCATGTTTACACAGTTGACTTTGCAAATTCCATACATAAGTACTACGAGCAGGCAAAACAGTGTCCCATGACACTTGAACAAAAAGAAAGATTCAGAATTTTTGAATTAATTGTTCAAAACTTCGAAGCATGGACACAGATGCACGAAGCAGAAAAAAATCTCGATTATAAAAAAGCAAAGGAATCAGCGTCCCGAATGCTTGATGCGCAGGCAAAACTTTATCAGATTTCTGAATTCCTTGTCGGAAAAGGAGCATTAACAAACACCTGGGAATGCTATACAAAGGGAAGGGAAATACGACTGGCAAAACTTGAACAGATGACACAGGGTGAATCAGGAATAATGACTGCTCCTGTCCCTTTAGAAAGTAGATTTACCAGGGATAAATACAATGAAGGAGTGATTAAACAATGGTATCTTCCGGAATTTGACGATAAAAACTGGGAAACAAAAAATACATTCTATCTCTGGGATCAACAGGACATTCCAGAAGATTCTGCTGGTCATGATTATGATGGTTATGGCTGGTACAGATTCTGGGTGAATATTCCAGAAAAATGGAAAGGTAATCTCATACATTTTTATTGCGGCGGTGCAATTAATGAAGCGTGGGTATGGATTAACGGAGAATATGCAGGACATAAAAATCATGCAATATGGTGGATGGGTGGACATGATTTTGACTTAGATATAACAAAATATGTAAAATTTGGAGAAAAAAATCTTATCGCAATCAGAATCTGGAACAATTCTGAAATTGGTGGTCTGTACAGAAGAGGATTTTTGTGGTCACCTAAAAAATAAAAAGGTAAAAGACATAACATCATTTCTCTTGAACAGGCATTCCTGTTGTTTAAAAGATAGAATGTCGTATATTTAAAAGATAAAATGTCGCCATTGATTTAAAAGATAGAATGTCGTAATCCCATCGGCTATCATAGTTTTTAAAAAGGAGGTAGCCGATGGGAAAGATA
>JAMWCD010000001.1 GCA_023818965.1 Candidatus Omnitrophota bacterium | reverse complement strand
GACTGTCTTGACAGATAAAAAAAATTAGGGTATATTGATTTTGTATGCCTACGAAGAAAGAAATTACAACAATCATCCAGAACATAGGGCTCTGGAGCAGGCAATCAATTGAAAAAGCCCTGCAGGAACAAGAGGCAACAGACAGACCGTTAAAGGAAATATTTCAAAACATGGGGCTTTTACCATTCGGGGATATACCTGCAACTTTATTTTTCCAGCTCGGCATTGTTCAACAAAACCTGCCTCTTCGAGAAATCCCGCCTGATGTAATTAATCTCATTTCTCCTTCGTTCGCAAAAAAACACAGGATAATACCATGGGAACTTCGTGAAGACAATAAACTTGTCCTTGTCACAGATGACCCCATCAACATCATCGCCAGTGATTACTTCAAAAAAAATTTAAAAGAGCCCTATGATATTGAAATCATTGTTACATTCCCGAATGAAATCGATCAGTTAATTGCAAAGTACTACGAACAGCAGGATATTGAAGACCTTTCAGGAATGCTTCAGGAAGTTGGCAGTGCTGATACTATTGAATCCATTGAAGATGAAGAAATTACCACAGATGAAGATGAAGAAGCTTTAGCCCTTCAGGCGCCTGTAGTAAAAATTGTCAATTTGATTTTCGTTGAAGCATTGAGAAGAAGAGCCAGTGATATTCATCTTGAACCACTGGAAAAAAAGTTCAGGGTAAGGTTCAGAATTGATGGTGTTCTCTATGAAGTAGTAAGCCCACCCAAGCGGGTGGAAAGGGCTGTGATTGCACGTGTAAAACTGATGGCAAAGATGGATCTTGCAGAAAAAAGATTACCCCAGGATGGCCGCATAATGCTTGATATTGGAGGTAGACCTATTGATTTTCGTGTATCAACACTTCCTGGTATTTATGGAGAAAGTGTGGTTCTCAGAATCCTTGACAAAACAAAAGCACTCAAAGATCTTGAGCAACTTGGATTTATGGAGGAAGACAGAAAAAAATGGGAAGACCTTCTGAAATATTCTGGAGGAATCTTACTTGTAACAGGTCCAACAGGTTCAGGAAAAACAACAACACTTTACGCATCATTAAAAAAGTTGAATACCATTGACAGAAAACTGATGACTGTTGAAGAACCAGTTGAATACCAGATACCTGGAATTAACCAAACCCAGGTAAGAGCAGAAATAGGACTTACATTTGCTTCTGTATTACGTGCATTTTTACGTCAATCACCTGATGTAATACTCGTGGGAGAAATCCGTGATTTTGAAACAGCAGATATTGCTTTACGTGCTGCATTAACAGGACATCTTGTATTCAGCACATTACATACAAATGATGCCCCAAGCGCAATCACAAGATTGATTGACCTTGGTGTACCACCATTTCTTGTTGCATCTGCTGTTCAGGGTGTTATGGCACAGCGACTTGTCAGGGTCCTCTGTAAATATTGTAAACAACCAGTTGAACCTGATGAAAATATGAAAAAATTATTAAAAATACAGGAAGGAGAAAAAGTGACAATTTATGAACCAAGGGGTTGCCCTGAATGCAATTTTACTGGCTTCATGGACCGACTTGCCATTTTTGAAATTTTTGTTATGAATGATACCCTCAGAGAACTTACAATGAGAAGAGCCACTGCAGAAGAGTTACGAAAAGAAGCAAGAAGGCTCGGAATGTCCACTATGAGGGATGATGGTTTCAGGAAAGTAAAACTCGGAATCACAACAATTCAGGAAGTCATTGATGTTGCAGGAGAGGAGGGATAAATGCCAAAACCTATTGAAGAACTTCTTGAAATGATTGTCCGCGAAAACGCTGCAGACCTTCATATCAATGTTGGACTTCCCCCAATGATGAGGGGGCACAGGGGACTGGTCAAAATGGATTCAGATCCATTAACCCCTGAGGATACTGTTAATTATATGAAGGCAATCACATCAAGGGAACATCAGGAAGAACTTCAAAGGGTTGGTGGAACTGACTTTGGATTTGCATTTAAGGATATCGCAAGATTTCGTGTTTCTGTTTTTAAGGAACGGGGTCACATTGCTATGGCACTTCGTTTGATTCCATATAAATTTATGACATTTGAACAACTCGGTCTTGAAGAATCAACAATGAAATACCTCCTGACAAGACCCAGGGGACTGATACTTGTGACAGGTCCAACTGGTTCTGGTAAAACAACAACCCTTGCATCAATGATTGATTACATGAATACTCACATGGACCATCATATTATCACAATTGAAGACCCGATTGAATATTATCATCCACACAAAAGGTCCATCATTACACAAAGAGAAATCGGTGTTGATGTACCTTCCTTTGCAGAAGCATTAAGACGCGGATTGAGACAGGACCCTGATGTATTCCTTGTAGGAGAAATGAGAGACCTTGAAACAATTGAAGCAGCAATTACTGCAGCAGAAACAGGACATATTGTTTTTGGAACTCTCCATACAACAGGGGCAACTCGAACGATCGATAGAATTGTCAATGTTTTCCCTGTTGCCCAGCAGGAACAAATCAGGGTTATGCTTTCTGTTTCAATCCTGGCGATCATATCTCAAATCCTTTTAAGACGAAAGGATAAACCAGGAAGGGTCGCTGCCTTTGAAATTATGATTGCTACCCCATCAATACAAAACCTCATTCGTGAAAGAAAAACCTATAGAATTCTTTCAGATATTCAAACAGGAATGAAGATGGGAATGATTACCCTTGATGCATCCTTGATGAAATTGTTCAAGGAAGGAAAAATATCTTTTGAAGATGTAATGATTTACAGTCACGACCCTGAACAGGTAAAACTTCAACTTGCAGCAGAAGGTTTCATTGATGAAAAACTTGCTTCAAAAAAGTACGGTGAAAGCATAGTAATAGAGGAAGAGGAAGCAAAGGGATAACATGGCTGAAAGAAAACTTCTCGGACAAATGCTGATTGAGGCAGGGCTTATTACTGAAAAACAACTTGAAGAGGCATTGAAAGAACAGGTAAAAACAGGTCGTTTCCTTGGCAGAATTCTTGTTGACAAAGGTTATATTGATGAAAAGGAATTGAAGAGAATATTAAGTATGCAGGCAGGCATTGAGATGATTGACTTAAAAAATACTGTCATAGATAAAAATGCTATTAATGTTTTTCCATCAGCCCTCGCAAAAACATATACGGTACTACCAATAAAACTTGAGAAAAATGTCTTAACACTTGCTGTTGGAGACACACTGAGTTTGAACATTCAGGATGATATTTCATTCATTCTTGGATACAAAATCAAGATGGTTCTTGCAGATGAAGAAGACATTAAGGAAAACATCAATGTTTATTATGGGTCAGAAATTGAGACAATTGATGACCTGATCAAATGGATTTCTCAGGATATGTCTGAAATGGAAGAACTTGAAACAATTGCTTCAGCCAGTGGTGAATATGCAACAATCACAAGCCTTGAAGAAATAGCAACACTGCCACCAGTGGTAAAGTTGTTTGATTTGATTTTATTGCAAACAGTAAGAGACAATGCATCAGACGTTCACCTTGAACCATTTGAAAATGATTTCAGGGTAAGGTACAGGGTTGATGGAGTGCTTTATGACATGGTACATCCACCAAAAGGACTTGCCTTTGCTCTATTCTGCAGGTTCAAAATCATGGCTTCAATGGATATTGCCGAAAGACGTCTTCCTCAGGATGGCCGTATTGAATTATCTGTAATGGGTCGACCTGTTGATTTACGTGTGAATACTGTTCCGACAGTGTTTGGAGAATGTCTTGCAATTCGTGTTCTTGACAGAGGAAAAACAATTTTTGACATGGAAAACCTCGGGCTATTGCCACGAGATATGGAAATAGTTGAAAAACTTATTCATAAGCCCCATGGTATTATTCTTGCGACAGGTCCTACTGGATGTGGTAAAACAACAACCCTTTATGCTCTTTTGCGAAAACTCAATACCCCGGAAGTAAAACTCATTACAACAGAGGACCCTGTTGAGTATATGCTTGAGGGAGCAGTACAGGTGCCTGTGAAAGAAAGTATTGGATTAACATTTGCTGCCTGTATTAGAAGTATACTTCGTCAGGACCCTGATATTATCCTTGTAGGAGAGGTGCGTGACTTTGACACAGCACAAATGGCAATACAGTCATCATTAACAGGACATCTTGTATTAAGCACCCTTCACACCAATGATGCACCAACAACAATCATGCGACTTGTTGATATGAAGGTTGAACCATTTCTTCTTGCATCAACAATTGAAGGCATTATTGCCCAGCGACTTGTCAGGGTTCTATGTCCAAGATGTAAACAAGAGTATAGACCAACAAAACAGGAAATTATTGAACTTGGATTATCTGACGAGCAGGTTGAGAAAATGAAGTTTTACAAGCCCGTTGGATGTCCATTTTGCAGGGGTGGATACAAAGGAAGGACAGGAATATTTGAAATTCTTATTCCCAATGAAAATCTATGGCGCGCTGTTCTTGAGAATAGACCCCTTGGCGAAATACGTGAGATTGCTGTAAAAGAATGCAAAATGAAAACACTTGTTGAAGATGGAATAGAAAAAATCAATCTTGGCATTACATCTGTGGAAGAAGTTATGAAAGAAGTCCATGGTTATGGTTAATCAGTATTTACATGGTGCAGAACAAGGGGTATTATATATTGGAAGGCGAAGGAGGTAAAAATGCCAAATTTCCACTACTCTGCACTTGATGCAACAGGAAAGGCAATAAGTGGAACCATTGAGGCATCAAGTTCACAGGATGCCATAGGAAAACTGAAGGCAATGGGATATTTTGTTACAGGTGTGAGTGCTGGAAAATCAACTGCACCAGCAAAATCTTCTGCGCCAGCAGCAAAGCAGGCAACAAAGGCACCACCAAAGAAAAAGACAGGCGGTGGACTGAGCATAAATATACCGTTTCTTGGCGGTGGATCGAAAATAAAACCAAAGGAATTGATGGTTATTACCCGCCAGCTTGCCACTCTCATAGGTTCAGGGTTACCCCTTTTACGTGCATTGAAAGTTCTTGAGCAACAGAGAAAGGGGGGTGCAGCAAAGGTTTTAAATCGGGTCGCAAGTGAAATTGAACAGGGAGCACTTTTCTCTGAAGCCCTGGCAAAATTTCCATCAAGTTTTCCAAGAATTTATGTTGCAATGGTGAAAGCAGGTGAAGCAGGTGGTGCTCTGGAATCTGTCTTGAGTAGATTGGCAGAATTTATGGAAAAAGAAGCAAAACTCAGAGGAAAAATAAAATCAGCAATGGCATATCCTTCTGTAGTTATTGTTGTTATGATAGGAATTTTGACTTTCATTATGGTTAAGATTGTTCCAACATTTACAAAGATTTTTGAAGATATGGAAGTTGGAGATCTCCCTGCAGCAACAAAACTTCTAATCAAAATTTCCAAATTGATGGCAGAACGTTCTTATTTAATCGTTGGATTTGTCTTCGCACTCGCTATCCTTTATAAAATAGCAACAAAAATCAAATTCACAAGATATTTGATAGACAAGGTGAAACTCAGAATGTTTTTGTTTGGACCTGTAATATCAAAAACAATCATAGCAAGGTTTGCAAGAACATTTGCGACTTTGATTACCAGTGGTGTACCAATTCTCCAATCCCTTCAGATTGTCAGGGATACTGTCGGAAATGAAGTAATTTCAAATGCCATTAATGAAATCCGAAATAGGGTTCGTGAAGGCGAAGGAATTTCAGGTGTTATGCTTCGCACAGGTGCATTTCCACCAATGGTAACAAATATGATTGCTGTTGGAGAAGAAACAGGCGCAATGGATTCAATGCTTGAAAAGGTCGCTGATGCATACGAAGCAGAGGTTGACGCAGCAGTTGCAGCAATGACATCAATGATTGAGCCAATTCTCATTGTTTGCCTTGGAGTTGTTGTTGGTTTTATTGTTATTTCATTATTTATGCCTTTGATTAAAATAGCATTGAGCCTTTCAGGAGGTGCAGGAGGTGGCGGAGGCGAAGGAGGTGGTGAGTGAAACCAGATAAAAAAAATGGCTTTACGCTTGTAGAAATTCTCATTGTCATAGCAATAATAGCAATCCTTGCAGGGATGTTACTACCAGCGCTATCAGGAGCGAGGGAAAGGGCAAGAAGAACAACCTGTCTTAATAATCTCAAGCAAATTATGGCAGCATATGAAATGTACGCAGAAGATTATTTTGAAAACTATCCTGCAAAGGGACAAGCAATCTATACCAGCATTTATCCCGAATTCATCAAGACCCCTCAAACTTTCTGGTGTCCAAGTACAATTTCAAGGGGCATAAGACAACCAAATGAAATCAATTCATCAAACTGGAATGATTCATATTCTTTTGTTTTTGGTTTAACAACTGGAAATAATTGTCCCAACCCTGTTCCTGTCATCAGTGACAGGGGAATTTTTGTTGGTTCTGCAGCAGATTATGGAAATCATAAGTATGGGATGAATGTTCAATATCTTGATGGCTCTGCATCATGGGTTTTAGAATCAAAGGTTGTTTATTATTCCAGTAGCAACAGAGGACCTACAGAAGGTGTAAATGTTGCCTGTGATGCAACAGGTAACTGCATTGATATAGTTGCAGATGGTGTTCAATCGTACTGGGGGCAGTAAATGAAAAAGCGTGGTTTTACAGTAATTGAATTACTTGTTGTAATGGTGATTATTGCAATGCTTGCTGCGATGTTATTGCCTGCACTGAGAAAAGCAAGGGTAAAAGCAGCAAGAGACAAAGCAAAAAATGAAATGGCATCCATTGCAAGTGCTGTTATTCAGGCAAAAAATGACATTGGTTATTATGTGAAACTATGTGACCTGGACAATGCAACGACCCCTGTTAATGTTTACTACAATCCTTCCACACAACAGGATGATACAGGAAACGAAAGCCAGATAACCAGCAGTGATAGATGGGATGGTCCATACATGGTTTTCCAGCAAAATACAGTATTCCATCCAGGTTTAGGTAAGGGAAGTTTACCAGCAATTGATGGCGCTACTGGCTGGCCTGATTTCAATGCTCCTCCGTATCCTGATACCCTTGACGGTACACCACTGGATCCATGGGGTCATCCATATCTTGTTGCCTATAATTCAACCGATAAAGTAATGATTATTTATTCAGCAGGCCCTGATGGTAAATTACAAACAAACGCCGGAAGTCAAACTGTTCCGGCAAATTCTGATGACCTTGTTTATGTTTTCAGATGAATATAAAGAAAAAAAATGGTGTCGCAATTATTGTTGTGATTGTACTGATAATGCTCTTTTCAGCAATTATCCTTTCTGTTGTCCTTACAAGTACAACTGCATATAGGAGGGCATCTTATTTCAGGGATAGAAACATCGCTTTTAATCTTGCAAAAATTGGAATTGCTGATGCACTTTATAAACTCAATTACAGATACCATGACCCAGACCATTATTATGGATTCACATCTGATGGAGAATGCCTTGTTACAAATCCTGCAAACAACACAACTTACTCATATGAGATAAAGGCGACAGACCTTGGTATCCCTCTTGCATCAATAAATGATGGAGTAAAAGTTGAACTCCGTATTAATGATGGAACTCAACCTGATACAATTTTTTCAACAGGAAAATTCAGGGGAAGAACAGCAAAAATTGCTGTAAGCATTAGAACACTGAGCGATGCCATAAATCTTAATAAACCCCTTGCAGATTCTACAAATACAGACACAAAAGGCATTCCTGAAGCATTCAATAAACATGTAATTTATGCCAGTAGTGTAACAGGAACAGGGGCAACAGTAAAAGGAAATATCGCAACAATGTCTTCAAAACCATCACCCTGGCCTGCATCATGGACTGATGCAACATGGACAGAAACAAATGTTTCTCCTCCATTACCAGTAGTACCTTCCCTTCCATTTGAATCTGCCCCGCCTGACCCAGCACCAGCAGGCTGGATTGAGTTCCAGCAACGAGGCCAACCAAGGTACAGGATTGATGGTGGCTCATGGGACCGGATTGATATTTATCCAGGAGGCGGAGTAACATATGTATCTGATGGCACAGGTACAGAAACATTTATTTTCAGTAGTTCTTTTGTACCACTGGGAAACAGAAAAATTTATGTAAGGGCAAGCTTTTCGCCATCAGGAAGAAGTGGTGGAGCATATTTCAATGGAACAAGTATTGTTAATTCTGTTCTTGCTGATGGAAGTATCACACTTAATGGATCAATCAATTTAAATAGTTCAGCAATTTTTGAAGCAGATGCAAATGGTGATGGGATTGGCACAATAAACATCTATCCGAATACAACAATAAGCGGTTATGACCTGATTTGCTATGATTATAATGGAGATGGAACAATTACAATAAACAAACCGAATATCACAATCAATGGAGCATTTGTAACAAATACATCACTATCAATAACTCCTGGTGCAACAAACTTCACAATTGATGCACGAACAAGCGGAAAAAGTGGTACAATAATTGTTTATTCTCCTCGTACAACAACTGTTACTTTCAATTCAACCCCTAACATTATTCTCGGGGATAACCAGACCTATGCAATATTTCTTGCGACATCCACAAATCCACTGACAGTGAATATTGGAACTGGTGGCAATGTAGATTTTATTTCAAATAGAATTCAAAACTTAAATGAACAGGCAACACTCGTGGGATATTCTATTGGAAGTAATTGTTCCATTAACATAGGCAGTGGATCAAATTATGCGAAGATTCAGGGTCTTATCTATTCATACGGAACAACTGGCAATATCACATTGAATAACGCTAATACAACCATTACAGGATGCCTTGTTGCGAATGGAACAGTAAATTTAAATAATGGCACAATTTTTTTTGATGGAAATGCTTTTTCTCCTGACAGGACAAAAATTTATGCAGGTTTTGTTGGAGGCCGAAGAATTTTTCTTCCAACCAACTGGAAACTCATATGGTGAAGATAATAAAAGTAAAGGAGCAAAAGGAGGGGATGCAGGGGGAGGTTGAAATCCCCTCAATCCCCCTCTGTCCCCCTTTATAAAAGGGGGAATGGAAGGGGGATTTTCAAAAGGGGGAAATAGGGGGATTTAAAAGAGAAGGGAAAGGGTAAAAAATAATTATCCAAAATTGGCAGAATCCAAAGGAGCAAAAGGAGGGAATTGAAAATGGGTACTCAAAGATTGATAGTTAATAGTAAGAAAGAACTAAGGGATGTGATAAAAGAAACAATTAGGGAGACGATAAAAGAAGAATTTTTTAAAATAAGGTTAGAACTAACTCCGGAAATATCAGAAAAAGAAATGACAGAGATTAAAGAAAGATATAAAGCGCCAGACAAAAATATTGTTCACTCTGAACAGATAGAAATATGAAATGGCAAATTTGTTATTCTAATAGAGCCTATAAGTTTATCAAGGAGCAAAAAGTAGAAGATAAAGTAAGAGAAATTATAAGAAAACTTATTCTCAGATACGCAGGAGAAAATATAGTCATGGATGTGAAAAAGTTAAAAGGCAAATGGTATGGCTACCACAGGATAAGAATCGGAAACATCAGGATGATAGTTAAGATTGATAGGGATAACAGTCGCATTATTGTGGATACGGTTGATTTTAGGGGCAATGTATATTGAGCGCTCTGGGCATTTAAGGACCTTTGCAACGGGTGGACTCAGTAATAATAGAATAGAAAAAGCAGAGAAAATGGAATAGGTTGTGAATTTATTAGAAACTTTAAAGAAACAGGATATGACAAGGATGAAAATAGCGCATAGTTGGCTGGAATACCGGTGGCAGGGGAAGAAAAAGAAAATGCCTGTAAAGGCAGGATTTTCAATTCTTGAACTTGTTGTAGCAATGTTTTTACTCACAATTGTTGTTGGGACAGGACTACTGATTATTGCAGGAAATTTGAATATCATGCAAAAATCAAATGAAATGCTTCTTGCTTCTGCAATTGCCCAGTATTATATTGAAATGGTTAATATCATTGATTTTCCGCCTGTGTATGCAGACAGACAAAGTGATTATCCCCAAAAAATAAGTGAAACAGACCCATTACCACCAATTTCAAGTCCTGACCCGTCTTTCAAAGTTTATGCAGGATGTGTCTGGTATAAATCAGATGGAAGCGAAGCAACTGGTACTGAAACAGATAAGGTTGTATTGAGAAAAATAAAGTTAGAAGTAAGAAGAGCAAAAAATAATTATCTTTTACTTCGTATGCCAGTTTTTATTACAAGAAACGGGATATATTGATGAAAAAAAATAAGTCCGGCTTCACATTGCTTGAAATACTTGTGGCACTGGCACTTCTTGTAATTGTTGTTGGATTATCTGCCTTTCTCTATGCAAAAGCAGCACGTCTTCGCAAACTCATCACTTATCAAAATGAAATCCAGAATGAGTTAAACGCAATGATTACTGAAATCACTTATGGCTCAAGGAATACAATTGGACTTGAATTTGCTCATGATGTAAAAAATGATTTACAGAATCCCTGTTATGAACTTGGTTTGTACGATAAAACAAAAGGAGAAACAGTTTTTTATCTTATTTCTCCTGGGATGAACTCAGGAATGCCATCCAACCTACCAACAACAGACACAGATACAACACTGTGGCAGGCAAAGACAAATTTAACCGGTGTTCCTGCAAGGAATTCAGGATACTGGAAACTTATTGATGTTAACAAATCAATACAACTTGCATCAGGAACACAATTTATTTATTATAAAATAACATCAGCAGGACTTAAACAAATTGATAATTTACAGTTAGAAACACCTGATGCAGTAAAAATTACATTAATAGGAAAAAGTAATGACCCATCTTTGAAGACAAGACCACAAACAATTGCAACAACCCTTGTAAGAGTTAGAAACAAACTCCCGTTTTAAAGAAAATGAAAAAATCGGGCTTTACTCTAATAGAAATTCTTGTTGTTTTAACAATCATATCAATGGTTGCTGCCATCAGTTTGCCAGCATTGAAAAAAGCAAGAAATAAGGCAGCGATATTAAGAACCAAAGGAATGATTTCTTCACTTGAAGCAGCATTGTTTATGTATCAAACAGATATGGGTGATTTTCCAAATAGTTCCGGTTCAAGCAAAATCCTTGTTGAGGCATTGATGGGACCTATTGAAGATGAAAACTGGAAAGGTCCATATATGAGATTCAAACAAAATGATATTGACCAGGAAAATAACATTGTGGATACATGGAGGAATCCTATTCATTACTTCTATCCACAATCAGAAAAAAATAATGTTCCTTTCATCATTGTTTCATCAGGTCCTGATAGAAAATTTGACACAAATGATGACATTGGAAACTGGTGATAAAAAAGGTATCACATTAATTGAAATTCTTGTTGTCATAATCATCATTTCTTTGATTGCAAGTTTTTCAGTTTTTTTCCCACATAAAGCAATAAGGCAAAAAAATCTTGATTTAGCAATCCAAACCATATGTGAAATGCTTCATACTGGCCGTTCATACGCAATTGCAAACCATAAAGTCGTTAGTGTTGTTTTTGAAAACAATTCCTGCGGCATTTATTTAGATGATGGGAAACTTCTGGGAAAAGTTTATAAATTTCCTCAATCTATTGTCATTAAAGAAAAGACAGATGGCTTTTCTCCTGTTGAATTTTTACCTGAAGGCGCAGCAAAGCAGGCAGGGCACTTAATCATTGAGGATACATCAACAAAAAAAACAAGGAAAATTATTTTATATAATTTGACTGGTCTCTGTACAGTTGAAAAAACATCTGTAGAAAAATGAAAAAAGGATTTTCTCTTATCTCGGCACTGGTGGCAACAATTATTATCATCATTGGAATATCCTGCGTAATGATGATCGTACAGCAAACAGAAAAACTTTTCAGGAGAGCAACTGATTTTCAGGACTTTTCAATTGCTGCAGATATTTTGTTTGACAAAATTCAAGAAGATTTTGGAACTCAGGGAATTGAAGTTCCTGATAAGATTGAAGGGAAAATGCAGGGTTTTTCAAATCTTTTTTATACGGTTAATTTTATAAAAATCAGGGAACATTTGTATGAAGTTCGTATCAAATTCACCAGAACCATTGAAGGAAAACAATATTCTGAAGAATTTGTTTCTGCCCTGCAACAGAGATAGTCGTGGGATGTCTCTTGTTGAAATTATTGTTGCGATGGTCATTATTGTTGTTGTTTTTATTTCAGGTTTTTTAATTTTTTCATCAATCACACGAAGAATCTCCTCTCAATCAGCAGAGAAAACAATTTCACAAAGGGCAACCGATTTTATTTTATTTTTAAGGCCAAAACTTAAACAAGCCATTATCAGGAATATCCCTGGAAATTTCAGAATTGATTTTGTCGGTACAGAAACATCAATAAAATTTGTTGCACCATATACTGAAGGAAAAGGTTCTGACCTTGGAATGTATGGAATCTATCTTGATGGGGATAAAATCAAAATGTCTTTTGAAAGAATTGATGCCAGTATGGACTCATACGAATTTCCATCAGGATTCTCAGGCAGTCAAATACTGGTAGAAAACGTTAAAAAACTTGAATTTTCTTACTGGGACGGTTCATCATGGCAAAATTACTGGGATACAAAAAATCAGGAAGAAAATGCAAAATTGCCTGAAAAAATTAAGGTGTTTTTCATCCTGTATGGAGGAAATCTTGAAGGAAGAAGAATTGAAAAGGGTTTCAGTGAAGAAATCTGGATGGGTCAATGAGGGTGATGCACTCATTCTTGCCATAGGAATAATACTGGTACTTTTTGTTATAACAGCAGGGCTACTACTGGTTTTTGGAAACTGGGAAAAATCATCATTTTTTATGTTTTCAAAAACATTTGCAGACCATGCTGCGAAAATAGGAATTGAACAGGCAATATGGGAATTGAAAAATGATAAAAATAATTATGATGGATATGATGAGTCATGGAACACGACATTTTCAGGAGATGATGTTGATATTGATGGAGACGGAATAAAAGAAAGTAAATTTTTCTATGTAAAAAACTTCAGGAAAAAAATTGTTGCACGATATGCAGTACTGGTCAGAGATGAAAATGGCTCCATAAATATCAATTATACAGGCAATCTTTCAAAAAATGGCAGGCATAGTTTTAATGAAGGGTGGACAACATTTGAAATTGGTTTTTTCCCGGGGCTATGTGATGCCATTGCAGATAAACTTGTGTTATTCAGAAATGGGAAAGATTTACAGGCAGGTGTGAAGGATAATGATGATGACAGGGACAATGAAACACTTTCAGATGATGGAATTGATAATGATGGTGATGGAATTATTGATGAAAATAATGAAGGCATTGACGAGCCAGATGAATTTCATCACGCAAAACCATCTGGTGATGATAGACCATTTTTTGTGATTGAAGATATTAAGATGCTGAAAAGAATGACAGAAACAATTTATAATAAAATCAAAAATCATATTACCTGTCATAGTTATGATTTGAATATTGATGCCGAAAATTATCTTCGCACAAACATTAATAAGGCATCACTTGAACAAATTGTTTCAATCCTTACAGGAATTGGATATGAAAAGAACCAGGCAATTCAGATTGCATTAAATATTCTGGATTACAGGGACAGAGACAGCACTCCAACAGTAATAAAAACTCCTGAAGGAAGACGTTTCATTGGAATTGACAGGACACCGTATTTGAATGAAATTGAACCCTGCCCAGAAATGAAAATAGAAGATGCAAAAGGTCCAGGAGGTATTCCAGTTACAATCATTGAAGAACTTGGACCACAATTTATTGAAATCTTCAATCCATATGATGTGCCAGTTGATATCAGTAACTGGACAATCAAAGGCGGGATGATAACACTACCTGACTCAAATATTTTTGATGTCAATAATCAATCACAACAAACCATTGATAAAATTGAAAAGGGCGAAAAACCTGATACATCAAAAATAGAACCATTTTTCAAATCATTGATGCCTGACCACATAAAAATTCCTGAGGGAACCATCATCAAACCACATTCATATTATCTTATTGGTGACTCAATCAAATGGAAAATTGTCATATTGTATACTGCTGAAGGTATTGTTGTAACTCCTTTTTTCTTTCCAATAAAGGAACCTGCAGGTGCTGACCAGTATGAACCAATACTCTTTATGAACTTTGATATCCCTGCCCTTTCAAAAGTATTTTCAATCATCAGAAAAATTTTCCATATTGACACAGTCCTTAATGGAAAAATGTATCTTGTAAATGAAAAAAATCAATTAATAGAAGAAACCGACTATGGTTCTGATAAACCAGGCAATGACACAAAACAAAAAAATGACCCCAGGGTTCAGCAGTGGTTTCTGGGAGCAAAAACACCAGGAAAAATGAATTCATGTTTTTCTCCATCCTCAGGTGGAGAATTTACCATTGACAACCAGTTTATCTGCTGGCAAGCGTCGTTTAGAGTAAAAAATCATCCATTTTCATCTCCTGCAGAACTTTCATTTGTTCATAAAGGAAAACAATGGGAGACATTAAACATGTGGAAAAATTATGATAAAAAACTTCTTGATGTTTTTACAATCGCTGAAAAACCAGAAATCCCGGTTTCAGGAAGAATCAATATAAATACTGCCTCTTCTCCTGTGCTCCAGTGTCTTCCTCTTGTTGATGCAAATATTGCAAATGAAATCATTTCAGCAAGACCATTTAAAGATGTCTCTGATATTGTAGGAAAATACAAAAGTCCGTTAAACAATGAAATAACAAAGTTTGGAAACGACGGCATTGACAATAACAACAATAAATGGGTTGATACAGAAGACGAAAAAGAAATGGTGATTTCTGCCATCAGTAACCTCATTACAGTGCGTGGAAATGTTTTCAAAATTACTGTCATATCTCAAAAGGTGCAAGATTTAAATAACGATGGTATAATAACAGACAATGAAATAAAAGCAGAAACCAGATATCGTATTATTTATGACAGGCAGAATAACAAAATTCTTGAAAGGAGAAGACAGTGAAAATAAAAGAAAATGTAAAAAATTGCTGGAAAAAATTTATTGAAAGAACAAAAAATTGTTTTGTTGATAGAAAGAAAAGGAAAAAGGCATTGATCACTATCGTGGTCATTGCAGTCATTGTAGTGGCTTCAAACATTGCTTATAGACAGTATTTGAAAAAAAATGCTGTAGCAATTGTAAACGGAGAAATTATCACCCTATCAGCATTAAAACAAAAAATTTCATCATACCCTGAATTTTATCAACAATATGTTAAACAGTTTCCGCAACAGGCGTTGGAGGATTATATTGGAGAACGTCTTCTGATGCAAAAAGCAAAAAAATTTGAAAGGAAGTACAGCAAGGAAATCAAAAAAGCCATTGAGAATTACAAAAACGACCTTCTCATCAAAGAATTTCTTGCAGACCAGGTGTTGAGCAAGGCAGACATTTCTCAGGACGAGATAAAAAATTACTATAACAACAATCTCAAGGACTTTCTTGTTCCTGAAAGAGTTCATCTGTATGAAATTGTTGTTGCCACAGAAGAAGAGGCAAGAAATATCCTTAATAGAATTTCCAGTGGCGAGGATTTTTCTGAGATAGCAAAAAAGGAATCAATAAGTCCTTCAAAAGATAAAGGTGGAGACCTTGGTATGATATCACGAGGTCAATTGATGCCAGAACTTGAAGAAATTCTTTTCTCAATGAAACCCAACAGTGTTCTTGAAAAAGTTGTAAGAACAGACCAGGGTTATCACATCATAAAAATAGGAGAAAAACAACCAGCACATTTACAAACCCTTGAAGAAGCAACACCAACAATTAAACAAATTTTGATAAACCAGAAACGAACACAACTACTCAATACTTATGTCAACCAGATAAAAAATGAATCAAAAATTATCAGATATAGCGAAAAATTGAAGCAGTTATGAAAAAGAAATACCTTTTATTTTTACTTTTTGGATTTATTACGTGCCTTTATTGTGGTACAGATACGACCATTGCAACAGTTGGAAAGAGAATCATATGGGAAAATGATGTAAAAGAACGGGCGCAGACAAGAGGAATATCTTTTGAAGAAGCACTACTTCAATTGATTGAAGAAAACCTTCTTATTATTCAGGCAAAAAAAGAAAATATTTTTGTCAGCAAAGAAGAAATTGACAACAGATTAGACCTTATCGTCAATGAGTGGAAGAAAAGGAATGTTGATTTTCTCTCTTTCATTAAAGAAAATGGTTTAACAGTTAATCAGTACAGAGAAATTCTTGCTGACCAGATAAGAAGTGAAAAACTTGTTGCCCAGAAAATTTACAGCGGAATTCACATTTCGCCAGTAGAAATTGCAGACCGAATGAGTAAAATGCCAAAAGAAAAACAGATTTTCTTACTCAGAAAAACTTTTGATGATATTACATCTGCAGAAACATTTGTTTCAAAAATCAGAGAAAACAAATCAGCAATTTCTGAAATGGATTCAACAGGATGGATAAGCGTCAGTAAAATTGACCCCTCTTTACTATCTCAATTGCTTGAGGCAGGAAAGGACAAACCAGTTATTGTAAAAAGCAGTGAGAAATTTATCGTGTATCTGGTTTATGAAATAAGAGACAATACTCCTGAGCAATTATATAAAATTGCAAGGCAGGAAATATATCAGGGAAAAGTCAATACAGCATACAGAGAATACATAAACAAACTTCTTCAAAGTATCCCGGTGAAAATATTTGATGAGAGTATCTCAAAAAAGATTTTCACAAACTACAATCAATGATTCGTGTACTGATATCAACAGGGGATCCTGCAGGAATTGGTCCTGAAATATCCATCAAAGCGGTATCCCAATTACTTGATGAGGGTGTTAAATTTGTTCCGATTCTTGTCATAGATGAACCAGTCATATCGCGGGTAAAAAAGTTTTTCAATGTAAAGAAAAAAATCACAAGATGGACTGAAGATAAAACAGGTGAAATTTTTTTTGTTGAGACAGGTGTCATAAAAAATACTGAATTTCCTTCTGGAATAAATCATCATCTTACAGGTATGGCTTCATTTAAATATTTTGAAAAAGCGTGGCAACTGCTTTCAAATCAATATGCTGATTGCCTTGTTACTGCACCCATTTCAAAAACTGCCTGGAAACTTGCAGGTATTCACTACAGTGGACATACTGATGCACTATCTTCATTTTCAGGAGAAAAAACATATATGCTGATGGGTACTAAAAATCTTAAAGTACTACTTACCACTGTACACATTCCCATGCGTGATATCTGGAAACATCTCACAGTAGAACATTTATTTTTGTCTACAAAAATTACATCCGAATTCATTGCAAAATTTTTCAAAATAAAAAATATGAGTATTGGCTTCTGTGGTCTGAATCCCCATGCAGGAGAATCAGGAACAATGGGCGATGAAGAAAATAACATCATTATCCCTGCAATGGAGAAACTGCGTCAAAATGGATTTTCTGTCTCAGGACCATTTCCAGCAGATGCTATTTTCAGGAAAAATATTAGCGATAAGGATTTTGACCTTATTGTATCTTTATACCATGATCAGGCGATGATTGTTCTAAAAACAATGTTTTTTGAAGAACTGGTTAATATTACAGTAAATGCTTCGGGCTGGATAAGAACAAGTCCAGGGCATGGAACAGCATTTGATATTGCATGGACTGGTAAAGCAGATGTTATACCAATGAAAGAGGCAATCCTTACTGCCATTAAAATGGCAAAAAACAACTGATGGATACATTTCTTACTCTTACGGAACTTCTGGCGGTCCTGAAAGAAAATAATATCGTTTTAGAAAAAAAGTTAGGTCAGAATTTTCTCATTGATAGAAATGTAAGAGATAAAATTCTTTCATTTGCGGACATCACAAGAAAAGATATAGTTGTTGAGATTGGTCCAGGACTTGGTGCATTAACAGGAGTTATTGCAGAAAAGTGTGGGACCGTCTATGCGGTTGAAAAGGATAGAAAAATTGCTGAAATTTTGAAAAATCGATTGAAAAATTGTTCCCATGTTCATATTATCAACAATGACTTTTTGAAACTTGATGAACAATTTTTCAGTTCACTCAAAGAAAAGGTCAAAATTACTGGAAATCTCCCTTATTCTGTGGCTTCACTAATTCTCTTTAAACTTATTGAATTAAAAATGTTCTGGAATTTTGCTCTTGTAATGATACCAGAAGATGTTGCATTAAAAATTATGGCAATACCAGGTGATAAAAATTTTAATCATATGTCAGTTTTCTTCTCTGTTTTTACAAATTGCTCAATATGTTATAGGATCCCTGGTTCTGTTTTTTTCCCTGTGCCTGATGTGAAATCCGTAGTAATGAAAATAACCCCGAAGGAAAAATTAGAATATCAGATTAAGGACGAAAAATTATTTCTTGAGACAGTTCCAAAAATTTTTGTCCATAGAAGAAAGAATATCCTGAACGTTCTTTCTTCCTCATTCAGGATTGACAAAAAAGATATCCTTGCGATTATTCAACATCTGCAAATAGAACCATCAATGAGAAGCCATCAGATTGAAATTAATAAAATTATTAAACTTGTTGAGATTTTATCATAAACAGCCGTTTTCAATATTCCCTTAAATTTCTGGAAAATGTGAGAAAAAATTTGACTTGTTTCAAATTATGAAGTATAATTAAAAAAAGAAGGAGAAAGGTTATGAAGAAAACAATCAAAGATCCTGTTTGCAGAGTATGGCTGAAAAATTCAACAAAGAATGTTGTAGAAAAGGATGGTAAAACATTCTACTTTTGTTCCCCGAGATGTAAAGCAAAGTTTGAAAAAGAACCTGACAAATACATCAACCTGAAAGGATGAAACACCACTTGACACAAAAAAAATATGTGTTAGAATATGATGTTGGAGGATTAATGAAAAAGTTTTTTTTGGTTATTATAATGCTTTCTTTGATTGGATTAGCCGGTTGTACATTGAGTTTAGATCTTCATCCGCAAGGTAAGTCCTCAAGTTCAACCAAATAGGAATAAATCTGTGTTTACGAAATTTCTTTCAACAGAAAAATTAATCTCCGTACAGCCGAAACAACGGCTAAAGATTTTGCGGAGATAAAAGGAGGATAGCATGGCGAAGGAGAAGGGGAAGGTGAAGTGGTTCAACAATGCCAAAGGATATGGCTTTGTTGAACGAGAAAACGGTGAGGATGTCTTTGTCCATTACACAGCAATTGTGGGAAATGGATATAAGACGCTTGAAGAAGGCGCCACCGTTGAATTTGAAGTAGTTCAGGGTAAGAAAGGGCTCCAGGCCACAAACGTGGTAAAACTGTAAGCCAAACATCACCCAGGGGGGTGCACTGCACCCCCCTTTCCCTTAAATCAGTGAGAAAAAAAATCGGGATTCTGATAACAGCATGCTTGTTGTTATCAAACCTCGCTTTACCTCAAAGAATTGTTGATGAGGATGATGCTTTTTCTTGCGCTGCTGTCGCATTCAATGAGGGTCTTTACGAACTGTCCATTGAATTCCTTAATAAATATTTTACCCAGCCAGAAGCAGAAAAAAACGACTATGCGTTGTTTCTTTATGGAATCAATCTCCTGAAACTCAAAAAATATCAGGAATCACTGACAAAATTTGAACAACTATTAAAAAAGTTCCCGAATTCTACATACAACAAAGAAGTTAGAAAATACATAATAATCATTCAGATGTTCCTGAACATGCCATTTGAAGCGTGGGAAAATTATAGAAATGAGATTGCTGCAGGTGGCAGGGATCCTGAAATAGAAAAAAATCTCGGATATATGCTTTTGAACGAAATGGGAAAACTCTTACAGTCAGGAGATTATGGGAAAGCAGAAAATACATTGAACCATATGGAACAGGTTTTCAATGAAACCGATATTGTAAGAGAAATCTTATATTATCAGGGACTTGTTCTTTATCAAAAAAATAATTTTGAATTAGCCGAAAAAAAATTCACTTCTGCTATTGCCTTTTTTAAAAATCATAAACTTGAACCCGAAATACTTTTAAAACTTGGAGATTGCCTCTTCAATTTGAAAAAATACGCTGAGAGCCAAAAATATTATGATGAAATAATTGCAAGATTTCCCAGATCAGAGCAGGCAGAATGGGCAAAATTTCAAACTTCCTTAATTTACAAAAGAAACATGAAGTATAAGGAAGCGAGAAAAATTCTTTCAGGACTTCTAAAAACCACAAACAGTGATATTTTACTTCGCTCGCTTTGGGAACTTGGTAAAATCGCAGAACTTGAGGATAAAAAAGATGAAGCCATTACCTGGTATAATAAATTACTTGAAACAACGAAAAATGAAGAAATTCTTTTGAGGACAAAATTGCAACTGGGATACATTTATTTCAACCAGAAAAATTATAAAAAAACCATAGAAATCTTTTCTGAATACCTTAAACAAAAACATGACCAGGATATTATGAATATTCTCGGGACTGCATTTTACAACAATGATCAGATTGACAGTGCAGTGAATACCTGGGAACAATTGTTTAAAGAAAATCCTGATTATCCTTTCTCAATTGAAACCCTTAAAATTATGTACAATTTTTACAGAGAAAAAGAAAACAGAGAGATGATGAAAAATATTTTTGACACAATGTTAAAAAAATATCCTGAAGATAATTTCATTCTCACAGAAGGAATTATGTTCATTAATGAAATCATAGACACAGGAAAAACTGAAGAAGCTATGGGGTATTTGAAAAAATTTGAAACAAAGAAAAACCCTGAATTAATGTTTCTCAATGCCAAAATCCTTTATCTCAATGGAAATTACCAGGACAGTGAAAAGATGCTAAAAGAAATTGATAAAAAAAGTCCTTTTGCTCCTGAAGCCCTTTTTCTGCTTATTGACATTAATCTGAAAAAATCCATGATCAAAGAAGCGCAAATATACTATGTGAAACTTTTGACCTTATTTCCAAAAACAGTATGGGCACAAAAAGCGCAGGCAATGATGGCAAAATACAAAACAGGAAGATGAAACAACTGTGTATAACAATTTTCCTTCTTATGTCTTCCAGAATCATTTTCGCACAGGATATAAATATTCCTGAAGCAATTATCACTGGAGAAGACAAAAGTACTTATAAAACACCGATTCTACCCTACTCTCACGAAATTTACATAAAATTTCCTGAAACAAAAAAAGTTCCTGAGCAGTATATAAAATTTAAAACAATACCACAACAACAAAAAAACATTGAGCAATCCCAGCAGGAGAAAAAAATTTTTTACGAATTTTCTTTTTTTGCAGGTAAATTTGGATACACTGGTTCTGTTTTTTCATTAAAATCTTTCCAATGGGATGGTTATTTTTCTGCAGTCAATGACAATTCTTTCAGAAGTCATGATAGAACAGTAATCTTTCAAACAAACATAAAAAAACCCATCACAGAAAACCTTATTCTCAATTTTGATTATTACAACTGCCTGAAAGAAATACCACAAATTGACTTATCATCTGCCAGAAGAAAAAAACATACAGTAATGGCAGGTACAGATTTGTTTTTCAAAAATGATATGTTTGAAGTGAATACAGTTATTGAAAAAAACACACTTTCAAAACTTGAGGAATTAAATGAGTATGTAAAAGTAAAAAAATTCTGTGGAGATTTTGTTGTTGGTGGAGAAATTGGCTATAACAGTTTTGCAGGAAAGGGAAACAGAATTCTTGAACTATCAGGAACTTATAGAAAGGAACATTTTCAAACAGACCTTGCCCTGAAAACAATCGGGCAGCAGACAAAAATTTTGCCGTCTGCATATTTTTTAATTGAAAAACAAGACACAAAATTTTTGTTTGGTGCTTCAAGCAATTTTTCATTTTTTGAATTCTCAAAGGATATTGCAGAATCGCCATATCTTGAGATGAAAAATGTTTTTTTACAACCAGAAGAAAATTATTCGATCTTTTCAGAAGTTTCATGGAAAACAGTTGGCATACAATTTAAAATTAAAGCACTCGCAGGATATGAAAGCGTGGCATACCAGTGGCAGGATCCCGACAATGATAATATTTATCAACCTGTTGTATTGAAAGACAATGCATTCACAATGCTCAACATAAATATTACAAAGAAATTAGAGGCATTCTATATTGAAGGAGATTATACATCTTTCAACCGTGATAAAACAAAATCAGGTTTTCCTGATGATACTGGTTATATCAGGGCAGGTTTTAATGCTGGAAAATTCAAACCAGAATTTGAATTAAAATATACAGGAAAACAAATTTTTGGAACAAAAAAAATTGGTAGTTACACAATATTTTCATCCTTGATTTCATACGACATATCAAAGGATGTAAAGATGTTTTTCAAATTTAACAATATCTTTGGCACCAGTTACCAGGAAGCTCCATTATTTAAAGGAAGACCTTTTGAATTTATTGCAGGATTTCAAACAAAATGGTAAATTTATAATACCAGTCAGGAGGAAAAATGAATCTCTGGGAGTTTACAATTCGCGGTGGTTATTTAATGATTCCCATTACCATCTGCGGCGCACTTACCCTGGCAGTGATCATTGAACGACTTATTGCACTGCGAAAATCTGAAATTGACGCTGAAAAATTTATCGGAGAAATTGAACAAAAATTAAAAAAAAGAAAGATAAGAGAAGCCATTGAATTATGCGAGTCAACTCCAGGCCCAGTTGCACGACTTGTTTATAAAGCGCTGATAAAATCTGATAGACCACCTGAAGTAATCAAGGAAAATATTCAGGATGAAGCAAATCAAATCATACCATACCTTGAAAAATATCTTGGAGTACTTGCAACAATTGCAACAATTGCACCACTACTTGGACTGCTTGGCACTGTTACTGGTTTGATCAAAGCATTTATGGTTATTGAAGCAAAAGGTGGACTTGTTAATCCTGGAGACCTTGCTCGTGGAATATGGGAAGCACTGATTACTACAGTTGGTGGACTTGTTGTAAGCATTCCTGCGTATCTGGGTTATAATTATCTTGTATCACGTGTGAACAGTTTAATTAATGATATGGAACGGGCAGCATCCAGAATGATGGACATTCTAACTTTTTTAATAACTGAAGAAGAACAGATAAAATGAAATTTACCAAACGATATGAAATTTTTAAAGGGCAGATTAATATGGCGCCACTGATTGATGTGGTTTTGCAACAGTTGATTTACTTTATGCTAACTTCAAGTTTTATTATGCAACCAGGAATAAAAATCAATCTTCCTTCTGCTGTTTCAACAGATAGAATTGAAGCAAAGGAAATTTTCATAAGTGTTTCAGCAGAAGGTATTATATTTCTTGGAGAACAACAGGTTTCTGTTGAACAACTTGAATATTCATTAAGAAATTTTGGTAAAAATTCTCCTGGTATTACCGTCGTTATTAAGGGAGACGTCAGGGTTCCTTATGGTAAGATTGTTAAAATAATGGATATTGCCAGGACTGCTGGGCTATCAAAAATTGCTATTGCAACAATGCCGCAATCAGAACAACAATGATGGAATCCGACAATAAAAATCTTTTAAAAATATTTGCTCTGTGTCTTCTGGCACATTTAATAATAATGCCAATGTTCAGTTTCGTACTCCCACAAAAAACCAAAAAACCAAAATACCAGTTTGTTTACCTTTACCAGGAGCCACAATCAAAAGCAGTTAATGTACCAGAAACAAGAATCAACCCTCAATTACCAGTAATAAAACCAGCGACAAAACAGAAAATTCAAATTCCTATAAGGGAAACAGGAATAAGGGAAGAAAACACCTCAATTGGGATACCAAAAACACCTGTACTTTTCATGGAAACACAGGAGCAATTTAACTGGCAACTCCCTTTACACAGGATTTCTCTAACAGGTCCTGAAAAAAAAGAAAATCTACAACCACCTCTTTCAACTGAGCAACCCGAGGGGAAAATATCTGGAGAAAATTTTGAAATCACTGGTCCTGGTGGAAACAGACCAATCATCACAAAGGTAATTCCACAATATCCATCATGGGCTGAACAGCAAGGAATTGAAGCAAATGTAAAAATAAAAATATGGGTAAATAAAAACGGACTTGTGCAATCAACAGAAGTTATTGAAACAAGCGGATACAGGAAACTTGATGCTGTCGCTGAGGAATCATTAAAAAAATGGCGGTTTGCCGAAATAGAAAAGGATATTAATGTCTGGGCAATAGTAACCTTTAAATTTCGATTACAATGATAAAAATAGAACTGACCCTTGCGATCACAGGGTATTTATTTTTAAGCCTTCTGATACTATTTTTCTGGATGGTTACAGAGGCAAGGAAAAAAACAGGTTTTCCATTCAAAAAAGATGAATTTCTCTGGGAATGCCCATTGTGTTTTCATATCTACATTGATAGTTCAGGCAATGAGATTTCAAAGTGCCCTGTATGCGGGTGTCTTTCCAAAAGAGGCGAAAAAGGGTATAATATAACAAGGGAAAACTTACCCAACAGCAAGGAGGCAGGGTGATAACAGAAATTGGTTTTGCAGCAGGCGATATATGGAATTATCTTGACAAACACGGAGAGTCATCATTCAGAGAAATTGTGAAAGCCATTGATAAGCCAAGAGACCTTGCACTTATGAGCCTCGGCTGGCTTGCAAGAGAAGGACATGTTGAAGTTGTAAAGTCAGGAAGAAATGATTTCAAGGTCAAACTCCGCAATAGATAAAAAAATGGGGGATCGTCTAACGGTAGGACATCAGACTCTGGATCTGAGTGTCTAGGTTCAAATCCTAGTCCCCCAGCCAGATAATAAAAATAATAAAGGAGCGAACATGGAAAATATTAATGAAAGAAAGGGAATACCACTACTCGGGGATGATTTTCCTGAAATGACTGTTCAAACAACTCATGGAGTAATTACACTGCCAAAAGCATTCGCAGGAAAATGGTTTGTGTTATTCAGCCATCCTGCTGATTTCACTCCTGTCTGTACAACTGAATTTGTCGCATTCCAGAAAAGATATGATAAATTCAGATCTTTAAATTGTGAACTTATTGGACTGAGTGTTGACCAGGTTTTCTCTCATATTAAATGGGAAGAATGGATAAAGAACAATCTGAACATTGAAATTGAATTTCCTATTATTGCTGATACAGGAACAGTTGCTGAAAAGCTTGGACTCATTCATCCAGGAAAAGGCACAAATACAGTCAGAGCAGTATTTGTTGTTGATAGTGCAGGAAAAATTAGAATTATACTTTATTACCCGCAGGAATTAGGAAGAAATATGGATGAAATTTTAAGGGTGGTACAGGCAATGCAAATATCAGACAAAAATAATGTTGCTATGCCTGCAAACTGGCCAAACAATGAAATTATTGGAGATAGTGTCATAATACCACCTGCAAAGGATGTAAAAACAGCCAGGGAAAGATTGGAAAAGGCAAAAGCAGGCGAATTTAAATGCTTTGACTGGTGGCTGTGTTATAAAAAATTGTAAAAACAGTCATCTTTTTACTTCTTGCAAAATTTTTTGATCCCGTCCATATAGAAGTGGATATCTTCTTTTCCATCTTAGCAGAATGGTACTATCTCCCTCTTTTTTCAAAAGGAGGGTTGGGTCGGATTTTTCTCAAGATAAAAATCCATCTCGCATCTCAAATCCCCCTCAATCCCACTTTGAAAAAGGGGGAAGTTATATTCTCCCCCCTCCTTTATTGGTTGGGGTGGATTTTTCCTGCTCAAGTTCCCCCTCTTTTCCAAAGAGGGGGCTGGGGGAGATTTAATCCCCCTCAATCCCCCTCCTTTTTTAAAGGAGGGTTGGGGTGGATTTAGAAGATGAAATCCCCCTTAGTCCCCCTTTGCCAAAGGGGGGAATGGAAAGGGGATTTACAAAAAGGGGAGGTTGAAAAAGAAAGTAGAATATGCTTAAGACGAATTTTCAGTCCAGACCAATGGCTCTTCTCAGAATCAAAATTACATCTGAAATATCTACAACACCGTCATTATTCATATCAGCAAGGTAAATAAGCCAATCAGGATATGGTGAATTATATGTCTGGGCTGAAATTGTCACAGGTAGTCCTATTGCCATCCTGAGACACAGAATCACATCAGAAATATCAATTTCACTGTCTCCATTCAAATTACCTTTAATACCCTGTAAGGTTGTGAAAGTTGTAGGTTCACTCCAATTGCTCCAGGCACCATTTCCATCCTGATATCTTACAGTCCAGTAGTATTGTGTTGAAGGCAGCAGTGAAGACACTGTGATTGATGTAAGATTGGTTGTATCTCTTTTAGTGTCAAAAACAATTTCATACTGTTTTGAATCAAATAATTTATAAATTCTCCATTGAGAAGCAATATGAGTATTTGAACTGCCTGGCACAAAAGAACTTGCTTGTAGTGTAACAGGAATTTTAACATCAGTCGCTCCATTAGAAGGTGATTGATTTGTTGGCGCCTGTGGTGGTGTTATTCCATCTGCTCCTGTCCTAAAGGACGCTGCATTTGACCACTCGCTCCATACATTATCGCCATTTTCATACCTTACCTGGCAATAATATATCGTATAACCTTCAAGAGGAACAGGTGTATATATGTAAGTAAGATGCACAGTATCCTCTCCACTATCCCAGGTTAATGTTTCATAACTTTCTCCTTCCTTCCATATTCTCCACTGTGATGCTTTATGGGTTGTATTCCCCTGGCCAGGATCAAATGGACTTGATTGAATCGCATAAGCAAGTGGATTTGTTCCATAAGGTGGTGCATATACCATTGGTTTTGCTGGTGGGTATGCTGGAACTATTGTCATCAAATTACCTTCAATCGGCTCTCCTTCACAGGTTACTGGAAGCAAGGAATTTTTTGCATGGGATGAAACATCTGAATTTTTCAATATGTCTACCCCAAATGTTTGACCTACTGATGCAGTTCCATTGAAATTAAAAACAACAAGATATTTTTGATTCACACCATAGTCCATTTCCCTGTTGATGTTTGAAAAGATTATTTTATTACCTGATATTGTTCCTGTTGAAACGAGGGTTTCATAAGTTCCGTTATTGTCTGCATCAACATAGAGTTTTGCGCTTGAAAGTGCTGTTGAAATGTTTCCGGTTCCTTTTGCTGTTACAATCACACTATCAAAAACTACGTTTTCATCTGTTTCCCATTTCATCAAATTCAGGATAAAAGAAAGCATTGCAACATTTTGAGCACCTGCAGAAATATTTGCTGACGGGATATCTTCAAATTTTTGTTTTTCAATCCCGGGCATTGGTGGATATGAAATAATATCAGGTGCACCTGCAATACCATTTGCAAAGACAATTGCAAGATTCCTTCCAAATTCAAAACCATTTTTCTCTGCTGAAATAAAGTAATATCCTGGATCAAGATTGATTATTAAAAACTGGCTCTCTGAAGTGGTTTCCTTTAATGATGTTTCAGGATTTCCTTGTTCATCAAAATAAAAAATGTCAGGATTTAATTTTGTCCCATTTTTATCATAAAGATTTATTTTTGCACCAGCAACAGGAAAGTCATTTGCTGTTTTTAATGAACCATAAATATCACCCTTCCCTGGTATGTGACTTTTTCCAAGTGAAGCAAGCATATCATTGTAAACCGCCTGAGGAATAATAAATAGTTCACCAACATTACCATTTTTATTGTTTCCTTCGTCAGCCCTGCCACTGACATATGTATCCACATAATTCTGCTTTGAAACCTTAATGACTCCATAAGGGGTAGGATGGAAACTTATGCTAAATGAACCATCATTACCTGTGGTTGCTGAAAATGTTGTCCCTGGGATTGAAACTGTTGCTCCACTAACTGGATTATCATCCCATGTAACAGTACCTGTCAGTTGCGGTAATAAACTAATTCCTTCAATGCCGCCAACAGTGACACTGTCAGGATAACATATTACAACACATGAAGAAAAATTACTTCCAGATTTTGTCCCGATGATTTTTACTGGTTTATAAGGGTCAACATTATATACGATAAAAGCACCAGATGATGAAGTGCTTGTTAAACTTGGGTCAGGCATCATACTTTCGTTTACATATCTTATTGTTCCTGCCACCTGATTGTTATCAATATATCTTGCAGTAATTACAACACCACTAACACCTACTTTGTTTCCACTATTAACCATACCAACGATATCACCTTTTCCTGATGTATGAGCGACACCACCAAAAGCAGTACTATGCAGATTACTGTACATTGTGTTAGAAAAAACAGGGAAAGAAATATCTGTTTCATCAACTGCTCCTACATTTCCAAGCTGGCTGTAGGTATTCACATATCCTGATTTACTTGCCTTAATTTGAAATCCTGTTGAAAAAACAGACACATTTGAAATTGTAAAACTCCCATCTGATGATGTTTGTGTTGAAAGATTTGTGCCAACTATTGATATGGTTGCACCACTCACACCTGAATTAGTTTGTATATCAAATATTTCACCGCTAATGCTAACAGTTGCAAAACTTATACATTGATAGAGAACTATTAAAGCCAATGACAATTTGAATTTCATTTTTACCTCCCTGTTATCTTGATTCCTTTAAAATTATACATCAAATCACGCGTCAGGTAAATCTGATTACAGTCCCAACAGAAAAAAATTGTCATGATGGGGTGAAGTTAAAATCATTGTCAAAGAAAATCACCTCAATCCATCTCCTATTTTCTATTCTTATGGGAGGTTAACAATTGCAAAATTAAAAAATCTATGTTTTAATCTGCATAGTCCATAATAGTGATTATTATACCAGGGGGGATGATGAAATCAAAAGTCGTTGTAGTCGGAGCAGGACCAGCAGGAATGGCTGCTGCATGGGCATCAGCAAAAACAGGAGCAGAAACACTACTTGTTGAAAGATACGGTTTTTGCGGCGGGATGGCAACAACAGGAATTGTTGGTCCAATTCTCGGACATTATCTTAATGAAAACCAACCAGCAGTCGCAGGATTTTTGAAAGTACTTATTGAACATTTACATAAAATTGGTGGCTGTGAACCATGGGAAAAAGCATTCAAAAAATACGGAATCCCTTTTGATTCAGAATTACTTAAAATTGCAGCAGAACAGGTTCTTCTTGATGCAGGAGTAAAATTTTTGTATCATTCCTGCCTTTCAGCAGTAAACTCTGAAAATGGAAAAGTTAAATCAATTGAAGTTGTTAATAAGAATGGAAAAATGGAAATAGAAGGAGAAATTTTCATTGATGGAACTGGTGATGCTGATATCGCATACTTTGGAGGTTTTGAATGCACAAAAGGGAGGCCACAGGATGGAAAAACAGAATCCATGGGAAGTGTTTTTAAAATCGCAGGCATTGATGAAGAAAAATTAACAGAAGATATCGTAAGGGAAGCAAGAGAAAAACTGAAACAATTGAGACAGAATGGAGAACTGAAAATATACAATGAAGGTCCTGGCGGAAAGGGAAGCACCATAAGAAAAGGCGAAAGAAGTTTTAATATGACAAGATTTGCCGGAGATGCAACAAATGCCATTGAACTTACACAGGCTGAAATTGAATTAAGAAAGGAAGCATTCAAAATCTATGAATTTTTCAAAAACAATGTGAAGGGATTTGAAAATTCCTATATTTCATCATTTCATATCAATGCAGGGATAAGGGAAACAAGACAGATTAAAGGACTGTACACTCTCAATGAACAGGATGTTATTGAAGGGAAAAAGGCAGATGATAGTATTGCACGTTGCACATACTGGATTGATATACACTGCCCACTTGGAAGAACAATAAATACTCATTTGTGCTGTAAGGAATGCGAAACAACCCAGTATTGTTTCATGCTTGACAGATATAAGGACTATCTTCCTTCAAAAAGCAAACTTCATCCACCAGAAAATGACTGGTTCAGTATCGCTGCAAGGTGTTTAATCCCTGAGCAATCAAAAAATTTACTTGTTGCAGGTAGATGTATTTCTGCTGACCATAAGGCAATGGGAGCAATCAGGGTAATGGCAACCTGTATGGCAACCGGACATGCCGCAGGTGTAATGGCAGCAGTCGCACTCAAAAACAGGTGTGATGTAAATGCAGTACCTGTTAAACAGGTCCAGGATATCATCATATCCCAGGAAGGATTAATTTAAGAACTGATATTAATAATTTCCTTTACTGTCTGCACAATTCTTTCAGTGCTTGGAACATAGAACTTTTCCATAACAGGTGAAAATGGAGCAGGCGTATCAGGTGCAGCAATTCTTCTTACTGGGGCAATAAGAAAATCGAGCATCTCTTCAGCAATTGTTGCTGCGATTTCAGCACCTATCCCGCCACGGCGAGGGCTCTCTTCAACTATAACAACACGGCCTGTTTTTGCAATTGACTTTTTTACTGTTTCCCAGTCAAAGGGAACAAGAGACCTGGGATCTATAACCTCCACAGATATTCCTTGTTCTTCCAGTATTTGTGCTGCTTCATATGCCCTGTACATCATCAAAAGTGTTGCAATTATGGTTATGTCTTTACCCTGTTTTCTTACTACTGCTTTTCCAAATGGAATTGTATATTCTTCCTCAGGTATTTCGCTTGAGGCATCGATTGAACCTGATTCACTTCTAACTCCCTTTGCGCCATAAAGCAGTTTATGTTCGAAAATTAATACTGGGTTATCATCCCTTACAGCAGTCTTCAGAAGACCTTTTGCATCATATGCTGTTGCTGGAACCACAATCTTAATACCTGGCAGACAATGAAAAAATGGTTCCATCATCTGGGAGTGTTGAGCTCCACGACCCGTCACTCCCACAGGTGCTCTAATCACAATGGGTATCTTGACTTTTCCTCCGGACATATATCTCAATTTTGCTATTTGATTTGCAATCTGGTCCATGGCGCAGAAAAGAAAATCTCCATATTGAACATCAATAATCGGTCTTAATCCAATCAATGAAGAACCAAGGGCAACCCCAAAAAATCCTGCTTCTGAGATGGGTGTATTGATAATTCTATCAGGAAATTCTTTTTCAAGACCGAGTGTCACAGTAAATGCACCTCCCCAGCCACCAGGAATACCGATGTCTTCTCCGATGCAATAAACATTTTCGTCTCTTCTCATTTCTTCCCTTATTGCTTCCCTCAGTGCTTCAGCAATTGTTAATCTTGCCATTTTTCTCCTTTTCAAGCAAATAAATCATTGAGGGTATCTTCTGGTAATGGATATTCAGATTCCATCGCATATTTTACCGCCTCTTCAATTTCAATTTTTACTTCTTCTCTGATGCTTTCAATTATTTCCTTGCTGACACCTCTTGAAAGGAGAAAAGAAGTAAATTTTTTTATTGGTTCATTCTCAAGAGCTTTTTTCTTTTCCTCAGGAGGCTGGTATGCTGCAGGGTCTCTTCTTGAATGGCCTGTAATCCTGTAGGTCAAAAGTTCAATAAGCGTGGGACCACCTCCCGAACGAGCCTTCTCAACTGCTTCCATGGCGGTTTCATAAACTTTGATAACATCGTTTCCATCAATTGTAATCCCCGGAATTCTATAGGCAGATGCTCTTTCTGAAATTTTTTCAACCTTCATTACAAGAGAAACATGAGTTGACGCACCATAGAGGTTATTTTCAACAACATAAATAACCGGTAAATTCCAGACAGAAGCCATATTTAAAGATTCATGAAAGGTGCCTTCATTTGTTGCACCATCACCCATAAAGCAAACAGCAACATTCGGCATATTTTTCATTTTGAAACCAAATCCTATGCCTGTGGCGATGGGAATCCCTCCTCCAACTATAGCAATGCCAGGCACAACACCTTTCTCAATGTCTCCCATGTGCATAGAACCACCTTTCCCCCTGCAACAACCAGTCACCTTACCAAATAATTCAGCCATCATTGATTTAATGTCCATACCCATTGCAATACAATGTCCGTGAGGCCTGTGAGTAGTTGTAATAATATCTCCTTTTTTCAAGGCAGAACAAACACCAACTGCGCACGCTTCCTGCCCCTGATACTGATGTATTGTTCCTGGCATGGTACCTTCCAGAAACAAAAATTTTACACGTTCTTCGAATTCTCTGATCAAAACCATTTTTCTGTAAAACATAAGCAACTGTTCCGTACTATAGTAATTTTCTTTCATTCACTCCTCCATAAAAAGTCCGTTTTCAATAATATCTTTGACATTTTTCAGGAAACTTACAGCAACGGAACCATTGATTATCCTGTGGTCACATGAAAGCGTGATATTACAAATATTCTTTATTACAATACTATCGCCAATCACAACAGGCTTTTTTGATATTGAACCAATCGCAAGCGCACCTGAATGTCCAGGGTAAATCATCGCATCAAAAAATTCAACAGGATACATCCCGAGATTGCTAACAAGAAAGCAACCACTGGTTACGTCATCTCCCAGAAGCTTTCCTTCATTAATCCTGTTTATAATGTCATTTGTCTGTAATGCGATTTCCATTATGGACTTGCGATCACAATCTCTTATAACAGGAAGATAAAGTTTTCTGTCAGAAGATACAGCAAAAGCAATAGAAATTTGGTCTCTCTTCCTTAATGTCCCTTCAAGAATGTAATGCTGCATTTCAGGAAAAACTTTTATCGCTCTGCTACACGCAAAAATAAAAAATGCATCAAATATAATCTTTATTTTCTCCTGTCTTAATATTTTTTCTCGAAATTCAAGCACCTTTTCCATGTCAATGAAAGAAGTAAAATGTACTGGAGGAATTTCTCTATGGCTTGCAATAACTGTTTTCATCACTGATTTCTGGTAATCAGGCATAATGACTGTCTCTTCCATCATTCCTTGTTTGTCTGCTAACTTTCCCCTGGCCTCTAAAATATCCTTTCTTGTGATAGTACCATCAGGACCGGAGCCCTTAACCTTTGATAAATCCACACCAAGTTTATCAGCAAGCGCTTTCAGGGCTGGTGAAATTTTGGGTTGAATTTTTTCTGGAATTTCAATTACTTCACCCTCGTCGCCAACATAGGCAATAGTTTCACCCTTTTTAATCACATCCCCTTCTTTACAAAGAATTTTCAAAATTTTTCCTTCGGCAATTGACTCAAGTTCTACAACTGCCTTGTCGGTTTCAATTTCAGCAATAATCTCTCCTTTCTTAATAAAATCTCCCTGATTTTTTCTCCACTTAATAAGGGTTACCTCTTCAACTGTTGTTCCGACGTCAGGAACTTTGATTTGAATCGCCATGAGAACACCTCTGTAAAATCAAAAAATTATTAACACGATAAAATCTTTCTAACAAGAGATGAAACTTCGTTTCCATCTGCTTTTTCAATAACATTTCTAATTTCTGACATACCTGTTTTCTCAATCTTCTCAAACAAGAACCTTATCCATTCAAAAGAATTTCTTGCTGCAGAAACCTTTTCTTCTCTATAAGGAAAAATATCAAGTGTTAACCATCCATTATATCCAGATTCTTTTAACCAGTAAATGAATTCAAGATATTCAACAATATGGACAGATGAAACAAGGAGATCATCATCCCATAACCCGTAATTATCATTCAGATGAATGTATGATAGCACTCCGTTTTGGGAAAGAAGACAAACTGCCTCTGCCATATTCTCTCCTGCTGCAAGACTGTGTCCCACGTCAAGAAGACATCCTGTATTCTCTATTCCCTGAATCAGCAACACAGCCTTTCCAGCATTGCTGATAAAACAGTGAGTTCTTGGTTCTTTCATCTTGTATTCAACAAGAACTTTCACATTTTTATTATAACTGGCACATTCCGCAATGGCTTCCCTCATTCTTTTCCATGCTTCAGGGTAATCTGCTTGAAACGGATAATCGTAACCATCCTGACCAGGCCATACATCAACATACTTACAGCCAATCTCTGCTGCCCAATCAATACTTTTTTTAATCTCTTCAATCGCCTTTTTTCTTGTTTCTTTATCAGATGATGCTATACTACCACTACCCCATTCTGCACGTGTCCACAAATCAGGTACAACCATACATATTTCAAAACCATTGTCCTTGAAAAGTTTTTCAACATATCTGATATTCCTGTCATTTATATGCCAGTTACTAACAAGTTCAAGTCCATCAAGACCTTCGACCTTTTTCGCGAGTTCAACCATTTCTTCCATTGTTTTTCCACCTTTTCCATAACCAGAAAGACAAAATCTATCAGCACATGAACCAAAAGTTGGTAGACATGCACCGAGTTTATAATTTTTATACATTGCTCCTCCTTTAGTGATGGTAAAGGATTTTTTATATTTCCATCCTTTTTGGATGAAATTGAGGTGCAACCCTCAACCATGGTGTTTTTGGTCTTTCAATGTATCCCCATTTTTCGATTGCTCTTCTCAAAGCACGATTTTCTGGCCTTTTTGCATATTCAACAATATGGACCCCTTCCATTACCGCTGATATTGCTTGCTGCCATGCAGCCGCACCAGCAGTGTAGCCGTCAGGATGCCCAAGCATTCCACCTCCAGCAGGTATGACGATGTCAGTTCCATATTCTCCTATAATAACCGGCGCCAGTCCCGGGTAGACCCCGGCACACGGCATTGGGAATGTTTGTTTGATCTTACCAAGTGGAGCAAGTTTCACATGAGCCGTGCGAAGGCCTTCTTCCATACTTACCATCGGTATCGATGACCAGTACGTTGGAGTCAGCATCAAATCAGCACCACAGACCCGTGCAAGTTTCGCAAACACAGGCCATGAAATTCTGGGTTGCGCAGCTATCATATGCGAAGCATGCCAGAGAATCGGTACATTAATTTTCGGATCAGAAGCAATCTGCCTTAAAACAGGCAATCCTGCTGAATATGTTATCAGAAGTCCATTTGCACCGTTTTTTACAGCCTTGCGCGCCCGTTCAACAATTTTATCCGGTTCGTGCGTAATACTCAAAAAATATATTACCTTTTTTCCTGTCTGCTTCTCTGCTTTATAGAGTTTCTCAAGCACAGCATCCAACCTATCAAGGTATGTATTGTTGTAGACATCGGATGTCATTTCGTCATCCTTTGCCATATCAACTCCACCAAGGGCTGTCTGATAAACCTGATTGGCAACCTGTTTCGGAGTCATTCCCATTTTCGGCTTTATGATATGAAGTGAAAACGGTCTTTCAGCTACACCAGTAATCTTTCTTATTCCTTCAACACCAAATTTCGGACCACAAAATTTATCAAGAATTTCCGATGGTAAAAATATATCAAGAAGTCTAAGATTCTGGGAATAGGCAAAACAATTTCCTGCGATTGAAAGTAACATCATCGGTAAGTTGTCTGTCCATGCGTATATTGGAAAAGCAAACTGGACCACTGCTTCTCTGGTATATTTATCTTCTGTGGGTATTTCATAGTAACCCACAAGTTTTCCTGAAAGTTTTTGTCTGACCTGCAGAGTATCCTCTTCAACTTTTTCCCATGTTCCTGTCGAACCCTCAAGCGCAATGGCTTGAAGAAGTTCGAAATGGTCAATAAATTCCACCCCTTCAAGCCGATCCTTCAAATAGTATGTTGCGACTATATGCGTCTTCAAATCAATTCCATCAAGCGTATTTAGAAAAATCTCAGGCAAATGATATCTTTCCATCAAAATTCCTCCTTTGAAGTTATAACAAATTTCTGAATTTTTCAAAATGTTTAAGCCATTTTTCTGTATTTCCTGGATGAAAAACACGCATTTTACATGAGTTTGCTGCAATATCTCTAATTTTTGAAATGTCCTTGATTTCTCCATCCGCGAAAGCCTGGATACAAAGATTACCGAGCGATGTTGCTTCAGCATGACCTGTAATAACGTCAAGTCCTGTTGCATCGGCAATCATCTGACTCAAAAGGTTATTTCTCACACCCCCTCCCACCATACAAATTTTGTTGAATGCCTTTTTCATATATCTTTCAAGGTCTTCTTTGGGCTTTATAAAACTGATCGCAATCCCTTCAAGGATCGTGCGAAATATATCAGCAGGATTTTCGGAATATTTCTGTTCGGTTTTCAAACAGTATTCCCTAACGGCTGATTCAACATTTTCAGTCAAGAAAAAAATACTGTCATTTGGGTTGATAAAAAATTTAAAACCCTTAGTAGATGCAGCAGAAGAAATTATATCCCTGTATGTAAGTTTCTTATTCTTCTCGAGCAACTGCCTGTAAAAATTTTCAAACAAATAAAGACCTGCCAGATTTCTGACAATTAACACAGAATTAAATCCTGCTTCGTTAATAAATCCAGATTTATAAGTTTCTTCATCCGTTTTAACAGAATTTGAGATCAGTCCGAAAACAATCCATGTGCCTGAACTTATAAACAATGTATCTTCAGAAACAAAAGGCACTGCGGCGGCTGCTGACGCAGTATCATGGCCAGCAGTTGCTACAATATTTACGTCCTTTAAAGAATATTCATCAGAAAACTGCTTGTACATCTTTCCACAGATTGTTCCGGGTTGAATGATTTCTGGCATAATTCTTATAGGAAGGTTAAAAGTATCAAAAACCTTTTCGCTCCATTTTTTCTCTCTAATATCAAGAAGTTGAGAAGAGCTTGCGACTGTAAGTTCACAGCCGATGTTACCAGAAAGTAAGTATCTGAAAAAGTCAGGCATCATCAAAAATACATCAGCGATATCAAGAATCCATTTTGATTTCTCTTTCAAACTAACCATTTGAGATAAACTGGTAACCTTGTTTATAAACAATCCTGTAATTGTATAAAGTTTTTCCTCGTTTATCTTTTTTGAAATTATCTTTTCAACCCCTTTTGTAAGATTATCCCTGTAATGATAAGGAATCTGTAATATTTGTCTGTTTTTATCCAGTAGAACAAAATCAACTCCCCATGTGTCAATACCAATGCTTGATATATCGTCAAATCCTTCAGCCCTGCATGCAGAAATGCAATTCTGCACTTCTTTCCACAATGAAACGATATTCCACCTCAAACTATTATTGATGTAAACAGGCTCATTAGGAAATCTGTATACCTCATTAAGTTCAAATTTCCCATTTCTCAGTACACCACAAACAGCTTTTCCATTAGAAGCACCAATGTCTATTGCAAGATATTTCTTTTCTTTTTTCATTTTTTGCGAAGTAGTTTATTTGTAAGATCATTCAATTTACTGACATCCCACAATTTCTTTTTATACTTTGCAACAAGAAGATAAATTGCATCGATCAAACACAACTGGGCGATCCGTGACGATAGGGCAGCAACCTTGACACCTGTTTCAGGAAAAGATGTACAAAAGAAATAATCTGAAACCCTGGCAAGAGGGGAATTATAGTAATTTGAAATTCCCACAGTGGTAGCATTTTGTTCCCTTGCCATTTTCAATCCCTCAACAGTAATTGTGGAACGCCCGGAATGCGAAATCCCAATTACAACAGTATTTACATCTGCCCGTAACATCTGAATCAAAATATGATAATAGTCAGTATATGCCTCAGACTGTAAATCAAGATGTGAAAATCTCAATGCTGCATCCTGTGCTACATTTCCTGAACCTCCTATTCCTATGCAGATCAACCGTTTTGCAGTAACTATTTTTCTTGCAAGGGTAGTAAGTTTTGATATGTCTGTAATGTGCAGAGTATCTTCCAGACTCTTTTTATTCCCATGAAAAACCTTTTTCACTATCTCTTCATCAGTATCTTTTGGTTCTATTGCACTAAAAATTTCGTGGAGTGAGCCTGATGATTGTTTTGCAAAAAATATTTTCAATTCTGAAAAATTTCTGCAACCCATTTTTTTTGCAAAACGAGTCACAGTTGCAGTACTAACACCTGTACTTTTTGCCACATTGTAGATTGTTAAAAACGGTGTATCTTTTTTATTGAAACACAGAAAATCTGCAACCTTTTTTTCCGAAGACGTAAATGAGGGCTCGAGAATTTTGATTTTCTCATAGATATTCACATCAACCCCTATGTTATTTTATTTCAAATGTTTTCTACGATTATTGTAATATTATTTCAAAAATTGTCAATGAAAAAACGGATTATTATGAAAATCTCAAATATGACAAAGTTTCCTATACGGAAAGGAAATTTTATTTCTCTTTCTGTTTTTTCCTCATAAAATATTTAATTCCTTCAAACCACAATGTACTGCAGATTGCGGCAATAACACACATCACTGTATCATGGAAATCAATTGTTTCAAATTTGAACATCTGCCTTAACCATGGATTAAAATTGATGATTGAAAGAAAAAATAATGCACCAGCAGTGACAAAAATGAGTGGTTTATTGAGTAATGTTTTTGAAAAAATAGACCTTGACATTGAGCGATTCACAAATATAAGACCAATGTTTGCAACAATTAAGGATGTAAATGTAATGGCTCTTGACCTGCCTTCGCTATGGCCGCTTGCAAGAGATATCATAAAAACAGCAAGAACAACACATAACACCACTATTCCCTGAATTAGAGCAAATAAAAATGTTTTTCTATCAAGGACCTGCTCATCCAGTTTTCTTGGAGGCCTTTTCATAAGATCTGGTTCTGGTGGTTCTGCCTCAAAAACAGTTGAACATGCAGGGTCTATCACCATTTCAAGAAAAACAATGTGAACCGGTCCAAGCACAAGCGGAAGCCCCATTAACACAGGAAAAAGAGACATTCCGATGATAGGAATATGCACTGAAATAATATAAGACATGGCTTTCTTCAAATTATCGTAAATGGTTCTACCAATTTTTATTGCCTCAACAATGGATGAAAAATCATCATTCATAAGCACTATATCCGCAGATTCCCTTGCAACATCTGTACCTCTTTCTCCCATTGCAATACCGATATGAGCTGATTTTAATGCAGGCGCATCATTAACACCATCTCCAGTCATTGCGACAATGTCTCCATTTTTTTTAAAAGCATTCACAATCCTCAGTTTCTGTTCAGGCATAATACGGGCGAAAATATCAACATTTTTTAAGTTTTTTTCCAGTTCCTCGTTGCTCATCTGTTCAAGATTTTGCCCTGTAATAATTCTGTCATATGATAATAATCCTGTTTTCTTTGCAATTGCCCTTGCAGTACCAGGATAATCACCCGTAATCATCACAACCCTGATCCCTGCATCCTTACATGATTGTAGTGCCCCGGTTGCTGTTTCTCTTGGCGGGTCCATCAATCCAATCAGTCCAATAAAAACAAAATTGAAATCATGCTGCTTTTCAGGAAGGGAATTTTTTTGGCTGAATTCTGCTTCTGCCACACCCAGTACTCTGAAACCCTGTTCAGCCATCATTCTTGCTGCTTCTTCAAGCTGACTGTATTCAGCAGATGAAAAATGACACAAATCGAAAATCGCCTCTGGCGAACCCTTCACTGAAATGATGAATTTATTTCCATCCGGTGATTTCCAGACATTTGACATTGCTGATAGATTTTCTGAAAGAGGATACTCTCTTACAAGAATCCAGTTGTGATGAATATGTTCAGTATTAATGAGATATTTTTTTGCAAAATCCTGAAATGCTCTTTCCATCGGGTCAAAAGGTCTTTCAATACTGGCAAGGACACCGAATTCAATCAATCTGTGAAATGTTTCTGGTAATTCTGAAATTTTATCAGGATCAAAAACTAAAAGTTTCCCCTCTGAATAAAGCCCTCTTACTTCCATTCGATTTGTTGTAAGGGTCCCTGTTTTATCCACACATAACACAGTGGTTGCTCCCAGTGTTTCAATAGCAGGAATTCTTCTTGTCAAAACATGATGTTTTGATAATCTCCATGCTCCAAGAGCAAAAAATATTGTAACAACTACAGGAAATTCTTCAGGAAGAATTGCCATTGCGAGTGTTAAACCTGCCAGAATTCCATCCATCCAGTGGTAATTAAACAACCGGTATGTAAGAAAAACAATTAAACAGAGGAAAAAGCCAACTGTTGAAAATCTCTTCACAAGTTTTTTAATTTCCTTTTGAATCAATGTCTCTTCGGTTTCAATACTCTGCAAGGATTTTCCGATTTTACCCATCACAGTTTTTTGACCGGTTGATGTCACTCTCATAACTCCGTATCCCCTGACCACCAGTCCGCCTGCATAAGCAAAACAAACATTTTCTTTTTCGCTGGAGATTTCTGAATTGGATTGACAGGCAATTTTTCTCACTGGCTCAGATTCCCCTGTAATAAGTGATTCATCAATATAAAGATTACTGGAAGAAATAATCAAACCATCTGCTGGCACTCGATCTCCTTCACTGAGAATGACAATATCTCCAGGAACGATCTCTCTTCCAGAAATCCTGCGCTCAATTCCATCTCTTATAACAAGTGCCCTGGGACTTGAAAGATTTTTCAATGACTGAAGCGCTCTCTCTGTCTTTCTTTCCTGGTAAAAAGTGATGCCCATAACAAGAAAAACAAAGCCAAGAAGCATCTGCGCCTCAGTCATATTCCCAACAATCAAATAAATCACACCGCAGGAAACAAGAAGTAAAAACATTGGTTCTTTAAAGATACTTATCAGAATATTCAAAGTTGTTCTGCGGTCAGGCGAAGGCAGTTCATTATAACCATATCTTTTTAGAAGATTTTGAACCTCAGACTCTCTTAAACCCTGGAGATTTTCCATTTTTTTGAAAAACTTTTGATGATTATTTCAGCCACTGGTCAAGATGTTCAGAAACAAATTCATCATCATTCAAGTGAGGATAAAGTTTACAAACTCTATCAATTTCTTCTTTTTGTCCTGGTGAGAGGGTTTCTTTTTCATTTAATGTCCATATACCCTTCAATAATCCCTGTCTTCTTAAAATTTCATGAATACCTGGAATACAACCGGCAAAATTATTTGCCGCATCAAATACTGCTGCATTGACATCTGTAATTTCCACACCAAGAGATAATAGAAAATCAGGAATTGATTTTTCATTCTCAACAATTGAATGAATTCTGTTCAATAGTTCGACTGCTTTTGATGTCCAGAAAGCCCAGTGACCGAGCAATCCTCCAACAATTCGCAATTTTCTGTTTGAAAAATTAAATGGAGTAATAAGGTCAGATACAATATTATCATCATTTCCTGTGTACAATGCAATGTCTCTTCCACTATCAGCAATAGCCCTTATAACATCTATTGTTTGATACCTGTTAAATGGTGCTATTTTTATTGCAACAACATTTTCAATTTCAGCAAATTTTCTCCAGAAATCATAATTCAGAACCCTGCCCCCAACACTGGTCTGTAAATAAAAACCAAATACAGGCATGATTTCAGAAACTTTTCTGACATGTGATAACATCTCATCATTGGTTGAGCCCTTGAATGCAGATAAACTTAAAAGAACTGCATGATATCCAAGTTGGTGGGCTAATTCTGCTTCACTCATTGCCTGCTTAGTTTTCCCGATGACACCTGCTATTCTTATAATCGGAGTTTCCAGTTGATTTTTTTCTTCATACTCTGAAATGGTTTCTGCTCCGATTTCAAGCACAGGTCTGTAAAGCCCAATTTTTTTGTCATGGATTTCAAATTGCGTTGTATGAACTCCAATAGCAAGCCCACCTGCGCCTGCAGAAAGATAATATCGTGTCAGGGCTTTTTGCCTTTTTTCATCAAATGTTCTTTTTTCTGTCAGTGCCAGAGGATGAGCAGGAATTACAGTTCCTTTTTTTATTTTTTTCAGTATGTTTTCTGGTATTTTCATCAATACCTCCCTGTCCTTTCTTCAAAATGTGTGGGTTTCTCAAAAGCCCTACCTCCAATTTCTATCCAGTGAGCAATCCATTTTACAAGAGTCCACGGATCAACATCAGGTTTTCCAAAAATTTTGAAACACTGACTTGCATCTGAAAGATAGGCAGTAGGTGCTTCTTTTCGTTCAAACACTGGTTGTTTTTTAAATAATTTTCCAAATTCTTCAGCGATCTTTCTAACAGATAGAATTTCTGGACCTGTTAAATTCAATATTTTTGGCGGGACTGAACATAAACTGAAACATCTGAAAATTATACTATTTGCCCATCTCTGCCAGACAACATTCACATAGCCATTTTCAAGAAAAATTTTTTCCCCATTATAAACCTTCTTTCCAATATCATATAGCACGCCATACCGTAATTCAACAGCATAATTAAGCCGCACAATAACAGAGGGAATTGAGAACTTTGATGAAAAATATTCAAAAACCCTTTCCCTGCCAAGACATGACTGAGCATATTCACCAATGGGTTCGGGTGGATCAGTTTCCTTTGAACCACCTGATGAAACAGGCACCAGTGGATAAACATTGCCTGTTGAAAGAGCAACAATACAGGAATTTTTAAATTTTGTAGCGACAAGTGCTGGAACATAAGAATTCATTGCCCAGGTAAGCGGTTGATTGGAAACCGTGCCAAATTTCATTCCTGCCATAAAAATCACATTTTCAACATCCGGAAGATTATCAACCTGTTGTCTTTCAAGTAAATCGCAAACAATTGTCTCAATTCCATTGTTATCAAGATTCTTTTTCACATTCTCATCTGAAAATCGAGCAACCCCGATAATTCTTTTTTTGACTCCTGCCATATCACATGCCCTTTTCAACTGAATCGCAAACGTTGGTCCCATTTTACCTGCCACACCAAGTATGATAATGTCGCCTTTCAGTTTCCTGCATAATTCAACCACTTCAGGGTATGGTCTTGAAAGAATCTCTTCCAGGGATTCTTCTGTCTCGATCATTTTTTCAACTGACATTTTCCCTCCTGATAGCAAAATAGATTCTGCAAATTTAACTAATTATTTCCTTTACCCTCCTGAATCCCCCTATTTTCCCCCTTTTCAACCTCCCCTTCCCTCCTTTTATAAAGGAGGGCGGGGTTGGATTTAAATCCCTCTCAATCCCCCTTTACAAAAGGGGGAATAGAAGGGGGATCCAGGAGGAATGTAGAATATTATATAACAATTTTACTTATTTTCCTATCGGTTCATCCTCACATCCCCTTTTGCAAGGTGGAAAATATGGGTATATCAGGAGGAGATGAGAGGAAGTATAAAAAAGATAACTAAATGAATTTTGACTGAATTTCAGCCATAATATAGAATAATTCTGAACAGGGAGCACAATGAAATTTCATAAACCTGAAGAAGAAGGAATAAAAACATCAGACCTTATCAAAAGGTTTTTGTTTATTTTTTGTTCAATTGTTATAATACTTGCAGGAATCACAACGGTTCTTTATGTCTCCAGTGCAAGAAATGAACTCTCCATCATTGAAAATCAGGAAATTAAAAATATTTCTGCAATCTCAAAACTCATTATCAAAAGTTTTGATTCAACAATTGCTGATGTGCTTTTTCTGGAAAAACTATCTTCCAGTTATATTTCAGGGGATCAGAACAAAACAAAATTTCTTGATGCTGTCTCGTCCTTTTTAAGCAGTAAAGATTATTATTCAAAAATTACACTACTTGATAAAAACGGTAATATTCTCTTACGGCTGAAAGCGGAAAATAGAAAATTTATTGAGTTATCAAAAACAGAAGGAAATCTCAGAAATAACATCGATTATAAAAGCACTTTACCTCTTGCGAGAGGACACTTATACCTATCAGATTTTCAACTTGATGATGACATTCCGGTCATTGTATTCGGAATATGTGTTTTTGATAAACAGGGAAGTAAAAGGGCAGTAATGCTTGTCAGTTTCAATTGTAAGCCAATTTTCGAAATATTGAAAACCGCATTTGAACATCCTTCAGAACAGGAAGGAAAAAGTGCAAGATATTTTATTGTCAATGCCGAGGGGTACTGGATTAAAGGGCCAAAACCTGAGGATGAATTCGGTTTCCTTTACAGTGCAAGACGTGAGAAAACTTTTGACCGTGTCTTTCCCCATGCATGGAAAAAAATTACAATAGACCAGACAGGACAGATTTTCACTTCAGAAGGTCTTTTTACCTTTACCACGTTTTATCCTGTTGCACGTGCAGAAAAGGCATGTCAGCAGACAACCACTGATTTTGATTATTCATCTCTTTCTCCTATCAAAAGTTTTGACTATGTATGGAAATTTATCTCTTTTGTACCAAAACACCTCTGTACAATCCAATCGGCAACACGGCTTAAAGAATTCCTTTTGTATGATTCTGTTCTGATATTATTTTTTATTGTGGTTTCATGGATTATTGCAAGGATAACCTTAAAAAAAGAATATGCAGAAAAAATCCTTGAACAATTATCTGTGACTGATTCTCTTACTGGTTTATACAATAGAAGAGGATTTTTCCTTCTGGCAGAACAACAATTAAAAATAGCAGAAAGAATGAAACAATTTATGGTGCTTTTTTTCCTTGACCTTGACGACCTTAAGAATATCAATGACAGGTATGGACATCTTGAAGGTGATATTGCTATTGTGAGGACTGCGGAAATATTAAAACAAACTTTTCGGCAATCTGATATTGTCGGAAGAGTTGGCGGTGATGAATTTATCGCCCTTGTAATTCAAAATTCTCCTGTTGATGTTGAAACCATTATTCAACGATTACAAAAAACTCTTGATGCAGCAAACGAAAAAATTGAAAAGGGCTATAAAATTTCAATAAGCATCGGTTATTCGGTCTATGAACCAGGCAAAGAACTTTCTATTGATAATCTCATTTCTATAGCCGACAAAATGATGTATGCCAATAAACGTCAGAAGAAAAAAATTAATAATTAGGAGGTTCTGGATTCCCCACAAGAGATTGAACATTTAATGGCAACTTATTAAAACATTCAACACGTGTTCCAAATTTCCCGAGTGTATTCTCAATGACAACATAGTCAAACCCTGGTATTATAACATCATCCCAGTAATCACCAATCCCTCTCAGGGCTACATCAAGCATAGTAACGATTTGATTTCCAAGAGGTTCTGTTGATTTCAATGTGATTGCCCCATAAAATTCCTGACACTCAGTATAACCTGCATTATGAGTTCCAGTGTATGGCTTTAATCTTTCAAGATTAATTTTTTTCCCTATCTTTTTGGACACTTCTTCTGATTTTGATGCAAAAAAATCCACAAGGGCTTTCTCCTGGATATATGCTGGAAGATTTCTTTCTGCAACCTCACAGTATTTCTCGAAACCAATTTTATATGCCTGTTCAACAAGGTCAAACCAGTATTTTTGTTCACTGGTAACCTGTGAAGGATGTTCAACAGCAATCACTGACCTTCGTATACATGAATTCAATCCATCCCTTTTTGGTGCAACACCCAAATGAACATAATCGCCTCTTTTGATTTCTCTGTTAAGTGCCTTTCCTATCAAGGTGCGATTTGCCTCATTTGCACCAACAATAATATCCCATCCCATTTCTTCAGCCCCAAGTTCCCTGCCAATGAAATAACCCCATGCTGCAACCTGTGTTTCAAGCATACCCGGCTTTAATACTGCCAGCATACCTCTCATCATGGCATCAGCGATTTTGCAGGCATCTCTGATTAATCGCATCTCATTATCTGATTTTTCATATTTGATTTTGTAATAAACTTCCTGAATATCAACAACATTTTCTGCACCGTAAATATTTTCAAGATAATTGACAAGCCTGTATGGAATTACCTCCCTCGGTGTGAGAAGTCCAATTTTTTTGACCTTTGAACCCGCTGCTTGCTCAATAACATCTTCAAGTTTTTCCGCATTTATCGGGTATTCTTCGTCTGCAAGTTTTAACATCTCAACCTTATGAACCTTCGCACAAGCCCTTTTCGCAAGTTGTTCTGAGACATAACCCCCTTCAAGTCCTGCAATAATATGAAATCCTGTTTTCCCAATGACACCTGCAACCTGTTCAATTGTAATGTTTGTATTTCCTCCAAGATATGGAACATCGCCATTATAATGCTGATCTGAAAAGACAATACCAACATCAATACCATACTTTTTGATATTTTCGTATGTTGTTTTCTGTCTCTGAACAAATTCTTCGGTTGGAATAGAAAAATTTTTATCAATTTTCTCAGTTGTCTCTAAAACTCGCAGCACTTTTTCAAATTCATCTTTCAATTGAATGGTTCTTTCTTTGTCCACTGTCTTCTCCCTGTTATTTTTTAATACCGAATTGATTTCATCCATATAGCATCGTTGGCTGCGTCGTCGGATTTTTCAACATACATCAGTATGCCTCGTTGCCTTCTCCTTGCCGCCTTGCTCTCTGGCGAACTTAATTCGGTATTTTTACAATTTTGACGGCAAATTAGTATAAATGGTATAAAATGTTTGTATTAAAATACGAGCGCCCGGAAAACAAACTCAGCCGGGCGCTCAATTCAAACTACTTTTTCTTTTTTTTCGCTGTTTTCTTTGCTGTCTTCTTGGCTGTTTTCTTTGCTGTCTTTTTGGCACACGCCATTCAAATCACCCCCTTTAAGGTTAAAATGAAAATACTTATCCTTTTTCAATCCCTGTTCTGTAAAAAGAAAAAAAAGGGTAACATACTTTTTTGTAACAGGGATAAAGAAGGATGATTGAATGGCAGGTATTCACGGATGAGATAAACTTTCGTGTAGATTCTGATTCTCCAAATTTTTTTATCTTTTTGTTTTCCTCCATTTATTAAAAATATAACACAAATTTTTAATATTGCAAATTTTCAAAGATTTCTGTCAACAAAAATTCTGTGCCACATCTCAAGTGTAACAAGAGCCCACAACCTGCTCGTATGGTCAATCTCCCCTGAAATATGTTGAGCAACAATCTTTCTAATCATCTCCTGCTTGAAATAACCTCTCTTAAGCGATGCCTCACTCAACAAAATCTCCTGAAGAAAATTTTTCAATTCTTTTCTGAACCATCTTCCAACAGGAATTCCAAATCCCATTTTTTTTCTTGAAACAATTTGCTCAGGCAAAAAACTTTTTAATTTCTTTTTTAAAATATATTTCGATTTGAAATTTCTCATTTTCAACTGTGCAGGAAAAGATGCTATCAGTTCCACAAATTCATTGTCAAGAAAAGGACTTCGTGCTTCAAGGGAATTAGCCATTGTTGCGATGTCCATTTTTACCATTAACACATCAGGTAAATAAAGTTGAAAATCTGTAGCAAGCATTTTCTCAAGCAAATCAATATCTCCTGCATTGTTCCATAAATTTTTTGCTATGGATATTGAATCAAAGCCAGAAATTCTTCCTTTCATTTCATCAGAATAAATATCTGACCTGAAATCAGATGAAAAAGAAATTATTCTTCGGGCATACGCATAATCAAAACCATATCTATCAGTTTCATCAAGCCATTTCCAGATTCTGAAGAAAAAATTCGATGGGTATTTTTTATAAGCCGAACTGAAGAAATTAAGAATTTTTTTCCTGCCGCAGGGATTTTTTTTATACAAAAAATAAATCTTTTCAAGCAATTTTGTCTGCCAGTACCTTGTATAACCAGCAAAATTCTCATCCCCTCCATCACCATTTAAAGCAACAGTCACATGTTTTCTTGTTTCCCTGGCAACATAATAAGTAGGCACCATTGATGAATCAGCAAATGGTTCATTATAGTGCCATACAAGTTTTGGAAGTATGGAGATAATATCCGGTCTTACAATAAACTCATTGTGTTCAGTACTAAATTTCTGTGCAACAATTTTTGCATATTTCAGTTCACTGAAATCTGTTTCTTCAAATCCAATTGAAAATGTTTTTACTGGGCTGGTTGAAAATTCACTCATTATCCCAACAATTGTTGAAGAATCAATTCCGCCACTTAAAAAAGCACCAAGAGGAACATCTGATATCATCCTGATTTTTGTTGCTTCTTTTAACTTCTCCCACATTGCATCAATGTATTCCTGTTCATCTTTCAATATCAATTTTTTTGTAAAATCAATCTGCCAGTATCTTTCAATTTTCACACTCCCATCTTTCCATAACAAAAAATGCCCTGGTTGCAATTTTCTAATGTGAGTAAAAATTGTATAGGGAGATGGAATTGCCTGATATGTAAGAAAAAGGTCCATGGCAGCAGTATCTATTTCCTTTGAAATATCGTCTACTTCAAGCAATGCCTTTATTTCTGAGGCAAAGTAAATGTCATTACCTTTTATTGAGTAGACAAGTGGTTTTTTGCCAAGCCGGTCTCTTGCAAGAAATAATATTTTCTTTTCACTGTCCCATATTGCAAATGCAAACATTCCTCTCAAAAATTTCAGGCACTCAACTCCATATTGTTCATAAAGATGAATGATTACCTCATTATCTGATTTTGTTTTGAAGATATGGCCTGTTTTTTCAAGTGTTTCCCTCAACTGTTTAAAATTGTATATTTCTCCATTGCAGATAAGAAACAATTTATTGTTTTCATTGGAAATTGGTTGCCTGCCTGTTGTAAGGTCAATAATACTTAATCTCTTGTGACCAAACCCGCAGGATCCTGAAAACACAAATCCTTCTTCATCAGGACCACGATGATTCATTGTTGAAGCCATTTTTCTTACAAGTTGTTCATCCACCTTATCATTTTTTCTTACAATCCCGCATATTCCACACATTTTTCACACTCCTTTCAACCTGTTTCAAGCCCCCTATTCCCCCTTTGGAAAAGGGGGAAAAATTATATTCTACTCCCTCCTTTTTTAAAGGAGGGTTGGGGTGGATTTTCACCAGGATAAAAATCCCTCTTTTATCTCCCTTTACGAAAGGGAGATAATTTTTTAAATCCCCCTTCTTCCCCCTTGTATAATATGTTTGAAAAGATTTTGGAAAAGGGGAAATCAAAAAGAGGATGAAAAACATTCAAAGAGGAATTATCTCAAAATCAATTTTTGATATAATTTTTCATATGCTAAAACCATTAAAGATAGGTCAAAATTCCCCCTGACAAATTCATACCCCTTTTCTCCCATTGATTTTGAAAGATTTTCATCATCAATCAATTTTTCAATTTTCTCAGCAATCCCTGCAACATCACACGGTTCTACAAGAAACCCATTTTCACCGTCTTTTACTATCTCTGCTGTTCCACCCACATTTGTTGCCACAACAGGTTTTTTCATTGCCATGGCTTCAAGAAGAATATTTGGTAATCCCTCCCATAAAGAAGTAAGCACCACAACATCTGACACACAGATAAACTGTTGAACATTTTCCTGGTAACCTAAAAAAATAACATTATTTGAAATTTTGTATTCATTAGCAAAATTTTCAAGTTTTTGTCTGAGTTCACCATCCCCTGCAATAAGAAATTTTATATCCTTTCTTTTTTCAAGAATTTTCTTTGCAGCATAAATAAGATACACAATACCTTTTTCAGGTGATAACCTGCTTGCAGTAAAAACAATTTTTTCTGTTTTCTCTCCTGTTTCAATAGAATCAGGGAGTTGCTTTAACTCAATACCATTTCTTATTACAATCAATTTTTTTGCAACCTGTTTCAATTTTCTTTCGTAGTGTTTTTTTACAGTAAACGAGTTGCAAACAATTTTATCAGTGAAATAACCAAGTACAATATCAACAAAAATATGGATGGGCTTTTTCCATAAGTCAATACTCCTCTCAGAAGCAATGATAACCGGTACTCCAGCACATATACCTGCAATCCTGCCCCAGGTATTTGACGTAAACAAAAACGAGTGAACAATATCAAACCTTCCCTTTTTCATAATTCTGACCAGGTCAAAAAGAATTTTCAGATCAAATTTCCATCTCTTTTTTAAAACATATAATTTGGTAATTTTTTCAAAATCATTTCTCATTCTTCCATCTCTCAATGAAACAACAGTTGTGCAAAATTTCTCTTTATCAAGATTTTTAATCAAAAGATAAAGTTGTTTTTCAGTTCCGCCAGTTTCCAGTGTCCCAATGATATAGCAAATTTTAATCATGTGATCGTGTCGATAAAACAATCTTTCTAATAGCAAAAATCATCGAGAAAAAAGACATTGTTCAACGATTGAAAGCCATTTCTGAAGAATACTTTCAGCATCAAATTTAACAGAAATTTTTTCTGCATTTTCTCCAAGTTTTCTTCTTTTTTCTCTATCAACGATCAAACACTCTATTGCATTTTTAAGTTTTTCAGGATTATCAGGTTCAACAATAACTCCATCGTAGTTGTCCGTAATAATTTCACTGATTCCACTGCAATCTGTTGAAATACAGGCACAGCCATTTGCCATGGCTTCACACAAAACATTTGGAAAACCTTCATATTTTGAACACAGCACAAAAATATCTGCTGTTTGAAAAACCTCATCAACATTTTTTGTAATTCCTGGAAATTTCACAGAGTCAGCAATTCCAAGTTCTTTTACCATTAACTCGAATTTTTTTCTTAATGGGCCTTCACCATATATTTCAAGATACCAACCCGGATGATTATTCTTTACTCTACTGAATGCTTCAATAACTAATTCAAAATTTTTCTCTTCAGTAAATCTTCCCATACCTAGTATAAGACAATTTTTTCTCTGTATCCCGGTTTTTTCAACCTTTTTTACAGGATTTGGAATTACAACAATCTTTTTTCTCAAAAAAATGGAAAACTTTTTAGATGCATACTTCGTTTGCACAACAATTTTACAGGAAAAAAAATAGGTAATAATTCTCAATATATTCCAGAATCTACCAGGATAGCATAAAACAGGGTCGCTTCTTTCACATACAATTACAGGAATTTTCAAAAATCTTGTTGCTATCAGGGTTATTACATTAACCCTGTCCATAAAGGAAATTACAATATCCGCTTTCAATTGCTTGATTAATCTTCTTATTGTAATTACCCGCCTGAGAAAATTTCTTATCTTAGATGCAAACGTGATTGAAATATCCAGCATGTCCGTCTGAAATATGTTAACCTTTTCTGATAGAGCAAAAAATGGTTTTTGAGAAGGACTGTCAAATGTAATAATGCTCACATCATATCCTTTTGATGAAAAATAATTTGCAATCATTGAAAGAACTTTCTCTGCTCCACCACAACCAAGGGATGAAATTACAAAGGCGACCTTCGGAAATTTATTCCCCATTTGTGAAAAATTATTTTTCATGGGCATCAAAAATATTTTTTGGTGAAAAAAATTTTAAAATTCTGTATCTTCTTGGAACAGGAATTCTCAAAAATGCAGTAACAAAACCAGCAACTGCCTTAAAACTGATTCTGTAAAAAATGGATTTTTTAAACATCTCCATTGCCTTTGTACGATTTTTTTCTTCAACCTGGTATCTTCTGCCTGTGATAAAATACATTTTCGAAATTCTTTCTCTTGCAACATGTTCAAAATTTTTCACTTCAGGAACATTATGATAAAAACTCTCAAGAATTTCAATATTTTCAAGATAACCCGCAATAACATTCCTGCTTAAGTTTGTTTCATGGACCCTGTAGCAGGCAAGAACCTCATCAACAAAATCAACTTGATAATAACGGGCTATTCTTAAAAATAAATCATACTCCTCAGCAAATCTATATTTTTCATTGAAAAGCCCTGTTTTTTTAAGAACATCCCTTCTGAAAACAGCAGTCAAACACGGAATAAAATCATTCAGAAAAAGTTCTTTCAATACATAACCTCTGTGTGGTTCAAATTGTTTCAGCATCCAGGAAACTTGTTTACCATCAGCATCAATGTAGCCAATATCAGAATAAACAAGCCCTGTTTCAGGATTTTTCTCAAACAACGGGATTTGTTTTTCAAGTTTTTCTGGAAACCATATATCATCGTGATCAAGAAGTGCAATAAATTTTCCACTTGATGCTGCTACTGCTGTATTTCTGGCTGCTGAAACTCCTTTATTTTTTTGCCTGATAAAAACAATTCTTGAGTCCTTGAAACTTTTTATTATTTCTGGAGAATCATCAGTTGAACCATCATCAACAATAATCAATTCTAAGTTCTTGTATGTTTGTGACAGAACACTTTCAATTGTTTGCCTGATAAATCTGCTGGCATTATATACCGGGATAATTACACTAACATCTTTCATTTTTATGAATAAAACTGTTTAATTTTCTCACAAATCACCAGAACCTCTTCATCCTTCAACTGATAGTAAAGTGGAAGCGTAAGAATTTCTTCAAAAATTTTTTCGGTGACAGGCAATGAAGTTGAATATTTTGAAAAAAATGTTTGCTGATGATTGGGAATATAATGAATACCTGTATCAATGGAATTTTCTTTTAGAAATTGCATAAGTTTATCTCGTTTCTGTGCCCGAATGATATAACAAAAAGGAGCCATTGAGTCGTAATCGATTTTCAGCAGTTTCACCCCTTCAATATTCCTTAAATTTTCATCATACAATTTCACAATTTCTATTCTTCTTCTTAAAAACTCATCAAACTTTTTTAACTGCACAATCCCGATCGCTGCATTAATATTACTCATATGATATCTGAATCCAATCGTTTCAACATCATAAAACCATGCTCTTTCATGTCTGTATCTTGACCAGGTATCTTTACTGATACCAAGAATTCTTCCCTTCTGTGCGAGCACTGCTACTTGGTCATTATTTGTTGCAATTGCCCCTCCTTCTCCGCATGTGATAATCTTAATCGGGTCGAAACTGAAACAGGTAATATCTCCGAATGAACCAATTTTTTTACCTTTATACTTTGAGCCAAACGCATGAGCAGCATCTTCAATAATCCGTATATTATTCTTTTTTGCTATGTTTTCAATCTTTTCCATATCACATGGATATCCCCTGTAATGAACAGGTACAATTGCCTTTGTTCTTTCAGTAATCCTTCTCCTGGCATCATCAGTATCAATGTTCAATGTATCGGGCTCAACATCACAGAAAACTGGTTCTGCTCCTGTTGCTACTATTGCCTGTACTGTTGCAGCGAATGTTAAAGATGGCACAATAACCTGGTCTCCATTTTTTATTCCACAACAGACAAGAGCAAGATGAATGGCTGAAGTTCCTGAATTAACTGCGATTACGTGTTTTACGCCGAGAAAATTTTTTAATTGGTCTTCAAAGTTCTTTGTCCACTGACCCATTCCAAGCCATGATGACTGAAAAACCTTTCTTACCTCTTCAAGTTCTTCTTCACCTACAAATGGTTTTGAGACAGGTATCATTGTTTCTCTCCCCATACAAGTAAATATCTTCCTGAATCAGGATATATTTCACCATATTTATCTTCAATTTCTCCAACAATTTTCTTCTGATCTTCTGTAAGTAAAGCAGGTAAACAAAATACACCGGTTGGATCACCCTTGATGCCTGAAATCATACCTATTGATTTTCTGGATACACCTGAAAACCCAGAATTTTTAAACAATTCAATAATCTGTTCAGGATCAATCCAGGAAATGGATTCACCGAGCCCAATAAAATCATTGTGTTCGGCAGCCCACTTCAATTTTAAAAAATCTTTGTTCAACAGCGAGTAAAGAAAATAAAAGTATCTTGTCCTCAAAGAAACAATCAAAATCCCGCCGCCTTTCACTTTTTTTGCAAGAGATTCAAATGTCGCTTTGCTTTTCTGAAAAGGCATCATGTATAAAACCTCAAAGCAAATTACAATGTCATAGAAGTCATTTTTGTAAGCCGAAAGTACTTCTGGAAGTTCACCATGTTTCCATGAAATCAAATTTTCAACCCCCTGAATTTTTGCATATTCTTTTCCCTTATCAATCACATCCTTGACTGAATCAACTGCCTCAATGTAACAACCCATTTTGGCAAGTTCAATTGCAATTCTTCCCTGACCACAACCTGCATCAAGAACCCTTAAATTCCTGCATCCATTAAATTTCTTATTGATTAATTGAGAAACAACCGCCATATACCTGTGTTTGAAAAATTTTTCTGCTTCCTCCTTTACCATATCATAATCTGTCATTACCTTTTCAATTCTCTCCTGATATTTTAAACGTGAGTATTCAGCACTGAGATAATGAGGCAAAAGTTTTACCCAGTCATATAAATCTCTGACAATTCTTTTTATTTTTCTGTACATATGCTGGCAAAAACCTTTAATCCTTGATCATCAACTGGCTTAAAAATCATATCAAGCAAATGTTTCCCTTTTTCTTTCAATTGAGTCCTTTGTTCATCAGATAAAGAAAGGTTTCGTTTGATGATTTCTCTCATTTCACAGGTATCAAAAACAGGTTGAAATTCCTTTTCCTGCAACCATCCAAGAGGATTCATTGTTAAATCTGTTTCCCTGCCTGTAATAACTACTGGAATACCGCAAACTATGGCTTCCAGCACTGCTGATGTTGTGCTGCTAATAACACAGTGTGCTTTTTTTAGAAATTCCTCTATATTACCTGAGGCAATTACCCATTTTTCAGGCAATTTTTCCATTTTTGCCGCTTTTAGAAGTTGCCTGTGGTTCATCATTGGATGATATTTGAGATAGACAATATCATAATAATCCACGATTTCATTCAATGCAATGAAACTCTTGATAATCAGTTCAACCGCTGAATCAAGGGCAAGAGGACAGATAATCAAAATTGACTTTTGTTTTTCAAAAACATTTGAAAATTCTTTGAATTTAAAAAGATACTGGTATCTTAAAGGAGGACCTTCTAAAATTCTTGAACTATCAAAACCATTATCAACCAGAATTTTTTTCGTCCATTCACTGCAGGAAATAATAATATCAGGATATGGGCCAGTATGATGTTCTTTCTTTGTTGCTTGATATGAAAGAAGTAATGTCAGGATTAAGGCGTGCTGATAACCGGTTATGCTTGCTTCAGGGAAATACTTCTTTATACTCATAATTTGAGATTTTTCTGTAATCATATTCTCAAAGGTATCAATCAACTGCCTCAATTGAAAATTCTTTTTTTTCAATCTTCTGAACAAACGATAATAGAGCAAAAAATTTATTGTCTCAAATTCCATTATCTGTCGAATTTTTTCTTCCTTTATAAACATTGTGATATCCATGTCTTCAATGAACTGGGTATTCATAACTCTAAAATTCCTTCTGAAAAATTGGAAAAATGCCCAGAAATAATCCGAAATCCTATAAAAATCTTCAGGAATTAAAAATAACTTTTCATTTTCCCTGAACCATCTGTACACATTTTTCAATGGCATTGTAACATTGTAAATCCATGGAATTATCGCAACACCAAACCCATTGTTCTCAAGCCAATCATATAAACCAGGGAAATACCTATCATAAAATTTTCCATCTTTACCGAAACAACCATCATCAATGCATGTATGAATAATAATCCAGTTTCTATCAGAACCATGCCATTGATTTTTAGCATATCTTTTTGTTGTTTTTGCAAAAACCCATCGTGTAAGAAGTCCTTTAATTCCTTTCAAAAAATTCTTGATAAAGCGAAAAACCAAAATAAATTTCTCCTTACAGTGATAGAAATAAAAATCATCAGATAAAACAACATGAAAACCTTTTTGTTTAAAATGACGATGTAAAGTTGACATAAGAAAAGAACTCTCGCACACAACAAGCAATTTCTCTCCTTCAAAATCCTGAACAATCTTCTCAAGAAGTTTTACATAGCACAGGTGTAAAAAAATTGATGAAACCATCGTATTTCTTTCCCATACCCTTGAAGTCCACCATGAAATATCATTTTTATATTTTTCTGCAAAAGAAGCACTCCACAAAACATAACAATCTTTCAAAGAAAAAGCAATTTCATCAAGTAATTTACCTGTTTGAATTCTTTTGAAATTTTTAAGAATTTTCTCCCACCTGATTAATTCAATATATGAACGTCCAAGAAAAATCCAATTCAATAACTGGTCAGCTTGGGCTTTCTCATAAGAAAAATCAGCCCTTTCCGAATGCACAAGAATAATCTCAACCCTGTTTGCTTCAGGAAAATCATTACCAGGTTTTGTCATTCTTCACTCTGGAGACATCTCTCATAAACGATGTCATTTATTTTATTGTAATAAATCTAATCGCAAGTAATGCATGGCATAAAATTGCCATAAGAAAATCCATGGGAGAAAGAAATTCTTCCCAAAAAAAACAGTTTATAACCAGCGTGATTTAGTTTTTCAGTCAGAGATATTCCAGAATTTTCATTATATTCAAATGTTTGTTCCTGCAGTAATATCCACGCGATTTTTTCTTTGTATTTTTGTTCAAGACCACCCTGAAGTGGTCCAAAGTATTTATTTATGAACATCCCTTTTTTGATTGCTTCCTTATCCACTTGCGGAAAATAGGTAACAAAAATATAGTTTGGTTCGGTTATCGCCAGCCTCCGTGTACAAGAAAAACTTCTTAATCTTCTTCTCAGAATAATAGACCTCTTGAGTATCTGGACGAAACGGTATATTGCAGACATGGTAGTGCCCATAGCAACAAGCATTTCATACTTCAATAGTGTGAAACGCTTGGAGTAAAAAGCGATATGGTCGTCTTTTGAGTATTTTTTCAGACACAAGGACAACCCAGGGTTGTCCACCATAAGAAATACTGAATTACACCCATTTTTTTCGATAGCATTGATCACTGTAACAAGTTGATAAAAAGTTACGATGGACATCGATTTCATTGGATTCTTCTCCGCGATAAGGCTAAACCACCAAGCGGATACGTCTCTAAAAGGAATTTTGAAATACGTTTTTAAGTTTCTCCCTTTACTTACCAATTTTTCACCAAGTATTGAAACAAATTTCACATATTCATTTCTTAACCGAAAAGAGGTTTCTCTATATTCCTTTGCAAATGGATAGAAAATCATCTCACCATAAAATTCCCCAAGTTTTTCCCTCACATACTGTTTCATCACTATGCCGGTGTAGCAAATAATAACTTTGTCTTCATCGTTTAAAGAATTCAATAACGCGTTCAAATTCTTATAATTAGTACTCTCGTCCATATACAGAAGAATTTTTTTTGTTCACTGAGTCACCAATCCCTGTATAAACGTTCCCATTCAAAATCTGGCCGTAAAATTACTCCGTAATATCCTTCAAAATCGTATTTCCTCCATAAAATGGAAGTGAAGTATAGAGGATGCCATCGTGGCTCCTGCAGATATATTTTTTCCTTCACTACTTTCCATCCAGAATGCATCATAAGAAGCTTCCAATCCTCAGGGCAAAGCTCAAATATGTGCATATTCTCTGCGGTCGCCATTTTCCTTGTTTTTGTACGAATATGCTGAAAGCCTACACGGCTTCGTCTGACAAAAGGAACAGTAATGATAATATATTTTGCTCCAACAGTGGCTAGGGAATGAAGAAATCTGACCGGGTCGGACATGTGCTCAAGGACTTCAAAACAAAGAAAAACATCGGGTTTAATACCAAGATTCGGAAGATCTTCAGCACGACATACCAGCGCCTCGAGTCCCAACTTTTTTATTCTTTCAACTGCCATTTTATCAAGATTAACACTTATAGCCTTTATCCTTTTGTCCCTGTAGATGGATTTAATATAAAGAATGTGGGTACCTGCTGAATCCCCTATATCTATAATTAACGGGTTTTCAAGTTCAGGAAGAATATCGTTTACTAGAGAAATTTGAAAAGCATGAAGATATCTTGTACACTTTAACTGTAAACTATCGGTGAGAACAACCCCTGTATATTGATTAGAAATATCCTTTACGATATTCGATAACCTGACAGCAAGAGCGTCCAGTCGTTGCTGTCTTAATGCCACATCCAGCGACAATTCCTTTAGAAACATAAACAGGCGAGAAACCACACCCCCAAAAATTTTTTTAACTTTTTTCATTCTCCACCTGATACTGAAATAATCTGACCTGTAATAAAAGAACCTGCGTCTGAAGCAAGAAATAACACCATCATAGCAACATCATCAGGTGTTCCCATCCTTTTCAAAGGAATTAAGGATATTCTGTTTTTCAATTGCTCATCCGTTCTAATTCTTCTCTGGAACTCTGTATCTATTACACCTGGTCTAACACAATTCACCAAGATATTGTATTGTGCACCCACTCGGGAGAAAAATACGGTAAGGTTTTCGATCCCTGCCTTCGCCACTCCATAGGGGACACTCCATTCAGAACCGCCATATTTTGCTGCCACGGAACTGATATTAATAATCCTTCCTTTTTTTTGTGCTTTCATTCGCAGAAATGATTCTCTCATTATAAAAAATGGTGCTTTAAGGTTAAGCGAAATTATTCCATCCCACTCTGCTGGGGTAATTTTTTCGAAATGAACAAGGTCAGCAATTCCGCCGGCATTGTTAACGACAATATCAATACCTCCTGTTTTTTGATAAAATAATCCCACAAGGTCAAGAATTTCTTTTTCTATAGTAAGGTCAGCTTGCAGTATAATTGGTTGTCCTCCTTCTTCTTTAATTTCTCTTGATAACATCTCAGCCCTTTCTTCATTTTTATAAAAATGTATGCCGACAATTGCTCCTTGTTTACCAAAATTCCTTGCTATCGCTGAACCTATCCCACCGGTCGCACCGGTGACCAAAACTTTTTTTCCCTGCAATTCTACAAAATTTCTCTTATTCATACGGGGTTCTTGTTTCTGTAAAACCATGTTCTTTTAACCAGTATTCAACAAGTGGAATCTGCCATTTGAAATCAACATCAAGTCCTCCCCACTGGAGAACCGGTAATATTTTCTTTCCCATCCATCTTTGCGGTAAAAGTCCCTCTTTAAGATTTTCAAGGCAATGGGGTCTTACAACAGAAACTCCCATATCAGCAAAATAAACATCTCCCTGAGAATCTCTGTCGCAACTGAGTTTGCTCACATCTCCAAAAACTTCAAATGGAACAAATGGATACAAAAAACCATCCTTTCCAAGTTTTCTTGCTCTTAGAGGACTCCACATATTGTAAATTGAAACACTTACAGCAGAATCTGCTTCAGGATTTTTTCTTAATAGTTCAATTGCCTCATCTATTGTCTTTGCCAGAACAGTTGGTGCATTGCAAAACAATAGCACCACAAGTTCAATTGGTTTTCCTGAAGTGTCCCTGATATACCTGTAGCCATGAGCAAAAACATCTTCACCAAGTGCCTGATTTGTGCATAATTCTGGAGGTCTTTCAATAATTTTTGTTCCATATTTACTGCCAATTTCCTTGATTTTTTTTGAGTCAGTTGAAATATAGATTTCATCAACATATTTTGAATGTTTTGCGGCGAGTAAAGGATACTCCATCATATGCCTTCCAACAACAATATATATGTTTTTCCCTGGAAATCCTGAACTTCCTTCCCTACCTATTAATAGTGCTGGTATCATGGCATATCTCCTTTTTAATTCTTCTTACCTGTCCTGCCCTTAACGGACATATTCTGCATGAATAAAGGGTTTCACCATAGCCGGACTGATGAATAAGCCGGTAACCATTTTCAACTGTACTGTGCCAGGCATCTGCAATATTTATTTCTGAAACATTGCCAATTCGCATAATTCCATAAGTATCATGAACACAGGGCAGTAATGTTCCATCATACCATATGGTCATTCTCTGCCATAATTGTGGACAAACCCATGGATAACTTAAATCTTCATTATTCTCAGGTTCTTTTTCAAGATCAAGGTATGCGATTTCATCCACACCTTTTTCCATCCAGAAATTTTTATACTGTTCAAGGATGTTTTCCATTTCAGGAATAAGAACAGTTTGAATTCTAATTCTCGGGTATTTCGTGTTTTTTCTGTTCCTTTTATTCACAAGTGTTTCTATATTTTTTACAACATCTTCAAAACGTGCTCCAATCCTGTTTTTTTCATAAAGATTTTTTTCGTAGCCCTCAAAAGAAATTGAAATTCTATTGACCTGTGAATTAATGATGGCATCTGCCTTTTGTTCATCAAGTAGCACTGCATTGGTATTAAAATAAATATCAATCACTCCACTTTTTCTGGCATATTCAATCATTTTAAAAATTTCAGGATGCAAAAGAGGTTCCCCCCGTAAACTTAATTTTATTGAATAAAGACGGTGCTCTTTCCCTTCATCAATAATTTTTTTATAAAGGTTCCACTCCATATTTCCTCTTTTCCACCCACGATGAACTGATTTGAATGAGCAAAAAGGACAGTTCAAATTGCACAAACTTGTTGATTCTATGTCAAGATGTAATGGAAAACTGCCAGCAGTAAAAGTTTCAGGGTTCTGATACCATTTTTTCCTGTATTCCTGATACACAGGACTTTGTTCTTCCTGCTTTGTCATATAGAGAAAATGAATGTTTGCATTAACACTGATAAAAGGTTGTTTTTTCATATAGAAATCCTCATCTCATCCGGTACCCTGTTTTTTAATGGTCGTCCATTGAAAAAATCAACAACCGCTTCTGCAGCACCAATTTCCATAGCAGATCTGCTTTCTTCTGTACAGGAACCCATATGACAGGTCAGTATAATGTTAGGTAGTCCTGTAAGCTTGCCGTGATATGGTTCTTCTGAATAAACATCAATGGCAGCACCTGCAATTTGGTTATTTTTCAAGGCATTATAAAGACATTCTTCATCAACAATCTGGCCTCTTGAAGTGTTAATAAGGTATGCATCGTGTCTCATTGATTGAAAAACTTTTTCATTAACCATCAGATGTGTATCTGGTGTTAATGGAACATGAAAACTCACAATCATCGCATTTTTATAAATCTCTTCCTTTTCCACCAGTTTCAATTTGTATTTTTCTATAAACTCAAAATCAGGTTTAATATCATTAAAAAGGATTTTGCAATGAAATGGTTGTAAAAGTTTCACAACATTTTTCCCTACCCTTCCCATGCCAATAATACCGATTGTCTTATTTGTAAGTTCATATCCAGTAACCCTCTTCCAGTTTTTTTTGTGCATTTCAATGTCAGCAATGTGAATTCCCCTCAACAGGTTTATCATTAAACTCAGGGTTAATTCTGCAACTGATAAACTTGGTGCATCAGGCGTATATGCAACCTCAATACCACGCTTTTTAATTTCATTCCAGTCAATATTGTCAACTCCGATTCCAACCCTCGAAATCAGTTTTAAGTCAGCAGCATATTCAAGAACCTCTGCATCAATTCTCTCTGTCCCTGCTATCAGGGCATCAACTTCAGGCAATAACATTTTCAACTCAGATGGAGTTATTTTTCTTCCATATGGATTGAATTCAAGTTCCCATCCCTGCTGCAGAATCAACTCAGCAGCAACTGGATTTGATTTTGCAAATGGATGAGTTGAAACAAGTACTCTTATTTTTTTCATAGTTCCTCGCTGACATCAATCAACGCATTTTCAATCCACCATCTTGCAAGGGCAAGCCCATAACTATCGTGAACATCCCTTCCTGTAGGCCAGGGTCTTACAAGGAAAACGCAATCAGGAAGATATGCCCACCAGTTTCTGAAATTGAAGCATCTGTGATTGATAATTTTACTCCTGATGGCACAAACAGAACCATCGTAAAAATAAACATCATCTGGAATTGGTTTATCAAGTAGTGGTGAAACAGTATTATTTTTTTTAATCAATGCAAAATTTGGATGATCATGCTTTGCCTTCCAGACAGAAATGACTGAACTAACATCATTTTTCTTTTTCAAAACATCAAGGGCTTTCTCAATAAGATGGCTATTGACCATTGCTGTGTTTCCTGACAAAAGCACAATGTTTTCAAATTCATTTCTTTCATTAATTTGATTTACTGCCTCAACAATTGCTGGTCCCATTCCATCATGGTCAGTTGAAATCTTTCTTCTGATAATCCTGCAGGAAAATCCACCCGCAATGTGTGAAATTTCCTCATCATCAGTTGAAACAAAAACTGACTGTATACTGACTGTATCAAGGGCTGCCTTTATTGAGTAATAAATCAATGGCTTTCCATCAACAAGATACAGGTTGATATTTCTTTTCCCTTTCTCTGAACCCTTTGCAAATATTATTGCGGCATTCATTTGTTTAATTTGTTTTAAACAATTAAAACATAATTATTTTGTTTTGTCAAGTCCCCTCCGCACGATTGTATATATCATGCCAATATCATCCTGTTTTAAACCAAATATCCTTGGATAAAAGTAAGCAAGAAAAGCAAGAATTCCTGAATACAGTATTCCATTAAAAACAAGTTTTACAATAAAATGAAATCCAGGAATAATTTTTTCCATTGCAAATCTTGAGAAAATTGCAATAATACCGATGACCAGGACCGAAAGAATCTGATGTACAAGATATCTGAAAAATGAAATTTTTAAATATCTTGCATTGAAATAAAGGCAGATGTTAACATGAAGGAACTGGAATAAAAGCATTTTTATTGCAAGCCCTGTGGCTCCCATTTCTAAACCAAATTTATGATGTGGAGCAATGAAAATGTATGTCAGTGGAACCCCAAAAATCATAAAAGGAACACCAATATTCCTGTACAGTTTTGTCTGGTCTGTCGCAAGAAATACAGAATTACTCAATTGTCCATAGGTTGAATGAATCGGAAAAAGGCACATCAAAATCACAGGAATCAGGGCAAATTGATATTGAGGACCTGCAAGAATCATTATCACTCTATCAGCATTTGTGGCTGCAAAACATGAAAAATATGCAGTGATAACATAAAACAGTGGAATGTATCTGCGGAAGAGAAAAGCCATTCTATCCCTGTCATTCCTTGCATATGCAATAGCAAACTCTCTTATAAATAGTGGGGTCAGGGAAGATGTGAAGAGCATACACAGTGAACAAATTTGAAACCCTAAACCATAAAAACCCTGTTGAACACTTCCGCCAAAATACTGCAAAATCCATCGGTCAAAAATACCTGTCAATAAACTGACAAGGGAATAAAAAAACAATGGATGGCAATACTGAACAAATTCCTTAACGTAAAAATTTCGTGCCTGGATGGAAAGATTCCATTGTGATGGTAATTTTCCTGCATCTCTGAGAACGACTAAAAACGATGCTACAAGAAAAATTTGAATGAAATACTGGTAAAGAAAAAATGTTTTCAGATTTATAAGATTTAAGTAGAAAAGAACGACAATGACAATAACGCTGAACAATTTCTGATACAGTTTTTTCATTTCTGCTGCAACAGTCAATCCATAGGCATCAGTTGCCTGATTTAAAACATTAGCCAGCCAGTTCATAATTGCCCATATCACACCACAGTACACAAAAAACATTGACTGACCTGGCCAGAATTTCATATGCAGGGAGAATAACCGGGAAATTATGACAAAAAACATCACAAAAGCAGTAATCACAAGCGCAAAATAAAGATAAAAAACAAAAATTCCTTTTTCTTCCTGTCTCTGTGAAAGTTTTGTGAGGAATGCAGTTGAACTACCCATATCAAGAAAACTTACAATTTGAGAGAAAAAATTTGTGATAAAATTAAAATCCCCGAATGCCTTTGGTCCAAGCCCACGGGGAATAATTCCCATTGTAATCAAGCCCATTGCATAACCAGCAAGGGTCACAGAAAGTTTATAAAAATATCTCTTTTTCAATGAATCTTCAGGCATTTTGTTTTCCAGTAATTTCCTTTATTTTTTTAAGTGCTCTTTCAGCACTTTTTCCATCGTCAAGAAATGTTCCGTACTCTCTTAGAAATGTCCTGTCATAATTTTTTAAACTCTTCAGATCAGATGAAACAAATTGTCTGAGAGAATTGAAAAAACCCGTAATTTCTTCTTCAATAATCGCCCTTTTTGAAAGAATCTCTTTTGCCTCGGCAAGAAGACATATAAATCTTTTGTCAGAAAAAACGATGATGGGTTTATCAGTCAGCAGGACTTCCAGTAATGCTGTTGATGGAAGGTCAACAACAATGCCATCACTTATTGATGCAATTTCATAAACTGAATATTCTCTGGTTATTTTACAGTTCGGGCAATGCCTTTGAAAAATTTCCACAGCAGGGTCAGGGGGTGATTCAGGAAATGGCTTATAAATAAATTGAACATCAGGAAATTCAGAAAATAATTTTGAAATTTCAACGAGCATTTCGAAATACATACAACCAAGATATGCTTCCCTTGACATATACCAGTGATACTGGTAACTTGTCGGAATGTAAAAAATGATTTTTTTACTTTTTTCAATGCCAAGATGTTCATAAATTTTTTCCTTATTGACTTTTTTATTTTTTAATGCATCAATTTTTGCCGAACCAACAGGAATAATGTGTGCCATTTTCTCAGTGTAAAGCGACTTCCTGTAATTAAAATAATTCGCAACACCCTGTCCATAAACAAATCTATAATCACATTGCCTTAAATCTGTCATATCATATACTGTATATTCACAGTATCCCTCAAAACCCCCATGCTGATAAAAAATTACAGGAATTTTAAGACATCGTGATGATTGAATAAGTGCAAAATCTTTGATTTCCAATGGAGCAAATAAAAAAACACACTGTGGTCTGTGAAACATTAAAAATTTATTCAGTTTCAAAAATGCTATCCACATTTCAGGAATAATTTTTGTCATCCAGTAATAAAGATGTTTTTCGACAGAAGTAAATAAATCAACTCCGAACCAGACAAATGGATCTTTGAAAAATTTTTCAGAACGTATTTTTCCCCATATTTCATATGATGGAAAAACCAGACCACTTTCAATTTTCAGTTTACTGATAAAAGGGAAAATGACCGAAAAGTTTTTAAAGAAAAATTCGTCTGAAAATTTAATAACAAAGTCAACATCGTAACCTGGTTTATATAATATGTACGGCTTATGGAATTCCATTTTTCTTTTCCCTGCTGCATTTATCACTTTTTTGACGATCTGTTTCAATATCCTCAGGAATTTTTCTTTTTTAAAAATTTCAACTGTTTTTTTCTCTATCGGAGATAATGGTTCTAAGGTCACATCATACGTCTTTGCAAAAGCAGGAAGAATTATCTTGTAGACAGATTCATTAAAAAAAAGAGTATCCGTTATTGAAAATTTGTCAGAACCGAAATAAACAATCCTTTCAGGTTTGCAGGATAAAAGAAGGTGGGCAAGACCAATCGCAGCCCTGAATACCATGTCATACATCACCTTAAGAAAGAAAAAATACAGAAAACCTGGTTTAAAATCATATTTTTCAAAAGGTGTAAAATTTTTCATCAAATAAGAGTCAATTTCATCAATCCATTTTTTTTCAATTTTCAGCATCCACTCATCCGCAATGACAAAGAAATTAACATCAAAAAAATCCTCAATTTTATAATAAGGTATTTTCATCACATAACACTGATATATTGCCTGAGGTGTCAATGCTATCAAAACATCAATACCTGAACCATATTTTTCTTTCATAAAAATTACTTCTTTTTCTGATGTGCACAATCCAATTGTTGCATTTTCAGGAATTCGTGGACCCAGGAAGTGATGCAAAGGTTCTTTCAGTTTATCTCTTAACATGGATTCAGAAAAATCAATCATTTCAAAAACCCCTCTTTATAAATTTCTTCAATCTTGAAAGAAGTTTGTAAAAAGATGGAAACCTCCAGAGGATAAAAAATTTAATGTCTTCAATGAAAAATCTTATCCATTTTCTTTTTCTTTTCCAGTACAGGGCATTCAATTTCACACCGATCATCCCAACCCATGTACTAAAAGTTTTTTCCGGGTACTTTGTAAGATTGACGTAAGGATAACCTGCTCCGAATTCAACAACATCTTCAAGGTATCTTTCAATGTCTTTGATTAAATTATGGGACATCGCATACTGCCAGGAAGGTGTTTCAGGCAATGGAAGGAGATAGTTGATGGAGGCAGTATAAACCTTCAATTTTTTCAAAAATTTTATTGTCTGTTTCACTGTTTCAGGACTTTCTGAAGGAGAACCGATCACAAGTTGAACAGGAGAAAATATTCCTTTTTCAAGGGTCAAACGGGTTACCTCAAAATTCTGTTCAACAGTAACTGCCTTTTGATACTCATTTAAGACAGTATCTGCGCCTGACTCCTGACCATAACTGATTTCAATACAACCGCTTTCTTTCAAGGCATCAAGCATTTCAGAATCCATCATGTCAACCCTTGCACCGCAGACGATAAAGAAAATGTCAGGAAAATATTTTTTTATTTTTTCACACAATTCCATAACCCATTGTTTATTATGGTTGAAAAGTTCATCAGCAAAATAAAATCCACCGATGTTATAAAGGGAACGTAGCAATTTCATATGCTCTATAACATAATCCACACTATGACTCCTGATGCCCTGCACATGTCTGTAACAGAAAAAACATTTATGGGTACAACCCCTCTTTGAAATAAATTCAATATAACGTGGGTTATTCTTAATTCTTTTAGAAAAATTCCTTATAACCTCAGGATAATTGTATGCAGTTTTTGCAACTTCTGAAATTCTTGCCGGCGCAGATTCATTGATGTATGGAGCATAACTGACAATTTTTTCATAAGGAGGAAATGGAATTGTATCAAGGTTTTTCACCTGTTCCATATTCTGATTTCTCACTGCCTTACCATCACGCAAAAAAGATATCCCTTTTATTTCACCAAATGGTTTTTTATTTTCAATGCACTGAAGCCATGCAGGTAAACTCAATTCACATTCACCGTGAAACACAACATCAATACCTGCTTTTTCAACAAGTAATGGTGAAACAGATGCAAGTGGACCACCTGCAATTTTAATAATACCTGGAAATTTTTTCCTTATATGGCAGGAAAGGATTTTTGCTCTTGAATAAGATGTTACTATCCCACCGAAACCTATAATATCAGGCATGAACGAATTTATTTCATCATCAATAAATGATGGACTGAATGATTTTAAAGAGGCATCCTTCAAATAAATATCAACAATTTTAACCTGGTGCGATTGCCTGTCAAGGATTCCTGCAACATAGAAAAGACCAAGTGGTGGCGTCCTGTCATAAGCCCTCGAAGGAACATTAACAAGAAGAACTTTCATCTGGAATGTTTACAATCCTGATGTTGGAACGCCCCAGTATTCACATTTTGAACACAATGGAATCTTATCTCTTCTTCCTTCAATATGATACTGAAGCCATTGTTTTCTGATTTCGCTATTCCACAGTTGATAAATTGTCTGCTCTTTTACATTTCCGATAACACCGAGTTTTTCAGGGTCAAAACGAACGCAAATACTGAAATCACCTTCTCTGCTGATTGTTGGATGACTCAAAAAATCCATGCAAATGCCTATTTCAGGAATCGTTGGGGGCTTCTTCTTATAAGCAAACGAACCAAATGGAGAATGAAGCTGTCTTCTTACAATAAGCAAACCAAGTGATGCATATTTTGATTCATCAATATCACCCACAAACCTTAATGAAGTGGCGGGATTCCTGTTTCCTTTGATTTCAAGAAATTTTTTAATTATTTCAAGTTGCTCTTCTGCTTCTGGGTCATTCTCAACTATGGAAACAGAAATTGTTTCAAGATTATCAATGATTTCGTCAGCTTTTTCAACAAGCAATTTCCCATTGGTTACAATATTTCTAATCCTGCCTTCAAAAAGACGGGCAGCATCTCCAAATCTTGGATACAATAATGCCTCACCATCCTTATGGAACTGAACAACAATTCCATACGGTATTTGTTTTTCAATCTCTTTCAATAACTCAAAATCCATATCCCCATAGGCAATTGCCCTTTCTGGCATTTCCTTTTCAACCCTTCGTCTGCCACACATCCAGCATGCCTTATTACACCTGCTGGTCAACTCAATATTGATTGATAACAACCCGTTCAAACATCTATTATATTTTTCCATTTTATTTGAACTGGTAAGGAGTTGGTCCTTCAACTTTCTCAAGTTCTTTATTAAATAATTTTATCTGTTCCACAATGTCTACCCCGACATTTTCACTCCATTTTTTGAGAAGAAGTTTTGTTATTTCACCAACCTTTCCGTCGCCAATTGGAACATTGTTTATACTGGTACAGGGCATTATACAAAAAGGAGTTGCGGTGTAGAAAGCCTCATCAGCAGTATAAACATCATAAACTTCCAAATTTTTTTCAAGACAAACTAAATTCAATTGTTTCGCAAGTTCAAAAATATATTGCCTGCTGATGCCCCGTAAAATATTTCTTCCTTCAGGGGTATAAATTGTTCTGTTCTTCACAATAAAAAAGTTATCGCCTGTACCTTCGGCAATAAAACCATCAGGATCAAGAAGCAAAGCCCAGTTTCTGTCGCCTTTATATTGAGAAACTTCTATATTTGCCATTTGATAGTATATTCTGCTTCTATTTTTTATCTTTGGGTCTATCAGGTATGAGGGAACTGCCCTCTGTGAAGGTATCACTGCATTAACTCCTGTATCATACAATTTACCCATACCGACCACTGTCCATTTCAATGGAAAATCTGCAACAACAAGTGTCGGTTGAATCTTACCACCAAAAACATGTGCATATATCGCAAGAGGACCTCTGCTGACATTTATCATTAGACGGTGCTCATCAGTTCGGGTAAAAAGAGGTTCATTTTTTTCTATTACCTGATAACATATAACCTCAAGGTCCTCTATTGTCATATCTAAGGGAATTCTCAATATGCGAATACCTGCAAACAATCTTTCAAGATGCTCCCTGAGTTTAAATTGCTTTTTGTTAAATGATCGGGTCATTTCAAACACCATATCCCCGAACATCAATGCTGAATCATATATTGAAATCTTTGCGTCCTTCTCAGGAACAAATTCTCCGTTCAAATAGACAATCCTTTGATTCATCTCATATCACCTTTTTAAATCAAACATTCCTTTAACAAAGTCGTGATGATCATTTGAGTTTATTTCTATTTTCTTTTCCATTAAAGCAATGTTGCCTATGCCCGCACATATACATAAACAAACTCATAACAAGTTCAAAACTTTCAAATGTGTCAATTTCAAATGATTTCCAGAAAGGCATAATATACATTATAATTTTACCACCAAGCCTGTTATTGTATCTTTTAAGAATTTCTGGTTTGAAAATATAAATTGAGCCATTTTCAAGATAGTATGGTTTTCTATCCTGTCTTCTTGACCTGTTTTTATAATCATAGGTTACACTTTTCAACTCTCCATCAGAAATCTCCCATAAGCACAAATCATCAGCAATGCTGGCTGAAAAAAGGGAATCAGCCTGTTGTGTAAAAAACAATTCTATTGCCGAATCTATATCAGCAGGTTCTCTTACAGGCGATGTTGCCTGAAGAAAAACAACAACATCAATTTTTTTATGCTTTTCAATCTCACTGATTGCGTGTAAGAGAGCCTGTTCTGACGTTGCTGTATCAGTTGCCAGTTCCACTGGTCTTCTTATACCCTTTGCTCCTGCATCTTCTGAAATTTTTAAAATTTCGTAATCGTCAGAACTAACATAAACATCACCTATCATTCTACTTTCCCTTGCCTGTTCAATGGTCCATACAATTAATGGCTTACCGCAAAAATTCATTATATTTTTCTTTGGGATGCCTTTGGAGCCACCCCGTGCCGGAATAATTGCCACAATGTCTTTGCTGTTGGTCATTTGTTCTCTCCTGGTCCATAAAGAGGACCAAGATAATATCTTAATTTTTCTGCAATTTTTGTCTCTCCAGGTGTTATTTTTTTCACGCCATCTCCAAGAACAACAGGAATTGTTCTGATATAGCTAACAAGGAGTTCGAGTCCCCGTTTTTCAAGCGATGCTGCCTGGTCAGAACCATACATTGCCCTGTCAAGTGTAATATGACGTTCAACAGCGCATGCACCCATCATTGCTGCAATGACACCTGGAATCATCGTAACTTCATGCCCGCTGTAGCCAACAGGACATTTATATCTTTTGTACAGTTCCACAATACAACGGAGATTTAGAATATGTTCTGGTGCCGGATATTCAGAAACACAATGCATGAGAACAAAAGGACAATCATGTTTTCTGAATATATCAACAACAATATCAATATCCTCATAGGTACTCATGCCGGTTGAAATAAATGTTGGTTTTCTTTCTTCTGCCACCATTTTTACAAGTTCCATATGCTTTAACATTGCTGATGCAATCTTATTATACTTCAAATTAAACTGCCGCAGAAAGAGTTGACTCTGTGTATCCCAGGCAGAAGCAAACCATTCTATCCCGACTTTTTTACAATAATCATCTATTTCTTCATATTCTTTTTGACCGAATTCAAGTGCCTCCTTTTGTGCTCTCTGCGTTGTACCCCATGGGCTTTCTCTTGGTGAATCAAGAAATTCCTTTGTATACACAATATCAATGGTCCTTTTTTGAAATTTCACAGCATCACACCCTGCACCTTTTGCCATATCAATGAGTTTCTTTGCAATATTAATATCTCCATTGTGATTAATTCCAATTTCAGCAATAATCATCACGTGTCTTGCGATTGGCCATGGCTCTTTTTGAATCAAATCTATTGCGAAAGCAAATGGATCTTTCATTTAATCTCCTTTTTTCGTTTGATTTATAAAATTCTTTTCATCATATCCCTCACCTACGCAATTACAGTTGCCCACAGAGTATCCGCATATCCTTTTTCAATAAGAATTCTTGCATATTCATCATTAAATTTTTTTCCAAATACACTGTTATAGTAACCATTTCCACCTGGTTTTCCTGTTAGCATCCACCTGATATGATTGCTGAAATCATACCTTTGTATCCCGTTGACTTTAAAGTTATTGAATCCTGCCTTTTTCAAAACCTTTTTCAGTGTATGGCTTGAAAAATAGTAAAGATGTGCCCTTTGATAATAAAATTTACAAAATTCTTTAACCTGGTAAAGTGCAATCAAAGCATCATTGACATTTGGCACTTCGATAATAAGTTTTGCACGCTTCTTCATTATCTCTTTTAATTTTTTCAGGAAATTTACAGGATCGGGTAAATGCTCGAGGACATGAAACATTACAACCATATCGAATTTTTCTCCTTTATCAAGATTTTCAATATCAGAAACAACATCGAAATTCAGTTTTTCTTTAATCCATTGTCTTGATTCATCGTCAGGTTCAATTCCGAAAACATTGTTTACATATGGACTTATGGTTTTCAAAAATGCTCCGGTTCCACATCCAATTTCAAGAAGTTTGGTTTTCTTTGTTAATTCATTTTTTATTCTTTTCAAACGTAGTTTTGCCTCAGGGATGTCAGAATAAAATCTTTCCTCAGCAGGCGGATCACAATAATCCTTCCTGTATTTATTTCTGTAATAATCATTCAATTGATTGTCATCCGGGACAGGGTATAGAAAAACAAGACCGCAATTGAAACACTTTTTTACTTTAAACATGCTACCATGCCTTACACCATTTTGAATTGTTGCCTGCACTTTACCGCCGCAAAGATAACACTTAATATTTCTCATTTCGTTATCAGTGATTTTATTGTCTCAAAATTACCCAGGAAAAATTCAATCTTTGATAGAAGTTTTTCAATCTGATTGATTTTTTCTGAAAAATTTTCGTCAGAATGGGATGGGTTTTCTTTTGCGAGAGAAATGATGGGCTTAATGTATTTCAGTCGTTTTTCAATGCCTGTTTTCAATTTGTTCAGAACAATTTCCTCAATATTTTCATTTGCAGTGTAAAGAGCCCTTGAATACCCTTTTCTCCATATTTTTTTTACTGCATCCCATTGTTCAAGTGTTCTTAAATTTATGCTTACATTGCCTTTACTCATTCCAAGGATTTTTCCTATTTCAGTGGGAGACAATGGATGGTCAGAAAGATATAACAGTGCATATATCTGACATACTGCCCTGTTAAGTCCTATACCTTCACCAAGATTTGTTGCTGCCTCAATCAATTTCTCTTTTGTTTTTTCCATTGTTTAATATGTTTTAAATTATTTTAACAATTTTGTCAAGTCCAACCTGTTCCGGGCTCAGGTGAACTGGCCTGTGTCTATCCATTCTTTGTTGACAATTGACCAGAAATCCTGTGCCAGCCCTTTCAAAACATATTCATAGGGAAGCCATCCATAACCATTCTCTCCCCATTTCGTTCCCCATGAGTTTCTGATTAACAATGCTCCAACTGTTTTATTTCCATTATAAGGATTTGTTATTTCAATTCCATCACTATAACCAACTGCAACAATGGCGTGTCCTCCTAAAAATTTTTCTCCTTGTGATGGAAAAGGAATTTTTCCATCTTTTTCAGATTCCCTTATTGAACTGTAAACAGAAAATCCAAACATTGCTGGATGACCTTGTGCAAGATGTGTTTTTATGCTTGCCAAAATATCATTTTTCCTTGCACCAGGCGCATCGTGTCTGAAATAAGTAATTGCCTGATAGTTCTGTGCAAAAGCATAACAAAAGGCAGGTGGTTCTTCATCAAACCTTTTTTCATCATCTGTGTACTGCCAGTATTCTTCAGGTGGAACACCAAATAAAACAATTGCTCCGATTGTGGTTCTTAAAAATGCCCCTGTATCACCTTTTGCCTTCATCAGGTTTCTTGTTACCTTATAAAGAAATAATCTGGATGCTTTTATAAATTTTCCAAATGCCTTTTTCTCGTAATATTCAATAAGTCCTACCCCTGCGTGTGCTGTGCAGGAACCAAGCATTCCCTGGTCATCAACAGGTGAACACCATTCTCTTAAATCCACAGAGGCAGGCAAAGAAACTTTATTTTGTTTTTTACCAAGGATATTTTTTACTTCAATATTGTCCTGTGTATAGTCCCTGAAATCAGGATAATCAGGTAACCATCCAAGTCCATAAACCCTTTCATTTCCCCTGTAGAGAAATCTACCGTACATTTTTCCTCCCTGTTAGGTTTTTAAAAATTTTCAAGCGAAAATATTTTATCATGCATTCAACTGAAATTCCCATAAATCCCCCTTAGTCCCCCTTTGAAAAAGGGGGAAATTATATTCTTCTCCCTCCTTTTAATCCCCCCTTTGTCCCACTGGTCTCCCTCCTTTTTTAAAGGAGGGTTGGGGTGGGTTTAGAAGATGAAATCCCCCTCAATCCCCCTTTACGAAAGGGGGAGAATAGACGAAGGAATTTATAAAAGGGGGAGAATAGAGGGAAAAATTTAGAAAAGGGGGAAAATAAATGGGGATTTTGCAACTGAAATGAAGGAGGTTAAAAACAAATTATTTGATTTTTTCAGGCCAGGTTGCTTCAATTATAGAGTGAATTCCTCCTCTTGGTGTAAATTCTCCTTTTACTTTAATCCAGACAGGTTTAATATTTTTGACAATATCCTTAAGAATACGGTTTACTGCATTTTCGTAAAATATTCCAAGATTCCTGTAAGCAAAAATATATTCTTTGAGTGATTTCAGTTCAATAATCCTGTCCTCTGGTTGATACTCGATTGTGATTGTCCCAAAATCTGGGTTGCCTGTTTTTGGACAAACTGAAGTGTATTCAGGTATTACGATGGTAATTTTGTAATTTTTATGAAAATTTTTAAACCAGTCAATTTGTGGTAGTTTCGCATCAAGTCCTGCAGATGATAGGTCTTTATATTTTTTTTCTGCTGACATTGTTAAAAGAAATGTATTCTGAAATTTTTGAATTCTCCTGTTGCCTGCTCTTTCTCAATATTTATGTAGTGAATGTTGAGTCCCAAATAACTTCTTTTCATCATTTCAACAAATTTTTCAAGTTCCTGTGGCTCTGCCTCTGCAACTATCTCAACCCTGCCATCAGGTAAATTTCTTACCCAACCTTTTACGTCATAGTCATTTGCAATACTGGTAGCATACCAGCGAAATCCAACTCCCTGAACTTCACCTGAAACATAAATATGCCATCTTTCCATAGCGAAAAATATGCCCCGCCACAAAAGTGGCGGGGCTTTCATTCACTGTATTAATATTCAGGATACGGCGGTGCTGCAGGCGCTTTCTCTTTCTTTTCAGGTTTTTCGGTGATCAGTGTTTCAGTCGTAAGCAGAAGTGCAGCAACGCTGACAGCATTTTCAAGAGCAGTTCTTGTTACCTTTGTCGGATCAATAATACCTGCTTTGACAAGATCTTCAAACTGGTCTTTTTCAGCATTAAATCCGAAACTCTCAATATCAGAAGAGCGAACCTTGTCAACAACAACTGCTCCATCCATACCTGAATTTTCGGCAATCTGTCTCAAAGGTGCTTCAAGCGCCTTAAATACAATTTTTCCACCTGTTTTCTCATCTTCGTCTTCATAAGTAACTTTTTCAATTTCGCTCTGACATCTTAAGAGTGCCACGCCACCACCAGGAATAATTCCTTCCTGGACTGCTGCCCTTGTGGCGCTCAAAGCATCTTCTACTCTTGCCTTTCTCTCCTTCATATCTGCCTCAGTTGGAGCACCAACATTGACAACTGCAACGCCACCAGCAAGCTTTGCAAGCCGTTCCTGAAGTTTTTCTTTATCATAGTCAGATGTTGATTTCTCAATCTCTTTCTTTATCTGGTTAATTCTTCCTTCAATGTCTGATTTCTTTCCTGCTCCTTCAACAATTGTTGTATTTTCTTTATCAACAATAACCCTCTTGGCTCGACCAAGCATGCTGATATCAACATTTTCAAGTTTCATTCCGAGTTCTTCTGCAATCACCTTGCCACCTGTGAGAATCGCTATATCCTCAAGCATTGCCTTTCTTCTGTCTCCAAAGCCAGGTGCTTTCACAGCACAGCAGGAAAGAGTTCCTCTGAGTTTGTTAACAACCAGTGTAGCAAGGGCTTCTCCCTCAACTTCTTCTGCAATAATAAGAAGAGGTCTTCCACTCTGGGCAATCTTCTCAAGCAGAGGAAGAAGATCCTTGATTGCTGAGATTTTCTTATCGTGAATTAGAATATAAGCATCCTCAAGAACTGCCTCCATTCTTTCAGAGTCAGTGACAAAATATGGAGAAAGATAACCGCGGTCAAACTGCATACCTTCAACAACTTTCAATTCTGTTTCTGTACCTTTTGCTTCTTCAACAGTAATAACACCTTCATTACCAACCTTTTCCATTGCATCAGCAATAATCTTTCCGATTTCATGGTCATTGGCTGCTGCAATTGTGGCAACCTGTTGAATTTCCTGTTTATCTTTGGTGGGCTTACTCATCTTTTTAAGTTTTTCAACAACTGCCTTTGCTGCCTTTTCAATTCCATGCCTCAAATGAACAGGATTTGCTCCAGCAGCAACATTCTTGAACCCTTCTCTCGCAATAGCAAGAGCAAGCAATGTCGCTGTTGTTGTTCCATCACCTGCAATATCATTTGTTTTTGAAGCAACTTCTCTTAGTAGTTGTGCTCCAAGATTTTCATAAGGGTCTTCAAGTTCAATTTCCTTTGCTATTGTTACACCATCATTGATAACAGTTGGAGAACCAAACTTTTTCTCAATAACAGCGCATCTTCCCTTTGGACCGAGTGTTGGCTTGAGTGCCTCTGCAACAATTTCCATTCCACGAAGCATCTTTCTTCTTGCTTCTTCACTGAAAACCATCTGTTTAGCCATATCTCCCCTCCTGTTGTTATCTAACAAAATTTGTTATTTTACTACAATACCAAGTATATCCTCCTCACGGAGGATGATGTATGTTTCGTTGTCAACAGTAACTTCTGTGCCGGCATATTTACCGTACAGAACAATATCCCCGACCTTCACTTCCATTTTGATGGGTTTTCCATCCTCATCCAGTTTACCTTTACCTACTGCCACTACTTTTCCTTCCTGGGGTTTTTCCTTTGCTGTATCAGGAAGGATTATACCGCCCTTTGTCTTTTCCTCGGGCTCCATTGGCTTTACGACTACCCTATCTCCTAAGGGTTTAATCTTGAATTCTGCCATACCCTCCTCCTGTTAAAAGAAACATTGACTCACTTGTTACAGATTGTTTACTGCTGGACTACCTCTGTTTTAGATGAAAAAAATTCAAAAAAGTTTCAGATTTTTTTGAGAAACATTCTTGATTTTTTTTATTTATGTATTATACTTAATCCAATATTACCTGTCAAGAGCACGGCGTTCCTCAAAAATAATCTCTCTGAAATTATATAGTTTCCTCAAAAAAATACTTCTCAAAAAAAATGCCATACTGTATCCTATTCCCCTATATTTATTTTTAAAGATGAAAGGAGGGACACAGT